>OZ254161.1:0-1468350 GCA_965268205.1 Candidatus Nanopelagicaceae bacterium | reverse complement strand
CCACGAACCCCCAGGTCTATCCACAATGTTATCCACAGGTTGTGGTCTAAAGTAGGGGTTGAGCCTCTAAATAGACCGATTTCGACGGATACCTGTGGAGAACCCGCAAAGTAGACCCCATTTCGGAAAATAGCAAGTGGTTATCCACAATTTTCAACTCCCAGGGGGCCAATACCCGGGTTTGACCAGCGGCTATCCACACCCGTACCGTTGCCTCCTTGCTTCCCCCGTATTTCTGACCATATGTACCTATTTACTATTTTGGAGTTCTCATGACAAAGCGCACTTACCAGCCAAATACGCGTCGCCGCGCCAAGAAGCATGGCTTCCGCGCCCGCATGGCTACCCGCGCAGGCCGCGCAGTTCTATCTGCTCGCCGCGCTAAGGGCCGCTCAAAGCTCTCTGCTTAAGGTTTAAGAGCGCAACGGATCTCTTCGTGCTCCCAACAGATGCACGTTTAACCTCAAGCTCAGATTTCGCTCGCGCAACTAAGAGCGGTATTCGAGTTACTTCAGAACACTTCGTTGGATATCTATACATCTCGCCTGTCACAAATGAATCTAGCGCTAAGTGCGGGCTAATTATTAATAAAACTGTCGGCGGATCTGTAAAGCGTCATCGTCTTGCGCGCAAAGTTCGTCACGCTGTCGCACCACATATTGCAACACTTCCAACGGGATCGCTTCTGGTCATCCGCGCACTGAAGCAGAGCGGCGATAAGAATGTAACAACTGAAATTTCAGATTTGCTAGAGAAGTTAAATTCACGCGCTAAGAAATTTGAGGCGCGAGCATGAAGATAATCTTCACACCATTTATCAAGCTCTACCAATTTTTCTCTAGTTCAACTTCACCACGTTGTAAGTACTACCCAACATGTTCAAACTATGCCCTCACTGCAATTAAGCGCCACGGCGCAAAAGGTATTGTGATGGCCACCTGGAGAATTCTCCGCTGCAACCCTTGGTCGCTCGGCGGAGTGGATTATGTAGATGAAGAAATTGACTGCGCTGATGCAGTTAAAGCACGCAAGAATCAGCTAGTAGGAGCTAAATAATGGGCTTTATTCTCAATCCTTTATACAACATCGTTTCAGGTGTCATTGTTGCAATCCATAAAGTCTTCTCTCCTGTCTTTGGAGCTGACTCTGGTGTTACATGGACAATCTCAATCATCGGACTCGTTGTATTAATCCGAATCATTTTGATCCCACTCTTTGTTAAGCAAATTAAGAGCCAACGCGCACTTACTGTTCTGCAACCACAAATGAAAGAGATTCAAAAGAAATACAAGGATGATCGCCAGAAGCAATCAGAAGAGATGATGAAGCTCTATAAAGAGCATAAGACAAACCCTCTTGCATCATGTTTTCCAATTCTTGCTCAGGCACCAATCTTCTTCGCGCTCTTTACTGTTCTTAATGGAATTGCTGCCAAAACTCCAGAAGGCGTCTCTGCACCAATCGCTCGTGGGTTCCTTAAAGGGGAATATCTAGATAGCGCAGCGCAGGCAACTTTCTTCGGTGCAAAGATTTCACAGAGCTTCCTTGGAACAACAGAGCTCAATGTAAGAATCGTTACCGTACTTCTGATTGTCTTTATGTCAGCAACAACATTTACAACACAACGTCAATTGATGGTTAAAGGCATGCCAAAGATGGACTCAAGCAACAATATGATGTTGCAGCAGCAGAAAATCATGTTGTATTTATTCCCAGTGATCTTCGCAGTTTCAGGTGTTAACTTCCCTGTCGGTGTTTTGATTTACTGGTCGACGACAAACCTCTGGACATGGGGCCAACAGTTTTATGTGATCAAGAGAAACCCAACTCCGGGATCTCCTGCATATGAAGAGCTTCAGCGAAAGCGCGCCCACAAAGCAAAACTTGACGGGGCAAAGCTTGAAGGAAAAGAGAACGCATCAGATATTGACCAGAACGAGGAGCAAGCTCCAGAAGTTCAGGGACAACGCCAACAACCAAAAAAGAAGAAGAAAAAGAAGTAATAATTCGGACAATTAGTATCAATAACGCATTAATAGGACAGAGGTTTATCACATGGCAGATGTAAAAGAGACTGAAGCAGTAGAAGCTACTGAAGAGAAGGTCGCAAAGGCTCCAAAGAGCCCAGCGAAGCTTGAGGAGGAAGGCGATATTGCAGCCGATTACCTCGAAGGGCTACTTGATATTGCAGATCTCGATGGCGATATCGATATCGACGTCGAAAATGGCCGCGCATCGCTAGCGATCGTGGGTGGCAAGCTTAAGCACCTCGTCGGCGCTGAGGGAGAGGTCCTCGATTCAATCCAGGAGCTCACACGCCTAGCTGTTCAGACAGCGACCGGCGACCGTAGCCGCTTGATGCTCGATATCGATGGATTCCGCGCTGGCCGCCGCAAGGAGCTCACCGCTCTAGCTGAGAAGATGGCTGAGCAGGCGAAGACCACAGGTAGCTCAATCAAGCTCGACCCAATGAACGCCTTTGAGCGCAAGATCATCCACGACACAATCCAGACCCTGGGGCTAACCTCAGAATCTGACGGGGAAGATCCAAACCGCTTCGTCGTTATCTACCCAGCGTAGTTTCACGTGGAACAAAATGTAGAGGGGCTAGTCGGCCGCTACTTTCCAGAGCGTGTGGATGAGATCCAGGCCTTCGCCCAATTCCTAGCAACTGCCGGAATTGAGCGTGGCCTCATTGGCCCACGCGAGGGCGAGCGCATCTGGGATCGCCATATCTTTAACTGCCTGCCCGTAACCCAGCTTCTACCGCAAGGAACAACCCTCTTTGATATCGGATCAGGGGCAGGCCTGCCAGGAATTGTCATCGCCTTGGCTCGTCCAGATATCCAGGTAACGCTCATTGAACCGCTGGAACGACGGGTCGAATTCTTGAAAGAGGCCACCGAAGGGCTCAATATCGAGGTCATCCGTGGCCGCGCCCAAGATGTAAAGAAGACCGCCCATTTTGTAACCGCCCGCGCTGTTGCCCCGCTCGAAAAGCTAAAGAAGATGAGCTGGCATATGGTCAAAACCGGGGGAGCCCTCCTTGCAATGAAGGGGGAATCAGCCGCAGCCGAGATGGTTGGGGTCAAGAACGCTGTTCTGCATGAGATTGAGCTTGAAGGAGTTGGCCTCGGCCGTATTGTCGAGCTACGTAAACCTGCTTAGATTGCCCCATGGCCGGCGATGATTCACGTGAAACAAGCACAAAGGTAGTCGGGGTCCGCCGCCTCAAAGAGGCGATGGCTAAGCCAGCTTCAACCCGAATCTTCACCGTTGCAAACCAGAAGGGCGGGGTCGGAAAGACCACCACTACAGTCAATATCGCAGCAGCCCTTTCGATGGGTGGCTTGCGGGTCCTGGTTATCGATCTAGATCCCCAAGGAAATGCCTCAACTGCCCTCGGTGTGGAGCACCGCCAGGCGGCCGGCGTCTATGAAGTTTTAATGGGCGATGCGCAGATCTCAGAAGTAATTCAGAAGGTCGCGGGTTTCCCTGCACTTGATTGTGTTTCATCAAATACATCTCTTGCCAATGCAGAGATCAATTTAGTTTCAATGGTTGCACGCGAACTACAACTTAAAGCTGCAATTGATGAAATCAGTGCAAATTATGATTACATCTTTATCGATTGTCCACCATCACTTGGATTGCTAACAATTAACGCATTTGCAGGATCGAAAGAGTTGTTGATTCCAATTCAAACCGAGTACTACGCACTCGAAGGTCTATCGCAACTACTTGAAACATATTCTGTTGTGAAGAAGCGACTTAACCCAACACTCAATCTTTCAACAATTGTCTTAACTATGTTTGATGGACGCACACGTTTATCAAACGATGTTGCAGCAAATGTTCGTTCGCATTTCCCAACAGAGTTAATTGATATTCCTATTCCTCGCGCAGTGCGCGTATCTGAGGCGCCTTCTTACAATCAAACTGTAATGACTTACGATCCGCTATCACCGGGAGCGATTGCATATATGCAAGTTGCACGCGAGATTGCAGAGCGCGGCAAAGCAAAAGATGAAGTTGTATTTGATTCAAATGTTGTAAGCATTAATTACAACAATAAACTTAAGGACGGAATTGCATAATGGCAGTTAAGCGCGGCGGTCTTGGTACTAATTTAGATTCACTTATCCCAACATCCTTAACAGTTAACGGAACAGAAGTTGCACAGCAGAATGAAGTTCTTATCTCGCAGATTTCTCCCAACCCGCGCCAACCACGAACAGTCTTTGATGAGACCGCGCTCAATGAATTAATTGCATCGATTAAATCAATTGGAATTTTGCAACCACCTGTTGTTCGTAAAGTTGGAGAAGGTCGCTACGAACTCATTATGGGTGAGCGACGTTTCCGTGCAGCAAAAGCTGCAGGACTTACATCGATTCCTGTAATTATTCGCCAGACTCCAGATAATGAACTTCTTCGCGAAGCGTTGATTGAAAATATTCATAGAAGCCAACTCAATCCACTTGAAGAAGGCGCTGCATATGCACAACTGCTTACAGATTTTGGATGCACTCACGATGAACTTGCACTGAAGCTTGGTCGTTCACGCCCACTGATCTCAAACACAATTCGCTTACTTAACTTGCCAGAAGCGGTGCAGCGCAGAGTTGCTGCAGGTGTTCTATCTGCAGGACATGCACGTGCACTACTGGGGCTAACTGATGGCGCAGAGATTGAAAAGCTAGCAGCTCGTATCGTCGCTGAAGGTTTAAGTGTTCGCGCAACTGAAGAGATCATTGCTACTGCAAAGCCTTCAAATAAGGGCACTAAGAAGCCTGCAGTGAAGGGTGTATCTGGCGCAGGCCTTGCTGCAGCTGAGCTTTTGAGTGATTACCTCGATACCCGCGTCAGTGTGGAAGCAGGAAAAGGTAAAGGAAAGATTGTTATTGAATTTGCTGGAAGCGAAGATCTACAACGCATTGTTGATCTAATCGAGGGTTAATTTAGAGCCGTACCGCGGCGCTTCATCTCCTGCTTAATCACACCACCGAGAGCTTTTACGCCATCGCGGATTCGCTCTGGAGTTGGGTGGCAATATGAAAGACGCATCGACCAGGAACCCAATCCATCTGCATAGAAAGCATTTCCTGGAACGTAGGCAACCTTTGCAACGATTGCCTTTGGCATAAGCGCCTTTGTATCAATTTCTGCTGGAAGATTTACCCAGACATAGAAACCGCCACCAGGTTTTGTCCATGTTGCTTCTTGTGGGAAGTGCGCTTCAAGTGATTCAAGCATCGCATCACGACGAACCTTGTAGAGCTCGCAGAAGCTAGCGATCTGATCGCGCCATGGCTGATCAGCTAAATAACTAGAGATTGTTAGCTGTGTGAAGTTTGATGGACAAAGAATCGAAGATTCAGATGCGATAACCATTTTATCTTTGAGTGATTGCGGAACTAAAGCCCAACCGACACGAAGACCAGATGCAATCGTCTTTGAAAATGATCCGAGATAGATAACGTTCTCTGAATCTTCAGCGCGCATCGCATTTGGTGATGGCTTATCGAAACCGAGTAATCCGTAAGGGTTATCTTCAAGAACGAAGATTTCTGCTTCGCGGCAGATGTTGAGAATCTCAGTGCGGCGATCTGCAGGTAGGCAGACACCGGTTGGATTCTGGTAATTCGGAATCAAGTAAAGGAACTTAATCTTGCGACCTGCAGCGCGGACGCTCTTAATTGCAGCGCGCAGTGATTCTGGAATAAGGCCATCGTGATCCATCTCGACATGCACAACAGATGCCTCATATTGACGGAAAGTTCCGAGTGCACCGACATAAGAAGGTGCTTCTACGAGAACAACATCGCCTGGATCGATAAAGATACGAGAGATGAGATCAAGAGCTTGCTGTGAACCGGTTGTAATAACAACATCGTCAGGGTTGGCGCGAATTCCCTCGAGCGCCATCACATCGCAGATCTGTTCGCGAAGTTTTGGGTGCCCCTGTCCGCTTCCATATTGAAGCGCTTCTGCGCCGTTGGTGAGAATTAATTCATTAACAACGCCGGCCATCATCTCCATTGGGAGCGCAGATAAATTTGGCATTCCGCCCGCTAGTGAAACGATTTCAGGGCGGGAGGCAACTGCGAAGAGTGAGCGAATTTCAGATGGCAACATACCGGCGGCGCGAGCGGCAAATCTCTTCTCGAGATTCTGTGGTGCACCGGTTTGATAGCGAACTGAAATATCTGACATAGGTAGAAGTCTCCCATATGGGCGTTGATGCTTGCTAACTTATTTCTTGCTTATTAGTTACGGATGCCAGCCCCACGCAAATCAGAGATTCGTAGCGTTCCGGTCTTGGCATCATCCTCAACCGATAAATAGAGGCGTTGAATAGCGATGATGAAGCTTTCGGCCACAGTATCTCTAAATTCCGCTCGAGCAAGGCGGGCGGCATCGCCTGAATTAGATATGTAGCCCAGATCAACACGGACTGCAGGTGCGGAAGTTAAACGGAGTTGATCCCAAGTCTTTGCATGTGCACGACAGTTGAGAAAATCGGTACGAGCGCACAGTTCGCGCTGCACTAAGGATGCAAATCTTTCCCCAACAATTGAGTGCACACCGTGCTGGTCGTTTCCGTAGAAGAAAGTTGCGACGCCGTGAGCTTCAGGATTTGAATGTGTATCGATGTGCAACGAGATCATCAAGTCAGCGCTATTTTCATTGGTAAATGCAATGCGTTCTGTTTCGGTTGGATTGTTTTGCCCACCGCGAGTTAAGAAGACGCTTGCACCAAGTGCAAGTAAACGACCTTCTAAACGTTGAGCGATGTCGTAAACAATCTCTTTCTCATACTCTGCAGAGCCTGGATCAATAACAATTACTTTATTAGCAAGAGCAGGTCCACGATTTTTCTGTTGTGCACTTTCACGAAGAGCTGCAGGTGCACCACCCGAAACAATCTTTGTAAGTCGAAGTAGACCAATAATTGTTGCAGGCCCACATTTTCCATCAACTACAACGCCAACAGATTTCTGAAATTCTTTTACTGCAGATTCAGTCATCGATCCGAAGATGCCGTCGACGCGACCGCAGTGAAAGCCCATCTCTGTAAGTCGTGCTTGCAGAGCAGCAATGTCATCACCGCGCATTAGCGGTGGTTGTTGCAAATAAAGAGAACGATCGCCGAGTTTCCAGCGCGCCTCTTCTAAAGCGCGTTTCGTTGCATCATTGAGTTCGCCGGTGACATGCAGCCCGCGCTCTTGTTGGAAAGAGCGAATCTCATCTGGAGATAACTCTTTCATAGGATATTTTTTCCGCTAGAGATGCGAATTAAATAAAACCTTCGAGCTCTTTAAGAAGAGCTGGCTTTGGCTTTGCACCGATGATTGTCTTAACAACTTCACCGTTGACATAGACGTTGAGCATTGGAATTGATGTAACTCCGTACTTAATCGCAATTGCAGATTCTTCATCTGTGTTGAGCTTTACGATCTTTAACTTATCGCCATGTTCTGCAGCGATATCGTCAAGAATTGGAGCGATCGCGCGGCATGGTCCACACCATTCAGCCCAGAAATCAACTAAAACTGGTGTGCTGCTCTTCAATACAACTGCATCGAAATCAGCTGCTGTGACCTTAACTGGTGCGCTCATCATTTACTCCTATTTATCTATCAATTACTTCTATAACGGTTTATAGAGGCGAGGTTACTAGTGAGATAAGAATTTTTCAGCATCTAGAGCGGCCTGACACCCAGAACCAGCTGCTGTAATCGCTTGGCGGTATGTGTGATCGACGAGATCACCGCAAGCAAAGACGCCAGCAAGGTTTGTGCGTGTTGAACGCCCTTCAACTTTTACATAACCTTCGCTATCGAGAGCTACAGAAGATGTAACAAGTTCAGAGCGTGGAATATGCCCGATAGCGACGAAGAGTCCGGTGAAATCGCGCTTGCCGACTTCACCTGTCTTTGTATTGCGAAGTTCGAGCGCTTCAACCTTTTCAGCACCAAGGACATCAATAACTTCTGTATCCCAAAGCATCTCGAGCTTTGGATTAGCGAATGCGCGCTCCTGCATAATCTTTGATGCTCGAAGTTCATCGCGGCGGTGAATCAAAACTACTTTACTTGCAAACTTTGTTAAGAATGTTGCTTCTTCAACTGCAGAGTCTCCGCCGCCAACAACAGCAATTGTTTGATCGCGGAAGAAGAAGCCATCGCATGTTGCACACCACGAAACACCGCGGCCTGAAAGACGCTTCTCATTTTCAAGACCGATCTCGCGATATGCAGAACCCATTGCAAGAATGACAGCCTTAGCCTTAACGGTATTTCCTGAACCATCTTTAATAATCTTTACATCGCCAGAGAGATCCATTTCGACAACATCGTCTGTGATGAGTTCTGCACCGAATCGCTTCGCTTGTTTACGCATGTTATCCATGAGATCTGGTCCCATAATTCCATCGATGAAGCCAGGGAAGTTTTCAACTTCGGTGGTATTCATGAGTGCGCCACCAGCGGTAACAGAACCTTCGTAAATAACGGGATTTAATTGAGCGCGTGCAGCGTAGATTGCAGCTGTATAACCAGCAGGACCAGATCCAACAATTACTAATTCGCGTACATCAGTGCTCATGGGCTGAGAATATCGCCCCACGGTGATTACTTCTTGCGACGGCGTTGCAGCAAAGACGTGGCGAAGCCCTTAAGACCTGCGATTTCACTCACTTTGAGGGCTCTAGCCATAAGGAGATATGCGAGCCCACTTCCACCCAAAAGTAGTGCCAAGCGCACTGCGCGAACCGGAAGGGATGCATCATCGTAAGACCAATCAAGAATTACAGAGATTGCGAAGAATGGAACCATGCCGATAACCGATGCAATGAAAAGACGACCATGCTGCGATGCAAATTCAGATACTTGAAGTTGGCCGATATGTTTCTTGAGAAGCGCGATTGTGATGAAAAGCCCCACGATGTAGCTGACTGAGAAAGCAATACCGAGGCCAACTGTGACCCAATTGCTATCGAGAACTGCAAGGAATACATACGAGAGAGCCACAGAGATAACGTTGATAATAAATATTGAAACAACCTGAGTCTTTGTATCTTCAAAGGCGTTAAACCCTCGGATCAAAATTAAGTTAATTGAGAATGCCACAAGGCCGAGACTGAGAGCCGATAGAACGAAACCAATATAGCGAGCATCTTCCAAAGGAATCCCAAGATAGAGAGCCTGGGTCATCAATGGCCCGAAGAGAAGTAGCGCGACTGCACTTGGCACTGTGACAACACCGACCATGCGGATTGCGCGAATCAACTGTTTACGAACTTCTTCAACATCCTTCTGAATTGCAAGCTTCGAGAGATGCGGAAGAAGTGCGGTAACAATCGAAATGGTGACAATCGAATATGGAAGCAACATTATGTAATAAGCGCTTGTAAATGGAGTAAAACCAACTCCAGTGGTAATTCCGGCGCGAGCACTTCGAACAGCGGCGCTAGTTGCAACGTTTACCGTCACTAAATAACCGAGCTGAGAAATCAGCACATAGACGAGAGTCCATCCAGCTAAACCGAATGATTTCCCAAGACCTTGTACTCCAAACATAAGGCGAAGGTGAATTCCAGAGCGCTTGACCACGGGAATCAGAATGAGAGCCTGTACAACGACACCGAGGGTTGTTCCCCACCCAAGGATTTGCACTTGTGCATCAGTAATAGTGTCGAGTGAGAGAGATCGCTGAACTGCCAGCATTCCCGTAAATACGACAATAACAACTAAATTGTTAGCGATTGGCGCCCACATTAGCGGTGCAAATGAACCACGGGCATTAGCCACTTGTCCCAGCATTGTGAAGAGACCCAGGAAGAAGATTTGCGGCAAGCAGTAACGTGTAAATGCAACCGCAATTGCTTGCTCAGTTTCAAAACCCGGAGTTGAAAATTCTGGTGCATAGAGGCGAACCAATGAAGGTGCAAAGAGAACACCGAGTGCAACAAGAGCCAGAAGGATTAGTGAAATTGTTGTCACTAATCGAGAAGCAAAGCCTTCCCCACCATCTTCATCCGAAAATGATCGAACAAGTTGTGGAACGAAGATTGCAGTGAGCGCTCCACCAACAAGTAAGTTGTAGAGGATGTTTGGCATCGTATTTGCAACATTGAATGTATCTGCAAGTAAAGCCGTACCAAGAACAGCAACAGCTAACAGTGCGCGAACAAAACCTGTGATGCGAGAGAGAATTGTTCCGATAGCCATAATTCCTGAGGCACGAAAGAGTTCGTTATTTTTCACTTACGCCCCCTTCGAATACGACGGACTGATTGAGTCACTGCGCCAAGGAATAAGAAGATCGCAGCGGCCGTTGTAAACCAAGCAACCTTTGTATCAATAATAGTTGCGCTGAATTCTAACTTTGAAGTCTCACCGACGAGTTGCCCACGACTATTTATAAATTGAGCAACTACTACAGTTGATCCTGGTGCAACCACATCGACCTTGATGCTCAATTGCTGACGTGAATTCGCAGCTAGCTCAATGCCGTTAACATTTTCAAGCTGGATGCGAGTATTCGAGGGAATTAGAGAAAGGCTGACAACGGTCGGCGTATCAAAGTCATTGATGAGAGTTACCGGGAGCTTCGCACTTTTTGAAGTTATTTGATATCGACCCGCGCTGACGCGAAGCTTCGCCATAACTTTCTTAACTGATTCAACTGAAGCATATGAGAATTGGCTCTGCTCTTTGCGATTTAACTCTGGGTTCATGACCAAAGCTAATTGCGCACGGAGATCTCTGATTTCAGTTGAAGATGAGAGGGAAGAAAGCCCTGTAAGTGCCTGTCTATTGGATGTATAAATAGAGCGCAGCGGATAAGCAAGGCCAGAAGAGCCTTTGCTCCAACCGTTTTCAGAGTTCACCGTTCTGCCGAGTAATGCCTCTAACTTCTCTTTCGCATATGCAGAATAGAAGTTAAGTTCGCTTGGCGCGAGGCGTTTTGCAAGTGCTTGATCTGGATTTCCGTAAGGAAGAGCAATAACAGGACTGTTACCGATAGAGAAAGTTAAGCGAGCAAGCCAATTTTTCGCAGCGACTTCACCATCTTTTTCTTCTTTGCCATCAAATGAATAACCATCTGCCATATCGGTAATTTCATCAATGAGCGCGGAATCAATAACCCAAGTCTTCTTTGCATTACTAAATGACGAGACTAACTTCCCTAATTTGCCATCTGGCAGAAGTGAAGTTGCCAAATCATTATCGAGAAATTTTCCGTCAAAACCTTTATGGGGATGATCTGTAATTCTCACAACTGGAGTCGCAGCAGTTGCTTGAGAGAAAGGAAGGGAAGTTGCTGTGATTAAGAAGAGCGCAGTGATTATTCTCTTCATAGCTGCGCCAATTCCTCAGTTGCATTGGTGCGAGCGATCAATTTCTTCTCATCGGGATATGCAAGGCGATCAACAATTTCTTCAAGTGGAAACCATGCAACTTCATCAACTTCACTCTCTTGCGCAGCAAGTAAGCCACCGCTTTCTCTAAAGAGATAGTGGTGAACCGTTTTATGAATTCTCTTTCCACCGGCCATAAACCAGAAATCAATGACACCTAAAGATTTTTCAATCACAGAGACGATTCCAGTTTCCTCTTGAACTTCTCGCAGAGCAGCTTCTTCTGGAGTTTCGCCTTCTTCAATATGTCCCTTAGGTAGCGACCAGAGAATTCTCTTACCGGTTGCATCTTTAAGATCGCGCCGACCAATAAGAAGGCCTAACTTTCCGGTGGAGTCGACAACGAGTCCACCCGCGCTGACTTCATCTACACGCTTGGCGTAGGGAGGTTTTGATGGCGCCTTCTTCTTGGGAGGCGTATTTGGGGTCGAAGTATCTTGATTTTGGGGGGAGCGATTAGCAGGGCGCCGACGTCTGCGCTTCTTCTTCGTACCTTCGCTGCCCGCACTAGGTGCCGGGGTCATAAGACAAGAGTACGCGACTAAACTTATCTATTGTGAGTGCAGAGAAAAGTAATTTGGGAGCCGCGGGCGAATTAGCGATCCGCTCCCTCATCTCGAAAGCCCCTCTCGCCTCATCCCTCGCCGAAGCATTTAAAGCCAAGGGATTTCAGCTCGCTCTCGTGGGTGGACCTGTTCGCGATGCGCTCTTAGGGCGACTCGGAAATGATTTAGATTTCACAACCGATGCACACCCACATGAAACAAAGAAAATTCTCAAATCGTGGGCAGATAACGTTTGGGATACAGGAATTGTCTTTGGAACAGTCGCTGCAAAACGTGGTGAAACAACTGTCGAGGTGACTACATACCGAACAGAGAAGTATGAAGAAGATTCTCGTAAACCAGATGTCGAATTTGGCGAAACGATTGAAGGCGATCTTTCGCGCCGCGATTTCACAGTTAATGCGATGGCGCTTGAGCTCACAACGAAAGAGCCAAAGTTTATTGATCCATTTGGCGGCATCGATGATTTAGCAAAGAAAATTCTTCGCACGCCGGCAAGTGCACAACAATCTTTCTCTGATGATCCACTACGCATGATGCGCGCTGCACGTTTTGCAAGCCAGTTGAATTTCGAGATACATCAAGATGTATTGAATGCGATGCAGACAATGACATCACGCATTTCAATTATCTCAGCCGAACGTATTCGCGATGAATTTATTAAATTGTTGATGTCAGATAATCCCCGATTTGGAATAACAATTCTTGTTGACACAGGACTTGCAACGCTGGTTCTTCCTGAAATTCCTAAGTTACGACTTGAAGTTGACGAACACCACCATCACAAAGATGTCTACGAACATTCCATAACTGTGCTTGAACAAGCAATCGCACAAGAAGAACGTCTAGGTGGACCAAATCTTGTCATTCGTTTAGCTGCATTGCTTCATGACATTGGTAAACCAAAGACTCGTAACTTAATTGAAGGCGGCGGCGTCTCTTTCCATCACCATGAAGTAGTTGGTGCGCGACTTACAAAGACGCGATTAAAAGCGCTCCGCTTTGATAATGAGACGATCGATGCAGTTGAAACGCTCGTTGCGCTGCACTTGAGATTCCACGGATATGGCGATGGCGAGTGGACTGATTCTGCAGTACGTCGATATGTTCGTGATGCAGATAATCTCTTGGTACATCTGCATGTATTAACTCGAGCAGATTGCACCACGCGTAATGCAAAGAAGGCTGACCGTCTTGCCCGTACTTACGATGGGTTAGAGGCGCGAATTGCAAAACTTGCCGAGGAAGAAGAGTTATCGAAGATTCGTCCTGATCTAGATGGGGCACAAGTAATGCAGCTACTTGGGCTTAAGCCATCTGCCGATGTTGGTAAAGCGCTGGATTTCCTTATGGAGTTACGTATGGAGCACGGCCCGCTAGGCGAAGAACGTGCGACCGAAGAGTTGATCCAATGGTGGAAAGCTAGGCGCCATCCTTAAGTTTTAACTTTTGAGAAAGAATCGGCTTGGGCGCAGAGTTATATTTGCAACGAGCAACCATGCAATCGAAATGATCAGAGGTAATAACCATGAATCTCCGCTGATCGGCAGAATCCAGGCGGCAAAGAGCGCCCCCGAAACGATTGCGAAGTTAACAACAACATCGTAGACAGCAAATACTCGACCACGGAAGTAATCATCAATCTTTGATTGCACCAGTGCATCGTTGGTGACTTTCAAGCTCTGCCCGCAGAGCGCTGTAAAGAATGCGGTTGCAGCAAGTAGTACCGGTGTTCGTTCAATGACAAGTAATAGTGAGCAAATACTTGCCGCCATAATTGAAAGCCGCATCCAACGGTGGCGACCCATCTTGCGTACACCAATAGGTGCAATCAGTGCGCCGATAACAAAGCCAACTGCAGCAATTGAGAGCGTCAGACTCAAACCGGCAAGACCAGCTTCGCTATCTTCTGGATTATTAAATGTATTTCTCTCAAGTAAGAGCGCCGTAAGTGTTAGAGCAGTTAATCCGCCGCGATGAATTGCAATTGCTGCGATTCCACGGGCTGCATCTGCGTGATTTCGCAGAAATTGAAAACCTTCGCGCATCTCAATGAGCCCTTGTGCGAAGCTGCCTTTAACAACTTCATGCGGCCTCGGGCCAATCTCATCTTTAGCAAGAAGAGATGCGAAGAGCGCTGCGCTGAGATAACCAAGTGCTGCAACGAGAATAATGATGGCATCAGCATGATCTGCAGAAGAAGATCCGTCGAGAAGTTGGCGAATTCCTAGTCCAATTCCACCGCCAAGAACAACCCAGACAGATCCACCTGTTACGGCAAGTGCGTTGGCTGAGATTAAATCTTTCGGCGTAGTCATAAGCGGAATGCCGGCAGATAAACCGGCGAGAATTAATCGGTTAACTCCGAATGCAACGAGAACTACCACAGTGATTTCGACACCCGTGTATTCGTTGAAGATAAGAAAAGCGATAAGTATCAGCGTCAAAGAACGTACAAGGTTGGAGAAGAGAATCGCACGTTGCCGAGAAAACCTATCGAGCAGCGTTCCAACAAATGGACCAACGATTGAATATGGCAAGAGAACGACTGCAAATGCAACTGCAGCATTTACTGCACTTGCTTGGCGTTCTGGTGAGAAGAGAATGAAAGAGGCGAGAGCGCTCTGAAAGATTCCATCGGTAATCTGACCCGACCATCGAACTCGCAGCAATCGAGAGAGCTTGCGGTCTCTGAGCAATTGCCAGAATGTCATATGAGAAGCGTAGTTAAAGAAAGAGGATTATTCTTCTCCTACTATGAAAACGCGACGAGGGTTCATCGATTATTCACTCGATAAGCGTTCAACGCTGCTGGCACTCTTTCGTGGCGTTGTCGATGCATGCGATGCAGATCCTTATTTAATGAGAGCTGCGAAATATCATGGCGAGAAAGCAGATCGAAATTGTCCGGTCTGTAAGAAAGATACTTTGGTAGAGATCCGATACACCTTTGGTGATCAACTCGGACAATTCTCAGGACGAATTAAGAATGGCTCAGAGCTAGCCGAGATGGAGAAAGAGTTTGGTGAGTTCTCGGTCTATGTTGTCGAAGTATGTAAAGAGTGCTCCTGGAACCATCTCTGTTCTACCTATTTATTAGGTGATGGTCGTGAGCGTAAAGCCCCACGTCGCCAGCGAACTCTTGAAGATGAGGACTTCGCTTCGCTGAAGTAAGCATCTTTACCCAGTAATCTAGGCAAATGATTAAAACCAAATTAATTCGCGCCGGGATATTTCTCGCCGGATTTGGTTTTGTCGCTGGCGCAACTCTCTTCGCATTTGCCTGGTTCACAGTCTCTATCCCTGACCCAAATGCATATGTAAATAGCCAATCAACAATTATTCAATATTCCAACGGAACTGAGATCGGAAGAATCGGAACTCAGAACCGTCAGATAGTGCCCCTTGCAAAGATTCCAATGAAGATGCGTTACGCAGTTATGGCTGCGGAGGATCGCAACTACTATTCAAATCGCGCATTTAGTCCAACGGGTATCGCACGAGCAATTCTCAATAACCTTAAATCTGGTTCACTCAATGGCGAGGGTGGATCAACAATTACCCAGCAATATGCCAAGACGGCATTTCTATCCCCGAGCCGCACAATTCAGCGAAAGATTAAAGAGCTTGTCATTTCGCTCAAGCTTGAGAATGCGCTGACAAAGGATCAGATTCTTGAGAATTACCTCAACACCATTTACTTCGGTCGAGGGTCTTACGGTGTACAAACTGCGGCGCAGCAGTACTTCAATAGAAATGTAAATCAACTTACGCTTTCGCAGACAGCGGTAATCGCAAGTATTTTGCGCTCACCTGGTTATTACGACCCTGCGCTCTCTAAAGAGAATAAGGCCCGGTTAGATAATCGATTTAAATATGTAATTCAAGGGATGCTCGATAAGAAGTGGATCACCGAGGCTGAAGCGAAAGCTGCAAAGATGCCGGTGGTTACACCGCGAACAACGTCAGGATCACTCAGCGGTCCTAAGGGTTACATTATTGATGCGGTGCAGAAAGAGTTAAGCAAGCTTGGATTTACTCAAGACCAACTACTTGTCGGCGGATATGTCATCAAGACAACTCTCGAAGCTCGCGCACAACGTTCTGCAGTAGATGCCGTTAATAAGCTCTACCCAGCGAAAGCGCCAGAGAATCTTCATATTGCACTTGTTGCAATCAGACCAGGTACTGGCGAAGTCATTGCTATGTACGGCGGAAAAGATTATGTAGTTCGCCAATTAAATGATGCAACGCAATCAATTGCACTTGCCGGTTCTACCTTTAAACCTTTTGCACTAGCGGCAGCCCTTGAAGCGGGAATTCCTCTAACTTCTATGTGGAATGGTGATTCACCGCAGACATTTGATGACTTAGGCAAGCCTTACGAAGTTTCTAACTATGGCAATGAAGGCTGGGGTCAGGTAGATCTCTTAACTTCAACACAGCACTCAATCAACACCGTCTATGTTCCACTCGCTATGAAAGCGGGCATGGATAAAGTTGTTGATGCTGCACGACGTGCAGGAATTCCAGAGAGCGTTGCAATGATTGCAACTCCATCTGTGGCGCTCGGTGTTGCTAGCCCTCACGTCATCGATGTTGCAAACTCTTATGCAACATTTGCAGCACAGGGTGTTTACTCAAAGCCGTACATGGTCGGATCTGTAACGGGTCCAAATAAGGGCGTCTTGTACGAAGGAAAAGCACAGACACAAGAAGTATTTAACAAAGATGTGATGGCAGATTTAACGTATGCGCTTAAGAGCGTTGTAAATGGTGGAACAGGCGCGGCGGCCCTTGCACTAGGACGTCCAGCAGCTGGTAAGACCGGAACATCGCAATCAAATGCGTCTGCATGGTTTAGTGCGTACACACCACAACTTGCAGCATCTGTGGCGCTATTCCGAGATAGCGCATCTGAATCACTCAATGGAATTGGTGGATTAACTTCGGTTACAGGTGGAACTTTCCCTGCGCGAATTTGGACAGCATTTATGAAGGGCGCACTTAAGGGAGAGCCAGTCATGAGCTTCCCAGCACCTGCAAATGTTGGTGGTCTCGATCCAGTCGTTATGACAAGTGGCGGCAAGCAAAACCCAAAGAAGAATTAGCCTTCGATGCGCGTATCTCTTCGCGTTGTATTGCTCCTAGCTCTCTTTACATCACTATTAAGCTTCGCAAAATTTAATTACTGCGCAGCAGATAATTGGCAGGCGCCAGGGCAATATATCCACGCATGTTATTCAGATATTCCCGCACTCTATGGTGAACGCGAACTTGATAAAGGGCGGTGGGCGTTTAGCGGTGGTGAGAACGCTGTCGAATACCCAGTTCTGCAAGGCGCAGTTATGTGGAGTACTGCGAAGGTAATCCCTGAAGGTCTTCATAATTACTTCAACGGAAATGTATTTCTACTTGGGCTGCTCTTTCTCCTTCTAGTTTTTCTCGTCTACAAGATACGCCCCGAGTTTGCATACCTTCTTCCACTTGCACCCGCTGCAGTGGCATCGCTCTATATCAATTGGGATTTATGGGCGATTGGGACGATGATGGTTGCAATTTACTTATTCGATAGAGAGAAGATTCTGCTGAGCGCAGCGCTCTTAGGAATTTCAATTTCAACGAAGTTTCTACCGATCTTCCTTTTGATTCCGATTGCACTTATCTCCTTTAGACAAGAGAAGATTCTGAACTTCTTGAAATACTTAGCTGTAGTTGTTGCAACTTTTATTGCAATCAATGCTCCGGTATTTCTCACAACTCCAGATGGTTGGTGGCGTTTCTACTCGCTCAATCTCAATCGCGGATCAGATTGGGGTTCACTCTGGTACGCACTTTCTAATGTGGGACTCGACCTTACACATCAGAACTACTTATCTGTTCTTCTCTTGCTCATAGGAACAACAGCTCTGGTTCTCTACCTTCTACAACTTCGCACACCACCAACTCTGGCGCACACCGCAATATTCATATTTATTATTGTCATGGCGGTAAGCAAGGTTTACTCACCGCAATATGTATTGTGGCTTACTCCCCTTGCAATCATTGCGATGATTGATAAACGCGAACTTGCAATCTTCTGGTTCTGGCAAGGTTGCGAACTTCTGTATCACTTTGCAATCTGGCAACATCTTGCAACGGTCACTGGCGCCAAATTTGGCTTACCGGTCTTTGCATATTCGGTGATCTCGCTGATTCGTATTGGGGCCTCACTACTCTTATTGCAGCGCCTAGCTGCCCGCCATCAGAAATCCCGCGTATTTCCGAGCGAATTTCTCTTATCTACAGGCGAGAGTTACCCTTAACCCCTTGGTTCAGAAGGCCCACCGGGCCCATGAATCGGGAGTATTAACCCTCCTGTCACGGAAATGCCGTGGCCGTCTTAGTCCAAAGGAGGTCGGGTTAACGCATGCGTCACTATGAATTAATGGTCATTCTCGATCCAGAACTCGAAGAACGTACAGTCACACCATCTCTTGAGACATATCTCAAGATCATCAAAGACAGCGGAGGCCGCGTCGACAAGCTCGATGTTTGGGGCAAGCGCCGTATGTCATTTGAAATCAATAAGAAGCCAGAAGGCATTTACGCAGTTGTAGATATGCACTGCGAGCCAGCGGCAATCAAAGAGTTAGATCGTCAGCTAAACCTGAACGAATCTGTTCTCCGCACAAAGGTTATGCGCCCCGAGTAATGCACAGCTGTGGCGTTTCGCGCCATGGATGTCACTTCGGAGATGTAATTTATAAGCACGGACTCCACGAGTAGATAAAGAGGAAATTAAATGGCAGCAGGAGATACAACAATCACAATGATCGGCAACCTAGTTGACGATCCAGAGCTACGTTTCACCCCAAGTGGTGCAGCGGTAGCAAAATTCCGCGTTGCTTCAACACCTCGCTACTTAGATAAGGCAACAAATGAATGGAAAGATGGCGAGAGCCTCTTCCTTCAATGCCAAATCTGGCGTCAAGCTGCAGAGAATGTTGCAGAGTCACTTACAAAGGGAATGCGCGTCATTCTCTCTGGACGTCTTAAGCAGCGTTCGTACGAGACAAAAGAAGGCGAAAAGCGCACAGTATTCGAGGTTGAAGTTGATGAAGTAGGTCCATCACTTCGCAACGCGACAGCTAAAGTCACACGCACACAGCGTGCTGGCGGAAGCGGTGGAGCTGCAGCACCAGCTGCTGCAGATTCATTTGGCGATGATCCTTGGGCTGCTGCAACGACTTCATCAGCCGGCGGTGGATGGGGAACATCTACAACCGACGAACCACCCTTTTAAACAATAAATAACCGACAATCCATTCCTTCACGGTAAGAAATTATCGAGAAGGGCCCGAAAAGGAGCACCACAATGGGAGCAAGAAATAATAAGGCTCTACGCGAGCCTAAGAACAAGGGCGCAAAAGCTGCTGCCCTTAATAAGAAGTTCAAGAAGAAGCCATGCAGCTTCTGTCGCGACAAGGTCACATATATCGATTACAAAGATATCGCGACCCTTCGCAAGTACATCTCAGATCGCGGCAAGATCCGCGCTCGCCGAGTAACAGGTGCATGCACACAACATCAGCGCGCAGTAGCAACAGCTGTCAAGAACAGCCGTGAAGTTGCTCTACTGCCTTACACATCATCAGCACGATAAGGAGATATGAACTATGAAACTCATTCTTACTCGTGAAGTTAATAAGCTCGGCAACGCTGGCGATGTCGTAACAGTTAAAGATGGCTACGCACGCAACTTCCTGTTGCCACGTGGCGTTGCAATCGCATGGTCACTTGGTGGCGAGAAGCAGATCGAAGGCATCCGCCGTGCACGTGCTGCACGCGAGGTCCGCGATCTCGATCACGCTAAAGAGATCAAGACAACTCTTGAAAAGGCAACAGTTACTATCAAGGTAAAGACCGGCACAGCTGGTCGTCTCTTTGGTTCAGTAACCGATAAGGACATTGCAGCTGCAATCAAGTCTGCAACTTCGGTCGATATCGATCGCCATAACCTCAAGACTTCAGGTCACATTAAGAAGACAGGCACTCACACTGTAAAGGTCTCACTTGCACACAACATTGTTGCAACTATAAATCTCACAGTCGTCTCTGCTTAATTTCTTTACTCTAGAAAGCCCGTCGCTTAATTGCGGCGGGCTTTCTTATTGAACAGTTATCTCAAGGATGGTGCCGGTACGCGTGCTCTGCATTTTCCAGGGGGTAAGTGCGATTTGATCTAGCCATTCAGAGCCAAGGCAGCGTTTGGTGGAGATTTTGCTGGGGCCATTGCTGTGAAGAGTTATTTGTAGGCCAATTGAGTTGGCTTTGGCAGATGCATTGATTTGGGTAGCTTTGCCGTGACGAAAGCTGTTGGCAGCGAACTCTTCGATGGTTTGCACCAAGATGGCGTTGCGCCTTAATGTGATGTTGCGGTAGGGAAAACACTACTTACTTGTCGCTTAGACGAGTATGGGAATTTAACCTTGATTTCATGGTGAAGAAATGCGCAACTCTTTTTGCGCTGATATTTGTGGCGTCCCTTGTGCCCATTCCTGATGCTGCACCATCAATCACGACCTTTATCGCCAGTACTGGTGGTTCTGCAAATTTCACTGGCAATTCAAGTAAGTTTTTACAAGTAACTAATGATTCCACCACCGCCATGAGTATGAGCGCAGATTTCACGATCTCTTGGTGGCAGAAATCAATTGAGACCCAAACCGCCTACCCACGAATTTTGCAATTTGGCCACGGACACGAATACCAGAATAAGTTTGCGATTAGCGAAGAGATTGATGGCAATATCCATTTATGGATTAACGGAATGATTATCACAAGCATTCCCAATCCCAACCCTGGGAATTCGAACTGGAATCACATAGCCATTACTCGTGACGGATTTGACTACTCGTGGTTTCTTAATGGTGTTTTTGTGAAAACTACTTACTTTGACTTCATAATCCCAGAGGGAGCCTTATCTAAATGGGCTGAATACGATACGAGTGGACTTGATTTGTTGATTGGCTCTGGAGATGATGCAGAGAATGGCGGATTTACGGGGAACTTGGCTGGTGTGCAGATAAGTCAGAGCGTTAGGTGGGATGTAGTTTCTAGCTTTACCCCGCCAACTAACTTTCAAAACCCTGGTCCAGACCTTGCCTTTTCAATGTATGTCAGTGAGAGCGCTGTAATTGATAAATCTGGAAACAATTTATTGGTGGTACCAATAGTTACAAGCTATGGTGAATTGGCAGATGACTTCAACCCCTCTAATTCAACGCCACCACCACCTACCGAAGTCCTTCCCTCAGTCTTTGAATCGTGGGGTCAAGGCTGGAATTCACTTTATGGGATTTCTAAGGGTGAGGTTTTTCCTGCTCCCTACGATTATCGCCAGATAAAAACTATCTCGATAGGAATTCCACTTACCTTTACCGATGCAGGCGGCCAGCTTCGGAAAACTAAATGCCATATAGATATTGCAGGGAAATGGACTTCAGATGCAAGCAAGATTCGCATACAGCTGGGAGATTTTGACCTTTTAGCCAGATACCAATTCCCAGATCAATGCCAAACTGGCGCTGGCTACAGCGTGATACCTGATTACACACCCGGACTTTTCGGAACGGATAAAATCGCGCTGGATTTTGTCATCTGGACAGAGACAATCACGGCAATCACTGACTTAGCTGATGTCAACAGCGCCTATGAAAAATTCTCACATGTAATTGATTTACCCCCTGAGATCACCTCGTATTCGATAGCCCGCGGCGAAAATCCAGAGACAGAGACCGACCGAATCAGTTTCGGAGATACCTTAACTGTGACGGTTTGGAATGAAACAGCCACAGCCTATGTGGCTATGAGATTTCATATACCTGAAGCGAGATATGAATCCGAAGACAACTCTGGAGATCATTGGTGCATCTATGAATTTGAAGAGATTAATTCTGATGGGATATATGCTCTTCCATCCTTACAGGAACTTCTGGATGAATGCCGAATCGAATATGACGGCACCTGGGAATATGACCAAACTATAGATAGAAGTTTTGAGATGCTCGTTGGAGATTCCGGCGGTGCCGTGGGCAATAAAAGTACTCTGACGCTCAATGCGCTCCCGGGAATTGATTGGAGCCTCTATCCCTCAAGTGTTGGTAGATATGACTTCTTCTGGGGCATCACTGCCACTTTCAATAATGACATCGGTGATCCGCAATACGACTACAGCAATATCAAACATGTAAGCATTGGATTGCCCATAAGTTATACCGATTCAACTTCGGCAACAGTCAACGTTCTCTGTCACTTTCCCTTACCTGACGAGTTTATCTATGGTGATGCACGTAACCTCGAAGTAGTTATCCCCGAATTCTCTGTAATCACAAATAATTTGGACTTAATTTGCGGCTTTGAGATTCCGAGTTATACACATGGAATGTTAGGTGAAACCCAGACCGATCTTACTTTTTATCTTTGGACTCAAACTGAGGTCGCAGATTATGAACTCACTTCAAGCGCTTTTGAGGCTGTCCCAGTCACCCTAGATCTTCCCCCTGAGGTATCGGGCTACACAATTACGCGAGGAAGTAGCTCTGAAACTGACAATTCTAAAATCTACAGTGGAGACACATTAACTGTAAGTATTATTAATCAGGATGCAATGCACACCCTTGAATTTACCATCGCTGCCCCCGAGTCCAAACAAGTTGGGGTTGAAGCTGACCCCCTCAACAGCTGCTACTTTCTAATCTCCGCAGATTCAAGTGGCGTTATTCCGACAAGTTTTCTCATTCCTACCGCTGAAGAAATCTCAACTAACTGCCATATCGAGTGGAACGACGCCTGGACTTACGATCTGACAGCAGATCGATTGGTGTCAATTAATGCGACCGATTTAGAGAACAATGGCTTCATATTTAATGGCCCGACTCTCATGGGAACACCCGCACCAACTCCACCCGCACCAACTCCACCCGCACCAACTCCACCCGCACCAACTCCACCCGCACCAACTCCACCAACACCAACACCAACCCCAGAAGTGGAGCCACCTGTCGAGCAAGTGAAATCGATAGTCGAGAAAGTAGATCTAGCGCTGGATGAATCGCAACTCCCACTGGTAGCAAAGCCAATCAAGAGTGAGATCAAATCAAAACGATGCTCCGCTAAAGGTGTCTGGGTTTTCACGAAGAGTGGTTTGCTGCAGATATGTGATGCAAAGTTAAATGTGCTCTTGGCGGTAAAGGCTTGCGCGGGAAAGAGTGCGAATCCGACCTTCCCGTGGATATTTAAAGCGCAACGCTTTAAACCTGGTTACTCCCAAACCAAGAGCGGTCAGAAGTTGTATTACTCAGTATTTTTCTATAAAGGTTTGGCGATTGCGGGCGTAGATAAAGTTGCGAGCGCTCCGTGTTCTAATGGCTCGGTCTTCATTGATAAGAGGTATTCCAAGCAGGTTTATGGATTTATAAAGCAAAACAATCCGGTGATTTGGGTAAAGGAGAGCTAAGAGTTCTGTGGGATTCGATCGCAAGAGAGCCAAATCTCAATTGGTGAGAACTTCCCAATTACTTTCCTCCACACCTATCTACGCTCAATTACAGGCATATCCACCGTTTAGCGGTCTTACCCACATCTTCTCCACAGTCTTTTACACACGAAAGAGGGGTTTATCCACATATTCATCCCCAGCCTTCTTCGCTTTTGTCAGTGGTGTAGAGGAAAGTACCGCTCGTGAGCATCGCAGAACTACCTAATAACTCCCAACGTAATGGGCAGTACAACACCGTTGGCGCAGAGTTCGAGCGAACACCACCTCAAGATCTACAAGCAGAACAATCTGTTCTCGGTGGAATGCTCTTATCTAAAGATGCAATTGCAGATGTTGTAGAAGTTTTACGCGAACGCGATTTCTATCGCCCTGCACATGAATTAATTTACGATGCAATTCTCGATCTATATGGTCGCGGCGAACCCGCAGATGCAGTCACAGTTGCCGCTGAACTTACAAAGCGCGGCGACATTGCACGTGCAGGTGGCGCACCATATCTACACACACTTATCTCATCTGTTCCAACTGCAGCTAACGCTGGTTACTACGCAAAGATTGTTCTCGAGCATGCAATCATGCGCCGACTTGTTGAAGCAGGCACAAAGATTGTTCAACTTGGTTACGACCAAAATGGCGAAGTCGATGATGCAGTAGATGCAGCGCAAGCCGAAGTCTATGCAGTTACTGAACGCCGCTCTTCAGAAGATTATGTACAACTTAACACTCTCCTGCCACAAGCACTCGATGAGATTGAAGCAATCTCAAAGGGTGTCGGCGTTGAAGGAGTTAAATCTGGATTCCGCGATCTCGATCAATTAACACATGGTTTCCACCCAGGAAATATGATCATCGTCGCTGCTCGTCCTGCAGTCGGCAAGTCAACACTCGGTCTCGATATTGCGCGACATGCTGCAATTCACGAGAACCAGACAGCGGTGATCTTCTCTCTCGAAATGTCGAAATCTGAAATCACGATGCGTATGTTGTCTGCCGAAGCGCGCGTTGGCCTTAACAGTATTCGTTCAGGACAGCTCAGCGATGATGAATGGTCGAAGCTTGCGCGTCGCATGGGCGAGATTTCCGATGCACCGCTCTTTATCGATGACTCACCAAATCTTTCAATGATGGAGATCCGGGCAAAGGCCCGTCGCTTAAAGCAGCGTCATGACCTCAAACTGATTGTTATCGACTACCTACAGTTGATGTCATCAGGTAAGCGCGTAGAAAACCGCCAACAAGAAGTCTCTGAATTCTCTCGTCACCTTAAGTTGATGGCTAAAGAGTTAAACGTCCCTGTTATCGCAATCTCGCAGCTCAACCGTGGACCTGAACAACGTACAGATAAGCGCCCAATGCTCTCTGACTTACGTGAATCTGGTTCTATCGAACAAGATGCTGACGTAGTTATTTTGTTGCACCGCGATGATATGTACGATTCACAGAACCGTTCAGGTGAAGCAGATTTCATCGTTGCAAAGCACCGTAACGGACCAACTCGAACAATTACCGTCTCTGCACAACTTCACTTTGCGCGCTTCTTCGATATGGCGCCAAATGTTGGTGCAGGTCGCGACTTCACACAGTCAACTGCAGCATCTACAGATATTCAGCCAACAGCTCCTGGCGACGGCGGTTGGAACGAGTAGTTCCACCATTTAACTTAATTAAATTTACTTAGACGCTGCAGATTTAGCGCGGTCAGCTAGATAAATTCCAAAGAGCACGACGACCGCTCCGAAGAGTTGAATAGCATCCCAGCTCTGTCCAAACCAAACCCATGCAAAGGCACCTGCAAGTACCGGCTCAAGCATTCCGATGACGCTACTTGTTGATGCAGTAAGAAGTCGCATACCGGTTAGCACGCAGAGATAGGGAATCACGGTTCCAATGATTGCTGCCGCCGCCATCATTACCCAACCTGGAACTAATATCCCAGCGGCAATGCCACCTAGATCCATCTTCATTGTAAATACTTCAAAAGGAAAGGTCCAAGGTGGAAGAACAACTAGCCAGAAAATTGAGGCGAAGCCCATTCCAAAGATAAGCATTGCAATCGGCTGCCGTGTTTTTCCGATTTTTTCACTCATAAGGAAGTAGGCGGCGAGCGCGAAGGCGCTACCTGTCGCACCTGCTATTCCAATGAGATCGAAGGTAAAACCATTCCACGCCTTTGCAACCAGGATTAATCCCAGCAGAGAGAGAGCAATTGCAATCCACATATCGCGAGCAACAAAACCCTTACGGACAAACTTGATCCAGAGAACTATCCAGATCGGTGCCGTAAATTCAATAATCAAAACAAGCGCAATTGGAACCCCACGCTGGATTCCCAAAAGATACCCAAAGTTGACCATTGCAAAGCCAATGACTCCATACATTCCCAACTTAGGAATTTCGGAGCGGACTATTGTTATGAGCTCTGGCCGAGTCAATAAGACATAACTGCCCAGTATCAAGACTGCGGTGACTGAGCGAAACTCAGCTAATCGAAATGCTGGAAGATGTTTGAGCACCACAATGACAACGATTCCGCTGAGTGCAAATATAAATGCTCCCAAAATGAGAAAAAACTCACCACGATGTTTTGAGAGCATCCGGTGAGTTTATCTCATTAGAGCTAAAAAGCAGATTCAGGGATCTCCATAATCGTTGAATCTGTAGCTTCTACAATCTTGCGATCTGCGGTGATATGAGGAAGAACTGTTGCAACAAAGAACTTCGCAGATGCAATCTTTCCTGTGTAGAAATCTGTATCTTTTCCAGCACCGGCAGCTAACTTCTCTGCAGCGATATCTGCCTGGCGAAGGAGTAGCCAAGTGATGATGACATCACCAACTGCCATCAACGCACGTGATGTGCTTAAGCCAACCTTGTAGATCTCATCTGCCTTCTCTTGTGATGCCATTGCATGTCCAACGAGAACACCGATAATTCCGTTGAGATCTGCGAGCGCCTTTAAGAGGGCCTGCTTCTCTGCTGCATGGACTCCACCGGTCTCAGCAAATGTTTGAATCTCTTTTCCAAGTAGGCCAAGTGCGCGTCCCCCATCTTTAACAACCTTACGGAAGAAGAAGTCGAGACCTTGGATTGCAGTTGTACCTTCGTACAAAGTATCAATCTTTGCATCGCGTACATATTGTTCTAGTGGCCAATCTTGGGTAAAGCCAGAGCCACCAAAAGTCTGAAGTGATTCTGTTCCAAGAAGTGTCCATGACTTCTCTGATCCAAATCCCTTAACAACAGGAAGCAATAGATCGTTGAGCTTCTCCATCGTCTCTAACTTCTCTGAATCGCCTGCCTCGCGAGCAAGTTCGATCTCATCTTGAATAGATGCGGTGTAGAGAACAAGTGCTCTCATACCTTCTGAATAAGCCTTTTGGACCATCAGTGAACGACGGACATCTGGGTGATGAATGATTGTGACGCGAGGGCTGGCTTTGTCGTTCATGACCTTCATATCGCCACCCTGAACGCGAGTCTTTGCATAGCTAAGCGCTTGCAAGTAACCAGCAGAGAGAGTTGCAATCGCCTTTGTTCCAACCATCATGCGAGCGAATTCAATTACTTTAAACATCTGCGCAATACCTTCATGGACATCGCCAAGTAGGTAACCGACTGCAGGTTCCTTTTCGCCGAGGTTCATCTCGCAAGTTGCAGAGACGTTAAGTCCCATCTTATGTTCAACATTTGTTACGTAAACACCGTTGCGCTTTCCGAGTTCGCCTGTTTCAAGATCGAACATAAACTTTGGAATTAAGAAGAGTGAGAGACCCTTTGTTCCTGGTCCACCACCTTCGCGACGAGCAAGTGTGAAGTGCATAATGTTGTCGTAAATATCAGCATCGCCTGAAGTGATAAATCGCTTTGTTCCGGTGATGTGCCACGTTCCATCAGCTTGCTGAACTGCCTTGCTGCGACCTGCACCAACATCTGAACCTGCATCAGGTTCGGTTAACTGCATCGTTGCACCCCAGTGGCGATCAACCATGTGCTTTGCCATCTTCTTCTGTACATCTGTACCTAATACGTATGCAACTTGTGCAAATGCATAACCGGATGCGTAGATGTGAATTGCAGGATTTGATCCGAGAACCATTTCAGCAATCGCCCATCGAACAGATGCAGGAACTTTCATTCCGCCAAGTTCTACTGGTGCATCAAGACGCCACCATTCGCCATCGACATATGCTTTGTAAGATTTCTTAAAGCTTTCTGGGAGTTTGATATCTCCAGTGGCTTTATTGAAATCTGTCCCAATGCGATCGCCATCAACAAAAGAAGCGGCGAGATCATTTTCAGTAAGACGCTTCATCTCTTCCAACATTCCCATCGCGGTATCGCGATCGAGTTCGGAGTAGATAGAGGTGCCGAGAACTTTCTCGCGACCTAGAAGGTCGAAGAGGCAGAATTCGATGTCACGGAGGTTGGCGTTGTAATGGCTCATGGCGTAATGGTGCTACCCGTCAGTAACTTACGCAAGCGCGCCGAAGGCCTTTTTTTCGCATCTGCGCAGGTAGGCTCGCGCCGTGCTTCTAAGTGATCGCGATATCCGCTCCGAAATAACCGCTGGCCGCGTTGCCGTTGAGCCTTTTGAAGAGGCGATGATTCAACCTTCATCAGTTGATGTCCGCCTCGATAAGTTCTTCCGAGTCTTTGAAAACCACAAGTACTCAGTAATCGATCCATCGATCGAGCAAGCTGAGCTCACTCGCGAGGTCATTGCCGAAGATGGCGAAGCATTTATCTTGCACCCAGGTGAATTCGTACTCGCAAGCACCTACGAGATCATCACTCTTCCAGACGATATTGCAGGGCGCCTAGAAGGAAAGTCATCACTCGGACGCCTTGGATTGCTTACCCACTCAACAGCAGGGTTTATCGATCCAGGATTTTCTGGCCATATCACTCTCGAACTTTCCAACGTTGCAAACCTTCCGGTGAAGTTATACCCAGGTATGAAAATCGGTCAGCTCTGTCTGATTAAACTCTCATCACCTGCAGAACATCCATACGGTTCAGCAATCTACGCATCACGCTATCAAGGACAGCGCGGGCCAACCCCAAGCCGCTCCTTTATGAATTTCCATCAGAGCAAGATCAAGTAGTTCTCAGATACCTTACTTATCTGGGAATATAACTCAGAGCGAAGAGGTTAAATTAATTATGGAATTTATTGTCATCGGCGCAATCGCGCTTCTCGTCATATTCGGTATCGCTCAATACAACCGCCTTGTGCGCCTTAACATCACAGTCGATGAGGCATTTGCACAAATCGAGGTACAGCTCAAGCGCCGTGCGGATCTAATCCCAAATTTAGTTGAAACCGTTAAAGGTTATGCAAAGCACGAGCAAGGCACATTTGACGCGGTCGTTGCGGCTCGCGCAAAGTCAACGAGCGCATCAACAGTTGCCGATGTCGCGGCGGCAGACGGAGCGCTGACAAACGCTCTTCGTGGATTGCTTGCAGTTGCTGAGGCTTACCCAGATCTCAAGGCATCTTCAAACTTCCTCTCGCTACAAGAAGAACTTTCAACTACTGAGAATAAAGTTTCATTTGCACGTCAGTTCTATAACGACAATGTGCGCTCGCTCAACACAGCCGTTAAAACCATTCCTACAAGCTTCTTTGCAGGCTTTGCAAAGGTTACAGCTCGCGCATTCTATGAAGTTGAGAATGCAGCAGATCGCAACGTTCCTAACGTCAAGTTCTAAATTAACTTATGGCTGAAAATAATTTCAGAGCGCTGCAATCTGCCAATAAAGGTAAGACCTACTTTCTCCTTGCATCAATGGGAGTACTTACCTGGCTCGTTGCTTATGCTGCGCTGACATATTTCGGCGTAGGTACAACATCTGCAATTGTTCCGATCGCAGTTGGTATCTCACTCGTTGGCGTCTGGGGCTCGTATTACGGCTCCGATAAGTTGGTTCTAACAATGACAGGCGCAAAGCTCATTACTCGCGAAGATGCGCCAGAGCTATTTAATGTCATTGAAGAAGTTGTAATTGCAAGCGGTCTTCCAATGCCAAAGGTGGCAATCGTTGAAGATACGGCGCCTAATGCCTTTGCCACAGGGCGTAACCCTGAACATGCGCTGATTGCATTTACGACTCGAATTCTTGAAGTCATGGATCGCGATGAGCTGCAGGGTGTAATCGCGCACGAGATGTCACACGTTGCTAACCGAGATACTTTGGTTTCAGCAGTTGCCGCATCCACTGCAGGTGCGATTGCAATCTTGAGCGATGTCTTAACGCGGATGATGTTCTTTGGTGGAGGTCGACGTGACCGTAACGAAAATCAGAATCCACTTGCTCTAGTTCTCTCACTGGTTGTTCTCATGCTTGCGCCAATAGCTGCGGTGCTCTTAAAGTCTGCAATCTCTCGTAAACGTGAGGCCCTTGCTGATGCAACTGCAGTTTCATTCACACGTAACCCTGCAGGTCTTCGCAAGGCTCTTGAGGTTCTGGCATCAGATACGACAGTCGTTCGTCAGAAATCGAATGCAGTTGCACATATCTGGATCGAATCTCCACTCGATGGCCAGAGCGTTTCGAAGTTATTTAGCACCCATCCACCGATTCAAGAACGCATCGCAACTCTTAAAGCGATGGAATCCTTAGGGCCAACAGCTAATTAAGCCTCTTTCCGAGGAAAGGTAAGGGTGAATTTCGTTCCTTTACCTAGTTCTGATTCAACTGAAACAGTTCCACCGTGTGCCTGCATAACTGCTTCAACTATCGATAGACCTAAACCAGTTCCATCTTCACCGCTTCGCGCGCGAGAACTATCCGCACGATAGAAGCGTTCAAAGATTCTCTTCTGATCTACTTCAGAGATTCCGGGTCCTTTATCTGCAACTGAGATTGAGAGCCCATATTCACTTGATGTGATCATCACCGCAATCGGAGTTCCATCTGGAGTATGCGATCTGGCGTTAGCCAAGAGATTTGCGATGACTTGATGGATACGAACTTCATCACCGAGCATAAATACTTCTGAGTCCGGCGCAATAAGCGTTATCGGATGGTTGGGACCTGATACCTGAGCCGATGCTGTTGCATCTGCAACGAGTTTCACAATATCAACGGCTTCTGATTTCATCTCACGCGCTTGATCGACACGTGCGAGCAGAAGCAAATCTTCAACAAGTGAACTCATGCGCTTTGATTCACCTTCGATACGTGAAATCAATTGCTTCGTATCTTCTTCACCCTTGACTGCGCCCTGGCGATAAAGTTCTGAGAAACCACGTATAGCTGTAAGTGGCGTGCGAAGTTCATGGGATGCATCTGCAACAAATCGGCGGAGTTTATCTTCGCTCTTTGTGCGAGCCGAGAAAGAATCTTCAATTCGTGCAAGCATTGTATTAAAGGTAGTCACAAGTCTTCCGACTTCTGTACTAGGAGATGCTTCAGGCATACGAGCAGATAGATTCCCTGATGCAATTTCTTCAGCGGTATCTTCTGCAGTGCGCAACGGGCGTAAACCCACTGCAACAACTGTTCGTGCCGCGATCGCCATCAAGATTAAGAGAACAAGACTTATGAAGAAGAAGAGATATCCCAGGCGGCTTACAGTGTTATCAAGTTCTTCCAAAGATTGAGCAGCGACGAGGGTTCCAGAATTATTTGGAAGTGACCTTGCAACTGCACGGAAGTCGGCACCCGCGGCTTCAATTGTGAATGGCTCATCACCATGCTTTGCTACCTCTGAAGGCAGTAGCCCACGCACATAATCGCTAATGGATGCCTTATTGAGATCACCGCCGAGACCACCGATGATATTTCCATCCGCATCTAAGACGGTCAGTGATGTAGTTGTAGGAATTCTCTGCAGTGGTGAATTTGGCTGCGTTCCTGCAGGAGCTTCATCGTCCTCGCGACCTTCCCCATTTCCACGGTGGTTTTCAAGTGCTTCATGTGCAATACCTGCACGCAAAATACGGGGCAGTGTTCCGCCGGTGATTGCCTCTAACTCGTGATCAATTTGTGTAGTGAGATAACTCTGAAGTGCATTTTGAGCAACAAGTCCTGAAGCTAGAAAACCAAGCGCTGTAAGGGCAACTACCCCAAGCGAAATTCTGCTGCGAAGGCTCCAGGTGCCCATGATTACTTCGCCGCCGGAAGTCTAAGTCGATAACCAACGCCACGTACTGTGTGAATCAAAGCAGGTTCGTAGATATCAATCTTTTTACGTAAGTAAGAGATATATGTTTCTACGATTCCTGCATCGCCACCAAAATCATAATCCCAAACATGATCAAGGATCTGAGCTTTTGATACAACACGATCTGCATTAATTAAGAGATAACGTAGAAGTGTAAATTCGGTAGGAGAGAGCTCGAGTAAGTTTCCAGCACGACGTGCTTCGTGAGTTGCTTCATCAAGTTCTAGATCTGCAAAACGAATCTTCTCTTCATCGACAACGCGTTCTGTTACACCTATGCGGCGAAGTAGTGCACGCAAGCGAGCGACCAGCTCTTCAAGGCTAAATGGCTTTGTCATGTAATCATCGCCGCCGATTGTTAGACCTTGCACTTTATCTTTCATCTCATCTTTAGCTGAGAGAAAAAGTACGCCGACTTCAATTCCTTCATTACGAATCTGTCGACAGACTTCAAAGCCATCGAGATCGGGGAGCATCACATCTAAAATCATTGCGTGCGGTTTAAATTCTTCGGCGATGCGAAGCGCCTCTGACCCTGTTGCAGCCGTTCGCACATCAAATCCAACAAACTTTAAACTTGTAGAGATGAGATCGCTGATGCTTGATTCATCATCAACGACGAGTATGCGTTCTCCTGCTGGGGTTGTGGACATAGATAAAGGATGCTCTTTTTATCTGAGGGTTTGCTGAGAAATGCGGTCGCCCACCCTACGAACTTCTCACAGGCTGAATTACAGCGCTGTAACTCCACACACAATGGGGATAACAGTTGTGGATATCCCGAATTTCCCCAGAAAAATACCGCCTATTTAGTAGGAACCCTCACCCGTGCGATAAACGGGCGGTATATCCCACTCCCAAGGCTTCTCGCCGGTATTTCACTTCCGATTTAACGATAGGATTTAGCCCTGCTGTTGGAGAAATAACGCCCTACAGCCCATTTAAGGCGATTTGAAGGAGTACCTACTTTGTCTGAAAAGAAGGCTGATAAATCGGTGAAAGGCGGATACGACGCCTCCTCGATCACCGTTCTTGAGGGCCTCGAAGCTGTCCGCAAGCGTCCAGGAATGTATATCGGTTCTACCGGAGAACGCGGCCTTCACCACCTTGTCTACGAGATCGTCGATAACGCAGTCGACGAAGCGCTCGCAGGATATTGCACCGAAATCAAAGTAACCCTGATGCCAGATGGATCGCTACAAGTAATTGATAACGGTCGCGGAATTCCAGTTGATATTCACCCAATCGAGAAGAAGCCAGCTCTCGAAGTTGTTCTCACCGTTCTGCACGCAGGAGGAAAGTTCGGCGATGGTGGATATTCAGTCTCTGGTGGATTGCACGGCGTTGGATCTTCGGTTGTAAATGCGCTTTCAACAAAGCTCGCGGCACGCGTTGCGCGCGATGGATTTATTTGGACACAAGATTATCGATTGGGCGTTCCAACTGCCCCAGTTGCAAAGGGTGAGGCAACGACAGAGACCGGAACAACAATTCAATTCTGGCCATCTGAAGATATCTTCGAAACTACAGATTTCTCATTTGAAGTTCTCTCAACTCGTTTTCGCGAAATGGCATTTCTTAATCGCGGGTTGATTCTCTCGCTTACAGATTTTCGCGATGGTCACGTTGATGACAAGGGTGAACAGCTAACTGTTCGTTACCAGTACCAAGGCGGAATTACAGACTTCGTAAAGCATCTTAATTCAACTCGTGGCGAGCTACACAAATCAGTGATTGCAATTGAATCTGAAGATAAGAAAGCACGCCTATCGCTAGAAGTTTCAATGCAGTGGAATAACGGCTTCTCTGAATCTGTCTATACATTTGCTAACACAATCCATACCCACGAAGGTGGAACCCACGAAGAAGGTTTCCGTACAGCACTTACATCTGTCGTCAATAAATTTGCTGAAGAACAAGGCTTGATTCGAAAGAAGGAAGATCGCCTTACAGGTGACGATGTCCGCGAAGGTCTTACTGCAATCGTCTCAATTAAATTGGGCGAGCCACAGTTTGAAGGACAGACAAAGACTAAACTTGGAAACACTGAAGCGAAATCATTTACACAAAAAGTTGTCAATGAACACCTCACACAATGGTTTGAGCAAAACCCTCAAGAGGGTAAAGACATCATTCGTAAATCCATCGATGCAGCATCTGCACGTGTAGCTGCACGTAAGGCACGTGATCTCGCACGTAACCGTAAGGGACTTCTAGAAGGTCGCGGAATGCCAGGAAAGCTCGCAGATTGCCAGTGGACTGACCCTTCAAAGTGTGAGCTCTACATTGTTGAAGGTGACTCTGCGGGCGGTTCAACAAAGGGTGGTCGTGACTCACGAAACCAAGCTGTACTGCCTATTAGAGGCAAGATCCTTAATGTTGAAAAGGCTCGCATCGATCGCGTGCTGCAGAACAACGAAGTACAGGCGCTCATTACTGCACTTGGTACTGGTGTCCACGATGATTTCGATATCGAAAAACTTCGCTATCACAAGATTATTTTGATGGCAGATGCTGATGTTGACGGACAACATATCCGCACACTTTTATTAACACTTCTCTTCCGCTTTATGCGTCCGTTGATTGAAAATGGTTTTGTTTATCTTGCACAGCCACCTCTCTATAAGTTGAAGTGGGGTGGAAAAGATCCTGTCGAATACGCATTTAGCGATAAAGAGCGTGATGGCATGATCAAGATTGGTCTTGATGCAGGTAAGCGCCTTCCTAAGGAAGATGGAATCCAGCGATTTAAGGGTCTCGGCGAGATGCCAGCGAAAGAGCTTTGGGATACAACGATGGATCCAGAACATCGCGTTCTGATTCAAGTAACTCTCGATGATGCAGCAGCTGCAGATGATCTCTTCTCAGTATTGATGGGTGAAGATGTAGAACAACGTCGCGCATTTATTCAGCGCAACGCTAAGGATGTTAGGTTCTTGGATATCTAATGACTACTGAAGATATGACTCCTGAAAATCCAACTTTCGATCGCATCGAAAAGGTTGACCTCCAAGTCGAAATGGCGCGAAGCTATCTCGACTATGCGATGTCAGTTATCGTCGGTCGCGCACTGCCAGATGTTCGCGATGGTTTAAAGCCTGTACACCGCCGCGTTTTATATGCGATGTACGACGCTGGATATCGTCCAGATAAGGGTTACTACAAATCTTCTCGTATCGTCGGTGACGTCATGGGTAATTACCACCCACACGGTGACACCGCGATCTATGACACCGTTGTGCGTTTAGCGCAGTCATGGTCACTTCGTTATCCACTCGTTGATGGAAATGGAAACTTCGGTTCTCCCGGAAATGATCCAGCTGCAGCGATGCGTTATACAGAAGCTCGTTTAGCGCCTCTTGCAATGGAGATGATGCGTGATATCGATGAAGATACCGTTAATTTCTCTCCAAACTACGACGGCCGTTCTCAGGAGCCAGATGTACTTCCATCACGTTTCCCAAATCTGCTGGTCAATGGTTCTGCAGGTATCGCAGTTGGTATGGCGACAAATATTCCGCCACATAACCTGCGCGAAATCGGCGAAGCAGTTATTTACTCACTCGAGCATCCAGATATGCCAGCCCCAGATCTTCTCAACCACTTACTGACGATTGTTAAAGGTCCAGATTTCCCAACGAAGGCGCTGATTGTTGGCCGCGGCGGAATCGAAGACGCTTACCGCACAGGTCGTGGCTCAGTCACGATGCGCGCAGTTGTAAATGTAGAAGAGATCAATAAGCGCACTTGCTTAGTTGTCACTGAACTTCCATACCAAGTCAACCCAGATAATTTAGCTCTCAAGATCGCAGAGCTTGTTAAAGATGGAAAGATCAAGGGCATTGCAGATGTTCGCGATGAAGGTAACGAACGTCTTGGTCAACGCCTTGTCATTGTTCTTCAAAGCTCTGCAATTCCAAAGGTCGTACTTAACAATCTTTACAAGCAGACACAGCTTCAAGATACATTCGGTGCAAATATGTTGGCGCTTGTCGACGGAGTACCACGCACGCTGCGCCTCGATGAATTTATCAAGTACTACATCGAACACCAGGTAGAAGTAATTGTTCGCCGTACCAAGTTCCGCCTTGTAGAAAAAGAGAAGCGCGCCCATATCTTGAAGGGTTACCTCAAGGCGCTCGACGCACTTGATGCTGTAATCGCACTTATCCGCGCATCTAAGACTCCTGAAGAAGCCCGAACCGGTTTGATGAAGTTACTTGATGTCGATGAAATTCAAGCGAATGCAATTCTCGATATGCAGCTGCGTCGTATTGCAGCATTGGAGCGCCAGAAGATCAACGATGAGTACGACGGTTTGATGGCAGATATCATCGAACTCAATTCGATTTTGGCATCAGAGGCTAAGCAACGTGAAATTATCAAGACAGAGCTTAACGATTTGGTCGCTAAATATGGCGACGAGCGTCGTACTCAGCTCGTTGCTAGCGAGGGCGACTTCTCTGCAGAAGATTTGATTCCAGATAACGATGTAGTTGTAACAATTACTCGTGGCGGATATTCAAAGCGCACAACTGCCGATCTTTATAAATCACAGCGTCGCGGTGGCCGCGGAGTTAAGGGCGCAGCCCTTAAGCAAGATGATGTGGTTGACCACTTCTTCGTTGCATCAACTCACGACTGGCTCCTATTCTTCACAAACCAAGGACGCGTCTATCGCGCAAAGGTTCACGAGCTACCGGATGCAGGTCGCGATGCTCGCGGACAGCATGTTGCAAACTTGATGGCATTTAAACCTGATGAGCAGATTGCTCAGGTACTCTCATTTAAGGATTACAACGCAGCGCCGTTCTTAGTTCTTGCAACAAAGAATGGTTTAACTAAGAAGACTCCACTTGCTGAGTACGACTCACCTCGAACTGGTGGGCTCATTGCAATTTCACTCAAGCCTGGAGACGAAGTTGTATCGGCATCACTAGTTCGCAACGGCGATGAACTTCTACTTGTTTCAAAGAAGGCGATGTCTCTTCGATTTACAACAGATGACGAATCTCTTCGCCCAATGGGTCGCTCAACATCTGGCGTAATCGGAATGAAGTTCCGTGATGGCGATGAACTTCTCACAATGGCACGCGTTGATTCACAATCTTCACAAGGTGCATTTGTCTTTACTGCAACCGATGGCGGTTATGGAAAGAAGACCCCGATCGATGAATATCGTTTACAAGGTCGCGGCGGAATCGGAATCAAGGCTGCAAAGATTGATGAAGATTCTCGCGGAACACTTGTCTCAGCTCTCGTTCTCGAAGATGCTGATGAGATCCTTGCAATCACATCTGCCGGAACCGTTATGCGCACTCCAGCTGCCGAAGTCCGCCAAACAGGGCGCGACTCCATGGGAGTCCGCCTGGTCAACCTCGATGAAGGTGCGACCCTCTTATCTGTGACCCGCAACAGCGAAGATGAGATTTCTCCGCAAAAGTAGTAGGGTTCACGCCTGTAGTTATGGAGGCCGTTTTGGCTACTTGATGAAATTCAAGTAACCTAGCGCTTCTGCGAAACGCACGAAAGTACGTCTAGCGGGCCCATAGCTCAGCCTGGTTAGAGCGCTTCCCTGATAAGGAAGAGGTCGGTGGTTCAAGTCCACCTGGGCCCACCCGTTCTAATACGGGGACCTAGCTCAATTGGTAGAGCACCGCCTTTGCAAGGCGGGGGTTAGGGGTTCGATTCCCCTGGTCTCCACGTGTCAAATACTGCAACGCTTCATACAACTCTTGGCGATATCGTCATCGAACTCTTTCCTAATCACGCACCAAAGACTGTAGAAAATTTTGTCGGTCTTGCAACAGGTGCAAAAGAGTGGACAGATCCACGCACAGGTAAGAAATCAAATGAGAATCTTTACGACGGAACAATTTTTCACCGCGTCATCAGCGGATTCATGATTCAAGGTGGAGATCCACTTGGTCAGGGATTTGGCGGACCGGGATACCAGTTTGCAGATGAATTCCACGGCGAACTTCAATTTGATCGCCCATACATCCTTGCAATGGCTAACTCAGGCCCTGGAACAAATGGTTCACAATTCTTTATCACTGTCGCTCCAACAACGTGGCTTAACCGTAAGCACACAATCTTCGGTGAAGTTAAAGATGCAGCTTCACAGGCTGTTGTAGACAAGATTGGTTCAACACCAACAGGTGCACAAGATAAGCCTGTTACACCTGTTGTAATCAATAGCGTAACTATCGCTTAATTAGCTTCTCTCCATGAAGCAACGCTCCTCCGTACTTACAATCATCACAATTATTTGTGCTTTCTATTTATATGAACTTTACGATTCCGGTTTGATCGGCACATTTGGACTTTACGGAATCGAACTTTTAAAGGGCACTAACGAGTGGTATCGACTTGTAACTGTTGCTCTTGTTCACGATAACTCAAGCATGATCCCAATCCACCTAGCATTCAATATGTTGGCGCTGCACTCACTTGGAACACCTATTGAAAACTTCTTGGGGCGTTCTAAGTTTCTGATCATTTTCTTTGTCTCGCTCATTGGCGGATCAATCGCATCGGCGATGTTCTTGGGCTACAACGGTTACTCAATCGGCGCATCCGGTGCTGTATTTGGCCTCTTTGGTGCATGGGCTGTCATCAGCAAGAGAATCGGTGCAGAAGTTAAGAGCACGCTTGTAATCATCGGCCTTAACTTTGTTCTTGGCTTCACTATTGGTGGAGTCGATTGGCGTGCACACCTCGGCGGTTTAATCGCTGGTTATGCAGTAACACAGTTCTTACTTAGCGCTTCACGTTCCTAAGCAGAACCTGAGCAACATCTAAGACCTCTACATCTGATTGGCGAGCGACCATTCCGTCGCCGACCATGATTCTGCAGAATGGACATGCGACAGCAACTTCAGAAACGCCTGTATCGATAGCTTCATCGACGCGGTTGAGGTTGATACGTGTACCAATCTTCTCTTCCATCCACATACGGCCACCGCCACCACCGCAGCAGAATGAACGCTCTTGGTTACGTGGCATCTCTTCGATATCGCAACCAGAAGCTTCAAGAAGTTCGCGAGGTGGCGCATAAATCTGATTGTGGCGACCTAAGTAGCACGGATCGTGGAATGTAATCTTCTGATCTGCCTTATGTGGTGAGGTCTTTAACTTTCCTTCCTTCACCAAAGTATTGAGCAACTGTGTGTGGTGGAGCATCTGTAACTCATAACCACTCTGTGCATAATCCTTACCGATGGTTGTAAAGCAATGAGGGCAGGTTACGACAACTTTCTTTACGCCACGGCTACCGAAGGTCTCCTTAAATGTTTCAATGTTTTCTTGAGAAAGAATTTGATACAAGAATTCATTTCCTGAACGGCGAGCAGGATCTCCGGTACAGGTCTCGCGCTTTCCAAGAACTGCAAAGTTAACTCCGGCCATATGCAGAAGTTCTGCCACAGCTTTTGTTGTCTTCTTTGCACGATCTTCATATGCACCAGCGCAACCAACCCAGAATAGGTATTCAACTTCTTCTGGAAGTTCGCCGCTCACAACACGAACAGGGAAGTCGCATTCAGCAATCCAACTTTCGCGATCTTGCTTATTTGCACCCCATGGATTTCCAGATTTTTCGAGATTACGGAATGTTCCACCGAGCTCGGTAGGAAATTCAGATTCAACGAGAACTTGGAAGCGACGCATATTGACGATGTGATCGACATGTTCGATATCGACTGGGCATTCCTCAACGCATGCACCGCAAGAGGTGCATGACCATAAGACATCGAGATCAATGGGTGCATTCTCGCCAACTAGGTTTTCAGTCTCAACAACCTTTGCCATCGCGTGATCGCGCATAGCCATAATCAATAACTTTGGAGATAGTGGTTTATCTGTATGCCACGCTGGACATTGAGATTGGCAGCGGCCGCACTCCGTACAGCTGGTCATATCCAGCAAGCCCTTCCACGAGATATCTCCACGAGTACCCAGGCCGAAGACATCATCTTCTGCAGGATCTTCGAAGTTAACTGGCTTGCCTTTTGAGAGCATCTCAGGAAGAGCGCCGAGCGCTGGCTTATCGATATTGCGCTTGTAATAAATATTGAAGAAGGCCAAGAAACGGTGCCATGCAATTCCCATTGTGAGATTTGAAGCGATGACTATGAACCAAGCCATCGAAATAACAATCTTTAGAGTTGCAACGAGAACGATTGCGCTTTCAAGAGATGCTTGCGACATTGAGTTAAATGCAACAACAGCAGGCCATGAGATTGCGTAATGCCAATTCCATGATTCCTCGGCAGCGAGTGCACCTTCAAGACCACGCAGTGCAATTACGCAGAAGACAATTGCAAGAATGGTCGCTTCAACGTAGTACGCCTTGCCCATTCCCGAACCGCTAAACCGATTGAGCATTCGAAAGCGCGTTACTTGGCGGATACCGATAAGCGTCACGATTCCAATTCCAGTGAGCGCTGCAATTACTTCTGCAAAGAGTTCATAAACCACAAAGTGACCGATAAGCGGTAGGGCAAAGTCAGGCTTAATGACTTGGCCGTAAGCAGTAACAAGAGTGCCGAAGAGCGCACCAAAACCAACCATTACAAACCAGTGTGCGATTCCAGAGCCAGTGAATTTAAGCATCTTGGTATGGCCAAGGACTTCCTTGAACATATTCTTCAAACGCGCAGATTTGTTATTTGAACGAGTTGGATCTGGCTGCTGCTTCTTATAAAGAGCAATGAGTGTGCGAACCCGAAGAGCTAGAAGAGTCAGCGCAACGGCTGTAATGAGATAGGAGATTCCAGCTAGCGCATAGTTCATACGCGCAAGGGTAATCGTTACTGGCGATTTAGGAAGCGCACGTGCTTAGGTGTCAATTCATCAAGTGAATTAACTCCGAGCAACTTCATATTGCGAACCATCTGGGTGCGCATGATTTCAAGGGCGCGTTCTACGCCATCTTGGCCGCCGGCCATAAGTCCATAAAGATATGCGCGACCTACATAGGTGTACTGAGCTCCAAGTGCGATCGCTGCTAGAACATCAGCGCCATGCATGATTCCGGTATCGATATGAATCTCGTAATCCTTCTTAAATTCCTTCTTTATATCGCTCAAGAGGTGGAGCATTACTGGAGCGCGATCTAGCTGACGGCCACCGTGGTTAGAGAGCAAGATTGCATCTGCGCCAAGCTTTGCAGCCTTCTTGGCATCATCAAGATTCTGAATACCCTTAACGGTAAGAGTTCCATCCCATTGTTCGCGAATCCACTTTAAGTCTTCCCAAGTCATTGTTGGGTCGAACATGTAATCGAGAAGTTCACCAACAGTTCCTTCCCAATTCTTCATCGATGCAAATTCAATCGAAGGAGTTGTAAGGAAGTTAATCCACCAAGCTGGTCTTGGAAGAGCGTTGATGATTGTTCCGGCAGTTAAGCGTGGTGGAACTGTTAAACCGTTTCGGTAATCACGAATTCGTTGACCTGCCGCAGGTACGTCGACTGTGAGCATCAAATTCTTTACACCAGCGCGCTTTGCTCGCTCAACCAGCGCCATACTTCCTTCGCGATCTTTCCACATATATAGCTGGAACCAATTGCGACCGCCAGGGGCAGCAGCAACTACATCTTCAATAGTTGTTGTTCCAAGAGTTGAGAGAGTAAATGGAATTCCGAACTTCTCTGCCGCACGAGCTCCGGCGATCTCGCCTTGAGTCTGCATCATGCGAGTGAACCCGGTTGGCGCAATACCAACAGGCATTGCAAATGTTTCGCCGAGAGCCGTGCGAGTTAAATCTGCAGTTGAAACATCTTTAAGAATGCTTGGGATAAATTCAAGATCGCGAAATGCTTGGCGCGCTCTTTCAAGGCTGACTTCACTCTCAGCAGAACCATCGGTGTAATCAAATGGTCCTTTAGGAGTTCTCTTCTTTGCGATATCGCGAAGATCCCAAATTGTGTATGCCTTCTCTAGGCGACGCTTCTTGCGACGAAGAGTGGGCAACGAGAATTGAAGAAGTGGAGCAAGTTCAGATGGCTTTGGAAATTGACGCCTTACATTTTTGCCCATGAAGGTTGCCTTTCAGAACTTATCTGATTAACGCCACTTAGTTGCGAGAGAAAAACCAACTGCAATAAAGCTGAAACCAATAATCATGTTCCATGCACCGATACCTGGGATTGGATAGAGAGTCTGGCTTACATAGAAGACAACGATCCAGAAGAGGCCGATAAGGAAGTTAGCGATCATTACTGGAGCGAGCCAGCTTGGGCTCTCGAGAAGCGGTGAAATCTCTTCTACGTGGTGCTGCTCTTCGTGAGCGTGACGCTCCTGAACCTTCTTACGCAATTTTGACTTTGGCATGAGGCCAAGGTTACAGCACAATTACCGCATGGCTCGAATCCTCGTTATCGATAATTACGACTCGTTCGTATTTAACCTTGTGCAATATCTGGCACAACTCGGTGCACAGTGCACCGTTGTTCGTAACGACGAAGTAAGCGCCGATGAAGCTTCGAAATATGACGGGGTTCTAATCTCTCCAGGACCTGGCACTCCCGATAAGGCTGGCGTAAGTATTGAAATGATCAATTACTGCGCAGCAAACTCGATCCCTCTTTTTGGAGTCTGCCTAGGCCATCAAGCAATCGGCGAAGCCTTCGGCGCAACTGTTTCGCGCGCCCCTGAATTACTGCATGGCAAGACATCTCAAGTTTTCCATAACTCAACAGGTGTTCTTGAAAATCTTCCTTCACCATTTACTGCAACTCGATATCACTCACTTGCAGTTGAGAAAGATACAGTTCCTGAGATTCTTGAAGTTACGGGTTCAACCGAATCTGGTGTAGTCATGTCGATGCGACATAGAGAGTTACCAATCGAAGGCGTGCAGTTTCACCCCGAATCAGTCTTAACTGAACACGGACATCAGATGCTTGCAAACTGGTTGGTGCGCTGTGGAGATTCTGGCGCACGCGAACGCGCAGTTGGATTATCGCCAGTTGTGGGTTCTGCTCAGAAGTAATTACGGCTGCTTATTAATTGTAATTGTGACTGACTTTCCAATTGTCTGTGTTGTACCTGCTTCAGGAGCCTGACGAATAACAACTCCTGCAGGTTGTGCAGAATCTAAATCGTAGAACTCCTTGATCAGGAAGCCTGCCTGAATAAGAAGAGTCTTCGCCTGAATTGCTTCAACGCCAATCAAATTCGGAACAGTAATTTCACCGCTAGCAATTGTGAGAATTACCGAGCTTCCCGCTTCAGTAACTGATCCAACTGTAGGAGTTACATCAAGAACAGTTCCTTGTGGCTGATCAGATGGCGCAGCAACTGTCTGTGAAACCAAGAGCCCAACTGATGTCAGTGCTGAACGGGCGTCAATAAGCGACATTCCAATTAAGTTATCAGGAACTATCGCCTCACCTGGACCATCCGAAACAGTTAAGACAATTGCAGATCCCAGTTTCGCTGGCGTAGTTGCAAGCGGCAACTGACTAGCAACGCGATCAAAAGGAATTGCACCGTCGTGGGCACGCTTTACCGTCACTGTGTACTCAGAGAGAAGTGCGAGAGCTTTCTCTTCTGTTAAGCCAACAACGCTTGGAATCTGCGGAAGGTTGTTATTGGAATTTCCGCTGAGCAAGAAACCTGTTAGTGCGAGTGCAAGAGATGCAAAGAATGAACCACCATAAATAAGTGCTGATTTACGAGAGAAGAGAGGCTTTGTGGCAATCTTGGCAACAACTTCTTCACCTGCTCGTACGCGGGCAATATCGTCGAGCATCGCTTGCGCGCTCTGATAGCGATCATCAGGATTCTTAGCTAAAGCTACAGCTAATACTTTCTCAATTCCTTCTGGAAGTTCAGAGTCGATTGTGCGGATGCGAGGAGCAACGCTAGAAGCATGTTGGAATGCAATTGATACAGGTGTCTCTCCGGTAAATGGAGGTTGGCCAGCAAGTAATTCAAAGAGTAGGCAACCAGTTGAGTAGATATCACTTCTGGAATCCGCGAACTCGCCAACGGCTTGCTCAGGGGATAAATACTGAGCTGTTCCGACAACGTTCCAGGTGCTTGTAAGAGTTGCTCCTAAATCATCCATTGCACGTGCAATACCAAAGTCCATCACCTTCACATCACCATTATCGGTAATCATGACGTTTGCAGGTTTGATATCTCGGTGAATGATTTGTCGTGCATGTGAATATTCAAGGCCAGTTAAAATTCCTTCAGCAATTTCAAGAGCGCGCTGTAGTGGAAGTTTTTGGCCCTTATCTCTTAGCGTGTAAATAATTTCTCGAAGAGTCTGTCCGGTTACTAACTCCATAACTATGTATGGCGCTGGTTCTTCTCCAGAATCGTAGACAGCAACAATTGCTGGGTGGTTGAGCCCTGCAGCAGCTTTCGCTTCTTTTCTAAATCGTGCAACGAATGACGGATCTTTAGCTAGATCGCTGCGGAGAATCTTGACTGCAACTTCGCGAGAGAGGCGTTGATCGGATGCGATGTATACATCTGCCATCCCACCTGTGCCGATCATCTGACCGAGTTGGTAGCGGCCGCCAAGCAATGCGTTCATCATTGGGCCGCTCCAATCTTTACTAGCTCTTCCTCATTTGATTCGACGAGATCTGCAATAACTACAGTCACGTTATCAGGTGCGCCATTTATATAAGTTGCATCAATGAGTGCATCCACCGTGCTCGAACGATCTTTTCCTTTAAGAATTGATTTAATCTCTTTCTCGGTCAGCACAGAGCTCAATCCATCGCTACAAAGTAAGTACCTATCTCCTGCTTTTCCTTCAAGAATTAAAAGTGGAGCGCTTGAAATTCCCTCGCCCATTAAGACTTGAGTTAAGACCGACCTCTGAGGATGTGTAGCTACATCTGCCTGTGAAATCGCGCCTTGGTTGAGCAACTCCTGAATAACGGTGTGATCTTGGGTCAATTGCTCGAAAGAGTTTCCACGTAGTCGGTAAGCACGTGAATCTCCGATATGAAGAAGGCAGATTCTTTCTCCGCTGATGAAGAGAGATGTAAGAGTTGTGCCCATACCTGAAAGTTTTGGATCTTCATCAGACTCACTCTTAAGTTGAGCATCAATTGTGACAAGTGCATCACTAAAAATATCTTCTGCGGAATCTGGATCTATCTCTGCATTTGTAATCACAGATGAAATCTCTTCTAACTTTGAAATTGCAATACGAGATGCAACTTCACCGGCAGCATGTCCACCCATTCCATCTGCGACAGCAATAACGTGGGCAGATGTCAGGGCGCTATCTTCATTACCTTTGCGTTGTAATCCGACAGCAGAACGAGCTGAAGTCGCAAAGAAGAGTTGAGCCATGGGGTAAGAGTAATCTCTTTGCTACCCTCGGTCTCATGCTGATTTACGCGCACAGAGGGGCCAGTGCTGATTTTCCTGAGCACACCTTGGCTGCATATGAAGGCGCGATCGAGCAAGGGGCCGACGGATTCGAGTGCGATGTAAGAATCACAAAGGATGAGGTTCCTATCCTCTGGCATAACGCTTCAATGTTAGAGCGTGCGGGAAATAAAGGTTTGATATCAGAGATGACCTTTGAAGAAGTCTCTCAGGCATACCCTCAAGTTCTTACCCTCGATTCTTTTCTAGATTTTGCACTTAAATCTAAGAAGGCAATTCTTATAGAGACTAAACATCCGGTTTTAAGTGGTAACCGCGTCGAAGAGTTATTAGTCGATGCGCTCGATGAGAAGAAAGTTCTTTCAAAGATTCCAATCTCTGTCATGTCATTTAGCTGGAGCGCAATTGAGAAAGTGAAAAGGCTGAACCCGGATATTCCAACGACTTTGCTATTACATAAACACACTCCTTGGTTTCAGATTAAATATTCATCAGCAGTTGCAATCGGTCCTGAAATTGATCATTTACGGGAAGAGCCAATCAGGGCGAAGAGAATTCAGGAGCTGGGCAGATCACTCAATGTATGGACTGTCGATGACGATTCTGATATCAAACTCTGCCAGCGCTTAGGCGTAGATATTCTGATTACAAATAAGCCGGCGCATGCACGCGAAGTACTCCGGTACCCTTAACCAGTGAGCAGCGCAGAGAGCCATACATTCGCCTATTTGGGGCCAGTTGGCACATTTACCCAAGCTGCCTTAAAGAAATTAACGTGCGATAGCGATGTAACAATTCCCTACGCCAATGTCACCGCTGTCTTAGATGCAGTTCGTTCCGGTGAAGCAGATTACGCACTCGTTCCAATCGAGAATTCTGTTGAAGGCGTTGTTGCGCGCACACTCGATGAATTAGCAACTGGCGATCCACTAGTAATTGCACAAGAGGTAACACTTCCTGTGACATTTGCACTGATGGTGAAGCCCGGAAATAAAGTAATTACGAGAATCGGAACGCATCCTCACGCAGAATCACAGTGCCGAGCATTTATCGCAAAAAATTATCCGCATGCGGAGATCGTTCCAACAAGTTCAACTTCAGCAGCCGCAGAAGCTGTTAGCAAGGGCGAGCTCGATGCAGCAATTGCATCTGCCGTCGCCGCAGAACACTTTCGATTAGAAGTTATTGCAGAAAACATTGGCGATAACTCAGGAGCGGTAACTCGATTTATCGCAGCTCAGAAGCCAGGCTGGATGCCAGAGCCAACGGGCAACGATCGAACATCCATGGCAGTCTTCATCGATATCGATCACGCTGGAGCGCTCCTGGAAATCCTTCAGGTATTTGCTAAGAATGATGTAAACCTGACATTCATCCAGTCACGTCCAACAGGTCGCGAGCTTGGTCACTACCATTTCATCATTGATGTCGAAGGTCATATCAAGGATGCTCCAGTTGGAAAATCAATTGAGGAACTTAAGGTGATTTGTGACGACATTAGATTCTTAGGTTCTTATCCACGAGAGGCTCGTTCATGATTGATATCAAATTCCTTAGAGAAAATCCTGATGTCGTTCGCACCTCACAAAAAGGTCGCGGCGAAAACGTTGAACTTGTAGATCAGATTTTGGCTATCGATGAAGTAAAACGCGCCGCTGTCTCTGAATTTGAAACCCTGCGCCAAGAGCAGAATGTTCTCTCAAAGAGCGTTGGTGCTGCAAAGGGCGATGAGAAGACTGCGCTGCTTGAGAATGCAAAGGCGCTCGCGGATAGGGTCAAAGCAGCTGATTCAAAGCGCTCTGCAATTGAAGAGGAAGCAAAGCAACTTCTTCTTCAACTCTCTAATTTATTAGATACCGAAGCTCCTATTGGGGGAGAAGAAGATTTCGTTACTATCGAACATATCGGCACACCACGCGATTTTGCTAAAGATGGTTTCGAACCAAAAGATCACGTGGAACTCGGCAAGTTACTTGGGGCAATTGATACAGAGCGCGGTGCAAAAGTTGCTGGCTCACGTTCATATTACTTAACTGGCGTCGGCGCACTTCTTGAATTCGCGCTCGTTAATTACGCGATTCAAAGCGCGGTAAAGAATGGTTTCACTCCAGTAATCCCACCAGTTCTTGTAAACCCTGCAGCTATGGAAGGAACAGGATTTCTCGGACAAGCTGCAGAGAATGTTTATCGCATCGAGAAAGATGATGTATACCTTGTCGGTACATCTGAAGTTCCACTTGCTGCAATGCACATGGATGAAATCTTGCCTGCAGATAAGTTGCCACTTCGCTATGCAGGTTACTCTTCATGTTTCCGCCGCGAGGCTGGAACATACGGAAAAGATACGCGAGGAATTATTCGCGTCCACCAATTCGATAAAGTTGAAATGTTCACCTTCTGTAAGCCAGAAGATGCGAAGGCTGAGCATGCGCGACTTCTGCAATGGGAGAAAGATTTCCTTACAGCGATGGAGATTCCTTTCCGTGTTATCGATGTTGCATCAGGAGACCTTGGGTCTTCAGCTACACGTAAATTCGATATTGAAGCCTGGATTCCTACACAGGATGCTTATAGAGAAGTAACAAGTACTTCTAACTGCACCGAATTCCAAGCGCGAAGACTCAATATTCGTTACAAAGATTCTGAAGGCACAAAGGCACTTGCAACCCTTAACGGAACTCTTGTTGCGATTCCGCGCATGATTGTTGCGATTCTCGAGAATCATCAGAATGCAGACGGAACAGTAAATGTCCCCGCTGCACTGCAACCATTCCTTGGCATGAAGAAATTCGAGCTCGCGTGAGCGCTCATCAAGATATTCAGCGACGCCCTAAATTAATAGCAACTGACCTTGATGGAACGGTCGTTGCACATTATGGCGACATCACTCAGCGAACAATTGATGCATTTAGAAAAGCGCACTCAATGGGAATCGAAGTATTCTTTGTAACCGGCCGTCCGCCGCGATGGATGCCAGAGATCAAAGAGGCATTCGGAATCGGTAACGCAATCTGCGGAAACGGCGCAATGCTTTACGACCTACATAATGACAAGGTGCTTGAAGAGTGGCTAATCGAAGTTGATGTTCAGCTTGAAGCTGTAAAGCGTCTGCGCAGAGCAATTCCTGAGATCTCTTTTGCAATCGAATCTCACAATTACTTCCATCGCGAAAAGATTTACATTCCGCGATGGGATGTTGGCCTAGATAATGTTGGCGTACATCAGATTGAAGAAGTTATTACTTCACCTGCTCTTAAAGTTTTAGCTCGCTGCTCACAACAAGAGTTAACTTCCGACGAGATGCTTGCAATTGCGAAGGTTGAACTCGATGGACTCGCGACAGTAACGCACTCCAACCCACATGATTCACTTCTTGAAATTTCTGCACTGGGTGTTTCAAAGGGAATGACTCTTGCAAAGATGGCAGGTCGCTTAGGAATTGATGCAGCTGATTGCGTTTCATTTGGAGATAACCCAAATGATTTCTCAATGCTTGAATGGTGCGGTCGATCATTTGCAATGGCAGATGGCCACCCTGATGGACCAAAGTATGCAAAGGGCGTTGCAGGTCCATGTGAAGAAGATGGCGTTGCAATCATTATTGAGCAGTTACTGGAACTCCCCGCTTAAATCACTGGCTTAATTCCTCTTGCGATTTTTGCAGAAGGCCACTTTCGGGTAATCTCTCCCACGGAGGACTCGCATAGCGGCCGAGTGCACCGGTCTTGAAAACCGGCAAGGGAAACCTTCGTGGGTTCAAATCCCACGTCCTCCGCAGTTAAGTCGAAACCCGCCTCAAGCACTGGGGCGGGTTTCGCATTTCTTACCCTTTTGTGGCTGACTTCATAAGGCCAATGAGGGCAACCACCTAGCGACTTTGAGCCCAGAAGCGCACACTTCTCTCATTAGTTGAAAACCTAGGGGAGCACATATGTCCGGAGTCTTTTCTCCAACGCGCGCCAAGATTAAAGAGCGCACGCTGCGTACAGATAAATGGTGGTTAGAACCTGCAATTACTTTCGGCGTTCTATTCTCATTCGTTATCTATGCAACATTTCGCGCATTTGAAGGAGCGAATTACTACAAAGATCATTTGATCTCTCCTTTCTATTCGCCATGTTTATCTGAAGCATGCGTACCCGAAGCAACTATCTTCGGTTGGACTCCTGTAAGTGCAGAGATTTTTAACTTCGCACTTTCTCCAGCTCTTATTATTTTGATTTTCCCACTTGGTTTCCGTATGACTTGCTACTACTACCGCAAGGCTTACTACCGTGCATTCTGGTTATCACCACCTGCATGTGCAGTTGCTGAACCACATACTAAGTACACAGGCGAAACACGTGCACCACTTATCTTGCAGAATGCACACCGCTGGTTCTTCTACGCCGGTCTAGTCTTTAACGTCTTCCTTACTTACGATGCGATCATCTCTTTCAAGAGCGTCGAGGGCGAGTGGGGACATATGAGCGTCGGAACAGTCGTACTGCTTGCGAGCTCGTCACTGCTCTGGTTTTACTCACTTTCATGCCACACGTGCCGCCACACAGTTGGTGGACGACTAAAGCATTTCTCTAAGCACCCTGTTCGTTACAAGTTATGGACAACAGTTTCTACGCTTAATCATTACCACCAGCAATTCGCGTGGTTCTCGCTTGCAGCAGTTGCATTTGCCGATATCTATGTTCGCCAAGTTGCAACTGGCGCCTGGACCAACTTCTACTTCTTCTAAAGGATGCCAAGAATGACACTTGAAAGATATAAATACGACGTCCTTATTATTGGTGCAGGTGGTGCAGGACTACGTGCGGCAGTTGAAGCACGCGAAGCCGGTCTGAGCGTTGCAATCATCTGTAAGTCACTATTTGGCAAGGCCCACACTGTTATGGCCGAAGGTGGCGCAGCAGCATCAATGGGTAACGTCAACGACAACGACAATTGGATGGTTCACTTCCGCGACACAATGCGTGGCGGTAAGTTCCTCAACCACTTCCGCATGGCAGAACTCCACGCAAAAGAAGCGCCAGATCGCATCTGGGAGCTAGAGACTTGGGGCGCACTCTTTGATCGCACTAAAGAAGGAAAGATTTCACAACGTAACTTCGGTGGACACGAATATCCACGTCTTGCACACGTTGGCGATCGCACTGGCCTAGAACTTATCCGCACAATGCAGCAGAAGATTGTTGCCTTGCAGCAGAAAGATGGTCGCGAATTCGGCGACATGGAGAGCAAGATTAAAGTTTTCGCAGAGTGCACCATCACAGAGATTCTTAAGGAGAATGGAAAGATCTCTGGTGCATACGGTTACTGGCGCGAATCAGGGGAAGAAGTTCTCTTTGAAGCACCTGCAGTTGTAATTGCAACTGGTGGCGTAGGCAAGACATTTAAAATTACATCTAACTCTTGGGAAGGCACTGGCGATGGCCATGCGCTTGCACTCAAAGCAGGAGCCAACCTCGTCGATATGGAGTTCTTGCAATTCCACCCAACAGGAATGGTCTGGCCACCATCAGTTCGCGGAATTCTCGTAACAGAGTCAGTTCGCGGTGAAGGTGGAATTCTTACCAACTCACTCGGTGAGCGTTTTATGTTTAAGTACATCCCAGATGTATTTAAGGATAAGTACGCAGATAATGAAGCAGAAGCTGATCGTTGGTATGAAGATCAGGACAACAATCGCCGTCCACCAGAACTTCTCCCACGTGACGAAGTTGCGCGTGCGATCAACTCTGAAGTTAAAGCTGGACGCGGGACAGAACATGGTGGAGTATTCCTCGATGTTTCAAAGCGACTCACTGCAGAAGTTATTAAGAAGCGTCTTCCATCTATGTGGCACCAGTTCTATGAACTAGCTGGCGTAGATATCACCAAGGAAGCAATGGAAGTTGGTCCAACTTGTCACTATGTAATGGGTGGCGTTGAAGTTGAACCAGATTCAGCTGCAGCGATTGGTGTTCCAGGACTCTTTGCGGCAGGTGAAGTTGCCGGCGGAATGCATGGATCAAACCGTCTAGGTGGAAATTCACTTACAGATCTTCTTGTATTCGGTCGTCGCGCAGGTGCAGGAGCTGCCGCATATGTAAAGAGCGCAGGTGCAAACCCAGTCTCTGATTCGGCAGTTAAGGCAGCGGCCGATCGCATCGAAGCTCCATTTAGCCGTGCAGGTGGCGAGAATTCATACTCACTCCACGCAGAGCTTCAGGAAGTTACACATAACCTTGTTGGAATTATCCGTACGCGCACTGAAATCGAAGAAGCGATTGCAAAGATCGCTGATATTCGCGCTCGCAGTAAGAATGTGGCGGTCGCCGGGGGACGTAAGTTCAACCCAGGTTTCCACTTGGCATTCGACCTCGACAATATGTTGCTCGTTGCTGAATCAACTGCAAAGTCAGCTCTGTTGCGCGAAGAATCTCGCGGCGGACATACACGCGATGATTTCCCTGGCATGAACAATAAGTGGCGCCAGGTAAACCACATCTCTAGCTTTGATGGAGACAAGGTCAATATCAAGGCACAGCCCCTTCCAGCGCTACCTAAAGAGCTCTTTGATCTCTTTGATGTTCACGAACTCGAGAAGTACATGACACCGGAAGAAATTGCGAAAGGCGGATCCAACTAATGGCGCGCAAAATTAATCTTCGCATCTGGCGAGGCGACGCAACTGATGGTGGCCTAAAAGATGTTCAGGTCGAAGCTAATGAGGGCGAAGTTGTTCTCGATGTAATTCACCGTGTTCAGGCAACACAGATGGGCGATCTCGCTGTTCGCTGGAACTGCAAGGCTGGCAAGTGCGGATCTTGTTCTATGGAGATCAACGGAAAGCCACGTCTTGCGTGTATGACACAGGTTGCTTCATTTGCTGATGACGAGACAATTACCGTTACTCCGCTTCGCGCATTTCCAGTAATTAAGGATCTCGTTACAGATGTATCTTTCAATTACAAGAAAGCGATGGAAGTTCCAGCTTACGAGCATCCAAAGGAGCTTGCTCCTGGTGAAGCACGTATGGAGCAAGTAGATGTCGAGCGCAGCCAAGAGTTCCGTAAGTGCATCGAATGTTTCTTGTGTCAGAACACATGTCACGTGATCCGCGACCACGAAGAGAATAAGAAGTCATTTGCTGGCCCACGATTCTTTATTCGTATCGCAGAGCTGGATATGCACCCACTTGATATCTTGAAGAACCGTAAGCGTTCTGCTCAGGAAGAGCACGGCCTTGGAATGTGTAACATTACAAAGTGCTGTACAGAAGTCTGCCCAGAGCACATCAAGATCACTGATAACGCAATCATTCCTATGAAGGAGCGCGTCGTAGATATTAAATACGACCCAGCGCGCATGTTTGCAGGACTTTTGAAGCGAGAAAAGCGCAACTAATGTTGTTCGTCAGGTGGGCAGTACTTGCATTCTCAATGTGGATTGCAACGCTAGTTGTACCTGGAATCTCGGTTGATGGTGGGCTCGCAACCTATTTGTGGGTTGCGCTCCTATTCGGCCTTATAAACACATTCTTCGGGTCAATTATTAAGGTCCTGACCTTTCCGGTTTCAATTATTACCTTCGGGCTATTCCTCTTTGTAGTTAATGCGGCGATGTTGTCGCTGACTGCGCGATGGAGTGAGAAGCTTGAGGTATCTGGATTCTGGTCGGCGCTCTTTGCCTCACTGATTATCAGCGTCATCACCACAATCCTTAAGCCAATTAAGAAGTAGGGCTTCAACTGAAACCGGTACTGCTCGTCTCATTAGGCGGCGTATTGGGTTCTCTTTTGCGCTGGGCTCTGTCGATTCTGATTCCATCAAGTGGGCCCGGAACTTTAGCTGCAAATCTGCTCGCAATCTTTCTTGCTATGACGTTAATGGTTCTGATGGAGAGACGTGGAATCACAGAGCTTCGCTACTTTCTCCTCCCAGGATTCTGCGGGGGCCTCTCAACTTTTTCTGCAGTCACGTATGAGGCTGTTGTGCCAGGCGAAGCAGGATTCACATATCTATTCATCAATATTGCAGCATCTCTCTTCGTCGCCGTCTTCTCATTGAAGTATGCGCGTAAGTTAATCAAGGTGCGTCCATGAATACGCTGATGGTGATGTTAGGTGCTGCAATCGGTGCCCCAGCACGTTTTCTCGTTGATCAATACTTTAGAAAATTCACTGATAAACCAATAGGAACATTTACTGTAAATATCCTTGGTTCATTTTTCATTGGACTTGCATATAGTTCAACTGAGCGGTTCTATGATTTTGCTGCAATTGGATTTGCCGGAGCATTCACAACCTGGTCCACCTTCATCATCGATATCTTCTTAGGTTACGAGCTCAAGCGCTACAAAGCTGTCGCAATAAATCTCACCGCATCGATCTTCTTCGGAGTGATTGCTGCCTATTTAGGCTATTTACTGGCGTCCTAAAAGGGTCTGCATCCACTTTTCAATTTCATCTGGATGGCGAGGAATGTTTTCGCTCAAGTTTAGGTAACCATCAGCGGTAACAACAATGTCATCTTCGATACGAATACCTATTCCACGATATTCAGGAGCAAAGAGTTCGTCATCTGGCTGGATATAGAGGCCTGGTTCAACTGTAAGGACCATTCCTTCGCGTAGTGGTGCATTCATATACATATCGCGGCGGGCTTCAGAGCAATCATGAACATCGAGACCTAGATGATGGCTAACTCCATGCAGAGTCCAACGGCGATGAAGACCAACTTCAGGCTTCAAGGATTCCTCCGCAGAGACAGTAAGAACTCCCATATCCGCAAGACCTTGAGCTAATACTGCTTGGCAAGCCTTATTAATGTCCGAGAAGAGAACTCCAGGTTTGATTGCAGCAAAGCCTGCTAACTGCGCTTCATAAACCAGCATATACAGAGCGCGCTGCGAAGGCGAAAACTTTCCATCAACGGGCAATGTGCGAGTGATATCAGCGGTGTAGAAAGAATCTAACTCAACACCTGCATCGACGAGAACTAGTTCTCCGCGATGAATATCTCCATCGTTACGAATCCAGTGCAATACACATGCGTGAGAACCAGCGCCGACAATGGTGTTGTAGCCGAGATCATTTCCCGCAATTCGTGCACGTCCGTAGAAAGCGGCGTCCAGAACTCGCTCGCCTCGTGGTGTTTCGACCGCGGCAGGAATTGCATGAATGACATCGTTAAAACCGAGTGCGGTTGCATCGACCGCCTTCTGCATCTCTTGAACTTCGTACTCGTCCTTACATAGACGTTGCTCAGAGGTGAATACAAGAAGCTCGTCATCATCGAGTGACAAGGTCTTCTTGCCATCTGCTAAGAGTGCATCTAGTTCGGATAAATTACGAGAATCTATTTGATAAGTCTCTTGAGCTTCAGCGAGTGTAAAACGACGTCCAACCCAGAGTTCACCATATTTAACATCGCGGTAGAAAGCATCGGTATCGCGAGTAGATCGTGGGTGCATGTAGAGATAAGTTAAATGTGAATTTCCACTTGGCTCGAGAACAAGAACAGCATCAGCTGTTGCATCTGAACCTTGGACTCCACTGTAATAAACAAATGCACTGTCGGGGCGGTAGTTGTAATCGGTATCGTTTGCTCGGACTTTAAAACCGCCGGCTTTAATAACAATTCTGGTACCAGGAAAGGCTGCAGATAAAACTTGGCGACGAGAGTAGGCGTAAGTGACTACTTCTAGAGGCTGCAATCCCTCGCGATCGCTAGGGCTCCAACCGGTCTTCATAAATTCTGCAAATTGTTCCGAAGGCGCAACGTCGTGCTTACGCTTCTCGCTTCGCATTGAAGTCTCGGCTGCTTTTTGATTCATATTTCAATCTTACGCGTAGATGGGGTGCTTCAATAGCCCAATGATGAGAATTTTCCCCTCAAGAAATACCCCTAAAGCTGTCCGTGGTTCAAGCATTGCGTATCGTCCCGAACTCGATGGAATCCGCGGCCTTGCAATCATAATCATTGTCTTTCATCACTTCGACTATATCGGTGGTAAATACTTTAGCGGGCGAGGATTCCTAGCGGTAGATATCTTCTTTGTACTCTCGGGATTTCTCATTACGCAAATTCTTTTGAGTTACCGAGATAGAGGAATCAAGCTACGAAAGTTTTATATTCGAAGAGTTGCGCGTCTCTATCCGATACTTCTCGTCAGTGTCGTGGGTCTATCGATTTATCTTAGAAATGACTATCAATTCTTGGATCGAACTCCGGCCATTACTTCAATACTTTACATAAAGAATTTTTGGCCTTGGGGCGGAGTATTTGGACCGATGTGGTCTCTCTCTGCCGAAGAACAGTTCTACTTTATCTTTCCAATAATTCTCTTTACCGGCATGCGACTTCTAAAGCGAAACCGATTCATAATCTTTGTTCTTCTCTGGCTAGTTGCGGTGTGGACAGTTGCGATAGTTTCGTGTGCTCCGGATTTTAACTTCAATTCAGATGGAATTTTCAATCTTGTTGTTTTCAGGCCGAGCATTATTCTTGTCGGTGCACTCATTGCACTACATAAGGATTCTCTAGAAAACCTCGTTGCCCAGAATGCAAAGTTTGCTCTGCTACTGCTATCTGTTTTGATTTACTTCACAATTACACTTCAGTTCCCACCACTTGCCGGTATCGCAACAGGGTTATTGCTTCTGATCCTCTCCGAGCGGGTGCGCAAGGCATCCCTTATCGCTCGTGGCGCCCATCTCGTTTTCGCCTTTCAGCCCCTTGCTTGGATAGGTCTGCTTTCCTATTCAATTTATATCTGGCATCTTCCTATGATTTTCTTCTCATCTGACCACTTCACCGTTCAATCTGTTTCGCCGATATGGCTCTTCCTAGTTAAACTCCTTGCAGTCTCCTGTCTGAGTTTCTATCTATTTGAACGCCCCGTTCTAAAGCTCATTACGAAGACATCAACAAGGAAGTAACAGGAGAAACTAGAGCAATGACTTCGATCTTTGAGACGGATACCAAAGTTGATCAATTAGCCGATACCGCGGTTATGCGAACAAAAGAGTTGATGGCACAGTCAGATAAATTGCGCGATCGCCGCGAGAAAGCCAACCGCAAGCGAGTAGCCCGACTCTTTAAAGATCCAAAAGCGATTGAAGCGACAATTACTCTTACCGATGAAGTTATGCGAATTTCATCTGTTAAATCATCTTCCAGAATCTTTCGCCGAGCAGCCAAGAAGGCGAGCATCGTTGGCTTTGGTCCAATTAACGGAGTTGGACTTCACTTCATTGGAGTTCTATCTCGAGTGCTCCCGGCGCCAGTGGTTGCAGCGGTTCATCAACGTGTTCGCGCATTGTCAAAAGACCTCATTCTTGCTTCAGAATCCGAGAAGCTTTCTAAGCATCTAGCAAAGCGAACAAATAAGGGAATTGCGCTCAATATCAACGTACTAGGTGAAGCAGTCCTTGGAGATCACGAGGCGGAACTTCGCTTCCAATCTATTCTCGAGATGATGCGCCGACCAGAAGTTAATTACATTTCCGTGAAACTCTCTTCAATTGTTGCACAGTTAATCATTATCGATGTTGAAGGCTCAATCGATCGCGTCTCAGAGAAGATGCGCATTCTCTATCGCGAAGCACAGCAACATGGAGTCTTTGTAAACCTTGATATGGAGGAGTATCGCGATCTTCCAATGACGGTTTCTGCCTTTATGCGAGTTCTCGATGAGAGCGAATTCGATTCGATGAAGGCTGGAATTGTTCTTCAGGCATACCTTCCAGAGGCACATCAATTCTTTGCCCAGCTAGTTGAGTGGTCTAAGGATCGCTATGCGCGTGCAGGCGGATCGATCAAAGTACGTCTTGTAAAAGGTGCAAACCTGGCAATGGAGCGAGCTGAAGCAGAGCTGCATGGCTGGAGCTCTGCCCCATATCGCTCAAAGTCTGATGTCGATGCATCTTATGTACGTCTTGTTGATGCAGCACTACGCCCAGAACATTCGAAGGCAGTGCGCGTTGGTATCGCTTCACACAATCTCTTCCATATGACATGGGCGCTTGAAGTTGCAAAGTCACGTGGAGTTGTAGATCAAATTGATATTGAGATGCTTGAAGGTATGGCAAATGCAGAAGCGCTTGCAGTTACTCGCGCCGGTCAACCAGTTCTGCTGTATGCACCAGTTACTCGTAAAGATGATTTTGCTGCAGCGGTTGCTTATTTAGTTCGACGACTAGATGAGAACACATCCGATGAGAACTACCTCAAGGCAGCATTTGAGATTTCTAAGAACCCAGCTAAATTTAAGGAGCAGGAAGTTCGCTTCCGCAATTCGATTGCTGAGCGCCACTCCATAACAACTCAATCCTTGCGCCATGTAGACCACGCAATTTCGACAACTGGTGAGTTCGAGAATGAGCGGAATGCTGATCCAACCGAGCCAGGTTTTATCAAAGATGTCACTAAGGCAATAAAAAAGGTTCGCGCAATCAAGGACCAAGAGATCCCGCTTGTAATTGGTGGCAAAGAGAAATTCACCAAAGAGCAAGAAGAGGGAAGCGACCCTTCAGATAATGGAAAAGTTTGGTACCACTACTCAGTTGGTTCAGCCAAGGATGTAGATACCGCAATTGCAACCGCGCTTAAGGCTCAAGAGAAGTGGAGCGCTCTTACAATCGATGAGCGCAAAGAGATTCTCTTTACTGCCGCGGAGATAATGCAAAAGGCAACGACTGAAACGATTGCGGTGATGTCACGCGATGCCGGAAAGACTGTCGCAGAAGCAGATCCAGAAGTTGCTGAAGCGATCGACTTTGCGCGTTTCTATGCAATGACAGCTCAGAACTTTGGAGAATCAACTCCGCTCGGAACCATTCTTGTTGTACCGCCTTGGAATTTCCCTTATGCAATTCCGATGGGTGGAGTCTGTGCAGCACTGGCCGCTGGAAATACCGTCATTCTTAAGCCGGCGCCAGAAACAGTTGCGACAGCATGGGAGATCGTTTCCCATCTCTGGGCCGGGGGAGTTCCTAAGGATGTTCTGCAATTTTTGCCGATGCGCGATGATGAGAATGGAAAGTACCTCGTCACCCATCCAGAGATTGATGGAGTAATTCTTACAGGTTCATTTGATACAGCCTCACTCTTCACTTCTTGGCGTCCAGAAATTAATTTGATGGCAGAGACAAGTGGAAAGAATGCTGTTCTAATCTCTGCTTGCGCAGATATCGATGCAGCAGTCAAAGATTTAGTGCAATCAGCATTTGGCCATGCTGGGCAAAAATGTTCTGCAGCATCGATTGCAATCGTTGATACCAATATCTATAACGATCCAGCATTTACTCGTCAATTGAAGGATGCAGTTGAATCTCTTCATGTCGGTGCGGGTTGGGATTTCTCCACAACAGTGGGTCCAATTATTCGCCCATCAGAGAACGCTCTTACTCGTGCACTTACTCAACTAGATAGTGGTGAGAGCTGGCTCGTAGAACCAAAGCAGATTGATAAGGCAGGCTTGATGTGGAGACCAGGTGTAAAGGTTGGAGTAAAGCCAAGCTCATGGTCGCATCGCAATGAATGGTTTGGTCCAGTCCTTGCAATCATCGAAGCCCCAGATTTCAATACTGCAATTACCTGGCAGAACCAAACCGATTTTGGATTAACTGCCGGAATTCAATCACTCGATGAGAAAGAGTGTGAAGAGTGGATTAATCGCATTGAGGCGGGCAATCTCTACGTTAACCGCGGAATAACAGGCGCAATTGTTAATCGCCAACCATTCGGTGGTTGGAAGCGTTCTGCAGTTGGTCCCAATGCAAAAGCTGGCGGATTGAATTATGTAAATACTCTCCGCAATTGGCCACGTGTAACAAACCTTGAGGCAGCTACATATGGCGTTAATACATGGTGGGCAAAAGTTGGTTCACAAGCTATTGATCGTTCGGGTCTTGTCGTTGAGAAGAATTTCCAGCGCTATCGCCATTACTTGGCGCCAATAGTTGTCGTTGTCGATGAATCAACTACACAAGCCGAGAAATCTCTTATTCATCACATCGCCGAGACAACAGGTGCGAAGGTAATTTTCACAACGGATCTCGATGATGTGAAGGAGAGTTACTCTCGTGTGCGCTGGCTAGCTTCAAGTAAGCCGCCGATTTACTCAGAGATGCAGAAAGGCATATCTGTAGATCACAGACCAATTGCTCAGCGTGGAGATATCGAAGCCGCTCGTTGGTTGATCGAACAATCTGTTGCGATTACATATCACCGCTACGGAAATCCAAATGGTGGCCCTAAGCCAGCATGTAGCGGCCTAAAGGCTTAAATTACTTTAAGCCCTCGTTGGCACGGTCGAGGTCTGCTTGGAAATCAACCTCGACTGCAAAGAGATCAGAGATATCAACTGGCTCGAGCTGGATGCCATTCTTCTCGATAGCAAGTTCTAGTCCGCGCTCGAAGTAATCCTGATCTCCGCATGCCTTAAGTTGTGCGATGACATTTGCTTTCTCGTGCGCGGAAATGAAGTTGATTCCGACTGCTTCACCGAGAGCGTTCTGCACAGTCTTTGAAAGTTCCTTGATAAAGCCTTTCTCATCAACTGTGTACTTGACTTCTTCTTCAGCCGTTGCAGATGTATTAACGCAGACGAAAGATTTTTCACCTTCGATACGTGAAGCTACGCGCTCTAGAACCTTTGCATCAAATACAACATCGCCATTGAGCCAGAGAACACCAGATTCTTGGCTAGCGGTCAAAGCCTTCAATAAGCTCTTTGAAGTATTTGTCTGATCATAAATTTCATTGTAAACAAATGAAGCGTTTGGATGCGCTTCGATAATCATCTCTAGTTTAAATCCGACGACAACAGTGATTCGTGCTTTATCACCGAAAACTTGCGAGACGTTCTCCATCTGCTGTTGCATGATTGATCGGCCATCAGATAAGACGGTAAGTGGCTTTGGCCATGGCTTTCCCAAACGAGTTCCCATGCCTGCTGCCAGAATTACAACTTGAATCGCCATCTCTACCTTCTCGACCTATCTATGAGCGAAATTCCCGCTTAAGCACGATAGATTACCTCTTATGAGTGAAAATCTCCGTACTTTTGATGTTCATGCGGGCACCAAGATTGCTGAAATCCTCGAGGCCTTTCAATCTAGCAATCAGGATCTCTTGCTCGTCGATGAGAATTCTGTAGTTACCCAACCGCATCTGGAATTACTTACTGATTACCCACGAACCGTTACGACCGCACTTGTCGCCAAAGTTAAAGGCGGATTAACTCGCGTAAGCCAAGGTCGCATCACCGGTGCAACTTCTGGTTATCACGAAGTTGGTCATGGAAACCATACTTTTTTGGGAATCATGCGACTTTCGCAATATCAGCGTGAAGAAATTGTTGAAGTTCTAAATAAAGTAAAAGATACAAAGCATGCTGGTAACGCAATTGATCTCGTACTTGTCGCTCTAGTGCGCGCAGCACTTGTGGTTGCTCCGGCTGAAGTTGCAGGCGCGCCATATATCCGCTCATCTGATGCTTCAGAACGCGAATCTGTAAAGCGTGAAATTGCTGCACTCAATGATGCTCGCCTGCGCTTGAAGCTCGCCAATCGCGCAAATGATGGATTCTTCTCAGTCTTCTTCTTGCGAAAATTCTCAAAACTCTTCACATGGGCTGCAGTGCGTCTGAAGATGACACCAAACCAAGTCACGTTGATTTCATTTGCCGTGGGGCTCTACTCTGCCTACCAATTTAGCCAAGGAACTTTCTGGTCAATCTTTGCGGGCGCAGTTCTCTTGCAGCTAAGCATAATTATCGATTGTGTAGATGGAGAACTTGCACGCTACACACGTCAATTCTCTCAATTGGGTGCGTGGCTTGATGCGATCACGGACAGAATTAAGGAGTACTTAGTCTTCTTCGCACTTGCATACGGTGCTGCAAAGGATGGACAGGATCTCTGGATTCCAGCGATGGGAATGATGCTCTTTCAGACATTTAGACATCTCTCAGATTACAACTTTGCTCGCATCAATAAGATTCGAAGCACTCAGCTTCAGCCACTCGACTTTGAAATTAAGAATGATGGATATGTCAGTACAGAACGCGAGAAGAAATCGCGCTTTGAGTATTGGTCAAAGAAGGCAGTGCAATTCCCTATCGGTGAACGCTGGCTAGTAATTAGCGCTTCATCTGTCATTGGTGGAGCTGCATTTACATTCACAATCATGCCAATTTTGGCGCTACTTTCAATTGCACTTGTCTTCCGTGGTCGTGTTCGTAAGAGCCTCACATGGCCGAAAGAGCGCGTCAATAAGAATCTCATTGATCATCAACTGGATTCATTTAGAAATGAGAACTCAACTAATCGCTTCGATTGGCTTGAACCATCACTGCTTCGCCTTGTTGAAGGTGCAATTTTTATCGCACTCGCAATAACGACTGAGTTAGATCGTTCTGTTCTCTTCTTACTTCTCTTCGCTATCCTCTTCAATCACTACGACAATATGTATCGCGCACTTCAAGGTGAAGCAAAGCCTAAGTGGCTCTCGATCGCTGGCGGGTTTATCGCAGGTCGGTTACTTGTTATTGCAGTCCTCGTATGGGCCGGAGTTTCGCTCTTGCCATTGCTTTACTACTTAGGTGCACTCTTCTTCGTTATCTCTTCAGTTCAGTGGGTTGCTAGCCGAAAAGCTGTGGCGAAATAACTATGACTTCCAGACCTGCTCGCCCAACGATTGCGCAGATTCGTGAGATTTCGCAACCTGTTTCAGTTACAGGGCGATCAACTTCTGAACACTGGATCGCAGATCTCTACCAACGTCGACTCTCTCCTTACTTAACTCGCATCCTTATTCGTACTCCAATCTCTGCGAATGGCGTTACCTGGCTGATGATAATCACCGGTGCATCTATCGGACCGGCATTGCTCATTCAAGGCTGGGTGGGGATTGCACTTGCACTCTTCTTAAGCCAACTACAGATGCTTATCGATTGCTGCGATGGAGAAGTTGCACGTTGGAGAGATACCAAATCTCCAATGGGAATCTTCCTCGACAAGTTAGGACATTATTTAGCTGAATCTCTTATTCCAATTTGCTTCGGCCTTCGCCTAGCCAATTGGCCCACCGAACCAATGAATTCAACTATTTACCCATATCTGGGTGCGCTTCTAGCAATCTTGATCATCCTTAATAAAGGTTTTAATGATGCCGTACATGTCGCACGTGCATTCTCTGGTCTAGAGAAGATTCAGGATCAGTCAGGGGCAAATCTTCCGGTTAAAGGAATCCTGCGCTCAATTCGGAAGATCTTTAATTTTCTACCCGCACAAAGAATCTTTCACTCAGTTGAATTTACGATCTATGTAGCTTTATTCAGTACCTTTACAGATTCATTGAAAATAGCTCTGGGAATAGCACTCTTCGTAACTGTGGGACATATCGCCGCGATTGTGTCATCCGCGAAATTAAGGAGTAATTAACCCATGATTGTTGTCGGTAGAGAACTCCGATCGGCTTTCCACGAGCTATTTACAACTCGTAAATACAAGCTAATTTTGATCAGCTTGGTTCTGATTGCTGCATTTATCTCTGTCTCGGAACTTGCGGTCGCAAAACTATTTACAGGAATCATTCTCAATGAAGGCAAGATGAGTGATGCCAAGTTGGCTGTGCTAGTCACAGGATTCTTCCTTTTCTTCGCTGCCACACGCGCAGGCCATTACTTCCAACGCATTTATCGCGTCAATGTCTTCGATAAAGCATTTAAAGCATCGAAGTCAGATGCAAAAGGCTCCAGAGAGAATTGGCGCTGGTCTCTTGCTTTTGAGCTTACAAACTTACTTAGTACCTGTACTCAACTATTGGTAATTATTTCTTTCTTCACATATCTCAATTGGATGTTTGGATTACTTAACATCCTCATCGTTCTATTTATTTTCAGAGTCTACGGAAAGCTCTTTACTAAGCAGATCGAGGCACAACGAGGCTTTGTTTTGGCTAAACGCAATAAAAAGCCAGTGAAGAATTCAGTCAGAATTGGAACTCGTATCAAATCTGGCGAGACTGGAATTCTGATTTCAGGATCCGCAATGTTAATTCTCTTGGCAGCGCTACTTTATGCAAGCTATACCGGCGAATTAAGTGCTTCAAATACAGTCGTTCTCTTCTTTGGCCTTCGCATGCAGAATTCCAACCTTTCAAATATTTCAAGTGGCTTGATGCGATTTGCAAGGGCGCTCACACATAGTGAATAAAAAAGATCTCCTGACGGTTGGATACTCAACTCTCGGCAAGCGGTTATCAGCTATTAAATATCTCGACTCTGTCTTTAATTTGCTGGTAATTCAGAATCCGAATTCAGATTCTTTGCCAGCGACAGACTCCTCGGTTAAGCGAGTCGAATTGAAGAGCAGGGGCGTTGCAAAGAGCAGAAATGCAGTAATTGAGAATACGACAACTGAATATCTCCTCTTCGGCGATGACGATATTGAGTTTAAGGAAGAGTCGATTAATGCAGCGCTTGAATACTTAGAATCAAACCCCGAGATCTCAATTCTCTTGCTGCAAGCGGTCGATGAGACAGGAACTCTAAGAAAGTCATATCCACGAGATGCGCACCCATTGAAGTTAACAAATTCAGCTAAGGCCGCTACGTATGAAATGATTATTAGGGTTCCAGATGTTAAGAGGAAATCAATTAAATTTGATGAGAACTTTGGAGCAGGGGCCGAGAATTATCTCGGCGATGAATACATCTTTATCGCTGATGCTCTCCGCGCAGGTCTTAAGGGCTATTTCTTACCGATAGTTATCGCGACACATCCGAGCGATAGCTCTGGAAGTTTTCACAATACAAAACAGGATGCGATTGTTCGATCTCGAATCTTCGCTCGCGTATTCGGTATCTGGGCGCCACTTATGCGTTTGCTCTTCATCCTTAAGCCGCCCTCAAAGAAATTCGGCCTACGTAACTCAATTTCCTTCCTAATTGGCAGATGACCCTCAAAAGGTTGTAAACTTCAGCAACACTTGGAGACGTCGCATAGCCCGGTCGAGTGCGCCTCACTGCTAACGAGGTAAGGGGTTAAACCCTTCAGGAGTTCAAATCTCCTCGTCTCCGCTCTGATTTCATACTTGCTCCTTTCACAGGAGTTATTAAGTTTTTTTCTATACCCTGCCACGCATGAAACCGAAGAATCTGATCTTTATCGCCGCCACATCAATTTTGGCACTCTTGGCAGCCGCCGGATTTGCTACCGATAAAACGGTTTCGTCAAAAATTGAAGTAAAGGTTAAAGAGAAATTCCCGAGCGCCTCGGGAATTAGCGCTTCGATACCGCTGCTCGATCTACCCGGGAACTTGACTTCAGATTCGATCAAGGCGGTCAACATAAAGATTGATGAGTACAAGCCGAGGGGGAGCAACACAAAAGCATCATTGGAAATTGATGCCAGAGAGATAAAGAAATCAGGCCCAATGCAAGTTGGATCACTAGATATCACATCTACTATTCCAGCAGCGACACTGGTTGAGCAATCCACCTTCGAAGGTACTGAAATTATTGACAACACTCTGCAGATATCTGTAGGAGCTGGCGGACTTGGGAAAGCTCAACTTGTTCCGACATTTGCAAATAATCAGATTTACTTTCAGCTTAAAAGCATCTCAATAATGGGAACTCCGATTCCAACGGACTCGTTACCCTTGGATATTCAAGATCAAATTAAGAGCAAGAGCATTCGTGAAATAAATGTACCAATGGGTATGAAATTAAAGTCGGTTTCCTTAAGCTCCAAAGGACTTTCAGTTAATCTACGAGGAAGCAATATCCAATTCGGCAAGCTCGGAACGTCACTCTAGGAGAAATCATGAAACTCGATATCAAACAATTATTTCCAAGAGAAGTCTCACTTTTCAAAGGATTTCTGGCCGTCCGTGTGATTACCGCCCTATTCCTTCTTCTCGTAATTGCACGTAGCTGTATTCACCTATTTGCAGAAGATGGTGGAGCCCAGAGCATTGCCGGAATAGATATTTCTGTTGTCGGAGGAGATAACACCATCGCAATATTCCATCAATGGGGCGCCATACAACTTCTACTAGGAGCCCTTTTATCTCTACTTTTCTTTCGTTATCCAGGATTTACTCCCTTGGTTTTACTTACTCTTGCCACGGATCCAGTATTGCGTGCTATCGCTGGAGCAATGATGCCTTTAACCACTGAGGGAACTCCGCCAGGAGAGAGTCTAAATTGGATTGCCTTTTTTTTACTCTCAATTCTTTTCATTACATCCCTAGTAGAGAAAAATCCTAAGGGGAGGAATCAGAGTTTTTAGTTCTAAGAGTGTGCGCCTTCGACCAATTAGAGCCTTTTGACCGAGCCTCACTGCTAACGAGGTAAGGGGTTAAACCCTTCAGGAGTTCAAATCTCCTCGTCTCCGCCGAGCCGCACAAGGTTTTCACAAGGTAATTTCTCTATAATTGCGAAGTGAAAAGTTCTTCGGAGATTCTCAAAGCTCTCGAAAATGAGTCGATAGAGATTCTACGAGAGACCGCCGCAGCTTTTCGTAAGCCAGTTCTTCTCTATTCAATAGGTAAAGATTCAGCAGTGCTTCTGCACCTTGCCATGAAGGCCTTCTATCCAGCGCCGATTCCATTTCCGGTAATGCATATTGATACCACTTGGAAATTCCGCGAGATGATCTCATTCAGAGACGAGATGGTTGCTAAATACAATCTCAATTTAATTAAACACACCAATGCTGAAGGTGTCGCAGAGAACATTTCACCATTTACTACTGGCATCTCCGAGTACACACGCGTGATGAAGACGGTTGCGCTTCGCCAAGGCTTAGATGCAAATCAATTTGATGCGGCAATCGGTGGATCTCGTCGAGACGAAGAACGCAGTCGCGCCAAGGAGAGAATCTTTAGTGTGCGCGAAGCCGGTCACCGTTGGGATCCACGGAATCAGCGCCCAGAACTTTGGCGTACATACAATCCAAGAATTACCCCAGAACAATCGATGCGCGTCTTCCCATTGTCGGATTGGACCGAACTCGACATCTGGAGCTACATCGCGGAGAACGATGTTCCTGTAAATCCTCTTTACTTTGCTAAAGAACGTCCAGTGGTATTTCGTGGTGAGCAGATGATCATGGTCGATGATGACCGATTCCCACTCATTAATGGTGAGAAGCCGGTAATGAAGAAGATCCGCTTCCGCACCTTGGGTTGCTACCCATTAACAGCAGCGGTTGAATCCGATGCCACAACTGTCGCTGAAATCGTTGAAGAAGTTATGAATGTGAAGCTCAGCGAACGAGCTACTCGTTTGATCGATGGCGAAAAAGAAGATTCAATGGAGAAGAAGAAGACTGAGGGTTATTTCTAATGACTCAGCAATCTACTCAGCCAATAATTCGCCTCGTTACATGCGGAAGCGTTGACGATGGAAAGAGCACGCTAATCGGTCGTCTTCTCGTAGAAACAGATAGCGTCCCACATGACACTGTTGCTGCAGCGCGAAATATTCGTCGAAGCGGATCAACGATTGTTGCTGGTGAAGTTGATTTCAGCCTATTAACTGATGGACTTGAAGCAGAGCGCGAACAAGGAATTACGATTGACGTTGCATACCGTTCGATGTCATTGCTTAATGGCCGCCGTTTGATCATCGCTGATGCTCCAGGACATGAGCAGTACACGCGAAATATGGCCGTCGCTGCATCACGCGCAGACGTTGCACTTGTCCTTGTCGATGCATCACGTGGAATTCGTACACAAACGCTGCGACACTTAACAATCTGCTCGCTTATGGGAGTAACGAGAATTGCCGTTGTTGTAAATAAATTAGATGCAACTGGATATTCAGAAGATGTATATCAAGCGATTGTTGATGAACTTTCAGGTGTTGCAACTCGTTTGGGAATCACCGATTATCAAGCGGTTCCAGTCAGTGCACTTGCAGGGGATAACGTTGTGCACCGCAGCACAAATATGCCGTGGTATTCAGGTCCGACTCTTCTTGAATACATTCAGAGCTGGGATAAGAAGAGCGAAGCGTTAGTAAAGCCACATCTCGGTGTGCAGTTGATCGCTCGCGCTGAGAATTTCCGTGGACTTTCAGGCACAATCTTCAACGGAACATTCAACCAAGGCGATGAAGTTGTAGTTTTGCCAAGTAAGCGTAAAGCGAAGATTTCACAGATTGTTTCCCACGGTGGAGACCTGAAGAGCGCTGGAGATTCTGAAGCGGTAATTCTTGTTCTTGAGCCGGATGTCGATGCTACTCGAGGCGATAGCGTCGAACTCGCCAGCAACTTCACTGCACCTGCAGATCGATTTAATGCCAACGTTGTTTGGCTGGGTGAGTCAGAGCTCGTCCATAGCCGTTCGTACTACTTAATTGCTGGATCTACACAAGTTCCTGCAATGGTTACAAAGATCCGCCATAAACTAGAAATCACGAGCGGCGATCATGAAGCTGCAGAAGTTCTTGCGATGAATGAGATCGGTGTTGTTGAGATTGCAACTGATTCTCCAATTTCACTTTCCCCATACAAGGAAGATCGAAATACCGGGAGTTTTATTCTCGTAGATCGCGTAACTCTTAATACCGTGGCGGCTGGAATGGTCAACCACGTACTGCGCAGATCAGAGAATGTCTCTGAACATAAGTACGAAGTTGATTCGCTTGCAAGAGCTACACAGAAGAATCAGAGCGCAAAGGTAATTTGGCTGACAGGTCTATCGGGCTCTGGAAAATCAACAATCGCTAATGAGCTTGAAAAGCGCCTCTTTGCAGCAGGTGCACATAGTTATGTTCTTGATGGCGACAACCTTCGATTGGGCCTTAATAAAGATCTTGGATTCACTCGTGCAGATCGCGCCGAGAATGTCCGTCGAGTCGGACAAGTTGCTCACTTGATGGCTGATGCAGGTCTAATCGTCATCGTTGCACTCGTTAGCCCATTTGCTGAAGACCGCGACAGCGTTCGAGAGCTCTTTGATAAAGGAAAGTTTGCGGAAGTTTGGGTGAAGACACCGATTGAAGTCTGTACTGATCGCGATCCAAAGGGTCTTTATAAGAAGGCCGCTGATGGCTCACTTCCAAACTTAAGCGGCGTTGGACAAGAGTATGAAGCACCAATTCATGCCGAGCTAATTCTTGATGGCACAGAAGATATCGCGGTGAATGTAGCGAAGATTATGGATGAACTTCTATGAATTGGATGTTATTCGCTCTAGCAGGATCGGTCGCACAGCTTGTTGATGGATCCCTGGGTATGGGATTCGGATTAACAAGTTCGACTCTCCTACTAACGCTTGGCGCATCTGCAGCAGTTGCATCTGCAGCAGTGCATGCTGCAGAAATTGGAACGACTCTTGCTTCTGGCGTATCTCACTGGCATCGCGAGAATGTTGATCGGGATATTTTGATCCGCCTTGCTATTCCAGGTGGCGTCGGCGCACTATTAGGAGCAACATTCCTATCGAACATCGACTTGTCGGGCGGAAAGATTTTTATCTCAACAATCCTGCTATTGCTTGGCTTCTTACTGCTCTACAGAAATCTTTTTGGGCAAGCACCTCAAGTAAGCGTCTCTGATATCTCAAATCCAAAGTATCTAACATTCCTGGGTTTCTCAGGTGGTTTTATCGATGCATCTGGTGGCGGCGGATGGGGACCAGTTGTTACGCCAACACTCCTTGCAACAACACAGACAGAACCTCGCAAAGTCATCGGTACCGTTTCTGCAGCCGAGTTCATCGTTGCAGTCTGCGCAAGCGTTGGTTTCTTACTCAACCTAAGCAAACTTGATATCGATTGGTCTGCAGTCGGCGGCCTTGCATTAGGTGGAATCTTGATGGCACCAATTGCTGCAAAACTCGTTAGCTGGCTACCTAGAAAACAACTAGGAATCTTCGTGGCGATTGCAATTATCGTTATCAACGGAATCAGACTGCTGAGCGCATAATGAGTAAGAAGCTCGTTGCACATGTCGGATTCCATAAGACAGGTACAACTGCGCTTCAAGAGAGTTTTGCTGCAAACCGTGAGGTGCTAAATAGCTTCAATGTTATCTACCCAGATTTTGGCCAGAAGGCGCATCATCGAGCAGCATGGGCGTTAATCGGTCGTAGCTGGGGTTGGAAGAACCGCGGCGGAGCAAAGTTCCCAATCGCTGAATGGGAAAAAGTCATCAAGAGCGTTAAGAAGAATAAAGGAACGACGCTAATTAGCAGTGAATTCTTCTGCGAATTAGATGAAGCCAAGATCAATAAGTTTAAAGAGGATCTCAAAGGAGCTGATGTAAAAGTTGTCTTCACTCTGCGTCCATTGGTGAAACTACTTTCTTCCTCTTATCAGCAATATTTAAAGTATGGACTTACTCCGACTTATGAGGAGTGGCTTCACTCAGTCCTTGATAAGCCAGGGGTCTCAAAATTGACTCCGACTTTCTGGAAGCGCCACGAACATGGCCGCGTCATAACTCAATGGGCGAATGCATTTGGAGCAGAGAACGTCACCGTGGTCATCGCGGATGAAACACAACCGACGGCAATCTTTGAGGCATTTAATTCGCTACTAGGAATTCCTGCGGGCACTTTGGCGCAGATCGAGGGAATCTCAAGTAATCGATCGCTGTCATATGAAGAAGTTTGCCTACTGCTTGAAGTTAATAAGAATTTTCCTAAGGAACGCGAATGGTCTGAATATGAAATTTACATTCGCGAAGGTGCCATCAAACATTTAACCGATCATGTGAAGATCTCGAAAGATGCGCAGAAGCTCTTAACTCCCCAGTGGGCGCTCGATAAAGTTCGTGAAATCGGCGCCGATTCTGTTCGCCAAATAAAGGCATCGGGCGTCAGAGTTGTCGGCGATCTAGATAAATTTGATTCAGCTGTAATTCCAGTTGGAGATAACGTCCCAGTAACCCATATCTCCCTTGAAACAGCCGCACAAGCGCTCTTGGCCTTTGACAATAAAACGCTTCGACGCCAGAGCAGCAGAGTCATCTTCCGTGAAGCCCTTCGGAGAGTTAAGAAGAAGTTTCCCCGCTAAAGTTCGCATATGCCTCAATACAAGATAGCCATCGTCGGTGCAGGTCCTGCTGGCTACTTTGCGGCTCAGGCGCTCCAGAATTTACAGAGTGAAGAGCTGCAATTCTCGATCGACATGATTGAGCGCCTTCCAACTCCGTGGGGACTAGTTCGCAGCGGTGTTGCACCTGATCATCCAAAGATTAAGACGGTTTCAAAGGTATTTGAGAAGGTAGCTAATGAGCCAAACTTCCGACTCTTTGGGAATATCGAACTCGGAAGTGATCTAACGATTGAGCAGTTACGTGAGCGCTATGACGCAGTAGTTATCGCAACTGGTTCTGCTCTCGGAAAAACTCTCGGCATTCCTGGCGAAGATCTTCCAGGTTCTATGTCGGCGGCGACTTTTGTGCCTTGGTATAACGCTCACCCAGATTTCAAGGATGAATCAATCGATTTGAGTTGCGATACTGCAGTTGTCATTGGTGCCGGCAATGTTGCAATGGATGTTGCCCGCATGCTGGCACTTGAGCCAAGCGAGCTTGACCCAACAGATACAGCAGATCATGCAATCGATCTCTTTAAGCAGAGTTCTGTAAGAACAGTTGTTATCAGTGCCCGACGTGGTCCTGAGAATGCTGCATTTACATCGCCCGAATTACGTGAACTTCCAAAGCTGGAACATACCAACGTTGAGATTTCTAAAGAAGATGTTGAATCAGCAATTGCCCGAGCCGGTGCAGAGATAGAGAAAGATACAAAGAGCAATCTTGATGCAATGCTTTTGATTGCAGAACGCGAGCCAACAAGCCACGAACGCACGATGAAGTTCCAATTCTTGGCAACACCCATTGAGATAAAAGGAGATGGGCGAGTAGAAGAAGTAGTTTTCAAGAAAACTGGCGGGGAAGAAACATTCAGCATCAAATGCGGTTTAGTTATTACTGCAATTGGGTATCAAGCCGCATCACTTGAAGGAATTCCATATGAGAACGGCAAAGTTGTAAATGTTGATGGGCGAGTAGCGCCAGAAACTTATGTAGTTGGTTGGGCAAAGCGAGGACCATCTGGAGTTATCGGTACAAATAAATCAGATGCCGCCGAAGTCATGAAGCTATTGGTGGAAGATCTGAAAAGCCCAAAGAGCGCTGGCGATATCAGCGATGTAATTACACATAACAGAGTTGTAACCCAGAGCCATTGGCAGGCGATTAATGAGGCGGAAATCGCCGCAGGTGAGCCTCTGGGCAAGCCTCGTCGCAAGGCTGTCGTACGCGAAGAGCTGCTGAAACTCGGTAGACTTTAGTACGTGCGATTTATCAACGAGCCTATATACGACCTAACCTACGACGATGTATTTATGGCTCCAAGCCATTCAGAACTCACAAGCCGTATGGATGTAGATCTTTCATCTAATGATGGAAGCGGAACAACAATCCCCCTAGTTGTCGCAAATATGACAGCTATTGCAGGGCGCCGTATGGCCGAAACAATGGCTCGTCGCGGTGGAATGGTCGTTATTCCGCAAGATATTCCGATTCCAGTTGTAGCCGAGGTCATCGCATCAGTTAAATCACGTCATACATTCTTTGAAACACCCATAACTCTTACCCTTAAAGAGACTGTTGCTGACGCTGCATCTCTTATTCATAAGCGTGCCCATGGCGCAATCATCATTGTTGATGGATCTAAGCCAGTAGGAATCGTTACAGAAGATGATTTAGCGGGTGTAGATCGCTTTACTCAGCTGAGCCAAGTGATGACTCAAGAGCTAACCACGATGCCAGACACTTTAGATCCCCGCCAGGCATTTGAATTTCTGCATGAACGCCTTCGCACTGTGGCTCCCGTGGTTTCAGCAAATGGTGACCTCGTTGGAATCATTACAAAGGTGGGCGCTCTTCGTGCAACTCTTTACGCACCTGCTGTCGATAAGCACAATAAGTTACGTATCGCAGCAGCTGTCGGAATCAATGGCGATGTTGCAGATAAGGCAGCGAAGTTAGTTGCAGCTGGTGCAGATGTTCTTGTTGTCGATACCGCTCATGGCCACCAGAAGAAGATGATTGAAGCGCTTCAGATTATTAAGAAACTCAATCTCAACGTTCCAATCGTTGCAGGCAACGTTGTTACAGCATCTGGTGTTCGTGATCTCGTTGCAGCAGGCGCAGACATTATTAAGGTTGGCGTGGGACCTGGCGCAATGTGTACAACACGTATGCAGACTGGCGTTGGTCGGCCACAATTTTCTGCGGTTCTTGAATGTGCAGCAGAGGCCAAGAAATTAGGCGCACATGTATGGGCAGATGGCGGAGTGCGCCATCCTCGCGATGTCGCACTGGCACTTGCTGCAGGAGCATCTCAGGTAATGATTGGTTCCTGGTTTGCAGGAACATACGAATCACCTGGCGATTTAATGCGCGATAGTTCAGGACGTTCTTATAAAGAATCATTCGGAATGGCATCAAAACGCGCAGTTAGCGCACGTACTTCACAAGAAGATGCATTTGATCGCGCACGCAAAGCGCTCTTTGAAGAAGGAATCTCGTCATCAAAGATGTTCTTAGATCCAGCTCGCCCCGGAGTAGAAGATCTCATCGATGAAATTATTTCTGGTCTACGTTCATCATGTACGTATGCGGGTGCACATAATCTTGCTGAGTTTGCAGAACGTGCTGTAGTGGGAATCCAATCTGCCTCAGGTTACGCAGAAGGCCGCCCGCTAAGCACTTCTTGGCGAGGCTAAATAGCCAGCGCCTCTCATGGATTTCTGGATTCAACTAAAGCTTTGATGCCGCCCAGGCAGCCGGAAGTCGCATCACCTAGGTAACCAAACTTGAAGGAACCGCCTTTTACTTCTTTTTTAGGCGAGGTGGCTCAAGTAATAATCGAGCGACTTCTGCGTCCGTAATTAAGACATTAATCCATCCACCAGTTATAGCCGCTCTGATAGCGTTTAGTTTTGGAGCTCCACCCGCGACGCCAATACGTCGAGGAGCAGCCTGCATAGATTTTGCATCAATTGAGATAACTCGATCTTCAATATCAGGTTTCATCGCATGACCGTCTTTATCAAAATATCGAAGACAAATCTCTCCCACTGCCCCATCTTTCTTCAATTGCTCTTCTTCACCTGGCTCAAGAGTATTTCCACTCGCTGCAAGTAATGGAGAAGCCGGAAAAGTTCCAATTCCAACGATCAGAGTCGTGATTCGCTTCCATGCTTCTATAGAGTCGGTAATGGCAGGGTCACTCATAATTGCATTCTTCAGACTCTTAGTTGCAACAACTCCTGGAGCGGCTAAATAAATTGGTGAAGCCGAGGTGAGTTCAGCTAAGTGAGAACAGAGTCTTGATGCCAACATTTGTGCTTCTGGGCTACCTACACCTCCAATAAGTTGGGTCACTTCACGAACAACTTTACGTGGACGAGTTCGCATAGCTTCAACTGTCGCTAACAAAGTCTGGCTCCAAGAAGAAAGACCGATGTGATCATTGGCTGAAAGGGTTGTCTCGAGATATGTTGCAGCTGCAGAACCGAGAGCATTCTTTAGAGAGGTACCTTCTATATGTTCAGCAACGACAACTTCAAGTAATCCGTATTTTTCTTCTAATGCTTTTTCCAAACCTACATAAATTCCATAAGGTTGCACAACGGTGGTACGGACGATTCCATCCGCTACTGCTTGTTTAAGATACCGGGATACCCGCGCCTGTGAGAGATTAAGTCGACGCGATATCTCGGGCTGGCCGAGACCTTCCTCGTGATAAAGAACTGCAATTTTCGTCATTAATCGCTGTTGTTCCACACTTGAGAGGGAGATTCGTCCAGATGCCTTTGCGGTAGCCATATAAGCATTTTCTCACTTTGTGAATATATATTCAAGGGTGAATTTCCTCTCATTAGAGAGTTTCACGCTCATCCGAGAGGCAATCCATCCTTTTAAATCTTTGAATAGATAATCAAACGTAGACAATCGTTATTGATTTCGACGTGAATCTTCTTGTTGCAATGCAGTGTGCGGCTTAAGTTGAACCCACCAGCTGGCAGAAACGTCTGTGAAGCCAGAGTCACCTATAAGGAGAAACATGAAGACAATATCCGCTAAGAACAGCCGTGTTATTGCGGCCGCAGTTCTTTCACTTGGACTTGTTGTAGGAGGCACTACATATGCTTCTGCAGCTACCCCAGGTTCTTGCAAAGTTACAGGATCAGCATTTAGCACAGATGAAGCAAAGGGTGGAGTTAATTTCTCATCCCTTACAAAGTCACTCGGAGCCGTCCCTAAGGCTCCTAAGGGCTTGAAGATGGGTTCATTAATGAAGTTCCTTGGAAACCAGTACTGGATTGATCTTGCTGCCGGTCAGAAGACTCGTGCCAAGAAGTACGGAGTCAAAATTGACGTTCAAGCTGCAGCAAGTGAATCTGATCAGGTTGGTCAGCTTAACTCAATGCAAACAATGGTGCAGAAGGGTTACAAGGCACTACTTGTTTCACCACAGTCGAACACAAACCTTTGTCCAGCTGTTGAAAAGGCTGAAGCAAAGAAATATCTCGTTCTTAACGTCAACGATGGCGTCTTGCCAGGTGCACGTCAGTGGGTTGGTCCAAACCAGATCTCTAACGGAGTCCTTGCAGCTGAGTACTTCATCAAAAATCTTCCAGCGGGATCAGAAGTTGCGAATATCCAGGGGCAGGTTGGTGCATATGCAGCAATCCAACGCACAAAGGGATTCGTAGATACAGCTAAGAAGGGTGGCCTCGATGTAGTTGCAAGCGTTCCAGGAAACTGGGATGTTACAACAGCTACTAACGCTGCTGCTGCAATCCTCAAGGATCACCCAAATCTAAAGGCCTTTTATGCAAATAATGATGGTATGGCACTAGGTGTTGCTACCGCTGTTAACAATGCTGGCCTTAAGGGCAAGGTATTGATTATTGGCACCGACGGAATTTCTGATGCATATACAGCCATTAAGAACGGTGACATCACAGGAACAGTCGACTCATACCCAAACCTCACAGGTCAGGCAGCAGTTGACGTAGCACTTCGCCTTCTAGGTGGACAGAAAGTTCCACGTGCTGTTTACACGCCAGTCGCTCTCATTACATCGGCAAATGTAAACACACCAGCACCAAAGCTTGGCTAATTCTTAGCCAAGAAAAGTAGGGTTAACCCTGTGCTGGTCTGATGATCTCAATAATCAGACCAGCACTGGTTCCTAATTTAAGGGGAGAGTTGAAACAGTGAATTTGTCTAAGAAAGCACCTAATGGTTTAAATACACGAATCTTCGGTGTGATTATTGCCCTCGTGATTACCTTTGTAATTTTCGGCATACTCGAACCAGTTTTCCTTAGTTTTGACATATTACTTGAAATTGGAGTGCAATCGGCAATCATCGCTTTGGTAGCACTTGGTTTAACTTTCGTAATCGTTACAGGTGGCATAGATATCTCTGTTGGTGCAATCGTCGGCTTGACCGCTGTTATCTGTGCTACGAATTTAGCTAACTGGGGAACCTTGATCACAATCATCATGGCCTTCGTCATTAGTGGCCTCTTAGGACTTTTCAATGGTGCAATGTCTGCACTCTTTAATCTTCAATCATTTGTTGTCACTCTAGCGACACTAAATCTTTTCCGCGGAATCGCATTCGTGTACACACAAGGCCGTCCAATCTACAATCTTGATGAAGGTTTTAGAAATTTCTTTAGTGGCGACGTTGGGCCGATTCCAAAACCCGTCCTGTTCTTGATTGCTGCGACCTTTGCAGCCTACTTGATTTTGAATAAATCTCGTTTAGGACTTCATCTCAAGGCTATAGGCACCAATATGGATGCAGCGCGCAGAAGCGGGGTCCAGGTTCGCAAGGTTCAAATAGCCGCATTTGTATTATGCGGACTCTTCTGTGGATTCGGAACATTGATGTTCATTAGTCGCATCGGGGCTGCTGAACCAATTTCAGGAACAGGGTTTGAACTCCAGGCAATTGCTGCTGTAGTTGTAGGTGGAACAAGCTTGATGGGTGGACGAGGCTCAATTGTTGGAACCGTATTAGGAGCGATACTTTTGGGATCAATCGCAGTGGGATTAACACTATTGAATGTAAACGCATTCGTACAGCTAGTAGTCACTGGATTGATTGTTCTTGGAGCAGTACTAACAGATCGATTCGCAACTAAACCCCGAGGAGATCTCAAATGAGTGAAATCTATTTTTCAACGCGGCTTAATTCCTTTGCGCTAGGGGAAGGTCGTAAACACCCTGAGAAAGCTATGGACACTATCGCGCTAATCGAGATTGCAGGGACCGTCAAAGGTTTAAATGCGCTCGAAATAAATTACCCAGAACACTTTGCAATTCGTAGCGTTTCTGAAATTGCGGCTGCTCTTGAAAAGGCGAATCTGGCAGTCAAAGGAGTACAACTTCGTTGGCCAGCTCCGAAATTTTCTGGTGGCGGATTCTCAAATCCGAATGCATCTATAAGGCGTGAAGCGATTGACATGGTTGCCGAAGCGATCAAGATAGCAAAAGAGCTAAAGACAGATCATGTTCTTTTGTGGCCGGCCCATGATGGCTACGAATACCCATTGCAGATGAATTATGTCGATGCATGGCGTTGGTTTAAGGAAGCCTTGCAAGAATTGGCTGATATTGATCCGAGCATTCGTATTTCAATCGAATATAAGCCAGCGGAACCACGGGGACGCACCATACTCAATACCACGGGCGCAGTCATGAAGATGATTGCCGATGTGGGCCGTGAAAACGTGGGTGTCACTCTTGATTTTGGTCACCTGCTAATGGCACATGAAAATCCAGCACAATCTGCGGCAATGTGTTTGGCTGATAACAAACTTTTTGCCCTACAACTTAACGACTCACATGGAATGGCAGATGACGGGCTGTTGGTCGGCTCAATTCATGCGCCAGAAACTCTTGAATTGACCTACTACCTTGCAAAGTACGGGTACACAGGAACCTACTACTTCGACACAGATCCAGTTCGCGAAAACCCTGTGCGTGAATGCGAGATGAATATTGAACGGATGCGTTACTTCATTGAGCGTGGACGCGCATTGGCATTGAGCAACCCAGATCTTGCACATGGTGACGCGCTATTGTCATCAGAAGTAATCTGGAATACTCTAAAAAATTAAGATGAAGAGACATATTTTAATTGCGGCGGTGGGGTCTATCAATGCTGACCTCATCGCTTATAAAAGCATGGTTTCACAGCGCGCAAACTACGCCTATGGATCTCATTTCGAATTAGCCCTCGGCGGCAAAAGTCTCAATGTCGCCCTGACAGCATCCACTTTCAGCGAAGATGTTGCTTTGATTGCTAGGGTCGGAAATGACATTTTTGGATTAGAAATTCTCGATCGATTAATGAGGCGTGGACTTATCACTCAATACATCACCATCGACGAGAACGCACACACAGGAGTTGGACATGTTCGTGTCGACGAGCAAGGTCAGTACGACACAATCGTTGTTAATGGTGCGAATTGGAATCTTGATGAAAGTGATTTAGATAAATTTTTTGCAGATGGATATGTGCCTAAATACGTCGTTTTCAATTTTGAAACAGATCTCCATCTCTTAAAGAGAGTTATTCCTAAATTCAGAGATCTCGGTTCAAGAATTGTTATCAACTTCTCACCGATAGTGAACGACATGAGAGATTTGCTCAGCTTGGCAGATGTTGCCGTACTAAATTTAGAGGAAGCTCAGCAAATTCTTAACACAGGGGCAGATAATCCGCGTGTATTGTTAGATAAGTTAAAGACACTTGGCCCAGATATAGTTGTAATCACCCAGGGGGCCGATGGTGCGGCAGCCCTTAATTCGGACGGGGCTCTAATTCAAGTTGCAGCCCAAAGTGCCACAGTTAAGAACACTGTTGGCGCAGGCGATGGTTTTTTAGCTTCTCTTGTCTATTCGATAGCCACCGGTATCGATATTGAGCAGTCAATGATTAATGCCACGCATGTTGGAAAAATTATCTGTTCCAAAAAAGAGGCATCGCTCGATAAAGAGGACGTTTTAATCTTAAATTCGGAACCAACATTTGTTCAAAGTGTAGACAATTCAGTATCGGCTAAAGGATAAGGGCTATGTCAGAAAACATCATCGAAATCCGCAACCTAGAGAAACACTTTGGTGGCGTTCAAGCGCTACGTGGCGTAGACATGCATATGCCAAAGGGGCAAGTAACTGCAATTGTCGGTGACAACGGCGCTGGCAAGTCCACTCTTATTAAGGCCATTTCTGGCATCCATGAACCAACAACTGGAAGTATCTTTTTCGACGGTAAAGAAGTGAAAATCACCTCACCTCTTGATGCACGTAATCTAGGCATTGAGACTGTCTACCAAGATTTAGCGGTCGTCGACACCCTATCTGTAACAGAAAATCTCTACCTCTCTCGTGAGATCCGTAGCGGTATCTGGCCATTTAGGTTTCTTAATCAAAAGAAGATGGCTGCAGGCGCCGAAGAGATGCTGTCTAAAGTTGGCAACACGGGGTTGATGCTTGATCGTGAACTCGGATTTATGTCTGGTGGCCAACGACAAGCGGTAGCAATTTGTAGAGCTGTCGGCTGGGGCGCAAAACTCGTGATTTTCGATGAGCCAACTGCAGCTTTAGGCGTCAAAGAAAGTGCTGAAGTGCATGCCCTAATTAAACGACTTAAGGATCAGGGCATATCAATCATAATTATTAGTCACAACTTTGAAGAAGTTATGGACCTAGCAGACTTAATTTGGGTGATGCGTCAAGGTCGTGCCATTGCATCACGTAAAGTGGAAGAGACTTCAGGCCGTGAATTAGTGGGACTACTTACTGGCGCTGAGTCCTAAGTGTCAAGCCTAAAGATTGGAATAATTGGCACCGGCATCATGGGTGCAGGACATGCACGTTTTTTGCGCACGAACGTACCTGGTGCTGACGTTTTTGCCATCACAGATATTGATGAGTCTAGAGCCCACACATTAATTGATGACCTTGGAGGTAACATCAATTTTTGTGGAAGTGTTACAGAGCTTTTAGCGCTAGAAGAGTTAGATGGAGTAATCATTGCATCACCAGATTCATTACATGTCCAACATCTTCGTTTAGCAATAGAGCGTAAAATTCCAACTCTGTGTGAGAAGCCGATTGCGACAAATATCGAAGACGCGGAGATTATCGCAGCAGAAATTCTCAACTTCGAGACTTTAATGAAACGTCCCATGGTTCACTTTGGATTCATGCGTCGATTCGATCCTTCATATGTAAAAGTAAAATCTATGATCCAGTCAAAAGAATATGGCGCTCCTCTTTTTGTCCGAACGGTGACAAGAAATGTCTCCTCTGCTGGTATCACAACAGAAGGTCTTTACACGAATATTGCGGTCCATGATTTTGATGTCTGGCACTGGTTACTCAATGAGGATTGGAAGTCAGTTTCAACTCACTATCCAAAACCGTCATCACTCTCGCCGCAAGGGTTAGTGGATCCCTTGGTTTTCACAGCCACCTTATCGGGCGGGGTGCTCATGGTCGCAGACATCGTTGCTAACAATAATTATGGATACGACGTGCGTACTGAAGTTCTTTGCGAACGCGGATCGATAGAAATTGGAATATTTGGTGATGTAATTACGCGTGCAAATCACATAGCCCAGGTACCTCTCGGCGGTGCGATGGTTGAAAATTGGATGCCGCGCTTTGAGGATGCCTACATCCAGGAATTGATCGCATGGACTGGATTTCTTTCCACCGGTCAAGTAAATCCTGACCTCGCCACTGCGGTAGATGCCCTAAAAGCCACGCAGGCATGTGCATTAGGGTTAGCATCGATTTAGTTAGAAGTACTTGAAATCATCGGTAGTATTAACCTCCTCGCGTGCGTAGCTCAACGGATAGAGCATCTGACTACGGATCAGAAGGTTAGGGGTTCGAATCCCTTCGCGCGCACAAGTTAAGCTCTCGGTGCCTTTCACACCGGGGGCTTTTCTTTTTTATGGGTACAGCCCACGCAATCTGTGAGCCTCTGCAACTCGAGCGACGCCAATCATGTGCGCAGCTTCGCGCCATGAAACCTTTTTCTCTGTCGCAGTGTGTTCAACTTCTTTAAAGGACTTCATCATGATGTCGTTGAGGTTCTGCTTAACTTCTTCTGCGGTCCAGAAGTAATTTTGTTTATCTTGAACCCACTCGAAGTAGGAAACAATTACACCACCAGAGTTGGCGAGAATATCCGGAACCACGAGAATCTTCTTATCGTTGAGAATCTCATCGCCTTCAGGTGTTGTTGGGGCATTTGCGCCCTCAACAATGATTTTCGCCTTGATACCAGGAGCCGTGGCACCTGTAATCGAATCTGCAAGTGCTGCAGGGATTAGAACATCAACATCTAGGTGCAAGAGTTCATCCTGTGTGAGTTTTTCTGTACCTGGCATATTCAAATTACCATTTGCCAGGAAGTAATTCCACAACTTAGAAATTGAATCAAACCCAGTTACTCCACCATTTACATCGCTAACAGCCACGATCTTGAGCCCAAGATTTTCAAGGGCGATTGCTGCCCAGTATCCAACTTTTCCAAAACCTTGAATCGCTACAGTGGCACCTGCCGGATTGATTCCGCGGACGCGAAGAGCTTCGATTGCAGAGATAGCGACACCATCTCCTGTTGCAGAAGTTCTACCGAGCGATCCGCCGAGAACAATTGGCTTTCCTGTTACTACTCCTGGCACAGAGAACCCGGCATTTACAGAGTAGGTGTCCATCATCCAAGCCATATTACGTTCATCTGTTCCAACATCAGGCGCAGGAATATCTCGCTCTGGACCGATGATTGGAAGAATTTCAGATGTGTACCGTCGCGTTAGACGCTCATTTTCAGTTAGAGAAAGTGTGTGAGCGTCAACGGCGATTCCACCTTTAGCCCCACCGTATGGAAGATTAGTAAGCGCACATTTCCATGTCATGAGCATTGCGAGAGCAACGGTCTCGTCCATATCAATCTGAGGGTGGAAGCGCACACCACCTTTAGATGGTCCTCGCGTTGTTGAATATTGAACGCGGAAACCTTTGTACATCTCAACATTTCCGTTATCACGTCGAAGAGGCACGGCCACTTCAAGGATTCTGCGGGGGGTTGAGAGAGTTTGCCAATCGTTCTCTGTTAAACCTAATAGTTCTACCGCTCGACGTAATTGCGAGCGTGCTGTTTCAAGTGCTGACTCCGTTGTCATGGTTCCATCCTACTTCTAAAATGATAGAAATTAGAGCGCATCCATAACTGTGATTGTCTCGCCAATAACTAGCTCTGAAGCGATAGGACGCCATGCCTGGCTATTGTCGTTGACCATATGTGCATCCCAATCGGTGCGGGTGCTCCAGATCTCCCAGACATTTACAACATCTGACTTCTGGGTATCGCGATATATCTCGATGAATTCGCAGCCCTCTTCGCTACGAATAACTTGAATATGTTTCGATAGCGCCTCAACGAATTGATCGAATTTGCCTGGCTTCACATCGATTGCCACAAATAGAAATACTTTTTGCATTATCAAACCCTACCCGAAGTCTTATGATTAACACATGGCTACTTTGGCAATTGATATCGGTGCCACCAAATTTGCCATCGCAATAGTGGATTCAAAGAAGGACATCACATCTCGCCATGAGATCCCAGCATCCCAACTCTGGGATGGACTTTCAGGGATTCTTCAGAAGATTGCGGCAGATCAATCACAAACGATTTCTAAGATTGGAATTGGCAGTGCTGGTCCAATCAATACCCAGACTGGGGAAGTCAGTCCTGTAAATATTCCTGAATGGAGATCTTTTCCACTGGTGGAGAAAGTCCAAGAAATATTTCCAGGTACTGAGATAAAGATGGTTGGGGACGCTGTTGCTTTGGCGGTTGCAGAACATGCCATTGGTGCAGGTGTTGGATCAGAGAATATGTTGGGAATGGTTGTATCAACTGGTATCGGTGGCGGAATTATTGTTGAAGGAGAACCGCTAGAAGGAGACTTCGGTAACGCCGGCTACTTTGGACATACGGTGGTCGGGGATTATGACGGTGGTTGCAATTGCGGTCGTATCGGTTGCGTGGAAGGTTATTCAAGCGGAGTCAGCATGGTCCGTTATGCACACAAGAACGGATGGAAAGGAACTGATTTCGTTGCGCTGGCAGATTCAGCCCGTAATGGAGATGTGATCGCAATTGACGCAATTAAATTTGGAGTAATGCATTTAGCAAAGGCGATAATCAATATTGCTCAAATCTTTGATCTGCATTGTGTAGTAGTAGGCGGCGGAGTCGCAGAGGCGGGGGATATCTATTGGCAGCCGCTAAATAGCGCCCTGACTACGCAGGCAACTTCTCTTAATCTTGTTCAACCGATAAAGTTACTCCCTGCGCAATTACAGCGCGATGCAGGTTTGATTGGAGCGGCAATGGTGGTGGGTCTTGAGTAATTTCACTCTCTCAATCGATTGCGGTGGTCTATTTATCAAGAGCTGTGTACTTGATGATTCAGGAACAATGCATGCAGCCCCAACCCGCATTGAGACTCCTTACCCACTATCAACTGACCGATTTCTAGAGACAGTTAAACAGATCGCTAATTCACTCCCCAAGGCCGCTCGCGTAACAGTTGGCATTCCCGGAATGATCCGTAATGGCGTTGTCGTTGCAACCCCGCATTACATAAATGATGCAGGTCCTCACACTCGCATGAACCCTGATTTAAAGGCTCAGTGGTGGGGCTTTGATGCACAGGCAGCGATTGAGGAAAAATTAGGAATCCCAACTAAAGTTCTCAACGATGCAGAAGTACACGGAGCTGGAGTTGTTACAGGTTCAGGCTTGGAAATTGTCCTCACTCTTGGAACTGGTCTTGGCTTTGCAGTGTTTCATGGTGGAAAACTTTCTCCGCACTTCGAACTCTCACACGCAACGATTCGTAGAAATACGACGTATGACACTTGGATTGGCGACCGCGAACGTCGCCGCATGGGAAATACATTCTGGTCACGCCGTGTTCGCCTAATGGTTGAAGAGCTGCGTCCAGTATTTCTCTGGGACCGCCTTTACATAGGTGGTGGAAATTCGCACAGCATTCAACAACGCGACTTAGCCCTCATGGGCGACGATGTCGTAATTGTTCCGAACTCTGCCGGAGTTGCTGGCGGAGTTCGCGCTTGGCAGCTTTAGTTTTTACTAAGCTCTAATAGCTTTCGCAAAGTCACGGAAATCTTCAACCAAGAGATCAATCTCGGTCTGTCCGTGCGCGAGAGAAATTAACCACTGCTCATCAAGTCCTGGTGGAGTAATGATTCCGCGGTTAAGTGCGAAGAGCCAATGAGCTTCAGCAATTCCAAAATCTGTTGCTTTGTAATCTCGGTAATTACGTACTGGTGTTGTTGACCAGGTTACGCAACCCTTAACACCAAAGCCAACAGTATGTGCCGGTAACTGGTACTCATCGATGATTTCACCGATCCGAGTTAAAGCCTGGAAGTTAAACTCTTCAGCTGCAGCAAGTGCTTCATCAGTACAAATTCGATCGATCGCACGAACACCAGCCATTGCTAGTGGATTACCGTTAAAAGTTCCAAAGTGAGCCATCTTGCCGTTGGTAACGAAGTCCATGTACTTCTTCTTGCCACCAAATGCAGCAAGCGGAAGTCCGCCACCGATAGATTTTGCAAGAGTAATCAAATCTGGCTTTACGCCAAGACGTGCAGATGCACCGTGTGCACCAGCTGTTAGACCAGTCTTTACTTCGTCAAAGATAAGAATTACGTTGTATTGATCGCAAAGTTCGCGAACGCGCTCTAGGTAGCCAGCATCTGGAAGAACGATTGCAAGGTTCTCAAGAACAGGCTCAACGATAAAGCAGGCGATCTTCTTTGCGTTCTTCTTAAACATCTTCTCAAGAGCTGGGATATTGTTAAATGGAACGACGTAGATATCTCCCGGAACCAAGTTTGGCTCAACATATGGCGTTGGCTTCTCGGCTTTGCCCGCCTTATCAACTGGTGGCTTTGCAGAGACAACAAATGGGTCGTAGCTACCGTGGTAACCGCCTTCGATCTTGAGGATTCCCATCTTCTCGGTTGCAGAGCGTGCAACGCGTACCGCGTACATCGTCGACTCTGTTCCTGAGTTTGTGAAACGAACCTGATCGATTCCGAAGCGCTTGCAGATTCGCTCTGCTGCATCGGTAGAAGTAGGTGATGGTGTTACGAAGAGCATTCCCTGATTGAGAGAACTCTGAATCTCTTCGACGACTACTGGATTGAGGTGGCCTGCGAGCATTGCTCCGAAGCCCATTGATAAATCGAGAAGCTGGCGGCCATCAACATCAGTCATATATGCGCCCTTGGCAGATGTGATCGAGATTGGATATGGGTCCCAGTGCTGGAAGCTTGAAGTTACACCGAGAGGCAGTGAATTAAATGCTCTCTTGCTCTCAGCGGCGGAACCATGGGTTCCATCAGTGAAGCGATCCCACTCAGCCTTGAGAACAGATGCAACTTTCTCAGGCGAGACGGGTGTTGATGTGGATGGGACATACCTATGCGTATTTGCGTGATGCGATTTGATCGCTGCGTTTGTATTCATTGTAAAGCTGTACTTCGAAAGCTTCTGATTTAGAAAGCCCGTGAAAAGTACTCTCCTTTAAGTCTTGCGCTTTTATGCGCAGATTCAATTATCACTCAAGGCAAAAAACTTTGCAACTAATAGCTATTTCTCGCGTGGTTATTCAGGAAATGCAGACCTAAAAACCATGTGATTAATGAAATTATCCCAATCATTCGGATCAAGGGGATTTGTCACAACGTCATCAACAATTTTTCCGAGAGTGTATGACTGAATAAAGACAGCAAAAACTTGAGGATTTAACTTCTTATCGAAGAAACCCTTCTCAATAACTTCCCGGATAATATCTGTAAGCCCAGATGTAAGTCTCTCTTGTTCTGCTGCAAGTAAATTTTGAAAACGTTGGTGACCTTGTGAATTTCCAATAGTGCGTGCTCGCTCATAGCGGAACCCCTTGAACTCTGCAGATTGAGTCAGACTGGTCATCTTCTTTACACCTTCAAATAAATCTTCTTTTGTCTTTGCTTTGCTCATGATTGTGACAATCAATTCGATGCTGCGATCAACCCAGTCTGCATATCGAGCGACTTGCGCAGATTCCAGAAGCTCGGCCAAGTCTTCAAAGTGGTGATAAAGGCTTCCTTTAGAGATTCCTGACTTTTCAAGAATTTCATCCACTGCAATTTCGTGTGGCAACTGGGTATCCATTAATTTGACTGCAGTCTCGATGAGAAGAGTTTTGGTTGGGTGTACCGATTGGCGCATGGTCCACTTTATCGCGAAAGAGTGCGAATCTGTAGAATGAAATTTCCAGAATGCGATTCTAATCTAATGCAGTTAAGGTTTGTCGCATGAGAGCAGAGACTGCAGTTCCAGTAAACGAAATTATCGCGACCAGAAGAAGCCCACGCTCCTTTGACGAGAGCGCGCAAATCACAGATCCTGATCTTCTAGGAATCCTTGAAGCAGCTCGCTGGGCACCATCTGCATTTAATGGACAACCTTGGAGATTCTTTGTAGGTAAGCACGGAGATGAACTGTTCAAGCAGATAATTACATCGCTAGGACAGTTCAATCAGTCATGGGCGCAACGCTCTTCGGCGCTGATCTTGGTCGCCGCAAAGACAGTAAAGAGCGACGGTTCGATTCACGCCGACTATCAATTTGATTGTGGACTTGCAGTTGGACAACTAGTTATTGAAACTCATTATCGCGGATTAATTGCTCACCAGATGACTGGCTTTGATAAAGCAATTGCACAGTCAGAACTCTCCATACCTGCAGAGCTTGTTCCAGTCGTTGTTATTGCAATTGGAAAGCAAGATGCACCTGAAAAGCTAAGTGGGCCGCTGCTAGAACGCGAACAAGCAAAGCGCGAAAGGCTTCCGCTCTCAGAGATTGTCGTTAAGGGCCTACCTGCTTAGAAGCGAGAACGAATCTCCCAGAGGTCTTTAAATACTGGGTTAAAGAGTGTGCTCGCTAAATATTCGACTCCACTAGAGCCGCCTGTTCCCATCTTGTGGCCGATTGTTCGTTCAACCATCTTCACGTGACGGTAGCGCCACTCTTGAATGCCTTCATCGATATCAAGTAAGCGTTCGGCAACCATCGCACTCTCGGGATCGTTTTGATGTACGCCAAGAAGTACATCTTGAACTTCTGTGTTTGATTGATAAGCGACAGACTTATCGCGAGAAGTAACGGCGACTGGCATCGCATGTCCACGCGCTACTAAGTATTCAAGGAATGAATCCCAGATTGAATTTCCGGAAGTGATCTTTGCAATCTCTGCCTGCATCTCTGGTGGAAGATGGCCCGCCATGCGGCTATCGCGACGACCGAGTATCGCTTCCACTTTTCTAAACTGTGCAGATTGAAATCCACTTGATGATGAGAGGTAACCGCGGAATGCATTGAATTGCAGCGGCGTCATCGTCTCGAGAATATCTACTTGAGCGACACAGACTTTCATGATTGTCCGAATACGACCCAAAATCGAAAGGGAGTAATGGGTATCTCCCCTTTCAAGAGCTCGTTGGGCTTCTGTGAATTCATGAATGAGCTGCTTAAACCAGAGTTCATATGTCTGGTGAATGATGATGAAGAGCATTTCATCGTGCTCTGGTCCATCAGAAAGGGGTTTCTGAAGCTTGAGTAAGTCATCCACTGCAAGATATGAGGTATATGTCAGTGCTGAATCAAAGTCGTTGCTCATGTGACGCGTGAATCCGATCCTTCTACCTTCTCGTACTGACGTGTTTCAGTAAGATCCTTTATGCGCTGGAATCCATCCCATACTTCAACATATGAAGTTGGAAGTGGTGCAATCGCAAGGCGGATTGCATTTGGAGTTCTGTAATCAGGAATTACATTTGCATATTTACGTAGCGCCACACAGATTTTTGCAGCATCTGGGTGCCCAATAGAGATATGTCCACCACGCTCTTTAGGGTTTCGTGATGTCAAGAGTGTGTAACCAAGAGGGGCAAGCCACTCATCGAAGAGATCGATCATCATCTGAGTCCCGATTGCAGCTTTAGAAGCAATTGCATCGATTCCTGCCTCAGCAATCATTTCGAAGGCAACTTGTACGCCCCGAATTCCAATGATTGAAGGGCTGGCAATCTGGAAACCACGAATTCCATTTGCCTTTACAAAATCAGGACCCATTCCAAATTGATCTTCATTTGCAAACCAACCCTGAATAGGAGTCTGCAACTCTCCTTGAATCTTCTTATTGACGTAGAGCCAAGCCGGAGATCCAGGTCCGGCATTTCCATATTTATATGTGCAACCAACGGCTAGATCTACGCCATTGTCATCAAAGTTCATTTCGATTGCACCAGCTGCGTGGCTGGCATCCCATACAACGAGTGCGCCGTAGCTTCGAGCAAGGTCTGTAATTGATTTAATATCTGAACGTGCTCCGGAGCGATATTGAATTACTTCGAGAGTAACGAGTGCAACATCTTCTGACATGTACTTCTCTAGAAGTTCAGCTGTAACTAACTCATTTTCTGCAATGGCAGGATCCTCATTATCGATAATAATGAGATTGAGACCATGCTGCTTTGCGATTCCATCGAGAATGTATCTATCTGTTGGAAAGTTTGCTGCATCGGTAATAATCGTCTTGCGCCCAGGGCGTGCGTTAATTGCTGCCAAGCAAAGCTGATAGAAGTTAACCGATGTTGTATCGCAGACCAGAACCTGACCGGCGGCAGCACCCAGAACAGCTCTACCGAGAAGATCTCCTGCGACCTGCGCTTCATCGATCCAGTGGCCCCAACCAGTGACAACTTCATTACCCCACTCGTGGGAGAGGAAGTCGCTAACCGCTTTCACAGTTGCATGCGGCAGGCGACCCAATGAATTGCCATCTAGATAGCAGAGGTTTGGGTCGGTAATTACGAATTTACTTCTGTAGTGGGCTAGAGGATCGTTCTTATCGAGCTCTAGCGCGTATGCGCGGTCAGTAACCTTCATAGTTCAAAGGTACGCTCTCCTACCGTGGCGCGCAACGTTGTGAATATTGAAGAGGTCTCTAAAGCCTTTGATATTCGCCCTCTTCTTGATGGTGTCTCATTAGGCGTATCTGAAGGTGATCGAATCGGAATTGTTGGCCGAAATGGTTCTGGCAAAAGTACTTTAATGAAAATTATTGCTGGAATTGAAGAACCAGATGCAGGTCGAGTTACAAAAACAAGCGCTGCGCGTATTGGCATTTTAGCGCAAATTGATACTGCTAAAGCAAATGCAACTGTTGGCGATGTTGTTATTGGTGATCGCGAGAAACACGAGTGGGCAAGTGATCCACTAATCCGCGAAATCTTTACGGGGCTTTTTGGTGGATTTGATGATCATCTCTTTGAAAGAGTTTTTGCATCTCTATCTGGTGGAGAGAAGCGTCGAGTTGGATTAGCAAAGCTACTCATTGATGATCTTGATTTAATCCTGCTTGATGAACCGACCAACCACCTTGATGTTGAAGGTGTAGCTTGGTTGGCAGATCATCTAAATAAGCGAAAAGATTTAGCTCTTCTTGTCGTAACTCACGATCGCTGGTTCCTTGATGCAGTCACAGATCGCACTTGGGAAGTCGTGCTTGGAAAAGTAGAAGAGTACGACGGCGGATATTCAGCCTTCGTTTTAGCTAAGGCAGAACGAGCGCGCCAAGCAAATGCGATGGATGCACGACGAAACAATCTGATTCGTAAGGAACTTGCTTGGTTAAGAAGAGGAGCTCCAGCTCGCACAACTAAACCAAAGTTTCGCGTTGATGCCGCTAATGAATTGATCTCAGCTGAACCCGCACCTCGTGATTCAACTGAACTTCTAAAATTTGCTCTCAACCGACTTGGCAACACGGTCTTTGAACTCCACCATGCAGTGATCAAAGCTGGCGATAAAGAGTTAATCGATAACCTGACATGGAATATCGGGCCTGGTGATCGAATCGGAATTGTTGGAGTCAACGGCGCAGGAAAGACCACTTTGATGCGCACTCTTGCAGGCCTGAACCAACCTGCTGCCGGAAAGTTAGTAACTGGTATTACCGTAAAGACTGCATTCCTGACACAACATCTTGATGAACTTGATCCAACATGGCGTTTATTGGAAGCAGTTGAAAAAGTTGCAACACATGTTGAAATCGGCAAAGGAAAGACGCTATCCGCTTCACAACTCTGCGAAAGACTTGGCTTTGACCGCGATGCGCAATGGACGCCAGTTGCAAACCTCTCCGGTGGAGAGCGACGCCGTTTACAGCTAACAAGGCTTTTGATGGATTCACCTAATGTGGTTCTTCTCGATGAGCCAACTAATGATTTTGATATCGAGACACTTACTGAGCTTGAGGATCTCCTCGATAGTTACGGTGGAACTTTGATTGTTATCTCTCACGATAGATATTTCCTTGAAAGAGTCTGCGATCGCTTCTATGGTCTATTAGGAGATGGCGCCCTAAGAGATCTGCCACGTGGAGTAGATCAGTACCTTGAGCAACGTACCGAGGCGCTCAATAAGTCGAGCAGCAGTTCTGCAAAGAGTGGATCAACCTCCAGCGCAGCAGAGCAGCGTCAATTGAAGAAAGATCTAGCGCGAGTTGAGAAACAGGTGGCTAAAGGGAAAGAGCGCCTAGCCGCACTCCTTGTAGAGCAAGAGCGTGAAGCAATGAATCATCTGCGCTTGAGTGAGATATCCGAAGAACTTGAGAAGGAACGCATGGAGCTGCAAAGTAGAGAAGAAGAGTGGCTAGAGATCACTCTCGCTCTTGAAAGTTAATAAGATTAGCGCCATGTCGAGAAAGAATCAGAGGCTAGATTTTCTCGCCGCCATTTCCGGTGTAATGATTGCGCTACAAGCTAGAGCAAATGGCGAACTTTCTCATCTAATCGGCAATGGCGTTCAAGCAGCTCTCGTCTCTTTCGGTTCCGGACTACTTATCATCGCAATCGTTGCGTTATTTACTCCGAGCATTAAAGAAGGTGCACGTAATCTCAAAGGCGCCGTAGACCTTAAAGAGCTTCCAAAGTGGACTCTATTTGCTGGTGCACTTGGTGGAAGTTTCGTAGCGGTGCAGACTCATATCGTTCCGCTAATTGGAGTCGCTATTTACTCGGTGGCATCTATTGCAGGTCAGACGGCAGCATCTTTAGTTGTTGATCGAATCGGCCTAACTGGTGGCGGAAAGAAACACATCACACCTCGACGCATCGCAGCCGCCTTCTTTACCGTATTCGCAGTATTTATCTCTGTCTTTGATCGCCTCGACGGAAGAGATCTCTCGCTCTTCGCAGTTTTAATGGGTTGTGTAGCAGGAGCAATTGTTGGAGTTCAGCGCGCTCTTAATGGGCAGATTAATGAACATTCGCATCAGAGTTTCACTACATCATTTCTTAACTTCATTATGGGTACGATTTTCTTAGTCATTTTCCTGACAATTCTAGTTGCAGTCGGACCTACTGAATTTGTGCCACTTCCATCTGGTCCTTGGTGGATCTACACGGGTGGTGTCATTGGCGTTATTTACATCGCATTTACTTCCACGATTGTTCAACACCTAGGCGTTCTTACATTTACGCTCTTTAGCGTTGGTGGTCAACTTGTTGGATCGCTCTTAATTGATCTTTATTCACCAACGGATGGCGTGAATGTAAGCGTTTACTTGGTTTCAGGAATTGTTATGACTTACTTTGGCGTTGTGGTCGGTGGCGTGAATAATTCACAATCCCGGAAACGATTGAAGCAGTAATAAAGAAAGCGGCAATTGCATAAGAGAATGTCTTTACCCAAGGAAGTGAAGCTGCGTAGTAGCCAGCCAAGGTAATTCCTGCGCCCCACAGAACAGCACCCAATGCATTTGCAGATAAGAATTTGTAGTAATTCATCTTCGATGCACCAGCGATAGGCGGAACGAAAGTTCTGATCCAAGGGAAGAATCGAGCCGCGACAACTGCCCACCAACCGGTCTGCTCGTAGAAACGTTCAGAATTAGCGATCATCTTCTGCATACGAGGGGAGTCATGCCTATCTAAATATGGTCTTCCGACTACTCGTCCGATTACAAATCCCACCTGATCACCGAAGAATGCAGCGGCGAGAATGATCGCGACTAGGAGAGCAATATTGATATTTCCGTGTGCTGCAGCAACGAGCCCTGCACTGAAAAGTACTGAGTCTCCGGGTAAGAAGAAACCGAATAGAAGGCCAGTCTCGATAAAGACGATAGCGCCCACGACGATATAGAAGATAAATGGGGCTAACGATGAGAGTTGATTATCAAATGAAGCGGCAAGCTCGATCACATTGACTGCTTTACTGCCGCCGCGACTTTTGTAACAACGTTGGGATCAAAGACACTTGGAACAATAAATGATGTGTTGAGCTGTGATGGACTAACGCAATCAGCGATCGCTTCTGCTGCTGCAACCAATAATTTATCTGTGATCTTGTGGGCTTGAGCATCTAGGAGACCACGGAAGATTCCAGGGAAAGCCAGAACATTGTTGATTTGATTTGGATGATCGCTGCGCCCTGTTGCGACAACAGCAGCATATTTACGTGCGATTGCTGGATCGATCTCTGGATCTGGATTTGCCAGTGCGAAGACAATCGAGCCGGGCGCCATTGCAGCAACATCTTCTTCTTTGAGCACTTTAGGTGCGCTGACTCCGATAAAGATATCTGCGCCAACCATTGCTTCATGGATATCGCCAGCGAAGTTATCTTGATTTGAATTCTCGATAAACCAGTCACGCATAGCGTCATCAGATTTTGAATCTTTCTTGATCACGCCATCTTTATCAAATGCGATGATATTTCGAGCGCCACTTAATACAAGTAAGCGTGCGATTGCAGTGCCTGCTGCACCAGCTCCGCTCATGATTATCTTTACCTGACCGATATCTTTCTTTACAAGTTTGAGTGCATTACGAAGCGCAGCGAGAACAACAATCGCTGTTCCGTGCTGGTCATCGTGGAATACAGGAATATCTAGCAATTCACGTAGACGTCTTTCAACTTCAAAGCAACGAGGTGCAGAGATATCTTCTAAGTTGATGCCTCCGTAAACTGGTGCAATTAACTGCACAGTACGTACGATTTCATCGACATCTTGTGTATCAAGACAGACTGGCCATGCATCAACGTTGGCAAAGCGCTTAAAGAGCGCTGCTTTACCTTCCATTACGGGAAGTGCCGCTGCTGGACCGATATTTCCTAAACCAAGTACTGCAGAACCATCTGTAACGACAGCAACGGTATTGCGCTTCATTGTGAGGCGACGGACATCTGAAGGGTCATCGACAATGGCCTGAGAAATACGAGCCACACCAGGTGTGTATGCGCGTGAGAGATCATCACGAGTCTTCAGTGGAACTTTCGATGTAACTTCAATCTTTCCGCCGAGGTGAAGCAAGAATGTTCGGTCGCTGACCTTGCGAACTGTAAGACCTGCATGTTCCGAGAGCGCGTTATGAATTTGCTGAGCGTGGTCAGCATCGACGGTATCGCAGGTTACGTCGATTACTACCTTTTCTAGAAGCGATTCAACGACGTCGAGTGCGGTAATGGTTGCGCCAGCATTTGTGATGGTCGTAGTAATAAGCGCGACTGGTTGAAGTTCGGGAGAACCCTCAACACGGATTGTGATTCCGTAGCCAGGTGATGTTGAAGCCATTTACACAACACCGTAGAGACGATCGCCAGCATCACCAAGACCAGGGACGATATATCCCTTTTCATTGAGTTTTTCATCGAGTGAGCCCGTTACCAAAGTAATCGGTACACCTGAATTCTTAAATTCATCTTCAAGAATTTTGATTCCTTCAGGGGCTGCTAGAAGACAGATTGCAGTGATCTCGTTTGCACCGCGCTCGATGAGGTAATTAATTGCCATTACGAGAGTTCCACCAGTTGCGAGCATTGGATCAAGAACGAAGCATTGACGACCTGAGAGATCCTCTGGAAGACGGTTGGCATATGTCGTAGCTTGCAAAGTCTCTTCGTTGCGAACCATTCCGAGGAAGCCAACTTGTGCAGTGGGAAGTAATTTAGTCATTCCCTCAAGCATTCCAAGGCCAGCACGGAGAATTGGTACAACTACTGGACGAGGTTCTGCCATTACAAGACCTGTAGTTGCAGTAACAGGAGTATTTATCGAAATAGTTTTTGTACGCACATCTCTAGTCGCTTCGTAGGCGAGCAATGTGACGAGCTCTTCGACCAGTAAGCGAAATGTTGGAGAATCTGTTCTTTCGTCGCGCAAAATAGTTAATTTATGGGAGATAAGCGGGTGGTTGGCGACGTGAACTTTCATGTCTCCAACCTTACAGGGCTTTCTTTCTAAACCAATGAGTGCCAATATGGGAGATGTGTCAGAGCAGACCCAGGATTTCGCAATTGAAGCGTGGCATGAAGATGGCCGCTGGTCTCTCGCTGCGCTACCTGATCCCGATGACCTAACTCACATCATCGAACGGTTAAAGAAACAGCAGACAAATGGCGGGGCAGTGGCCCTGATTGCAATCGATGAAGAATTCTTTATGGCGATTCGAGTGCTTGGAACTCACGTTAAATACTTCTTAAGCGATATCTCTGCCGCCCTTGATTATGAAGTCGCAGCAGAATTTCTTGAGATCGCAGATATCGATGCGCCTGAAGAAGATGACGAACCACTTCCAACTGGAGATCTAGATATTTTCTCTGATCTTGGCCTTGCACAGATGGAGCTCTCAACTCTTTGTGATGATGCAGATCTATTCCCTGATGAAATTCTTGAAGCTATCGCCAACCGTTTAGGATTTGGTGATCAATTCGCTGAAGTCTTGGAGTCATAAAATTTCCACTTTGAATTCTGAAGAGTTAATGCAAGAAGCAATAATCGTAGCTAAGAGCGCAGTATCCACCGGTGATGTTCCAGTTGGCGCCGTAATCGTTAATAAAGATGGAGTAGTTGTCGGAAAAGGCTTTAATGAGCGTGAGGCAAATAACGATCCCACTGCACATGCAGAAGTAGTAGCAATCAGAAACGCCGCCGCTCGTTTGCAGAACTCACGATTAGATGGATGCACTTTGATTGTCACTCTTGAACCGTGTGCAATGTGCGCTGGAGCCATTGCACAATCACGTATCTCTAAAGTTATCTTCGGAGCTTGGGACGATAAAGCCGGTGCGGTTGGGTCGGTATGGGATGTCTTAAGAGATCCACGATCGATATTTAAAGTGGAAGTTATTTCAGGAGTATTAGAAGAAGAATGCGCGGCGCTACTGAAAGATTTTTTCTCAGATAAGTAATTCGTATGATGGATTCAAAATGGTTAACTGACCATCTTCTTCGCCGACCATACCTTCAGCGCGCATCTCCATACCGACTTCGAGCCCGGCAATCTCGCGACGGCCAAGGAAGTTAAGGGTAATTCCGCCTGTCTCATCCCAGACTTCGATTTGAAGCATTGGTGCTGAACCGCGAGGAGCAGTTGAAATCGATGTAACTCGACCATGAACCTTTGAACGCTTACGCCATTCAACCTTTTCGATAGGCGTCACATCATCTGCGTAGTGAGAGATGGGAGCAAAGACCTTAGGTGCATCCTGTGTTGGCTTTGCCTTCTGCTCTGCAGGAACTGCCGCCAGAAGCTCTTCTTCATGATTTACATGCACTGCATTTCCAGAAGTAATTCTATTTACATCGAAAGGAACGATTGTCGCTACAACTCTTTGGAGCTGTGAAATCGGTGCTGCAATCTCTTCAGCAGTTTGATCATGAAGCAAACGCCCGAGGAATCGTGAATAAGAACGACGTGGCAAAAGAATTGTGAGTTCCACATCTGGCTTCTCAGTCTTGCGTATTGCGTAATCGAGTGCTGAGTTTGCGATACGACGGTCTGGACAGTCGATTAAGTCGAGCTGTACATCCACGAGCGCCTCTGATTCTGCCCATGCGCTTTGAATTTGTTCTGCACGCAGATCATCGATGACAAAGTGAACAGCTTTGATCTTATGTGGCTTAAGGCTTCGCGCGTATCGAACAGCGCCAACTGTCGCGATATCAACGCTGTCGACGAAAATAGTTACATCGTGACGCGCCATTGAAGTTGCACGCTCTTGCTCTGTGCGCACTGATAGCGCTTCTTGTTCGCGAGTGTATTGGCGACGCAATCTTAAGAAAGTAACGACCATGATTGGTGCAGTCACGAGAACGAGCCATGCACCTTCAGTAAATTTAACGACGGAGAAGATAATGACGATTACTAGTGAGATAGATCCCGCAAGGCTATTTATCGCAACCTTTAATTTCCATCCCTTTGGCTTTGTTCGCTTGAAGTATCGCGACATTCCGAAGCCCGCCAATGTAAATCCTGTAAATACACCGAGTGCGTAGAACGCAACGAGATGTTCAACTGATCCTGCGGTGATTAAGACGAGAAGTAATCCGCCACCCGCTAGTAAGAGAATTCCATTTGAGAATGCGAGACGGTGGCCGCGCTTTGTTAACTGGCGTGGAAGATAACCATCTGTTGCAACAAAGTTAACGAGCAATGGGAATGCGCTGTAAGTGGTATTTGCACCAGCAAACAGGATAAGCATTGTTGCGAGCTGAACCATGATGAACATAAATGATCCGAATGCACCGGTACCTACCGCCGCCTTTGCAATTTGCGAGATAACAGTTGGCACACCTGATTCGTATGGCATTGCATGAATGTGATGAGCAAAGTATGAAACGCCTAGGACGAGCGTTCCGAGCAAGGTGCTCATGACTACCAAAGTGCGTTTAGCATTGACATGTTCTGGCGTCTTAAAGAGGGCAACTCCGTCAGAGATGGCCTCGAGTCCAGTCAGTGAAGAACCACCGTTTGCAAAAGCGCGAAGCAAGATGAAGATTGCAGAGAATGTGAGCAAGCCTTGTGCTTCACCAACATGAACTGCACCCGGAAGGTCAGTATCTAGGACTGGAAGTGTTCCGTTTGCTAATCGGTAGAGGCCCATTCCAAAGACAATGAACATGCATCCAACGAAGAAGTAAGTTGGGAATGCGAAAGCTTTTCCTGCCTCTTTAACTCCACGGAGATTTCCGTAGGTAAGAATTGCAATGACCAAGAAGATCATATGCATCTTCCAAGGTTCGGTAGATGGGAAAGTTGAAATAATTGCAGCAACGCCGGCAGCTGATTGAATTGCCAGTGTCACGATGTAATCGAGCATCAGGGCGACTGCTGCAATCTGGGCAACTACCGGCCCGAAGTTATCGCGCGAGACAATGTATGCGCCACCTGTCTTGGTATAAACATCGATTACATTTCGGTAAGACAAAGTGATGACAACTAGAATTGCAAGAACGATTGCAGTCATTGGCATCAAGATTGCAAAGGCGGCAAGACCGAAAGCGGGAAGAAGAGCGATCAAGATCTGTTCAGAACCATATGCAGATGATGAGATGCAGTCAGAAGAGAGAATGCCTAAGGCGTAGCGCTTACTGAGTCGCTGGTGGCCAAGTGAGTGGCGGTTAAGAGCGCCACCTAAGAAGAAGCGCTTTACCTTGTATGAGAAGGGATCCTTAACGTGAGTGTGTTCCTGAAGTGCAACCGGTTGGGGCGCATCATCAGTCCAAGACTTAGCCACGACAACTCCCTTTGCAATTCATATCTCGTAAGTATGCTTATCTTATGCGCACACAGTTATATATAGATGGTCAATGGGTCGATGGAAGCGGGACTTTAGAGGTCATAGACCCCAGCGATGGCTCGGTAATCGCCAAGGTCGCGACTTCGAGCGATGAGCAGAACCTCGCCGCCATCGATGCCGCCGACCGCGCAGCAGCTTCATGGGCAAAGACCGCGCCCCGCGTACGCAGTGAGATCCTGCGCAAAGCCTTTGAAATGATGATTGCAGAAGCTGATTACTTAGCAGAGCTGATCTCGAAAGAGAATGGCAAGGCGCTTCCTGATGCCAAGGCAGAAGTTAATTACGCCGCAGAATTCTTTAGATGGTTTGCTGAAGAGACTGTTCGCATCTCTGGCGATTTCAGAATGGCGCCAGCAGGAGATAAGCGAATTTTAGTAACGCACCAACCAATTGGCGTTTCATTACTTATTACACCGTGGAACTTCCCAGCAGGTATGGCTACACGCAAAATCGGTCCCGCTGTTGCAGCAGGATGCACAATGATTTTGAAGCCAGCGGGAGAGACTCCATTAACTGCGCTCGCAATTGTAGATATTCTCGAAAGATGCGGATTGCCTAAGGGTGTTCTCAATGTAATTCTTCCGGCGCAATCAGGTCCTGGAATTTCAAAAGTACTTCACGACTCTCGCGTCAAGAATCTTTCATTTACTGGGTCGACTCAAGTTGGAAAGATCCTTCTTAAGGAAGCGGCAGATCAAGTTATCCGTTGCTCAATGGAGCTCGGTGGAAATGCACCATTTGTTGTTCTCGATGATGCAAATGTCGAAGAGGCAGTTAAGGGCTTAATGATGGCGAAGATGCGCAATGGCGGCGCTGCATGCACAGCTGCCAACCGCATCTATGTTGCACGATCTATCGGTGACAAGTTCATCGCAGAATTTGCAAAGGCGATGGCAGCGCTCAAGATGGGCGTTGGTCGCGAAGCAGGAACTCAGCTCGGTGCGAGTGTTTCCGTTAAAGAACGTAACAAGATTGCAGAACTCGTTGATGCATCGAAGTCACGCGGAGCAAAGGTTCACCTTGGTGGATCAACTCCTGAAGGCGCTGGTGCTTTCTATCCTGCAACAGTTCTTGAAGTTTTAAAAGATGATGAAATTCTTGCGAATGAAGTCTTCGGACCAGTTGCACCTGTTGTTCTCTTTGATACCGATGAAGAAGCTCTTAAGCTTGCCAATGACACCGAGTACGGACTCATTAGTTATGTGTACTCAGAAGATCTCAAGCGGGCAATTCGTTTCGCTGAAGGAATCGAAGCTGGAATGGTTGGAATCAACCGCGGCCTACTTTCAGATCCAGCTGCGCCATTTGGTGGAGTGAAGCAATCAGGCCTCGGCCGCGAAGGTGGATTCGATGGCGTGCACGAGTTCTTGCAGACTAAATACATCGGGGTAGAGATTTAAGCAGAAATTACTGCCAGTATTATCAGTCCCAATTTGTATGTCGAGCGAGGCTTAAACATTCATCTTATCTCTGGCTTCGCATTCAGCTAGTACATCAGTGATATCAGAGACTCTCTCTTCAGAAATTTGTGAGAGCTTTGTCCAACCTAAACGTTGGAATTCATTGGTATCAGCAGGGCGATAGCTATAGGCACAGCCATTTGGATCAACAGAGACTTTATAAAGTCCAGTTGGAAGGTTGAGAATTTCTTCACCACCGGCCGATAAACGAATTGCAAGACTTTCGTACCTTGAGAAATTTTCTCTTTTTAACTCTGCTATTACAGAAAAATAAGCACGCTCCCAGTCCAGCTCCTCTTTACTAAGGATTTCGTCTGGATTCTTGCTCATAATTAAAGTCTAACTCAAGTCCCACAGCCAAGCTCGATAGTTTTCTCGGACCAGGTTGGTGGCGTTGCATATCTCTTTCCACGAATCGTCGCCCGAGCAGAAGCCACTCCGTAATATTTAGACTTGGTTGAATTCTTACAGTAAGCGAAAGTGAATTGATTTTTTACGAGCAAGCCATTCGATTTTAAGTTTTCGGCTTTCGTGCTTCGTTGAGCGACGAGATGTGGGGCACCGAAACCTTCTTTGAAAATTTTGACTGTCAAAATGACGTTACTTTGCTGAAAGTTACATCTAGAGGTTGCATTCACTTTCACCGCTAGGCGGCCTTGCCGTTCGAGGATAGAAGTTGAAATATGAGCATTCCCAACTTCAATAAAGCACTCAGTTTTTGGTGGAGTAACCACTTCATTGGCCCCAAAGATCGTTTCGGGCATTGACAGGTTAAAGAGGAGTGTCACAAGAACCGCAGTTGCAGATTTCAGAAGTAGTTTATTCATATCTGAGGATGACAAAAAAGATAGAACGAGCCTTAAAGTTATCCCCAGGAAAGAAGTAAGAGCGGAGGATGAGGGATTTGAACCCTCGATAGGTTTCCCTATACACGCTTTCCAAGCGTGCGCACTCGGCCGCTATGCGAATCCTCCAGCGCTGGCTGCTCGCGAGAGCTACCAACGGGCCAAGAGTAACGGTGCCCAAGGTCAGCCTCGACACCTAAGATTGGGTCAGATCTCCGGTGCGACGCCATCGTGCTGAACTCCCCCAGGGTAGGAATACAGCAAGGGTAGGTACGCTCTGACGGGTGCACCGGAGGTCCCAAGAAATCTAGCAGTACAACCGAATCGATAGTCGCGGTCAATTAGAAGTGAATTGAATCGCGGCGGATCAAGAGAGTAGATGAAATGTCTTTAGCGCTATATCGAAAGTATCGCCCCTCTGTATTTGCAGATGTTATCGGCCAAGAACATGTCACTGTTCCGCTTTCAAATGCGCTTGAATCAGGAAAGACACATCACGCATATTTATTTAGCGGCCCACGTGGTTGCGGAAAAACTTCTAGCGCTCGCATCATGGCGCGATCACTTAATTGCGAAAAAGGACCAACCCCGAATCCATGTGGCCAATGCCAGTCATGTAAAGATTTAGTAGCAAATGGTCCAGGGTCGATCGATGTGATTGAACTCGATGCAGCAACTCACGGTTTAGTAGACGATGCTCGCGACCTTCGCGATAAAGCTTTCTTTGCACCAGTTCAGAGCAAGTACAAGATTTACATTATCGATGAAGCGCATCAACTTGGGCCGGGCGCAGCAAATGCGCTGCTCAAAGTTGTTGAAGAACCACCTCCCCACGTAATTTTTATCTTTGCAACAACTGAACCCGAAAAGTTGATTTCAACTATTCGTTCTCGAACTCACCACTATCCATTCCGACTTGTTCCACCCGGAATTCTGACAACTCACCTCGAAGGTATCTGCGAATCAGAAGGCGTCAAGGTTGCTAAAGGCGTTCTACCACTTGTAGTTCGCGCCTCTGGCGGATCTGTCCGCGATGCACTTTCTGTACTTGGTCAACTCCTTGCTGGTGCAGGTAAAGACGGCGTCAGTTACGAAATCGCGATTCAACTTCTTGGATTTACCGACGGCGCACTACTTGATGATGCAATGGATGCAATTGCAGCTCGCGATGGTGCAACGCTATTTAAAACAGTCGATCGCGTTATCGAATCTGGCCACGATCCACGTCGCTTCACACAAGATCTACTCGAGCGCTTACGCGACTTAATGATTGTTGATGCACTAGAGGCAACCAATGCCAACAGCATCTTGCGCGAACTTCCAGATGATCAACTCGAACGCATGCGCGTTCAGGCACAGAACATCGGGCAAGGATCACTTTCTCGCGCTGCAGATATTGCGGCGGAGGGCCTCACCCAAATGCGCGGAGCGACAGCGCCCCGATTGATTCTCGAACTCATCTGCGGTCGCATCCTCTTGCCAATCGGCGATGCCAGCGAAGCAGGACTTCTCGCACGCATCGAACGCCTCGAACGCGTTGAATCGATTGCACCGCAACCTCGAATTGCTGATCCGGCGAGTAACTCGCTTCGCTCACATACTCCCCTTGATCAGAATTCTTCGGCTGCACCGAAGCAAGCAGATCCAGCGGATTACGTGAGCCCTGCGACAGCCGAAGCAAAACGTGAAGTCCCTGTTGAGCCGGCGAAAGCTGCTGATGTAGCAGAGGTTGTGAGCGCAGCGAGTAGCTCTGCGAATCAGTCAGCGCCGCCGAAAAAGATAGATACGATCGATGTTGCAGGGTTACGTAGGTTGTGGCCTGATGTTATTGAGAATGTGAAGAAGCGCCGCCGCCTCACATGGTCACTGCTTTCTGCAAGTGCGCAGATTCTCGGCGTTGACGACAAGAACATCACGATCGGAATCGTCAATCCTGGTGCGCGTGATTCTTTTGTACGCAGCGAATCAGATGAGATCTTGCGCCAAGCATTTATCGAAGTTGTTGGCCTTGATCGCAAGATTGAAGTCACCGTTGATCCAAGTATCGATACATCTTCGACTCCCGAAGCTCGCGCTGTTCGCACATCAGAGGCGCCAACAGATAAGACGCAGCTTTCAGGTGCAGCGCTACTTGCAGCAGAACTCGGTGCAACAATCATTAGCGAAACGACACACGACTAATGTCTACCGGAATGTATGAAGGCGCAATCCAAGATCTCATCGATGCTCTTGGTCGCCTTCCTGGAATCGGACCAAAGAGCGCGCAACGAATCGCATTCCATATTCTGCAATCCGATTCTGAAATCGCATCTAGCCTTGTAGAAGCTGTTCGCACGGTTAAAGAGCGAGTTAAGTTCTGCACGCAATGTGGCAATGTCTCTGAAGAAACTGAATGTCGCATCTGCCGCGATCCACGTCGTGATGGAACAAAGATATGCGTTGTTGAAGAGAGTAAAGATGTCATCGCAATCGAGCGCACTCGCGAATTCCGCGGTAAGTATCACGTGCTCGGTGGGGCAATCAGTCCTATCGATGGCATCGGACCAGACCAGCTCCGTATCCGCGAGTTAATGCAGCGCCTTTCTGATTCAACAATTACCGAGATCATCTTGGCGACCGATCCCAACCTCGAGGGAGAGGCGACAGCTACCTACTTGGCTCGATTGATTAAGCCGATGGGCATCAACGTCTCTCGCCTTGCATCAGGTCTACCTGTAGGCGGAGATCTCGAATATGCAGACGAAGTTACGCTTGGACGAGCATTTGAAGGACGCACAAACCTTTAATCTCACTATGTGGGCGAGAGCCCGTCTCAAATATTAAGATTTTCCAATAATTGGGTAGCGCCATCTTTTCTCGTGCTTCACACTTAAGGCATGGGTCTCATTGTTCAGAAATTTGGTGGTTCCTCAGTCGCTGATGCCGAGGGCATGAAGCGCGTCGCCGCACGCATTGTGGCGACGAAGAAGGCAGGCAATCAGGTCGTAGTCGTGGTCAGCGCGATGGGCGATACCACCGATGAATTGATCGATCTCGCCAACGCCGTTACCCCAATCCCGCAAGGTCGCGAACTCGATATGTTGCTTACTGCTGGTGAGCGAATTTCGATGGCAGTTCTTGCGATGGCTATTAACAATCTTGGTTTTGAAGCGCTCTCATTTACAGGTTCACAAGCTGGTGTGATTACAGATTCTGTTCACGGAAAGGCGCGCATCATCGATGTGACTCCTGGACGCATTCGCGAAGCAATCGATTCAGGTGCAATCGCAATCGTTGCTGGCTTCCAGGGAATTTCGCAAGATACAAAGGACATTACAACTCTTGGACGCGGTGGATCAGATACAACTGCTGTGGCGCTCGCTGCCGCCCTTGAAGCAGATGTCTGCGAGATTTACACAGATGTTGATGGCGTCTTCTCGGCCGATCCTCGCGTTGTTCCTGCAGCTCGCAAATTAAAGACAGTTACATATGAAGAGATGCTGGAACTTGCAGCAGCAGGCGCAAAGGTTCTCCACCTTCGTTGCGTCGAATATGCACGCCGATTTAATTTACCGATTCACGTACGTTCATCATTTTCACCTAACGAAGGAACATGGGTGGTTGAAAACCATCCAGAAGGAGGCACCATGGAGCAAGCAATCATCTCTGGCGTAGCGCACGACAAGTCAGAAGCGAAGGTCACGATCGTTGGCGTTCCAGACCGCACGGGTATTGCAGCTCGCATCTTCCAGGCAATCGCAGATAACGACATCAACGTCGACATGATTGTCCAGAATGTCTCTGCAGCAGCAACTGGTCTTACAGATATTTCATTTACTGTTCCAAAGGCTGAAGGACAGAAGGCAACAACTGTTCTACAGCGCATCCAAGGTGAAGTCGGATTCGCATCAATTATTTACGATGACACAATCGGAAAGCTCTCTCTCGTTGGCGCAGGAATGCGTTCGCATCCAGGCGTTACAGCAACATTCTTTGCTGCGATGGCTGATGCCGGGGTAAATATCGAAATGATTTCAACCTCTGAAATCCGCATCTCTGTAATCGTTAGAGAAGCAGATCTCGAGCGCGCAGCGAAGGCTGCACACACTGCATTCCAGTTAGATGCAGATCAACTAGAGGCAGTTGTATATGGAGGAACAGGTCGATGACACAGAAACCATCACTCGCGGTAGTCGGCGCAACAGGCGCCGTTGGAACTGTAATGCTCGGTATTTTGTCTGAACGCCCAGATGTTTGGGGAGAAATTCGACTTATCGCATCTGCGCGCAGCGCAGGTAAGAAGTTAATGTGCCGCGGCGAAGAGTTAACCGTCGTTGCCCTTTCACCAGAAGCATTCGATGGAATTGATGTCGCAATGTTCGACGTTCCAGATGAGATCTCTGCAGAGTGGGCGCCAGTTGCTGCATCACGCGGAGCAGTTGTCGTAGATAACTCAGGTGCATTCCGAATGGATAAGGATGTCCCACTCGTTGTTCCAGAAGTGAACCCACAAGATGTGAAGAACCGTCCTCGTGGAATTATTTCTAATCCAAATTGCACAACTCTTTCAATGATTGTTGCAATGGGCGCGCTTCACCGCGAGTACGAGCTACAAGAATTAGTTGTCTCTTCTTACCAAGCAGCGTCAGGTGCAGGACAAGCTGGTATCGACACACTTCGCGCGCAGATCAGCGCGGTTGCGGGAACAGAAGTTGGCGATAAGTCTGGAGATCTTCGTTCCGTCATTAAAGATAACGGTCCATTCCCAGCACCTCTTGCAATGAACGTCGTTCCTTGGGCTGGCTCTTTGAAGGAAGATGGTTATTCTTCTGAAGAACTTAAGGTCCGCAATGAATCACGGAAGATTCTTGGTCTTCCAAATCTTAAAGTTTCAGCAACATGTGTACGTGTTCCAGTGATTACAACACACTCACTGACTGTGCATGCAACATTTGCTAAAGAACCATCGCGTAAAGCTGCTCAAGATATTCTGCAGAACGCTGCAGGTGTGAAGCTTGTCGATGATCCTGAGAACCATAAATTCCCAACACCAGCCGATGTCGTTGGCACTGACCCAACATGGGTTGGACGTGTACGAAAGAGCATCGATGACCCAATGTCTCTCGATCTCTTTGTATGCGGAGATAATTTGCGTAAAGGCGCTGCGTTAAATACAGCCCAAATCGCAGAGCTTCTCGCTGTCGAATTTACACGCTAACGACATCTAGACTGCGACCATGACAATCGTTGTCGCAGGTGGAACCGGTCTTGCAGGCTCTGCAATTGTTCGCGCCTACCAGGCGACTGGCGCTGAAGTCATTGCACTTAATCGCAAGGTTGTAGATCTACTCGATCGCGAAGCAACGACAGCATTTCTTAAGAAGACAAAGCCATCACTTGTCGTTGACGCTGCAGCAAAGGTAGGCGGAATCGGCGCCAACAACGCCTTCCCGGTTGAGTTCCTCTCAGATAACGTCCGTATTCAGAGCAATCTCATGGAGGCAGCGCATGCTGCAGATGTTGAGAAGTTCATCTTCCTTGGATCAAGTTGTATCTATCCACGCGATTGCGCACAACCGATTAAAGAAGAGTATTTACTAACAGGACCTCTTGAAGAAACAAACTCTGCCTATGCGGTGGCAAAGATTGCTGGAATCGAACTCATTAAATCTTTCCGTAAAGAGTATGACCGCACTTGGATCTCATTGATGCCAACAAATCTCTACGGCCCTAATGACAACTTTGAATTGCAAGGCTCTCACGTACTTCCTGCATTTATTCGACGCTTTGTAGAAGCTGCAGAGAATAAAGTTGCGACAGAAACGCTGTGGGGAACAGGATCACCAAAGCGCGAATTTCTTCATGTCGATGACCTTGCTTCAGCAGTCGTGCACCTTGGTTCTACTTATGACTCTTCACAGCACCTCAACATTGGTTCGGGTGAAGATCTCACAATTAAGGAGCTTGCGGAGCTTGTCGCTGAATTAGCAGGCTTTGAGGGTGAAATTGCTTGGGATTCATCGAAACCTGATGGAACACCACGCAAAGTTCTTGATGTTTCAAAGGCAAAATCGCTAGGTTGGGCACCACAGATTTCACTACGCGATGGAATCGCATCGACTATCGCTTGGTATAAAGATGCATCTGCAAAGGGAGTAGCACGACGATGAGTAGAAAAGTTGCACTAATTACAGGTGTCACAGGACAAGATGGTTCTTACCTTGCAGAGTTTCTCCTTGCAAAAGGTTATGAAGTACACGGCCTGATTCGTCGTTCATCAACATTTAATACTTCCCGTATCGATCACATCTACCAAGATCCGCACGATAAGAATCCAAAGCTATTTCTTCACTACGGCGATCTCATTGATGGCGTAGGGCTCACAAACTTAATCCGCGAAATTAAGCCAACCGAGGTTTACAACCTTGGTGCGCAGTCACATGTGCAGGTTTCCTTCACAATGCCTCAATACACAGGCCAAGTTGATGCAGTCGGCGCAGTCGGCTTACTTGAAGCTATTCGTTCTGCCGACCTTGATATTCGCTTCTACCAAGCCTCAACTTCTGAGCTCTTTGGTTCGACACCACCACCACAGAATGAAGATTCAGTATTCCGCCCACAATCACCATATGCAGCAGCGAAGTTGATGGCGTACTGGTGCACAGTTAATTACCGCGATGGCTATGGACTACATGCAACAAATGGAATTCTCTTTAACCACGAATCACCTCGCCGCGGCGAAACCTTCGTAACTCGAAAGATTACTCGCGCAGTTGCAGCGATTAAGGCTGGCAAGCAAGACAAGTTGTTCCTCGGAAATCTCACCGCTGTTCGCGACTGGGGTTATGCAAAAGAGTATGTCGAATCAATGTGGCTAATGCTTCAGCAAGATAAGCCATCTGATTACGTTGTTGCGACCGGTGTCGGTGCAACAGTAAAAGATTTTGCAGAAGCTGCGTTTTCTCGAGCAGGACTTAATTGGGAAGACCACGTTGAGACAGATAAGAAGTACATCCGCCCAACAGAAGTTGATGCTCTTATCGGTGATCCGTCAAAGGCGCAGAAAGCACTTGGTTGGACAGCAAAGACTCATTGGAAAGAGCTTGCAGAGCTGATGGTTGATGCAGATATTGAGGCGCTGAAAAAGTAATTAGAAAGCAGCTGTAAGTGTTACCAGTGAAACTTCTGGTGGACTTGCAACTCTAATTCGTGAAAATGGGCCGGTGCCCATTCCTGCGGAGACATGTAATAGTGGTTCACCTTTAACTGAAGTGAGTCCTCGTGCACGCCATGTTGGTAGATCGCAATTAGTTGTTAGCGCCTTTGACCCACCAGGCCACGGAAGACGTACCTGTCCACCATGTGTATGGCCAGCAAAGATTGCATCTAAGTTATCGCGCTTCATTCCCTCAATGATTCGAAGGTATGGCGCATGCGTAACGCCGATTGCAAGGTGACACTTTCCTGGTTCACCAGCAACTAATGAATAATCATCGAGTTCTAGATGGGCATCATCTGTGCCACGCGCTTCAATAACCGTCTTATTAATCGTTAGCGTTTCACGAGATCTATTGAGGTTCTTCCATCCGCGAGCTTGCAGTCCATTATCTAGATCGCGCCAAGGGAGTTCTTTTCCATGAACTCTCTTGCCGTGATTTGGCAGTAGATACTTCAGTGGATTCTTGGGAACAGGTTCGTAGTAATCGTTAGAACCAAAGACAAAGAGACCAGGAAGATTCAAAAGCTCATCTAAGGCATCGAGTACAACTGGCACTGCTTCCTTATGTGCCAAGAAATCACCGGTACTGATGACAAGGTCTGGCTTCAGTGAAACAAATGACTTGATATCTGCAATCTCTTTCTTTCGTGCACGGGTGAGGTGCAGGTCAGAGAAGTGAAGGATGCGGATGTCATCGTGCCCTGGGGGCAAGATAGGCATCTCGGCCTCGCGGAGAACGTATGTCATAGGCATGAGAAGATACAGCCATGACGTTAAAAGAGACACTTAAATCTGACCTAACCGAGGCGATTCGCAGCAGCGACAAAGTTGTATCAGGGACTATCCGCATGGTCTTGACTGCAATCACCAATGAAGAGGTTTCTGGAAAAGAAGCACGAGTGCTTTCCGATGACGAGATCATCACCGTTTTATCCCGCGAAGCAAAGAAGCGTCGCGAAGCAGCAGAAGAGTTTGCAAAGGCAGGCCGCGCAGATAAGGCAGCCGATGAGAAAGCAGAAGGCGAAGTAATCGCTAAATATCTTCCTGCGCAACTTTCAGAAGATGACATTAAAGCTTTGATTGCAGCAGCAGTTGCATCAACAGGTGCCGCAGGTCCTGCTGATATGGGCAAGGTAATGGGCGCGATTAAGCCACAGATTGCAGGTAAGGCAGATGGAGCGCTCGTTTCATCTTTAGTTAAAGCGGCCCTAAACAAATAATAAAGATGCCTGGAGGCAACTAATGAAGTTTGAATATGCAACAGTTCCACTACTTTCACATGCAACAAAGCAGATACTGGATACATGGGGTTCAGATGGTTGGGAACTTGTAACAGTAATTCCTGCTCCAGGTGGAGAACAACTTGTTGCTTATATGAAGCGTGAGATTAAGTAATGTCAGTCGATGTTCGCGCAAAGCTTGCGGAAAAAGGTTTAGTACTTCCAGTTTCATCTAAGCCACTTGCTGCGTATGTTCCTGCAGTTCGCACCGGCAATATCGTCTTTACTGCAGGCCAGCTTCCGATGGTAGATGGAAAGATTGCTCGCGAAGGAAAAGTTGGATCAGATATCACCGTTGAAGAGGCTTACGAACTAGCGAAAATCTGTGCACTAAACGCACTTTCTGCAGTTGAACTAGTTGCACCAGTTGATTCAATTGTTAAAGTCGTTCGCATTGTTTGCTATGTAAATGGCGCACCTGGATTTATCTCTCAACCAGCAGTTGCAAATGGAGCGTCAGAGCTCTTTATGCATATCTGGGGCGATGCAGGAGTAGCTGCACGAAGTGCGCTTGGTGTTGCAGAACTTCCTCTTAACTCACCTGTAGAGGTCGAGTTAACTGTAGAAGTCGCCTAACTATTTACCGCGCTTCTCGAGGCGCTCTACATCTGTAATTAATACAGCGCGACCATCAAGCTTTAGCCATCCACGACCAGCAAAGTCGGCAAGTGCCTTATTTACAGTCTCGCGAGATGCGCCAACAAGTTGAGCAAGTTCTTCTTGAGTTAGATCGTGGTGAACAAAGAGACCCTCATCAGTCTTCTTGCCAAAACGATCGCCGAGATCGATAAGCGCTTTAGCAACGCGACCTGGAACGTCAGAGAAGACCAAGTCGCCGACTGCTTCATTTGTGCGGCGAAGACGCTGCGCTAAACGCGCAAGTAGGTGAAGTGAAACTTCTGGATTTCCTTTAAGCCATGGAATTAACTTCTCGTGGCTAAGTGAAAGTAATTTCGCATCCGTGACAGCGGTTGCCGTCGATGTACGTGGGCCTGGATCGAAGAGAGAAAGTTCGCCGAACATTTCGCCAGGTCCGAGGATTGAGAGAAGATTCTCGCGACCGTCTCCACTGGAAGTTCCAAGCTTGAGCTTTCCTTCGAGAATTACGTAAACGTGTTCGCCTTCATCGCCTTCTTTAAAGAGGATTCCACCCTTGCTGATCTTTACCGAGTCCATTGAAGCGCGAAGAGAGGCCGCTTGGGCATCATCGAGGGCGGTAAAGAGTGGGGCGCGTCTTACGACTTCATCTTCTTGAGGCACGTGGGTAGTTTACTCGCATGGCAGCCGATAGGGAAACCCGCAGAGATGCAAGGGCTATCTATCGAATTCTGACCAAAACATACCCTGAGATTAGATGCGAATTAGATTTTAAGAATCCTCTAGAACTAACTGTTGCAGTTGTTCTCTCTGCGCAGTGCACGGATAAACGAATCAATACTTTGACCCCTGCACTCTTCAAGAAATATAAGAAAGCAAAAGATTATGCAAGGGCTCCGCTTGCTGAGATCGAGGAATACATTTTCTCTGCAGGTTTTTATCATGCCAAAGCTCGGCACCTTAAAGGTCTTGGAACGAAGTTAGTTGAAGATTTTGGTGGGAAAGTTCCATCAACACTTGAAGAGTTGATTACCTTGCCAGGTGTTGGTAGAAAAACTGCAAACGTTGTACTCGGACATGCATTTGATATTCCTGGTATTACAGTGGATACGCACTTTGGTCGATTATCACGTCGATTCGGGTGGACGACATCGAAGGATCCAGTGAAAGTTGAATTTGAAGTTGGAGATTTGATTCCGCAGAAAGAGTGGACCAATCTTTCTCAGCGAATGATTTGGCATGGCAGAAGAATCTGTCACTCACGCAAGCCCGCATGTGGAGCATGCCCTGTTGCGAAGATCTGCCCATCTGTTGGCATAGGCGAGATGGATAAAGAGAAGGCGAAGCTGCTTGTAAAGACGGATAAGGATTTCCGATGAGAAAAGTTATCGCCTTGCTTTCTTTCTCACTTCTATTAACCGGATGTTCTTTAGCAGAACCGATTCCGGTGAAGGGAGAGGTTGTTTCATGTGAAAGCATCGAGACAGTTCCTGCAACAGATGAAGCAATTGAATGCCTTGGGGGCGGAGATGCAATCTCTGTCGATTCGATACAAGGACCAGCGTTAATCAATATCTGGGGCACCTGGTGTGCACCATGCCGCGAGGAACTTCCACATTTTGCTCATCTGCTCAATAAGTACAGGGATAAAGTCGATGTGATTGGCATTGCAGTTGAAGAGAAGAACCAAGCGACGGTGAAGAAATTTGTTAAAACCAACGGCATTAGTTGGCCGATTCTCTATGATGCAACGGGAGTAACGGAGAAGAAATTTGGACCAGGCGTGCCTGTGACTTGGTTTATCAGTAAATCTGGCAAGGTTACGCATAAGAAGTACGGCCCATTTAGATCGACCGAAGAGCTTGAACTAGCGGTCATTAAATATCTAGGAGTGAAATGATCTTTGATCTGATTTTCGCATTCATTGCAATCGGTGCCTTCTACACCGGATACAAAAATGGCCTGCTGACAACAATTTTGCGGACTGCATTCTTTCTCGCAGGTGGCGTTGGCGCAATGTATCTAGCCGTTAAATATGATCAATCAGGATGGCTCATCGTCGCAATCATTGCTGGCGCCTATGCAGCTGCATGGGTGGGCACCCAAATTGCAAAGACTTTGAAGTTCACACTTATTCGTGGACCACTTCGATTTCTAGATTCGATTTTTGGATCGGTTTTTGAAGTCGCAAAATATGTAATTCTCTTCTACGTCATCGGAACAATTCTTCTCTGGGCTCCATGGCCATCAGGGCAGAATGCAGTCTCTGAAAGTAAGTTCTACCTTCAAGTCAACGATCACGCACCAACCGTGATTACAGAAATAAGAAAAGCAGTCGAAAAAGCCCTGGCTAATCCTCGTCTTTAGTTGATTTCAAGCCTTCAGAGATCAACTTCATTACATTTGGATCAGCAAGTGTTGTTGCATCCCCAACTGCGCGGTTTTCTGCAACATCCTTAAGCAAACGCCGCATGATCTTGCCGCTTCGAGTTTTTGGAAGCTCATTAACAACCATTATTTGACGCGGCTTTGCGATGGCGCCAATCTCTTTTGCCACATGGTTCCGAAGCTCTTTAATGAGCTCTTCTCCGTTTGCATGTTCAACTCCGCCTCGCAGAATCACGAAGGCGACAATTCCTTGGCCGGTGAGTGCATCTGCCGCCCCAACAACCGCTGCTTCTGCAACAGCTTCATGTGAAACAAGTGCAGATTCAACTTCTGTTGTTGAAATGCGATGGCCAGAGACGTTCATGACATCATCAACGCGACCCATCAACCAGATTGCACCATCTTCATCAAGCTTCGCGCCATCTCCAGCAAAGTAAATTCCTTCAAAACGTGACCAGTAAGTTTCTTTATAACGCTCTGTTTCTCCCCAGACACCGCGCAACATTGATGGCCAAGGTTGGTCGAGAATTAAATATCCACCATGACCATTTGGAACTGGCACACCGTTGTCATCAACAACTTTCGCTGCAATTCCGGGAATTGGTTTCATCGCAGAACCCGGTTTTGTCGCAGTAACACCTGGAAGTGGTGAAATCATGATTGCACCAGTCTCGGTCTGCCACCAGGTATCTACGATTGGGCAGTTGCCGCCACCAATTACATGGCGATACCAAATCCACGCCTCTGGATTAATTGGTTCTCCAACTGAACCAAGCAAACGCAGAGTCGAGAGGTTGTACTTCTCAGGAAATTCATCTCCCCATTTCATCCAAGTACGGATCAAAGTCGGAGCGGTATACAAAATGGTCACGCCATATTTTTCGATAATCTCAAACATACGCCCCTTATGTGGGCTGTCCGGAGTTCCCTCATAAATTACTTGTGTAGCGCCATTAATGAGCGGCCCATAAACCATGTAAGAGTGGCCGGTAATCCAACCAACATCGGCTGTACACCAGTAGACATCTGTCTTTGGCTTAATATCGAAAACAACTTTATGGGTATATGAAACCTGCGTTAAATAACCACCTGTGGTGTGGAAAATTCCCTTTGGCTTTGCAGTTGTGCCTGATGTATACAAAATAAAGAGCGGATGTTCGCTATCGAAATATTCAGGCACATGGGTTGAGTGCTGGCGATCGACAAGGTCGTGCCACCAGATATCGCGATCTTCAACCCAGGCGGTCTCCTGCCCTGTGCGTTTAACAACGAGGACCTTTGAAACATTTGTCTCGCCTTTAAGGGCTTCATCGACCGCTGGCTTAAGTGCAAACCCTGCACCCTTTCTAAATCCACCATCTGCGGTAATAACGAGAGTCGCATCGGCATCCTGGATTCGAGAGAGCAAAGCATCTGCTGAGAATCCACCGAATACAACTGAGTGAATGGCGCCGATACGTGCACATGCAAGCATTGCAACTACTGCTTCAGGAATCAGCGGCATATAAATTGCAACACGATCTTCTGACTTGATACCAATTTCAGTAAGAGCGTTGGCTGCCTTACTGACATCGGTAAGTAGCTGAGCGTATGAAATCGTGCGGGTATCGCCAGGTTCGCCTTCAAAGTGAAAAGCGATACGACCGCCATGTCCTTCTGCAACATGTCGATCAAGGGCGTTAACCGTTGCATTAATTTTTCCGCCGACAAACCATTTTGCAAATGGCGCATCCCACTCGAGCGCCTTATCCCACTTTTTCTCCCAAATCAGTTCGCTAGCTTGTTCTTCCCAGAAAGCTAACCGATCTTTATCGGCATGTGCATACAGCGCAGCATCTGCATTTGCTTGCGCAGCAAATTCTGGCGTTGGCGCAAAAGTTCTATTCTCGCTCGAGAGATTTTCAATGGAATCAGTCTGGTCGCTCATGCCAGCGAGGCTACTGTCCGTCAACGATTTTTTCTAGAGCTTTATTTATCAACAGCACTCATTTCTCACGCAGATCCGAGAAGTAAAAGGACTGATTATTCGCACCTGCTTCGACTACTTGAAAGGAGAACCATGACAATCACAGCCTTGACCGCCCTATTGCTCAAGATTCTGAGCAACCCAGCCCTGCTCGCCGCCTTCATCACCTTCCTGCAGAAGACCCTCCACCCTTAGGCCGGCTGAGTAATCCATAACGGGCCGACCTACCTTCCGCGTAATGCGTGTGCCGATTTTTCTTACGCGGGGGTAGGTGGTTGGATTAGGCGTAAGCCTCACTTAGACCCAATGGTGCGTCAGAGCGTTTACACCCGTTCTAGTCACTTGGGAGCATCAGATGCCAATAGCAACCCCTGAAGTTTATGCAGCAATGTTGGACCGCGCTAAGGCCGGATCATTCGCATATCCAGCAATCAACGTTTCATCTTCACAGACAATCATCGGAGCTATTCGTGGTTTCGCCGAGGCAGAGTCCGATGGAATCATTCAATTCTCTTGGGGTGGAGCCGAGTACGCATCTGGTTCAACAGTTAAGCACATGGTCGATGGCGCAGTAGCGCTCGCAGAATTCGCACACGTTGTTGCAAAGAATTACAACGTCAACATTGGTATTCACACAGATCACTGCCCTAAGGAGAAGCTAGACGGATTTATGCGTCCACTTCTTGAAATTGGCGCGCAGCGCATCAAGGAAGGCAAGTCACCGCTCTTTAACTCACACATGTGGGATGGATCAGCAGTGGATATGCCAGAGAACATGAAGGTTGCTCGCGAACTTCTTGATAAGTCTGTTGCAGCAAAGACAGTACTTGAAATTGAAATCGGCGTTGTCGGTGGAGAAGAAGATGGTATCGAGGCAAAGCACGATGCAAAGCTCTACTCAACACCTGAGGATGCTCTTCTCACAATTGAAACTCTCGGAACAGATGCAAATGCGCGCTATATGGTTGCAGCAACATTCGGTAACGTTCACGGTGTTTACAAGCCAGGAAACGTTGTATTGCAGCCAAAGATTCTTCAGACTCTTCAAGAGGCTGTAGCAAAGAAGCTCGGTCTTCCAGCAGGAAGCAAGCCAATGGATCTCGTATTCCACGGTGGTTCTGGTTCACTACTTTCAGAGATCCGCGAATCACTTGATTACGGCGTAATCAAGATGAATATCGATACAGATACTCAGTACGCATTTACTCGCCCAGTTGTTGAGCATATGTTCAAGAACTACGACGGCGTTCTTAAGATCGACGGCGAAGTTGGAAATAAGAAGGCTTACGATCCACGTGCATGGGGTAAGGCTGCTGAAGCCGGTATCGCTGCTCGTGTTGGCGTTGCTTGCGAAGATCTTCGCTCAACCGGAACATCACTACTTAAGTAATTAACTAACTACGAATCGGAAAGGCTTTATCCATGCCTGCATTAGTACTGCTGGGAGCTCAGTGGGGCGATGAGGGCAAGGGTAAAGCTACCGATTTGCTAGGTGATCGCGTTGATTATGTAGTTCGCTATCAAGGCGGAAACAATGCGGGCCACACAGTTGTTATTGGTGATCAGAAGTACGCACTTCACTTACTTCCTTCAGGAATTCTCTCTCCCAATGTTGTTCCAGTAATTGCCAATGGTGTTGTTATCGACCCAGGTGTATTGCTTGAAGAAATCAAGGGACTTACAGAGCGCGGAATCGATTGCAGCAAGTTGGTTATTTCAACTAACGCTCACTTGATTACTCCTTACCACCGCACAATCGATAAGGTTTCAGAGCGCTTCCTCGGTAAATCAAAGATCGGAACAACAGGTCGCGGAATCGGACCAGCGTACGCCGACAAGATCAACCGCATCGGTATTCGCGTACAAGATCTCTTCGATCCATCAATTCTTCGTCAGAAGTTGGAAGCCGCACTTCGCGATAAGAATCAGGTTTTGATTAAGGTCTTCAACCGTAAAGATATTGAAGTCGAAGATGTTCTTGAAGAGTATTTGCGTTATGCAGAAATCTTGCGTCCATATGTCGCAGATACTGTGTTGCTTCTCGACAACGCGTTAAAAGCTGGAAAGCGCGTACTTCTAGAGGGTTCACAAGGAACACTTCTCGATGTCGATCACGGAACATATCCATTCGTAACTTCATCAAACCCAACTGCTGGTGGTGCTTGCACAGGTTCCGGAATCGGACCAACAAAGATTGAACGTGTTATCGGAATCGTTAAGGCCTACACAACTCGCGTTGGTTCAGGTCCATTCCCAACCGAACTCTTCGATGAAGTTGGCGAGAAACTTCGCACAATCGGTGGCGAGGTCGGTGTAACAACTGGCCGTGCACGTCGCTGTGGTTGGTATGACGCGCCTATTGCACGTTACGCAGTTCGCGTAAACGGACTTACAGATTTCTTCCTTACAAAGCTCGATGTCCTTACAGGATGGGATCAAATTCCTGTCTGCGTCGCTTACGAAATTGATGGAAAGCGCGTTGAAGAACTTCCAGCATCACAATCTGATTTCCACCATGCAAAGCCAATCTACGAGATGCTTCCAGGCTGGAAAGAAGATATCTCTGGCGCAAAGAAGATCAGCGATCTTCCTAAGAATGCGCAGGATTACATCACCTTCCTGGAGAAAATTTCAGGGGCGCCGATGAGTGCAATCGGCGTAGGTCCGGGGCGCGATCAAACAATCGTCGTAAAGGATTTCATCTAAGTCATGAAAATCCTCCTAGTCGGTAGCGGCGGTCGTGAGCACGCACTCGCACTAGGGTTAAAGGCAGATACAGCATGTACTGAACTTCATGTTGCACCAGGCAATCCAGGTATTGCATCAATTGCAACTATTCATCCACTCGCGATTACAGATAACGATGCAATCTGCGAACTCGCAAAGAAGTTGAGCGTTGATTTTGTGGTCATTGGTCCTGAGGTTCCACTTGTTAATGGAGCAGCCGATGTACTGAGAGCAGCCGGTTTTCATGTCTTTGGGCCATCAAAAGCTGCGGCACAACTCGAAGGATCAAAAGATTTTGCAAAGGGCGTAATGCGCGATGCTGGGGTTCCAACTGCGCGAAGCTTTACCTGCACAAAACAAGATGAGATTGAGAAAGCGCTCGATACATTTGGCGCGCCCTATGTAGTTAAAGATGATGGACTTGCCGCCGGCAAAGGTGTTGTTGTTACCAATGATCGCCAGGTTGCGCTCGACCATGCACTTAGCTGCACGCGAGTTGTCATTGAAGAGTATTTAGCTGGCCCAGAGATTTCACTCTTCGGAATTTCGGATGGCAGAAATATTTTGCCGATGGAGCCAGCGCAAGATTTCAAACGCGCACACAATGGCGATGAAGGTCCAAACACTGGTGGCATGGGCGCATATTCACCGCTGCCATGGGCGCCTACGAATATCGTTGAAGATACATATAAGAATGTACTTGCGCCGATGATTGCAGAAATGGCCGCACGCGGAACTCCATTTGTTGGCCTTCTCTATGCTGGCCTTGCGCTCACCGATGACGGAATCCGCGTCATTGAATTTAATGCACGATTTGGAGATCCAGAGACGCAAGTTTTGATTCCTCGTCTTGCAACGCCTCTTGCAACGTTGCTTTACAAAGCAGCAACTGATTCACTCGATGATGAAGTACTTCAGTGGCGCGAAGAAAGTGCCGTCACCGTTGTTCTTGCTGCGCAGGGATATCCAGAGTCACCAAAGGTCGGCGGCGCCATTAGTACTCTGCCAACTATCGATAAAGCGGAAATTTTCCATGCAGGTACATCGCAGAGCGCAGGTTCACTTCTCTCGGCAGGCGGTCGAGTTCTGACTGTGACCGGAACTGGCGCAGATCTGACAGAAGCTCGCGACCGCGCCTACCGTGCGATATCGCAGATCCAACTCGAGGGTTCTTTCTACCGTACAGATATCGCGCTCAATGCGTCGGTCGCCGAGAAGGGCAATTAAATGAGGGAGAATGCACCAGTGAGCGTATTAGCTGATCGTTATGCATCGAATGAGATGCGCCAGATCTTCTCGCCCGAATCAAAGATTATCGCCGAACGTAAATTGTGGATTGCCGTTGCTCGCGCTCAATCAAAGCTGGGACATGCGATTTCTGATGCAGTTATTGCTGATTACGAAAAGGTAGTCACAAAGGTTGATCTCGCATCAATCGATGCCCGCGAGAAAATTACTCGCCACGATGTAAAAGCTCGTATCGAAGAATTCAACGCACTTGCTGGCCACGAAGCAATTCATGCCGGAATGACGAGCCGCGACTTAACTGAAAATATTGAAGCGCTCCAGATCCGTGATGGTCTTGCAATCGTTCACGACAAAACTGTTGCGCTTCTGGCTTCTCTTGGGTCAAAGGCTGCGCAGTATGCAGATCAACCGATTGCAGGGCGTTCACACAATGTTCCTGCACAAATTACAACTCTAGGTAAGCGCTTTGCATCTGCGGCAGAAGAACTTCTCTTTGCCTACGAGCGCTTGCAATCTCTGCAATCTCGTTACCCAATGCGGGGAATCAAAGGCCCAGTCGGAACTGCGCAAGATTCAATCGATTTACTTGGATCATCAGATGCGCATCAGAAGCTCGAGAGCTCGATCGCAGCCGAACTTGGCTTTGATCGCGTTCTGGATTCAACTGGTCAGGTGTATCCACGTTCATTGGATTACGACGTTGTCACGACTCTTGTTCAGCTCGCGACTTCACCATCATCGTTAGCAACTTCAATCCGCTTGATGGCTGGCGCTGAACTTGTCACTGAAGGATTTAAAGCTGGCCAAGTCGGCTCATCTGCGATGCCCCACAAGATGAATACGCGTTCATGCGAACGCGTAAATGGCCTCACAGTCATCTTGCGCGGTTATGCATCGATGGTCTCTGAACTTGCTGGCGATCAATGGAATGAGGGCGATGTCTCGTGCAGCGTTGTTCGTCGCGTTGCTCTGCCTGATGCTTTCTATGCAATCGATGGCTTACTAGAAACGATGCTTACCGTTCTCAATGAATTCGGTGCCTTCCCTGCAGTAATTTCTGCAGAGCTTGATCGTTATCTTCCATTCTTAGCAACAACAAAGATCTTGATGGCGTCAGTTAAAGCTGGCGTAGGCCGCGAAGTCGCACATGAAGCAATTAAGGAACATGCAGTTGCTGCTGCACTCGGAATGCGTGAAGGAAAGGCAAATAATTTCCTCGATGCGATCTCTGACGATGCGCGTATTCCACTTAAGCGCGCTGATCTAGATGCACTAATTGGAAACCCACTTGAATTTACTGGCGATGCTCGCCAACAAGTTGCTCGAGTTGTTGGTCGCATCGATGCGATTACATCCGCGCACCCTGCCGCTGCGCAGTACAAACCACACAACATAAGGTGAGCGGCTTCGGTAAAGCTGGTGCGCCAGCTGCCCCAGTGATTGAAGGATGGAGCCACCTTCGCACAGGAAAAGTACGCGACCTGTACACAAATGATTCAGGTGAAATTCTTCTCGTTGCATCAGATCGAATCTCGGCATTTGATTGGGTTTTGCCAACAACGATCCCCAATAAAGGAGCGATCCTTACTCAGCTCTCACTCTTCTGGTTTGAACTTCTTGCCGACATTGTTCCGAACCACATCATCTCTGATGAGGTTCCTGACAGCGTTGCAGATCGCGCAGTGATTGTTCAGCCTCTCGAGATGTTTGCTATCGAGTGCGTTGCTCGTGGATATCTAACAGGCAGCGGATTAACTGAGTATTCCCAGAACCAACAGGTCTGCGGAAACGCTTTGCCTGCAGGGCTATTAGATGGTTCAGAGCTTTCAGAGACAATCTTTACTCCAGCGACAAAGGCCGAAATCGGTGATCACGATGTAAATATCGATTTCGCGGCTGCAGCGAAGATTGTTGGCGCAGATCGTGCTGCAGAGCTACGAGATTTAACAATCAAGCTCTATGACACAGCAGCTGAATTTTCAAAGAGCCGTGGAATTCTTCTTGCAGATACAAAGTTTGAATTTGGTCTAAATATGGCAGGAGAAATCACGCTAGGTGATGAAGCGTTGACTCCTGACTCTTCACGCTTCTGGGAGTTCGATGGATGGGCACCAGGTAAGTCGCAGCCATCGTTTGATAAGCAATTTGTGCGCGATTGGTTGACATCATCGGGGTGGGATAAGAAATCACCACCACCTGCTTTACCAGAAGAGATTGTTGAAAAGACAGCTGCGCGATATGCAGATGCTTTTGAACGAATAACCGGCAGTAAGTTCTAAGAAACTAACAGGGAGATAAAAATGGCAAAGATCGTGGTTGATGTGATGTTAAAGCCCGAGATTCTCGACCCGCAAGGTAAAGCTGTTGCTGCAGCACTTCCTCGCTTAGGTTTCACCTTTGCTAAAGATGTTCGTCAAGGAAAGCGATTTGAAATTGAGGTCGATGGCGAGCCAACCGCAGCACAACTTGCAGAAGTTGAAACAGCTGCTGAGAAATTACTTTCAAACCCTGTCATCGAAAATTTCACAGTTCGAGTAGAGAAGTAAGCAGATGAAGATTGGCGTTGTAACTTTTCCAGGCACTCTCGATGATCGAGATGCTGCTCGCGCTGTTCGTCATGCCGGTGGCGAAGCAGTTGCACTCTGGCATAACGATGCAGACCTACATGGCGTAGATGCTGTCATCTTGCCTGGCGGCTTCTCCTATGGTGATTACCTTCGCTGCGGTGCTATCTCTCGTTTTTCTCCAGTCATGGAACCCATCATCGATGCCGCAAATGGCGGGATGCCTCTACTAGGTATCTGTAACGGCTTTCAGGTGCTTGCGGAAGCGCATTTGATTCCAGGAGCACTAACTCGCAACCACGAACTTCACTTCTTATGTCGTGATCAGAAGCTCACAATTGAAAATACAGATACAGCGTGGACATCGTCGTTTTCTAAGGGTCAAGAAATTCTGATTCCATTGAAAAATGGTGAAGGCGCTTATATGTGTGATGATGAAACTCTTGCGATGCTTGAGGGCGAAGGCAGAATCATCGCTCGCTATGTTGGCGAGAATCCAAATGGCTCACGTAATCTGATTGCTGGAATCACCAATGAACGCGGAAATGTTGTTGGCTTGATGCCGCACCCAGAACATGCAATCGATTCATTGACTGGGCCATCTGCAGATGGACTTGGCTTCTTTACCTCTGTCTTGAAAGCGATGGTTAAGTAATGTCACTCGATACCGTAGCTAAGGCTCAAGCAAATCCGGATACAGCGCAACCATTTGCAGAACTTGGTCTAAAGCCTGATGAATATGCAAGTATCAAAGAGATCTTAGGTCGCAGACCAACTTCATCAGAGCTCGCGATGTATTCAGTGATGTGGTCTGAGCACTGTTCATATAAATCTTCAAAGGTGCACCTCAAGCAATTTGGCGAGAAAGCAGTTAAGACAGATGCTCTTCTCGTTGGAATCGGAGAGAACGCTGGTGTTGTCGATGTTGGACAGGGCTATGCAGTTACTTTCAAAATCGAATCACATAACCACCCATCATTTATTGAGCCGTATCAAGGCGCAGCAACAGGTGTTGGGGGAATTGTTCGCGACATTCTGACAATGGGTGCACGCCCAATTGCAGTCATGGATCCACTTCGCTTTGGACCTGCAGATGCAGCCGATACTCGCCGCGTTCTGCCCGGAATCGTTGCAGGCGTTGGTGGTTACGGAAATTGCTTAGGTCTACCAAATATCGGCGGAGAAGTTGTCTTTGATGAGACATACCTCGGTAATCCACTCGTTAATGCGCTCTGTGTTGGCGTGATGAAACATAGCGATATCAAGCTCGCAAAGGCTGCCGGAGCAGGCAATTTAGTAGTGCTCTACGGTGCTAAAACAGGTGGCGATGGCATCGGTGGCGTATCTGTACTTGCATCAGAGACTTTTGAATCTAAGGGACCTGCAAAACGTCCCGCAGTTCAAGTTGGCGATCCATTTGTAGAGAAAGTTCTAATCGAATGTTCTCTTGAAATCTTCGCAGAAGATCTCGTTGTTGGTATTCAAGACCTCGGAGGCGCAGGTTTATCGTGTGCAACATCAGAGCTTGCATCCGGCGGATCAGGTGGAATGAAAGTTCAGCTCGATAAAGTTCCGCTTCGCGATCCATCGCTCTCACCAGAAGAAATTCTGATGTCAGAGTCACAAGAGCGTATGTGCGCAATTGTGGAGCCAAGCAAGATTGCTCGATTCCTGGAAATCTGCGAGAAGTGGGATGTCACAGTCACAGTTATCGGTGAAGTTACCGATGGCAACCACCTTGAGATTACTTGGAATGGCGAGCTGATTGTTGATGTTCCACCTCGCACGGTGGCACATGATGGACCGGTCTATAACCGCCCACTTGCAAAGCCTGCATATATTGATCAGGCTGCAAAGGAAGTGATCAATCTTCCGTTGCCAAAGTCAGCTGATGAGATTAAATCAACTGTTCTAAAACTCGCCGCGACTCCAAACCTTGCAGATAAGTCATGGGTTACAGATCAATACGATCGCTATGTTCAGGGTAATTCGATCCAGGCACAACCTGATGATTCAGGAATGGTTCGAATCGATGAGAAGACGCATCTCGGTGTTGCCATTGCAACTGATGCAAACGCTAACTGGTCTTATTTGAATCCTTACGAAGGTGCAAAGCTCGCTCTTGCCGAAGCTGCACGCAATATCGCAACAGCTGGCGCAAAACCGCTAGCTGTTACCAACTGTCTCAACTTCGGATCTCCTGAAGATCCAGGTGTGATGTGGCAATTTGCAGAATCAGTGCGCGGTTTGGCAGATGGATGTCTTGAGATGGGTCTACCGGTCACAGGTGGAAACGTTTCGTTTTACAATCAGACCGGCACAGTTGCGATTCTGCCGACTCCGGTAATCGGCGTACTTGGCGTTATAGATGATGTTCGTACAAGGACTCCAATGTCATTTGATCGCGCTGGTCTTGAGCTATTTCTATTGGGCGATACCAACGATGATCTAGCTGGCAGCGAGTGGGCATATATGCACGGACAACGCGGTGGCGTTGCACCAACTGCAGATTTACAACGCGAGATGCGTTTGATTGATCTTCTTGTTGCGGGCCGCACGAAGAAGATTTTCGCGGCAGCTCATGACTTAAGCCAAGGTGGATTAGCCGCAACGTTGACAGAGATGGTTCTGCGTTACAACGTTGGCGCAACAATTGATCTCGAGAACGTCGGAATGGCGCTTTTGAGTGAGACCCCTGGTCGAGTTGTTGTTGCCGTGGAATCGGCACAAGTTGCAGCCCTTACGTCAGAAGCCGCTTCGCAGAAGATAACTCTTACAAAGATTGGAAATACCGGCGGAGATTCACTGACAATCAATGGTGCAATTATTCCATTGGCAGAACTTCGCAAGGCACATACCGAAACTTTCCCGAAGTTGTTTGGATAACGAATGCGCGATCTGAAGATATTAGAAGAGGTAAAGGCAACTCTTGCCGTTCTCTCTGAGATATCTCCTGGTCGCGCAATCGAAGTTCGAGTCCCACCGTATGCTGCAATTCAATGCGGCGATGGACCAACCCATACTCGAGGAACGCCTGCGAATGTGATCGAGATGGATGCCCAGACTTGGCTTGCACTTGCCCGCGGTGAAGAGAGCTGGGCTGATGCAATGGAACAAGGGCGCATTATCGCTTCAGGAATCCGCGCTGATCTAACTTCACTTCTACCACTTAGGATTGCGCCATGAGCCGTCGCCCAGATGGATTGTTAAATCACAACCTCTTCGATGAAGATCGCGGACCTCAAGATGCCTGCGGTGTCTTTGGTGTGTGGGCACCTGACGAAGAAGTCGCAAAGCTAACTTTCTACGGCCTCTATGCGCTGCAACATCGTGGACAAGAGTCTGCTGGTATCGCAACATCTGATGGAGAACGCATCGTTATCTTCAAAGATATGGGACTTGTTTCCCAGGTCTTTACAGAATCTGATTTGGCATCGCTAGTTGGAAATCTTGCAATTGGCCATTGTCGATACAGCACCACAGGTTCAAGCTCATGGGTAAATGCTCAGCCAACTTTGCGACCTACTAAGTACGGAACGCTCGCTTTAGCCCACAATGGAAACCTAACAAATACAGGTTCTTTAGCCGAACTTGTTCAGAAGTTAGAGGTAGATGCACCAAAGAACGAACGCGGTGCAACGACAGATACAGAAATCATGACGGCACTTATCGGTTTGCAGGATGAGAAGAATGTCGAAGCAAGTGCGCTAGCTGTTCTGCCAAAGCTTGAAGGCGCATTCTCGCTCGTCTTTATGGATGAACATACTTTGTATGCAGCTCGCGATCGCCATGGAGTTCGCCCATTAGTAATCGGAAAGCTAGAACGCGGTTGGGTAGTTGCATCTGAAACTGCGGCTCTCGATATCGTTGGAGCAGCATTTGTACGTGAAGTAGAACCAGGTGAATTCCTTGCGATTAATGAAGAAGGAATCCGTTCGCAGATGTGGGCAACTCCTGAACCAAAGGGTTGCATCTTTGAATATGTCTACCTTGCTCGTCCCGACACAACTATTGCTGCACAAAGCATTCACGCTGTTCGCGGTCGAATTGGACAGCGCCTTGCAATTGAAGCGCCAGTTGAGGCAGATCTTGTAATTCCAGTTCCGGAATCTGGAACACCAGCGGCAATTGGATATGCAAAAGAATCAGGAATTCCTTACGGACTTGGTCTTGTTAAGAATTCATATGTTGGTCGCACATTTATTCAGCCATCGCAGACCATTCGCCAGCTCGGTATTCGATTAAAGCTCAACCCACTTCGTGAAATTATTGAAGGCAAGCGCATCATCGTTGTTGATGACTCGATTGTTCGCGGAAATACTCAGCGCGCCCTTGTTCGTATGTTGCGTGAAGCAGGAGCACTTGAAATCCACGTACGCATTTCATCGCCACCAGTGAAATGGCCATGTTTCTACGGAATTGATTTTGCAACTCGCGCAGAGCTGATTGCAAGTGGCCTGGAAGTCGAAGAAATCCGCAGATCTATCGGCGCAGATTCACTTGCATACGTTTCTGAGCAAGGCTTGATCGAAGCTACCCACGTTCCTAAAGAGAAGCTCTGTATGGCTTGTTTCTCAGGTGAATATCCAATTGCAATTCCAACTGATATGTCCGAAGGCAAGATGCGTCTAGAGATCACCGAGGTTAATAATTAATGGCAACCTATAAAGATTCAGGCGTAGATATCGATGCCGGAGACCGCGCTGTCGAGTTAATGAAGACATCGATTGCCCGCGCATCTCGCCCCGAGGTCATGGGTGGCATTGGTGGATTCGCTGGTCTCTTCGATGCATCAGCCCTGAAAGATATGAAGCAACCACTTCTTGCGACATCAACAGATGGCGTTGGAACGAAGACTGAAATTGCTCGCCAGTTGGGTAAGTACGACACCATCGGTGAAGATCTTGTTGCCATGGTTGTCGATGACTTGGTTGTCTGTGGCGCAGAGCCGCTCTTTATGACCGATTACATTGCAGTTGGAAAAGTAATTCCAGAGCGCATTGCAGAGATTGTTGGCGGCATTGCTCGTGGTTGCGAAAAGGCAGGAACGGCGCTTGTCGGTGGAGAAACTGCAGAACACCCAGGTTTATTAGATGAAGATGAATTTGATATTGCAGGTGCTGCAACGGGTGTTGTTGATGCCGAGAAGCAATTAAGTGCTGCAAAGGTAAAGGCTGGCGATTTAATTATTGCTATGCCAGCAAGTGGTTTCCATGCAAACGGGTATTCACTTATCCGCCATATTCTTGCCAGCCAGAAGTTAGATCTCAATAAGACTTACGACGGCTTTAGCCAGAGCCTTGGCGAAATTCTCTTAACTCCCACAGAAATTTATACACTCGATTGCTTAGCGCTGATGAAGGCTCAAGGAGAAAAACTTCGCACCTTTAGCCACATCACTGGCGGTGGATTGGCTGATAACACTGCTCGCGTTATTCCTGCAGGATTGACAGCAAAGTACGATCGATCTACATGGCAATTGCCTGCAGCTACAAAATTCCTTGCAGAGGTCGCATCTGTTCCGCAAGAAGATATGGAACGAACATGGAATTGCGGTATCGGCATGAGCGCAATCGTTGACCCATCTATTGGTGACCTTGTTATTCGCTCACTTGCCGCACGTGGAATGAAAGCTTGGATAGCAGGCGCCGTTGAGCCTTCAACCGATAGCAGCGCGCCTCGTTCATACTTGGTCTCTCAATACGGAGGATAAGAATCATGGCCAGCAAATCGAAGATCGCTCGTCAAGGGCAGGCAAAGCAAGATAAGAAAGTTAACTTTTATCTCATCGCTATCCCGGTACTTGGATTCTTGATCAAGCTAATCACGATGGCCAATACACCTAATGGTGGATGGCTAGGCGCCGATGGCGAGAATTACCTATCTGGCGTTGATGGACTTATTGCAGAAGGTTATTTCTCCGAGAAGAGCATCTTGTCCTACTGGCCTGCTGGCTATCCAATTCTTATCTGGTTCCTCACCAAAATTTCAGTTTCAAATATTTTGTGGATCATCTCGTTCTTGCAATCAATCTTCTACGCGTATGCGAGCTACTACTTTGTGAAGCAACTTCGCGATACAAAGTTGCGCCCATATATGTTCCTTATTGGTGTGGCTCTGGCATTTAACCCAACGCTTTCACTTAGTTCGATGGCAGTGGGATATGAGAGCCCAATCGCTGCATGCATGTTGATGGTCGTCGGATTAATTATTAAATCAAAGCAGAGCCCTAACGACCGTGGATTAGTAATCCGAGTTATTGGCGTTGGTGCCTTTTCAGCCCTTGCAACATTTATGCAGCCACGCTGGATTCTGACCACAATCGTGATCGCTGTTATTTGGGCGCTTATGTATAAGAGCCGCAAAGTTCAGGCACTTGTTTTGATCGGTGTCATCGGCGTAATGGCAATCGCTCCAGCCATTCTTATTCAGCGCAATATCGCTTCAATCGATAAACCAGTGATTTCTACAAACCTTGGTGTCACAATGAAACTTGGAGCAGGCCCTCAGACAACTGGTGGATATCAGCACACAGGTCCTGATGTTCCTTGCGAACCAGTTCCACCTGCAACAACTGTTTCGGATAACGATGTCGTTAAGTGCGTTATCAAGTGGTACGCACAGAATCCAGTGAAATCAGGAAAGCTCTTCGTGAAGAAAGGTTGGTACTACTGGACACCATGGTCAGGCCCACTCGTAAATGGAACGATGGCTCGCAACCCGTGGCTGAAGGTCAATCCAATTGTAAATATTGCAAAGGGAAGCCAATCCGGAAACGATTTGATCTATAAATCAGTCGGTAAGGGAATCTCATTCTTCTGGGTTGTCGGCGGCATCTCACTCTTCTTCATCGGATTCTTCTGGCTCCGCTCAATGAAGGGCATCTATGCCAACATCGCATATCTAACATTCGTACCGGTTGTGATCTCCTGGCTCGTATCTATGGGCACCATCGGAGACCACCGATTCCGTATTCCTACCATGTCTCTGAGCCTCTTCCTTCAGGTCATGGGCTACTTCGCCCTGCGCCATAAGGCCAAAACGCGCTCATTTGCCGTTGCTTTGGAGTCCGGCGCCAAGGCGCGATAACCTACCCGCCTGACACGCTAGCTAATCGTAAGGAGGTCGCCCATGGGTCGCGGCCGTGCAAAAGCAAAGCAGACCAAAGTTGCTCGCGATTTGAAGTACAACTCTCAGGAGATGGATATCGATCGCCTCGCGAAGGAACTTCACGGGGATACCCCAAATCAGCAGAACCAGGATGATGACGATCCTTTTGCTGAAGGCAATTACATCCCACGCGCTTAATAGTCGCTGATCTGTGAAACCAACTCCGTATGTCGCATCTCTGCGAATTTACGAACCACTTGAAGCATTCGATGTAAGTGATCAATTGCGTTGGCAGGATCTCGATGCGTCAGTTGATACTCGCCGCGAAGAACAAGCGCTCGCGCTACGACGTTTAGTCTTTCCTGAACCACCTGCAGTTCGCCCCGATGGTGCGCACATTCTCGATATTGATGGCGTTCGTTATGTCTCACCGTGGTCAACGGCAACTCGCTGTTGGGCAGCCCTCGATGATTTCAAGGATTCACTTCCATCTTCCATTACACCGTTCTTTATTCCGCAATCCCTTGAAGAGGTAATCACAACCGGTGTCGATCTCCTTGAAGATCGCGTTCCGCACATCATCACAGAAAATTGGGTAATCCCACCTCGCTGGTTCTCACTCTTTACCCCAGATGAAAGATTTCGCGGGAAAGATGATGACGGTGCATTTTGCATCGTTCGCACAACGATGGCGAAGGCTCGCGAGCGAGCTACTCGTTCCCACGAAATAGTCCTCGGCGCATTTGGTGAAGGTCCTGTCGAGCAAGAGATTGAGAATCTGCTCGATTGGCTCGAGCTCTTTGATGCGGGCTCTCTCGTTGAATTGGATTACGGCGGGCTCGCTGCATATCTAGAGGCGGCGCTGATTGAAAAAGGTAATGACGGACTCGATGCCGATTCTTCAATCGAGGATGTTGCACATAGTTTGTCTGGACTAGAAGCTGCAGATGGCGCAGTTGCCGGCGAGGGTTACGAGCGCCTCGTTTCACGCTGGCGCATGGTTCAAGCGTACGAATCTGCAATTTAGTTCTGCAACAAATTGGCGTATTGCCACGAGCGTGGCATTGGTGAATACTTCGCGACATAACGGCTAAAACGGACACTCGTTGGCCAGCTTTAATGGGGGAAATATATGAATCGTCTGCCTGATGCAGAAGTGCTTCTAACCCCTCGCGAGGTCGCAGATTTATTCGGCGTCGACCCAAAGACAGTTACTCGTTGGGCAAAGGCTGGAAAGCTCACCTCAATTCGAACACTGGGTGGACATCGCCGTTACCGTAAATCCGAAGTCGATGATCTTCGTCAAAATTATTTCAAGGTCCAGAAGTAAAAATTTAAAAGCTTATGAGTTATTCAATCGCGCAATTTTTCTTACTAGGTTTTCTCACGATGGTTTTTGTCGGAGTTATAACCGCGCCTATTCGTAAACTGGCACTTCGGGTAGAAGCAGTTGATGCTCCAACGATTGCTCGCAAAGTTCAGAAAGAACCGGTTCCGTATTTAGGCGGGGTTGCGATTGCCATCGGAATCCTTGCAGCCTCATACGGTGCGATGCTCGCTGTTGATTTTTCTTGGCAGACATTTAAGTTAGCGAGCTTTGTACTTGTCCCAGCTGTTGCGATTTCAATAATGGGACTGATCGATGACCTCAAAGGACTCGAACCATGGCCGCGACTTGTTGCACAGACATTTACCGGAATTATCGTCGCCGTCATTCTGACCGTGACAGACACAATGGGATTTGCTTTCGAAAACCACCTTCTCAATTACGCGATCACTGTCATCTGGATTGTTGGTGTTTGTAACTCCATCAACTTCTTCGATAATCATGACGGGGGAGCAGCGGGAACGGTCGCCGTTATTACCTTCTTCCTCTTCTTTATCGCCTACGATCGCCAGCAAGTCTTGGTCAGCGCACTTGCGATCGTTACTGCAGGTGCCACAGCGGGCTTCCTGCTGTGGAATCGCCATCCAGCAAAGATCTACATGGGCGATGCAGGTTCGCTCTTCCTTGGAATCATCATCTCGGTTCTTACTATTCGTTTAAGCCCAGGAGTTATCCCTGCATATAAATCTCTTGCGATTCCGCTATTCCTAATGGCGACTCCAATTCTTGATACAACCGTTGCTGTTATTTCACGTCTTTATCGAGGCATCTCTCCATTCCAAGGTGGACGCGATCACTTGTCGCACCGATTAATGCGCAAAGGCTTAAACCGCAGAATCACTGCATTTACCTTGTGGGGCTTTGCAGGTGTTTATGGCGCTATAGCGACTTCTATTTATATCTGGCCAGATACCTTGGGCACGCAGCTAACAATTTTCGGCGCGATTACTTGGGTCGCAATGCTCATTTACTTCTTACGCATTCCTTCAGAGGGGTAGACTTCAACCATGTCCGATAAAAATGATGATATGAAAGCAAGAATGCTTGCAGCCCTTGAAGCGAAGAAGAATAAGAAGGGTGCTCCAGGAACTCAGACACACTCTGAATCTGGATCAAAGATTCGTGGCGGACAACGCAGCGGTGGCGCTCCACAAGTTCAGCGCAAAGCTGGCCCATCAGGCTCAGGTTCTGCAGGCTAAATCTCTCTGCGGTGTCGTTTCTTCTTGAGATACGAGTTAGACCAAATTCATCTCGCAATAAAGTCGGTGGCTCTGTCGGCGAACCTCCACGGCTTGTTGTCGCAGTTCAAGCCCCAGCGGTAGATGGCAAGGCAAATCAAGCAGTTATTAAAGAGTTGGCTTCTGCCTTTGGTTTGCGCGCTCGAGATTTCACAATTGTTTACGGTGAACTTGGGCGCGATAAAAGACTTTTAATCGATGGAGATGAAAAAACTCTCCAAGTAAAACTTGAAGAGTTAATTGGTGAAAACCCGAAGCTTGAGTTGTAGCATTTTGCAATGAAGACTTTAAAGGCATCTCTCCTTGTACTGTCACTTGCATTAGTAGTTCAACTTCCAAGTGCAAATGCCGCGGTTAAAGCTGGAGCCACATGCGCCAAGATTGGTCAGCTATCACCAACTAAGAGCCCAAAGTTCAAGTGCCAGCTAGTTTCAGGCAAGAAGAAGTGGGTAGCAACCAAAACCAAGTCCGAGCTAGTTAGAGTTCCAGCCTCTTGGCCTCTGACACAGCCAGCAAATTCGGTAGAAGAGATCTTGGCTATCGCCGATAGCGCGGAACGTAAATATACAGCCGGCGTAAATGAAGTTCTTCCTGTTGAACTCTTGATCGGCCCAAACACGAGCAAGACTTTGGCCGATCTCTACATCCAACCGCTAAAGACTGCAATGGTTCTATGGAGTAAAGATTTCAAACCCACAAAACCTCTGGTGGTCGCACTTGCAGAAGTGCAGGACTACGAATTTATGAAGGAGCAGTGGCAGAAGAATGAATTCGGAAGCGATTTTGATAGCTCAAAAGAGACTTGGAATCGCAACGGAGAAAACTGCAACCAAGGCGCTGCGAAAAATGATCCTCAACCATTCTTTTGGGGTTGTATCGCGAGTAATGCGGGTGGATACGAAAATATCGGTATCAAGAAATTTACGCCGCATGAGTATGCGCATGTGGTTCAAATTGGGCTTTTCAAAGAAGCATCAGGTGGAAAATTCGGAAATGTTCCATCTCTATTTTCAGAAGGATCAGCGGATTATTACGGAGTCACTTATGCCAGCACAGCGAGTGACGCGGCAAAGAACTGGCAGCGATACCGCGCTAGTAAGTATCAGAGTAGCGAAACCATCAACGGATTATTAAATGCAACAAACGACCAGATGTATTCATATCTCGTTGATGCGATGAAAGACAGTAAGTTGCTTCCGGGTCATTGGTACTTCACTGGTGCGTATGCAACGGCTCGTTTAGTTGCCGCCAAGGGCCATGATGGTTTTGTGGATTTCTTGAAAGAAAACGGAAAACTTGGTGGAGGGGATGTATTCAAAGCATTCCAGAATGTATATGGAATCACCTTTGAAGAATTCGCAAAGATGATTAGCCCTGAGGTCATTAAATTCGCTAAAAATTAATACTTGTGGCTCGGGACAGGATCGAACTGTCGACCTCACGATTTTCAGTCGCGCGCTCGTACCAACTGAGCTACCGAGCCATTATTTAATTGTGGTCATACTTTAAAAAAAGTAGAGAGCGTGTGGACACTCTCTACTTTCGCGACCCGGACGGGACTTGAACCCGCGACCTCCGCCGTGACAGGGCGGCGCGCTAACCAACTGCGCTACCGGGCCTTGATAAATCAAAGCCGTTACTTCTTTTACTGCAAGTTGCCTCTGGTGCCCCCAACGGGATTCGAACCCGTGTTACCGCCGTGAAAGGGCGATGTCCTAGGCCCCTAGACGATGGGGACGTTTGAGGCTCGCAAATCGTACCTTCTTAAGCGTGCACGACCAAACTCGCCTAAAAAATGCGAGTAAATAAGGCTCTTTTTAGAGCAGCGCCCACTTCACGGTGACTGAGACAGAAACATCTTCTTCGCCCAGATCAATGACTGTGGCATCTGCAGATTCGCTCTTTGCAACTGCCATCACTGGAACATATGGAGTCGGTGATGAGTTCTCAATTAAATATGTAACTTTGCCAAGCTTTACACCGAGCAGAGATGCATATGAAGCAGCCTTTGCTCGCGCATTCTTAACCGCTGTTGTTCGAGCTGCAGTTGTTGCCTTTGAATTATCTAAAACAAATGGTGTTGCTCCGTTGAGTTGAAGGCTATCCCCACCTGCTGCAACGATTGAATCAACCACATCGCCTGCAGTGCTAGCTGCTCTTACGACGATAGTGAAAGATTGAGAAGCGCGATATCCAATAAGGGTAGAAGTGTTGTTCTCGTACTTATATTCAGGGTTTATAGAAACGCTCTGAGTTGCAATATCTTTCTTATCGATTTTTGCCGCCAATAGCGCAGCACGAACAGCTGCAGAAGTTTTTGCTGTCGCAGCTAGCGCCTCTTTACTTGTGGCGCCTACATTGGTTGAAGTCGCGTTGATTCGTACTGCATCTGGAACCACCTTTACAGAGCCCTGTGAGTTCACAGTGATATAACGAGGTGAGGCAGCCTGTGCCGATGGAGCGATTACCGCCGCCATTGCGATTGTCAGTGCGGCGATTGCTGAGATGCGTTTACGAGTAGTCATGTACCTATTATCTCTTATTTGCTGTGTTAAGCGTTATAGATTCCTGTGTGATCTCGGAGCATCCGATCCAATGAGAAATACTCGTGAGCGCGCTTCTTTCCGGCAGCGCCAAACTTACTTCTGAGCGCGGAATCCGTAACCAGTGCAGATAATGCACTTGCCATTGCTCCTGCTTGAGGCGCAGTCAGAAAGCCAGTGACATCGTTTTCGACGATATCTGAGATCGAACCAACTGCTGGGGCGACTATCGGCAAACCTGCTTGAGCTGCTTGAATCAAGGTCAGTGGAATACCTTCATTATCGCTAGTCAGAATTGCGATATCGCTTGCTGCAAATAAGTTATCAATATCTTTACGCCACCCGAGGAAAGTCACAGGAAGGTTCTCGCGGCGTGCGCGTTCCTTGCACTCTTCGAATAGTTCGCCCTCACCAGCAACTAGGAAGTTCACCGCGACTTTTCGATCAACCATCTGTGCTGCAATATCGAGCAATCGATCTGGTCTCTTAATCTGAGTTAAGCGACCGACAAAGGTGCAGTAAATAGCGGCTGGGTCGAGCTCGAGTTCTTTACGAAGTGCTGCTTTATCTAAAGTCTTTGGCTCTGGCAGTCCGGGAAAGAAGACGCTGTATTGCGAGGCTTTACCAACGCCGACTGCAAGCAAGTCATTCTTAACTTCGTTACCAATCGCGATCAGGCGATCTGTTTTGCCAGCCAAGAATTTCTCAATAGCAATAACAAGCTTTACCTTCCAGCCAGAGAAATATCCATGAAGCAAGTGGCCGTGGAATGTATGAATTCTTGTAGCTCTGCGTCCGGCGATGATTGAAGCAAGTCGACCCAGGACTCCAGCCTTAGCTGTATGAGTATGAATAACATCAGGATTGAATTTACGAATCGTTGCGACTAATCCGATAAATGCTTTTAAATCAGAGATTGGTGAAACTGAACGACCAAGGCCCGCGATGCGAGTTGCCTTGATATCTGTTGCAACTTCATCAAGATAATCGGCTTCAGTCTCATCGCAATATCCGGTTATCAATACCTGCTCAAATTTGCTGGAATCAAGACCGCGCATCAATTCAGCCACAATGACGGCAGGACCACCCACATTCATGCGGGCGATGATCTGCATAACCTTGATGCGCTGCGCCATGTGGTTATCTTCTCGCAAAAAGGCGGGATAATTGCACTTATGAGTAACGGGCAATTCGTATCTAACTGCACTGCAGATGCGATGGCTCGCGCCGCAGAACAGTTAAAGGCCGGTTCACTCGTGGCTTTCCCTACGGAAACTGTCTACGGACTTGGCGCCGATGCAACCAACCCTGACGCCGTTGCCAGAATTTACAAAGCAAAGGGCCGCCCAGCAGACCACCCGTTGATTGTTCACCTTGGCGATATGCAAGATATTGCCGAATGGTCAGATGAGATTCCTGATTACGCAATTGCATTAGCCCGCAATTTCTGGCCTGGGCCAATGACGCTGATTTTGAAGCGAAGTGCACTTGCCAAAGATTTCATCACAGGTGGACAAGAGACTGTTGGATTGCGCGTTCCAGACCATGTCATCGCATTGGCGTTGCTCAATGAGTTTAAGAAGATTGGCGGAAAAGGAATTGCGGCTCCTAGTGCGAATCGCTTTGGCCATGTTTCGCCAACCACTAGTGCTGCGGTAACTGCAGAGCTTTCTGAGTATTTAGAAGAGAGCGATCTAATTCTCGATGGTGGGCCATCGCAGGTAGGAGTTGAATCAACGATTATTGATTGCACAGGAGAACTTCCAAAGATTCTTCGCCCCGGTGCAATTACTGAAGAGATGATTGAAGATCTAACGGGACTTTCACTTGCAGATGGAATTTCAGATATCCGAGTTAGCGGGTCGCTTGAAAATCATTACTCACCTGCAGCAAAGGTGGTCCTTGATATCGCGCCAGAAAGCGGTGATGGATTTATTGCACTTGCGAACATTGAAACTCCTGCAGGTGTCGTGCGCCTTGCATCACCACAGAACAATGAAGAGTTTGCACGTCTTTTGTACACCGCACTTCGTAGCGCAGATCAACAGGAACTAGCCAGGGTTGTGGTCGCGCAACCAGCCGGAAATGACATCTCTGTCGCTATCCGTGACCGATTACTGCGTGCTAGCCGCGGCCGCTGAGGTGATAAAGTTCGCGTTCTAACGCAGCAATAGCGTTAGTTCTTTAGTGGGGCCTATAGCTCAGCCGGTAGAGCAACGGACTTTTAATCCGTGAGTCGTCGGTTCGAGCCCGACAGGGCCCACTTATCTCTTGCCCGCAAAATACGAATGAATCTTCGTATCCCATCCCGCTCTAATTTCGGCGAGAGCCTCCCCTTCTTGGCTCATGGGAAAAACGCTTCCATCAATCGCGCCACCCAAAGCAACTAGGCGAGCAAGAATTTCGGCATTCTTATTGACGTGCTCGATTACGCCGGCAGGATCTGAATATTCTTCAAGCACGACGCATCGAGTTGAGTCAGCGTTAAAGAAGATTTCATATCGAAGGATTGACTCCTGTTTCTTTATGACGAGAAGCATCTCCGAGATAAGTTCTTTGAATTTCTCAAGATCATTAGTCGCAATACTGGGAAAGATTGCAACTGCAGACATAGTGGACATCGGGAACCCTTGACTCTCTCTAGGCCTCAAATTATGGTCACACTATGGCTGTTGTGAAAGTACCAATCACGCATCAAATCTCTGGACATAAAGCGGTTAGAGAAGCCCTTCGCAACACCTCCGAATATTCTTCAGATTTACAAGGCGACGCCGATGTTCGTGACTATCGCCAGCTTCCGCTCGAAGTGGATCCACCGCGCCACCACTTATATCGAACAGCTCTTACTCCTTTCTTTGTCAGACCCGCTGTCGAGAAACACCTCAAGGAATTTGAAGAAACCTCTCGCACTGCAATCACAAATTTCTTTGATCAAGGCGGAGGCGAGGTTGTTAGTCAGCTTGCACTCCCACTCGTTATGGAGAATTTAGGAATCCTTTATGGACGCCCACAAGATGTTGCCGAATGGATTTCATGGGGTCCCGATGTTTGGACGGCGGCCGGACCAACTCGCAGCGGTGATTTGCTCCATGGTTATCTTGATCGAGTTTATGCCGAAGCTATCGCTACACCTTCGGAAGATATTTGGAGCAAGATCGCTCAGTTGAAAATTGATGGAGAACAAATCTCTGAAGTTGAGTTCAAAGGAATTGCTGGAGTAATGCTTGCCGGTGGTCGAGATACTGTCGTCAAACTGCTCACTGGAATGGTCTGGCATTTTGCAGAGAAGCCTGCTGATGTTGAACTTTTAAGAAGCAAGCCAGAACTGATTGATGGCGCTATTCAAGAGTACTTAAGATTTCTTACTCCACTTCCAGCGATGGCAAGAACTACTGTGCCCGAAAGCCAAGCAGATGAACTTCCGGCAGATCGATATGTGCAAATCAATTTTCTCTCTGGAAACTTTGATGAGTCAGTCTTTGAAAATCCATATCAACTCAACTTAGAGCGGACCCGTAATCCGCATCTGAGCTTTGGCTTTGGACCCCACACCTGCCTCGGTAATCACGTCGCAGAGATTGAAGGAAAAGTTTTCTTGCGGGCCCTGCTCGCCTCAAGTCGCGCTTGGCAGATTTTGGATAAGTCGGAGATCAAGTTTTACGCGGGCCAAATGTCCGAAGTCCCCGATCACATCGCCTCGCTCTGGGTTGCCTCCGCATAAATCAAGAGTTATCAAACCGTTATCTCACCCCACGCATAGCCCATCTAGCGCCTTTCTGGGGTGAGGGTTAGCCTTCATCCAAATCAGTTCCTAGCTCTCTCGGGATTTCCTGTGCGCGCTGGGACATTATGAAAGGTAATTCATTTGATGAAGAAGACCATCAAGGTTGCCCTCGTTGCTATTGCTTCAACAGCAGTTGCATTGACAGGTGTAACAGCATCAGAAGCTGCAAGCAAGAGTGCTTGCGTAATCCTTCCAGATTCAGATTCAGGAACTCGTTGGGAGCCAGGCGATCGCCCAGCACTCGAGTCAATCTTGAAGAAGGCTGGATTCGAAACAGATATTCAGAATGCACAGAAGGACACTGCAAAGTTTGCAACAATCGCAGATCAGCAGCTCGCTAAGGGTTGCGGCGTCATGATTCTTGTTGACTACCAGGGTGCAGGTGCAGCAGTTGCAACTAAGGCAAAGTCACAGGGCATTCCTGTAATTGCTTACGACCGCCCAATCGCTGGCGCTTCATATTATGTCTCATTCGATAACACAACTGTTGGCGCATTCCAGGGCCAGACAATTGTTGACGGCCTCAAGGCTGCAAAGAAGGACATCAAGAAGGCAAGCATCGTTTACTCATCAGGAGATCCTGCTGACGGAAACGCAAAGATGTTCCTTGACGGAGCACTTGCAGTTCTTAAGAAGGCAGGCGCAAAGCCAGCTTTCACGATGAAGGGCACATGGGATGGACCAACAGCGGGCACATACTTCGAGCAGGCTTACACAGCTGTTAAGGGAAAGGTCGACGCTGTTCTCGCACCTAACGACAACAACGCTGCTTCTATCATCACAATCCTTAACAAGAATAACCAGAAGGCAGTTATCTCAGGCCAGGACGCATCTGTAGCAGGTCTTCAGAACGTTCTCCTTGGATACCAGACAGCTACTGTCTACAAGCCATTCAAGGTTGAGGCAAAGGTTGCAGCAGATCTCGCTGTTCAGTTGCTCCAAGGTAAGTCACCAAAGGCTCCAAAGAAGCTTGCTGACGGAACACCATTCTTCGCATCAACACCAATCTTGATCAAGCAGAACAACGTCAAGGATGTTGTTAAGGCTGGAGATGCAAAGGCAAAGGACATCTGTACTGCAGCTGTTAAGGCAGCATGTGCAAAGTACGGTGTTAAGTAATACTTTCATGTGAGTTAATTCAATGAATTAACATGGATGAAGGAAAATCTTGAAGGGGAACCTAGTACCGCATGGTGCTAGGTTCCTCTCTAGGTTTACAGAGTTAAATGGTTTATAGAGCTAGAACAAGTTATAGAAATGAGTAAAAGGTGACTGCATCAGTTCCAGTAATCGAACTCACCGGAGTCCGCAAAAGCTTTGGACCGGTTGATGTTCTTAAAGGTATCGATTTCTCTGCCTATGCTGGGCAGGTCACCGCACTCGTAGGCGATAACGGCGCCGGTAAGTCCACATTGATCAAGGCGCTCTCCGGAGTCCAACCTTTCGATGAAGGCTATGTGCGTTTCGCAGGTTCCCCTGTTGTAATCAGCTCACCAACAGATGCCGGAAATCTCGGAATCGAAGTTGTGTATCAAGATCTCGCACTTTGCGAAAACCTCGACATTGTTCAAAATATGTTTCTTGGAAAAGAAGATATTAAGTCCGGAACACTCAATGAACCTGAGATGGAGCTCCGTGCTACAAAAGCACTGCAGAGCCTCTCAGTAAAGACTGTTAAATCAGTACGCCAGAAGGTTTCTTCACTCTCCGGTGGCCAGCGTCAGACAGTGGCAATTGCCCGCTCTGTGCTCCGCGAAGCAAAGCTCGTTATTCTCGATGAGCCAACTGCAGCCCTCGGTGTTGCTCAGACTGAGCAGGTTCTTAAGTTGGTAAAGCGCTTAGCTGAACAAGGCGTCGCTGTCATCATCATCAGCCACAACCTTGGCGATGTTTTTAAGATTGCACATCAAATTTCAGTTCTCTACTTAGGTAAGATGGTGGCAAACCTCAACGCTAAAGAGACAAATTACGATGAAGTCGTTGCATACATCACCGGCGCTAAGACACAAGAAGGAGCTCTCTAATGTCACAGCTAGTCGACTCATTGGCAAGCGGCCATGAAGGAACGGTAAAAGATCAATTAACTTCATACCTTCGTCGCCTCAGGGGCGGCGAGATGGGATCTGTCCCTGCGATCTTTGCCATCCTCGTCCTCACAGTGATGTTCCAGATTGCTAGCCCGTTCTTTATTACCAAGCTCAACTTTGCAAATCTCTTTGTGCAATCAGCAGAGCTCACCATGCTTGCCGCTGCACTCGTCTTTGTAATTTTGTTGGCAGAGATTGATCTCGCTGCTGGCGTAACAGCAGGTGTGGCGATGGCTGTCTATATTCAATTGGTGAAGGTTCAAGGCTGGGCACTTCTGCCTGCGATGCTAGCAGCCTTTGCAGTTGGCATGGTGATTGGGTTTGTCATAGGATTTATGGTTGCCAAAATCGGAGTTCCATCATTCGTAGTGACACTTGCATTCTTCTTAGGCTTCCAAGGTATGCAGCTGGTTCTTCTCGGAGAAGGTGGCGTTTACCGTGTAGAAGATACAAAGGTGCTCGCCATCATGAACCAGAACCTTCCGCAATGGGGTGGTTGGGCGATGATTGTGATCTCACTTGGCCTTGCTTATGTAATTGCGATCTTTGATCGTCGCCGACGTTCAGTTCTAGGCCTTGTAAATAAGCCTATTTCAATCGTTTATATGAAGCTTGCAGGTCTTGGCCTGATTGGATCAATTTCCGTCTACTTCCTTAATCAGAACCGTAGCCAGGGGTCAATTCCAATTCTCGGCGTACCTATCGTTGTCCCAATCACCATCGCGATTCTCTTTATCGGCACTTATGTTCTTGATCGCACTCGTTTTGGGCGCCACCTCTATGCTGTAGGTGGCAATCCCGAAGCAGCGCGCCGCGCCGGTATCGATGTCGTCAGAATTCGTATCGCAGCATTTGTTATCTGTGCATTCTTCGCTGTTATCTCTGGTGTCTTCCATGCCAGCCGTATCGGTAGCGTTGATGGTTCTGCAGGACGAACAATTGTTCTCTCTGGTGTTGCAGCTGCAGTTGTCGGTGGAGTTAGCCTCTTCGGTGGTCGTGGACGTTTAGCTCATGCTGCAATCGGTGCCGTCGTTATCTCAATGATTGATAATGGACTCGGTCTCCTGCAGATGGCTTCCGGTATCAACTACCTCGTACAAGGTGGAGTACTTCTCCTTGCAGCGACTATCGATGCACTTGCACGACGTCGCGGTGGCGTAGTGTCGCGTTAATTCGGTGAGCAACCACCTCGTACACTTACAGAAGAACACCGCAGACTTTCTTGATGCGCTAGCGCTCATTCCTGATAGAGCACGCACGTTAGGTCCGGAAGGCTAGCTGGATCTCTAGTTGAATTCCTTGCTTGGCTGTTTGCCCCTTTCAGTGAGGATGGACGACCTACAAATGGCTTCGCTTTTGATAACTTCACAGGGCGAATCAATTTGAACCCAAGAAATTTTCAATTCCTTCAGGAAGATCAATAAATATGTCAGGGGCTGGCTCATAAGCCTTACCGGCCTCCTTTCTCATTGGCCGAAAAAGACAATTGTTCCGTCGAGTAGTTGTCGAGTAAACACTCCGAAAATGGCATAAGATGACTCCACTAAACAGAACTCAAATGCTTAACTAATCAAACAAACGAGCCTGTTCAGCAGTGGGGCCTATAGCTCAGCCGGTAGAGCAACGGACTTTTAATCCGTGGGTCGACAGTTCGAGCCTGTCTGGGCCCACTCTTGTACCTTCTGTCAGTGAAGAAAAATACTTCGTGGATTCCCACCTACATCATCCTTGGAATCGTATGGGGATGTTCTTTTATCTTTATCAAGATGGGTCTTGAATTCCTCACGCCATTTGGCGTTGCATTTATGCGCTGCTCATTGGGCGCGATAACGCTTCTAACAATTGCCCGTATTCGCGGATTTAAACTCCCCAGAGATCGCAAGGCGCAATTTCATATCTGGGTTGTTGCGATATTTCTCAATGTTATCCCGGGGATCTTCTATGCCTTGGCGGAAACTGAAATTACATCTGTTTTGGCAGGAATCATTAATGCGGTTACTCCGTTGATGACCCTGATTGCAATACTCCTCGTGAACCGTGAAGAGAAAGCAAAACCATTCCAAGTTATTGGTTTATTGATCGGTTTCTTTGGCGTTCTCACCGTTCTAGGTGCCTGGAGAGGATTTGGAGATAACCCACTCTGGGCAATCTTGGTGCTGCTATCTGCAGTCGCGTGTTATGGAATTTCTTTTCCATATACACGCAAATATGTCATGCCGTTACAACTTCAACCCGAATCAATCGTTTCACTTCAATTGATTCTCGCGTCAATAACATTGTTACCGTTCTTCTTACTCAATGGAATCTCTAGTTACAGCCCAAATATCGATGCCCTGCTTGCGATGGTGGCGCTGGGCGTATTTGGCAGTGGGTTTGCCTATCTCTGGAACTTCAAAGTGATGGAGCTTGCCGGCAGCGCAATCGCGAGTTCGGTTACTTATTTAACGCCAGTTGTTGCGATTATCGTGGGCATCATCTTCCTCAACGAGAAGATCACCTGGAATGAACCAGTAGGCGCGGTTATAGTCTTACTTGGTGCAGCAATTGCTCAAGAGAGATTAAAGCTCAAGAAGCGTTAGTCGATCTTCCAGCCATCTTTAATTGGGCCAAGGTCGATTCCGGCCGCTGCGTGATCAGTATTTTCACCACGAGCCATCTGCGCAGCGTGTGCTGAGTTATGCCAGCGCTCTTCAATCTTTCCAAAGCGCCAGAGAAGAAGGGCAACTCCCCAAACAACTGCAAATGCTGCAACGATGAAGTAGCCAGCAGAATTCAAATTAAATGCAAGTGCATAATCCCAGAACCCACCTGTGAGATTGAGCTGCTCTGCAATCACCTGGCAGATTTCTAAGCCACCAACAAAGAGCGCAACCGCAACTGAAAGTCCGGTGATGATGATGTTGTAGTAAACCTTGCGAACCGGCTTTGAGAATGCCCAGCCGTAGGCAAAGTTCATAAATGAACCGTCGATGGTGTCGAGCAAACTCATTCCGCCGGCAAAGAAGAGTGGAAGTGAGATAACAGCCCACCATGGCAAACCTGCGATAACAGACGATCCTGCAAGGACCAAGAGACCGATTTCTGTTGCTGTATCGAATCCAAGTCCAAAGAGAATTCCGAGTGGATACATCTTCCAGCTCTTATCAATACGACGTGCAATTGGTCCAAAGAAGCGCATAAGCAAACCGCGAGAGTTGAGGTGCTTCTCAAGTTCCTCTTCGTTGTATAAACCTTTGCGCATCTTGAAAAATACACCGACAATTGAAACGAGAATGATGAGATTGAGAATCGCAATGATCATCAAGAATGTTCCGGAAACGGTGAGACCGATGATTCCTGTGTAGTGGTGAAGCGCCGAATCTTCATCCTTGAGCTGGCTTCCAACAGCTTTGATTCCAAAGTTGAGCATGATTGCAAGAGCGGCAACAACAGATGAATGCCCCAGCGAGAAGAAGAAACCAACTGCAAGAGGGCGCTGTCCTTCCGACATCAATTTACGTGTTGTGTTATCGATTGCGCTGATGTGATCGGCGTCGAATGCATGACGCATGCCGAGTGTGTAAGCCAGAACTGCTGTGCCCCAACCAAAGAGGGTTCCATCAGCTAGCTCGTAATTGCCTGTGGTTGCCTTCCACATAAGAAGGGCGCCAGAGATATGTAGAAAGGCGATAAAGCCGAACATGAGGGCCATACGGCGCCACTCGTCGCTCGTGAGGCGATCGCGCAGGGGAATGCGGGGGGTTTCACGCACTACATCGTTCATGGGAGCCCTCTCCGGCCTAGATGCAAATCATTTGCAAGAAGCAAGGTTAACCGAGAATTTCCAGCCAAGCCAATTGAAATAAGCGCGAGAGCCCCGGCGTTAGGTCTAGAGTGCAGGAATCTGCCAGGACGAGTAACGGGGAGGTCACATATGAGCGATGACGACGGCCAGGACGAGCTAGTTACTGAGGAAATGCTCTGGGATCGAATTCCAGAAGTTCATGGTGAAGAACGCGCAAATACTTATTACGAACTCTCTGCCCGAATCTTTGCTCGTGGCCAATATGACGAAGCGTTGGCGCTCGCCGAAACCGCTCGAGATATCTTCTCTGAACTTGGTGCAGCAGCACCCAGCGAAGGTTTAGCACAGGCTTACTCTGCAATTGGATACAACCTCAATCAATTAAAGCGTATGGATGAAGCGGCAACTGCGATGAGTAAAGCTGTTGCAATCTTGCGCGAGAACAAATCTCCAATTGCTCTTGAACTCGCATGCACGCTGGGCGAGTGGTGGTACTCATCAAAGAATTATGAAAAGGTCATCGAGACTATGTACGAGTGTTCTCAAGAACATCTAGTCGATGGCAACACAATTGGTGCAGCAAACGATATGCACCTCATTGGTTGCGCACACCGCGAACTTAAGAATTACAACGAAGCGATTATCTGCTTCCAAGAGGCGCGCAAGATGTTTAAGCTCGAGAAAGAAGTTATCCATATCGCGCGCTGCGATCAGAAGATTGCATCTTGCTATGTCGAAATCGGCGAAGGCGAAAAGGCTCTTGAGTCTGCACGCAAAGCAATCGACGTCTTTGAGACCGCACACGATCATCGCCGCGAAACTTTTGCACTTTTTGAGTACGGCAAAGCTGAAGTTCTTCTCGGAAAGCTAGAAGATGGTCTAGCAACACTTGATGGAGTCCTTCAGATAATTGCTGAAGATGAACCAAAGGATTTTGAGTTCATTCTCGATATCGAAACTCGCATGGTTGCCGTTATGCGCCAATTAGGTCGCATGGATGAAGCCAATGAAGTTGAACGTCGCCTGGCATCTGTTCGTGAAGCGCTTAAGGAAGATGAAGCGCCAAATGAAGATGGATTCCCAGCCGTTAATTAAGACTTTCGTGGCAGGTGTTGCAGAGCCCAGTGGTACATCGCAATCGCCCCAGCCGCTGAGGCATTCATTGATCGTGTAGATCCATATTGCTCAATTGCGTAGAGAACTTCGCAGATTTCAATTCCTTCATCTGACATGCCAGCGCCTTCTTGACCGAATAGCAGAACGCATTTCTCAGGAAGTTCTGAACCTTCCAGATGCTTTGATGATGGAACATTGTCGATGCCAATAATCGGCACCTCATACTCCTTACACCAGGCTGCAAAGTCCGCGACTGTTGGGTGATGCAGTACGTGTAGATAGCGGTCTGTCACCATCGCACCGCGCTTATTCCAATCGCGCTTTCCGATTATGTGCACCATTGAAACGTTAAATGCATTTGCTGTGCGTACAACAGAACCAATATTTAAATCATGCTGCCAATTTTCGATAGCAATCTGCAATTTGTGTCTCTTTGTATCTAGGTCAGCGACAATCGCCTCAACGCTCCAATAGCGATAGTGATCCAAGACATTTCTGCGGTCACCATTTTCAAGGAGTTCTGGGTCATATTGCGCGCCAGCGGGCCATGGTTTTTCATGTGGGCCTACGCCGACGACGGGAAAGAATTCACCTGGTCCGATGACGGCGGGTGTACTGATTTCCATGGTTGCACTCTAAACTTAATCCACTGTTAATACCAAAGTTTGAATTCTTAGGAGCCTCATGAACATCGTTTATCACATCGCCTTCGGCATACACCTTTTATGCGTCGTAGCTATCCTTGCGATGCTCTTAACCCAGGCGAAGAAGAGCTCGAAGGAGTTAAACCCTGGCGTTGTTCATGCAACTTTGACAGCGCTTGTTGCAGGGATAGTGATGGTCGGCCTCTTTGAGAAAGTAAATGTTGACGAGGTCGCAAATCACACTAAGTTCGGAGTTAAGGGTCTCGTAATCGCAGTCATCCTCACTCTCGGATACAAGAACGTTAAGAAGCCAAGGCTTAAGAATTCAGTCTGGGCAGCGATGCTTGGACTAACTGTTCTTAACGTACTTCTTGCTTACCTCTGGAAGTAAATCAATCAATGAAGAAGTCACTTGCGGTATTGGCATGCCTTCTTCTTGCGGCGCCCACATTTTTGGCAACACCTGCGCATGCGCTCGATCCCAAGAGCGTTGCAAAGGTTTTTAATAAGTACGTTGAGGATAAGAGGCTGGCAAACCCATCTGTTGTTGTCATTGATGAACAGACCGGCCAAATTATCTTTGAGAAGAATTCGAACTCTTTACGTAAGCCAGCCTCGCTCCAGAAGATCTTTAGCGGAATTGCTGCGGTACAACATCTAGATATGGCGCAAACTTTTACTACATCTCTCTGGGTTGGTAGCGATAGCAAAACCGTAGTCATTCAAGGCAGTCGAGATCCATGGACCTCAACCTACAACTCAACAGCGAAGAAGATGGGGCGTACTTCACTCCCGAGGATTGAATATCACGCACTCAAGACACTGAAGCAACTCAATGAAGGGCCAGTTAAAAGCCCGACGATTTATTACTCAAAACTCTTCGCCGGAGATGTTGCCGCACTTAAAACTATCTTTCGCAAAGATGGTGTGACAGCAAATATGAAGCCAGTAAGTGAAGAAGAAGCGATTGAGAAATCTTCATCACTAGTTATTGAATCAACTTCACCACCACTAGAAGAAGCTCTAGCTTTTGCTCTCGAATGGAGCGATAACGTTCTCACTGAGCGAATTGCACGCCTTGCTGCCAATCAGGCAGGCAACGGACTAACCGAAGCAGGAGTTGAAAAAACTTTTAACGAGATCCTCGATTCATTCGAGTTAGATTCTTCGAAAATTGTCGTCAAAGATGCAAGCGGCTTGTCGCGAAAGAATCGCGTCACAGCGAAGCAAGTGGGGCAGTTACTTGTGAAGATTCATCACGATGAGAAGTACGCACCAGTTATTAATGGACTTCCAATTGGAGGGCTAACTGGAACACTTAAGGATCGCTTTATTAAGACAGCACCAAATGCAGTCGGTCTCGTGAAAGCAAAGACCGGAACACTCAATGGAACGGTCAATATTGCTGGTTACGTTGAATCCGATACACATGAATATGCCTTCGTCATCATCGCCGATAAATTACCGCGCAGCTATACAGCTTCTCAGAGAGCCCGAGCATTTGTTGATCGGATTCTGGGCAAGATTGCTGCACCATTTCTGGCTCTAATAAATCTAGGTGAGCCAGAAATCGAAGTTGCTAGTTCGCAAACACCTTAACTGAACCTTCATAGCAAGCAACCCATGTTCTATTAGTTGCATTGTCGTAGGTAATTCCGATCGGTTCTTTGCAGACCTTAATGGTCTGTACTTTAGATAAATCTGAAGAACGCAACTTGGTCACAGTCCCGCTGGTGAAATTAACAACAAAAAGCGCAGAACCATCTCCGCTCATTGCCAAACTTCTCGCAGTTGATCCCGTCTTGACGCTCTTTATAGCCTTATTAGCTTCAAGATCCCAGGCAATGACTCTGCCGGAAACATTTAAAGTTGCATAGAGCCTCTTGTTATTTGGTGAAAGCTCAACTGCTCTCGGGTTTACGCCAATAGGAATGAGGCTCTTGCTAAAGTCATTGAGATCAATGCGATGGATATTGCTGCCGCCCATTTCAACGATGTAGGCAAATGCGCTATCTGCAGAAACTGCGATTCCGCGAGGGTAGCGACCGATCTTGATTGTCTTCACCAACTTCTCTTTCTCAACTGAGATTACTGAAAGAGTGTAAGAGCACCAATTGCTGACCAAAATATATTTATTATCTGGCGTGACCTTGACGACTTTAGGAACAGATCCAACGGGATAGACAGCATCAATTTTTAGAGTCTCGAGATTGATTCGCGAAAGATAGCTCTTGTCATAGCCAGAGGCAGGCGAACAATCATCGTGACCCTCTTTTGTAAACCCGGCACCGTACATCGCATAATTTGTAAAGTAGAGATATTTTCCGTCAGGTGAATATGCGCCCTCAACAGGTGCGCCTTTATGCTCACCGGTAAAACCAGAGACACCTAGCGCCTTAAAGTCGACCGAATCTTTAACAGTCTTAACAAGTTCTAGCGACTCAGAATCAAAGATCGAAACGCTATGGCTGTACATCATGTTGTGGGCACTTACTAAACCATTTTGTGATGCAGCTACAGATTTGGGGCTTAACGATCCTGTAAAAGTCTTGACCAACTTCATCTTGCTCTCAGAAATATCACTTGCCTGAGATGGAGATATTGCAACCGAAGTTACGAGGGTAAAAATAGAGATGCAGGCCGCGACTTTAAATATACGCATGCCGGCAAGACTACTACTGCAAATTAATCATCATCTCCGAAATCTTCATCATCATGATCTTCACCGCGTTCACGGTGGTCTCCGCGACCCTCGCGACCCTCGTGTTCATCATCGTCATCATCTCCGCCGCCTTTAGGCATCTGTGCAATTGATGGAGCTTGGATCTTTGAAGCTTGTGGAGTTGCAACAGGAGTCGTTGAAGAAGCCTTACTTGGCTCGCTCTGAGGTGTTGGAGCTGAAGCAGTTGATGAAGAAGTTGTTGCAACAGAATTGATATCTGCTACAGCGCTTGGTTCATCGCTTGCATTAGCAAAGAGAGATCCAGCAATGACGATTGCTCCGACTGCGGCCAAAGTACCTAATGTAAGACGCTTATCAACCTTACGAACGTTGCTCGATGCATTATCGCTCTCTGCGATCTGCATCCATTCGGACTTTTCTGGCTTTGAAGCTGGTGTCATTTGTGACCCCTTTCCATTTCCAAAAGGTAAAGCCCCATCCTTAAAAGGAACTGAGAATTGAGATGAATTTCGCTGTCAGTGCTGGGTACTCTAAGCGTGTGAACCTCATCCGCTCCTATGTAGATCTCATGAAATTGCGCGTTGTAGAGCTTCTGATCATTACAACCCTTCCCGCAATGGTTTTGGCTCAAAAAGGGTTACCAGATTTTGGCCTTGTCGCGGCAACGCTTATTGGTGGGACGCTCGCAGCGGGAGCATCGAATGCATTTAATATGGTGATTGAAGCAGAAACAGATAAGTTGATGGCTCGAACATCAAAGCGCCCACTTGTTCTAGGAACAGTCTCAAAGCGCAGTGCAACCGTCTTTGCATCTTTTCTGACGGTGCTGTCTCTTGCAATCTTTGAGATATTTACAACGAACCTTGCAACACTTCTTACCGCTCTTGCAATCTTCTATTATGTTGTCATCTACACAATTATTCTTAAACCAAATACATCACAGAATATTGTTTGGGGCGGCGCCGCAGGATGCATGCCAGTTCTTATCGGTTGGGCAGCCGTAACGGATTCACTGACGCTTGTTCCAATCGCATTCTTCTTTGTTGTCTTCTTCTGGACTCCACCACACTTCTGGGCCTTAGCAATTAAATATAAAGATGATTATTCAGCTGCAGGAATTCCGATGCTGCCTTCAGTCTCATCACAATCTAGTGTCATAAGTCAGATGTGGTTCCATACAATTGCAATGGTTGTTTCATCAGCTGCAATGATTCAGCTGGCAGAATTACCTGTTTGGGCGCTCTGTGCGACGGTCTTACTTGGAGCCGTATTTACATTCCAGTTATTTGCACTGAAAGAGAATTCAGAGAATTACAACAAGGTTGCGGCCGGAATTTTCCATTGGTCGATCACCTATTTGAGCTTGTTCTCGTTCTTGCTCGTTCTTGCTCAGCTCTTAAGCGCTTGATCTAAATCCTTGATTAAGTCATCAACATGCTCGAGTCCAACTGAAAGACGTAGAACTGATGGCGTAATGCCCATCTCTGCCTGAACTTCAGGGCTTAAGCGTCGATGTGTAGTCGATGCCGGATGAGTAACAAGTGACTTGCTATCTCCTAAGTTATTAGAGATATCAATGATGCGAAGTGAATCCATAAATTTAAATGCATCTTTCTGGCTACCTGCGAATTCAATACCAATAGTCGTTCCGCCAGCACTCATCTGCTTCTTGATAACTTCACGATCTGGGTGAGAATCAAGGCCCGGATATCGAACAGATTTAATTGCCTTATGGCTCTCTAAATATTCTGCGATAGCTTGAGCGTTCTCGGCCATTCGGGTGACGCGAAGCTCCATCGTCTCAAGTGATTTCACTAAGACCCAGGCGCTAAAAGGACTTAGCGAAGGCCCTGTGTGACGAGTAAATGGAATCAACTTCTCATAGATGTATTCAAAGGATCCAAGAAGTGCGCCAGCGAGAACTCGACCTTGGCCGTCAATATGTTTTGTAGCTGAGTACATAACAACATCTGCGCCAAGTTCAAGAGGCTTCTGTAGTACCGGCGATGCCATGACATTATCAACAATGACAGTTGCACCAACTTTATGAGCAAGATCGCTTACGAATCGAATATCGACTATCTCCATTAATGGGTTACTGGGAGTCTCAATAAAGACAGCTTTAACTTTCTTCGAGAGAGCTTTCTCCCAGGCCGCTTTATCGTTTGCCTTTACTAGTTCGTACGTAACTCCCCACTTTGGAAGAATCTCCGTGATTACAACGTGGCAAGAACTAAACATCGCAGCTGAAGCAACGATGTGATCGCCCGCCTCAACAAGGCAGGCAAGAGATGCAAACATTGCAGCCATTCCGGAACCGGTTGCCACACAATGTTCGGCTCCTTCGATTGCTGCCAAGCGCTTTTCAAACATTGAAACTGTTGGATTATGAAATCTGCTGTAGAGGAAGTGATCGGTCTCATCTGTAAAGGAATCAACTGCTTCCTGTGAATCGGCATAAGTAAAACCGCTATTGAGATAGAGGGCTTCAGAAGTTTCTCCGAAACCAGAGCGAGCCAGGCCTTCGCGCACAGCGGCTGTTTGTGGATTTACATCCCAATCAGGTTCGCGACGTTTTGGATGCTCCTGATAGCCCCAGACCTCTTTACTCATAGGTCTATCTTAATATTAGATTAGCTAAAGGTTTGACTGGTAAATTGCCCACATGCCCAATCTCGCAATAGTTGTTAAAGATTTAAGTAAGAAATATGAATCTGGATATGCCGTCTCACACGCTAATTTCGAAGTTCCACTCGGAACAATTTGCGGCTTCGTGGGCCCTAATGGCGCCGGAAAAACTACAACTATTCGAATGCTTCTTGGCCTGATTTCACCTACGGGTGGAACCGCTGAAATTCTCGGTGAATCCATTACCCATCCGGAGAAATACCTTTCACAGGTGGGGGCGATGATCGAAGGGCCAGCTTTTTATCCGGCGCTATCTGGTGCCGAGAATTTGAAAGTACTTGCAACTCTTGGCGGCTTTCCAATCGAACGCGTCGAAGAGTTGATTAAAACTGTAGGCCTGGAAGGCCGTGGGCATTCAAAGTACAAGACCTATTCATTAGGTATGAAACAACGCCTTGGAATTGCAGCGGCACTCTTACCTAATCCCAAGATCTTGGTTTTAGATGAACCAACAAATGGTTTAGATCCTGAAGGTATTCAAGAAGTCCGTGACTTATTAAAGAAGTTGGCATCCCGAGGAACAACAGTCTTTGTCTCATCTCACCTTCTTTCAGAGCTTGAACTCATTAGCGAGTACATAGTCATGTTACGTAAAGGCGAAGTCGTATTTGCAGGACCGTTACAAGAATTGATGTTGGCTCAACAGCCACTCATTCTTGTAAAGACTCAAGATTCAGCCGATTTGCAAAGAATCGTTGAGATTGCAAAGGCTGATGGTCATCATGCAACGATTCGCTCTGAGGTTGCACATATTGAAGGACCAGAAGAGTGGGCCGGAACACTCAATAGAAAAGCATTTGAAGCTGGGATAACTCTCACCCAGTTGGCGCCGCAGTTGCCGAACCTTGAAGAGACATTTTTCGAGATGACAGGAGATCGCTCATGATGCGCGTTGTACTAGCTGAATGGCGCAAACTTCGTCGCCCAACCCTCTTCTTCGGAACTCTGGGAGCAGCCTTATTCTTTACAGGGCTAACAACATCTTTCCTCTACCTTATGATTGATTCTGAACAAGGAAATTCAGATCGTGGTCGCCAAGTAAGTCGCGAAATTTTAAATCTTGCAGGCGGTTCTGTTTATGGGTTTGCATCTGTAGGTGGCCTTCTTGGAATCATTGCTCTCTGCGTATTCGCTGCACAGACAGCGCAGGAGTACACATATGGAACTCTGAGAAATCTCTTGGTTCGCCAACCAGGACGCGTTCGGTTGCTGATCGGGAAATTAATCGCCATGAAGATATTCGCACTACTTCTTGTAGCTATCGCAGCCATTGTCAGCGTGGGTCTATCCATAGCACTCTCTGGCCGCGCAAAAGTCTCGACTGATCTCTGGTTCACATCTGAAGGAATCCATGCAGTTGGCCAATCACTTCTCAATGTGTCTATCTCAGTTATCTACTTCGGAATTATCGGAATGGTTCTCGGACTTCTGCTTCGTTCACCAATCTCAGCAATTTCAATCGGAGTCCTCTGGTTGTTAATCATTGAAAATCTCATTGGAGCTGTAAAACCAGTTACTCTCGATTGGATGCCTGGAAATCAATTAGCAACAATTGCCCAAGGTGGTAGCCCAGATGTTTCATATTCGCATGCGTTAATTCTGGGAAGTTTCTATGTATTTATCGGCGGGCTCATTGCAACGGTGCTTTTCTCTCGGAGAGATGTGGCTAACTAGCGACACAGAGCAGATGGCGCTGCAATGTAACTCGCGCTCATTTATTCTTTAGCAATGCCTCGCAAGTATCGCCTGATTAGCCTTGCCGTAATTGCGGGACTCACTTTGGGGTCAACCCCAGCGATAGCTAAGCCAAAGCCAACGCTCGCCGAAATTGAGGCAGCGAAGAAGGCAGAAGCTGAGAAGAAATCGGCAGCAGATGCGGCAGCCAAGAAATTAGCTTCAGCGAATAACACTTTAAGAACCTTAACTGCAAAGGCAAATGCAGCACGCGCTTTATATGTGAAGGCGCAACAAGAACTCGCAGTTGCAACTTCGCAAGCAGTCGCGGCAGCTAAACACGCCGCTGAAACTGCGGAGGCTGTGCAAGAGGCACATCGCGTTATTGGAAAGCTCGCCGGCAACGCTTACATTCTGGGCGGTACCATGAGCGATATCGAACCTTTGCTCAGTGCAAATGGGCCACAAGATCTCATCGATCAACTTTCAACTCTTAATACTTTAGGAGCACGAAATTCAACAGCTCTTGAGAGATACAAGGCGGCCGAGGTTGTCGCGCGTGCAGCTAAGAAGAAAGCAGATGCCGCAAAAGCTGTTCAAGAAGTGGCAACTGCAAAGGTAGCGGCTGCAAAGAAAGTTGCAGATGATGCACAAGCTCTTCAGCAGAAGGAAGTAAATAAACTTCGTGCAGTTCAAGATAAATTAATGAAAGAGCTTTCAAAGGCGCGCGCTGCCCGTGTAACTCTCGAACAGCAGAGACAACTTGCACTTCTTGAAGAGAGCCAAGCAGGTACAGCTGCCACGACAATTAATCAGGCAAAGGTCTGGCCAAACCTTGGATTTAAGGGGCGTTCAACAAGCAGAACAACGGAAGCGCAACGTGCAGCAGCTGTTGCATATGCGAAGAAGCAGGTTCAAGCACGTAAGCCATATATCTGGGGCACTCAAGGACCGAACTCCTTTGACTGTTCAGGACTTGTTTATGCCTCATATCGTTCAGCTGGATTAAATTGGCCGAACTGGGATCGCCTCAACTCAGCGCTCTACGCAGGTTATACAAAGCATGTATCGCTCAATGAATTACAACCAGGCGATCTATTGTTCTACTCTTACAAGGGAACAATCTCAACTATTCACCACATCACTATCTATGCAGGTGGCGGAATGATGTGGGAAGCGAATTCAAAGGGCAAGGGCTTGCTCTACTCAAACATTTATAGCGTCAAGGGACTTATGCCATTCGGTGGTCGGGTCTAGTCTTAAGGTATGACTGATGCAATCGTTGAGATTCGCAGCGCGGTAAGGGCTCACCTTCAACAACTTGAAGCAGGAGATACCTTCTTAGTCGCAGTCTCGGGCGGCGCGGATTCGCTTGCGCTTGCCTATGCCCTCATTAAAGAGTCAGAACCTTTAGCGCTTCGCGCAGTTGCTGTAACTATTGATCACCAGTTGCAAAGCCAATCTGCATCAGTTGCTGCAAGAACTTCAGATCAACTGCGGGACTTTGGTTATTTAGATGTTCTCATTGAAAAAGTCGACGTCACTACAGAGTCAGGTATTGAAGCTGGAGCACGTGATGCTCGTTATAACGCAATTTCCGCAATTGCAGAAAGGTCAAATGCAAAGAAAGTATTTCTAGGTCATACCCGTGATGATCAAGCAGAAACTGTTCTACTTGGCTTGGCTCGCGGATCAGGAACACGATCTATGTCGGGTATGGCGGTAGAAAATGGAATCTATATTCGCCCGCTGCTAGCAATTACTCGAGAGCAGACACTTAAAGCATGCGATGAAATTAAAGTTGAATACTGGAACGATCCACATAATGTAAATGCAGAATTTTCTAGAGTCAGGGTAAGAAAAGAAGTTCTCCCTGTAATGGAAGAAAAACTTGGACCAGGTATTGCAGCTGCCCTTGCAAGAAGTGCGGCTCTTCTTCGAGACGATGCCGATGCTCTCGATGCACTTGCACAGCAGGCAATCGAGTCGATGAATCTTGCAGATTTAGATTCAGCAGCGCTGGCTCAATACCCTCGGGCGATCCGCAGCCGCATCCTGAGGGTGGCGATTTACGCTGCTGGCGCTCCATCAGGCTCAATTTCAGCCGATCACGTGGCATCAATTGAGGCGCTGGTCACCTCTTGGCACGGTCAGGGAGCGGTCAGCCTGCCGGGTGGTGTGAAGGTTGAGCGAATTTCGGGCAGACTTTCGCTCTCGAACCCGAATACATAGCCAAGGAGCGCACCCGGTGGATTTAACAGCAGTCGGCACAGATGTTGAAAAGGTAATTGCAACCGAGGAAGAGCTAGCTGCAAAGATCGCAGAACTCGCAGCGCGCGTTGATGCTGATTACAAAGATAAGTCAGTTCTCCTTGTCGGAGTTCTTAAGGGTGCAATCATGGCGATGGCAGATCTCACTCGCGCAATGCAGACTCATATCGAAATGGATTGGATGGCTGTCTCTTCTTACGGATCCGGAACAAAATCCAGCGGAGTCGTTCGTATTCTTAAAGATCTTGATCGAGATATCACTGGCCGCCATGTTCTTATTGTTGAAGACATCATCGATACAGGCCTAACACTCTCTTGGCTCAAAGCAAATCTCTTATCTCGTGGCGCTGCATCGGTTGAGGTATTTACAGTTCTTCGTAAACCAGAAGCAGCAAAAGTTGAAGTTGATGTGAAGTACGTCGGCTTCGATATCCCGAAGGAATTCGTTGTTGGGTACGGACTTGATTTTGATGAGAAGTATCGCAACCTTTCATTTATTGGTGTGCTTGCTAAGCACATGTACTCGTAAGGATATTTATGACTTCCCAGAAGCCAGATCAAAAGAGCCCCAAGAAGCCGTTCTTAGAAAACTTTAAAAAGAACGATAAGGATGCCCAGAAAAAGTCTGAGCAGCCAAAGACGCGTTCACAGAAGATTCTTCGCGGACCACTTTTCTGGATCATCGTTGCAATTTTCGGTGTATCAATCTTTGGGCAGATCTCAAGTGCTTCAAATCGCTATACCGAGATAAAAACTTCACAGGCGATAGCTGCGATTTCAAAATCTCAAGTTGAATCTGCAGTTCTCATTGATCGAAGCCAGAAGATTCAATTGATTCTCTCTAGCGGAAATACAATCAAAGGTTCTTCGAAAGTTGAAGCGTCATATATCGCTCGACAAGAACCAACACTTATCGATGTCTTGAGCGCTAACCCACCAACAAAGGGTTGGACTGTTGATGTCCCCGAGCAATCAATGCTTACGACATTCCTCTTTAGCTTCGGCCCAATTCTTATCATCGGCTTCCTCTTCTTCTTGATGATGAGCCAAGCACAGGGCGGAAACCGCGTATTTTCATTCGGTAAATCTCGCGCGAAACTTCAAAATAACGATGTTCCGCAAAATACCTTTGACGATGTTGCAGGCGCTGATGAAGCAATTGCAGAGCTTGAAGAGATTAAAGATTTCCTCGCAGACCCTGCCAAGTACGCACTTCTCGGTGCAAAAATTCCTAAGGGCGTACTTCTCTATGGCCCTCCAGGAACAGGAAAAACACTTCTCGCACGTGCAGTCGCAGGTGAAGCGAAGGTTCCTTTCTATTCAATTTCAGGTTCTGACTTTGTAGAAATGTTTGTCGGAGTCGGCGCAGCTCGAGTTCGTGATCTATTTACACAAGCGAAGGCAAATGCACCGGCCATCATCTTCGTTGATGAAATTGATGCTGTAGGTCGTCAGCGTGGAACAGGTATGGGTGGCGGCCACGATGAGCGCGAACAAACACTTAACCAACTTCTCGTTGAGATGGATGGCTTTGAATCCAATGGACAAGTCATTTTGATTGCATCGACAAATCGTCCGGATGTTCTTGACCCCGCACTTCTGCGCCCAGGTCGTTTCGATCGTCAGATTCCAGTTGAACGCCCTGATCTCAAGGGTCGCGAAGATATTCTCAAAGTGCATGCTAAGAATAAGCCGATTGCTAAAGAAGTTGAACTCCTTGCATACGCACGCAGAACTCCAGGTTTTACAGGTGCAGATCTTGCAAATGTTCTTAACGAGGCAGCGCTTCTCTCTGCACGTGAAGGTCAGAAAGCAATCGGCAATATTCAGATCGATGAAGCAATTGATCGCGTTATGGCGGGACCACAACGTAAATCTCGTTTAATGTCTGAAGAAGAACGTCGCGTAACTGCTTATCACGAAGCAGGTCACGCACTTGTTGCACATGCACTTCCGCATACCGACCCAGTTCATAAAATAACAATCATGCCTCGCGGTCGCGCACTTGGTTACACAATGGTTCTTCCAGATGAAGATAAGTACTCAACAACACGTAATCAATTACTTGATCAGTTGGCGTATTCACTAGGTGGACGTGCAGCAGAAGAATTAATCTTCCACGATCCATCAACGGGTGCATCAAACGATATTGAGAAGGCAACTGCGCTAGCGCGTGCAATGGTCACTCAGTATGGAATGACTGAAGCTATTGGTGCCATCAAGCTCGGGAGTGACTCATCAGAGCCATTTATGGGGCGCGATTACGGGCATCAACGTGATTACTCCGAAAACGTTGCAGCAGTTGTAGATGGCGAGATTCGTAAGTTAATTGAGAATGCACATCAAGAGGCATTCGATATTCTCGAAGCCAATCGCACAATTCTAGATGAGATGGTTCTTCAGCTACTTGAGAAAGAAACTCTCAATAAGGAAGAGATTGCGGAAATATTTGCGAAGGTTAATTCTTGGCCAACACGTCCAGCATGGACAGGATCAAGTACTCGTACACCTTCTTCCAAGCCTCCTGTAGATATTCCTGAGCGCATCGCACCGGTGACACCGGATGCACCTAAGAAGGCTCGCAGAGTGAAGAAGGTAAATCCCGAGTGACCGATATTTCATCGGTTTCAATGGGGCCAAGCGATGGTCGCGCATCGCATCCTTACGATCAAGAGCGCGCAGAGAAAGCAGTACGCGAACTCTTGCTTGCACTCGGTGAAGATCCAGATCGTGAAGGTTTGCAAGATACGCCAGCACGTGTAGCTCGTGCATTTAAAGAGAACTTTGAGGGACTATGGCAGAAGCCAGAAGATGTATTGACAACAACTTTTGACATTGGCCATGAAGAACTCGTAATCATTCGCGATATCGAAGTCTTTTCTCATTGTGAGCACCACCTGACTCCATTCCACGGTGTTGCACACGTTGGTTATATTCCAAGTGGGAAAATCACCGGGCTCTCAAAAGTTGCGCGCCTAGTAGACCTATTTGCCCGTCGCCCTCAAGTTCAAGAGCGTCTCACAACTCAAATTGCCGATGCGCTTGTTGAAATTTTGAAGCCAATGGGAGTAATTGTCATTATTGATTGCGAACATTTGTGTATGTCTATGCGCGGAGTCCGTAAATCACAAGCACGCACAACCACGTCAGCTGTGCGTGGTGTCTTGCGCGATGCAACTACACGCGCTGAAGCAATCAGTCTTATTACGAATCGATAGTCCGCCATGTTGGTAATGGGAATCCTAAATGTAACGCCAGATTCTTTCGCCGACGGAGGCAAGAATTTTGAGACGCAGCATGCAATTAATCGTGGGCTAGAGATGATTGATGAGGGCGTAGATATCATCGATATTGGAGGCGAATCAACGCGACCTGGCGCCGATCGAGTCTCGCCCGAGGAAGAGCTGGCACGAGTTATACCTGTTATTAAAGGGTTATCGAACGCCGGAGTTACCTTAAGTATCGACACTATGCGTGCATCCACTGCAAAGTTAGCAGTTGAAGCCGGAGCGACAATAGTTAATGATGTCAGTGGTGGAGCAGCTGATCCAGATATGTTTTCAACTGTCGCAGCTTTGGGGTGTAAATACACACTTATGCATTGGCGTGGACATTCCAAAGATATGAATTCGAAGGCAATTTACGATGATGTTGTAGTTGATGTCATTGAAGAGATGACTATTCAGCTAGATAAAGCCCTGGCAGCCGGTATCTTGCGCGAAAATATAATTCTCGATCCGGGTATTGGCTTTGCCAAAGATGCAGAACATAACTGGGAGATTCTTCAGCGCATCGATGAGTTTATTGCGCTGGGGTATCCGGTATTAATTGGTCATTCACGTAAACGCTTTCTAGGCGGAGATCATCCGGATGAGCGAGAAGAAGCTACCGTTAAAGTCACTCAGAGATTGGTTAGCAAAGGCATTTGGGCCGTTCGAGTGCATGGAGTAAAGGCGAATGTGGAGGCTATCCGCTCATGAGCGATCTCATTAAATTAACTGGCATCTGGGGCTTTGGATATCACGGAGTCTTCGATCACGAAGCAAAGAATGGTCAGGACTTCTATGTAGACCTTGAAATTCTTCTCAATCTCACAGCTGCTAGCAGGAGCGATGACCTCAACGACACAATTGATTACGGTTCGCTCGCAGATTTAGTTGTTGAGGAAATTACGGGTGAGCGAGTTCAACTCATTGAAAGACTTGCCGGACGAATTGCCGACCGCATCAAGAGCCAATTTACTGAGATTGAGAAGATCGCTGTAACAGTACATAAGCCAAAGGCGCCAGTATCTGCCCAAGTTGCTGATATCTCGGTGACAATTACTCGATGAAGGCTGTCATCTCACTTGGTGCAAATATCGGTAATCCCGAAGAACAGATGCAGTTAGCAATTGCAATGTTGCGTGAAGCAACTGATGTAATTGCACTCTCTTCTATATATACAACTGAGCCAGTCGGCGGCCCTGAACAGCCAAACTATTTAAATGCAATCTGCATCGCAGAAAGTGATTTACCTGCCGCAGATTTACTAGCACTGCTGCATGGAATTGAGAAGACGCTTGGTCGTGAACGCATCGAGAGGTGGGGGCCGCGCACAATAGATTTAGACCTTATTCAATACGGAACAATTCTCAGCAGCGCGCAAGAGCTAGAGCTTCCACATCCACGCGCGCATGAGAGAAAATTTGTCTTAGAGCCTTGGTTTGAGATTGAACCAGATGCAATTCTCCTTACACACGGAAAAATCTCCGATCTTTTGGAGCAATTGCAGTAACGCTTTAGACTTAACGCACTGCCTGCCCGGTACCTGAAAGGACTGGAGCCATGAAAGTAGTACATAGCGCCCAAGAGCTTCCTTCAGGCTGCGCATTTGTTCCAACGATGGGAGCGCTTCATGCGGGGCATGGTTCTCTCTTTTCACTCGCCAGAGAATCAAGCGATTCTGTTATCGCCAGTATTTTTATCAACCCATTGCAATTTGAGAATCAAGAAGATCTCTTGCGATATCCAAAGACTCCCGAATCAGATATCGAATTAGCTCAAAGTTCTGGCGTTACTCATCTCTGGTTTCCAAAGTATGATGAAATTTATCCTGAAGGCTTTCAGACTCTGAAGGCCGGAGCAATTGGGGATCTCTTTGAGGGTGCATCACGTCCAGGCCACTTCGATGGAGTTGTCACAGTTGTAAATCGCCTCTTTCAATTAGTGAAGCCAGTATCCGCAGTATTTGGTGAGAAAGATTTTCAGCAGTTGAGGTTAGTTGAAGCGATGGCGGCAGATGTGAAAATAATTAGAGGGCCAATTGTTCGCGAGAGTGATGGTCTTGCTATGTCTTCTCGCAATGTCCGCCTATCACCCGAAGGTCGCGCAGCTTCATCAATAATTTACAAAGCGCTCTCAACTGCAAAGAGTGAGAGTGAACTCCAAGAGATCCTCAAGAGCCAACCGCTCTTAGAACTCGATTACGCGACCTTTATCGATGAAGAAACCTTCCTGCCTTCAGGCGATAAGTCAAAGAATGTGCGTGCGATAGTCGCTGGCTGGATAAATGGGGTTCGTTTGCTCGACAATATGCATATGGAGATCAGCGCATGAAGCTATTAGCGCCAGCTCCAGGCTGGACTGCAACTGCCGACGTCATCGTTGTCGGTTCAGGTATTGCAGGATTAACAACTGCGCTGCAGTGCAGAACATTTGGGTTATCAGTTCTTCTTGTAACCAAGGCGAGCGTTGATGAGGGTTCAACAAAGTGGGCGCAAGGTGGAATCGCAGCTGCGCTGGGTGATGGTGATTCACCTGAAGATCATGAGAAAGATACTTTGGTTGCAGGCGCGGGTCTCTGTGATGTTCAAGCAGTTCGTGTACTTGTCACAGAAGGACCAGAAGCTGTCCGCAAGCTAATTGAACGCGGTGCAATCTTTGATAAAGAAGCAAGCGGAGAAATCGCGCTAACTCGCGAAGGTGGACATCTCCGTAATCGAATTATTCACGCGGGTGGAGATGCAACAGGTGCTGAAGTATCGCGCGCACTTCTAGCAGCGGTTCAAAATGACCCAGAAATCGAAGTAGTAGAGAATGCACTTGTCCTCGATGCGCTCAAGAACGATATCGGTGAAGTCTGCGGAGTAACACTTCACGTAATCGGTGCCGGTAGTCGTGATGGAGTAGGAAGAGGAATTGCAAAGGCGGTTGTGCTTGCCACCGGCGGACTTGGCCAAGTATTTGCTCAAACAACTAATCCTTCTGTATCAACAGGAGATGGAGTTGCACTTGCACTTCGAGCTGGCGCAAAGGTCGCCGATGTTGAATTTATTCAATTCCATCCAACAGTTCTCTGGCTAGGAAATAACTCAGAGGGACAGCAACCTTTGATTAGCGAAGCTGTACGCGGTGAAGGTGCGTATTTACTAGACGACGATGGAAAGCGCTTTATGCAAGATATTCACCCACTTGCAGAGCTTGCTCCACGAGATGTCGTAGCAATCTCGATTATGCGTGTGATGAATAAGAGCAAGACGGGACATGTGTGGCTCGATGTTCGCCATATTGAAGGATTTGAAAGTCGATTCCCAACTATTTATGCATCATGTAAGAGCCACGGAATTGATCCACTCACACAGTTGATCCCCGTTGCTCCTGCTTCACATTACGCATCTGGTGGAGTTCGCGTGGATCTCAATGGACGCACGAGCGTGAAAGGCCTGTATGCATGTGGAGAAACTGCATGCTCTGGCGTGCACGGTGCAAACCGTTTGGCTTCAAACTCTCTTCTAGAAGGTCTCGTCTTTAGCGCAAGAATTGCTGCAGATATCGCAGCTAATCTTCCTGAATTCACAGAGCCGGTAGAGAATGCTTCAAAAGCAATCCTGCTCGATCCAATAGTTCGCCACGATATTCAGATAAGCATGAGTCGCGGTGCAGGTGTATTGAGATCATCAGATTCTCTTCTAAAGACCAGCTCAGATTTAACGCGCATTGAAGATAGAACGAGCACGCAGCCATGTGTTGAAGCGTGGGAGACAACGAATTTGTTCCAGCTTGCTCAAGCAATTCTTAAGGCGGCACTTATTCGCCAAGAGACTCGCGGCTCGCATTGGCGTGAAGATTTCCCTGAAACTAGTGATCAATGGAGAAAGAGAATTGTGCAGCAACTAGATCAAACTGGTTATTGGACTAGTGGATATCAGGAAGTGGGAAGCTCATGATCGACCGCGACCTTATTAAACGCGCACTGGCAGAAGATCTCGATGGCGGGGAAGATATAACTTCTGTTGCAACTGTTTCGGGCACAGAGCGAGTTATTGCAGATTTTGTAGCCCGTCGTGATGGCGTTATTGCAGGCATTGATATGGCACGTGCAGTTCTGGAAGAAGTTGGCTTGAAAGATATCTCGGTCTTTGTGCAAGATGGGGATGCAGTATCTACAGGAAAAGTTCTTATGAGCGTTCGTGGTGATACCCGAGCTATCTTGCTTGCAGAAAGAACTGCACTCAATTTCCTTGGCCATCTTGGTGGAATCGCGACGCTGACAAACACCTGGGTTAAAGCTGTTGCGGGAACTTCTTGCAAGGTTCGCGATACTCGTAAAACAACGCCAGGTATGCGCGTGCTGGAAAAGTACGCAGTGCGAATGGGTGGGGGAACAAACCACCGAATGTCACTCAGCGATGCTGCTCTGATTAAAGATAATCACATTGCGGCAGCTGGTGGAGTCGCAGAAGCTTTCTCTCGTGTTCGCGCACAGTTCCCAGATGCTGAAATTGAGATTGAGGTAGATAACCTCGAACAATTAGCCGAAGTTCTCCCGCTTAAGCCTGATCTCATTCTTCTCGACAATATGAATCCTGCGCTATGTCGTAAAGCCGTTGATGTTGTCGCTGGTCAATGCAAGCTCGAAGCCTCGGGTGGAATCTCACTTGAGAGTGCAAAAGAATTTGCGCAGACAGGTGTTGATTACTTAGCAATCGGGGCTCTAACCCATAGCGCACCAGTTTTGGATATCGGGCTAGATTTGAGAGCGGAGTAGATATGTTATTAACAGTCGATGTAGGAAATACAAATACGGTTCTGGGGATCTTTGAAAAAGATGCTTTGATCAAATCATGGAGAGTAAAGACAGACCCTCGTACAACCGCCGATGAGCTATGGCTTCAATTCAGCGCTCTTGTATCTGGATACAAAATCACAGGTCTTTCGATCTGTTCTACAGTGCCCGCAACTCTTCGCGAATTAAGAACGATGATTGATTCTTACTTCCACGATATTCCTGTAACAATCGTTGAACCAGGTACAAAGACAGGTGTTCAGCTACTTGTAGATAATCCAAAAGAGATTGGCGCCGATCGCATCGTTAATACTCTTGCTGCTCACACACTCTTTGGTGGGCCTGCAATTGTTGTTGATTTCGGTACTTCAACAAACCTTGATGTTGTTTCTCCGAAGGGAGAATTTCTTGGGGGAGCACTTGCTCCAGGAATCGAAATCTCAGTTGACGCCCTGGCTTCACGCGCCGCGCAATTACGGAAAGTTGAATTAATTCGCCCCAAGAACGTGATTGGAAAAAACACAGTCGAGGCGTTGCAATCCGGAACAATCTTTGGTTTTGCAGGACAGGTTGATGGACTAGTTGAGCGAATTACAGAAGAGCTCGCTGATAGTTATAAGGAGCGACCAACGGTCATTGCTACCGGTGGATTAGCCCCACTGATCCTTGGAGTCTCTGAAACTATTGATGAGCACGAGCCAGATCTGACTCTTATTGGACTTCGACTTATTCACGAGAAGAACATCACTTAACTGATAACCGCACCCTTCTGGGCGAGGGTAGACTCTGCGCACTATGAATTCTGAGAACCTGACTCCAGTTGAAGACGATCTACCCGAGCAACTTCGGATTCGTCGCGAGAAGCGCGCAAGCCTTCTTGAGCGTGGAATCGAGCCATATCCAGTCTCTGTACCACGCACCAAGTCACTTCACGATGTGCGCCAGAAGTACACAGGTCTCGATGCAGATGTTGCAACCGGCGATACAGAAAGTCTTACTGGTCGAATTATCTTTAAGCGCGATACTGGCAAGCTCTGCTTTGCAACGCTTCGCGAAGGTGATGGAACAGAACTTCAAGCAATGCTCTCGCTCGACAAAGTTGGTCAAGAGCAATTAGATGCGTGGAAGTCTGATATTGATTTAGGTGACATGGTCTCGGTAACAGGTGAAATCATCACATCAAAGCGCGGCGAACTCTCAATTCTTGCAACGACATGGGCACTGGCTTCAAAGTCTTTGCGACCACTTCCTAATGACCACAAGCCGATGTCTGAAGAGACTCGTGTACGTATGCGTTATGTGGATTTAATTGTTCGGCCAGAGGCACGATCGGCTGCGCGTATGCGCCCTACAGTTATGCGTTCACTTCGCGAGACATTTAATGCCGCAAGCTTTATTGAGGTAGAGACTCCAATGTTGCAGGTAATGCACGGTGGAGCAGCAGCTCGCCCATTTAAAACTTTCAGTAATGCATACGATATGGATCTCTATATGCGTATTGCGCCAGAACTTTTCCTGAAGCGCTGTGTCGTCGGCGGAATCGAACGAGTATTTGAAATCAACCGCAACTTCCGTAACGAAGGCGCTGACTCTTCACACTCTCCAGAGTTTGCAATGGTTGAGTCCTATATGTCTTACGGAGATTGGCGTTCGATTGCTGATGTCACTCGCTCGCTTATTCAAAACGCTGCGATGGCAGTTGCTGGTTCACACGTTGTCACTCACCACGATGGTCGCCAAGCAGATCTCGGCGGACAGTGGAAAGAGATTTCACTCTACGATGCAATCTCTGAAGGCGTCGGAGAGCAGGTAACTGCACTTACTCCAATCGATGAGCTGAAGAAGTATGCGACAAAGCTGGGCATGAAGATCGACCCGAAGTGGGTTACAGGCAAGCTCGCTGAAGAGATCTTCGAGCACGTTGCTCAAGATAAGTTGATTGAACCAACATTCGTCATGGGATATCCAGTAGATACATCTCCACTTGTCCGCGCACATCGCGAGATTCCTGGAGTCGTTGAAAAGTGGGATCTCTATGTCGATGGGTTCGAACTTGCTACCGGCTATTCAGAACTTATTGATCCAATAATTCAGCGAGATCGCCTTGTAGAACAGGCACAACTTGGCGCTAAGGGTGACCTAGAAGCGATGCAGGTTGATGAAGATTTCTTACGCGCCATGGAATTCGGAATGCCTCCAATGGGTGGAATGGGAATGGGTGTCGATCGTTTATTGATGGCACTTACTGGTCTCGGAATCCGCGAAACAATTTTGTTCCCATTGGTAAAGCCGGAAATTGATTAACGATGTTGGTTATTAGGCCTGCAAGAACATCTGATGTTAAGGCGATTCGCGAATTAGTAGATTCATATGCAGCGCCCGGAAAGATGCTTACAAAAGAGACTGTAACTTTGTATGAAGGTGTTCAGGAATTTACCGTTGCAGAAGATGACGGAGTCATTGTTGGCTGCGGCGCTCTTCACATTCTCTGGGAAGATTTGGCAGAAGTGCGCACCGTTGCGGTTAAGCAAGGTCGACATAAAGAAGGTATCGGTCATCAAATTCTTGAGAAGATTATTGAACGTGCACGCGAAGTCGGTGTACAGCGAATCTTCTGTCTAACTTTCCAAACGGAATTCTTTGGTCGCCACGGATTTGAAGAGATTCATGGAACTCCAGTTGACCCAGATGTTTACCAACAATTGTTACGTTCCTACGATGCGGGTGTCGCTGAATTTTTGGATCTCGAGTCGGTAAAGCCAAATACCCTCGGCAATACCCGCATGCTCCTGAACCTCTGAAGCCACTCATTTTTTAGGGCTTCGGGGGAATATTCACCCCATATTTAGGGTTCTACGAGGTACCAAAGCTATCCACCTCGCGCCTTCCCTAGGCTGGGTTATAGGCTTACGGCAGCACCACCTAGCAATTGAGCAATCTGGATGTGAGAAATAAAGGAGTCAGCCCATGTTTGAGCGCTTTACCGATCGAGCTCGACGAGTAGTAGTCCTTGCTCAAGAAGAAGCACGCATGCTCAATCACAACTACATCGGCACAGAACACATCCTCCTTGGTCTCATCCACGAAGGTGAAGGCGTTGCAGCAAAAGGCCTTGAATCACTCGGCATCTCACTTGAAGGCGTTCGCGCACAGGTTGAAGAAATTATTGGTCAAGGACAGCAAGCACCAAGTGGCCACATTCCATTTACTCCACGCGCAAAGAAAGTTCTAGAACTCTCACTTCGCGAAGCGCTACAACTTGGCCATAACTACATTGGCACAGAACACATTCTTCTTGGACTCATCCGCGAAGGCGAAGGCGTTGCGGCACAAGTTCTTGTAAAGCTCGGCGCAGATCTCAATCGCGTTCGACAGCAAGTAATTCAACTTCTCTCCGGGTACCAAGGAAAAGAAGCCGTTACACAAGGTGGACCTGCAGAAGGAACTCCTTCAACTTCTTTAGTTCTCGATCAATTCGGTCGTAACCTGACTGCTGCTGCTCGTGAAGGAAAGCTCGACCCAGTAATTGGTCGCGATCTTGAAATCGAGCGCGTGATGCAGATCCTTTCACGTCGTACAAAGAACAACCCAGTATTAATCGGAGAGCCAGGAGTCGGTAAGACTGCTGTCGTCGAAGGCCTTGCACAAGCAATTGCAAAGAACGATGTCCCAGAAACTTTGAAAGATAAGCAGCTCTACTCACTCGATCTCGGCGCACTTGTTGCCGGTTCACGTTACCGTGGAGATTTCGAAGAGCGCCTAAAGAAAGTTCTTAAAGAAATCAAAACTCGCGGCGACATCATCATCTTTATCGATGAGATTCACACACTTGTTGGCGCAGGAGCAGCAGAAGGTGCAATCGATGCTGCAAGCATCTTGAAGCCAATGCTTGCACGTGGCGAGCTCCAGACAATCGGTGCAACTACTCTCGATGAGTACAGAAAACATATTGAGAAAGATGCAGCGCTTGAGCGTCGCTTTCAGCCAATTCAGGTGAAAGAGCCATCAGTTGCTCACACCATTGAAATTCTTAAGGGTCTACGCGATCGCTACGAAACTCACCACCGAGTTTCAATTACAGATGGCGCACTTGCTGCCGCTGCAAATATGGCAGATCGCTACATCTCAGATCGCTTCCTTCCAGATAAGGCGATCGACCTTATTGATGAGGCAGGATCACGTCTTCGCATTAAGCGCATGACCGCACCTGCTGAACTCCGCGAATTCGATGAGAAGATCGCAGAGGCTCGCAAAGCTAAGGAATCTGCAATCGATGGACAAGATTTCGAAGGCGCAGCAGCCCTTCGCGATAAGGAGAAGACTCTTATCGCAGAGAAGCAAGAAGCTGAGAAGAATTGGAAGGCAACAGATCTCGATAAGGTCACTGAAGTTGATGAAGAACTCATCGCTCAGGTTCTCTCTGCCTCAACTGGTATTCCAGTATTTAAGTTAACTGAGGAAGAGACAGCTCGTCTTCTTCGCATGGAGGATGAACTTCACCGTCGCGTTATCGGACAAGATCAAGCGATTAAGGCGTTGTCACAAGCAATTCGCCGTACACGTGCAGGTCTTAAGGATCCAAAGCGCCCTGGTGGTTCATTTATCTTCGCCGGCCCATCAGGTGTTGGTAAGACAGAACTTTCACGCACACTCGCATCATTCCTATTTGGTGATGAGACAGCGCTTATCCAACTCGATATGTCTGAATACTCTGAGCGCCACACAGCCTCACGCTTATTTGGTGCACCTCCAGGATATGTTGGCTACGACGAGGGCGGACAGCTCACTGAAAAGGTACGTCGCCGTCCATTCTCTGTAGTTCTCTTCGATGAGATCGAGAAGGCTCACCCAGATATCTTCAACTCACTTCTTCAGGTTCTAGAAGATGGTCGACTCACTGATTCACAAGGTCGCACAGTCGACTTTAAGAACACAGTCATCATCATGACAACCAACCTCGGAACTCGCGACATCTCTAAGTCACTTGGACTCGGTTTTGCGAATGCAGAAGATGATCTAACAAATTACGATCGCATGAAGGGCAAGGTTCAAGATGAACTCAAGAACCACTTCCGCCCTGAATTCCTCAACCGTATCGATGATGTAATCGTCTTCCACCAGCTCACTAAGGATCAGATCATCAATATCGTCGATCTCATGGTTGCAAATCTTGATGAGCGCCTCAAGGCGAAAGATATGGGTATCGAGCTCACTCAGGCTGCCAAGGATCTTCTTGCAGCGCGTGGATACGACCCACTTCTTGGTGCGCGTCCTCTGCGTCGCGTTATTCAGCGTGAGATCGAAGATTCACTCTCAGAGCGAATTCTCTTTGGAGAGCTCAAGGCTGGAGAAATCATCGTTGTAGATGTTGAAGGTGTTGATGCAGATGCCAAGTTCACATTTGCAGGATCACCAAAGGTGGCAACACCTGATACACCTGAAGATTTAGCGGAAGCGACTAAGTAAATAACTTAGGTAAGAAATTTCTTACCTGGATTAAGGATGTTAAGTGGGTCAAAGACTCGCTTAACATCTCGCTGAAGTTGCATAACTGTCGGTGAAATTTCATCAGCAATAAGGTGCGCCTTAATTGTGCCGATTCCGTGTTCTCCACTTGCTGTTCCACCGAGTGATTGAGCGATTGCAACGATCTTCTCGAATACATCTTTAGCCTTTGCTGCCGCAGCGCTATCGCCATGGTCGTGAACGATTGTGGGGTGCATATTTCCGTCACCAGCATGGCCAAAGATTCCAATTACCAATCCCGATTCCTTACTGAGCACCTCGACGCTCTTCACAAACTCTGCAATCTTGCTGATGGGCAGTGCGACATCATCGAGCAAAGTTGCGCCCATTCGTTCCAGCGCTGGATAAGCAAGCTTTCGCACTCGAATTAAGTCTGCAGTATCGGCAGGATCTTCTGAGAAGACTCCATCGATCATTGAGAACTCTTTACAGATCTTTAGCGCTTCATCACCTAAGTTCTTATTCTCATCTAACTGCATAATCAAGACTGCGCCAGAGACTTCAAAGCCAAGTGGATGCCATGCCTCAACGGCGCGCAGAGTTGTCTGATCAATAATTTCGAGCATCGATGGTCGCAGTTTAAGAAGGGCGGTAGATGCTGCTGCTGCCTTTTCAATACTTGGAAAAGTTGCGATCAAGGTTGCTGGTGGTGCAGGGCGAAATTCTAAGTTAAGTGAGAGTTCAGTGATGATTCCCAGTGTGCCCTCAGAGCCAATAAAGAGATGCAGCAAGTCGTAAGTCGTTACAGATTTCTTTGTCTCTTTACCAAGTTCAATGATTTCACCACTTGCAAGAACAACCTGCATCGCACGAACATGCGCGGATGTAACGCCATATTTAACGCAGCACATGCCACCGGCATTTGTTGCTGCATTTCCACCTAAAGTCGACCAATCGCGGCTAGCTGGATCTGGAAGATATGCCAGGCCAAATTCCTTTACTGCGTTATCTAAATCGAGATTGATAACGCCAGCTTGCACTCGAGCAATACGATTTACTTGATCGATATTGATGATCTGATTCATCTTCTCAAGTGAGATTACTAAAGATTGGCTACTTGCATTTGCACCACCTGCAAGACCGCTGCCGGCGCCACGAGTAACAACTGGAATTCTGTTTTCATTTGCATACTTAAGAGCAATTGAAATTTCTGATGCGCTCTTTGCAAGCAGCACAGCAAATGGTGGTTGGTGTTCTGCAAATGGAGCATGGTCATGCGAATACGATGCGGTGATATCGGGATCTGTAATAAAGGATGCGCTGCCTAGCGCTGCCTGGAGACCTTCCGCGTGATTCATAGAACAACTCTACCGAGGAAGAGAATATTTACTCTTGCCTCGAGCCTCGATAAGGCCATCATCGAGCAAGGTTAGAAGTGCTTTCTCGAGCTGTGATGGCACATCCCAGAGTTGTGCAATCTGCGCCTTGGTCAGCACATCGTTCTCACGAAGGGCCTGAACAACTGCTCCTCGACATTGGCGATCAGTGCCGTGCCAGCTCTGTCTGCGTTTTACGAGATCCGACTTTGGATAATCCAAACTTCGCCATAAACATTTATCTGCGACAGGACAAATCGCGCATTTGGGGGATTGCGAAGTACAAATCAGAGCGCCGAGCTCCATAGTTGCAGCGGCCCAGATATGTGGATCCTTCTTCGGAATCAACTCTTCATAACGAGCTTTCTCGGCCTTTGTTGCAGATGTTGTTGGTGATTCTGCTCCGTCAAAGAGCCTTACAAAGAGGCGACGGATATTGATATCGAGAACTAGCGAACGCCCAGAGAATGCAAAGGCGACCATTGCAGCTGCGGTGTATTCACCAACACCAGGAAGTTTCCGTAACTCGACTTCTGTTGTTGGGATTTTGCCTTTGTATTCGGTTGTGATCACCTTTGCGCACTCATGCAGACGTAGCGCCCGACGTGGATATCCCAATCGGCCCCAAGCGGTAATTACTTCTGCGGGTGTTGCCTTTGCGAGGTCTGCGGCAGTTGGCCAGCGCTCCATCCATTGGTTATAGACCGGTAAGACTCGATTTACAGGTGTCTGCTGCAACATAAATTCAGAGACGAGAATGCCCCAAGAATCAGTCTTACGCCATGGAAGATCTCTTTTATTCTTCTTAAACCAATTCGAGATCTCTTGCTCGTACATTAATCTCCGGTAATCTTTACGCGTTGCAACGCTTGATCAAGACGTGAAACTTCGACAATCTCCATTCCATCAATCTTTACATCTGAGCCAGCTGGAACGAGTGCTCGCTTAAATCCAAGTCGGTATGCCTCAGCTAATCTGCGAGATACACCGCTGACTTTACGAATCTCACCTGCAAGTCCGACTTCACCGATTGCAACGAGGTCTGCAGGAAGCGCTAATCCTTTTGCAGCAGATGCAACGGCAAGTGCAAGCGCAAGGTCGGCGGCAGGCTCTGACATCTTCATCCCACCGACAGTTGCTGCATAAACATCGCGTCCACCAACACGAACATGTGCGCGAAGTTCAAGTACAGCAAGGGTCATAGATGTACGCGCAGAGTCGAGTCCACTAGTTACTCGACGTGCATTTCCAAAGTCGTTTTCACGGCCCGCACTGACCAACGCTTGGATTTCTGCAAGAAGTGGGCGACGACCTTCAAGAGTCACCGTTACACAGGTTCCAGGCACAGGTTCGGCGTGACGAGATGTAAATAAACCTGTTGGATCGAGAACGCTTTCGATACCTGTATCACTTAAATCAAAGCAGCCGACTTCATCGCTGGCACCAAAACGATTCTTAATTGCGCGGATTAAACGAAGACGTGAGTGGCGTTCGCCTTCAAATTGCAGGACAACATCGACGATATGTTCGAGAAGACGAGGTCCTGCAATTGATCCATCTTTTGTTACGTGGCCTACTAAGAGCAGAGTGATATCGCGGTCCTTACAGATGCGAATAAGAGCGCCAGCAACTTCACGAACCTGAGTCACGCCACCAGGTGCGCCATCTGCAGTTGATGATCCAATTGTCTGTACTGAGTCAATAATCAATAGTTGCGGCTTAACGGCATCGATATGTGCAATTACGGCGCCCAGATCTGTTTCAGATGCAAGGAAGAGTTGTGGATCAACAGCCTTAATACGTTCAGCGCGAAGGCGAACTTGGGATGCAGATTCTTCGCCAGAGATGTAGAGGGCAGGAATTCCCTTTGCCGCAGTCTGCGCTGCAACAGATAAGAGAAGCGTTGATTTACCAACGCCAGGTTCTCCAGCTAAGAGGATTGCAGCGCCCGGTACAAGGCCGCCACCAAGAACACGATCGAGTTCAGAGACGCCGGTTGGTTTTGCAAGAGCGGCAGATAAATCGACTTCGCCGATAGGCGTTGCCTTATTGGTTACTGAACCTGCAACAAGTGAAAGTTTCTTAGGAGCAGCGAGTTCTTCAACGGTGCCCCATGCTTGGCATTCACCGCAACGACCGACCCATTTCTGCGATGTCCAACCGCATTCAAAGCAGCGGAATGGATCCTTCTCAACCTTGGCCATAGTCGTAGGTTAGAGCAGAGAGGTGACTACTTACCGGCGGCGAGCGTCGCTGGGTGTTGAATCACAAATAACGGCAATGAGCGCGCTTGTGCATCCTTAATTCCCTGGATACGGCGATCGCAATGCTCGGCCAAGATTGCATAAGCATCTTTACCCATCAACTGCTGGAGCTCTGCCTTATTTGAAATGTAGACAGGTTCGCTTCCGACATGTGCATCGGTATTGCTAGTGCAGTACCAATCGAAATCATCTCCGCCATCGCCCCAACCAAGGCGTTCGTACTCGCCAATAACTGTGACTGAATATTCGCGCTCGCCGACTTCGCGAGTTTCATAACTGCGGCGAAGCGGAAGTTGCCAGCAAACATCTGGCTTTGTATCTACAAAGTGAATATCGCGCTTCTGCGCAAGATGGTGAAGTACGCAACCAAAGGATCCGGTAAATCCTGGAGCCTCGTAACCCTTACGGTTTAAGAAGATACACGCATCGTTAACTGTACGAGTCTTGCGCTCTTTATCTTCATCTAAATCTGTAATTCGTAATTGTCCGCCTGGCTTCTTTGGGCGAGCCTCTTCATAAAATTGCCACATATCTGGAGTCAGGAATTCAGCAGCCTTGCGAACGCGAATCTCGTCATCTTCATCTGAATACATCGCACCTTCTGTGCAGCAGCCATCATTGGGGCGATCTTTAAATACGCCTTTGCAGCCATCGCCGTAGATACAGGTCCAAAATGAAGTCAACCAGGTGAGGTCACACTTAAAGATTTCTTCTTCATCATTTGGGTCTGTGAATTCGACCCAGTCGCGTGCGAAACCTGGCTTTATCTCTGACATAGTCGCAGAGCCTACGCGTACTCTTTCGCCATGGCTAATTACGAAGGCATCTCAGAAGTAACAATCATTGGTGCTGGAACTATGGGCGAAGCATTTATCGCAGCTCTCATACGTTCAGGTATGAAGCCCTCTGTCATCACAATTGTGGTTCGACGCCAAGAACATGGCGCAGAGCTTGCAGAGCGATATGGCGTGACAGTTAAGGAGCTTGCCGATGCAGTGCAGACTTCCGATGTCATCATCCTTGGAATTAAGCCGCAGGGACTTTCGGATTTACTGCCTCAGATCCAGCCACACCTCCAGGCAAATTCTTTAGTCATCTCACTTCTTGCCGGAAAGACAATTGCAGGAATATCTGATGGACTTGCAGGTCACACAGCAATCGCCAGAGTCATGCCAAATACTCCAACGCTAATTGGTAAAGGAATGGCCGGTTACTCTCTTTCATCGGGAGTTACGGCAGCGCAGAAGAAATTTGTTGATCAACTTCTAGATGCAACCGGTAAGTCAATTGAAATTCCAGAGAAACTTCAGAATGCACTCACCGGAACAAGTGGATCAGGGCCTGCATACTTCTTTAGATTTGTGGAAGCGATGATCGATGGCTCGGTGGCACTTGGTTTATCTCGCGAGGATGCAACAACACTCACAATTCAAACTATTGTCGGCGCGGCTGCACTACTCGATGAATCTGGAGAAACTCCAACTCGACTACGTGAGAAGGTAACAAGTCTAAAAGGTGCAACAGCAGAAGCCCTTGCAGTATTTGATGAGGCAGGAATTTCTGAAATCGTTGCTAAGGCGATGGCAGCATCAGCTCGCCGCTCAGGGGAACTTGCACAGTAATGAAATTTCTTGCGGTATTGATTGCTGCCCTTCTTACGATTTCAGCACCAGCAGAGGCTGCGCAGAAGAAAATTGCGGTAAAGAAGATAGAGAAAATTGCTACGGTGCCAGAAGCTGAGCTACTCGTCGCAAATGGTTCATCCATCATCACAATTGTAAATATCAACGCACCGAAATTAGATATCGCTCTCAACGCAATGAATATCTCTGGCGCTGCAATGTGGAGCAAAGTTATTGATTCAGGAGTTGATGAGATTGCTATGGCCGCAGCGCGAGATAGCGCCGGAAACCTATGGATCGCAGGCTTTTCTGCCACTCCTTCAATAACTGAAAGCGCAACATCAACAGTTACACCTGAGAATCCAGATTCTGTAGTTGTGGAGCCTGCTCAAACCCCGCGAAGCGATTTAAATCGACTCACCATCTGGAAAGTCTCAGCAATGGGCGAGCTATCTGAAACCTACTTCTCAACTGAGAATCTACCTGGGTTGATAAGTGCAATCTCCGTAACTGGGACAGGGATATCAATAGTAGGCCAGTACAACGAGAGATCCTTTATTCAGAACTTTTCAAATGGCGGTACCTTCGGAAAGGTTTCCTATATTGGAAGCGCTAAGACTTCACTAAATGCAATTGTAAGAAATAGCGATGGCAGTGCAAGCGTCTTTGGGCACAGCACCGAGACTTTAGGTGGCAAGAAGTTGGCGGCAAAACAAGATGGTGTTCTGATTAAAGTTTCTAAATCAGGGGCGCTTACTAACGTTGTAAGAAGCTCTGCAATCAAGGCGGAAAGATCGTGGTTTTCTGCCGATTCCAGTTTTTTGCTCAGTGGATATGTAAAGGTGGGAAAGAAGGTCGAGAGCGCTGTTACTAAATTCTCTCCAACCTTTGCACCTGTATGGACTATTAGAGTTCCATCAACAGGTGATTCCTTAGCAATTACAGCGGGTAAATCTTCCGTCGCTGCGATTAATTCGAATGCGTCGATTACTTCGCTAATTGGATGGAACCCAACAAAGCCTTCACTTCTGCTTCTCTCATTTGATTCAAAAGGTTTGATTACCGCGGCAAAGGGTTCTTCAGAGTTAACGGCGCCGATTGCGCTCTCTTACTCTAAAGAGATCGGAGTTGTTGGATTGGCGAAGAGCTCAGATGGATCAGTTGCGCTCTATAAATTCTAAATAAATTTATTAAGGTCTAAACATCGAGAGTTGGCCGTTATAGCCAGCAACCAGGTAGCGCACTCGATCAATTACAACCCATGCAGAAGAGATTCCATCGTCATTTTGATCAGGTGCGACTAACGAGATTGTGGGAACCTTGCGTGAATGATCCAGCACGCAAAGTCTATGAGCGCAATTGAAAGCAGTGGCCGTTCCATCTGTATTGAGATATTTACCAGGAGCGCCGTAATTTTCAGTTGTAGCAACGTTCTGTTGCGAAGCGCTCTGCACCAAGCTCCAGCGTATCTTCGCAGGGTTTGGGGCAGTCGCAGGAGATGCAATTAACCAGCTGGCAGTAATGCCTGCGACGCTCTTCGAGATCGAAATGTCATAACCGGGCATTGGCGTTGAAGCTCCAGTTGATTCAAGGTTGAAATAACTCCACGGCGTATTTGAGAATGTGTCGCGCGATGCAACGCGAACCTCACCCGATGTAGCTTGTTTTCTCTGGTTAATAGAGAGTACAGAGTCATAGATGACATATGTCTTTCTTCCATTAAATGCAGCTTTGAGATGGAATCCGACATCGCCAGTTGTGCGACCATCGGTCTTTCGATCACCGTCAATTAATTCGTAACTCCACTTTGAAGCGCTCTTAAGGCGAGAAGCTCCGAGCAGAATTCCTTGGCTCTCATCTCGATAGAAGACTTGAATACCAGCCGCTGTAGCCACACACGCACTCGAGATGCTGACATCGCTGGCTGTGCGGGTTCGGAGATAATCTTTGTAATCGTTGACCGAAGATCCGTTACCGTCAACAATTTCATAAGTAAATTTCTTTCCATCGTATGTTGCGTAGTGGAGATCACGATCCTTACTTTCAGAGTAGAAGATGTGCAGAGTTTGCGTAGTTCCAGATCCATTAACGCATGCTGAGATTGGACTTGTGATTGGGTGTTTGGTGCGTGGAGCTGTACCACCTGCGCCATCGACGGTGAGCTTCTTCCACTTTTTGCCTTCCCATGTTGCAATCTTTAAACGCCCACTGCCCGCATCTGAATATAGAACTGTTGGTTTTCTATTGAAGCTGACGCTAGTCACGTGAGAAGCGGTTGAATTCTCATCAATCACAAATCTCTTCCAAGACGCTTGTGGCGTAATTGGAGTTGTGATCGCAGCATCTGAAACGCCATTGGAATTTGAAGCAACGACGCTAAATGTATAACTGGTGCCGTTCTTTAAACCCGAGAAGGAGATTGGCGAAGTTAAGCCACTCTTAACTTCATTGGTTACCAAATTCTTAACAGAGTAAGTAGAAATCTGGGCAGAGCGTGCATTTGCAGGGGGATCGAAGGTAATAATCGCTTCCCCATCAGAGATTAGCGCCGTTGCATTTCGCACTGTCTGTGGAATTCCTACAGCCAGTCCTACCGGTGGTTTTCTGCGCATATCTTCCATCATGGCAAGCAGTAGCGGACCAGGCTCTCTAAATATTTCTCCCGCATCTAAATTCGGAGTCATAATTCGATTGATTGATGAAGAGTATGTAGCTTCATCTAAATGACTTACAGATGATCCTTCTTCGTAACGTGCGGGAGTGTAGAGAAGAGGTTTCGTTCCACCGTTTGCAGCGATACCAAGTGAGCCCGACCAGACGAGCGTTGAAGTTAAAGCTTTACCAAGTTCCAGTGACGGACTTGGCAGATCAGAGAGCCTGCGCCCATCAGGTAATTGTGCGTAAGCGTTAAATGGAGTTGGTTGATCGATACTTCCGTAGCCAAAGAAATTGTCGTAAGAATCAGTTGAGAGGAATCCGAGACCGTGGCCCATCTCGTGGAGAAATACCGATTGAAGGTCGTATTCATTTCTTTGAGGTGAACCGTCATTGCGCGTGTTCCAACTTGCAACTGAATTTACCTGAATAACCATTTCTGGGTTACTTGCATCTAAATCTTTCCCAGCAAGTGCATTTGCAAGAGCCGATGGATACCAGAGGCTTGGATCTGGAGCGCCATCGAAACCTGCATAGAAATTTCCGGGGCGCGCACTTCCGAGAATTCCACTTGATGCTGATCGACTCCAGGTCGCATCAATTGTTACTGGCGCCTTTGATGCAAAGTTTGCACTCCAGATATCTACTGCTGCTTGAAAATCCTTCTTAGCCCAATCCGGAAAGTTCTTGTAGTTAACAACAAATTTAGATTTCTGTTCAAGGTTTGCAACCTTTGGTTGGCGATTTTGCGTTGAGTCCGCACTTGGTCCGGCATAAATATGGCCCCACACTGTCGATGGAGCAACCCTGAAAGTGTTGAGAGCTTGAGATTGAACCGGCACTGCCAATGAAGCGAGGATGGTAAAGAGGGCGAGAGCGCTCGTTGATCTACGTGTTAAGCCTCTCATAGCGGGTAACGCTATCAGGGTGCGAGAATGCAGTCATGGTCGCGGTTACGGTTTATTCACGCCAAGGCTGCCATCTATGCGAAATCGCCGAGAAGACGATTAACTCAATAAGAGAAGAATTAAGAAAAGATTTGGAATTCTCTGTGAATGTTCTCTACATCGACGGTAATGATGAGCTGGAGAAGCTGTATGGCACTGAAGTTCCAGTTATTCATATCAATGGCGAACACCATGACTTTTACAAAGTTGATCCGGAGAGATTTAAAATTTCCCTTGAAAAATATCGTCAGCATCAATAATTTTATAAGAGTAACCCTGTTCAGCTAAGAAGCGTTGACGGTTCTGTGCAAAATCTTGATCGATAGTGTCTCGCGAAACCACTGAGTAAAACTTTGCTCCACGGCCATCTGCTTTAGGTCTCAAGATACGGCCAAGTCGTTGTGCCTCTTCTTGTCTTGAACCAAATGCACCGGATACCTGAATTGCAATAGTTGCTTCAGGAAGATCGACAGAGAAATTTGCGACTTTAGAAACCACAAGACATGTAATTTCTCCGGTACGGAATGCTGCAAAGAGTCTCTCTCGCTCTTTCTGTGGAGTATCGCCCTTAATGACTGGAACGCCTAGAGTTTCTGATAAATCATCTAGCTGATCTAAGTATTGTCCGATAACAAGAATTTGTTCATTGGCGTGATAAGCGACAATTTCTTCAACAACGGTTCGCTTCGTGCGAGTTGTTGCGCATGTGCGGTAGCGATCTTCTGGTTCTGCAGTGGCATAAGTTAGTCGCTCAGCTTCAGTGAGATTTACTCGAACTTCAATACATTCAGCTGGTGCGATATAGCCTTGCGCTTCAATCTCTTTCCATGGAACATCAAAACGTTTTGGGCCGATCAGCGAGAAGACTTCGCCTTCCATTCCATCTTCGCGTACCAAAGTTGCAGTCAGGCCAAGGCGTCTACGAGATTGAATATCTGCGGTAAATCGGAAGATTGGCGCAGGTAGTAAGTGAACCTCATCGTAAATAATTAAGCCCCAGTCATGAGTATCGAAGAGATCTAAATGTGCGTAGACGCCATTCTTCTTCTTTGTCATGACTTGATAAGTAGCAATAGTTACTGGGCGAATCTCTTTCTTTGAACCGGAATATTCGCCAATTTCATCTTCATTAAGCGTCGTGCGCTTTAAGAGCTCATCACGCCATTGGCGAGCCGCCACCGTATTTGTTACCAGAATGAGAGTTGTGGCCTTTGCATGTGCCATCGCTGCTGCGCCAACGATTGTTTTTCCTGCACCACATGGCAGCACTACAACGCCTGAGCCACCATGCCAGAAACCTTCTGCAGCATGTTCTTGATATTGGCGAATCTTCCACCCATCTTCTTTAAGCGCAATATCGTGAGCCTGACCATCAACGTACCCTGCGAAATCTTCTGCGGGCCAACCTAATCGTAAAAGCGATTGCTTAATCTGCCCACGCTGACTTGGGTGTACTGCAATTGTTTCGTTATCGATACGTACACCAAGAAGTGGAGCAATCTTCTTTGCTCTAATTACCTCTTCAAGGACACTTGTATCAGTGGTTACAAGTATCAAGCCGTGAACCGGATCCGCTTCAAGTCGAAGACGACCATAGCGAGACATAGTTTCGGCAACATCTACAAGGATTGAATGCGGCACTGCATAACGTGAGTACTTAATGAGAGTATCGATGACCAACTCTGCATCGTGGCCTGCTGCACGTGCATTCCAGAGGCCGAGGTTTGTTAATCGATAGGTATGGATATGTTCTGGAGAACGTTCAAGTTCTGCAAAAGGTGCGATTGCTCTGCGGCACTCAGTTGAAAGAATATGGTCTACATCAAGGAGAAGTGTCTTATCGCTCTGGACAATCAAGGGTCCATCGGTCATGAGAGCAGCTCCTGAATAAATGCATGTAGAAAATCGCTTCGCTCTTGAATAGTTGAAACTTTGACCCACTCAGATGGAGCATGTGCCCCGCCACCTACTGCGCCTAATCCGTCGAGAACTTGCGCACCTGCTGCAGCTGCAAAGTTTCCATCACTTGCTCCGCCGACTTCGGCGCACCCCAGTGGTGGCATGCCAATCTTCGCAGCAACTTTCTCTGCACGTTCATAGAGAGCCTTTGTGGAAGTTGGTTGAAGAGGTGGACGGTTGAGTCCGCCGGTGATTTCAATTTCAGCTTTTGGATTTACAGCCACAAATGATTTAATTTCACGATCTACGCGCTCAAGCTCTGCTTGAGAGAATGAGCGAGCATCGATATCCAGGACAGCTAAATCAGGAACAGTGTTGGTCGTATTTCCTGATGATAAAAGTGTTGGGACAACTGTTGTACCGTGCTCAAGATTTTCAAGAGCAGATAGTTTCAAGATTGCATGTGCAATCTCTGTAGTTGAGTTGACGCCCTTCTCGGGTTCTAGCCCTGCATGTGATGCAAGTCCGCGAACTTTGATCTGGTACATCGCTGTACCTTTACGACCAGTCTTTACCTTGCCATCAAGGGATGCTTCCAATACCAAAACAGCCTTTGCCTTAGAAGACACTTCTTTAATGAGCGCCTTTGAAGCATGACTTCCAGTTTCTTCATCAGTTGTTGCGATAAGAGCAACCGAACCTTCAATACCTTTAAGTGCATATAAGGCTTGAATAAATCCAGCCTTCATATCGAATGTGCCGGGGCCGCGAAGAACATCTCCGTTGATCTCCCAGAGTGGTTGGTAAGAACCATGTGGCCAGACGGTATCGAGATGAGCGAGTAAGACAATCTCTGGCTCTTGCGCACCCCACCAAAAAACAGGGCGGCCTTCGATTTCTCTTACTTGAGCAGCTTTACCAAGAACGCGCTCAGCAATTTCGCTAGCTAGTGCAACAACAGATCGGCATGCATCGAGGTCATCACTCGGTGATTCGCAACGAACTAGCGCCTCAAGGTCTGCCAACATGGGAGTAAGTCTGCCGTATTTGGCTGCGTTCTCGCTCGTCATAGCGCCGCCACCCCAGTTATACGCGCAATTCTGAAGGTCTGGACTTCACCCGTTGCATGATCTCGAGCAATAAGTGAGCCGGCTGAGAGTTTGAGTGGATCAATAATTCGATGCGAGACCAAACCATTGTTATCGGCATAACCGATTGATAGGGAAGTTGCTGGTTGATTTTGTAGATAGTCACTCAATAACTCGAGGGTTTCATTTGCAGTGGTACGGGGTAACGAACCCAGTGCTTCTTGAGCAATATTTCGCATCGTGCTCTGCTTGCGACTTGATTTCTCTCCAGTGCGCAGTGCGCGAAGTGCGCCCTCGATTTGAATCTCATCTGGTTTATCAATTTCACCAATAATTCTTGGTGGACGAGCTTTGCTTTGTGCCCGTTGAATTCGAGGACCGCTAAGAAGAATTCCCCGAGAATCTTCACCCGCAGGAAGGTAACCACAGCTACGCAGAACGTTCATCGCCTCAGCTGCATCGTGGCCACAAATTAAAACTTCAGGTGCAATTCTGCGCAGCGATAAAATCTCTAAACGCTTGTCGCCGAGGATTTGAGTAATGAGAGCGACATCTTCACAGCGAATAAATGATGCGGTATTACCAACGCGAAGTTTTCCGTGCTTCTTTGCAACATCAGCAATTAAATACTCGAGTGGTTGTGGCATTGGAGTTTTTGATGTCTTTCCAAGGAATTTACTAATCTCGTCACCGGTGCGACCGTGGTCTAACCCTCGACGAATCGATCCTTCAGAGAATCTAAATACAGTTGCTCCACCGCGGGATTCAACATCTGCGATTAAGGCCAATTCTTGGGCTATCTCATGCTCCAGTGGGCCAGGAGCAATAGCGGTGTTATCGCTCTGAATAAGGATGTGGTCAACGGACTTCGGTAGATCGGTAACTATTGATTCGTTATCGCCACCTTCAAGAAAATCTATTCCATACGTTGAAATCTGGGCCTGCCCAGTAATCCCAAGCCATTCTGCTTCACGTAGCGTCCACGTCACATAATCTTTCTGCAATCCACCGGAACGCTTACTTGGTGCTAGCCATTGAGCGGCTAAGTAAATTGAATCTAAATCTGGAGCAACCTTTGAGTTATCTCTTAAAAGTTGAAGTACAAGTTTCCTAGTGCTCGCCGCCAAGGATCTATCAAGTTCAGGGCCAAGGGGCGCAACATTCTTCTGCCCCTCTTTACCGACTAAACCAGACATTCGAGACGAGATGAGCCACGCTGATGCAAGAGTTTGCCAGCGCATGGATGCGTCCTGCGTTAACCAGAAATCGAATTGATGAGTTGGAAGTATTTTGTCATCGGCATCAATCGTTAATAGACCTGCAAGATACGAGACCTCAGCGATAAATGCTGCGCAAGTTTCATCGACGCCGAGATGCAGTGCGAGCTCTTTAAGTTCGCGCACGCCGAGACCGCCTGATCGAAGAGCTGTTGCAGGTTCTTGAGCCCAGAAATTGAGAACTTCTTCAGTCCAGCGAAGGAAGGTTGTTATATTCGCAATCGCCGCCAATTGAGTATTGCGGGCATCTCTTGCAGCGCCATTTACGGCAGGTGGAGCGCTCTCTAAAGTTCTGTGAACTTTATTTCCGCGCAAATAGATTGCAACCTCTCGAGGCAACACAACCGTCTGCTGGTTAAATGGAATGAGGAATTTCTCTTCAAGAAGCCATTGCACACCCGCGCCAGGTTTCTTGAGATCACTAATTGAACCTCTCGGCGGACCCCACAACATTGCATCGAGAACTTTCTTTGATGCTGCTGGTGCTTCGTCAACCTTCTTAACCTTCAGAGGAGCAAGTGAGGCTGGTCCTAGCCCTGCGATTTCGTTTCCTAATACTTCACGTAGATTAGATGGGATTCGGTAGCCATCTTTATCTTGATAAATCAAGGCTCGATCAACGAGCGCAGGGAGTACAAAGAGCGCTGATTTCTCGCTTAGCGCTGCAACTTCTTTCTCGGTAAATGGTTCATTTAAGACTGCGCAGATTTCAAGAATTTGTAGTTGCCATTTATTGAGTCCATCAACTGCACGAGCAAGACTTGGGGCAGAGGATGCACGAATTGCAAGGCTTGCGATATCTGGTGGAACCGGAGTTACTAAATCAGGGCGGTGAGTAAAAATGGCGATAAGCGCTGCATCATCAAGTGCGCGCAAGTAATCGGCATAAGAACGAATTTCCATAACCTGCCAACGATAGCCGTTAGTGAGGTTGCAGTGCCAATCGAGTTATCGTTTGCGCGGGATGAGCCAGGTAATGAGAGCCGCAATTCTGCTGACTGCAGGACCTAGCAAGCGATTAACGAACCTTGCTCTACGGAAGTCATGAATCGGCCATCCTTCAGCAAGCGCGCGAATTCGCAGGATGGCATCAGGATTGATTGCACATGGATGACCAACAGCCTGCAGAAGTGGAATGTCATTGTGGCTGTCGGAGTATGAATAACAATCATCGAGATTAAATCCGTGCGATTGCGCAAGTTCACGGATTGCTATTGCTTTCTCATTACCGTGTAACAACTTGCCTTCGAGAACTCCGGTGTAAATTCCATTTTCAATTGAAGCTTTGCTGCCAAGTGCACCGGTAAGTCCTAATCGCGAGGCGATGATATTTGCCATATCTTGAGGCGCAGCAGTTACAAGCCAAACTTCTTCACCCTTATCGAGATGCGACTTTGCAATTTCAAAAGTCCCTTGCCATAGTTTCGGTGAAACATATTCATCATAAATTTCTTCACCGATCTTTTTAATCTCTTCCACCTTATGTCCGCCGATAAAATCGGTTGCAGCTTTTTGAAATTTCTCAATGACCTCCTTCTTCTCTGTCCCAGTCATGCGGAAACGAAGGTTGGCCACGACAAAACGAGAGATATCGGCCTTGGTAAAGAAGCCGCGTTGATACATGCCTCTTCCCAAGAAGTAGAGAGTGGAACCTCGAACGAGGGTGTTATCTACATCGAAGAAGGCGGCCCGTTTTGGGGTGAGTGCCATGTCACTACCCTAGCGATAAGAGGGATAAATAGACGCTTTATGATTGCTCCCATGAGTTCAACAGTGCATGTGATTCGCCACGGAGAAGTAGAGAATCCAGAGAAGATTCTTTACGGGCGCCAACCTGGATGGCGTTTATCGCAGCGCGGCCAAGAGATGGCAGAAGTAATTGGTGATTGGTCTCAATCTATAGATCTTGGCGCACTTCATGTCTCACCTCTTCAGCGTGCGCAAGAGACTGCCGAGCCAATTTCTAGAGCACACTCAATTCCAATCACAACAGATGAGAAATTAATCGAAGCTGCAAATATTTTTGAAGGAAAGAAATTTGAACTCGGCAGTGGGGTCCTTCGCCACCCTGCGGCATGGAAACATTTGTATAACCCTTGGAAACCATCTTGGGGAGAACCTTATGAAGAGCAAATCTCAAGAATGCTTGCAGCAATCTTCGATGCGAAGAAGGCTGCAAATGGCAAAGATGCGATTGTCGTTTCACACCAATTACCAATTTGGATTCTGAGAAGTGCAATTGAAGGACGCAGACTTCTGCATGATCCTCGCAAGCGAGAGTGCACACTTGCATCCGTAACTAGCGTTCACTTCGATGATGAGGGCATGATTTCTGGTACCTCTTACTCAGAGCCAGCAAAGCATTTACTACCTAAGAAATAATATGAAGAAATTTGCTCCAGCATTTCTAGCGCTACTTCTATTAACGGGCTGCAGTAATGGTGGAGCGTCACAGGCCGAAGAGAGCTTTATCTCCGGCGATGGCGCAGTTACCTATATTAAGAAGAGCGATCGCCTAGTGGCTCCGAAGATTTCAGGGATGACTTTGCTTGGCACTAATTACAAATTTAACGGTGGAAAGGTAGCGGTCGTAAATGTCTGGGCCTCATGGTGTTCTCCATGTAGAGCTGAGGAACCCGCGCTATCGGCCCTGGCGAAGAAATTCACCGATGTTGAATTCATTGGAATCTTAACGAGAGATAACCCAGTAAATGCCGAGGCATTTGTCCGTAAGCGTGAAATTCCATATCCAACTCTCATCGACGATTCAATTCTGGTTGGATTTAGAAAATCTTTACCCGCTAATGCAATTCCATCAACGGTAGTAATTGATAAGACAGGAAAAGTTGCGGCGAGAATTTCAGGAGCAGTCACCGTTTCTTCACTTACGGATCTCATTGAGAGAGTTTCAGCCGAATGACAGATTTCTTTGTTGATCAATTACTTGGTGGATTCCTACTCACCGCCTTTCCTCTTGCCCTTCTTGCAGGATTGATCTCTTTTCTTTCACCGTGCGTACTGCCATTAGTACCCGGCTATCTTGCCTTTGCAGCAGGCTTCTCTAACGCACGCGGGAAGGTGCTCTTAGGTTCAACTCTCTTCGTACTTGGATTTAGCGCACTATTCATCTCATACGGAGCGCTCTTCGGAGAACTCGGGTCACGCGTTGCAACGAATGAAGAGACAATTACACAGGTACTCGGTGTATTTACAATTCTTATGGGAGTCATCTTCTTAGGGGCATTCCCATTTATGCCAACTCTCAAACCTAAGATTTCTACATCAGGTGGGCTCATCGGCGCACCGATACTTGGATTTCTCTTCGGTGTCGGTTGGACTCCGTGTATTGGCCCTGCACTTGCAAGTGTGCAGGCACTCGCATTTCAAGAATCGAGTGCGCTGCGAGGGGCAGTCCTCTCATTTGGTTACTGTATTGGTTTAGGACTTCCCTTCATTGCGACTGGTTTATATCTAGATAAGTCAGAGCCTCTTCGAAAATTCTTAGTAAAGCGAGGCGGTTTAATTTCAAAGATGGGCGGAGCTCTACTTATTCTTATCGGCGCGCTTCAGCTATTTGGCGTCTGGGCAGATCTGATGATTTCGCTTCGTTCGTTGATTTCAGAATTTAATCCGGTGATCTAATGAGTAGAGAGACAGAACTTCCAGAGCTTGGCTTGGTCGCCTTAATTAGATTCGCATGGCGCCAATTAACAAGTATGCGAACTGCACTGATTTTGCTGATGTTGATGGGTGTAGCTGCGATCCCTGGCTCACTTATTCCGCAGCGAATAACTAACCAGATTGCAGTGCGCGATTTATTTAGCACCAATCCTGAACTTGCAAAGTGGTATGACCGTTTCTACCTCTTTGATGTTTACGGATCCCCATGGTTTAGTGCGATCTATATCTTGCTCTTCATCTCTCTCATTGGATGCGTGCTGCCACGAAGCGTTGAACATTACAAAGCGATGCGTGCACAACCACCTGCAACACCCAAGAATCTCTCTCGACTTTCACATCACCAAGAGTTGACGTTAAGCGCTGATGGTTTGCAACTGGCAGAGAGCTGGTTTAAGAAGAATCGATTCCGCATTCGTAACGAAGATGGATCTATATCCGCAGAAAAGGGCTACCTTCGCGAAACTGGAAACCTTCTATTCCACCTCTCGCTGATTTTGATTCTTATTGGAGTTAGTTTTGGATCGCTCTTCGGAATGCGCGGAGAAGCGATTGTTAGCGTTGGAGAGCGATTTATTAATGTGCCAACCTCATTCGACACCCTCTCATTTGGAAAGTTAAAGAGTGAGAGCGATTTGGCACCATTCCAGATAAAGGTCGATAAATTTGAAGCGAAGTACAACCCAAAGACAAATGCACCTGAGGATTACACCGCCTGGGTTACCGTGAAGAATGCAGGAAAGAGTTCTAAAGAGATTTTGAAGGTTAATAGCCCTCTCACCTTTGGTAATACCCGCGTCTATCTTCAGGCTAATGGTTACAGCCCAGTCGTAACTGTGCGTGATTCGAATAGGAGCGTTGTATTTCAGGGTCCAGTTCCTTTCCTGCCGCAAGATGGGAATCTACGTTCAATAGGTGCAATTAAGGTTCCTGATACCACTCCACAACTTGGATTTGTGTCTTCTTTTGTACCCACCAATGCACGCACGACTTCACAAGGTGCTATTTCAATTTTTCCTGAACTTCTTGATCCAAAACTTCTCTTCTCAATTTGGGAAGGCGATCTTGGTTTGGATTCAGGTGTACCGCAATCCGTCTACAAGATTGACACAAAGAATTTAAAACAGATTGCTTTGGGCTCAGTTAAGCCCAGTGAAACTTATTCATATTCCGGCGGTTCAATAACGCTCGAGACTGTTGTGCCATGGATCAACCTGCAAATCGTGGAAGATCCCGGAAAGAGTTATGCGCTGGTCGGGGGTATTGTTGCCATCCTCGGATTGCTATCTTCACTCTATGGACGTCGTCGTCGCATCTGGGTTCGTAGAACTCAAAGTGGTGTTGAAATCGCAGGACTTGCAAAGAACAGCGCACCTGGTCTTGAAGTTGAATTACAGAAGTTAACGAAACACATAATGGGAGAGAAGTAATGCAGACAACGTGGGCTTATATTTCAAATTACTTCGTTTATTCAGCGATGGCGGTATTTGCTCTCTCCTTTATCTCACATGCCTTTGAAACAGCTTTTGCGGTTCGCTCACCAGAGAGCTCAGACTCGACTGACGGAAACCTGATGACGAAGACATTGGATTACAAGCGCACCGAACGTGCCGCTCGCGTTGCAACTGCCTTCATGATTTTGGGATTTTTGCTGCTTCTCGCCGGCGTAATTGCACGCGGGATCTCTAATGGTCATGTGCCCTGGGGAAATATGTACGAATTTTCAATTACTGGAGCGCTCTCTTTCACCGGCGTCTACCTGATGGCTCTTCGCAAATACGACCTTCGCTGGCTTGGACTCTTTATCTCTCTTGGCGTGCTTTTAACTTTAGGAACAGCAATTACATTGCTCTATCGAAATAGCGCCCCACTTGTTCCTGCGCTGAAGTCGACGTGGCTCGTCATCCACGTTGTTGCAGCAATTATTTCTGGCGGAGTCTTCCTATTAGCAAATGTCATTGCCGGTGCATATCTCTACCTAGATAATTTAGAGAGCAAGGGCGAAAGACCAGTATGGCTTCGCAGACTTCCAGCACTAGATGTACTTGATCAACTCTCGTACAGACTCGTTGCTTTCGTATTTCCATTATGGACCTTCTCGGTTATTGCCGGAGCAATCTGGGCTGAAAGCGCTTGGGGACGTTACTGGGGTTGGGATCCAAAAGAAACTTGGGCATTTATTACATGGGTTGCTTACGCTGCTTATCTACATGCGCGTGTAACTGTGGGTTGGCGTGGACGTAGAGCGGCATGGCTATGCATCTTTGCTGGATCTACATTCTTATTTAACTATGTTTATGTAAATGTCTGGGGTACCGGAAAACATACATACTCTGGGCTATAAACCCTTTAAGAAATCTGGGTCGTCATCCGGAGGCAGAATTCGCTTCTGTGGCTTGAATTTCTTTGGCGCGTTATTTAGCGGATTGCGTCCAACCACAAGGTAAGCAATCGGGCCAAAGATTCCGGTAAGCAAAATTGCTAAGAGCCAACCCCACTTAGGAAGCTTGCGAATCTCTGTCTCATCACGACGAGCACAATCAATAAATGTGTAGAGAGTAAGAGCAAGCGAAGCTATTACGAAGAAGCCTTGGAGTTTGATCATGGGTAAATTGTAATAGGTTAAATCGAAAGTGCTACTGCGAAAGTTAATGCGAAAAGTATTTGCAATTTGCCAGTTAAGGCGAGCAACGGAATGAGAGCTCCACCGGAAGCACCAGCTAGAACCTTACGCATGACAGGGATAGATATTGGCAATGTTAAGAGGGTTGCCACCGCCCAAAATTGAACCGTCAAGAATGCAAAGAGGTAAGCGCTGAGAATGAGAGCGATGAAGTAGATGCGAGAGCCCTTATCGCCAATTCGCACTGCAAGAGTCTTCTTGCCGACTTTCTCGTCCTCGATGCGATCACGGAGATTATTAATTGCCAAAAGTGCACACGAAAGAGATCCCATCGGAATTGATGCGAAGAGAACCTTCCATGTTAATTCGAGCGTTTGAACATAAAAGGTACCCATTGTCGCAATGAGGCCGAAGAAGATGAAGACAGAGATATCTCCTAGGCCTTTATAGCCATAGGGGTTCTTTCCTCCCGTGTATCTCCAAGCCGCTGCGATTGATGCGACTCCAATAAGAATGACCCACCATGATGAAAGCAGAGCGAGAGCTAAGCCGGCAAGAGAAGCGAGAAAGAATGAGATAAAGGCTGCTCGTTTAACGGAGCTCGGCTTTGCCAAGCCAGTTGCAGTGAGTCTTATTGGGCCAACACGACTGTCATCTGTGCCGCGCACGCCATCCGAGTAATCATTTGCGTAATTGACCCCGATTTGAAGTGCAAGACTTACAAAGAGCGCAAGTGATGCACGAAGAGGCGACCATTCTTCTGCGGCAGCAATTGTTCCAACGAGCACGGGTGCCACTGCAGCAGGAAGCGTTCGCGGGCGTGCGCCTTGAATCCAGATCTTAATTTGGTGCCTCCATGTGAAGCTCTACTAATTTATTTCGATCTATCTTACCTATACCGATCAAAGGCAACTCTGGAAGAGTTAGAAAACCTTTTGGTTTCGCAAAACCACCAAACTCCTGAACTAAATAATCTGAGACTTCAATCTGTGAAGGGAAACCTTCACCGGTAATGGCGATATGAAGTGCAGCACCCCACTGGCTATCACTTACTGCAAAGGCGGCAAATGACTTATGCGGGAAGTGCTTGTGCAGAGCCCCTTCGATTGCACTTAATGAAATATTTTCCCCGCCGGAAATAATTACATCGTCACTGCGACCTTCAACAATCAATTTACCGTTCTCAAACCTTCCAAAATCAGATGAATGGAACCAACCATCTACAAATTGTGTTTCCCATAGAGAATCTGCACCGACGTAACCCTTTGCAAGAACAGAGCCTTTAATTGCAATTCTCTTCTCGCTGGTGATCGAAATATCGACACCTTCAAGTGGAGTACCGTTATAAACACATCCACCGCTTGTTTCAGTCATTCCATATGTTGTAACAATCTTGATCCCAGCCGCTTCAGCCTTTACATGCAACTCTGATGCCAGATGTGCGCCACCAACTAAGACAGCTTTGGCGCCCTGTAGATGACGGAGCAAATTCTCATCGCCGCTAAGTGCGCGATACAACTGTGTTGGGACCACAGCTGTGAAATCTACCTTCGGATATTCGCCCTCAAAATTTCTGAGATCAAGCGGCTCTGTTCCTAATTCAAGGGCACGTGTTAATACATTGATGCCAGCGATATGAGTAAGTGGAAGCAATAATGACCATACATTTCCAAATTCGGCACCAAGGAATTTATTAGAAGCTTTTGCAGAAGCTAGAAGTGCAGAGGCAGAGATGCCAACGCTCTTTGCAGCGCCAGAACTTCCAGTCGTTGAAATAACGATACAAATTCGATCGTTGACGCGATCTGCTGGAATTGGGCCAAAGGCCAGGGCGGGACCATCTGAGACGAGGGATTTCGCGAGTCGAGCCATTAATTCGCTGACAGACCACTCAGGGTTGGCTGCGCGAAGTTCTCGTTGTGCGTTCTGCTCCATTGCCCGCGTAGGCTATCGCTCGTAGACCAAATGGAGGAACCGTGAGCAAGCCGATTAAGCGTGATTTTGGTGACCGAACTATCCCTGCGTGGGCAACTGGCCCTGGCGGAGAAAACTTTATTGATATCACCTATGAAGTCGCAGATGGCATGGCGAAAATAACTATTAATCGTCCTGAAGTACGGAATGCATTTCGTCCACAAACAATTATTGAGTTAAAGACTGCATTTGATCTTGCTCGCGATAACGCTGAAGTTGGAGTCATTATTCTCACGGGTAAAGGTGATGAAGCATTCTGTTCCGGTGGAGATATCAGCGTTCGCGGAGATGATGGCTATCTCGGTGATGACACTCTCGCACAACAAGGCGTCGGCCGACTTAATGTTTTAGATCTTCAAGTACAGATTCGTCGCACACCGAAGCCAGTTGTTGCAATGATCGCTGGTTGGGCAATTGGTGGCGGTCACGTTCTTCATGTTGTCTGCGATTTATCGATTGCTGCAGATAATGCAAAGTTTGGTCAGACCGGTCCAATGGTTGGTTCATTTGATGGTGGATATGGTTCAGGTTTATTGGCTGCAAGTGTTGGGCAGAAGAAGGCTCGCGAAATCTGGTTCCTTACTCGTCAATACGATGCAACTGAGGCGCTATCTATGGGACTTGTTAATACCGTTGTTCCACTTAAGGAGCTTGAAGCAGAAACCGTTTCATGGTGTCGCGAGATGTTGCAGAACTCTCCGATGGCACTTCGCTTATTGAAGGCTTCTATGAATGCTGCAGATGATGGATTGGCAGGCGTTCAGCAACTTGCAGGAGATGCAACTCTTCTCTTCTACTTATCTGAAGAAGGACAAGAAGGACGCGATGCTTATAAAGAGAAGCGCAAACCTGATTTTGGAAAGTTTCCCAAGCGACCATAATCTATGGATCAATCACTGCTCGAAAGCCTGCGCGTAGTTGCGCTACCCACAAAGACAAACTTTCGTGGAATTAACGTTCGGGAAGTTGCGCTCTTTAAAGGTGAATATGGATGGGGTGAATTCTCTCCATTTCTTGAATACGGATATGAAGAGTGTGCGCCTTGGTTAGCAAGTGCAATCGAGGCAGCCACAAAGCCGCTACCGACGCTCTTTCGTAAAACGGTGAAAGTCAACGGGACTATTCCAGCAACGAACGATAAGAACATCATCGATTCACTCGTTGATTCTTACAATGGCGTAAAGACTTACAAGGTAAAGGTTGGAGAGAACTTAAGCGAAGATATTGCGCGCCTGGCGCGGATTCGCTCACTTGGCCGTGACATCAATATTCGCATCGATGTCAACGGGCTCTGGAGCGTCAAGGATGCATTAACCAATCTATATGCCTTCTATGAAGAAGTAGGTCCATTTGAATATGTGGAACAACCATGTGCAACTCTTGACGAGCTACGCGAATTAAAGTCGAGTATTCATATTCCATTGAAGATCGCTGTAGATGAGGCTGTCCGGAAAGCCCACGATCCATTTGCGATAAACCTAGAAGGTGCCGCCGATATTGTGATGCTTAAAGTTCAACCTTTAGGCGGTATCGCACGTGCACACGAATTAGCCAAGCACCACAAGCTTCCCGTTGTTGTATCAAGTGCACTAGAGAGTGCGGTAGGAATCAATTACGGCCTAGCCCTTGCTGCCTCATTTGAAGATATGGATTTCGATTGCGGCCTAGCGACAGGATCATTACTCAGTTCGGATGTCGCGCACCTTCCAATAGTCAATGGCGAGATTGAGATGAGTGAGATTGAGCCTAACTTTGACGGTTTAGATGTGTCTGCAGAGCGTTACGAATGGTGGAAGAATCGCATTATGAAGACGGCGGAGCTACTGTGATAAACGACTCAACAAAGCTCGCTCGCGTCATTGTTCGCCAAATCCTTGAAGCTGGTGTGACTGATGTTGTGATCTCACCAGGGTCAAGAAATGCACCCCTATCGCTCGCATTCTTTGCAGCTAGTAAGCGCGGGCTCATTAAGTTGCACACAAGAATTGATGAACGCACCGCTGCCTTTTTCGCACTGGGAATTACTAAGGCATCTGGCCGACCGGTACCGATTGTTTGTACAAGCGGGACTGCCGTTGCAAATTACCACCCTGCTGTTTTGGAAGCGTCACATACCAATCTTCCGCTCTTGGTTCTGACTGCAGATCGCCCGGCAGCGCTGCGCAGAACTGGTGCCAATCAAACAACGGAACAAGCTCGCATCTTTGGAAAAGCGGTTCGCTACTTTGCAGATATCTCAGGTACTGCATATCCGATGGAGCTTCCATTTAACTCACTGCACTCAGGTCCGGTACATCTCAATATTCAATTTGAAGAACGACTTGTTGGAGATAACGATGAAGGTTGGCTCGATGACCTAAAGGTCAGTGCACCTAAGGTATTTGGCCGTAAGAAAGCTGGAACTTTCTTCACCAAATCAACTCGTGGAATCCTTGTGATTGGCCATGACCGCGCAGGACTTGAATTAAAGGAAGTTCAAGATTTTGCAGAGAAACTTGGTTGGCCTGTCATTGCAGAAGATCCGCTCTCTTTCCCTAGTGCACTTGCCCACGCCAGCATCTTTCTGACATCAAAGCCGATTGCCGAAGATATTGCGCCAGATACAGTTGTCGTAATTGGCAGGACAACACTTTCTCGCTCAATCAATGCACTGATTAACTCATCTAGAAAAGTGATTGCGATTGACCCGCGTATGGCTACCGTTGATTCAGATCGTGCTGCTGCGCAGAAGTTCACACAACTTCCAGCTATTGAAGTAGCCACACCAGATCCTGAATACGCCCAAAAGCTGCTTAAGTATTCTCAGAGAGCGCAGAAGTTGGTTTCGGGAATCTCGGATTGGTCAGAAGCTCTTGTCGCTAGAGAAATCGCGGGTGCCATTCCTAAGAGCACATCTCTCTTCATCTCTTCGTCTCGACCAATTCGCGATATCGAAGGCTTTGCAGAACCTCGGACCGGTGTTGAAACTTTCGCTAATCGCGGCCTTGCTGGAATCGATGGAAATATTTCTACTGCGTTGGGAATCGCTTCACAGCGAAGCTCAACTCTTGCAGTACTTGGCGATCTCAGTTTTCTCCACGACGTAACTGGGTTGATTCACAATGAAGATATCAACCTTAAGATCTTTGTTGTAAACAACAATGGTGGGGGAATCTTCTCGACGTTAAGCCAGCGCGGAGTAGAGGGATTTGAGGAAGTCTTTGGAACCCCTCATAACCTAGATTTAATTGCGATTGCAAAGTCATTTGGAATTTCTGCTTCGTCAGTCGGAACAAAGTCAGAGCTACTCGCAGAGATTGCCAAGCCTATAAGAGGTCTTAGCGTCGTGGTTGTAAACGTTCCAGATCGTGAATCGAATGCCGATTTCCTTAAAGGAATTTATAACAGCGTCTCTTCGATGTAAGTACTTATTCCACAGCGGGAAATAAGAGTGGGCGCGAGATCAATTTCTTAGCTTTTGCATCACTGATGCCCCACACAGAGAGCCCGATTGCAAAAGCAACTTCTGCTTCGGAAGGCGAGAGCTCTTCAGTGACGAATATGGATCTGAGTAGACCGGTATAAATATTTGTCCAAAGAATGAATCTTTCATCAAAATCTTCTGCCTTGAGATCTCCACTTACAGCGAGGGCCTTAAACACTTTTTTACCAACACCTTTATCTGACTGAACAAGAAAATCAGGCATTTGGTTTAAGGAGTTGTGCAGCATTTTTGCATATAGTGGGTGTGACTTTCTTGCCCAAAATAGTTTGCGTCCAGTATCTAATGTAATCTCGAGCATATCGCCAGGTGTCATGCTCGAGTTTGCCCAACCAATAAAGCCTTCCCAGGCTTCACTCAGAGCTTCAAGAAATAGCGCATCCTTATTTTCAAAATATTTATAGATTGTGGTTGGCGAGACTTCGGCATGGGCCGCTAATTGCTCGATCGTGGCCGATGGTCCGATTTCAGCTAGAACCTCTTGCCCGGCCTTGACGAGAGCGGCTCGGTTGCGAGCGGCATAAGCTGCTTGCCGTCCGCCCTCGACCACTGCCTGCTTTTTGACTGCCATGTGACCAGTTTAGAAGGCGCACCCAGGAATGGAAGGCGACATTTGGAGATTAATCCTAATCTTGGGGTTTATTTCCAAATATGGAAAGCCCTTCCAAACTTCGCTATGGTTTCCTCGTGAATTCGACCATCAGCTTTGCCATTCCTACGGGAATAGCTAAATGACCGACTTCTATCACGACGATCCCATCGAGGAACTCGGCTCTGAACGCAAGAAGCCGAAGGCGCTCTTAGGTTCTGTACTACTTCTCTTTGCCGGCGGTCTTTTTCTCAATACAACACTTGCTGCAAACATCAATCTTAACTCTGGAGGCCGAGTCGAATTTGGCCAGGGAGTATCAATCACCACCGCGTGCTCTCAAGGAAGCTCTCTTACCATCACGCCGCAATCAGAGTTTAGAAATGTGGAAGGTGGCGGCGCGTACTATGTAAAGTCCATCAAGGTTTCGGGAATTCCATCATCGTGCAATGGAAAAGATTTCAAAATTAGTCTTTACGACAATGTTGCTGATTCCGGCCCTCTGCCGATCTTTGAAACATCCACGGCAGTTGCGACCGTTTGGAGTAATGGCGGTACCTTCGTAGAAGGTTATAACGGAACTGGATCAACAATTACCAGCGGAAGTGGAACTTTCACTGTCACATTCAACTCACCCGTAGCTCTTTCTTCCGACGCGCAAAAAATAACCGTAGAAAGTGCAGAACATAGAAGCTGGGACTGCCAAAGTGGTAAACGCCCTTGTGCAGTTGGTGACACTGGACCTGGTGGAGGAATTGTCTTCTATGCAAATGCTGCAGGATTCAATTGTGGTCCAACCTGGAGTGCAACCTGCAAGAATATGGAAGTAGCGCCAAGCGGCTGGGGTGGCGCCACAGACCCCACTGCCAAAATGTTCAACGTTAAAACCACGAACGTTTCTGACATGTGGGCAGGATCTGGGATGTCTACTGATTACGAAAGCACGAACGGAACATATCTTGGGCGCGGATACCAGAATACGCTTCGACTAATTGCATATGATGATGGAAGCACTGCAAATGCAGCCGGCGGCGCTCGTGCGTATACCGGTGGTGGCTTGAACGATTGGTATCTTCCAAGTTGGCCAGAAATGCATGCACTGTGTCTTTGGAATGTTGGTCAGCCAAGGACGCCTGTTGATAGGTGCAACGTCGGTAATCCCTATTCCCGCAACGCAGCCACATTTGGTGCGCAACTAGCTGGAATAACTGGGAATTACCATCAGACCTCATCCCAAAAGAATTACTACTCGGGTGGCACATTCAATTTTGGGGATGCGGATCAGTACAACCCAACGCACACAAGGACTCGACTTGAGATCTACCGACCAATTCGAGCCTTCTAGATTCGACTTATGAAGAGAAACTCAACTTCGAGGGTGACAGAAGCTTTGGCGATTCTTAAAGAGAGCGCTGAAGAATTCCCTGTTAAGAAAAAGCCTGCGCCCTCAAGGAAGAAACCCAAGAAAGCAAAGTTGAAGAGTAATAGATCTCATTAAATCTGTGAGATGTGAAGCAGTGCTGATTTCATTGGAATCATCTTTGCATTGCTCTCTTCAACTTCTTTGTCAGGAATCGATCCTGCAACAATTCCACACCCAGCAAAGATTCTTATTTTTCGTTCTGTGATCTGACCACATCGCAGAGCGATACCGAGTTCGCCATCGCCACTTGAATCGATCCAACCCACAGGGCCCGCGTAGCGGCCACGATCCATTCCTTCAATCTCATCGATGATATCGAAGGCAATATTTCGTGGCGTTCCGCAGACAGCCGCTGATGGATGGAGATTCTTAAGAAGCGAGAATGCATCGACATGTTGCTTAGATTCAATAAGTGCGCCAGTAACGTCGGTGGCTAGGTGCATCACATTTGCTAAGTGAAGTACGAAAGGAGATTCAGGAACGTTAGTAGAAGAACAGAATGGATCGAGTGCATCTGCTACCGAGCGAACAGCGTAGCCATGCTCCTCTAAATCTTTTGATGACCGTGCAAGTGATGCTGCAAGCGCCAAATCTTTCTCGTCATCGCCAGTCTTAGGAATCGTTCCTGCAAGAACGCGCGATGTAACCATTCCGCGAGAAAGACGAAGCAATAACTCAGGAGTTGCACCAACTAAGCCATCAACGGAGAAGACCCAGGTGGACGGATATTCGTTTGAAAGTTTCTTAAGAATTGTCCGTGTATCTATATCTGAATCAGAGTTCGCCACGATATCTCGCGCAAGGACGACTTTATCTGCAACGTTGGAATCAATTCTGCTAATTGCCTCTGTAACTCGCTTCTTCCATTGGTCCGCAGTGAGTGTTCCTTCGGCAAAGGTAAAGGCCGAAGAAGCGACAGTCGCTACTTTCTCGGGCAGTTGCGGTTGGGTCTCATTACCAATCCATGTAATCCATGAATTTGAACCCTTCTGACCCACAACAACCTTTGGAATAACGAGTACAGATTCTTGATTTCGGTCAAAGGAGAATGATGTAAATAGAACTGGTCCTGTGCCACTTCCGTGAACTGAATTTGATATCGAGAAAGTTTCTAATTGTTGATGCCACCACTTACGGGCATCTTCAAAGCGATCTTTCCCTGACACGGAAGTGGTTGCATGAACTCCCCACCCGACAAGCCCCTCGCCGCTTCTCACCCAAGAAAGCTGATCACTTTGGGGGAGTAAATCAAGTAGAGGCAGGTGTTCGCCAATACGTGAAGTAGTTACCGGAATTAATGGGGACATTGAGGAATTAACTTACTTATTAAGAGTACGTGAAATTTTGCGCCAAATTAGTGGCAACGATGTTGCCGTAATTGCAATCTTAAGAAGTTCTCCAAAGATAAATGGAGTTAGGCCTGCAGAAAGTGTTGCGGACCACGTAAGTTCAAGAGAGAAGTGCAACCAAGTAAGTCCGAAGAAGAAAATAACTGCATCGCCTAAGAAGAGCGCAGGGAAAGAAGTTTTGAATTTCTGATCCGCTTTGCGATCGGCGAGATATCCAAGAAGTAAAGATGCAGCGAACATTCCAACGAGGTAGCCACCAGTTGCGCCAAGTAGTCGATCTAATCCGTGGTTTGCAGATGTTGCAGATGGTGCAAAGACCGGAGCTCCTGCAATTCCTGCAAGGAGATATGTCGCAAAAGTTGTGACACCAAGGCGAGCGCCATAGATAGTTCCAATCAAGAGGACAGCAAGTGTTTGACCTGTAACGGGCACTGGTGAACCTGGAACGGGGATTGCAACCTGTGCCATCAGGGTTAGGAAGCCGACTCCGCCCATAACAAAGAGAGCCTGAGTCAGTGCGCTGCTACGGGGAAATATTGTTGCGCGTAGTGATGCTTGGTGAAGTGACATCAGATGCGGTCCTCTCGAATTTAAGATCGACTTCAAGTTGTGCCCAGAGCCTACTCTCAGCGACAATAAGCGCATGTCACGCGCCAATATGGATAAGAACCCAGATGAAGTCGCTGCGATGTTCGATGGGGTCGCCAAGCGCTATGACTTGGTCAATGACCTCTTAAGCCTTGGCCAGACCAAATCCTGGCGCCGAGCCACCACGAAGATCATCGCCCCAGGCCCAGGAATGAAGATTCTCGACCTGGCAGCGGGTACAGGTTCAAGCTCTGAGCCGCTCGCGGCGGCAGGTGCCGATGTAATTCCAGCGGATTTCAGCGAGGGGATGTTGGATGCTGGGCGTAAGGCACGCCCCCATCTGCCCTTCACTAAGGCCGATGCCCTCAACTTGCCTTTCAAAGATGGCCAATTTGATCTCGTGACCATCTCCTTTGGCCTTCGGAATACTCAAAATACCGAGAAGGCGCTCGCCGAGATGCTTAGAGTGACCCGATCAGGCGGGGAGATCGTCATCTGCGAATTCTCAAGCCCTACCTTTAGTCCGTTTCGCACCATTTATACCAATTACCTCATGAGAGCACTTCCTGCGATCGCATCGAAGACATCTTCGAATCCAGATGCCTATATCTACCTCGCTGAATCGATTCGGGCCTGGCCAAATCAGGTGGCGCTCGCCGAGAAAATCAAGGCGGCTGGTTGGGTCGATGTCACATGGACCAATCTCACCGGCGGAGTTGTCGCAGTTCACAAAGCCCGCAAGCCGTAATTGTTTCGGGCTCTCTCGATAGCGTTTAGTATTTCGCATGTGAGCGCAAACCCATATATCCCAATTCTCGTGATTTTCGCGATTGGCTTTGGCTTTGCAGCATTCTCGGTGGCTATTGCAGCTGTGACAGGACCTGCTCGCTACAACCGTGCCAAGCAAGAGGCCTACGAATGTGGAATCGAACCTTCTCCACAGGCGCTTCAAGGCGGACGTTTTCCAGTGAAGTACTTCCTGACAGCAATGCTCTTCATTGTCTTTGATATTGAAATCGTATTTCTCTATCCATGGGCAGTTACATTCGACAAGCTCGGTCTCTTCGGATTAGTTGAGATGGCAATTTTTATCGGCACTGTATTTATTGCATATGCATATGTATGGCGCCGCGGCGGATTGGAATGGGATTAAGCCAGTGGGTCTAGAAGATAAATTACCAAGCGGAGTTTTACTTTCAACTGTCGAAGGTCTTGCCGGTTACATGCGCAAGAGTTCTGTATGGCCTGCAACATTTGGACTTGCCTGTTGCGCAATTGAAATGATGGCTCTTGGTTCAGCTCCAAAACATGATATTTCACGCTTCGGTATGGAGCGTTTTTCTGCATCACCTCGTCAAGCAGACCTCATGATCGTTGCAGGTCGCGTATCTCAGAAGATGGCGCCAGTACTGCGTCAGATATACGATCAAATGACAGCGCCAAAATGGGTTATCTCAATGGGTGCTTGCGCATCCTCTGGTGGAATGTTTAATAACTATGCAATCGTGCAAGGCGTTGATCACGTTGTGCCAGTTGATATTTATCTTCCAGGTTGCCCACCGCGTCCAGAACAGTTAATGGATGCAATCATCAAGCTCCACACTCTTATTAGCGATACAAAGCTCGGCCCAAATCGCGAAGCGGTTATCAAAGAAGTTGAACTCGCAGCCCTTAACGCGAAGCCAACAATTCAGATGAAGGGGTTGCTGGCTTAAATGAGTGAAGATCAAACAGGTATGTTCGGCGCTAAAGGCACCGGAGATACTTCAGGTTATGGCGGCCTTGTTCGCACCGCAGCAGCAACAGGTTCCACAGAACGCCCTTATGGCGGTTACTTTGATCAAGTTGCAGATGATCTAGAGCGCGCATATCCAGATTTTTCAGATGCGATTACACGCGTTGTCGTAGATCGCGGAGAACTCACACTCCACATTAAGAAGTCACGTCTTGTTGAAGTTGCACAAATCTTGCGCGACAAGTTGCTCTTTGAAATGTGCATGGGTGTATCTGGTATTCATTACCCAGATCGCACAGGCGCAGAGCTCGTTGCTGTTTACCCATTGCTTTCAATGACTAAGAACCAACGAGTTCGTCTTGAAGTTGCAACATCAGATATGGATCCACATATTCCATCAGTTGTTGATGTGTGGGCCGGAAACAATTGGCACGAGCGCGAAACTTTCGACATGTTCGGAATTATTTTTGACGGTCACCCGGGACTTACTCGCATCTTGATGCCTGATGACTGGGATGGACATCCACAACGTAAGGATTACCCACTTGGTGGAATTTCAGTTGAGTACAAGGGCGCAACAACACCAGCGCCGTCAAATCGCAGGAGCTACCAGTGACCACCACCTTTGATCCATACGCATCATCACGCGAAACTACTGAAGGAACAGTCTTCTCAGTTACCGGCGGCGATTGGGATTCACTCGTCTCTGAAATCGGAGAATCAAAAGAAGAGCGCATCATCGTCAATATGGGCCCACAGCACCCATCAACTCACGGCGTGCTTCGCCTCGTTCTAGAACTTGAAGGCGAGACAGTTACAGAAGTAAGAACAGGTATTGGATATCTCCACACAGGTATCGAGAAGAACATCGAATATCGCAATTGGACCCAAGCGGTCACATTTGCAACTCGCATGGATTACCTCGCACCAATCTTTAACGAGACCGCTTATTGCCTTGCAGTTGAGAAGCTATTGGGCATTACAAACGATATTCCTGAGCGAGCATCTGTAATTCGCGTTCTAATGATGGAGCTCAACCGAATTTCGTCACACATGGTTGCACTCGGTACCGGAGCTCTCGAACTCGGTGCAATGGCGCCAATGTTCTTCGCTTTCCGCGATCGTGAAATCGTTCTCGATACCTTTGAAGAAATCACTGGCCTGCGCATGAATATGGCTTATGTCCGCCCAGGCGGTGTTTCACAAGATCTTCCAGCAGGAATGACTACAAAGCTTCGTGAAGTTGTTAAATCTCTTCGCAAGAACTTTAATGACAATGCACAACTTCTCATCGGAAATACCATTTGGATGAAGCGCACCGAAGGAATCGGTTACCTCGATCTCGCAGGTTGTACTGCACTTGGAATTACCGGACCAGTTCTTCGCTCTGCTGGACTTCCTTGGGATCTTCGCAAGATGCAGCCTTACTGTGGATATGAAAATTATGAATTCGATGTCATCACAGCCGATACAGCAGATGTCTATGGCCGCTTCTTAGTTCGTATGGCAGAGCTCGAACAATCACTTCGCATTATCGAACAAGCAATCGACAAGCTCGACAAGCTTGAAGGTCAACCAGTAATGGTTGCTGATAAGAAGATTGCTTGGCCTGCGCAGCTTGCACTTGGTGCAGATGGACTTGGTAACTCACTTGATCACATTCGCGAAATTATGGGAACATCAATGGAGTCACTCATCCACCACTTCAAACTCGTAACTGAAGGATTCCGTGTTCCTGCAGGTCAGGTTTATGCAACAGTTGAATCACCACGTGGCGAACTCGCAGCACATGTTGTCTCTGATGGCGGAACTCGCCCATACCGCGTTCACTTCCGCGAACCTTCATTTAATAATTTGCAATCAACATCTGCGATGAGCGAAGGCGGCATGGTTGCCGACATCATCGGCGCTGTTGCTTCAATCGATCCTGTTATGGGAGGAGTGGACCGCTAATGACTCTCAATCGTGAAGTAATGCAATCTATTATCAAGCGCTATCCACGTACACGTTCTTCAATCATGCCGTTGTTGCACTATGTGCAATCAGTTTCAGGTTATGTCACTAATGAAGGCATCGAAACAATTTCAGAACTCCTCGAGATCGAAACTGCTGAAGTTTCTGCGGTAGCTACCTTCTACACACAGTACAAGCGTAAGCCAGTGGGCGAGTATCACGTAGGAGTTTGCACAAATACGTTGTGTGCAGTCATGGGTGGAGATGCAATCTTCTCAGCACTTAAAGAGCACCTTGGCGTAGAAAATGATGGCGTTACAGCAGATGGCAAAGTTTCACTTGAACATATCGAGTGCAATGCAGCTTGCGATTATGCACCCGTGGTTATGGCTAACTGGGAGTTCTACGACAACCAGACTGTCGAATCTGCAAAGGCTCTCGTCGATGGTGCGCGTCAGGGAAATCCACCTGCACCAACTCGTGGACCAAATCGTCTTGTTACATATAAGGAAGCATCTGCAGTTCTTGCAGGTTTAGATGATGGTCTTGCACGCGAAGGTGTTCAAGCAGGCGAGGCAACACTTCTTGGACTTAAACTTTCAAAGGAAGGCAAGTAATGTCAAAGTTAACTCCTATCCTTTCTGCTCACTGGGATGAGAAAGATTCATTCACGATTGAGGCATATAGCCGTCACGGTGGATATACCGCTTCTAAGAAGGCTCTCTCAATGGACCCTGATGCAGTAATCCAACTTGTAAAAGATTCAGGACTTCGCGGTCGTGGTGGCGCAGGCTTCCCAACCGGAATGAAGTGGGGCTTTATTCCACAAGGTGACGATAAAGATCATTATCTTGTTGTAAACGCTGATGAGTCCGAGCCAGGCACTTGTAAAGATATGCCGCTCTTGATGGCTAACCCACATGTTTTGGTTGAAGGCTGCATCATCGCTTGCCATGCAATTCGTGCAAAGCGCGCATTCATTTATATCCGCGGCGAAGTAACACATGTTGCTCGTCGCCTCAATGCAGCAATTGCTGATGCATATAAGGCAGGACATCTTGGGAATGGAATTGATGTAACGCTTCATATCGGGGCGGGTGCATATATCTGTGGCGAAGAGACAGCGCTCCTCGATTCACTCGAGGGATTCCGTGGTCAACCTCGTCTTCGTCCGCCATTTCCTGCAATTGCGGGCCTCTATGCGCGACCAACAGTTGTTAACAACGTCGAATCTATTTCAGCAGTTCCAGCGATTATCAATAATGGCGCAGAGTGGTACCAATCAATGGGTACGGAGAAGTCAAAGGGTGCGACTCTTTACTCACTCTCGGGCCATGTAAATAATCCGGGACAATTTGAAGCGCCTCTTGGAATCACACTGCGCGAAATTCTCGAACTCGCAGGTGGAGTTCGCAACGGACATAAGCTCAAGTTCTGGACTCCGGGTGGCTCTTCAACGCCACTCTTTACCGATGCTCACCTTGATACTCCACTTGATTATGAAGGCGTAGCTGCTGCGGGCTCAATGCTCGGAACAAAGGCTCTTCAAATCTTTGACGAGACAACTTGTGTTGTTCGCGCAGTGCTTCGTTGGACCGAGTTCTACAAGCATGAATCATGCGGAAAGTGCACACCTTGTCGTGAAGGCACTTGGTGGCTTGTTCAGATTCTTCGTGATCTTGAAAACGGAACAGGTACTGAGGCAGATCTTGAAAAACTTCTCGACCTCTGCGACAACATTATGGGCCGCTCATTCTGTGCACTCGGGGATGGCGCAACTAGCCCAATTACATCTTCAATTAAGTATTTCCGCGATGAGTACATCGCTCACGTAACAAATGGCGCTTGCCCATTTGATCCAGTGAAATCAACTCTCTTTGCTGGGGCGGTGAACTAATGACCACAACTCAAGAGTCAGCAGTTGCAGTAGAACTCATCACTGTTGTCATCGATGGATTTGAAGTTTCGGTTCCAAAAGGAACTCTCATTATTCGCGCTGCAGAAAAGCTCGGAATTCAAATTCCACGTTTCTGCGATCACCCACTTCTTGATCCAGTCGGTGCATGTCGTCAATGTCTTGTCGATGTCGAAATTAATGGTCGCGCATTTCCAAAGCCACAGGCATCATGCACAATTCCTGTCGAGCCAAATATGATCGTAAAGACACAGCTCACATCTCCTGTTGCAGATAAGGCGCAGAAAGGTGTGATGGAGCTGCTTCTTGGTAACCACCCACTTGATTGCCCAGTCTGCGATAAAGGTGGAGAGTGCCCATTGCAGAATCAAGCGATGAGCAACGGTCGCCCAGATGCACGTCTAGATGGTTATAAGCGCACATTCGAAAAGCCAATTGCAATCTCTTCATCTGTTCTGCTTGATCGCGAACGTTGTGTTCTCTGTGCACGTTGCACTCGATTCTCAGCACAGATTGCATCGGATCCATTCATTACTCTTAACGAGCGCGGCGCGCTACAACAAGTAGGCATCTACGAGAACGATCCATTTAAGTCGTACTTCTCTGGAAATACTGTTCAGATCTGTCCAGTAGGCGCACTCACCGGAACCTCTTATCGATTCCGTGCACGTCCATTTGATTTAGTTTCAACTCCATCTGCATGCGAACACTGCGCATCAGGTTGCGATATGCGCACAGACGTACGCCGCGGAAAGACACTTCGTCGCCTTGCTGGCGATGATGCATCAGTCAATGAAGAGTGGAACTGCGACAAGGGTCGCTGGGCATTTAAATATGTCACAGCAGTTGATCGCCTAAGTCACCCACTTGTTAGAAACTCAGAAGGCGTTCTTGTTCAGGCTTCATGGCCTGAGGCACTTGCTGCAGCTGCTGCTGGTCTTAAGGGAAAGCGCGCTGCGGTTCTTACCGGTGGTCGCGTAACAACTGAAGACGCATACGGATATTCCAAATTTGCCCGCATTGCACTTCACACAAACGATATTGATTACCGTGCACGCGTTACATCCGATGAAGAGCGCGCTTTCCTTGCAGCTCACGTTGCGGGGTCATCAACTACTTACCGAGATATTGATAACGCAGATCAAGTTGCACTTATCGCATTCGAGCCAGAAGAAGAGTCACCAATTGTCTTTCTTCGTCTCAATAAGAACTTCAAGAAGCGTGGCCTGAAGGTAACTGCAATTGCGACAAAGCAATCAATTGCAATGGATAAGTTAAAGGCTGATTTTATTAAGGTCGCACCAGGTGCTGAAGGAGCAGCGGTTTCTGCTCTCGCACTCACATCAAAGTCAGTAATCCTCGTTGGAGAACGCGCCTCTGAAACTCCAGGCCTACTCTCTGCAGTTGCAGCACTTGCTGCAAAGAGCGGTTCAAAGCTTGCATACATCCCACGTCGCGCAGGTGAGCGTGGGGCGCTCGAAGCTGGTGCAATCGGAAATCTTCTTCCAGGTGGACGACCAGTAAATGATGCTGCAGCTCGCGTTGATATCGCAGCTGCATGGGGCGTCGAGTCTCTTCCAACAACCGTTGGTCGTACAACTTCAGAGATCATCGCTGCCGCGGCACAAGGTGAAATAGATGCGTTAGTAGTTGGTGGCGTAGATGCTCACGATCTTCATAACAGCGCTCTGGCACTCGATGCGTTGAAGAAAGCTTTCGTTGTCTCACTCGAGATTGCGCCAAGTTCAATCACTGCGGTGGCAGATGTAGTGCTTCCCGTAGCTGCAATTACTGAGAAGAGCGGAAGCTTCCTCAACTGGGAAGGTCGCGCTCGTGCCTTCGATCAAGCGGTAGTCGATTCTCAAAACCGAAGCGATGTCCGCATTCTCTCAATGATTGCTGATGCGATGGGTGAATCCATCATGCTCGGTACCGTAACCGCATCTGCGCGCGAATTTAACCAACTCGGTAAATGGGATGGAGCGCGTGCACAACTTTCACCTGTTTCATCTGTTGCGCCGAAGTCAATTTCAGGAAATGAAGCACTCCTCACCTCATGGCGCAGATTGCTTGATATGGGCTCACTGCAAACGGGTGAAGATAATTTAGCTGGAACTCGTCGCCCAACTGTTGCAGTTATTTCTCCAAAGCGAGCAGAATCAATTGGAGTAACAACTGGAGCTCAAGTAAGAGTTTCAAACTCACATGGTTCAATCACTCTTCCTGTTCTCGTTGAAGATATCCACGATGATGCAGTCTGGATTCCACGTAATTCATTTGGATCGCAAACTTTGATCTCACTCGATGCAGTTCATGGCGATGTAGTTACGGTGGTGAAGGCATGACAACAGCAGAACTTCTAGGTAAAGATCCAGGCTGGATTATTGCTGTTAAGGCGCTGATCGTCTTCGTAATCTGCGTTGTTTCAACGTTGATGGCTGTCTGGACCGAACGCCGCGTCCTTGCAAAGATGCAACTTCGAACAGGTCCGAACCGAGTTGGAAAATTTGGACTTCTTCAATCGCTCTCTGATGGCGTAAAGCTTGCGCTCAAAGAGGACATCATCCCAGCGGCTGCAGATAAAATCGTATTCATTATTGCTCCAATCATCGCAACTGCAATGTGCTTTATGTCTTTCGCTGTAATTCCAATGACCGGCGTAGTTAATCTCTTCGGTCACAAGACCGCACTACAACTCACAGACCTTCCCGTAGGAGTTCTCTACATCCTGGCCGTTACTTCAATCGGGGTTTATGGCGTAGTTCTAGCTGGATGGTCATCAGGTTCTACATATCCACTACTTGGTGGACTTCGTTCAAGTGCACAGGTAATTTCATATGAAGTCGCAATGGGACTTTCGCTCGTTGCAGTATTTATCTATGCAGGATCAATGTCGACCTCAACAATTGTGGGCGCACAACATGAAAATATCTGGAATGCAGTAGTCCTCTTCCCATCATTTGTTATCTATGTAATCTCAATGGTCGGAGAGACAAACCGTGCGCCATTTGACCTTGCAGAAGCAGAAGGCGAACTCGTTGGTGGTTTCCACACCGAGTATTCATCTTTAAAGTTCGCACTCTTCTTCCTTGCTGAGTATGTAAATATCATTGCGGTATCTGCACTTGCAACGACTCTTTTCTTGGGCGGATATCACGCACTTCCAGGCCTAGGGTTTACAGAGCAGTGGCTCGGCGGATGGTTCACATTTGTTTGGTTCCTTGCAAAAGTTAATTTCTTCTTCTTTATCTTCATGTGGCTTCGCGGAACTCTGCCACGTATGCGTTATGACCAATTTATGAAGTTTGGCTGGAAGGTACTTATTCCTGTCTCACTAATTTGGATTTTGGTTGTTGCAACACTGCGCGTACTTCAGCAAGAGGGCGCTAGCCGCACAATTATTGTTGCATTTGCAATCGGAGTCGTTCTCATCGTCATGGCGATTTCATCAATTGCAGATCGTGGAAAGCAGAAATCTCGAGCCCCACTTCCTGAAGGCGATGCACCAGATTTCCCAGTCCCATCACTTCCAAACGCTAGCTCTCTGAGCGTCAGCGCCACACGAATCTCAGGAGGCGAATAATGACTGACTTCATTGAGCCACGTAACAACTCAGAAATCGAAAAAACAGGGCTTGATATCAACTCTGTTCCATTCGTTGAAGTAGAACAACCAGGACCAGCATCCCTCGGTAAGCAAGCAAAAGGTTTCTGGGTCACTTTCTCAACTATGTTTAAGAAGAACCAGACCGTTCAGTATCCAGATGTTAAGGCGCCAACAGCTCCACGATTCCACGGTCGCCATCAACTTAATCGCCACCCAGATGGACTTGAGAAGTGCATCGGCTGCGAACTCTGTGCGTGGGCATGTCCAGCAGATGCAATCTTTGTTGAAGGCGGGAATAACACTCCAGGAAATCAACTCTCACCGGGTGAACGTCACGGTGCGGTTTATCAGATCAATTATCTTCGCTGCATTTTCTGCGGTCTCTGTGTTGAAGCGTGCCCAACTCGTGCGCTAACAATGACAAATGAGTATGAGCTTGCAGACGATAAGCGCGAGAAGCTGATCTTCGAAAAGGAAGATCTCCTTGCTCCACTTCGTCAGGGAATGCTTGCCCCACCCCATCCAATGTATCCAGGAATGACCGATACGAATTATTACAACGGTGATGTAAAAGAAGCTCATCCAAGTCAATCTCAATCAGGTCAAGGACAGAACTAATGTTAGAAATCCAGACTCCTGAAGCAATCATGTTCTGGTTGCTTGCCCCTCTTGCGGTATTTGCTGCACTCGGAATGCTTCTCGTTAAGAAGGCAGTGCATTCAGCGTTGCTTCTTGCTTGGGTAATGATCACCTTGGCAATCTTCTACATTGCCCAAGATGCACTGTTCCTAGGAATTGTTCAGATTGTTGTTTACACCGGCGCCGTCATGATGCTCTTCCTCTTTATTCTCATGCTTGTCGGTGTTGATGCATCAGATTCACTCACCGAAACAATCTCTGGACTTCGTCCAATTGCCATCACAGCAGCGCTTGGTTTTGGCGGAATCTTTGTTTCGCTCATCGGGCGTGCAACTCTTGGCCATGAGGCATATGGATTAACTGCTGCAAATGCCAATGGAAATGTTGAAGGCCTTGCACAGAAGCTCTTCTCTGACTATGTATTCCCATTCGAAGTCATCTCGGCGCTTCTAATCACAGCAGCTCTCGGTGCGATGGTTCTAGCTCATCACCAACGCACAATTGCTCGCCCAACACAGCGCGAGCAATCAATCGCTCGATTTAGATCTGGGCCGATTGGTGCAGCCGCAGGACTTCCAAGCCCAGGTGTATTTGCTCGTCACAATGCAGTCGATGTTCCCGCTTTACTTCCAGATGGAACCCCAGCGCCAACGTCTATCTCGGCAACGCTTAAGGCTCGTGGAGATATGTTGGAGTCGAAGTCATTCGAACTCGGCGAAGTTGATAACACTGTTGCGGAGGAGAAGTAATGAATCCGAATAATTATCTCTACGTCTCAGCTCTTCTATTCACAATTGGCGCAGTCGGTGTTGTCGTCCGTCGCAACGCAATCGTCGTCTTCATGTGCGTCGAACTCATGCTCAATGCCGCGAACCTCACTCTAGTTACTTTCGCCCGTATCAACGGCAGCCTTGAAGGACAAGTAGTTGCCTTCTTTACAATGGTTGTAGCTGCATGCGAAGTTGTAGTTGGCCTTGCAATCATCGTGGCGATTTATCGCTCACGCCGATCAGCGTCTATCGATGACGCTAGTTTGTTGAAGCGATAACCATGACAACATCAACTTCACTCGTTTATCTCATTGCTCTGCCACTAGCAGGTGCAGCAATTCTTCTTCTTGCAGGTCGCCGCGCAGATAAGTGGGGCCACCTTCTTGGTACAGCGATGTCTGCAAGTTCCTTTGCAGTCGGGCTTTATCAATTATCGCTCATGCTCAACCGACCAACAGAAGAGCGAGCAATCGGCCAGAAGCTCTTCACTTGGATCAATGTCGGCACCTTTAACATTGATGCTGGCCTACTTCTTGATCAGCTCTCTATCTGTTTTGTACTTCTCATTACAGGCGTTGGAACTCTGATCCACATCTACTCAATTTCTTATATGTCTCACGATGAGAACCGCCGTCGATTCTTCGCCTACCTCAACCTCTTTATTGCGGCGATGCTCTTGCTCGTCCTCGGAGATTCTTACCTCAACCTATATGTTGGCTGGGAAGGCGTTGGTTTAGCGTCCTATCTATTGATCGGGTTCTGGAATCAGAAGCCTGCATATGCAACTGCATCTAAGAAGGCATTTGTGATGAACCGTATCGGCGATATGGGTCTCTCACTTGCGATTATGATTGCATTTGCTTCACTTGGCGCTGTTTCATTTAGTGGCGTTGAAGAGGCTTCACATCATGCATCAGAGGCAGCCCTTACTGGAATCGGAATCATGCTCCTGGTTGCAGCAGCCGGTAAGTCTGCGCAATTCCCATTGCAGGCATGGCTCGGCGATGCGATGGCAGGCCCAACGCCAGTATCTGCACTTATCCACGCAGCGACAATGGTTACTGCTGGTGTTTATCTCATCGTTCGCTCTAACTTCATCTTTGATCAAGCCCCAACTGCACAACTTCTCGTTGTAATAGTCGGTGCGATAACTCTGACCTTCGGTGCTCTCGTAGGTACTGCAAAGGATGACATTAAGAAGGCACTTGCCGCTTCAACAATGTCTCAGATCGGTTACATGATTCTTGGTGCGGGCCTTGGGCCTGCAGGTTATGCATTTGCAATCATGCACCTCTTAACTCACGGATTCTTTAAGGCTGGCATGTTCTTAGGTGCCGGTTCTGTGATGCACGGAATGAATGATGAAGTAAATATGCGCCGCTACGGAGCACTTCGTAAATTCATGCCAATTACATTTATTACATTTGGTCTTGGTTACCTCGCAATTATCGGTGTTCCACCATTTGCTGGTTTCTATTCAAAGGATCTCATTATTGAAACTGCATTTAATGCAGGTGGAGTCAAGGGAATTCTTCTTGGTTCGACCGCTTTGTTGGGTGCAGCGATTACAGCTTTCTATATGACTCGCGTAATGGTTCTGACATTTACATCACCAAAACGTTGGGAAGATAACCAGCACCCACATGAGTCCCCAATACTTATGTGGCTTCCAATGGCTGTTCTTGCAATTGGATCTGTAACTACAGGATTCCTCTTTACAAAGGGCGACGCTCTTGCAAATTGGCTTAATCCGGTATTTGGCGAACATGGCGAAGAGCATGCCGAGCACCTGCTCGAACCGATTGTTGTTTCAGGGATGGCTCTGACAGCGGTTCTAATCGGAGTCGGAATTGCTTTAGCGAAATATCAATTCTCAGAAGTTGATGCCGAAGCCCCACAGAACGTTTCAATCTTTACAAGAATTGCACGTAAGGATTTGATGCAGGATTCCATTAACGAATCACTCTTCATGCGTCCAGGGCAAGCACTTACTCGCCTCTTGGTTAAGACAGATGAATCTGTTGTAGATGGGGCTGTGCGCCTCGTTGGTCGCACAGCTGTTGGTGCCGGTTCTGAATTACGAAAGACCCAGACTGGCTTTGCCCGTAGCTATGCAGCGTTAATTCTTATCGGTGCGATCGCTTTGATTGCTGGAATTTGGGTGGTCACACAATGAACTCACTAAATACAATGATGTTGCTTCCAATCCTTGGAACACTTCTTATTGCAGTTATTCCAACAGATCAGGTTCTTCGGATCAAGCAAGCGGCGCTTGCAACAACCTTGCTCGTAGCTATCACAGGAGTTCTTACCTGGTTCAACTTTGATTCATCTAATACAGCCTTCCAATTCGCTCAATCTGCTGAGTGGATCCCATCTTTTGGAATCAACTATGCAGTTGGAGTTGATGGACTTTCACTGGTTCTAATCCTGATGTCAGTTCTCCTGACACCTATTGTGGTTCTGGCTGGATGGAATGAATCAGAAGGTGGTCGCTGGTCTGCAAAAGTTTTCTATATTCTTATTCTCGTTCTCGAAACTATGATGATCGGTGTCTTTGCAGCAACCGATGTATTCCTCTTCTATGTAATCTTCGAAGCAATGCTTATTCCGGTCTACTTCCTTATCGGTGGGTATGGAAGCGGTGAGCGCGCAGCAGCAGCGGTGAAGTTCCTGCTCTACAGCCTCTTCGGCGGACTTTTGATGCTTGCATCAATTATCGGACTCTACGTCATCTCAGGCGACAACGGCGGACACACATTCGATATTACAAAGTTATCTGAGATGCATAACTACATGAGTTCAACGACTCAGAATCTTCTCTTCCTCGGATTCTTTATCGCCTTTGCAATTAAAGCTCCAGTCTGGCCGCTTCACACTTGGCTTCCAGATGCAGCAGCATCTGCAACTCCAGGCACATCCGTATTGCTTCTAGGCGTGCTCGATAAGGTCGGAACATTTGGAATGATTCGCTTCTGCTTGACTCTCTTTCCAGATGCGAGCAAGACATTCACTCCGGTCATTCTGACCCTTGCCGTTATATCTATTCTCTACGGTGCATTCCTTGCTATCGGAGCGAAAGATATTAAGCGCCTTATTGCCTATACATCGATTTCCCACTTTGGTTTTATCACCATGGGAATCTTTGCAATGACAACACAAGGTCACAGTGGAGCAACTCTCTACATGTTTAACCACGGCTTCTCTACTGCAGCGCTCTTTATCGTTGCTGGCTGGATGGCATCACGCCGCGGATCTTCAACAATTGCAGACTTTGGCGGATTGCAGCGAGTTACACCTGTAATGGCTTGGTCATTCTTTATTGCAGGAATGTCTTCCCTTGCCCTGCCTGGCCTCTCGAGCTTTGTCAGCGAATTCTTAGTGTTGGTCGGAACATTTACTCGATACCCAGTGGCTGCAATTATCGCCACCTTCGGAATTGTTCTAGCTGCGCTCTATATCTTGATTCCTGTACAGAAAGCTCTGCATGGTCCTGTTACTCCAGGCAATGAGAACCTTCCAGATCTCAACCTCCGCGAGAAGATTGCAATCGCACCTGTGGTTGCTGTCATCATCGCTCTCGGTTTCTATCCAGCACCTTTGCTGAACGTTATTAATCCAGCATCAGCCCATGTGCTTGAGGTGCAAGGATTTACAGACCCAACTCCTTCAGAGAGCGCAGGTAAGTAAGTGGAATTTACAACGCCATATCTCAACTACGTACAACTTGCACCGATTCTTATCGTTCTTGCAGGTGCTCTTATCGGCGTTCTTATCGAAGCCTTTGCGCCTCGAGCTTCACGTCACTCATCACAACTCTTTATCTCAATTTTCACACTTGTGGCCGCATTCGCTGCCTTGATGCGTGTGCGTAATGAGAGTTCCACAGATGCGGCTATGGGATCTGTTGCCATCGATGGCGCGGGAACTTTGCTGCAGGCGGCGATTCTTGTCATCGCAATCCTCTCTATCTTCTTAATTTCAGATCAAGAGAACTTCACTCCAGTTGCCGCCGCAGTTCCCGGCTCCGATGAAGAGCGAAGCGCAATTCAAGCCGACATTCGTGTGACGGAAGTTTTCCCACTCACCCTCTTTGCAGTCGCTGGAATGCTCCTTTTTCCAATCGCAACTGATTTGATCACTCTCTTTGTGGCGCTAGAAGTTCTATCGCTGCCGCTCTATCTGATGGCCGGTCTCTCACGCCGTCGCCGCCTTGCTTCGCAAGAAGCAGCGCTGAAGTACTTCTTACTTGGTGCATTCTCATCAGCCTTCTTTCTCCTGGGAATCGCCTATCTCTATGGATATTCAGGCTCTGTAACACTTCAAGGAATCCAGGAAAGCGTTGTTGGCGGTTCAGGTAACGATGTATTCCTCTTGATCGGCATGGCATTTCTCTCTGTCGGTCTACTCTTCAAAGTCGGCGCAGTGCCATTCCATGCTTGGTCACCCGATGTGTATCAGGGTTCTCCAACTGCGGTAACTGGATTTATGGCAGCTGCTACTAAGGTCGCTGCATTCGGTGCAATCCTTCGCATCTTCTATGTAGCTTTCGCAAATGCTGAATGGCAGTGGAAGCCTGCACTTGTCATCATCTCTATCATCACCATGGTCTTTGGATCTGTCGTTGCAATTACTCAGCGCGATGTTAAGCGCATGCTTGCCTACTCATCTATCGCCCATGCAGGATTCTTACTTGCAGGTGTAATTGCCCTGAGTAAGTCAGGTCTTGATGCATCGATCTTCTATCTCTTTGCATACGGAGTAGCGACAGTTGGAACGTTTGGAATCGTATCTTTGGTTCGTGATTCATCTGGAGAAGTAGGCGACCTCAATCGCTGGAGCGGCCTCGGAAGACGTTCACCACTTCTTGCATCAACATTTGCATTCTTCCTACTTGCCTTCGCTGGGATTCCATTGACTTCTGGCTTCATAGGAAAATTCTCAATCTTCTCAGCAGCTTATGAGTCAGGAAATACTTCGATTCTTATCGCAGGCGTTCTCTCCTCAGCGATTGCTGCCTTCTTCTATATCCGCGTTATTGTTCTGATGTTCTTTAAGGATCCAGTTGAAGATGGCACTAGCGTTCTTATTCCTTCAGCGCTGACAACGATCACCATCACAATTTCTGCGCTGATCACTCTCGCACTGGGAATCTTCCCGGCACCACTTATTGACTTCATCGCTTCCACAGCATTCTTCACTCGCTAATGTCATCACTCGGCATCCCGGGAATTGCACCGGCTCTTGAAGAAGAGCTCAAGGAGAGCATGCAGAGGGTCGAGAGCCTTCTCTATAGCCATATCCAGGGCGATTACCCGCTTGTAGAAGAGACTTCACGCCACCTAGTGGCCGCAGGCGGAAAACGTCTACGTCCGCTTCTAACAATTCTTGCCTCGCACTATGGAGACAAGAACAAGTTTGGAATTATCGAATCTGCTGTCGTCTGCGAGCTAACCCACGTTGCAACGCTCTATCACGATGATGTGATGGATGAGGCTCCGCTTCGCCGCGGAGTTGAGAGCGCAAATAATCGCTGGGGGAATACAGTTGCAATCCTTACCGGTGATTACCTTTTTGCAAAAGTTTCTGCCTTACTTGCTGATATCGGACCAGAAGCTGTTCGACTCCAGGCTTCAACATTTGAGCGACTTGTAATTGGTCAAATCATGGAGACCCAGGGTCCTCGTAATGGCGAAGATCCTCTAGAGCATTACCTACAAGTAGTTGCAGATAAGACTGGATCTCTGATCGCAGCAAGCGCACGATTTGGTGCAATGGTCAGTGGTGCACCATTAGAGATTAAAGAAACTCTCACTGTATTCGGCGAGAAAATTGGTGTCGCTTTTCAATTGGCAGATGATGTTATTGATATTGCAAGTGAATCTCATGAATCTGGAAAGACTCCCGGAACAGATTTACGTGAGGGAGTACCAACTCTCGTAACTCTAAATGTTATGAACTCTAAAGATCCTCAAGATCGCGAGCTAATCGAGCTTTTGAAGGCACCAATCAAAGATGAAGCGACAGTCGCTCAAGTGTTAAAAACTCTCCGCACACATGATGCCCTTGGGCAATCTCGCGAACAGTTGCACGAGGTAGCTCGCGATGCCAGAACCGCATTAGGACCATTGCCAGTCAACGACGTTACAGGCGCTTTATTTTCCCTGTGCGATGCGATTATCGACCGCACGGCTTGATCTCACTAAATCTGTAGCAAGGGCTGCAAGCGCCAACCAAATAACTAAGAAGCCAATCCAACGGGCAACCGGCATATCCTCGTGGCGAATCCAAACACCAATTGAGAATTGAATTGTCGGAGTGATGTATTGCAGTAAACCGATGGTGCTGTAAGGAAGACGTGTTGTAGAACCATTGAAGAGCAACAGTGGAATAGCTGTTACTGCGCCAGCGCTAATGAGGAGAATTGTCAGGCCTGGCTTCTGCCCAAATTGGCCCGTGCCCTGATTGCTAAGGTAAATCAAGTAGCCTGCATAAGGAATAAGTGAGATCAAGGTTTCGATCGCTAGGCCATCAAGTGCGCCCAGATCGAGTTTCTTCTTTACCAGGCCATATGTGCCCCACGAAAGAGCAAGAGATATTGCAACCCAGGGGAGTCTGCCGTAATCAAGTGTCAGAATCGTGACACCCACTGCAGCAATACCAACTGCAAGCCATTGCAGTGGTCGCATCTTTTCGCGAAGAAGTAGAACGCCAAATGCGATGATGATTAACGGATTGATGTAATAACCCAGAGCTGCTTCAACGACATGGCCGTTATTGGTCGCCCAGATATAAGTAAGCCAATTTATCGAGACCAAGATTGTTGTAAGAAATAGACCAGCCATAATCTTTGGCTTCTTAACAATCGCAATTGTTGAGTGCAGTTGCTTGGAAAGTGCGAGAACTATCAAACAGAAAACAAGAGTCCAGACAGCACGATGCGAAACAATTTCTAGAGGGTTAGCTGGTTGAAGCAGCGGCCAATAGAGAGGAAATAGCCCCCATAGAACATAGGAAGCAACTCCGAAGAGAAGTCCTAATGAATGCTCGCTTCGCCTGCTCTTCACTTAGCGGAAGTTTACAAACTGGACAGCAAAATCAAATTTGCCATTCTTAATCTGCTCGATTGCTTCCTGGAGATCATCGCGGCTCTTTGATGTAACGCGTAATTCATCGCCCTGAATCTGAGTCTTGATCGATTTTGGACCTTCATCGCGCAAGAACTTGGCAACCTTCTTAGCGTTCTCTGTAGAGATTCCCTCTTTGAGAGTTGATGCAATCTTGTAGATCTTTCCAGAAAGCTGTGGTTCGCCTGCATCAAGGTGCTTCAGTGATACTCCGCGCTTAATCATCTTATCTTTTACGACATCAAGGGTCGCCTTCGCACGCTCTTCTGTATCTGCTTCAATTGCTAACTTGTCGCCCGAGAGTTCAATCTTGGCGCCGGTATTCTTAAAATCAAAGCGTGTATCGATCTCGCGAATAGCCTGGTTAATGGCGTTATCTAGCTCCATGCGGTCGATCTTTGAGACTACGTCAAAACTGCTATCAGCCATGGCTTGAGGGCTCCCTTGTTGTTTACAGTGTGATTTTTAAAGTTCAAGCGCCTAAGGTATCGTTTGCCGCTCGCACTACCAAAGCGCCGTAAGACTTGTACGACCCTGGCGGGTTGCCCGAGCGGCCAATGGGAGGGGACTGTAAATCCCCCGGCTCTGCCTTCGAAGGTTCAAATCCTTCACCCGCCACCAGTGTTACCCTTCTATCGCAACACATAACGGTAGAACCGTTCTCACTTCGCAGGATGAGGGCTTAGTTTCGTAGCCCCATCCTCTTGCAATATCTGTAAGAGCCTCACCAAAGTTTTGCTGAGAGCAGTCCAAAATGCGCAAATTAGCCACCTTCCTTTTTTCAGTCTCTTTAATCGCAACAAATTTGGTGTTAGTGCCCTCAGCCGTAGCTTTCACTTCTTCTGACTTAACGACGTGCACAGATTTAGAAAGCAAGAAAGTCACAGCCTTAAAGAGTTCACAAAAAAATTGCAAACCCTTTTTCGCAAAGGGAATCTGGCAAGCGCAAGAGCTTGATAGTCGCGACAACAAAGCTCCAGGCTATGGACAATTACATGTGTGCACCTCAAAGAATCCGAAATTTACCTATCAATTCTTGAAGAATTCTTGTCCTAAATTTCAGATTTCAACTGATTATTGGCGAGCATTGGCTGCTCCAACCAAACCCGTAATCGAAAGTGCGATTGGAACTAGCCACGACGGTGCAACTCTCACCCTTGATTTAGACAAATCTGCAGTTGCAACAAGTGCACCTGTCGCTTATTACCTGGTTACGAATCTAAGAACTGGCATAGTTACAAAATTCCAACCAGGAAATCTTGGTCAGGTTCAGATTTCAGGTCTGAGCTCCCTCACTTCTTATGCGTTTAAACTTGCGGCAGTTAACGTCGATGGGACGTCACCCATTTCAGAAATCACTTCGGAGATTCGAACGAGTGCTGCCCCTGTAGTTAGATCTACAACAACGTTGGCTGCGCCTGCATTCACTCTCTCGTCTATAGCCGAGACCAAAACTGTTAATAACGCGATTTCGGGATACTCAATTACAAGTAGTGGCGGAACGATAGCTTCATACTCGATCTCTCCATCAGCACCAGCAGGAGTCACCTTTGATACTTCAGATGGATCCCTTGTTGGCTCACCAACATCTGTAGCAAGCGCGACTGCGTACACAATTACGGCAACAAATGCTTCAGGAAGTGCCACCCGCGTATTTACTTTAACCGTTGGTGCAATTGTTTACACTGTTGGACAAACAGGACCAGGTGGAGGAAAAATCTTCTATTTCAACGCTGATGGCTTTATCTGTGGAGCTTCTTATTCATCAAGCTGCACTTATCTGGAAGTTGGTCCATCTGTTAGCGTGCGAAGACTCAACTGGTCGAATGCCACGTTACAAAATACATCAACCCTGAATAGCACAGGAACTTTGATTGGAACCGGTCATCGAAATACTGCTGTGGTCGTTGCAGCTGGAGCGATAGAATCAGAAACTTCTGCCATTGCTTATTCAGATTCATACATTTCACCAAATGGAGCAAGTGATTGGTTCCTACCTTCTGCAGATGAAATGAAGGAGCTTCACACCGTAGCTCCTGCTATTGGTCTGGGTCTTGCTAGCCACAGTGATTACTGGACATCATCTCAAAATGCAACAACCGCAAATCTGATCTGGGCACTCAATACTGGCTCAGGCCTGCTCGTGGAAGATTACAAAAACAATAGAGGTTCATTGATTGCACCAATACGAGCTGGCTAGCCTTTAATCTATCTCCTGAGCAGGGTAAATGGACTGTAAATCCCCCGGCTCTGCCTTCGAAGGTTCAAATCCTTCACCCGCCACCAGTTATCTGTTTAAATTCAGTCTTGGATAATGTGGACTCATCGTGGGGGAGTACGAATCTTGCCTAACTCTCAAGGTGAATATCGGAATTTCTACCACGATGATCCTATAGATTTAGAGGAAAAATCGGATAAGAACTTTTCTTCATTTCTTGCCTTAATTTTCTTGGCTATAGGTGCGACCTTTTTAGTTCAAACAACACTCGCCGCAAATATAGGTCTTAACTCAGGTGCTCCCGTTGAATTTGGACAAGGATTCTCAACTACGACTGCATGTAGTGGGAATAATCCACTCACAGTTACCCCATCATCTGCGTTTTCAAACGCATCAGGCGGCGGTTCATTTAAGCTGAGTTCAGTAAGCGTAAGTGGTGTGCCATCAGATTGTTATGGATCTGATTTCACAATTAACGCTTTTGGAGATACTGATAACACACCGCTTGCGCTGTTTAACACAAATTCAACTAACGCCATTATCTACAACAATGCAGGTACTTTCGAAGAAGGTATGAGTTCGACAGGCCTGAGTGTTTCTGGTAGCTCTGGGAGTTTTACAGTTACTTTCACTAATCCTGTCGCCCTAACTTCATCGGTCTTTAAAATAACAATTCAAAGTGGTCCCCATAGGACTCCAATTACTTACAACATCGGTGCGACTGGTCCTGGCGGTGGAACCGTCTACTATTACAACGCCGCAGGATTTACATGTGGGCCTGCATATGACTTGACTTGTAACTACCTTGAATTCGCACCGAGTGGGTGGAATGCAACTGCAGAAGGTTCAACTAATGCTACGGGCCGTGCATGGGCGACAGGCACTGCGTCATCAGGTAATGCAATTTTGGATGTAGATGGAGTTACTGGAAGTGGTGGAGGTATTGGGGTTTCAAACGATTCTAGTAACAATACTTCCACGTCCACTGTTGGTCTTGGCTATCGCAACAGCATCGCAATCGTTAATCAAGGAAATGGAGCCACAACTGCCGCAGGTACGGCGCGTGCGTACACAGGTGGATCGCTCACGGATTGGTATTTACCAAATACAGCTGAACTCAGCTTACTCTGGGACTGGAAGGTAGCCTATGGCACAGGATCGGAAGGGTTTGCTGCTAAACGATATTGGTCCTCATCTGAAAAGGACAACGCCTTCGCCTATTGGCAGGACTTCGGTAATGGGTCTATCGGTGATTACTTCAAGAATGACAACACATACAAGGTCCGTGCGATACGAGCTTTTTAGGGCGTTATTCTTCTCTGTATTCGAAGGTTCAAATCCGTGCGCAGGCCACCAGTTCTAACCTCCGGTGAGTAATCCTTTTTCTGATTTGTACTTCATAGCAACCGCCCCTAGTAGCAATTCCTACGGGTAAGTGCAGGTAATGGCTTTCGCAAGGATTACCCAAATCTTCAACGCTGAGGTATTTTCGGCCTTTACGTGTCGGCGATGGGAGTCAAAGCATGGAACCGATTAACGAAGAAGAGCTCAAGGCTCGTCTAGATCCTCTCTCGTATGCCGTGCTTCGCCAAGGAGCCACTGAGCGCCCATTTACAGGTGAGTACACCGACACAGATACCGTTGGCATCTACCGCTGCAAAGCATGCCAGAACGTTCTCTTTACCTCTGAAACAAAGTTCCATTCTGGCTGCGGATGGCCATCTTTCTATGCTCCAACAACAGACGACGCAGTTACCTTGATTGAAGACCGCTCTCTTGCTCCGCGAATTCGCACCGAAGTTCGATGTGCAAAATGTGACTCACACCTAGGCCATGTATTTTCAGGTGAGGGATACGAGGTACCAACGGATGAGCGCTGGTGCATCAACTCTGTCGCACTTTATTTGGAAGAGAAGAAATAGTCTCAGTAAAAAACCCCCGCATGGATTGCTCCATGCGGGGGTTTTTACTTTTCTAATTAACTGGTGGTCTCGCCTGCACGACGACGACGTACGTTATCTCCATAAACTGCAAGAAGGATAACTGCGCCAACAACGACGTACTGCCACTCTTGCTGGAGTTCGAGGATACGTAGACCGTTGATAAGCACTGACATGATCAAGGCACCGATAATGGTTCCAGAGATCGTTCCCTTACCGCCTAGAAGTGATGTTCCACCGATGATTACTGCCGCAATAGCTTCGAGTTCGTAACCAAGACCTAGATCAGGTTGAGCAGAGCCGAGACGTGAAGTCATGACAACAGCTGCAAGGCCGACGAAGAAACCGCAAAGTGCGTAGATTGTAACGAGCCAACGATCGACTTTCACACCTGAAAGCTTTGTCGCTTCAGTGTTTGAGCCGATTGCAAATGTGTAACGGCCAAGGACTGTCTTATTGAGAATAATCGAAGCCACCACTGCTGCAACCAAGAGAATAAGAACACCGTTGGGAAAGTTCGGAATGATGTTCCCTTGTGCAATGGAATCCCAACCCTTTACATCTGTTGTGAAGAGGATCGGTTTGAGGTCAGAGATGATGAGCGCAAGACCCTGCGCACCCTTCATAGTTGCAAGAGTTGCGATAAACGGAGGCAGCTTGAGAACTGTAATCAGAATTCCGTTAATTGCACCAAGGACTGCACCGACCAACATTCCGAAGATCATTCCTTGCCAGACGTTTAACCCCGCAGCCATAACAGTTTTTCCAACAATTACGGCGACAAGGGCCATGACGGTTCCAACAGAAAGGTCGATACCACCAGTGATAATCACGAAAGTGACTCCGATTGCAAGAAGACCAATAACGGTTGTCGACATCAAGATTCCGCCTGAGACATTCTCCCAGGAAGCAAAGACTGGGCGTCGAATAGTGAAGAAGGCAAAGATGACGACGAGACTTGCAAGCGCGGTAACTCTTCCAATCTCACGCTTGACGAATGCCTTCAACTTCCCAACCTCTTCAGTTTGCTTCGCCTTATTTGCTAGATCTGACATTTCTCTCTCTTTTCCCGTACTAGTTTGCTGTCGCTAGGTCGTCGCTAAATTTTGTTGCAAGGTTCATGATTTTGTTCTGATCTGCATCTTTATTGTCAATAATTCCGGTAATACGTCCATCACACATGACTGCAATTCGATCTGATAGACGGAGGACCTCAGGAAGTTCAGATGAGATCATGATGATCGACTTGCCTTCCTCGGCAAGCTTCGTCAGCAATTTGTAGATTTCATCCTTAGCGCCAACATCAATTCCACGAGTCGGTTCATCAAAAATCAAAACATCGCAATCTCGGGTTAGCCACTTTGCAATAACCACTTTCTGCTGATTTCCACCAGAGAGATTCTTCAAATACTGGCGTTCAGATGGCGTGCGCACTCGAAGTTGTGCAATCGAATCACGAGCAATACCAGCAGCTGACTTAAGCTTTAAAAATCCCAACTTATTTGAGAAGCGTGGGATAGAGGAAAGAATCACGTTGAAGGTGATGTCCTGAATTAGCAAGAGACCAAAGCGCTTACGGTCTTCTGAGAGATAGCCGATGCCCGCAGCTACAGCGTCAGATGGTTGCTTAATCTTAACTTCTTTGCCCTTAAGGAAAATTTTGCCAGATATCTTCGGATCTGCACCCATAATGGCGCGAGCAAGCTCTGTTCTTCCTGCGCCCATAAGGCCTGCAAAGCCGAGAATTTCTCCCTTACGAAGCTCAAAAGAGACATCCTTTAATAAGTGACGATCCGAAAGTCCTTCAACCCGAAGGACAATTTCAGATCCAATTTTGCGATCTTCGGGGCGCTGATCTTGAGCAACTTGACGACCAACCATTAGAGAAATGACTTCCGGAATACCCGTCTCAGCCGTCCTAAGAGTCTTTACATATTCTCCATCGCGCAGAACTGTGATGCGATCAGTAATTGTCTCAAGTTCTTCCAGGCGGTGAGAAATGTAAACAACTCCCTTGCCCGCTGCCTTGAGTGTGCGAATAATCTTAAAGAGCGAATCTGTCTCTGCCGGGGTTAGAGATGAGGTTGGCTCATCCATGATGACGACTGAACCACGATAAGAAACAGCTTTCGCGATTTCAACCATCTGTTGTTTTGCAATAGTGAGTTCTCCGACAATCGAAGTAGGGTCCAGGTTCAACTCAAGTTCCTTAAGTAGGTCTCTTGTTGCCTTTAAGAGTTTTCCCTCATTGAGAAAAAATCCACCTGGAAAACGATTCTCACGACCAATAAAAATATTTTGAGCAACAGTGAGGTGAGGCATCAAGTTAAGTTCTTGGTGAATGATGCTGATACCGAGCTTCTGTGCTTCAAATGGATTCGGGATGGAGACCGAATTTCCCTTATAAGTAATTATTCCGGAATCCTTCTTGTAGATGCCAGAGAGAATCTTCATGAGCGTTGACTTACCCGCTCCATTTTCGCCCACAATTGCATGGACTTCGCCTTCATTGAGATCAAAACTAACATTGTTAAGAGCTTTTACGCCCGGGAATTCTTTGCTGACACCTGAGAGAGCTAGAAGTTGTTTTGATGTCATTGTTTTTCCCCAAAAATCTAAGTTGGCTTCGAGATATTAGAAAACTTATGAACTTAATAATAAAGGATGATGGCCGAGATCGCTCTCGGCCATCATCTCTTCATTTATTACAAAAGAGTCAAATTAATTTGACTTACTTGTAAAGGTTTCCAGCGATTTCTGGGTTACTGATATTGCTCTTATCGTAGTAGTAGAAGCCTGTGTCGATGAAGTTCGCAGGAACTGTCTTGTCACGGACGTAGTTCACGAGAGCTTCCACAGTCTTAGCGCCAATACCGACTGGATTCTGAGTGATTGCACCACTCTGAAGGCCAGACTTAATGTTTGCCATCTGCTGCTTACCTGAGTCAAATCCTACTAACTTGATTGTTCCATTCTTGACCTTAGCTGCCTTGAATGCTTGACCAGCTCCGATAGCAACACCTTCGTTTGTGCCGTAGACACCAGCAAGATCCTTGTTAGCAACGATTGCCGCGGCAACGATGTCCTGAGTCTTTAGTGAATCTCCACCCTCAGCATACTGAGTTTTGAGAAGCTTAATCTCTGGATATTCGGACTTAATGCGGTTTACGAATCCAGCAACACGATCAATACCTGTCTGGTTTGTCTGCGCGTGACCAACAACAAGAACCTTGCCCTTGTTACCGATTAGTTCAGCCATCTTATCGGCAGCAAGTGAACCTGCTGCGATGCTGTTTGTGTATGCAACGCCAAGTGCGTACTTAGAGTTTGGCCCAAGCTTAGAAACACCACCAGGTGTTTTTGCAGCTGTATCAAACTGGTATACAGGGATACCTTTTGCGTTTGCCTTAGCAAGGCGAGTCAATGAGTTAGTGGTTCCAAGTGCTGCGTAACCGATTGCATCTGGCTTAACTGCAATAGCTGCATCAAGCATTTCTAGCTGCTTATCGATCATTGTCTCTGATGCTGGACCAACAAAGTGAACCTTTGCGTTCATCTTCGCGGCTTGATCAACAGCACCCTTCTTTACTGCTTGCCAAAACTGGTGTGTTTCGCCCTTTGAGATCAATTCGATCTTAAGAGTCTTCTGTGCAGCTACAACTGGAGTGCCAGTTCCCGCTACAAGCGCCAGTGCTGCTACTGCAGCTACTGAAAGTAGACCTTTCTTCATGTGTTTCCCTTCAAAAGCAGCCGAATTGCTGTCACCGTAATCTAGGCGAAATGAAGAGCCACTCGCAAGGTTTTTTATCTTTTTTAACTAAGAACTGACCCAAAAAGAGTGATTGTTATTGATTTGTTACCTTGTACTTCTCAGTAGCGTGGCCGCCCCAAAAACTCATTTTCTCACTATTTGATAATTGAGAAGTGAGCTTCTCTGCAAGGTGCACAACATCTGAATAACTTTGAGTCGCCAATAAAGCCACTGGCCAATCTGATCCAAACATGATTCTTTGTGGAGAGAAGCTCTCGACAATGTGATCGACATAAGGTGCGAAATCTGATTCCTGCCAGTTATGCCACTTCGCTTCTGTAACCATTCCGGAAACTTTGCACGAGACATTTTCAAACGATGCGAGTTCTGCAATAAGCGATTTCCAAGGCTCAAGTTCACCCTTTGAAATATATGGCTTAGAAATATGGTCAAGTACAAATTGCACATCAGGGCATGCTCGAACTAATTCGATGCCTGCACGCAGTTCTGGTGTCTTTGTCAGGATGTCGTAAGTCAAACCCATCTTGCCAAGCCCTTGAACAGTTTTGATTGACTGTGGCTTCGATAAGTAATTTGAATCTGGAAGATCTTGGGCAACATCGCGAATGCCCTTTAGATACTTTCCACCTGGTGCGGCTAAGTATTTTTCGCACTCTTTAATTGCATCCGGTGAATCAATTTGAACCCAACCAACAACGCCGATGATTGTTGAATCGGTTTCAGCCAGTGCGAGCATCTCGTAAGTCTCGTCATGTGTTGTTGTAGCGTGGACAAGGATGGTCTTTTCAATCCCGGTGCCAGCTAGCGCCTGACGTAGATCACCTGCATCGAAGTTTCGGCGAACCGAATCCATATTGTCGCCGACCATCCATTCTTGCGGACGTATTGATAGATCCCAGAGGTGGTGGTGTGAATCAATTTTCATTTGTGAAATCTAGCCTTGGGCAACTACATGTTCAAGAGCTTTGCCCTGCGAAAGTAAGTGCAGCTGAGATTCAACCAACTTACGCCCGCGAGGTTCAAATGCTTCAGAGTTTCCACCAACGTGCGGAACAAGAATCAGGTTTGGCGCCTTCCACAGAGGGTGTCCTGTTGGTAGCGGTTCAGGATCAGTTACATCGAGTGCTGCAAAGATTCGCTTTGAATTGAGTTCAGCAACCAGTGCATCGGTGACAACGACGGGGCCACGTGCCATATTGATAAGCAGTGCGCCATCTTTTATCTTTGAAAGTCGAGCCGCATCAAACATATGGCGAGAAGAATCAGTCAGAGGCAGAATCAAAATGATGATATCTAGTTTTGGAAGATGAGCATCAAGCTCTTCAACTTTACGTGATCCATCGCGACCAGATTGAGTGAATGCTGTTATCTCGACATCAAATGCAGATAACTTTCGGGCAATCTCTTTACCGATAGACCCAAATCCAACAATTCCAACCTTGCTATCTGAGAGCGCTGGGAATCTCCTATGGTTCCAAACTCCATCGTTCTGATCTTTCATAAATTCTGAGAAGCCACGTCGGGATGCGATAGCAAGGCCAACTGCGAGTTCGGCAGTTGAGGCATCGTGTACACCCGTTGCATTGCAGAGAGTCAGCCCTGGGCGAAGGTGTGCAAGTGCATCTTCATACCCAGCATTAGGCATTTGCAGAACTTTTAGATTTGTCATCTTCGCGACATAGGAAAGACCCTTAGCGCCCGTCATATAAGTAGGCACGTAGAAATCAATCTGCGAAAGATCCGAAGTGTCGAGTGGATAGTTTTCGGGGGAGAGAAGTGTTACTCCAGCAGGAGCAGAGAGATCAGGCCACTGAGTCCAAACTTTGATCTCTGGCACTTAATTAACTCTCTCGGGAATCACTTCAACAACATTAGAGAGTACGCCAACGCCTGCGACATCGATTTCGACGATATCTCCGGCTGCAAGTGCGATATCCATAGGAGGCACAATTCCAGTGCCCGTTGAAAGAATGACGCCGTGAGGAAAATCTTGGCAACGGAATAAGTAATCAACGAGATCTTCAAGTGTGCGATTGAGTTGGCCAAGCGAGGTCTGCGCTTCCCAAGTCGTTGAAGTTCCACGAAGAATCTTCGCCTTAATTGTCATCTCAGCAGCTGTTGGAGCAAGCCATGCAGGAGTGATATCTGGACCAAGCGATGTTGATCCAACATAAATCTTTGCTTGAGAAAGATAGAGAGGATTTTCACCTTCAATAGAGCGAGAAGTTACATCGTTACAGATTCCATATCCGATGATCTCTTTATGCTTATTAATAAAGAGAGCAACCTCTGGTTCTGGCACTGATGCTGCGCTGTCGTAACGAATTCCGATAGGTGCACCTGTTCCGCGTGCACGAACAGCGGTGGATTTAAAGAAGAGCTCTGGGCGATCTGCCTCGTAGACACGTTGGTAAACATCAGGAACGCCTGATTCTTCCTTACGGGCATCACGTGAACGAAGGTAGGTGACGCCTGCGCCCCACAATTCAATCTCTGGCGCAATTGGTGCGGCTAATGCACCAGTTACTTCGCCAGAAGTCTTAGCGACAGCCGTCTTAAGTTCGGCAAGCGTCAGATGAAACGCCTCTGTCAGCGTTGGAATTGCCTGAACAGCAGAATGCTTTCCATTTTCTGTAACCGCAAATTGGTAAGCGTTATCTGCGGTATTAAGAATTGAAAATTTCATTTCTCTCCAGAGCTAGTCGACGTGGAAGTTTTCAGGAATGGTGTGCCACCACTCGCCTTCGCGAGCTTCAGGAACTTGAGCCTGCATTGCATCGGTGATCTTCCACCAGCGTTGTGTCTCTGGGTCAGCTGCAATCATCGCCATATCGGCTTCATAGTTATCGCCGGTGTACTCCATATATGCAAAGAGGAGGTGCTCGTATCTAAAGATTGTGTAATTCTGAATATTCGCCTTCTTGATCATCGCAAGAATTGAAGGCCACGCATCGGCATGAATGCGCTCGTACTCTTCAATCTCATCAGGCTTAATTCCGATGACTTGGCCGATTCTCTTCATTTTCAGCCCTTCAATCTTTCGACCAAGCCAGAATTCTCAAGGTCGACCCAGACGCTTTCAGGAATCGGGAAATCAAATCCATCTACGTATGTTTGTAACTCGCTAACGTTTCTTGGACCGGTAACAATCGAAGTTACAGCAGGATGACGCATTGGGAATTGAACTGCTGCTGCAATAAGTGGAACACTTCTCTCTTTAAGGAAATCACAAATCTTCTTTGCGCGAGCAATCATTTCATCAGATGCTGGTAGATAGTTATAGGTCGCACCCGGAGCTGGGTTTGCTAAGACACCAGAGTTAAGTACTCCGCCCATTGAGATATCAATATTATGTGCAAGTGCATAAGGAAAGAGTTCTTCCTGAGCAATTTGATCCAAGAGCGTGTAACGACCAGCGATAAGCGCAATATCCAAATCAGTGTTCTTCATGATTTCAAGGGCAGGCTCTACATAATTCATTCCAAGGCCGATGGCTTTGATGAGCCCTTGGCTACGCAAATCGGCTAAGACGGGAAATGCGTTATCAATTGCATCTGGAATGTAATCCTCTGCATCATGCATCAAGACAATATCAATGTGTGGAAGACCAAGGCGCTCGAGGCTCTCTTCAAAAGATTGTCTAATTCCGGCTTTTGAATAATCATAAATTGGCACGATGTCGCGAGGTGCATCCGGGAACCACTTCTCTGGCTCAACACCTTCTACGCGCTTCAAGACTCTGCCGACCTTTGTCTCTACGACAAATGGAACCTTTGCATTCTGCAGGGCTCGGCCTAGGCGGATTTCGGCAACCCCGTGTCCATATTGTGGAGCGGTATCGAAGTAGTTAATTCCGAGATCAAGGGCGCCATTGAGCAGTTCATCTCCATCTTTATCGCTAACAGATGCAAAGAGTCCGCCAAGTGGGGCGGTTCCTAAACTCAAGCGGGTGACTTCTAGGTTTGACCTTTTTAACTTAACTTTTTCGTTGTATCGCGCCATAAATTCATCATATATGATTTTTCAGTCCAAACGAATAGTCAATTTTCACTAATTTATTTATATAAAGGATGACAATGCCAAAGATTACTGGTTTCAAAACTGTCGATGTCCGCTTTCCTACTTCACGTGGGTTAGATGGATCAGATGCAATGAATAAGGAACCAGATTATTCAGCTGCTCTCGTCATTCTTGAAACCGATGATCCGAAACTTCAGGGACATGGTTTTGTATTTACATGTGGTCGCGGAAATGATTTGCAGTGCCAAACTATCGAACAGCTTGCACCGTACGCAGTTGGTCGCGATGTCGATGACCTTGCAAAGAGCATGGGTGATTTCGCACGAAGCCTTGTTCGTGATTCGCAGATTCGATGGTTAGGGCCTGAAAAAGGCGTCACACAAATGGCAGCAGGTGCAGTTATCACCGCTGCTTGGGATTTAGTTACAAAGAATGCAAAGAAGCCACTCTGGAAATTCCTCTCAGATATGTCGCCAGAGGAAATTGTTGAACTCGTAGATTTCCGTTACATCACCGATGCTCTTACTCCTGAAGAAGCTCTCGAGATGTTAAAGAAAGCAGTTCCTAATCGCGCTGCAAATGAAGCGAAGCTTCGCGCAGAGGGACTTCCTGCGTATACAACTACACCAGGGTGGCTTGGGTATACAGATGAAAAGATGGTTCGCCTTGCAAAGGAAGCCGTTGCAGCCGGTTACAAGTTAATTAAACTCAAGTGCGGTGGATCTCTGGAAGACGATAAGCGCCGTCTTAAGTTGGCCCGCGAAGCTGTCGGTCCAGATATCAAAATTTCAATCGATGCAAACCAGGTATGGGATGTAAATCAGGCGATTGAATGGATTAAGGGCATTGGAGATGTAAATCTTCACTGGGTTGAAGAACCAACTAATCCAGATGATGTCATCGGTCACGCAGCTATCGCGAAGGCAATCGCGCCTATTCGCGTAGCTACTGGCGAACACGGCATGAACCGAATCCTCTTTAAGCAGATGCTTCAGGCCAAGTCATTCTCATTTATGCAGATTGATGCAACCCGTGTTGCTGGAGTAAACGAGAACATTGCAAATATCTTGATGGCTGCAAAGTTCGGCATTCCTGTATGTCCGCACGCAGGTGGCGTCGGTCTCTGCGAATTAGTTCAGCACCTCGCAATGTTTGATGCAGTTGCTGTATCAGGTCACCATCCAGATCGCGTTGTTGAATTCGTAGATCACCTTCACGAACATTTTGTTGTTCCAACGAATATTCAAAATGCGCATTACATGCCACCAACGGAACCAGGTGCGGGCGGCGAAATGTTTGCGCAAACAATTGCAGATTTCACATTCCCAACAGGAAAAGAGTGGGTTAACGCATGACAACAGAGTTCAAAGGTTTAACTGCTGCAGTCACTGGTGCTGGTTCAGGAATTGGGCTTGCAACTCTCAAAATACTCGCCGATGGGGGAGCAACTGTTTACGGACTTGATATTGCCGAAGGCGGAATTGCAGAACATGGAACTTGGCTTCAATGCGATGTTGGCGATGATGCATCAGTTGCAGCTGCATTTTCAAAGATATCTTCTCTAGATATTCTCATTAATAGCGCTGCGATTAGTGCAGTTGGAACTGTTGAGTCCAATCCATCTGAAGAGTGGCACAAGGTTATGAACGTTAATGTTGTGGGGATTGTCCGCACTGTTCGCGAAGCTCTTCCATTGCTTCGCAAGAGCAAGAGCGCGTCTGTTACAAATGTTTGCTCTGTTGCAGCTACTGCAGGAATCCCAAAGCGCGCTCTCTACAGCGCAAGCAAAGGCGCAGTTCTATCTTTAACAATGGCGATGGCAAATGACCATATTGTTGATGGTGTCCGCGTTAACTGTGTTAATCCAGGCACAGCCGATACTCCTTGGGTTCAGCGCCTCTTGGCACAAGCAGCTGATCCTGCTGCTGAACGTAAAGCTCTCGAAGCGCGTCAACCTCTCGGTCGACTTGTCAGTGCAGAAGAAGTTGCTCGCGCACTCTGTTACTTGGCAAGCCCACTTCAAGGTTCTACAACCGGAACATCTCTAGCCGTAGATGGTGGAATGCAGGGTCTACGCATCCCTAAGTAAGTTTGCGTGGTCAACCTTGATGCAGCGATCCATGATCACTCTCATCTCAGCCGCCTCGCCTTCTGATTTAACTTCAGGGACAGAAATCCCAAGTTGCAGCCATATGCTTTTCGCCTTGATAGCAATTGCTTCATGAAGAATCTTTAAGCAATCCTCGGGCTTGCGAAAAACATCCACCATATCGATTTCGCGATCTATCTCTGCAAGTGATTTGTAAACCTTCTGCCCAAGAATTTCTTCTGCTGCAGGATTAACAAAAAATAGCTCGTAATCTGTTTTTCCCTGAAGGTATCGGGCAACGTGGTTGCTCGCTCTATCGGTGTTCGCAGATACCCCAACTATGGCAATAGTTTTAGTTGAGAGTAAAAGTTCACGAATCTCTACATCAGATGGGGTTATTGCAGTCATGGCGCCATCTTAATCGGAGTCAAAAGGCGTAAACTTCACCTAATGTTTAGGAAATTCATCAACTTATTTAAGAACCGTAAGAATTGGGTTCGCCAGATTATCGTCGCAGGTATTTCTGGAGGCGTCTCGTGGTTTGTTGGCGACCTACTAATCAATAATGGCGGAGTTGTTGCCGCCATCGTTTCTACGCTCAGCATCCGAATCTCCCTGCATAAATCAATGCGAGAAGGCTTTGGTCAAATTGTAGGAACTGCGATCGGGGCAGGCATTGCACTTCTCACCGTAACGCTATTTAGTTTTGGATTTCTTGCCGTGGCTACAACAATCATTCTGTGCGCGGTTATTGCCCGAGCGCTACACCTTGGCGAAGTCGCATCCGTTAACGTGCCTGTCACCGCCCTTATTGTCATTGGCCCAGGAATCTCTGAGAGCACTGCAATAAGCCGTTTGGGTTCAACTCTTATAGGTGCAACCATCGCAATATTCTTCTCATACTTCTCTCACCCGAATACACCAGTAGGTCGCGCACGAATTCAGATCAAGAACGTCAGCACAAAAGCAGCCGCGCTACTTGCAGAAATGTCCGAGGGGGTTGCGGCGGGGTATACAAAGAAAGATGCAGGAAGCTGGCTTGCTCGTGCTCGACTTTTAGTAGAAGAAGTACCAGCAATCCGCGCTCAATCCGTTGAAGCTCGTAGCCATGCAAGATGGTTTCCAACGGCTGAAAAAGATGAAGCAGAAGATATCTATGTAGAAGGTATCGCCGCCGAACACACCTTGGTTCAAGTTCGAACAATTGCTCGCACACTCTTTGATTCCGCAGTAGAAGGTGGAATTGCGGATTCAACTAAGAAGCAGATTGCTGTTGCGTTGTCGGCTGCAAGTTATGCAATCTCATCTCATATTGAAACTCCGGATGACATATCTGATTTCGGGCCTACCCCAACCGATGATGTTCGTGAGGCTGGCTCTGCTCTTGCAGAGACGCTCATTGAAGATGGCAAGGATGTCGATCAAGAACAAATCGTTCGTGGGCTTTCAATTGTTGCAAATATTGGAATCATCGCTGATTCGCTGGATCAGAACTCGCCTGCGCTCACCGATGTAATCACACCCGATGAACCCGCAAAGGATAAAGTCCTTAAAGTCTCACCCAAGAAGCAAGCCTCTAAGTATTGGAAGAGGGCGAAAAAAGCCATTGGGAAGTACTTCTAGGCGGTAGTTGACATATACCCCTGGGGGTATGCTAAATTCTCTCCATAAGTTCGATTAGAGGAGAGAAACCATGTGCTCACGCGTAATTTGCAATACTTGCAAGAAATACACCTGGTCTGGCTGTGGCCAGCATATTGAGGAAGCCCTTGCTGGAGTGCCACAAGACCAGATCTGTAAGTGTGGTTAATTAAATGGCCAGAGTCCTCATTCTTGGAGCTGGAATTGCAGGTCACACCGCAGCGCTGCATGCAAAGCGAATGCTAGGAAAAGAGACTGAAATTGTTGTTGTATCTCCAAATTCAAATTGGAATTGGATACCTTCAAATATTTGGGTCGGCGTCGGCAAAATGACTAAGAGCCAGGTGATTTTTCCACTGGCTCCGATTTACAAGCGCAAAGGAATTGAATTCCACCAAGCTCTTGCACAGACTATTTACCCAGAAGGCGATTCCAAATCAGTAAAGCCATTCGTTGAGGTCAGCTATACAGATCCTTCACGTAGTGGTGAGTTAGCTCGAATTGAATATGACTTTCTTGTAAATGCAACCGGACCAAAGTTGAACTTTGCTGCAACGCCAGGACTAGGGCCTGATGGTCATACTGTCTCTGTTTGTACGGCCGGGCATGCTACTGAAGCAGCCGCATCACTAAAAGAATCTATCGAGAAGATGAAGAGCGGCCAGAAGCAGAAAATCGCTATCGGCGTTGGTCACGGAACTTGCACCTGCGAAGGAGCAGCTTTCGAGTACACATTTAATGTGGAACATGAAATTTCTGCGGCAGGCGTGCGCGACCTTGCCGAAATTTGGTACATCACAAATGAGTATGAACTTGGAGATTTTGGCGTAGGCGGCATGATCTTTAGCCAACGTGGATTCCAAACGACCTCAAAGCTTTGGACTGAATCACTCTTTAGAGAACGCGGAATCAAAGCGATTCTTGGCGCTCACGTAGAAAAAGTAGAAGCTGGCGAAATTCATTATGAGCTCGTTGATGGTACAAAAGATATATTGAGATTCGATTTCGCGATGCTCTTGCCACCATTTAGAGGCGTTGATCTGAAGGCGATTAACAAGTCCGGGGAAGATATTTCAAGTGAAATCTTCGCACCAAATGGATTTATGAAAGTCGATGCTGATTACACGCCAAAGCCGTATGAAGAGTGGAAGGCAGAAGATTGGCCAAGCACATACCGCAATCCTTCATTCCCAAATATTTTCGCGGTAGGAATCGCATTTGCACCACCGCATCAGATTTCGAAGCCTCGTAAATCTCCAAATGGAACTTTGATTGCTCCTTCGCCACCTCGCACTGGAATGCCATCAGGTGTCATGGGCAAGCTTGCGATTCTTAGCATTAAAGAACTGATCAAGCACGGTCCAAGTGCGCAGGTACCAACTGCATCCATGGCAGATATGGGTGCAGCATGCGTTGCATCAGCAGGAAATGGATTGAAGAACGGATCTGCAGCGTCAATGACGATGTATCCAATTGTTCCTGATTACGCAAAGTATCCAAATACCGGCAGAAGTCTCAATGAGACATTTGGCGAAATTGGCCTAGGCGGGCACTGGATCAAAATCCTCTTGCACTACATGTTCATCTACAAAGCGAAGGCCCTTCCGGGTTGGTCGCTCATTCCGGAATAGGAGCTCGTCATGGAAAATGCAAATGAATCAATTGCTAACGCTCCGCTGCCAACTGAAAAAACTCTGCGCTTTCGTCGCAATGTGTTAATCCAACTCTGGCGATTTACAGCTATTAATCTCAAGATGGTCAACATGATTCGTAAGGGACATCATCCAATGGAGGGCAAGAAATAATGGCAACGAAGAAAGTTACACATGTTCTATCGGATGAAGACCAGGTAGCCGCAATTTCCAAACGGATTAAGCGCGCACAAGGCCAGCTTGGAGCTGTAGCTCGCATGCTCGATGAAGGTCGTAACTGCGACGAGATCATTACCCAGATGTCAGCAGTATCAAAAGCTGTAAACACAGCCGCATTCACATTGCTTTCGGCAAGTTTAAAAGAGTGTCTTGTTGAAGGTAAATCAAATACCGAAGAAGTCAGCGCTCAACTTCAAAAACTATTTCTAAGTTTGGCATAGGGAGAATCATGAAAAAAGTAATCGCGGTTTTAGCGGCATCGGCTCTTTTCTTAACCGGATGTGGCGAAAGTGGAGCAACAAACCTAGGGGCAGAAGATTTTCAGGCGAAAGCATCTGAAGCTGGTGTAGTCGTATTAGATGTACGTACGGGCGGGGAGTTTATGACCGGTCATATTGCAAATGCAGTAAACATTGACGTGGAAGGAATGACTTTTGATGGCGACATCAAGAGCCTCGATAAAGAAGCCACTTATGCCGTCTATTGCCACAGCGGTCGCAGATCTGTAATCGCAGTCAATAAGTTGAAAGATGCGGGATTTAAGAATCTTTTCAATCTCACAAACGGAATTCAAGATTGGCAGGGTGCGGGACTACCTCTCGTGACAAACTAATGAGAATTGTAATTATTGGCGGGGTCGCAGGCGGTATGTCTGCAGCGACGAGAATGAGAAGACTCGATGCAGATGCTGAAATTATTGTCATCGAAAAGAGTGGGCACGTCTCTTATGCAAATTGCGGCCTTCCTTACTATGTAGGAGGCGTAATTGAGGAGGAAGAGGCACTTCTTCTTCAGACTCCAGCAAGTTTGCACGCGCGTTTTAGACTTGATGTTCGTATTGCTTCTGAGGTTCTTGCGATTGATGCTCTTGGTAAGAAGGTCGAAGTATTGAATGAAATTTCAGGAGAGAAGTATCAACTTTCTTATGACAAGTTGGTTCTAAGTCCAGGTGCATCTCCAGTAGTTCCGCCCATTCCTGGAATTGAGCGAGCGATGACACTGCGCACTGTTGAAGATGTTGAAAAGATCTTCACTCGTGTATCTGAGCAGCCTCGCAGCGCTGTTGTGATCGGTGGCGGATTTATCGGCGTTGAGATTGCTGAAAATCTAACTCACAAAGGGATTGCAACAACTGTCGTAGAAGCATCGCCGCAGTTGCTTGCTCCGCTTGATCCAGAAATGGCGACACTCGTTGCTGCAGAGATGAAGCGCAATGGAGTCACTCTTCACCTCGGTGCATCTGCATCGGAAATTACCCAGGATGCAGTCAAGCTTTCCAACGGGATAGAAATTGCGGCAGAAATGATTATCTTGGCAATCGGTGTCAGACCAGATATCAAGTTAGCCAAGGACGCAGGATTAAGTATCGGCACCCGTGGTGGAATTCAAGTTGATGATTTCAACCGAACTAGCAATTTAGATATTTATGCCGTTGGAGATGTCGCAGAGAAGACAGATGCGATTGATGGAAGTTCAACTCTTGTGCCGCTTGCAAACCTCGCAAATCGTCATGGGCGAGTTGTTGCAGACCACATTGCAGGTCGATCAACACGACCAGTCAAGACAATTGGAACTGCAATTGTGAAGGTCTTTGAATTAATGATTGCCGCAACAGGATGGAATGAGAAGAGACTTTCAACATCTGGGCGTGAATACAAAGTGATTCACTCGCATCCAAACTCACATGCTGGGTATTACCCAGGTGCCAAGCAAATGTCGCTGAAGTTGATCTTTGATGCAAAAAGTGGCGAGATCCTTGGAGCCCAAGGAATTGGAAAAGAAGGCGTTGATAAGAGAATTGATGTGATTGCAACTGCAATTCGTGGAGGAATTACTGCCCCAGAGTTAGCTGACCTTGAACTCGCCTATGCGCCTCCATTTGGATCAGCAAAAGATGCAATTAATATGCTCGGTTACATATCTGAAAATATTATGAGCGGCCTACTTGAGACAGCTCAGTGGTCCCAGATTGATGAATTCACTGATCGCGGATTCCAACTAGTTGATGTGCGAACAGCATCAGAATATGCGGCGGGAAATATTCCTGGAGCGATGTCTATGCCTGTCGATGAAATCCGCGCTCGAGTCGCAGAACTTACAAATAAAGATGTCTTGGTTAATTGCCAAGTTGGCCAACGCGGACATACAGCAACGATGTTGCTCAAGGAACTTGGCTTCAATGCAGTAAATCTAGATGGCGGTTACTTAACCTGGAGCAATTCGCCTGCAGCAACAATTACAAAGGAGAAAGAATATGTGTCATAAAACTACTTGCCGCAAGTGCGGAAAACCAACTTGGTCTGGTTGCGGAAACCATGTCGAAATCGCTCTTAAGGGAATTAAGAAGGCAGATCGTTGCCAGGGTCACCAGAACGATCCAAAAGAGCCAGGATTGATGAGCAGATTATTCGGCAAGAAGTAAATGGCCAGTATTAACGTCACTAGTTCTGAGTTTGAAGGGCTGATCACCAAGGGTGGCATTGTCTTTGTAGATTTCTGGGCTGAATGGTGTGGGCCATGCAAGATGTTTGGACCCATCTACGAAAAGGTCTCCGAGCAATATCCCGATATCACTTTTGCAAAGGTTGATACCGAAGCCGAGCGAGAGATCGCAGCAGCAGCTGGAATCACTTCAATCCCAACACTCATGGCATTTAGAGATGGAATCTTGCTCTATCGCGAAGCGGGTGCTCTTCCTGAGCAATCTCTTCAAAAGTTAGTTGCACAAGTGACTTCACTAGATATGGATGAGGTTCGCGCAGAGATTGCCAAAGAGGCCACCCAGGTAAGTAATTAATGACTTCGGCAGTAGAAAAATGGAAGTCAGATTTAGCTAGCTGGGCAATTCCTCAAGAGATATTAGATCAAGCCGAAGTAGCGCCATGGTTTCATCCAGCGGCTCTCTTTGCACTTCCTGATGAAATTCATGACTCGCCATCACATCAAAAGGCGAGAGAGGCGATGCCGATCGATGGCACTGTTCTCGATATTGGATGTGGCGGAGGTATCGCTGCATTTGCAATTGCTCCACCGGCGAAACATCTCATCGGGGTAGATCACCAGAGTGAGATGCTTGAAATGTTTAGCGCCAATGCGCAGAAACGCGGATTGATGTCAGAGACTTTTGAAGGATTCTGGCCTGCCATTGCTGAAAAAGTTCCGGTAGCAGATGTTGTCACCTGTCACCATGTTGTCTATAACGTTGGTGATATCAAAGAGTTCATTGAGGCGCTGGATTCACATGCTCGTAAGAGAGTTGTCATTGAACTACCCCTGGCACATCCAACATCTCCTAGAAATGCAGGTTGGAAACATTTCTGGAATCTAGATAGGCCGACTTCACCAACCGCCGATGACTTTATGAACGTCTTGGAAGAACTTGGAATACCGGCGCATATCGAGAAGTTTTCAGGGAAAGTCACGGTCGAAGAGAGCGAGGAAGATCGTATTGAATACACCCGGATGCGACTTTGCCTTCCGAAATCTCGCACCGATGAAGTCATTGAATTCCTCAAGAGTGAGAGCAACTCTGGAACTAGAGAAGTTGCAGTTGTTTGGTGGGATAAGGTTTAGAAATGAAGGCAATTCAGATAACCGAGTTCGGCGGCCCAGAAGTAATGAATTATTTGGATTTGCCAGATCCGGTTCCTGGCGCTGACGAAGTACTTCTGGATGTCACATCAATTGGCATCAATTACGCAGATACTCATCAAACCGAGAATAGCTATCTCTCGCCACAAACTCTTCCGATGATTCCGGGGATCGAAGTGGTGGGTACCTACGACGGCAAGCGTTATCTTACAAGCGTTTCATCTGGGGGATATGCCCAAAAAGCCGTTGCTCATCAGAGCGTCATGATTCCAATTCCTGATTCTGTCTCAGATCAAGATGCACTTTGTATGTTGGTTCAGGGTTCAACTGCGTGGCATTTGCTCAAGACCATGGGCCATATCGAAAAAGGACAATCCGTAGTTGTGCACGCAGCAGCCGGTGGCGTCGGAACAATTGCAATACAACTCGCAAAATTGTGGGGAGCCACTGTTATCGCAGTTACATCATCAGTTGAGAAAGCCGAACTTGCAAAGCAGTTAGGTGCTGATCACGTTGTTGATGCAGCAAGTGAAGATTTATCAAAAGCGATAAGGGATGCAAATGGTGGACGCGGAGTTAATTTGATTCTCGAGATGGTTGGCGGAAAGACTTTTGATCAAAGCCTTCTTGCACTTGGAACTTTTGGAAAGTTAATTACATTTGGAATGGCATCGCGCACTGCGCCAACACCGATTCATCCTGGCGCGCTGATGCACGGATCAAAGACAGTTGCGGGATTCTGGCTTGCAAATTGTTTTGGTAAGAAAGAGTTATTCAATGATGTAATTGAAGAGCTCTTCACCTTGATATCTGATGGAAAATTAAAGCCTGTTATCGGAGCTACCTATCCATTGAGCCAAGCCCAGGCAGCTCATAAATCGATGCTCGCTCGAGAATCTGTAGGTAAAATTGCATTGGATCCTGCGCTGTAATCACGGCAATTTTTCACTTTGAGCCTTAAGCCCTAGACTTCTCTCTCTACCACTGCCCCCCTAGCTCAGTCGGTAGAGCGTTTCCATGGTAAGGAAAAGGTCACCAGTTCGATTCTGGTGGGGGGCTCGCAAGACCGCAGTACAACTTAATAAGTGCACGCCCTTGGCGGGGTAGCTCAGCTTGGTAGAGCAAGCGGCTCATAATCGCTGTGTCGTGGGTTCAAATCCCGCCTCCGCTACTAGTACCAAATCCGTTCGAAATACGCACGGATTTCACCAATGAAGGACGCTCGGGTAATCTGAGCGCCTGTTCGAGCAAGACCAACGAAGGAGTTAAGACCATGGCAAGTAAGAGCGCGGACGTACGTCCAAAGATCACCATGGCATGCGTTGATTGCAAAGAACGTAACTACATCACTAAGAAGAACCGCCGCAACGATCCAGACCGCATGGAACTCAAGAAGTTCTGTCCACGTTGCAAGTCTTCAACTCTTCACCGCGAAACCCGCTAATGCTCAACCCCGATTCGGTCGGGCGTACCTTCGCGGGTACAGATGTAATAACAATTTCTCAATCTGAAATCGATGACTTCTGTGCCGTTGTTGGTGAAACCGATTCAACAATCGCGCCTCCAACTTTCACAATTCGAATCACTCTTACCCAATTTGAAGAGATTCTTACCCAGCCTGAAATCGGTCTTGATTGGACCCGCCTTGTACATGGCGATCAAAAGTTTGAAATCTTCTCACCTGTTAAGGCAGGAGACGCACTGACCTGCGATGCAACTATTGAAAGCTACCGAGTGGCTGCCGGAAATGAAATTGTCACTGTTCGCTCGGATTTACATCGTGCGGGCGAACGAGTGATCTCTGCCTGGTCAACATTGGTGGTGCGCGCATGATTGAAGTCGGAACAGAGCTTCCAGAGAAAGTTTTCTATCTGGATCGCGCAATGTTGAAGCAATACGCCGATGCTTCTGGAGATCAAAACCCCATTCACCAGAATGAAGAGTTTGCCCTTTCTGTAGGCCTACCCAATGTCATCGCTCATGGAATGTTGACGATGGCGCTGGTTGGAAAATATGTCTCAGATTTCGCTGGTGGTTCGGCCAACGTACTTGAATACGGCGCTCGCTTCACAAAGCCCGTCATTGTTCCTTCGGGAGAAAAGGTGGATCTCACTGTTTCCGCAACTGTCACAGAAGTAGCGGATGGAAAAGTTTCAATCTCAATCAGCGCGACATCGGCAGGTGTCAAAGTCCTAGGAATGGCGAAGGCAGTAGTTAAGAAATGACAGCTCCAGATTCAGTTCATGAATTAGCGAGAGCTCGACAAGCTGCTCGAGCGGAGAAGAATTTCGCACTTTCAGATCAACTTCGCGATGAGATCGCAGCACAAGGCTTTGAAGTTGTTGATGTCGCTGGCGGATATGAACTTCGCCCCAAAAAGCGATTTCCTGTCTACGAATCAACGCGAGATATTCGAACTATTAATTCTGGAAAATATGAAATAACTGCAGCAATTATTGTCGAGGGCTTTCATGAAGATGCAATCACATGCATTAAATCAATTAAGGCTCATAGCCAGTGCGCAATTGCGGTGCTGGTAATTGGCGAACCTGGCGATTTAGTAAACGAACTTGATGCTCGCACATCACTGGTTCAGGTCAATGAGAACTTCGGCTGGGGCGAAAACGCTAATGCATTGCTGCGCAACATCACTAGCGATTATGTAATTGTCCTCGACCCATCAACGACATTCACGGGAGATGCCGTTACTCCAGTTCTAGAAGAACTCAAGAAGCGCGATTTTGTCGCAGTTGGTTGGCGCGGAGGTCTGGTTAATCTGGAAGATGATTGGCGCAGTACAGACGATAAAGGGCCTGGCGAGGTCGACGTCCTCTTCAGCTATTTCATTGCAATGCACCGCGAGGATGCTCTCGCAGCTCGCGGATTCAGTAATCGCGCTGTGTTCTATAGAAATGCCGATATCGAATTCTCACTTAATTTGCGCCACTCAAATGGTCGCTTACTTCAGATGGATTTACCTCTGGAGCAAGGTCGCCACCATGGCTATCACGACAGTGATCCTGAATATCGCGATGCTCAATCAAAGAAGAATTACGACCGCATCCTGGAACGTTTTAGAGGCAAGACTGCGATATTGAGTCCTCGCAGGTAGCCTAAGCACATGGCCGATTTACGCGATTACACATCACTGCGCGTTGGCGGCCCTGCCAAAAAGTTTGTAGAAGTTGGCACCGAGCCTGAAATCATTGCGGCCATCGAAGCTGCTGGTGATTCACCAATCCTGATTATTGGTGGCGGTACAAATATCTTGGTTTCTGATTCAGGCTTTGAAGGAACAGTTATTCGCATCGTAAATAACTCTCTGCAAGCCGAGATCGATGCTTGCAGTGGCGCAACGCTGACAATTGGCGCTGGCGAGAACTGGGATGAATTTGTTACAACCACGATTGACCGAGGTTTTGCTGGGCTTGAAACCCTGAGCGGAATTCCTGGAACTGTAGGAGCTGCCCCAATCCAGAATATTGGCGCATATGGCCATGAAGTCTCTGAGTTCATTACTCGTGTTCGTACTTACGATCGCGAAAAGAGAGAGATCAAGACTTTTACCAATCTCGAATGTGAATTTTCATATCGAAGCTCTCACTTTAAAGAGCACCCAGGTCGCTATGTCATTCTCGATGTTCAATTTAATCTCCGCCAAGGAGAACAAAGCACCCCAATTACTTATGTAGAGCTAGCTGCGAAGCTTGGAATTAGCGTGGGGGAGAAGGCGCCAATTTCACTTGTTCGCACATGCGTTCTAGAACTTCGCGCAGCAAAGGGAATGCTCTTAAATCCCAATGATCGCGACTCTTGGTCTGCGGGCTCTTTCTTTACCAACCCAATTATTTCGAAAGAGATCGCAGAGAAACTTCCTGAAGGTGCGCCACGTTGGCCAACATCAGATGGTTTAGTAAAGACGAGCGCTGCATGGTTGATCGAGAATTCTGGAGTTCATAAAGGCGATAGCCACGGTGGTGCGCGAATTTCTACAAAGCATGTCCTTGCCTTAACAAATTCTGGCAATGCAACAGCGACAGAGATTGCAGAACTTGCTAAGTCGGCACAGAAGAGCGTTTATGAGAAGTTTGGAATCAACCTCGTTGCCGAAGTTAATTTAATTGGCCTACAGCTTTAGTAGATCAGAGCTTTAAAAGCTATTCGCTCAACAACTTCTTGATACGTCCGATACCTTCAACAATATCCTCATCGCTTGTTGCATATGAGAAGCGAAGGTAGCCAGATGGCCCGAACGCTTCTCCTGGAACTGCAGCAACTTCAACTTCTTCAAGAATAATTGTTGCAAGCTCTGCGGAAGTATTTGCTACCTTGCCGCGGATTGGCTTACCAAGTGCACCCTTTACAGATGGGTAGACATAGAAAGCGCCTTGCGGTGTTGGGCAGTTAAAGCCGGGTACTTCGTTAAGAAGGTCAACGATTAACTTGCGGCGGCGGTTAAATGCTTCACCCATCTTATGAACTGCATCAAGGTTTCCAGTTAGCGCTGCAATTGCTGCGCGCTGTGAAACGTTTGATACGTTTGATGTTAGGTGCGACTGAAGATTTGCCGCTGCCTTGATGACATCTTTAGGTCCAATCATCCAACCTACGCGCCAGCCTGTCATTGCATAGGTCTTTGCAACACCATTGATGATGATGCATGTGTCGGCAAGCGCTGGAACTAGAACTGGCAGTGAAGGCGCAGTTGCACCATCAAAAAGTAGGTGCTCATAAATCTCATCAGAGATGATCCAAATATTATTCTTTACAGCCCATTCGCCGATTGCCTTAACTTGCTCTGGAGAATAGACAGAACCAGTTGGGTTAGATGGCGAACAGAATAAAAGCGCCTTTGTCTTTGGTGTGCGCGCGGCTTCGAGCTGCTCAACTGTTACTAAATAATTTTGTGTTTCATCTGCAAATACTTCAACAGATTTTCCGCCAGCAAGTTTGATTGCTTCTGGGTAGGTAGTCCAGAAAGGAGATGGAAGTAGAACTTCATCACCTGGATCAATGATTGTTGCGAATGCTTGGTAGACCGCTTGCTTTCCACCATTTGTAACAAGAACTTGATCGACAGTTATCTCGTAATTTGAATCGCGCTTTGTCTTTGCAACAATTGCTTCACGCAACTCTGGAAGACCTGGAGCTGGGGTGTAACGATGATTTGCAACAATCTTTGTCGCAGCCGCTGCTGCATCAACGATGTAATCAGGAGTTGGGAAATCTGGTTCACCTGCTCCAAAGCCAATAACGGGGCGACCGGCTGCTTTAAGGGCCTTCGCCTTTCCATCTACGGCCAATGTGGCTGATTCTGCGATTGCTGCGATTCGTGCGGAGATTCTGCTCATGAGCGAAGTCTGCACCATGGGCTGCATCTCTAGCACGCTCAAATGCAGGCTCATCTGAGGGCTCACACTCAAGAGGCAGATTTAGCCGGTTTTACTCCTGAAGGCCCCTGCCCTTACACTTCGACGCTCACGATGAATTTCTTCCTCGCCTTGGCGCGCCTGAAAATTCGTCGCGAAGGGCAGTAGCTCAATTGGCTAGAGTTGCCGTCTCCAAAGCGGCCGGTTGGGGGTTCGAGTCCCTCCTGCCCTGCAAGATGTTCGACAGCTTTACCGCAGATTTACCAACGCAAGATGAAGAAAGAGAAGGACGATCATGACTGATGCAGTTGAAGTTACCGAGGAGAAGCTCGGGATTTTTGCGCGCGTTGGACTTTACTATCGCCAAGTTCTTTCAGAGCTAAAGAAGGTTGTATGGCCAACGCGCAACATGTTGACCACATATACAGCTGTAGTTCTCGTCTTCGTAACTTTCATCATCGCAGTCGTTTCAGTCATCGACTTTGTTCTAACAAAAGTCGTCTTCTGGGTATTTGGATAAGGAATAGAACATGACTGAAGATTTAACTACCCCAACTCCTGACGCATTTGAAGCAGCGCTTGCTGCCAATGCTGATGATCTCGCAGCTCCTGCTGAAGTAATCGCAGAAGCGCCCGTTGCTGAAGTTTCAACTGAAGAAGTCTCTGACTTGGCGCTCGCAAGTGATGAAGATGGCGATATCGAATCAGATGAGAACGATCCCAACGCAGAATTCCGTCGCACGCTCCGCGCTGCAATCGGTGATTGGTATGTAATCCACTCTTATGCAGGATACGAGAAGAAGGTAAAGGGCAACCTTGCCAACCGTATCCACACACTCAACATGGAGGAGTACATCTTCCAGGTAGAAGTTCCAGAAGAAGAGGTAATGGAAGTCAAGAACGGTGCGCGCAAGATGGTTAAGCGCAATATCTATCCTGGCTATGTTCTTGTTCGCATGGATCTCACCGATGAATCTTGGTCAGTTGTTCGTAACACCCCTGGAGTCACTGGCTTCGTTGGTAACGCACATAACCCAAGCCCACTCAGCATGGATGAAGTCGAGAAGATTCTTGCTCCACGTCCAGTTAAGAAAGCTGACAAGGCAGATATTAAGTTTGTTGATTTCGAAGTTGGCGAATCAGTCACCGTTATGGATGGCCCATTCGCAACACTTCCTGCATCAATTTCAGAGATCATGCCAGAGCAGGCAAAGCTCAAGGTATTGGTCTCTATCTTCGGTCGCGAGACACCAGTAGAACTTTCATTTAACCAAGTACAGAAGCTCTAACGAAAAAGCTTTAAGTAGAAACTAAGGAAAAGAGAAGAGAAATGGCACCAAAGAAGAAGGTCACCGGATTCATTAAGTTGCAGATCCAGGCTGGCGCAGCAACACCTGCACCACCAGTAGGTCCTGCGCTCGGTCAGCATGGTGTCAACATCATGGAATTCGTCAAGGCATACAACGCTGCGACTGAATCACAAAAGGGCCAGATCATCCCTGTTGAAATTACTGTCTACGAAGATCGTTCATTCGACTTCATCACAAAGACTCCACCAGCATCACGTCTTATCCTTAAGGCAGCTGGCGTAGAAAAGGGATCAGCTATTCCTCACAAGACTAAGGTTGCAAATATCACCATGGCTCAGGTCAAGGAGATCGCAACTACAAAGATGGCTGACCTCAACGCAAACGATATCGATGCAGCAGCAAAGATCATTGCGGGAACAGCTCGTTCAATGGGAATCACAGTCTCTGCTTAAGTAAATAAATTTCTTCTAGCCACGGTGGCTAGAAGATGTGGGAGAACCGCGCTGGTTCGCTGACCACAACCCAAAGCTCGTAGGAATACGAGAAAGAAGGAAGAAATGAAGCGCTCAAAGAAGTACAACGAAGTAGCAGCGAAGGTCATTAAGGACCACCTCTACACACCTCTTCAGGCAGTAACACTTGCTAAAGAGACAACAACAACTAAGTACGACTCAACAATTGATGTTGCACTCGTTCTTGGTGTTGACCCAAAGAAGGCTGATCAAGCGATCCGCTCAACTGTTAACTTGCCACACGGAACAGGTAAGACTGCTCGCGTATTGGTATTCGCAAACGGTGAGCGCGCTGAAGAAGCTCGTGCAGCTGGCGCAGATATCGTCGGTGGAGATGAACTCATTGATGAAGTATCAAAGGGCCGCCTCGACTTCGATGCAGTAGTTGCAACTCCAGATTTGATGGCCAAGGTTGGTCGTCTAGGTAAGGTTCTTGGAACACGTGGCTTGATGCCAAACCCAAAGACCGGAACAGTTACAACAGATGTAACTAAGGCAGTAAATGACATCAAGGGCGGAAAGATTGAATTCCGCGTTGATAAGAACTCAAACCTTCACTTCATCATCGGCAAGGCATCATTTACTGCAGAACAACTTGCAGATAACTATGCAGCAGCTCTTGAAGAAGTACTCCGCGTTAAGCCAAACTCTTCAAAGGGTCGCTACATCGCAAAGGCTGTTGTCTCATCATCGATGGGACCTGGAATCGCTGTAGATCCAAACCTCACACGCGAACCATCAGCAAACTAGCTCTATTAGGCAGGGGATTTGACCAGTTCGGGTCCCCTGCTTAAGATTTACCCATAACCAAAGACCGCAGGTCTGAACTCGCAAGAGTGAAGATAATTGAGGAATCTCAGCCCGCGTAGGTGTTCACATTAATCCGTGCGCATTTACGCGTCACGGATTTTTTTATTGCCCGCGGTCACCTGAAAAACTAGCGAAAGGTGAACCGAATGGCTCGCCCAGATAAAGCAGCAGCAGTTGCTGAGATGACTGAAGATTTCAAGTCAGCTACAGCGACTTACCTCACCGAATATCGCGGTCTAACCGTGACTTCGATGAAGGCACTACGCCGCAGCCTTGGTGCAGATACCAAGTACAGCGTCGTAAAGAACACTCTTACAAAGATTGCAGCAAAGAATGCTGGCGTAGAGATTGCAGATGATCTCCTTGCCGGTCCATCAGCTGTTGCATTCATTAAGGGCGATGCAATCGATGCAGCTCGTAACCTCAAGAACTTCCAGAAAGAGAATCCACTCCTAATCATCAAGGGCGGAATCTACGAAGGAAAGTTTGTTACAACAGCAGAGATCATGAAGCTCGCAGACCTCGAGTCACGCGAAGTACTTCTTGCAAAGCTTGCTGGTGCAATGAAGGGATCGCTTGCTAAGGCAGCGCGTACCTTCGATGCACTTCGCATCAAACTTGAGGCTGGTGCACCTGCACCTGTCGCAGAAGCTGCTCCAGCTCCAGTAGCTGAAGAAGCTCCAGCAGTAGAGGCAGAGGCAGCACCAGCTGCTGAAGCTGTTGTCACAGAAGAAGTTGTCGCTGAAGTTGCTGCAGAAGCAACAGATGCAGCAGAAACTCCAGCGGAATAAGAAAAGGAAATAAACAAAATGGCAAAGCTCTCACAAGCAGATTTAATGTCACAGTTCAAGGAAATGTCACTTGTTGAACTCTCAGAGTTCGTCAAGGCATTTGAAGAAGAATTCGATGTAACAGCAGCAGCACCAGTTGCAGCAGCAGGCGGCGCAGCAGCAGCAGGCGGCGGCGCAGCTGAAGCTCAGGATGAATTCACAGTTATCCTCGAAGATGCAGGTTCACAGAAGATTGCGGTTATCAAGGAAGTACGTAACCTCAACTCTGCACTTGGTCTTAAGGAAGCTAAGGATCTTGTTGATGCAACACCTGCAACACTTCTTGAGAAGGCAAACAAGGAGACAGCGGACAAGGCAAAGGCAGCTCTCGAAGCAGCTGGCGCAAAGGTCACACTTAAGTAATCACTTACTTATAGAAAACCCCGTACCTGTTGGTGCGGGGTTTTTCTTTTCCAAACATCACATTTAGACTACTAGTATGAATCGGAATGTGGTCACTAAAGCCTTAATTCCGTCAATTATTGCAGCTCTTACATTTGTGGGCGTAGAAGAGGCACGTGCAAATTCCCTTACATGGAGTTCCGTGTCTTCCATCCCAGCAACACCGATTTTGCGCACGGCTGTTTCGTCCTCTGGTAGCACGATTGTTGTGGGCACAAAGAATATTGGCGTCTACATCTCGACTAATTCAGGATCAACTTTCACAAAGGCAACTGCGATTCCTAACGGTACTTACGGAGTCGCAGTTTCTGGAGATGGACAAAAGATACTTGCAGTCTCAAATGGATCTTCCTCTGTTTATTCTTCAACGAACCAAGGTCAAACTTGGATTTCGCGTACTACTGCCACTAACCAATCCGCTGCTTGCATTTCTGGAGATGGAAATACATGGATAGCTGCTCCATACGGCGGTAATGCTTATTTATCAACTTCAAATGGCGATACGTGGACAGCGATTTCAGCGATTGGGACTGGAAATTGGTGGACGTGTGCAATGTCCTACGATGGAAGCAAGAGATACATACAACCTTGGAGTGCTGCAATTAAGATCTCCACCGATTCAGGAGTTACGTGGAGTACCTCGGGGACAGTCATATCTGATTCATATGGAATTTCAACCACCACCGATGGCTCTAAAGTTTTGCAGGTGACCCGAAACGGGAATAAGGCATTTATTTCAACTAATTCCGGTGCAACGTTTACCCAGTTATATGCCGCAGCTGGGGATGTGTATGCAGGTGCTATCTCTGGCGATGGGACAAAAATCGCTCTAGCTGTTTATGTTAATTCAACCGGTAGTTTCATCATGTATAGCAGCAACGGTGGTAGCACTTGGACTCAAGAAACCAATGCGGGCCGTCGAACTTGGTACACGATTGCTATGAATGATTCGGGTTCTCGAGTGATAGCTGGAACAGACATAACTTCTTTTGTTTATTTGGGAGTCATCCAGTCTCCCGGATCTCTTTCACTTCAATCAATCTCTCCAAGTGCTGCGGCACTTTCATTCCGAAGAACCTATTTGTTAACAGTGAATGCCAGCAATGAAGGGAAAGTCACCTTCTTTGCAAATGGTAAAAAAATTGCAAAATGCATTAATAAGCGAACATCTTCGTTGATTGCCACTTGTGATTATTCGCCAACACGTCATGGCCCCGTGTTGATCACTGCCACCTTAGCCCCAACAGATTCAAGTATCCCTGTTGGTAGTTCAAATCTATTGAGCTCAGCAGTAATCGCACGGACAAATACTCGGTGACGAGAATCGCTGCCATGATTTCACCTTTTCCTCGCTGTAGGACTCTTTCAGAGACTTCATCCAGATTTAGTTAACGATCCAGGCAATCTGCTTAGAGTCGGTGCCAAAACCAGGGGGAGAATGGCATTTTTGGATCTTCTGGACCCACATTCTTGGCTAATTTGAGGACAAATCCCCACATTTGGGGGTATAAGGCACCGGTTTGCCCCCGATAGGGGTGAGCCGATACTCTTTCCCTTCGCATATTTTCACTAAAAGGTCTTTGCATATAGCGGCGGCGACCTTCTAGATGTGCGTGTCCACGTAAATGTGAACTTGTCTGAAAGGACATCTCTTGGCCGCGAAAAAGAGTTCTACTGCCCCCCGTCGTATTTCGTTCGCAAAGATCCGTGAACCTCTAGAAGTTCCTAATCTGTTAGCGCTGCAAGTTGAAAGCGTTGACTGGTTGTTAGGTAACGATCTATGGCGATCACGTCTTGCTGAATCAACCAACACCAATCGAGGAGAACTTCCTTCGAAGTCCGGTTTGGAAGAAATCTTTGAAGAGATTTCACCAATCGAAGATTTCCAGGGAACGATGTCACTGTCATTCCGTGATCACCGCTTCGAGCCACCTAAGTATTCGATTGCAGAGTGCAAAGAGCGCGATATGACTTACGCGCAACCACTCTTCGTCACAGCTGAATTTACAAACAATGAGACTGGTGAAATTAAGTCTCAGACAGTCTTCATGGGTGACTTCCCTGTAATGACACCACGCGGAACTTTCGTAATTAACGGAACAGAGCGCGTTGTTGTTTCACAGATCGTTCGCTCACCTGGTGTCTACTTCGAACGTCAGATCGAAAAGACTTCAGATAAAGATGTATTTACTTCAAAGATCATCCCAAGCCGCGGCGCTTGGCTTGAATTCGAAGTTGATAAGAAGGATCTCGTTGGCGTTCGTATCGATCGCAAGCGTAAACAATCTGTAACAGTATTCCTTAAGGCTCTCGGTTGGACCGATGAACAAATTCGTGAAGAGTTTGGTGACTTCGCTTCAATGATGGCAACACTTGATAAGGACACTGTTAAGACACAGGATGAAGCGCTTCTCGATATCTATCGCAAGATGCGTCCTGGTGAGCCTCCAACTAAGGAAGCTGCACAGAACCTTATTGAAAACCTTTACTTCAACCCTAAGCGTTACGACTTGGCCAAGGTCGGTCGCTTCAAGGTAAATAAGAAGTTAGGTCTTGATCTTGAGCTCTCACAGAGCATGCTCACAATTTCAGATATCGTCGCAACACTTCGCTACCTCGTAGCGTTGCACCGCGGCGATCTCACAATGGATTACGGCCGCGAAGTTCGCGTTGAGAAGGACGATATCGATCACTTCGGTAACCGTCGTCTACGTACAGTTGGTGAGCTCATTCAAAACCAGGTTCGTATCGGACTTTCACGTATGGAACGTGTTGTTCGCGAGCGTATGACTACACAAGATGTCGAAGCAATTACTCCACAGACATTGATCAACATCCGTCCGGTTGTTGCATCGATTAAGGAGTTCTTCGGAACATCTCAGTTGTCACAGTTCATGGATCAGACAAACCCACTCTCAGGTCTTACACACAAGCGTCGTCTTTCAGCGCTCGGACCTGGTGGTCTCTCACGTGACCGCGCAGGCTTCGAAGTTCGTGACGTTCACCCATCTCACTACGGACGTATGTGCCCAATCGAAACTCCTGAAGGACCAAACATCGGTCTTATCGGTTCGCTTGCAACATATGGTCGCGTAACTGCATTTGGATTTATCGAAACTCCTTATCGCAAAGTAGTTAAGGGTAAGGTCACCGATCAGGTTGATTACCTAACAGCTGATGAAGAAGATGAGCACATCATCGCTCAGGCAAATGCTCCACTTACAGATGACAATCACTTCGCAGAAGCACGCGTACTCGTACGTCGTCGCGGTGGCGAAGTTGAATACATCATCGCTGATGAAGTGGATTACATGGACGTTTCACCACGTCAGATGGTTTCCGTTGCAACAGCAATGATTCCGTTCCTCGAGCACGATGATGCTAACCGTGCACTCATGGGTTCTAACATGATGCGTCAGTCAGTTCCTTTGATGCGTGCGGAAGCGCCATTCATCGGTACTGGTATGGAATTCCGCGCAGCAGTTGATGCAGGTGACGTTGTCACAGCAACCAAGGCTGGCGTAGTTACTGAAGTTGCTGCTGACGAAGTTAAGGTCATGGGCGATGACGGCACTTACCAAACATATTCACTAGCTAAGTTCACACGCTCTAACCAGGGAACTTCTTACAACCAGAAGGTTGTTGTTTCTGAAGGTCAGAAGCTTGAAGTTGGCTCAGTAATCGCTGACGGTCCATGTACTGAAAACGGCGAAATGGCTCTTGGTAAGAACCTGCTCGTGGCATTTATGTCGTGGGAAGGTCACAACTACGAAGATGCGATCATTCTTTCGCAGCGCCTCGTTCAAGACGATGTACTTACATCAATTCACATTGAAGAGTACGAAGTCGATGCACGCGACACCAAACTCGGTGCAGAAGAAATTACACGCGATATCCCTAACGTTTCTGAAGAAGTTCTTGCAGACCTCGACGAGCGCGGAATCATCCGCGTTGGCGCCGATGTTGTGCCAGGCGACATCTTGGTTGGAAAGGTAACTCCTAAGGGAGAAACCGAACTCACACCAGAAGAGCGTTTGCTCCGTGCAATCTTCGGTGAGAAGGCTCGCGAAGTTCGCGATACATCTCTCAAGGTTCCACACGGTGAATCAGGAAAAGTTATCGGCGTAAAGATCTTCGAATCAGAAGAAGGCTTCGAACTTCCAGCTGGCGTTAACCAATTGGTTCGCGTTTATGTTGCACAGAAGCGCAAGATTCAAGATGGTGACAAACTTGCTGGTCGCCACGGTAACAAGGGTGTTATCTCAAAGATTCTTCCAGTTGAAGATATGCCATTCCTTGAAGATGGAACTCCAGTCGATGTTGTCTTGAACCCACTTGGTGTTCCAGGACGTATGAACGTCGGACAGGTTCTTGAAATGCACCTCGGTTGGGTTGCAAAGACAGGTTGGGATGTTTCCGGAGTCTCTGAAGCGTGGGCAGATCACCTCAAGGAGATCGGCGCAGAAAAGGGAGCACCAGGAACAAACCTTGCAACACCGGTATTCGATGGTGCACTTGAAGATGAAATCTCAGGTCTGCTTTCATCAACACTTTCAAACCGCGATGGCAACCAACTTATTGGTCGTTCAGGAAAGGCTCGTCTATTCGACGGTCGTTCTGGCGAGCCATACCCAACTCCAATCTCAGTTGGATACATGTACATCTTGAAGCTCCACCACTTGGTAGACGACAAGATCCACGCACGTTCAACTGGTCCATACTCAATGATCACGCAGCAACCACTCGGTGGTAAGGCTCAATTCGGTGGTCAGCGATTTGGTGAAATGGAAGTGTGGGCACTTGAAGCATACGGTGCTGCTTACACACTCCAAGAGTTGCTCACAATTAAATCTGACGACGTCCTCGGGCGCGTAAAGGTTTACGAAGCCATTGTTAAGGGCGAGAACATTCCAGAACCAGGCATCCCTGAATCATTCAAGGTGCTTATTAAGGAAATGCAATCACTCTGCCTCAATGTCGAAGTTCTCTCTTCTGAAGGTGTCGCAATTGAAATGCGCGATAACGATGAAGAAATTTTCCGTGCCGCCGAAGAACTAGGTATCAACTTGTCACGAGTTGAGCCAAGCTCAGTAGAAGAAATTTAAGGAGCGAATCAAACATGTTAGATGTCAACTTCTTTGATGAACTACGAATCGGTCTTGCATCGGCTCAAAATATTCGTGATTGGTCTTTCGGCGAAGTAAAGAAGCCAGAGACAATCAACTACCGCACACTCAAGCCAGAGAAGGACGGACTCTTCGACGAGAAGATCTTCGGACCAACTCGTGACTGGGAATGTTATTGCGGTAAGTACAAGCGCGTTCGATTTAAGGGAATCATCTGCGAGCGTTGCGGTGTTGAAGTAACACGCGCAAAGGTTCGTCGCGAACGCATGGGTCACATCGAGCTTGCAGCTCCTGTAACTCACATCTGGTACTTCAAGGGTGTTCCATCACGCCTTGGTTACCTACTTGACCTTGCTCCTAAGGATCTCGAGAAGGTTATTTACTTCGCTGCTTACATGATCACAGAAGTTGATGCTGAAGCTCGCGAAGAAGATATGCCACAGCTCGAGAAGAAGCTTGCAAACGATCGCAAGAAGATCGAAACAAAGCGCGATGTAGATGTCGACACTCGTACAAAGAAGCTCGAGGCAGATATTGCTGAGCTCGAAGCAGAAGATGCGAAGTCAGATGTTAAGCGCAAGGTTCGTGAATCTGCAGAGCGCGAGCTCAAGGCAATCCGCGAGCGTGCAGAGCGCGAGCTCACACGTCTTGAAGATGTCTGGTCACGTTTTAAGAACCTCAAGGTTCAAGATCTCGAAGGTGATGAGAACCTCTACCGCGAAATGCGTGACCGTTACGGCATGTACTTCAAGGGAGATATGGGTGCTGCTGCAATTAAGAAGCGCCTAGAAACTTTCGATCTTGAGACAGAGCATGCGATGCTCACTGACCTTTCAGAAAATGGAAAGGGTGCAAAGAAGACTCGTGCTATCAAACGCCTTAAGGTCGTTAATGCATTCATGACAACAAGCAACCACCCAGCATCAATGGTTCTTGATTGCGTACCGGTTATCCCACCTGATCTGCGCCCAATGGTTCAGCTCGACGGTGGACGCTTTGCGACATCAGATCTCAACGATCTCTATCGCCGCGTTATCAACCGTAACAATCGTTTGAAGCGTCTTGCTGATCTCGGTGCTCCAGAAATTATTGTTAACAACGAAAAGCGTATGTTGCAGGAAGCTGTAGATGCGTTGTTCGATAACGGTCGTCGTGGTCGTCCAGTTACTGGCCCAGGAAACCGTGCACTGAAGTCACTTTCAGACATGCTTAAGGGTAAGCAAGGACGTTTCCGTCAGAACTTGCTCGGTAAGCGCGTTGACTACTCAGGTCGTTCAGTAATCGTTGTGGGTCCTCAGCTGAAGCTGCACCAGTGCGGTCTTCCAAAGCAGATGGCTCTCGAACTCTTCAAGCCATTCGTAATGAAGCGTCTTGTAGATCTCAACCACGCGCAGAACATTAAATCTGCAAAGCGTATGGTTGAACGTGCTCGTCCAGTTGTGTGGGATGTTCTTGAAGAAGTAATTGCAGAACATCCAGTGCTTCTGAACCGCGCTCCTACACTTCACCGTTTAGGTATCCAGGCATTCGAACCACAGTTGGTTGAAGGTAAGGCAATTCAGATTCACCCACTCGTATGTACAGCATTTAACGCTGACTTCGACGGTGACCAGATGGCTGTTCACCTTCCATTGTCTGCAGAAGCTCAGGCTGAAGCACGCATCTTGATGTTGTCTTCAAACAACATCTTGTCACCAGCTAACGGTCGCCCAATCACATCACCAACACAGGACATGGTTCTAGGTTTGTACTACCTAACTATGGAACGTGAAGGAGAACTCGGAGAAGGCCGTGCATTCGGCTCAATCTCTGAAGCGATCATGGCTCACGATCAGCACTCAGTTTCATTGCAGGCGAAGATCAAGATTCGCGTTAAGGGAGAAACTCTCGAAACAACAATTGGTCGCGCACTATTTAATGAAGCACTTCCAGCTGATTTCCCATTCGTTGATCACGATGTAACTAAGAAGGCTCTCGGCGCAATCGTCGACAAGCTCGCTGAGTTCTATCCAAAGGTCACTGTTGCACAAACTCTTGATGCGCTTAAGTCACTCGGTTTCCACTGGGCAACTCGCGCTGGCGCAACAATCGGTATCGAAGATGTTGTTACACCTCCACGTAAGCGTGAAATCCTCGACGGCTACGAAACACAAGCTGACAAGGTTCAATCACAGTACGAAAAGGGACTCATCACAGATGACGAGCGTCGTCAGGAACTCATTGAGATCTGGACAAAGGCAACAGCTGAAGTTGGTAAGGCGATGGAAGATAACTTCCCACGCGTTAACCCAGTTTGGATGATGGTCTTCTCAGGTGCTCGTGGAAATATGATGCAGATTCGTCAGATCGCAGGTATGCGCGGACTTGTAGCGAACCCAAAGGGTGAAATTATTCCTCGCCCAATTAAGTCGAACTTCCGTGAAGGCTTGTCAGTTCTCGAGTACTTCATCTCTACACACGGTGCACGTAAGGGTCTTGCAGATACAGCGCTTCGTACCGCTGACTCTGGTTACCTCACACGTCGTCTCTGCGACGTTGCACAAGATGTAATCATTCGCGAAGAAGATTGCGGAACCGAACGTGGTCTCGCACTTCCAATCGCTACACGCCAGGAATCAGGCAACCTTGTAAAGCATGATCACGTCGAAACATCTGTCTACGGCCGCACATTGGCTGAAGACATCACTGTTAACGGTGAAGTCATTGCTAAGGCTGGTTCAGATCTTGGAGATCGCAACATCGATGCACTCGTTGCAGCTGGTGTCGACGAAGTAAAGATTCGCTCAGTTCTAACTTGCGATAGCAAGGTCGGACAGTGTGCAGCTTGCTACGGTCGTTCACTTGCAGCAGGACAGCTTGTTGCAGTCGGCGAAGCAGTCGGAATCATTGCAGCACAGTCAATCGGTGAGCCTGGTACACAGCTAACAATGCGTACCTTCCACACTGGTGGTGTTGCTGGTGATGACATCACTCACGGTCTTCCACGTATCGTCGAGCTCTTCGAGGCACGTACACCTAAGGGTGTTGCGCCAATCGCAGAAGCTGCAGGCGTCGTTTCATTCCGTGAAGATGCAAAGGGTAAGAAGATCATCGTTACACCTGATGATGGTGGCGAAGAAGTTGCTTACCCAATCACACGCCGTCAGAAGCTACTTGTAGAAGAAGGTTCACGCGTTGAAGTTGGCCAGAAGATGGTCGTCGGCGCAATTGATCCAAAGCAGGTACTTCGTATCCTCGGACCACGTGCAACTCAAGTTCACTTGGTTAACGAGATCCAATCTGTTTACCGCTCACAGGGCGTAGGCATTCACGATAAGCACATCGAAGTAATTGTTCGCCAGATGCTCAAGCGCATCACTGTTCTTGAAGCTGGCGATACTGAAATGCTTCCAGGTGAACTCGTTGAACGCGGTCGCTTCGAAGCTGAAAACCGTCGCGTTGTTACAACCGGTGGCAAGGCTGCATCAGGTCGCCCAGAACTTATGGGTATCACCAAGGCATCTCTTGCAACTGAATCATGGTTGTCAGCTGCTTCATTCCAGGAAACAACTCGCGTACTTACAGACGCTGCACTCTCTGAGAAGTCTGATCCACTCTTGGGTCTTAAGGAGAACGTCATCATCGGTAAGTTGATCCCTGCAGGAACAGGCCTTGCCCGTTACCGCAACATCCGCGTTGAACCTACTGAAGAAGCAAAGGCAGCGGTTTACGCAGCTTACGACGAGTACGACTTCACTCCATTTGATCAGCAAGGATCAGGAGAAGCAGTTCGTCTCGATGAAGTTGAGATCCCTCGCTAATTGATTTAGCGAAACTCTCTTATGTTGAAGAGGACCTCTGTCTTAGTGACAGGGGTCCTCTTAACTTCTCTAGGTGGTTTTTTTCTCCAGCCAGCAGTTGCAGCAGTGCCCACCCCGGCAGTTTCATTAACCGCTTCTGCATCTAAAATTTCTGGAACTGCTTGGACAAACGATGGCTCTATTGGTGGAACAGCAACGCTCTCTACATCAACTTCACCAGCGCCAACTTTTCTAGCAAGTGATTCAGCAGTAGCCCTCAATGCTGTTGCAGGAACAAATCAATATATCTCGCAATCTCTCGGTAATGGTTCTGCTCTATCAAATGTTACTTTTGAGATAAATATGAAGATTTTCTCGACTCAAGCCAGTAGTCCTAACGGGATGATTTTGGGTTGGGAAGGCACCAACTATGACATTTGGTATCAGCCAGGTTGCGTTGGCTTTAACACGGGTGGCGGTGATGTTTATGGAATGTCTACTACAAGTGGCGTGCTGAACGAGTATCACACCTTCACTTTCGTGATGTCGACAACACAAAACAACACTTCAAAGCAGAAGATCTTCATGGACGGTGTACAGCAGACTCTTTCCCTATGCCAAGGAACGGTCAACCAGGGTTCTAAGAGTTTTGGAGGCCCACCTTCAACTTACGCAATTGGAAGATATGGTTCAAATACTTTTCATGGAACATTTAACTTACGCACTTTCAAATTATGGACCTCAGAGCTGACTGTCTCTGAAATCCAAGAAAGCTACAACTCCATATTAGCCCCAACTTCACACTCGCTTGCTCTTACAAGTGGCTTAACAACGGCAACGTATCGATCTGCATCGACCATTCGCTCGACCGTCGATAGAGATGGAAAGGTAACTTTCTACTCAAACGGAAAGAAAATCCCTGGGTGTATAAACATTGCGACTGTAAGCAAAGTTGCTAACTGCAATTGGAGACCATCCGTTAAAAACTACAATTTGATTTCCGCCAGACTTACAACCGTTGGTGGCAACCTAACTTCGCCATCCGTGCGGATTTTCGTAAATAAACGCTCAACACAGAGATAGCTCAAGTTAGAATATTGCTATGGCAAAGATCGTAAGAATTGGCGAAGAGATCGTCCTCGAGCTCTCATTCTGGGAGAAGCTCGGCGCCCTGCACACCAGCCCAAGAGTTCCGATAACCGCGATCGAAAAGGTTGAATTTACTGACCAGCTCTGGCGCTCTGATCTCCTTCGCGGTCTGCGTGCGCCAGGGACAGCCATCCCATACGTGGTTCTTTTAGGCACCCTTCGAGGCTTGAAATATAAGGATTTCGTTGCAATGAAGGGCAGGGGAGAAGGGGTGGTTTTGACCCTCAAAAGTGGCCCTTTTGAGCGCTGGATCTTCACCCTTAAACAGCCAAAAGAAGAGATTTCTAGCCTTCTTTAGCGACACGCCCGGGCCCCTAAAATCCCCAAAAATGGGGGTGTGGCCGGGGTCTCAGGGGTAAAAGGGCCGTTTTGACCTTTCATGCGCCCTGCCGATACCTTTCTCCTCTGCGCTTTTTGGCGCGCTTGTTGCTTCCTCCTGTTAAGTAATTAATCGGACGAAATGCGAATCGGGTGCAACACACCCGACCGCGTGGGTCGGAACTTTAAGCGTGAAATAAAAAGTTCAGTAAACGAAATGGAGAAATGTAGTGCCAACAATTCAGCAGCTAGTGCGTCGTGGTCGTGCAGAAAAGACTACGAAGACATCAACACCTGCGCTTAAGGGTTCACCTCAGCGTCGTGGTGTTTGCACACGTGTGTACACAACAACACCTAAGAAGCCTAACTCTGCGCTTCGTAAAGTTGCACGTGTTCGTCTTACTAGCGGAATGGAAATCACTGCATACATTCCAGGTGAAGGTCACAACCTACCAGAGCACTCCATTGTTCTTGTTCGCGGAGGCCGCGTAAAAGATCTTCCTGGTGTTCGTTACAAAATTATTCGTGGATCACTTGATACACAAGGCGTAAAGAACCGTAAGCAATCACGTTCACGTTACGGTGCTAAGAGAGAGAAGAAGGCTAGCTAATGCCACGTAAAGGTCCTGTAGTAAAGACTCCTGTAGTTGCTGATCCTGTTTACAACTCACCAGTTGTAACTGCACTTATCAACCGTGTACTTCTTCACGGCAAGCGCTCAACAGCTGAAGCAATTGTTTACGGTGCACTTGAAGGCACACGTAAGAAGACTGAAGTTGATCCACTTATCACGCTAAAGCGCGCACTCGACAACATCAAGCCTGCTGTTGAAGTTCGCTCACGCCGTGTTGGTGGAGCTACATACCAGGTGCCAATTGAAGTGAAGGCTTCACGCTCTTCAACTCTTGCACTTCGCTGGTTAGTTGATTACTCACGCGATCGTCGCGAAAAGTCAATGTCAGAGCGTCTTCAGAACGAACTTATCGATGCAGCAAATGGTCTCGGAGCAGCTGTAAAGCGCCGCGAAGATACACACAAGATGGCTGAAGCAAATAAGGCATTTGCTCACTACCGCTGGTAATCGCTAAAGAAACTAAGAATTAAGAAACCGACGAGAAGAGGAATATAAGTGTCAACAGTAGAGAAGATCGATCTAGCTACGGTTCGCAATATCGGAATCATGGCTCACATCGACGCGGGCAAAACCACAACTACTGAGCGCATCCTTTTCTACACAGGTATCTCATACAAGATCGGTGAAGTGCACGAAGGTGCAGCAACGATGGACTGGATGGAGCAGGAACAAGAGCGCGGTATCACTATCACCTCTGCTGCAACCACATGTATGTGGAAGGGCAACCTGATCAACATCATCGATACACCGGGCCACGTTGACTTTACAGTTGAAGTAGAACGTTCACTCCGTGTTCTCGACGGTGCAGTTGCTGTATTCGACGGTGTTGCTGGTGTTGAACCACAATCTGAAACAGTATGGCGCCAAGCAGATCGTTACTCAGTTCCACGTATCTGTTTCGTAAATAAGCTTGACCGCACAGGTGCTTCATTCGACAAGTGCGTAGGCATGATCAAGGATCGCCTCAATGCAGTTGCTCTCGTTCTTCAGCTTCCAATCGGAAACGAATCAGATTTCATCGGTGTAGTTGACCTCATCGCAATGAAGGCGCTTGTATGGCGCGGCGAAACTAAAAAGGGCGAAGACTACGTAGTTGAAGAGATTCCAGCTGACATGGCTGACAAGTGCAAGGAAGCTCGCGCTGCAATGCTCGAAACTCTTGCTGAGAACGATGATGCAATCATGGAGAAGTTCCTTGAAGGCGCAGATCTTTCTGAAGATGAAATTATTGCTGGTATCCGTCGCGCAACAATCGCTGCAAAGCTTTCACCAGTTCTTACAGGTTCTGCCTTTAAGAACAAGGGTGTTCAGCCAATGCTCGATGCTGTAAACCGCTACCTTCCATCACCACTTGATATCGATGCAATCGTCGGTACAGATATGAACGATGCAGAAGTTGAAATCCAGCGCCTTCCAAAGAATGAAGAGCCATTCTCAGCACTTGCATTCAAGATCATGACAGATCCACACCTTGGAAAGCTCACATTTATCCGTGTTTACTCAGGCGTTCTTGAGACAGGATCAACAATCCTTAACTCAACAAAGAACCGCAAGGAGCGCATCGGAAAGATTTACCAGATGCACGCAAATAAGCGCGAAGAGCGCGACAACGTTGGTGCAGGAATGATCGTTGCTGTAATGGGTCTTAAGGACACAACAACAGGTGAAACTCTCTGCGATCCAGCTAAGCCAGTAATTCTCGAGTCAATGGACTTCCCAGCACCAGTTATCTCTGTTGCTATCGAGCCAAAGACAAAGGGCGACCAAGAGAAGCTCGGCGTTGCTATTCAGCGTCTATCTGAAGAGGACCCAACATTCCACGTTGAAACTGATGAAGAAACAGGTCAGACAATCATCGCTGGTATGGGTGAACTTCACCTTGAAATTCTCGTAGATCGTATGCGTCGCGAATTTAAGGTTGAAGCTAACGTCGGTAAGCCACAGGTTGCATACCGCGAAACACTTCGTAAGCCAGTTGCACGCCACGACTACACACACAAGAAGCAGACAGGTGGTTCTGGTCAGTTCGCAAAGATTCAGATCGCTATCGAGCCACTTCCAACAGGTGAAGTTGAAGGCGGATACGAATTCGTAAATAAGATCACTGGTGGTCGCGTTCCACGCGAGTACATCCCATCAGTTGATGCAGGTTGTAAGGAAGCGATGACAGCAGGACCACTTGCTGGATATCCACTTACAGATGTACGAGTAACTCTTCTTGACGGCGCGTATCACGATGTTGACTCATCGGAGCTCGCATTCAAGGTGGCTGGTATCGCAGCATTTAAGGAAGCAGCAAAGCTTGCTGATCCTGCAATTCTCGAACCAGTGATGAAAGTCGAAGTTGTTACCCCTGAAGACTTCATGGGTGATGTCATCGGCGATCTCAACAGTCGTCGTGGCCAAATTCAGGCCATGGATGAGCGGTCAGGTGCCCGCGTTGTTAGGGCGCTAGTTCCGTTGTCAGAGATGTTCGGCTATGTCGGAGATCTCCGCTCCAGAACACAAGGTCGCGCGAGCTACAGCATGGAATTCGACAGTTATGCCGAAGTTCCAGGCAACGTCGCAAAGGAAATCATTGCGAAAGTTCGCGGCGAATAATCCCTAATAAGCACGAAAAATAAAACCCCTAATAACTAAGCACTAGATAAAACGAAAGAGGAACCAAAATGGCAAAAGCCAAGTTCGAGCGTAACAAGCCGCACGTAAACATCGGAACAATCGGCCACATTGACCACGGTAAGACAACTCTTACTGCTGCGATCTCAAAGGTGTTGCACGATAAGTACCCAGATGTAAACCCATTCACACCTTTTGATCAGATCGACAAGGCTCCAGAAGAGCGTCAGCGCGGAATTACAATCTCTATCGCTCACATCGAGTACCAGACAGAGAAGCGTCACTACGCACACGTTGACTGCCCAGGCCACGCTGACTACATCAAGAACATGATCACTGGTGCTGCACAGATGGACGGAGCAATCCTCGTCGTTGCAGCTACAGACGGTCCAATGCCACAGACTAAGGAGCACGTTCTCCTTGCACGTCAGGTAGGCGTTCCATCAATCGTTGTGGCTCTAAACAAGTCAGATATGGTTGATGACGAAGAAATTCTTGAGCTCGTTGAAATGGAAGTTCGTGAACTTCTATCTAAGTACGAGTTCCCAGGCGATGACACACCAATCGTTCGCATCTCAGCACTTAAGGCTCTCGAAGGAGATGCTAAGTGGGCTGACAAGATCATCGATCTTATGGATGCAGTGGATTCATTTATTCCACAGCCAGCTCGTGACATCGACAAGCCATTCCTTATGCCAGTTGAAGACGTTTTCACAATCACAGGTCGTGGAACAGTTATCACTGGTCGTATCGAGCGCGGTATCGTCAAGGTTAACGAAGAAGTTGAAATCGTTGGTATCCGTCCGGATGCACAGAAGACAACTGTTACAGGCGTTGAAATGTTCCGTAAGCTCCTCGACGAAGGACAGGCTGGCGAGAACGTCGGACTTCTTCTCCGTGGAACAAAGCGTGAAGATGTTGAGCGTGGACAGGTTGTCTGCAAGCCAGGATCAATCACACCTCACACAGAGTTCGATGCATCTGCATACATCCTTTCAAAGGATGAAGGCGGTCGTCACACTCCATTCTTCAACAACTACCGTCCACAGTTCTACTTCCGTACAACTGACGTAACTGGTGTTGTAACACTTCCAGAAGGTACAGAAATGGTTATGCCTGGCGATAACACTGAAATGTCAGTTGTTCTCATCCAGCCAATCGCTATGGAAGATGGTCTTCGCTTCGCTATCCGCGAAGGTGGCCGCACAGTAGGTGCAGGTCGCGTTACAAAGATCAAGAAGTAATTGTTTGAGCCCGGCGGCTTAATCACCGCCGGGCATCAACAAAAGTTTGACAACTAAAGATTGCAGTAAAAACAGAAGTTAAAAAAGCAGTAAAAACAAAAGTTTGAACTAACGAAAGTAAAGAGGAGAACGACATGGCGGGACAAAAGATCCGCATTCGACTCAAGGCGTATGACCATGAGGTAATCGACTCATCAGCGAAGAAAATCGTTGAGACAGTCGAGCGCACAGGTGCAACCGTCGCGGGTCCAGTGCCGCTACCAACAGAGAAGAACACCTATTGCGTGATTCGCTCTCCTCACAAGTACAAGGACAGCCGCGAACATTTCGAGATGCGCACACATAAGCGCCTAATCGACATCATCGACCCAACACCTAAGACTGTTGATTCATTGATGCGTCTCGATCTTCCAGCAGGCGTCGACATCGAGATTAAGCTCTAAGGAAAGGACGAAAACTAATGACACGCACAGTTGTAACTCAGTCTTACGGTTCGTCCATCAAGGGCGTTCTCGGTAAGAAGCTTGGTATGACCCAAGTATTCGATAAAGATAACAAGATGATTCCTGTAACAGTTGTTTCAGTTGAGTCATGTGTTGTTACTTCGATTCGCACACCTGAGAAGGATGGCTACTCAGCTGTTCAACTTGGTTTCGGTGCAATCGATCCAAAGAAGGTTTCAAAGCCACTTGCTGGACACTATGCAAAGAATGGCGTCACTCCTCGACGTTCAGTTGCAGAGCTCCGCACCTTGTCAGCAGCTGATTACACAGTCGGACAAGAAATTGGCGCATCTACATTTGCTGTCGGCGACATCGTCGATGCAACAGGAACTTCAACCGGTAAGGGAACTGCTGGTGTTATGAAGCGCCACGGTTTCGGCGGTATTGGTGCTTCACACGGTGTAGACCGTAAGCACCGTATGCCAGGTTCAATCGGCGCATGTTCAACACCAGGTCGCGTTTTCAAGGGAATGCGCATGATGGGTCGCATGGGTAACGAGAAGGTCACAACACAGAACCTCACAGTTCAGGGTGTAGATCTTGAGCGTAACTTGCTACTTATCAAGGGCGCTGTTCCAGGCACTGATGGTGGTCTCGTCTTTATCCGTTCAGCTGCTAAAAAAGCAATTGTTGAGACAGTAAAGGCAGGGATGTAACCATGGCGCTTACAGTCGAAGTTAAGAACGCAGAAGGAAAGAAAGTTGGCTCAGTTGATTTGCCAGCAGATATCTTTGATGCGCAGACAAATATTCCTTTGATCCACCAAGTCGTAACAGCTCAACTTGCAGCTGCACGCCAAGGTACACAGAAGGCTAAGAACCGTGGAGAAACTTCAGGTTCAGGTAAGAAGCCTTTCAAGCAGAAGGGAACTGGTCGTGCTCGTCAGGGTTCTGTCCGTGCTCCTCTTCAGCGCGGTGGCGGTGCTGCACACGCAGTTCGTCCACGTTCATATTTCCAGCGCACACCAAAGAAGATGATCGCAGCAGCACTTCGCGGCGTCCTCTCTGACCGTCAGCGCAACGAGCGAATTCACGTTCTCGATTCTGTAACAGCAGCTCCTTCAACAAAGGCAGCTCTTGCAGCAGTTCGTCAATTCTCAACTCGTAAGAATCTCTTGGTTGTTGTCTCACGTACCGAAGACGCTGCATGGCGTTCACTTCGTAACGCTGATGATCTCCACCTTCTAGTTCCAGACCAGCTCAACGCTTACGACATCTTGAAGAGCGATGACGTTGTCTTCTCAGAGACAGCGATCAACGACTTCCTCAAGTTCAAGAGTTCAGCTAAGGCTTCAGGAAAATCTGTTAAGTCAGTAGCACGCGAGAGTGAGGTATCTGCATAATGAAGGATCATCGCGATGTCTTGCTAGCACCGGTTGTCTCTGAAAAGAGCTACGGATTGCTAGATGAGAACAAGTACACATTCCTAGTAGCTACTGATGCTAATAAGACAGAGATCAAGATCGCTGTTGAAAAGGTATTCGGAGTCAAGGTCATCAGTGTTAACACTATGAACCGTCAAGGAAAGAACAAGCGCACACGTTTTGGTGATGGAAAGCGCAAAGACACAAAGCGAGCAATCGTTCATGTGGCCGCTGGCGACCGTATCGACATCTTCGGAGGCCCTGTCTCGTAATTGAGATAGGACCTTAAAGAGAGGAAACCTCATGGCACTTCGCAAACTCAAGCCAACGACCCCAGGTCAGCGTGGAGCAACTGTTCCAGATTTCGCAGAAATCACTCGCTCAACACCTGAGAAGTCACTCGTTCGCCCAATTCACTCAAAGGGTGGTCGTAACAATCAAGGTCGCATCACTGTTCGTCACCAAGGTGGCGGTCACAAGCGTGCATACCGTCTTATCGATTTCGTACGTAACGATAAAGATGGCGTGCCAGCAAAGGTTGCGCACATTGAATACGATCCAAACCGCACAGCGCGTATCGCACTTCTTCACTACGCAGATGGAGAAAAGCGTTACATCATCGCTCCAAATAAACTTGAGCAAGGTGCAACAGTTGAGAACGGTCCTAAGGCCGACATCAAGCCTGGTAACAACTTGCCACTTCGCAACATCCCAGTAGGTACAACTGTTCACGCAATCGAACTTCGCCCAGGTGGCGGAGCGAAGATCGCTCGTTCAGCTGGCGCATCAGTTCAGCTCGTTGCTAAAGATGGTCCATACGCACAACTTCGTATGCCATCTGGAGAAATCCGTAACGTAGATGTTCGTTGCCGCGCAACTGTTGGTGAAGTTGGAAACGCAGAACAAGCAAACATTAACTACGGAAAGGCTGGGCGTAAGCGCTGGTTAGGCGTTCGCCCATCTGTTCGTGGTGTTGTAATGAACCCAGTCGACCACCCACACGGTGGTGGTGAAGGTAAGACTTCTGGTGGACGCCACCCGGTTTCACCTTGGGGTAAGCCTGAAGCACGTACTCGTAAGAAGAAGGCTTCAGATTCAATGATCGTCCGTCGTCGTAAGTCGAACAAGAAGCGCTAAGGAGCCCTCATGCCACGTAGTCTCAAGAAGGGCCCATTCATTGATGGGCATCTCACCAAAAAGGTGGATGCGCAGAATGAAGCCAATACAAAGAATGTCATTAAGACATGGTCTCGACGCTCGATGATCTCGCCTTCAATGATTGGACACACAATTGCGGTACACGACGGTCGCAAGCATGTCCCTGTATTTATCACCGACGCAATGATCGGTCACAAGCTTGGTGAGTTCGCACCAACACGTACATTCCGCGGACACGTTAAAGATGATCGGAGAGCATCACGTGGCTAATACACAAGACGCACTCGTAGCTCGCGCAGTATTGCGCGACATCCGCCACACACCACAGAAGGCTCGTCGCGTTGTCGACTTGGTTCGTGGAATGCGTGCAGATGAAGCACTTAACGTTCTCAAGTTTGCACCACAAGCTGCAGGTTCAGATGTGTACACACTTCTTAACTCAGCTATCGCAAATGCGAAGCAGCAGAATCCAGCAATCCGCGATGCTTCAGAGCTCTGGGTTGTAGAAGCACTCGTTGACGAGGGACGCACAATGAAGCGTTTCCGCCCACGTGCACAGGGTCGCGGTTTCCGTATCTTGAAGCGCTCAAGCCACATCACTGTTGCTGTCAGCGATTCAAAGGCGACATCAAAGTCACTTTCACGCACTTCAACAAAGGCGCAGACGAGAAATCCAAAGCGTTCAGAGAAGTCACCACTAGCAACCAAAACATCAGCAGCGAAGGGAGCGTCCAACTAATGGGTCAAAAAGTAAACCCACACGGCTTCCGCCTCGGCATCACAACTGAATTTAAGTCACGTTGGTATGCAGATAAGTTGTACAAGGATTACGTCAAAGAAGATGTCGAAATCCGCCGACTTATGCAGAAGGGCATGGAGCGCGCAGGCGTTTCACGCATCGAAATTGAGCGCACACGCGATCGTGTACGTATCGACCTTCACACTGCTCGTCCAGGAATTGTTATCGGTCGTCGCGGACAAGAAGCTGACGTTCTACGTCAGAAGCTTGAGAAGCTCACCGGCAAGCAAGTTCAGCTCAATATTCTTGAAGTTAAGAACCCAGAGATTGATGCACAACTCGTTGCACAGGGAATAGCGGAGCAGCTTGCTGCACGTGTTTCATTCCGTCGCGCAATGAAGAAGTCGATGCAATCTGCGATGAAGGCTGGAGCACAGGGCATTCGTGTTCAGTGCGGTGGTCGTCTCGGCGGTGCAGAAATGTCACGTTCTGAGTTCTATCGCGAAGGTCGCGTTCCACTACACACACTCCGCGCTGATATTGATTACGGCTTCTACGAAGCTGCAACAACATTCGGTCGCTTGGGTGTAAAGGTTTGGATCTACAAGGGTGAAGTTATTGGTTCACGTGCAGAGCGTGCTGAAAAGGCACTTGCTGAAGCACGCGCACCAAAGCCAGAGCGTCGCGGACCACGTACACCACGTGCACCACGCGCTGAGGTAACAACTTCACAGGCAGCTCCAACTGAAGCAGCAACACCAGCTACAGAAGGAGGCGCTGAATAATGTTGATTCCTCGCAAGGTTAAGCACCGTAAGCAGCACCACCCATCGCGCTCAGGCGCATCAAAGGGTGGAACACAGGTTGCATTTGGAGACTTCGGTATCCAGGCACTTGCTCCTGCATATGTAACTAACCGTCAAATCGAAGCAGCGCGTATCGCGATGACTCGTTATATCAAGCGTGGTGGAAAGGTTTGGATCAACATTTATCCAGATCGCCCACTTACAAAGAAGCCTGCTGAAACTCGTATGGGTTCCGGTAAGGGTTCTCCAGAATGGTGGATCGCAAACGTGAAGCCAGGTCGCATTATGTTTGAAATTTCAGGCGTAACAGAGGCTGTAGCTACAGAAGCTATGCGTCTTGCGATTCACAAGCTCCCAATGAAGTGCCGCGTTGTAAAGCGTGAGGAGGCATAACCATGGCGATTACTAATGAAGAACTTCGTCAACTGTCAGCTGAAGAGTTAACTGCAAAGCTACGTGAAGGTAAGGAAGAACTCTTTAACCTTCGCTTCCAAGCAGCAACAGGACAGCTTGAGTCACATGGTCGTCTCGGTGCAGTTCGCAAAGAGATTGCTCGTATCTACACAATTATTCGTGAACGCGAACTAGGAATTGGAGGCGCTGCGTAATGGCTACCAACGAAGATCGCGGATCTCGTAAGACACGTGAAGGCATCGTTGTCTCAGACAAGATGGATAAGACCATCACCGTTGAGGTATCAAATCGTGTTGCACACGGTATGTACTCAAAGGTTATGAGCCGCACACACAAGCTCAAAGCACATGATGAGACAAACTCAGCAGGTACTGGTGACCGCGTATTGATCATGGAAACACGACCAATCTCAGCATCAAAGCGCTGGCGTTTAGTTCAAATCATCGAGAAGGCCAAGTAAGGGGCGAATAAAAAATGATTCAACAAGAATCCCGCCTACGCGTTGCGGATAACACAGGAGCTAAAGAGCTTCTATGTATTCGTGTACTCGGAGGATCAAAGCGCCGTTACGCAGGCATCGGTGACATCATCGTCTGTTCAGTCAAGGATGCAATTCCTGGTGGACAGGTTAAGAAGGGTGAAGTCGTTAAGGCTGTCATCGTTCGCACAGTTAAAGAACGTCGCCGTCCAGACGGTTCTTACATCAAGTTTGACGAGAACGCTGCAGTTATCCTCAAAGCGGATGGCGAACCACGCGGAACTCGTATCTTCGGACCAGTTGCTCGCGAACTTCGCGACAAGAAGTTCATGAAGATCATTTCACTCGCTCCGGAGGTGCTCTAACCATGGCGAAGATTAAGAAGAATGACGAAGTCTTGGTTATCGCTGGCAAGAACAAGGGCGTAACCGGCAAGGTCCTTCATGTAGATGGAGACCGCGTAACTGTTGAAGGCGTTAATCGCATTCAGCGCCACACAAAGGAATCAACAACCGAACGTGGCGTCAAAGTTGGCGGAATCATCACACAAGAAGCATCAATCCATATTTCAAATGTCATGGTCGTAGATGGGGATGGCAAGGCAACACGTCTTGGCGTTCGCGTTGATGACGAAGGCTCAAATGTTCGTATCTCACGTCGCACAGGAAAGGACATCTAATGAGCACAACTACAGATGTTCGCTTAAAGGCTCGCTACAAGAGCGAGATCCAGTCAACGCTGAAGAGCGAATTTGGATATAAGAATCCAATGCAGATTCCTACACTCGTAAAGATTGTCGTCAACATGGGTGTTGGTGAAGCTGCTCGTGATTCAAAGTTGATCGAAGGAGCAATCCGCGATCTCGCTGTTATCACCGGTCAGAAGCCACAGGTCACTAAGTCACGCAAGTCAATCGCGCAGTTCAAGCTTCGCGAAGGCATGCCAATTGGTGCACACGTAACACTTCGCGGAGATCGCATGTGGGAGTTCGCAGATCGTCTTCTCTCAATCTCACTACCTCGTATCCGTGACTTCCGTGGTCTTTCACCAAAGCAGTTCGATGGCAAAGGCAACTACACATTCGGTCTTACCGAGCAGGTTGTATTCCCAGAAATCGAGCAGGACAAGATCGACCGCACACGCGGTATGGATATCACTGTTGTAACTACAGCTAAGAACGATGATGAAGGTCGCGCACTACTTAAGGCGCTCGGCTTTCCTTTCAAGGAGGCATAAGAATGGCTAAGACATCACTCAAGGTTAAAGCTGCTCGCAAGCCAAAGTTCAAGGTTCGCGGTTATACACGTTGCCAGCGTTGCGGCCGTCCGCACTCTGTCTATCAAAAGTTTGGAATCTGTCGCGTCTGTTTCCGTGAAATGGCGCACCGCGGCGAGCTTCCAGGTATCACCAAGGCGTCTTGGTAACAACTACAACGAATAAAGTCCTGACAAATTGTCAGGAAACTAATTTGAGAAAGGCCACAGGCCACGTATGACAATGACAGATCCAATCGCAGACATGTTGTCTCGTCTGCGCAACGCGAACTCTGCCTACCATGACACGGTTTCAATGCCGTCATCATCGGTCAAGGTTCGAATTGCAGAGATCCTCAAGCAAGAGGGTTACATTGCAGAATTCCGCGTTGAACCAACAGCAACAGGTGTAGGTAAGAACCTCACACTTGATCTCAAATTCGGCACAAACCGCGAACGTTCAATCGCAGGTCTTCGCCGCGTAAGCAAGCCAGGACTTCGCGTTTACGCAAAGTCAACTGCGCTTCCTAAGGTTCTTGGTGGACTCGGAGTTGCAATCATCTCCACATCATCAGGACTCCTTACAGATAAGCAGGCCAATAAGAAGGGTGTAGGCGGAGAAGTTCTCGCTTACGTATGGTAAATCTCTGATGTCACGTATTGGTCGTATGCCTATCACCGTTCCAAGCGGTGTCGAAGTTTCAATCACTGGTCAGAACGTTGCAGTGAAGGGACCTAAGGGTTCACTCGCAATTGCAGTTCCATCACCTATCCAGGTTTCACAAGCAGATGGTGTTATCACCGTTGCTCGTCCAAATGAAGAGCGTGTAACTCGTTCACTTCACGGCCTATCTCGCTCACTCGTAGCGAATATGGTCGAGGGTGTAACAACTGGTTACTCACTCACAATCAACATCGTCGGTGTTGGTTACCGTGTTGCTGAAAAGGGCAAGGATCTTGAATTCCAGCTCGGCTACAGCCACCCAATTCTTTTCCCAGCTCCAGAAGGAATCACCTACAAGGTTGAATCTCCAACTAAGTTGATTATCAGCGGAATCGATAAGCAGCTTGTCGGCGAGACAGCAGCAAAGATCAAGAAGCTTCGCAAGGCTGATCCATACAAGGGCAAGGGCTTGCGTCTTGAAGGCGAAGCAGTTCGTCGCAAGGCTGGAAAGGCAGGTAAGAAGTAATGGCAATCGGAGTTAGAGTCCGTAAGGGTTCAGCGCAGAACGCGCGTGCTCGTCGTGCATTCCGTCTTCGCAAGAAGATTTCAGGCACACCATCACGTCCACGCCTAGTCGTTTCACGTTCATCACGTCACCTGTTCGTACAGGTCATCGATGACACACAGGCAAAGACACTTGCTTATGCATCAACAATGGAAGCAGATCTTCGTAAGGCATCTGGCGATAAGACAGATAAGTCGAAGCAGGTCGGAGCTCTTATTGCTGAGCGCGCTAAGAAGGCTGGAATTTCTACAGTTGTTTTTGACCGCGCAGGTAACAAGTACCACGGTCGTATTGCAGCAGTTGCAGATTCTGCACGAGAGAACGGATTGGAGTTCTAATGGCTGTTAATCCAACTAACGATGCAGCGTCAACAACAGGCGCACCATCTAACGCATCAAACAAGGGTCGTGGCGAACGCCGCGAACGTCGTGATGATCGCGAGAAGGAGAAGTCTCCTTACACCGAGCGCGTGGTTTTCATTAACCGCGTATCAAAGGTTGTAAAGGGTGGACGTCGCTTCTCATTCACAGCACTCGTTGTTGTGGGAGATCAGAACGGAACTGTTGGTGTTGGCTACGGAAAGTCTAAGGAAGTTCCACAAGCTATCGCTAAGGCAGTTGAAGAAGCTAAGAAGTCATTCTTCACAGTTCCACGCGTTCAAGGAACGATTCCTCACCCAGTACAAGGTGAAACAGCAGCAGGCGTAGTTCTTCTTCGCCCAGCAAGCCCAGGTACCGGAGTTATTGCCGGTGGTCCTGTTCGTGCCGTGCTTGAGTGCGCTGGTGTTAACGATGTACTTACAAAGTCTCTCGGATCTTCAAATGCAATCAACATGGTTCACGCAACCGTTGCTGCACTAAAGATGCTTGAGTCACCTGCACAGATCGCAACTCGCCGCGGACGTCCGTTGGAAGATGTTGCTCCTGCAGCAATTATTCGCGCTTCACAGATGACAGTTGGTGCCTAATGCCACGTTTAAAGATCACACAGATCAAGTCAACAGTTGGCAACAAGCCAGAAATTCGCGACACAGTTCGTTCACTCGGACTCAAGCGAATTAACGACGTTGTTGTTAAAGAAGACCGTCCAGAAATTCGTGGCATGGCAGTTGCTGCTCGCCACTTGATCAAGGTAGAGGAGGTCGAATAAAGATGACTCTAAAACTTCATCACCTTCGTCCAGCTCCAGGTGCTAAAAAAGATAAGACTCGTAAGGGTCGCGGTGAAGCATCAAAGGGTAAGACCGCAGGCCGCGGTGGCAAGGGAACACATGCTCGTAACACGGTTCGTCCAGGTTTCGAAGGTGGTCAGCTTCCACTCGTAATGCGTCTTCCAAAGCTTCGCGGCTTTAAGAACCCAGCACGTATCGAGTACCAGGCAGTGAATGTCTCGACAATCAACGCACTCTTTCCAAAGGGTGGCGATGTAACTGTTGCAGATCTCATTGCAAAGGGTGCAGTTCGCGATTCATTGCCTGTAAAGGTTCTTGGAAATGGCGATATTGCAGTCAAGGTAACTGTTACTGCACACAAGTTCTCTGCATCAGCGATCGAAAAGATCTCAGCTGCAGGCGGAACAGCAAACACGCTGTAATAACTACAGAAAAAAACTAGATCTAAACGTGAATTGATAGAGGGAGAAGATTGATGCTTTCAGCATTTGGAATGGCCTTTAAGACGCCTGAACTTCGTAAGAAAATCTTCTTCACTCTCTCAATCATGGCTCTCTTCCGCTTCGGATCAGTAGTTCCAACTCCAGGTGTTTCATACACAGCGGTTAAGTCTTGTATTGATCAAGCTCAGACTGGTGGACTATTCGGTCTCATCAACCTCTTCTCTGGTGGAGCACTTCTACAGCTCTCAGTCTTCGCACTTGGCATCATGCCTTACATCACCGCATCAATCATTATTCAGTTGTTGACAGTTGTTATTCCTCGCTTTGAAACTCTTAAGAATGAGGGACAGTCAGGAACAGCAAAGCTCACTCAGTACACCCGTTACCTCACAATCGGCCTTGCGATTCTTCAATCAACAGGTTTGATCGCAGTGGCACGTACACCGGGTCGCCTTATCTCAGGCTGTAACACTCCAATTATTCCTGACACATCATTTACACGAATCATCACAATGATTGTTGTCATGACTGCTGGTACATCAGTAATCATGTGGCTCGGCGAACTCATTACAGATCGCGGCGTCGGTAACGGTATGTCAATCCTTATCTTCACATCTATTGCTGCAGGTTTCCCAAGCCAGCTCTGGTCAATCCAAGTACAAAAGGGTTGGTTCGCATTCCTATTCGTGTGCGCTGTCGGAGTACTTGTTATTGCAGCAGTTGTATTCGTAGAGCAAGCTCAACGTCGTATTCCAGTGCAGTATGCAAAGCGCATGGTTGGTCGTCAGGCTTACGGCGGAACATCAACGTATATTCCAATTAAGGTAAACCAGGCTGGCGTTATTCCAGTTATCTTTGCATCTTCACTTCTCTACATTCCATCGCTTCTGGTTAACTTCACAAATAGCCAAGCAGCATGGGCTGTCTGGATTTCACGTAACTTGGTAAGCGGAGATCATCCAATTTATATGATCGCTTACGCATCAATGATCATCTTCTTCACATACTTCTATGTAGCAATCACATTTAACCCAGATGAGGTTGCAGACAACATGAAGAAGTACGGTGGATTTATTCCTGGTATCCGTGCAGGACGTCCAACCTCTGAATACTTGCAATATGTACTTTCACGAATTACAGCCCCAGGTGCTATCTATCTTGCACTCGTTGCCTTGATTCCAATTGCGGCACTTGTTCTCTTTGGTGCATCACAGAACTTCCCATTCGGTGGAACTGCGATCCTGATTGTTGTGGGTGTCGGTCTTGATACTGCAAAGCAGATCGAGAGCCAGTTGCAGCAGCGTTCATATGAAGGTTTCTTGAAGTAATGCGTTTAGTCCTGGTAGGTCCACCAGGTGCTGGCAAGGGAACGCAAGCTCAATTCCTCGCTGCGCACTATTCAATTCCACATATCTCAACCGGCGATATCTTTCGCGCAAATTTGAAGGCTGACACACCACTTGGTCGCGAAGCTAAAGGTTTTATGGATGCAGGCCAGCTAGTTCCTGATTCAGTTACAAATGAGATGGTTAAAGACCGTTTAACTCATGACGATATGACAAATGGATTCTTACTCGATGGCTTCCCTCGCAACACAGTTCAGGCGGAAGTTTTACGCGCATTCTTAGCTGAGAAGCAGACTCCACTCGATGCAGTTCTCGAGCTATCAATCGATAATGCGCTCATCATCAAGCGTCTTTCTTCACGCCTCACATGTAAAGATTGTGGCGCACCTTCAGCACCCGATGCAGATAAGTGTTCGGCATGTGGGGGAGCGCTCTACCAGCGCGAAGACGACAAGGAAGAAGTTATCGCAAAGCGTCTAGCAGTATATGAAGAACAGACTGCTCCAATCGTTCACTTCTACCGCACAGAAGGATTACTGATTACTATCTCTGCAGATGGAGAAGTGTCAGAGATTACAGATCGCGCGATTACTGCGTTAAGTCGCATTCACGGCTAAGTAAAATCATGGCAATTCAAATTAAAGACCTTGAGCAACTCAAGGTAATGCGCCGTGCTGGTTTACTCGTTGGTCAAACACTTCAAGTGCTTCGTGAAAATATCAAAGCCGGCATGACTACCGATGCACTCGATGCGATGGCAGCGGCAAATATTAAGCGCGGCGGTGGAACCTCAAACTTCCTGGGGTATCACGGATATCCGAAGACAATCTGCGTTTCAATCAATGATGAGATCGTTCACGGCATTCCGGGTCCACGTGTAATCAACGAGGGCGACATAGTCTCTATAGATTGCGGCGCAGTCATTGATGGCTGGCACGGAGATGCTGCTTTCTCAATTGGAATTGGAAACGTAGATCCTGAAGATCAGAAGTTGATGGATGTCTGCGAAGAATCTATGTGGGTTGGAATCGCAGCTGGCAAAATGGGTGCAAAGCTTTCAGATATCGGCCATGCAATTGAGAAGTACACCAACTCTCAAGGCAAATATGGAATTCTTCAGGAGTACGGCGGACATGGAATTGGTACGGAGATGCACCAAGAGCCACATGTTCTTAACTTTGGAAAAGCTGGAAATGGTCCTGAAATCATTCCTGGAATGGCACTTGCTATCGAGCCGATGATCACCAGGGGATCGGCAAAGACCAAGGTGCTAGGCGATGAATGGACTGTTGTTTCAACAGATCAATCTCGGGGGGCTCACTTTGAGAACTCCTACGTCATCTGCCCCGATGGAAAGCCCTTTGTCCTGACATCTCTTGATGGCGGCAAGGCCGATTTGGCCCGCTTCGGAGTCGAAATCTCCAACCTTTTGGCCTAGCGGCCAGCGTGTCGGCCGGGGTCAATAGTCCCAAAAGGACGGATTTCCCTTTATAAGGGGCTCTCGCATAGAATCGCCCTTCGGCTCTCGTGTAAATCCACAGATTTTCATGGGGGTGAACCCTGTTCGTTCAATTGAGATAGAGAAGAAGGTATTGATCCTTGGCAAGTAAAGATGGTGCGATCGAAATCGAAGGCACTGTTGCTGAGGCGTTACCTAACGCAATGTTTCGTGTTGAACTAACAAATGGACATAAAGTCTTGGCACACATTTCAGGAAAGATGCGTAAGAACTACATCCGTATCTTGCCTGCAGACCGTGTGATCGTAGAACTAAGTCCATACGACCTTACAAAGGGTCGAATTATTTACCGTTACAAGTAAATAGTTCGCTCCCACTAGAAAAAGGAATACACGTGAAGGTTAATCCAAGCGTGAAGAAGATCTGCGACAAGTGCAAAGTCATTCGTCGCAAGGGTCGCGTAATGGTGATCTGCGAAAATCTTCGTCACAAGCAGCGTCAAGGGTAACTCCGAGACAAAGATAAGTACGCGTGATGCGACTTAACTAGAAATAGTTAAGACCCCCGGACCGGTAGGCCGAGGCTCGATAAATATGTCGAGGAGCATTGCGGAGGACCTCCGGATACAGAATGGTTGATTACATGGCACGTCTAGTCGGTGTCGATCTTCCACGCGAAAAGCGTGTTGAGATTGCACTCACCTATATTTTCGGAATGGGTCTAACCCGTTCCCACGCAACATTGAAAGCGACTGGAATTTCTCCAGATACTCGCGTCAAAGATTTGCAAGAGTCAGAGCTTGCACAGCTTCGTGAATACATCGAAGCCAACTACAAAATCGAAGGTGACCTTCGCCGCGAAATCGCAGGCGATATCCGTCGTAAAGTTGAAATCCAGAGCTACCAAGGTATTCGTCACCGCAAGGGACTTCCTGTTCGTGGTCAGCGCACACATACAAACGCTCGTACTCGTAAGGGTCCACGTAAGGCAATTGCCGGTAAGAAGAAGGTGACTAAGTAATGGCCGCTCCTAAGTCAAAGACTGCTGCCCCAGCAAAGGGCAAAGTAAAGCTTCGTAAAAAAGAGAAGAAGAACATTGCTGTTGGTAAGGCTTACATCAAGTCGACCTTCAACAACACAATCATCTCTATTACAGATCCAACAGGCGCTGTTATCTCTTGGGCTTCATCTGGCCAAGTTGGTTTCAAGGGCTCACGTAAGTCGACTCCATTCGCAGCACAGCTTGCAGCAGAAGCAGCAGCTCGTCGCGCACAGGAGCACGGCCTTAAGAAAGTAGATGTTTTCGTAAAGGGACCTGGTTCCGGACGCGAAACTGCAATCCGTTCATTGCAAGCAGCAGGCCTAGAAGTTGGAGCTATCTCAGATACAACTCCAGCTCCACACAATGGCTGCCGCCCACCGAAACCACGTCGAGTTTAAGGAAGGAAGAGAATAAATGGCTCGTTATACCGGAGCAGACTGCAAGCGTTGCCGTCGCGAAAAAGTAAAGCTCTTCCTTAAGGGCGCAAAGTGCGATGGACCTAAGTGTCCGATCGAATCACGTCCATATCCACCAGGACAGCACGGCCGCGGCCGTTCAAAGGAATCCGAATACCTATTGCAGATGCGTGAGAAGCAGAAGTGCGCACGTATCTACGGTGTTCTCGAAAAGCAGTTCCGTGGTTACTACGAAGAGGCTAACCGCAAGCAGGGCAAGACTGGTGAAAACCTTCTTGTCATTCTTGAGACACGTCTCGACAACGTTGTATTCCGTGCAGGTTTTGCAAAGTCACGTGACATGGCGCGCCAGTTGGTTCGCCACGGTCACTTCCTTGTAAATGGAAAGAAGGTAAACATTCCTTCATTCCGTGTAACTCCAATGGATGTCATCGACGTTCTACCGAAGTCACACGACCTCACACCATTTATCGTCGCAAGCGCAGAGTTCGGTGAGAAGTCTGTTCCAGCGTGGATGGAAGTTGTTGCATCACAGATGCGCATCATCATCCACGGCGTACCTGCTCGATCAGTGATCGATACACAGGTTCAAGAACAGCTCATTGTTGAGCTCTACAGCAAGTAATTTTTCTAACCCCTAGAGGAAATCAAATAGTGGATTTCCACGAGAAGAAAGAGGAGCACCAGTGCTAATTGCACAACGCCCAACGCTTAGCGAAGAAGTAATTTCCGAGAACCGCTCACGTTTCATCATCGAACCGCTTGAGCCAGGTTTCGGCTACACACTCGGCAACTCAATGCGCCGTACATTGCTCTCATCTATTCCAGGTGCAGCAGTGACAAGCATCCGCGTTGCTGGAGCACTCCACGAGTTCACAACACTCGAAGGTGTAAAGGAAGACCTCACAGATATCGTCTTGAACATCAAGAACCTTGTTCTTTCAAGCGATAACGATGAGCCTTCTGTTATCTACATCCGTAAGTCAGGTGCAGGCGCTGTAACAGGTGCTGACATCGCTGTTCCAAGTGGCGTAGAAGTTCACAATCCTGAACTTCACATCGCAACACTTAACGGCAAGGCAAACCTTGAAATCGAACTCACTGTAGAACGCGGTCGCGGATACGTAACTGCTGTACAGAACAAGCAAGCTGGAGCAGAGATTGGTCGCATTCCTGTTGACTCAATCTATTCACCAGTTCTCAAGGTCACTTACAAGGTAGAAGCAACACGCGTTGAACAGCGCACTGACTTCGATCGTCTTGTTGTTGATGTCGAAACAAAGCCATCAATGAAGCCACGCGATGCTGTTGCATCAGCTGGAAAGACACTTGTTGAACTCTTCGGTCTTGCACGCGAACTTAATCTTGATGCTGAAGGTATCGAGATGGGGCCATCTGTTATGGATGCGGCCCTTGCCGCTGATCTTGCTCTTCCAATCGAAGATCTTGATCTCACAGTACGTTCATACAACTGCTTGAAGCGCGAAGGCATTCACACAGTTGGTGAACTCGTAAACCGTTCAGAGGCTGACCTACTTGATATCCGTAACTTCGGATCAAAGTCAATCGATGAGATCAAGGCAAAGCTTGTATCAATGGGAATGTCTCTCAAGGACAGCCCAGCAGGATTTGATCCTTCACAACACCAGAACTACAACGTGTCAGATGAAGACTTCGCTGACGCAGATCAGGCATAAGGGAGAAGACAATGCCAAAGCCAACTAAAGGCCCACGTTTGGGTTCAGGCCCATCACACGAACGCTTGATTCTTCGTACTCTTGCTGAGCAGTTGTTCGAGCACGGAAAGATCACAACTACAGAGGCAAAGGCGAAGCGACTTCGTCCACTTGCTGAAAAGTTGATCACTTTCGGTAAGAAGGGCGATCTACCAGCTCGTCGTCAGGTGATGGCGCGTATTGCTAATAAGACAGTTGTTCACAACCTCTTTACAGTGATCGCACCAACATTTGCTAACCGCGAAGGTGGATACACACGTATTACAAAGATCGGTCCACGTAAGGGCGACAACGCTCCTATGGCAGTGATCGAACTCGTAACAGATAAGTAAAAACACTTACCTTTACCATGGCGAAGCCCACTCTCTTTCCTGAGAGTGGGTTTCGTCGTTTACGGATAGATATTGCATACGACGGCACTCGTTTCTCGGGCTGGGCAACTCAACCAGGTCGCAGAACAATGCAGGATTTAGTCGAAGAAGCTATCTCGCGAATCTCGCGCACAGATATTGAATCCATCGTTGCAGGTCGCACTGATGCTGGTGTGCATGCAACTGGCCAAGTCATTCACGTAGATGTTCCAGATGCGATGTTCGATCGCGACCTTACGTACAAGGATTTACGATTTAAGCTCAACCGGATCCTCGATGAAGATATTCGAATTATGGATATCAGCGATGCGCCCCCAGGATTCCATGCTCGATTCTCGGCACTTCGCCGTTATTACAGCTACAAAATTATTGATAATAACGACGTCATTGCACCCCTTGGTCGCTATGACGTCGCCTCTTGGTATCGCCCGCTAGAAGTCGATGCGATGAATGAGGCCAGCAAGCTACTTTTGGGCCACCACGATTTCGCAGCCTTCTGTAAATTTAAAGTAGGCGGAACAACTATCCGAACCCTTGAAAAATATGAGTGGTGCCGCGATGAACAAGGTTTACTTGTCGCCGATGTAGTCGCAGATGCCTTCTGTTATTCAATGGTGCGTAACCTTGTTGGGGCAGTGGTCTGTGTTGCAGATGGACGACAAACTCCACATTGGATTGCAGAGCTACTGGCTAATAAAGAACGCGTCTCAGATTCTTTGGTATTCCCAGCGCGAGGATTGACTCTGTACAAGGTCGATTACCCAACAGATGATCAATTGCTTGAACGTGCAAAGGTAACAATCGGAAGGCATGGCGATGGGACACATTGATGTCTCGGCAGTCGAATACTCGCTCTCTGATGGAAGAGTTCTTCTCAACGATGTTTCATTCCGCGTAGGTGATGGTGCGAAGGTTGCACTGATTGGTCCTAATGGATCAGGCAAGACAACACTTATTCGAATGATCTGCGGTGATATTTCACCTGATGAAGGTTCGGTAGCAATCACAGGTGGCCTAGGTGTGATGCGTCAGTTCATTGGTTCTGTACGAGATGAAACAACTGTTCGCGAGCTCTTGGTATCTGTGGCCCCTCCTCGAATTCGCGAAGGTGCTGCAAAGGTCATCGCAACAGAACTCGCAATGAACGAGAACTCAACTGAGAAGAATCAGATGGCATATGCCCAAGCGATTATCGATTGGGGCGATTGCGGGGGATATGACTTCGAAGTTATCTGGGATAAGTGCTGCACCGAGATGCTCGGTAAATCTTTCGATGCAGTTGCAGATCGCAAGGTAAATACTCTTTCGGGTGGCGAGCAGAAGAAATTGGTTCTGCGTGCGCTACTAGAAGGCCCAGAAGAAGTTCTGCTTCTCGATGAGCCAGATAACTACCTCGATGTTCCATCAAAGCGTTGGCTTGAGAAAGTGGTCTCTGAAACTAAGAAGACGGTTCTCTTCGTAAGCCACGATCGCGAACTTCTGGAAAATACAGCAACGCGAATCGTGACTTTAGAGCAAGGCATCAACGGCAACACCACATGGATTCATGGCGGGAAATTCTCAACATGGCATGAGGCTCGCAAAGCGCGCAATGAACGCTTCGCTGAAATGCTATTGCGCTGGGAGCAAGAACATCAGCGACTTATTGATCTTGTAAAGACTCTGCAAGTGCAAGCTGCTAGCTCTCCAGATATGGCAAATAAATATCACGCGATGCAGACTCGTCTTCGTAAATTTGAAGAAGCTGGTGCGCCAGAAGCCCCACCAATCGAGCAAGATGTAAAAGTCGGACTTCGTGGGGGACGCACAGGCCTTCGCGCTCTTACCTTCGAGCAGTTATCAATTAAGAATCTTTCAGGTGAAGTTCTTACCGAGCCCTTTGATTTTGAAGTCTTCTTCGGCGATCGCATCGCAGTCCTTGGTAAGAACGGAACTGGTAAATCTCACTTCCTGCGCATGATTGCAGGAGATGAAGATGTGAAGTACACCGGTAATTTCAAGATTGGTGCACGTGTTGAGATTGGGTATTTCGCACAGACCCATGCCCATCCTGAGTTCGAGAATAAAACGTTGCTCGAAATTCTCTGGGAGACACATTCGCTTCAGTTAGGACCTGCAAAGAGCGTGCTTCGCAGATATGAAATTGATCAGCAAGCGGCACAGAAATTCACTTCACTTTCCGGCGGACAACAAGCGCGCTTCCAAGTTCTCTTACTTGAACTTGCGGGAGATACCTTGCTCTTACTTGATGAACCAACGGATAACTTAGATCTCGCAAGCGCCGAATCACTTGAGAAAGCGCTCGATCAATATGAAGGAACCGTTATGTCGGTGACCCACGATCGCTGGTTCTCTCGCGGATTTACTCGATTCTTGGTCTTCGGGGCCAATGGCCAGGTCTATGAGAGCCCGGAGGCGGTCTTCGACCACTAGCTCCAGCAACCACCCCTGCTTTGCGCTCAGTAATAGGCCATTTTGACCCACCCCCCGCATGAAAGGTAAAGTTCATCCCCTGCGCCGCAAGGGCGCGAAGTTAGACCCCAAAGTTCAATCGAAAAGAAGAAGGTAATAAAGCATGCGTACATATAGCCCAAAGGCAGGCGACGCCGACCGTAAGTGGCACGTTATCGATGCACAGGATGTTGTGCTCGGTCGTCTTGCAACACATGCAGCAGTACTTCTTCGTGGAAAGCACAAGGCAACATTTGCTCCACACATGGATATGGGCGACTTCGTCATCGTTATCAATGCAGAGAAGATCGCACTTTCAGGAAATAAGGCGACAACAAAGTTTGCACACCACCACTCAGGTTTCCCTGGTGGTCTCACATCAACTGTTTACGGCGAGCTCATCGAAAAGCACCCAACACGCGCTGTTGAAAAGGCGATCAAGGGAATGCTTCCAAAGAACCGTCTAGGTGCGCAGGTAGCTTCAAAGCTCAAGGTTTACGCAGGCCCAGAGCATCCACATGCAGCACAGGCACCAACACCATATGTATTCACCCAAGTTTCTCAAGTAGCTAAGTAAGGGATCAGTAAATAAATATGTCAGATACAACTTTCAACGAGATCGACGAGAACGAGTCACTTACTTCTTACTCTTCATCAACTCCAGCTGCGGCGACAAACCGCAAGGCAATCACAGCACCAGGTGCTGGCACAGGTCGCCGTAAGGAAGCTATTGCTCGCGTTCGCCTCGTACCAGGTACAGGTCGCTGGGTTGTAAATGGCAAGACACTTGAGGCTTACTTCCCAAACAAGGTTCACCAGCAACTCGTATCAGAGCCATTCCGCACAGTTGGTGCTGAGGGTTCATACGATGTATTTGCTCGCATCAATGGTGGTGGAGTTTCAGGTCAAGCTGGCGCACTTCGTCTTGGTGTAGCTCGTTCACTTAACGAGATCGATACAGAGGCAAACCGTCCAGCACTTAAGAAGGCTGGCTTCCTCAAGCGCGATGCTCGCGTTATCGAACGTAAGAAGTACGGTCTAAAGAAGGCGCGTAAGCGTTCACAGTACTCAAAGCGTTAATTCTTTTTATCTCGATATCCCGTTTGTTCCTGCAGTAAAGGAGTTGTATGGCTCTCTTTGGAACAGACGGGATTCGTGGTTTAGCAAACGGAGAAACTCTGACTGCAGAGATTGCAGTAGATGTTGCAGTTGCTGCAGCACATATTCTCGTTGAATCCTCTGCCAATAAGCGCCCAGTTGCAATCGTCGGCCAAGATTCACGAGCATCTGGTGAATTCTTAGAAGCAGCAGTTGCTGCAGGTCTGGCAAGTGCAGGTGTTGATGTTCTTCGCGTAGGAGTTCTACCAACTCCAGCAATTGCATTCCTTGTTGCGCAATCAGGTGCCGATCTCGGCGTCATGATTTCGGCATCTCACAATCCAATGCCAGATAACGGAATCAAACTCTTTTCACGCGGTGGCGGGAAGCTAGACGATGCAGTGGAAGCTGCAATTGAAAAGCGCATGGGCGAGCCATGGACACGACCAACGGGGCGCAACGTTGGGCGCATTACCTTCGATGATGGTGCAAGCGCTCGCTATTTAAGTCATCTTCTCGCTTCAGTTTCGACTCCGCTTAAGGGGCTAAAGATTGTTGTCGATTGTGCAAATGGCGCTTCATCACATGTTGCACCAGCTGCCTATGAAAAAGCTGGTGCGAAGGTAATAGCAATTCACCATGCACCTGATGGCTGGAATATCAACGAGAATTGCGGATCTACACACCTTGAAGATTTACAGGCAGCTGTAGTTAAAGAAGGCGCCGATTTCGGTATCGCACATGATGGCGATGCCGATCGCTGCCTCGCAGTCGATGCTCAAGGCAACGTCATTGATGGCGATGCAATCATGACAATCCTCGCTCGCGGCTTTAAAGCTCGTGGCGCGCTGAAATCAAACACGATTGTTGGCACAGTAATGAGCAATCTTGGATTTATGCACGCAATGAAGGATGCAGGGATCGATGTCATTACAACTGCTGTTGGCGATCGATATGTGCTTGAGAAGATGCTCGAAGGAGATTTCTCTCTGGGCGGCGAACAATCAGGCCATCTGATCATGCGCGAATTTGCAAACACTGGTGATGGAATTCTCACAGCCCTTCAATTGGCACAAGAAGTTGTGCGCACCGGAAAGCCGCTGGCAGAACTTGCATCTGCGATGAAGCGCTTCCCTCAGGTATTGATAAACGTTTCCAATGTCGCTAAAGAACAGTTGAATACTTCAAAGGTAATCAGCGATGCAGTGGCACAGGCTGAGGCTACCCTCGCTGAAAATGGTCGCGTTCTTCTTCGCGCATCTGGAACTGAGCCTCTTGTACGAGTGATGGTCGAAGCCTCGAGTGATAACCTTGCTCAAGAGATTGCAGCGAACCTTGCCGCAGTTGTTAAAGCAGAACTAGGGAGCTAATTCGTGTGCGGAATCGTGGGTTACACAGGACCACAATCTGCATTTACTCCAATCGTTGAAGGACTTCGCCGCCTGGAATATCGTGGCTATGACTCTGCAGGAATCGCACTCGGCACCAGTAACTCACTCTTCGTAGAAAAGCGCGCCGGCAAACTTTCAAACCTAGAAGGCGCTCTACCCGCCAATCTCCCAAGCGTGCATTCAGGAATTGGCCACACTCGTTGGGCAACTCATGGTGGACCAACTGATGCAAATGCACATCCTCATCTAGATAATGAAGGAAAGCTTGCTGTTATCCATAATGGAATTATCGAGAATTACTCAGAGCTCAAGCGCGAATTAGAAAGTCGCGGACACTCATTCACATCTGAAACAGATACAGAATCTGTGGCTCACTTGCTCTCGGACCTACGCAAAGAGCACGGGGGAGATCTCACTGCAGCTATGCGTGCTGCGGTCAAACGTCTTCGTGGCTCATTTACCTTGCTCGCAATTCACGCAGATGCCCCACAAACAATTGTGGGAGTTCGCCGAAACTCTCCACTTGTTGCCGGTATCGGTGATGGCGAGAATTTCTTGGCGTCAGATGTTGCAGCCTTTATCGATTACACAAAGCGCGCAGTCGAACTTGGCCAGGATGAGGTTGTCACAATTACTCCTGAGGGGATCTCAATCTGTGATCTTGATGGCAAGGCACTCGCTCTGCGCGAATATGAAATTACCTGGGATGCAGCTGCAGCTCAAAAGGGTGGCTTTGCGCACTTCATGCTTAAAGAAATCTTCGATCAGCCAAAGGCGATTGCAGATACTCTCATTGGTCGCCTGAGTGATAACAACCAGATTCTTCTCGATGAACTTCATATGAGCGATGAAGAGATTCGAAATATCAAGCGCATCTCGGTTATTGCCTGCGGTACCGCTTATCACGCGGGAATGGTCGCTAAGTATGCGATTGAAAAGTGGGCAAAGATTCCTGTCGATGTAGAAATCGCATCTGAATACCGTTACCGCGACCCCATCATTGATAAAGATTCTTTAGTTATTGCAATCTCTCAATCAGGCGAAACAATGGATCTCTTGATGGCCGTCCGTCATGCCAAGGCTGCAGGTGCTCGCGTACTTGCTGTCTGCAACACGAATTCTTCAACTATTCCTCGCGAATCAGATGCGGTGCTCTACACACATGCGGGACCTGAAATCGCAGTTGCATCCACAAAGGCATTTCTTACTCAGATCGTTGCGGTCTACCTGATTGGCCTTAAGTTGGCCCAGGTTCGTGGAACCCTTGATGAGAAGCAAGTACGAAGCCTCTATAACGAGATGCTTGAACTTCCTGGCAAGGTCGAACAAATTCTTGAAACGATCGAGCCACTTCGTGAGCTCACCCGTAAATTTGTTAAGAACGACACCGTCCTCTTTCTTGGCCGTGGAATCGAATATCCAGTTGCACTTGAAGGTGCGCTGAAGTTAAAGGAACTTGCCTACATTCACGCCGAAGGTTTTGCAGGTGGCGAACTCAAGCATGGCCCTATCGCTCTTATTGAAGAAGGAACTGCAGTTATTGCAATCCTTCCAACAGCTGATGAACATGCACTTGATGAGAAGATGCTGAGCAATATCCAGGAAGTAAAAGCTCGCGGCGCACGCGTCATTGTTATTGCTCCTGAAGGCGCCGAAGTAATCGGAGCAGAACACATCATCCGCATTCCAGTTGCTTCACCTTTATTCCAACCAGTTCTTGCAACTGTTCCACTTCAAGTCTTTGCCTACGAAATTGCTGTAGCCCGCGGAACAGATGTCGATCAACCTCGTAATTTAGCTAAATCAGTCACCGTAGAATAAAAATGGCATCGGTTCTAGATCAACGCAAGCGTCAGATGCGCCGTGCGCTGAAGTGGTCAGCTGGGCTATTTGCAGGATATTTATTCGTCACATACCAAGTACTTACCAATGGAATTCTTATTGAAATAGATCGAGCATTTAACGATATAGATCACCCAAAATTTAAAGGAATCTCTAATTTCCTCATCCGCAGATTAGATGATCTGGGCCTACGTGGCGTTTCAGGTATTGCCCTCTTAATCGTTGCCGTTTATATCTCAAGAAGATTTAAAACATGGCGACCAATCAATCTTGGAATTCTATCCTTCTTGGCGCTCAATGTAATTGTCGGAGCATTTAAATATGGATTAGGCAGGACAAAGCCAAAGTTAGGCTTCGATATTTTGCATGCAGGTGGAATGTCGTACCCAAGCGGACATGCATCTAATGCAATATTCATCTGGGGCGTCATCGCATATTTAATCTATCGATATGCCCATGTCGATAAGTACAACGGAAGGCTGGCAAGTGCCGGCGTTGGTCTGCTTTCCCTGACGGTCTGCGTTGTCTCACTCCTGCGAAATACCCACTGGTTCTCAGATCTATTCGGCGGGCTACTACTTGGCGGCTCGCTCCTTGTTCTCATCATCGCAATTGACCGATATTTCCCATCTGATAGCCAGCTTCACTAGCGTCTAATACACTCCGGTTCATGATTGATGGAATCGGAATTGATGTTGTCGATATCAAACGATTCCAGGAATCTCTTGAACGAACTCCAAATCTCGAGAGCAAACTTTTCACTGAATCAGAGCGCGGGAAATCAATTCAATCAATGGCGGCGAGATTTGCTGCAAAGGAAGCTCTCTATAAGGCGCTAAGTCCAAGTACGGGACTTCAATGGCATGAGGCAGAAATCATTAACCATGAGAATGGAAAGCCAGACTTTCTCTTCAGGGGTGCGATTGCAGAACTCATCGATGGCGCATCGGTTCATCTCTCACTTTCTCACGATGCCGGAATCGCATCTGCAATGGTGGTGATTGAGAGATGAGAGCCGAGGCACTTGTAGATCTGAATGCAATTAAGGCAAATATTGAGCATCTAAAGAAGTTATCCGGTACCAATCTTCTCGCTGTAGTTAAAGCAGATGCATATGGACATGGACTTGTTCCGGTTGCAAAGGCCGCATTGGATGCGGGAGCCAGTTATCTCGGCGTTGCACTTCTCGAGGAAGCGATCTCTCTACGTGAGGCTGGAATTACCGCACCTATCTTGGCTTGGCTCGTTCAACCCGGTTCTGATTTCGCCCAAGCGATTAATTTAGATATTGAACTCGCAGTTGCATCCCTTGCTGCGCTGAAAGAGATCTCAGGTGCATCAACTGCGAAGAAGGCGCGAATTCATATCGAAGTTGATTCAGGAATGACACGTGGGGGATTCTTAGGCGAATGGGATTCACTCTCTGCCGAAGATCTTGCAGACGTGGAAGTTGTCGGCATCTTCTCTCACTTTGCTCGCGCAGATGAACCAGATGAAAAACAGAATCAAACTCAGGTAGAACGATTCAGCGAGATGGTCTCTAAGGTGCATGCACTTGGTTTTACAAACGTTATTCGCCATCTCTCTAACTCAGCCGCAACGCTTAAGAATCACGCTGCAGCTTTCGACATGGTCCGCACTGGAATTGCGATGTATGGCCTTTCACCTGATGTAAATTCTTTAGGAGATTCAAAATCACTTGGCTTACGTCCAGCGATGCAGCTACGCGCTGCTCTCTACCTTGTAAAAGATGTACCTGCCAATACGCCAGTGGGCTATGGGGCGACTGAATCAACTAAGAGCGATACAAAACTTGGCGTTGTAGCAATGGGATATGCAGATGGAATTCCACGAATCGCACACGATGCAGGTATCTGGTTCTCAGGCCATCGCGCACCAGTTGTTGGACGCGTATCTATGGATCAATTTGTCGTCGACCTAGGCGCTGCCTCAAAGGCTAAATCTGGGGATTGGGTCACAATTTTTGGAAATGGTTCTCATGGCGAATACACGGCAGATGACTGGGGGCGCGCATCACAATCAATTAATTACGAGATTGTGACCCGAATCGGCCCGCGTGTGCCTAGAATCTACGGACCTCATGTCTATTAGATTTGATTGTAAGAAAGGGAGTCTCTTGTGAGTGAAGTAGCTGGACTCTCGATCTCAAACCTCACCGTTAAATTCGGCGGACTTACCGCACTTGATGATGTCTTTCTTGAGATTGCGCCAAACACGATCGTTGGTCTTATCGGACCAAATGGTGCAGGAAAGACAACTATCTTTAACTCAATCTCAGGTTTGGTTTCACCATCTAGCGGAACTATCTCAATTCATGGCAAGTCGATGGATTGGCCAGCACCTCATCAGCTTGCGGAATTCGGAATCGCCAGAACGTTGCAAGGTGTTGGTTTATTTAGCGGATTAACCGTTCTCGAAAATGTAATGATGGGCGCAGATAAGACAAGTGGATCTAATTTCTTTAAAGATCTCCTCGGTCTTTCTGGCAAGGCGGAGGCAAAACTTCGCAGACGTGCACTCGATGCACTGGCATGGGCTGGCGCACTTGATATGGCCGAGAAGATGCCTGGTGATTTAACGTATCCAGAGACCAAACGCGTATCTGTCGCTCGCGCACTTGTTTCAAATCCAAAGATTCTTCTCTTGGATGAACCAGCTGCAGGTCTTGGCCAAGATGACATCGATAAATTCGCCTCACTCTTGAAGCAGCTCAAGCAACGTTGCGCAATCATCATCGTCGAACACCACGTCGACTTTATCGGCGCAATCTCTGATCAGGTTTACGTTCTGAACTTTGGAAAAGTTATCTCTAGCGGAACTTTCGACACAGTTAAGCGCGACCCAGCAGTTCTTGCTGCATATCTCGGAACCTCATCACAGAGTGGTTCTGATGCACTTGGGGGAGCCCATGCTTAAGATCGAAAATCTTGTAACGAGCTTTGGCTCCGTAATTGCACTTAATGGTGTTTCTTTATCTGCTCAAGAATCAAAGATCACCACAGTTATCGGCGCTAATGGAGCAGGTAAGAGCACTTTGCTGCGCACGATTTCAGGTCTTGAACATCCATCGAGCGGAACTATTACCTGGCAAGGTGAATCAATTGTTGGCCGTCGCCCAGAAGATATTGTCCGAATGGGTATCGCCCATGTTCCTGAAGGCCACGCAGTTATCTCAGAACTCAGCGTTGAAGAGAACATCACAATGGGATCACTCTTTCGCCGCAGGAAATTTAAATCTGATGTCAGCGCTGCAACTGAGGAGATGTACACACTCTTTCCTCGCCTGAAAGAACGTCGCAAACAATTAGCTGGAACGCTTTCTGGTGGCGAACGTCAGATGCTGGCTATCAGTCGCGCACTTGTATCTCGCCCAAAACTTCTCCTTCTTGATGAGCCATCACTGGGGCTTGCACCGCTTGTTGTAGAACAGATTATTGACTCTGTAAATACTCTCTGCCGCACAACTGGACTCACCGTTCTGCTCGTAGAACAGAATGCAAATACCGCACTTGGAGTTGCAGATCACGGAGTTCTTCTTGCACTTGGCAAAGTTGTTGCAGATCGCCCGGCTGCTGAGCTAAAGGCAGATTCCACTCTACGAGCTGCTTACTTGGGGTACTAATAGTGAATACATTTTTAGCAGCGCTATTCTCAGGAACTGCACGTGGTGCTATCTTTGCACTAGTTGCCCTCGGCCTTGTAATTGTTTGGCGCGGCGCTGGAATCGTTAACTTTGCTCAGATGGGCCAGGCGATGTTCAGTACATATATCGCATCGACTTTGATAACGAATGGCAATAGTTATTGGGTTGGTTTTCTTGTTGCACTTCTTGCAGGTGCTGCAATGGGAGCGATACTGGATATCTTTGTTATGCGTCCGCTTTCAAATAAGAAAAAAACCGAGCTATTAGCTTCAGAATCAATGAGAGCTGCGGTGCCTGTCATTGCATCACTTGGAATCTTGGGATTCCTGCAAGCGCTTGCCGGAATTATTTGGGCTGCAGAAGAACGTGGATTCCCAGCTCCTGCAAAACAGGAAGGATTTCTGATTGCTGGAAATCTCATGCCATTTACAGCATTCGATATCTTCGTAATCTCTTCAGTTCTCATTACTTTACTGATCACAACCCTCTTCTTTACCAAGACTGGAATTGGGCTAGCAATGCGAGCCACTGCTCTAAATCAAGAAGTTGCAAAGCTCAGTGGAATCAGAACTAACCGGACTCGAACCTTAAGTTGGGCAATTTCGGGTGCGGCTTCATCACTTGCAGGTTTATTAATTACTCCAACATCAAATCTCTCTCCAAATACCTTAGATCTTGTTCTCATTGTTGGATTCACCGCAGCAGTTGTTGGCGGCTTGGATAGCCCAGCGGGCGCTGTTCTTGGAGGCCTTATTCTCGGAATGGTGATCTCTTTCGTTACCTTCTATGACACACCAGAAGATGTCTTCTTAGCAATACTTGCTGTACTCCTACTTGTTCTGATTATCAGACCACGTGGGATCTTAGGCTCAAAGGATGTGCGACGTGTCTAGCCTCAAAGTTTATTCAATCGCTCGTAAGAGCTTAATGCGCACTTTAATTTTCACCTTAGCAACTCTCTGGATTGGCTCGACCTTTGATGCGTATAACCAGTCGCAGCTTGCCGTAGTTCTGATCCTCTTTATCGGTGTTCTCTCGGTAACGATGCTGACTGGAATCTCAGGTCAGCTATCTCTTGGTCAAGGTGCGCTGATGGCAGTTGGTGGATATTCAACTGCCTTGCTTATGGTTAATTACCAGACCTCACTTTGGATCGCCGTTCCGCTTTCTATTCTCTCTTCAGCGGTGGCGGGACTTCTGCTAGGCGTTGCAGCGGCACGTTTACGTGGTCCATATCTCGCGGGAACAACACTTGTCATTGCCCTTGCTATTCCAACTATTGCGAATCGCTTTATATCCGTCTTTAAAGGTGATGAGGGTCTTCCTGTAGATGTTGGGTACCCACCAAAGTGGTTTAGCAATACATTCGGTGAACCTTCTTATGAACAATGGCAGTTTTATGTGGCACTTCCATTTGCTGCCATCGCACTCTTCTTTGCTTCGAATATTCTGCTCTCGCGAACAGGTCGGATGTGGAAATCAATGCGAGATAACGAGACGGCAGCAGGTCTTAGCGGTGTTAACTATTCACATCAGAAAATTTATGTCTTTATGATTTCTTCAACTTTCGCCGGACTTTCCGGTGCGCTCTATGGACTACGAGGACTTGTCGGGCCGAGTGTTTATCCAGTCTCGCTATCTTTAACTTTACTCACAGCTGCAGTTCTTGGTGGAATTCGCAGCATCTCTGGAGCATTTATCGGAACAGTGATTGTTGTCTTCTTACCTGATTGGATTGATCTAGTAATCGGCAATTTTGAAATGCGCGAACAAGTTTCTAACTACCTGCCCGCACTTATTTCTAGCTTGCTCTTGATTCTGACGGTGGTCATTAATCCTGCCGGAGTAGCCGGAACCAAGCTCCACCGGCACAAATAGCGGTACCTAGATTTCTTATAAATAATTGTTATAAAAGTCGCATTACCGATAGGTATCACCCACTTTAGCCCGCGAGTTTCTTCACTTTCCGTTCACTTTCTCTTCCGATTCTGTTAGCGTAACGGCGTTCTGGCCCACTTCTGGGCTGGTGGCAATGGAGCCGCGGAAGCTGCCTCATTGCAATTACGGCAAAGAGAAAGAGTGAATGCAGTGATAAATCGTGCATCTCTGTCCCGATCACCTCGTAAATTCCTTGCTACAACCGGTGCAGTTCTTGCTGGAGCTCTCGTGCTCACAGCGATTCCTGCTCAGGGTGCAAGCACACCAGGTGTAAGCGACACTGAAATTGTTCTAGGAATGCAGCTGCCTCAGACAGGTCCAGCTAGCCCCGGATATAACAAGGTAGATGACGCACTCCGCGCCTACTTTGATTATGTAAATTCAAAGGGCGGCGTACACGGCCGCAAGATCACATTGGTCGTTAAGGATGATGCCTATAAGGCAGGCCAGACAGTCTCAACTGCATCAGCACTTATCAATAAAGATAAAGTTTTTGCAATGGTTGGTTCAGTTGGAACACAGACACATTTCTCTGTTATTAAGGACATCAACCGTCGTGGAATCCCTGACCTCTTCGTACTTAGTGGTTACAGCGGTTTCTACACAGACCCAAAGAAGTACCCAACGACATTCGGTAGCCTCGGCACATATGTTGTCGAAGCAAAGATCCTTGGAAAGTACATTAAGGAGAACTTATCTTCAAAGAGCCTTGGAGTTCTTTACCAGACAGATGACTTTGGTCGTAACACACTCGAAGGTCTTTCAATTGCAGGCGTAACATTCGATGCTAAGAAGACTGCCAAATTCGTCGCTGGTACTCAAAAGGACGGACTTGATGCACAGATGAAGACGCTCTGCGATAACGGTGTTGACACAGTTGTCGTCGGCGCGGTTGCTTCAGCATTTGCAACAGCAGTTGGATCTGCACAGAAGGTTTGCAAGACAATGCCACAGTGGATTGTTATCTCAGTGGGATCAGATGCCACCACATTCCAAACAATTCTTGGATCCAAGTTGGTTCCTGCGGCAACTTCAGCTGCGCTTTTGGCTGGAACCATTTCAGCATCACACGCACCATCACCTGGTGAGGCAAATGATGAATACGTTAAGGCATTTAAGAAGATCAACGATGAATTCAATAAGGGTCCAGATAAGCGCTGGGACAATAACGTCTTGCAGGGAATCAATATCGGATACATGATGACATCAGCCCTTCTTGGAGCAGGTAAGAACCTGACACGTCCAGGAATCATCAAGTACATCGAGAACAACGGTAAGAAGCTTTCAAACGCTGGCCTTGCTCCTCTTGGCTACTCTGCTAAGACTCACGAGGCTTACACAGGCTTCTGGATCGGCAAGTACAACGCAGCCACAGTTCTTGAACCAATCAATGGCACACGTAAGTTGTGGACAACAGATTCAGGTAAAGGCGCTGTAACGGAACTAAAGTACACACGTCCTGCAATCGCAGCTGATGCACTACCAAAGGTTGGTTAATCACATGAAGCTATCAACTCGTCAATTAATCGCATCGTTTGGTGCGGCAGTACTCGTCTCATCAATCGCAGTTGCAGTAGTGCCAGCAGCAAACGCTGCAGCGCCAACTTGTACAACTGTTGCTGATGTCGAAACATGTAACGGAACACTTGCAAACGGTGCTGCGTACATCTTCAAGATGCCAGCTAAGTTCGGCGGAACAATGTTCTTCTGGGAGCATGGATTCCGCACCACATATCCAGTTCCAGGAGTAGCTACTCCTCCGACAGGAATCGAAGAGATTACGCCTGCAAACTCAACAACTCTCAAGGACATCACTAAAGAGATGCTTAAGGCTGGTTACGCCGTTGCTGCATATGACGGAACAGTTAAGGGTATGCGCGGCTGGAATAACACCTACCGTGTAGAGATGCTTAAGGAAGTTATCGATGCCGCAATGGCTAAGTACACAACGAAGATTCAGCGCAAGGTTGTCTACGGTTCATCACAGGCCGGTTCAATCATCACACCATTCGTTGAGAAGTACCCAACATATGCAGACTCAGTCGGAATCTTGGCTGGTTTGACTCCATCACCTGCAGATTCAATTCAATCAGCATGTGACATCTTCTACCTGCTTAGCATCTTCGCTGATCCAACAATCAAGGGTTGTGCAGCATTTGGTACAAAGGGAGTTCCCGGACATATCGCTTCAGTTACAGAACTCGGAAAAGCGGGAGCGCTACTTAAGACATGGAGCGGAAATCTCGGTGCACCTGGACTTGAATACCCAGCAGCGCTCAAGGGTTCACCAATTCCACAACGTTCAGCTCTCTTGCTCATCGGTCTCTTGACTGGCGTTCCAACAAAGAGCGCACACATGGATGCTGTCACAACAAGTACATTGATTCCTGAAGGAAGCATCAATGCAACTGTTGCTGTTCTTGAAAACCTTGGCGATGCACTTGGAACAGGAACGCTTGCCGGACAATCAATGTCTGAAATTACAGGTGCAGGTTTCTACGACAATACAAAGACTGATTGGGCAGCGATGCTCGATGAGGGCGATGCGGGTCGTTACAACCTCGGACTCTCAGGTGACGATGCAATTAACGGCATGCTGAACGTCCTTAAGGCCGCCCCTCGTGTAACTGGAAATGCTGATGCAATCGCTAAGTTCAAGGCGCTTGATAAGTCATCATTTACATCAAAGCACCCAACAATCTTGCTTTCAAATGAAGCAGATCGTTTGGTCTTCTCTGGTAACACTTCTCGCTACGTAGATCGCAAGCGTGAGGTTTACGAAAAGGATCTTGCAGCATGGAAGGTGTTCAAGAAGGGTCCAAAGCCAATTTGGAACACTCGTGCTCTCTATGCAATGACACCAGAGACCTACACAAAGTACCTTCCAACAGGCGCTCCTGATCTGAAGGCAGCACCAGCTGTCTCAGGTGTAGGACACCAAACATTCACAACTAAGCAGATGAAGGCTTGGGTTGATATGTTGGCAGTCGCTGCTAAATCAGGAAAGGTTCCAACTAATTCCTATGTTGAGTACATAGCAACAAAGGTTCCTTACCTCAATGGCGATGTTGACTATCGTCCATCTGACCTGAAGTACAACTTCGGTTACTAATCGAAACTGATTAACGAAAGGGCCCCGGGCAACCGGGGCCCTTTCGCTTTCCCCGTGAACTATCCTTCCCATGTGAGAATCCAAACTGCAGCCGATATGCATGCACTCGGCGTGCGCCTTGGATCACTCTGCAAGGCAGGAGATTTGATTCTGCTCAACGGACCACTTGGAGCAGGCAAGACAGTTCTGGTGCAAGGCATCGGTGAGGCTCTTGGAATCGAAGATGTCACTTCACCAACTTTTGTTATTTCTCGAATTCATAAAGCGCCCCTTTCTCTTATTCACGTTGATGCCTATCGCTTACTAGAAGGCGGAAATGGGGCGGCTTATCTCGATGATTTAGATCTCGATACGCCACGTGAAAGCGCGGTAACCGTTATCGAATGGGGTGGGCAAGAGTCTGCGCGGTTAAGTGATCAGCGATTAGAAATCACCATCGATCGCACTGATGAAATTCGCGAAGTAACAATTGCGCCCATCGGAGAACGCTGGCAGGGAATTTCGCTATGACAATCTCGCTTGCGATAGATACATCTACCTCAAAGACCATTGTTGGAATCATTGAAGATGGCGAGGTACTTTTCGAAGAGGCACATGAAGGCGCAACTGACCATGGTCGCGCACTGAGCGAAATTGTTGCAACAGCCCTTAAAGTTTCTAAGCCGCCTCATCAAGTAGTAGTTGGAATGGGTCCCGGCCCATTTACTGGTCTTCGAGTTGGAATCGCATTTGCTCAAACCTTTGCGCTGGCGCGTGGGATTCCGGTTATTGGCGTCTGCTCACTCGATGCAATCAAGATCGATCAAAGCGAATACAAAGTGGCAATTGATGCACGACGTAAAGAGATTTACTGGGCTTCCTATAAAGATGGTACTCGCGTTGATGGACCATCGGTTAACAAACCAGCTGAGGTAGAAAACTTCATCATCGATGTATATCCAGATATGGGCAAACTTGTTGAGCTTTCCAAGAGCCAGAACTTTACAGAGCCTATGTATTTACGTAGGCCAGATGCTGTACCGACGGCGGAGCGATGATGATTACCTATCGCCAACCCATCACTTTAGATATTCCCGTTCTCGTCGGATATGAACGCGAACTATTTCCATATTCGCCTTGGTCTTCGGCTCAATTTAAAGAAGAGTTTGCGGGTATTCCGCGCACTCGCTTTATGAGCGTTGCTGAGAGCGATAACAAGATCGTTGGATATTGCGGTGTATTTGTGCCGGCACCTGGAGTTGAAGCCGACATTCTTACCGTTGCAGTACTGCCGGAATTTCGTAGACAAGGTATAGCGCGCGAATTTATGCGCCAGATCGAGCAATGGTCGCAAGAGCGCGGAGCTAGCGCCATGATGTTGGAAGTCGAGCACACCAATGAATCTGCCATCGAGCTCTATAAATCCTTGGGCTATATGAAGATTTCTGTGCGTATGGATTACTACGGCCCTGGAAATGATGCCTTCGTGATGCGAAAGGATTTCGCGTAATGGAGCCAATTGTTCTGGGAATTGAAACTTCATGTGATGAGACTGCAATCGGCATCGTGCGCGGTCGTACCTTGCTTGCTAATGAGATTGCATCGAGCGTTGATGAACATGCTCGCTTTGGGGGAGTCGTTCCTGAAATTGCATCACGTGCACACCTGGAAGCAATCTTGCCGAGCATCGAACGCGCAGTTAAAGATGCAAAGATTTCATTAAAGGACATTGATGCGGTTGCAGTAACGGCAGGCCCTGGATTGGTCGGAGCACTTCTTGTTGGAGTTGCATCAGCTAGCGGTTTAGCGCAAGGACTAGGTCGCCCGCTCTACGGCGTCAACCACTTAGCAGCGCACGTCTCGGTTGATTACCTAACCCACGAGAAGCCAACAGATCCGACAATTGCTCTCCTGGTCAGCGGCGGACACTCATCACTCTTGCAAGTCGATGACATCACTGGTTCCATCACAAAGCTGGGCGCAACGATGGATGATGCAGCAGGCGAAGCATTCGACAAAATTGCACGAATTCTTGAACTCGGATTTCCTGGCGGCCCTGCCATCGATCGCGAAGCAACAAATGGATCAGCTACAGCGATTGATTTCCCTCGCGGGTTAACAACATCTAACGACTGGGCGACTCGTCCCTATGACTTCTCATTTTCGGGTCTTAAGACAGCAGTCGCCCGTTATCTCGAGAGCACTCCAAGTTATGTTCGCGCAGATGTTGCCGCATCATTCCAAGAAGCGATCATTGATGTGCTTCTACTTAAAGCACTTGCTGCATGTAAATCCTCGGGGATTGATTCACTCGTCATCGCAGGGGGAGTCGCCGCTAATTCACGCCTTCGCACAGTGGCCGCAGATCGCTGTGCCAAGGCAGGTATCGAGCTTCGAATCCCGAGCCCGGCCCTTTGCACCGATAACGGGGCGATGGTCGCAGCCCTGGGCAGTCTGATGCTGGCGGCCGGCCGACCAGCCACACGTGGGGCCTTTGACGCAGATTCCAGCCTCAAGGTGGAGCAAGTCAGCCTCTAGAAGGTTCAATTTGCAGGCGGGAATACACCGCCCTAGGCTTGGCGTTAGCACTCAAGGGTCGACACTGCTAACGCAGGTGAGCCCCAAGACAGGTCCATCGATCACACAGATCAATCGATTACATAGAGGAGTACCACCATGGCAGTAGCCATTAAGCCGCTCGAAGATCGCATCGTTGTAAAGGCAAATGAAGCCGAGACAACTACAGCATCAGGTCTCGTTATTCCAGATACAGCGAAAGAGAAGCCACAAGAAGGAACAGTTGTTGCAGTTGGCCCAGGCCGCTTCGATGATGGCGCTCGCGTACCTATGGATGTAAAGGTCGGCGATGTCGTTCTCTACAGCAAGTACGGCGGAACAGAAGTTAAGTACAACAACGAGGAGTACCTCGTACTCTCTGCTCGCGACATCCTCGCGATTATCGAGAAGTAATCCATGGGAAAGATGCTTGAATTCGACGAGCACGCTCGTCGCGCAATGGAACGTGGTGTCAACCAGCTGGCTGACACCGTCAAGGTAACGCTCGGACCTAAGGGTCGTAACGTCGTTATCTCAAAGTCATTTGGTGCGCCAACAATTACAAACGACGGCGTAACAATCGCAAAAGAGATTGAACTCTCTGATCCAGTAGAAAACATGGGCGCACAGCTCGTTAAGGAAGTTGCTACAAAGACCAACGATGTCGCTGGCGATGGAACAACAACTGCAACAGTGCTTGCTCAGGCAATGGTGAAGGAAGGTCTTCGTAACCTTGCAGCCGGCGCACAGCCAATGGATCTCAAGCTCGGCATTGAAGCAGCTGTCGAAGCTGTCTCAGCTCGCCTTCGCGAAAATGCAACAGTGGTTAAGGACAAGGCTCAGATCGCTGACGTCGCAACTATCTCTGCACAAGATCGCGCAATCGGTGAACTCATTGCTGAAGCGATGGATAAGGTCGGCAAAGATGGAGTCATCACTGTAGAAGAGGCTTCTACTACTGCCCTTGAACTCGAATTCGCAGAAGGCATGCAGTTCGATAAGGGCTACATCTCTCCATACTTCGTTACAGACCAGGATCGCATGGAGTCAGTACTAGACGATGCTTACATCCTCATCTCTGCAAACAAGATCTCAGCACTTCCTGAACTCCTTCCTCTTCTTGAGAAGGTTTCACAGGCAGGTAAGCCGCTCTTGATCATCGCAGAAGATGTCGAAGGCGAAGCGCTTTCTACTCTCGTTGTAAACCGCATGCGCGGAGTATTTACATCAGCTGCAGTTAAGGCACCAGGTTTCGGAGATCGTCGCAAGGCAATGTTGCAAGACATCGCAATCTTGACTGGCGGAACTGTTATCTCTGCTGAAATCGGAATGAAGCTTGAGGCTGCAACATTGGAAGATCTCGGTCGCGCACGTCGCATCGTCATCACCAAGGATGCAACAACAATCGTTGACGGAGCAGGCGATAAGGCACTTGTTGCTGGTCGCGTCTCTGAAATCCGTAACGAGATCGCCTCATCTGATTCAGATTGGGATCGCGAGAAGCTACAAGAGCGTGTTGCAAAGCTTGCCGGTGGCGTCTGCGTCATCAAGGTCGGCGCACACACTGAAGTTGAGTTGAAGGAGAAGAAGCACCGTCTTGAAGATGCTATCTCTGCAACTCGCGCAGCAGTAGAAGAAGGAATCGTTATCGGCGGAGGCGCAGCACTCGTGCATGCAGCTGATGCACTTAACGACAACCTTGGATTTACTGGCGATAAGGCTGTCGGTGTTGCACTTGTCCGTAAAGCTTGCGACGAACCACTTCGTTGGATCGCTGAAAACGCGGGACTCGAAGGCTACGTAGTAGTCGCAAAGGTTCGTGCACTTAAGGCTAACGAAGGCTTCAACGCTGCAACTGATGTCTATGGCGATCTCGCAAAAGATGGCGTCATCGACCCAGTGAAGGTAACTCGTTCAGCACTTGCTAACGCTGCGTCAATCGCTGCAATGTTCATTACGACAGAAGCTGTTGTATTCGAGCGTCCTGCAGATGCAGAACCAGCAGCTGCCGGTCACGGACATTCACATGGCCCAGGAGGCCACAGCCACTAGCTCAGAGAACTCTCAGAAACCCCGTACTCGATCCGAGTGCGGGGTTTCTGCATTAATTCGTAGGGCTAACACTCACCCGTAGGCGTCACCCAATTTCTAAACCGCCGGTACAGTTGCCACCCTTGGGGGTCACCCTCAGAAGGACAATAACTTGGAGTGCGCTTTGAAAAAAAATATCTGGAAGATCGCAATCGTCTGTCTCTTTACCCCTTTTGCCTTGGTGGCCACCACTCCGGTCGCTCAGGCCGCTACTTCGGTTATCGCCCTTACTGACGCAGAAGAGTTGGTCTTTGCAGCGGCAAATCGCGTTGAAGTTGTCGGTAATGGAAAAAGCAACGGAAGTATCATCAAGTACAAGAATGTATTTACCAAGAATGGCCAAAGCGTCGATGCAGTAATTACTACCGCCATAAACACAACAGAGGCGACTATTACAGATTACGACAACCCTGGAAGTGCTTCCACGGCTGCAGGCGCTGGAAACTTCTTCCAGATAAATATGAATACGACCGCCAGCACAGCTGTTGCCGGTGGAGCAGCTGACTTCACCTTTGCATTCTATGAAGCTGGTACATATACAGTGGCTAATACTGGTATTCCAGTTGTTCTCCAGAACGTAAGAATGACTTCGATTGACCTTGATACTTCAGGTACAGGCGGTTATCAGTACACAGACTTCACCGGTTTTCAAAAATACAGCATGACCGCCACCACAAACCTTGGCGTACAGTCACTTTCAAGCCCAAGCAGAACAAGATTTATCGCAGCTAAAGCTGGTGCCAGAAGTTCAGTTCCTGAAGATCAGGTAATGGTTCGTTATGACGCAATCAGCAAAGTAACAATCACAGTTGGTAACCCAATCCAGTCAACAACGAATTACTACGGAGTCACATTCGGGGGATGGCCAAATGGCGGAACTCCTGTGGAGCGCACGAATGCATTTAACGTTCCACCTACATCTACAAATGAGTCTTTAGCCGTACCTAGAGGGGTCGCGACTGTTCTACCGCTTTCGGCATTTGGAACTTTTTCAGATGCAGACAGCAATCCGTTTGTACAAATCCGAATTGGCGCTTTGCCCGGTAGTGGCAAACTTGAATTGTTTAACGGAACAACGCCCACAGATATAACGGCTGGACAGGTTATAACTGTCGCGGATATCGAACTCGGAAAAGTGCGATTTACCGGAACTTCAAGCACAAGTTTCACATTCGCGGTTTACGACGGACTCGATTACAGCCTCACAAATAACACGCTTTCATTGACCAATGTGGCAAGCGCTCAAACAATTACTTTTGCCAATCCACTAACCAAAGCACCATCTGCGACTCCATTTGCATCAAATGCCTCAGCCTCTTCATCCGAGACAGTTACTCTTACTAGCAACACTGAAGGCGTGTGTACCGTTTCAGGTTTGTATATCACGGCTTCGGCAGAAGGAACATGTTCGATTACAGCGACTCAAGCAGGAAATGGAACTTATGGCGCTGCTGCACCTGTAACTCAGGTATTCCCTGTAAGCAGTGCAACCGCACAGACGATTACTTTTAATAACCCCGGTACAAAAAGTATGTCATCAACTCCATTTGCATCTGCTGCAACTGCGAGTTCGAGTTTGCCAGCCACATTGGTTTCAAATACTCCATCGGTATGTAGTGTTAGCGGATTAAATATTGTCATGCTTGCTCCAGGATCTTGTTCAATTACAGCGAGCCAAGCCGGCGATGGATCTCGAGCACCAGCTCCTTCTGTGACCCAAGTATTTACTATTAACGCAGGCGCTCCGACAGTTGCAACTCTCGATGCAACTTCTATCACCAGCTCAGGAGCAGTTTTAAACGGAACTGTAAATAGCTACTCGCTGGCGGCCACAACGACCTTTTGTTGGGGAACATCAGCTTCGGTCTCGGGTTCTGGCGCTCTCTCGGGCTGCAATGCAAATAATTCGGCGACTCCTTCCTCGATTACTTCTTCATCGGCAACTTCTGCGACAAAGGTACTTACAGGTTTGAGTAGCGGGACCAAGTACTACTTCCAAATCGTTGCAGCTACGAGTTCTGGAACAACTTACGGAAGTGTTAAGAATTTTGTTGCAGCCAGCGCGTCCAGCGCAAGTACTCCTACAGCAACAACCTTGGTTGCAACCGACATTAAGAAAGATGAGGCGAAACTCTGGGGAACGATTACGCCAAATGGAACCGCTATTTCGAGTATCTATTTCTGTTTGACGACCAACAGCGCGAATACTTCAGGAATTCTGACCTCAAGCTGCACAACTGTAACTCCTTCGACAAATAGCCTTAGTTCTGGCGCATCAGCTACAAATTTTTCCAAAACGAAGACGAGCTTAAACCAGTCAACTCGGTACTATTTTCAAATAATCGCACAAACATCTTCAGGGGCTAAGTACTATGGAGAAATAAAGCAATTCTGGACCGGCGATAGTAATGATCGTTACCTTCGAGCAACGACTAGTGCTGCTGATCAAATTACTGGAAGCTCAGCAAGACTCAAAGGATCTGGAAGAACTGACTCGAGCAGTGGCTCTGCCACCTTGCAGTACTGCTGGGGCGAAACATCAACGGCAGTACTTGGTGAGCTTTCCAAATCTGGATGCACCTTGGTATCTGCAAGTCCTAGTACATCTACGGACCGTAGCAACAGCACTTCTACTACATACTCGTTGAGCAATCTGAGCCCGGGACGTACTTACTACTTCCAGGCAATTACAAGTCGCACAAGTAGTGGAACGACAAAGTATGGGTATGGAGAAATTCTCTCTTTTACAACTTCAGGCGCCGCTCCATCAGCAACTACGATTGGTGCAACTGGAGTAGCCGGTACTAGCGCAACCCTAAATGGAACAGTTAACTCCAACGGAACATCGGCAACTATTGCTTTCTGCTATGGGATATCGGCCACTCTTTCCGGTTGCACAACAGCTGCATCCACAACTCCAACAAACGCCACAGGAAATTCATCCATCTCTGCCAGAGCAGACATTGGCGGACTCGTAAGCGGCACTCGCTACTACTTTAGAATTTCAGGAACTAACTCAAACGGGACCACAAATGGCTCAATTTTAAACTTTGTAGCGGGCAGCCCGACGGCAATCACTCTTTCACCATCTGAAATTACTGGAAATTCTGCAACCCTAAACGGTGCGGTGAAATCAAATGGAATTACTACTGCATCAGGTATTTGTTGGTCTACAAGTAGTTCAGTATCCAACGGTGTATTGGCATGCAATAGCAGTCCAGCCGGCCTCGTAACACCATCACCTTCGAGTGTAGATTCCACGACTACTACAACGACGGCAATTTCCTATTCCCTCACAGGCTTAACAGCGGGGCAAACTTATTATTATCAAGCTCGTGCGACAGGAAATGGTGCTACCAGTTACGGTGAGGTCTTATCTTTTATAGCTTCATCCGCACCGACAGTCACTACAAACGCAGCAAGCTCAATCACAAGTACCACCGCGACATTAAACGGAGTTGTGAATGCCCAAGGTGCGTCGACTCTCAATTACTTCTGCTTTAGCGATACCAGTACGGCCACCGACGACTACCTAGATTCCTGTACATCAGTTGGATTTGCAGAAGCATCTCCGACAAATTCCACGGGATCTGGAAATACTTCCATAACTCTCAGTGCGGAAGGCCTCGATCCAGCGACCACTTATTATTTCCAAGCTATTGGCGATAACGCACGCGGGTTAACACCTGGAGCAATTTTGAGTTTTACAACTTCAAACGCGGCGCCAACGGTCACGACTCTAAATCCAACAGTATCTGGCCTATCTGCTACCTTTAACGGAAATGTGATTGCAAATGGTGATACAACCACGGTTACATTTATTTATTCAGCTTCCGGAACAATTAATGGAAGCGGTGCCCTTTCTTCTGCGCCAATAACGATTACCCCAAGTTCAAATGTAATCTCCGTAGCAAACGGATTTGATTTAACGGCCCCGTATACATTTGATTCGGCGACAGTTCTCACACCGGGAACGACTTACTATTATCAAATCAAGGCAACGAATGGACTTGGAACTGCCTACGGAGAAACCAAGACTGTGGTCACGGGTGCCCCTACAGTCATCACACTTGATCCAACATCCATTACCTCAAGTGGGGCCACTCTCAAGGGGACATCAAACGCAAATAGCTCTGTTACTGATAATTATTTAGTTTGGGGCACAAGTGATGAACTTGGTCTTGATGGAGGGCTTACATCCGCTGCGACCGAAACCGCAACCGTTGGCGCGTCATCGAGTGGTTCAACGGCGATTGATATCGAATTATCAGTCTCGGGATTAATCCAAGGTCAGATTTACTTCTACCAAGCCAAAGGGTCTAATGCTCGCGGAACTACTTATGGCGCTCTAAAAACTTTCTCGGCAGGGAAGAAAGCTCAAACTATTGACTACTCGGCTCTTCCTACAATCACATATGGCGATAAGGTCCAAGTAGATTCTGCGACATCAACCTCAGGGTTATCGGAAACCTTTACGGTTGCAAGCGGACCATGCTCGATAACTGAAGCTGGCGAATTAACAATTACCGGAGCTGGAAGCTGTGTAATTTTTGCTCACCAGGCTGGGGGCGAAAATAATGGTTTCATGTGGGATGCAGCAACAAGCGTTTCGCAAACATTAGTAATTTCACCTAAGCCACTGATTATCAAAGCTTCTAGTCACGTGGTTGGAAAGAATTCAAATACGGTCATTAGATATAGCGCTAGTTATGTTGGCTTTATCGATGGCGATTCATCTGGAAACTTAACTGGAACCTTGACGTGCTCTTCGCCAGGCTTGGATACAACCACAGCCCGCACGTATGACACCTCATGTAGTGGATTGTCAGCCACAAATTACTCAATCACGTACGAAACCGGCACGGTCACTGTTACAGATAAAGAACCACAAGAAATTACCTTTGCGCCAATTGCAACCAAGACTTATCAGCAAAGTTCTGAATCCCTTACTGCAACTACAGATGCAAACGCATTAACCATCACGTATTCAGTATCAGGAAGTTGTACCTTGACTCCGCCAAGCACCTTGGTAATCACAGGAGCCGGAACTTGTACGGTGACAGCAAGTCAGTCGGGCAATTCCATCTATGAGGCAGCCGTTCCAGTGGTTCGCACAATTACGATCAATAAAGCAGCCCTTACCGTTACGGCTTCAAGCCACACGATCAGCACAGGGTCATCTGTTTCGATCACAGCTACTTATTCAGGATTTGTATCATCTGAATCCGCGGCAAACCTTTCTGGAACACTCGTTTGCTCAACCACTTACACGACAACATCAGCCGCTGGAAGTTACCCATCAACGTGTTCAGGGTTGCTTTCAGATAACTACGCATTTACATATGTCTCAGGTTCCGTCGATGCATCTGGAGCAACACCGGGATCAGGTTCTGGTACGACCACTAAGTCAGGAGCAACGACTGTTGTCGTGAAGAAGGTAGCGCTAGCAACGCTAATTACTACTGCGACTAAGAAAGTAACAACAACCATTACAGTGGCAGGCGCTGTGCCAAGCACCCCAGCTCCAGAAGCAACTCCAACAGCTACGCCAAAGCCGACAGCTACGCCAAAGCCGACAGCTACGCCAAAGCCGACAGCAACGCCAAAGCCAAATAACACGGCAAAACCGAATAACACTACAAAACCAAAGCCAACAGCTACACCAAAGCCAACGGCTACACCAAAGCCAACGGCTAAGCCAAAGCCAACAGCTACGCCAAAGCCAACAGCTACGCCAGCTCCTTCTGCTTCAGCAACTACTACACCGACTCCAACTGCCACAAATACCCCAGAAGCTGCGACACCGGTGACCTTCGTCAGCAAGAACCTCGAAGCGGTGACTCTTGTAGGCGATCAGCTCTCGGTTGTGGCAAAGCCTGGTTACAGCGGAATCACCAAAGTTGTGGTTGAAGTTGAGAATGGTGGAGAAATTCAGCAAATTGCAACGACTGTGACAGTTCTTCCTCTTCCTCCTGTTGCTCCGGTCGTTAAGCCTGCTGCATCCAAGACAACACTGGTGACTTGGGAAAAGTCACCTAATGCGACTCTTTATGAGGTCAAAGATGATGAAGGCAACACAATTTGTACAACGGTTAGAACAAGTTGCCGAGTAAATACGGTGATAGCGCCAAATGAAGCAGTTGAAATTGTTGCTCGCGGTCGCGATAACTTGGTCTCCGAACCTGTTGAAGCGGTTTACGTTCCGAAGGTAGTTGCAACTCCAAAGCCAGCAGCACCCGTGGCCGAGGTTGTAGTTAACTTCGCAACCAATCAGTACTCACTTACTACTCAAGAGAAGCGTGAACTTGATGCCTTTATTGAGAAAGTGAAGGCCGGAGGCTTTACCGAGCTAGATATCTCAGGCCACACTGACTCAGTCGGTGGCGTGGATAACAACGCACTGTCGCTCAATCGCGCTAAGGAAACAAGGGCATACATTCTGAAAGAGATTCCAGACCTAAAGGTCACTTTAGGTGCCTATGCAGATGCTGTATCGGTGGCAAGCAATGCAACAACTGCGGGTAAGGCTGCGAACCGTCGAGCCGAGGTTCGAATCGTTAAGTAAGTAAAAGTAAAATCCCCCGTCACTATTTCTAGTGGCGGGGGATTTTCTATTTCTTAGGAGAAATTATGAAGCTTCTGAAATGCTTGGAATTCCGCGGCTCTCAAGAATCACGGCGCGATCATCTTCAGAGAGACCTCCCCAGATTCCGTAAGGCTCTTGCACTGCGAGCGCATGTGCGCGGCAGGCTGCAATAACAGGGCAGGAGGCGCAGACAGCTTTCGCTGCATTCTCGCGATTGCGGCGACGTGGACCGCGTTCGCCATCAGGATGGAAGAACATCTCTGAATCCATCGAACGGCATGATCCTTCGTACTGCCACTCCCATTGCTCTGCAATTGGTTGAGGTAGTCGTGAAAGTTCGGCCATAACGGTGCTCCTTTTCGTGTGTATGGGCAGAGAGTACAATCGTTTCATAAGTTGTTCAAGGGTCAACGCGCCAGAAGTTGTTCAAAGGGGCGAAATGTCCGTTTTTCAACTGGTGAGTTAGCCCACTTCACGCCACGATAGCGCCATGGCAAAGCGCGCCCACGACGTCGTGGAGGAGAAACTCACCGTAGCAGCGGTGGCCCGCCGTATAGGCGTCGCTCCGGCCACGTTACGCACCTGGGATCGCCGCTATGGCCTTGGCCCATCTGAACACAACGATGGCGAACATCGCCGTTACTGCCCGTCCGATGTCGCAAAGTTAATGACGATGCGCCGACTTATCGTCGCCGGGGTTTCACCATCGGATGCAGCCGAACAAGCTAAGAGCTTTAAGGGCGAATATAAAGTCAAGAAGATTGTTAAGGAATTTGAAGTCCGTGAGGAAGTTGTAGAAGCGCTTTATAAGGCGCTGCAAAGTTTTGATCGTGCATTTGTTGAAGAAACCTTGACTCACGAAATAGCTGAATATGGAGTTGAAGGCGCATGGTCTGATGTCATTGTCCCAACCCTCTTTTTGATTGGCCAGGATTGGGAGAATGATCAGAAGGGCATTGAGGTAGAACACCTCTTCTCAGAAATCCTGAAGCGCACAATGCATAATCGAGTTGTTGAGCTAAAGAAGCCCGTTAATTCTCGCCCGGTACTTTTGGCAGCTGTTGGCGAGGAGCTCCATTCACTTGCTGTTTATGCATTGGCCGCGGCGCTCTGCGAGCGAAATATTCAGACCTATGTGCTCGGTGCAAGAACTCCACTTGAGGCGCTCTCTGCAATGGTTTCACGATGCGCACCTCCTGCGATTTTCTTATGGGCACAATTACCAAAGAATGCTGAAGAGAAGTACTGGCGAGAAATTCCATCGATCCGTCCAGCCCCTCGCATCGTTGTTGGTGGCCCTGGCTGGGATTCAGTGCAGTGCTCTGAAGTCATTAGGGCAGAGGGCCTTGAGCATGCCTGCGACGAGATCGAGCAGGCGCTAGGGGCTTAATTGAGCCGGTAGACTGCTCACTCGCGCAACGTTGAGGAGAGCCAATCAATGAGTATCGATTCTGAAAAGGTCGCGCTCCTTGGCCTGACATATGACGATGTCCTGCTCCTTCCCGATGCATCTGATGTTGTCCCTTCAGAGGTTGATACATCAACTCGCTTAACACGAAATATTTCTTTGGCAGTTCCGCTGGTTTCATCAGCGATGGATACCGTTACAGAATCAACTATGGCGATCGCCATGGCAAAGGCTGGCGGTATCGGAATCATTCACCGCAACCTGCCGATCGAGGAGCAAGTCACTCACGTAAAGCTTGTAAAAAATGTCGGCCTTTCAGGTGCTGCAGTCGGTGTTGGTGAAGATGGGTTTGCGCGTGCGCAAGCGCTGATTGAAGCCGGCGTTGAAGTTGTTGTAGTTGATACAGCTCATGGCCACCACCGCGCAGTGCTCGATGCGATCGAACGCATTAAGAAGTTCTCATCAACTGTAGAAATTATCGGCGGCAATGTTGCAACCCGTGCAGGTGCGCAGGCGCTGATCAATGCAGGCGCCGATGCAGTAAAGGTTGGCGTCGGTCCAGGATCAATCTGCACAACTCGCGTTGTTGCAGGTGTTGGCGTTCCACAAGTAACTGCAATCATCGAAGCGGCAAAAGCTTGCAACAAAGCTGGCATTCCGCTGATTGCAGATGGTGGCCTGCAATATTCAGGTGACATCGTTAAGGCAATCGTTGCTGGTGCAAACTCTGTGATGCTTGGTTCACTTCTTGCTGGTTGCGAAGAATCACCTGGCGAACTCGTTGAGATCGATGGTCGAAAGTACAAGGCATATCGCGGAATGGGTTCACTTGGCGCGATGCAATCTCGCGGTGAGAAGAAGTCATATTCCAAAGACCGTTATATGCAAGATGACGTTCTCTCTGAAGACAAACTTGTTCCAGAAGGTATCGAAGGCAAGGTTGCATATCGCGGACCTGTCGCAGAAGTAGTCCACCAACTTGTTGGAGGATTGCGCAGCGGTATGGGTTACGCAGGAGCACCTGATATCGAAACTCTTCGCCATGAAGGTCGTCTCATTCAAATCACTGCAGCTGGCTTACAAGAGAGCCACCCACATGATGTTTTGCATGTGGCCGATGCACCTAACTACAGCAAGAAGAAATAAGCCATGGATATCGAGATAGCCCCAGGAAAACGCGCCCGCCACGCATACTCATTTGACGATATTGCAATCGTTCCAAGCCGTCGTACACGCACCCCTGAAGATGTATCGACTGCATGGCAGATTGATGCATATAAGTTTGATCTTCCACTGATTGCAGCACCAATGGACTCTGTAGTTTCACCTGAGACAGCAATTGCTATCGGAAAGCTTGGCGGCCTTGGAGTTCTTAATCTAGAAGGACTCTGGACTCGTTATGACGATCCACGCATTCCGCTTGGCGAGATTGCATCGATGCCAGATAAGCATGCAACTCGTCGTATGCAAGAGATTTATGCAGCGCCTATTCGTCCAGAACTCATCAAAGAGCGCATCAAGCAGATTCGCGACTCTGGCGTCACCGTGGCAGCTTCACTTTCACCGCAGCGCACAGCGGAGCTTCATAAAGCTGTAATCGATGCCGGTGTAGATATCTTCGTAATCCGCGGAACAACTGTTTCTGCAGAACATGTTGCGGCAGAGAATGAAGCGCTCAACCTGAAGAAATTTATCTACGAACTCGATGTTCCAGTAATCGTTGGTGGCGTTGCTACAACAACTGGCGCACTCCACTTGATGCGTGCAGGTGCTGCAGGTGTACTCGTCGGCTTCGGCGGGGGAGCAGCGCATACAACTCAGACAGTTCTCGGAATTCAGGTTCCGATGGCTACTGCAGTTGCGGATGTTGCAGCAGCTCGCCGCGAATATCTTGATGAATCTGGTGGACGTTATGTTCATGTCATCGCAGATGGTTCTGTTGGAAAGTCTGGCGATATCGCAAAGGCGATCGCATGTGGAGCGGACGCGGTCATGATGGGTTCAGCGCTAGCTAAGGCAGTTGAATCACCGGGACTTGGATGGCACTGGGGTTCAGAGGCCTATCACTCAGAAGTTCCTCGCGGACAGCGCGTTAACGTCGGAACTGTCGGAACCCTTGAAGAGATTCTCAACGGACCTTCACATGCATCTGATGGTTCAATGAATTTATTCGGCGCACTACGTCGTGCGATGGCCACATGTGGTTACTCAGATGTGAAGTCATTCCAGCGCGTAGAAATCATCATGCAGCATGGCAGATAGCAGGCCGGTACTAGTCGTCGATTTCGGCGCACAGTATGCACAGCTGATTGCACGTCGCGTGCGTGAAGCACATGTCTTCTCTGAGATTGTTCCATCTTCAATTACCGCTGCAGAAGTTTCAGCAAAGAACCCGCAGGCAATCATTCTCTCTGGCGGCCCATCCTCTGTTTATGCAGATCACGCACCTAAAGTTGATCCCGCAATCTTTGCTCTCAACATTCCTGTCTTTGGAATTTGTTATGGATTTCAAACAATGGCTGCAGCACTCGCTGGCGTTGTTGCGCAGACTGGTAAGTCAGAGTTCGGGCGCACACCGCTTTCAGTAAAGCCAGGATCAAAGATTTTTGCAGGACTTCCCGATTCTCAATCAGTGTGGATGTCTCACGGCGATGCAGTATCTGAAGTTCCATGTGGATTTAGTATTTCGGCATCAACTGCAGATACACCGATTGCCGCCTTTGAAGATGCATCTGGAAAACTTGCAGGAGTTCAATTCCACCCTGAAGTTCTCCATACAGAACACGGGCAAGCCATCTTAAAGAATTGGCTGATCAATATTGCAGGCTGTACCCCAACGTGGACTACCGAAAATATTGCACACGATGAAATCGAAAAAGCGAAGCAAGTCATTGGCGATAAGCGCGTAATCTGCGGACTCTCTGGCGGTGTTGATTCTGCAGTCGCTGCAGCAATCATTCAGCGCGCTGTAGGCAAGCAACTGACATGCGTCTTTGTCGATCACGGTCTTCTGCGCAGCGGCGAATCAGAACAAGTCCAGCGCGACTTTGTTGCAGCAACCGGTATTGAACTTGTTGTGATCGATGCCCGCGAGCAATTCTTAGGTGCTCTTGCGGGGGTTACTGATCCCGAAACAAAACGAAAGATTATTGGCCGCGAATTCATTCGTTCATTTGAATCCGCAGCTCGCGATATTGCAGCTGGCGGAGATGTTGAATTTCTTGTGCAGGGAACCCTGTATCCAGATGTTGTTGAATCAGGTGGCGGCACCGGAACTGCCAACATTAAGTCGCACCATAATGTTGGTGGGCTTCCAGATGATCTTAAATTTAAATTAGTGGAACCACTTCGAACTCTCTTCAAAGATGAAGTTCGCCAAGTAGGACTTGAACTTGGGCTACCTGAAGAGATCGTCTGGCGCCAGCCATTTCCTGGTCCGGGTCTTGGCATTCGTATCATCGGAGAAGTTACGGCAGAACGTTTAGAGATCTTGCGTCATGCAGATTTGATTGCTCGTGAAGAGCTTAAGTTGGCCGGTCTTGACCGCCAAATCTGGCAATGCCCCGTTGTATTGCTTGCAGATGTGCGAAGCGTCGGTGTTCAGGGTGATGGCCGCACCTATGGCCACCCAATTGTTCTGCGCCCCGTATCTAGTGAGGATGCAATGACTGCAGATTGGTCACGCGTTCCTTATGATGTGCTCGAGAAAATTTCAACGCGAATTACCAACGAGGTACGTGAAGTAAATCGCGTCGTACTTGATGTCACTAGCAAGCCGCCAGGCACGATTGAATGGGAATGAGAAGCGCGACTATGAAGAAATTTACTGTAGCTACTCTATTAACGAGCCTTCTGCTTACCTTGTTGTCATTTGCACCAGCAAAAGCTGCAACACCTTCGAAGGTTTTTTGTAAACCAACTACCGCCAAGGCGCGCACACCGATGAAGACTAATCCGCCTCAAAAGATAGCGAAGAAACTTCCTAAGCAACTTATCTTGCGCACCAATTGCGGAAATATCGAGATTGCACTTGACCCGAATGCGCCATTTACAGTGACTCAGATTGCTGCACTTGCTCGCGCTGGCTACTACAACAAAACTCTATGTCACCGTGAAGCTATCGCCGGTTTCTATATGCTCCAGTGCGGAGATCCCACTGCAGAAGGTGGCGGCAATCCAGGATTTACTTTCAGCGATGAAAACTTGCCCGTTGGAAAGGTTCTAACTTACCCCGAAGGAACCGTCGCGATGGCTAACTCAGGACCTGAATACCCAAATTCAAATGGAAGCCAGTTCTTCTTGGTTTACGCAGATTCTCCAACCCTTGGTCCCTCATATTCGGTCTGGGGCAAGATAACTAAAGGTTTTGAAGTTCTGAGATTTATCGCAAGCAAGGGCGTGATTGATCCAGAAGGCGATGGAGTTGGAAAGCCAAAGATTAAGGTTGCTATCGAATCTGCGATTGTCAGATAAGTTAAGCGTTACGAACCTTTGAAGTAATTGTTCCAATTCCTTCGATTGTCGTCACAACTACTTCTCCACCTTTGAGGAATTTAGGTGGGTTAAATCCCATACCAACGCCTTGTGGTGTTCCTGTATTGACGACATCTCCTGGGTGAAGCTCCATGAATTGTGACAAGTACCAGATGCAGTGATTGACTCGGAAGATTAAATCGCTGGTGCGTGAATCCTGACGCATTTCAGCATCTACCTTGCATGAAAGTGCAACATCAGTTGGATCATATGAATCTGCAGTAACAATCCATGGACCCATTGGATTAAATGTAGGAAATGATTTCCCCTTCATCCACTGACCGCTTCGTTCAACCTGCCAGTAGCGCTCTGATACATCTTGAGAGATTGTGTATCCAAGAATGTGTTGCGCTGCTTCTTCTTCTGATTTCAGATAGAGAGCGCGCTTGCCAATCACAACGCAGAGTTCAACTTCGTAATCAGTCTTTAATGAATTTGGAGGAACGATAATGTCGTCATTTCCACCGATCACGGTATCCGGTGCCTTCATAAAGACAACAGGCTCAGGGGGAGGAGTGGCTCCAGTTTCAATCGCATGTTGAGCGTAATTCAAGCCGATGCAGATAACTTTCGTAGGTCGAGCAACGGGAGATCCAAGGCGATAGTCGGCAATCTTTACGCGAGGACGGTTGCTGATATCAAGAGCACGAATCTTCTCCATCGCGCCATTTTCTAGCTCGGTGCGATTCCAATCAGAGATGATGTCATCGACAAAAACTGCCTCTGATTCATCACAAATAATGGCTGGTTTCTCATGATGAATCTCTCCAAGTCGTGCAATGCGCATTTTTTCCCATTCTCTCTACGTAGCGTTAAATTCAACTGATGCGAGTGAAATCTACTTACAAGTGCAGATTATCACTAAACTCACATAATCTAAATCACTTCACGCTCTAGTCAACGGTAGACATTTCACAATAGAATCAATGCATCACATCAGACAAGTTTGTGATTTGAAAATCAGGAGGCGATAGTGTCCGAGGAAGTGTTTGCTCGTAGAAGCGAAAACTGGTTTGCACTAAAAGATAAGCATGGGTTTATCTACCGCGAACGCCTACGCAACCAAGGGTATGCACCGGATGTCTTCATCAATAAGCCAGTTATTGGAATCGCATCAACATGGTCTGAACTCAATCCTTGCAACGGTCACCTCAATCGAGTCGCTGAAGCCGTAAAGCGCGGCGTATGGGAGTCCGGTGGATTCCCTCTTGAATTTCCAGCTATGTCTCTAGGTGAGCCGATTATGCGCCCAACAACAATGTTGTATCGCAACCTACTTGCGATGGAGGCCGAAGAACTCATTCGCGCAAATCCATTAGATGGCGTTGTACTTCTTGCTGGTTGCGATAAAACACCTCCTGGATTACTCATGGGAGCCGCGAGTGTGGATCTTCCAACCTTGATGATTACAGGCGGACCAATGCTCAATGGTCGATATCAAGGTAAGACACTTGGTTCTGGCACAGCGGTTTGGAAATACAGCGAAGAGCTCCGCGCCGGCAAGATGACAATTGAAGAATTCTTTGCGATGGAGAGCTGCTCGGCCCGTTCAAACGGTAGCTGTATGACAATGGGTACCGCTTCAACAATGGCATGCGTAACTGAAGCACTGGGCGTTCAATTGCCAGGCAGTGCGGCAATTCCTGCGGTAGATGCGCGTAGATATTCAACTTCACATGAAGCTGGCCGTCGCATTGTTCAGATGGTTCATGAAGATCAGAAACTCTCAAAAATTCTTACCCGCGAGGCATTTGAAAATGCGATTCGCGTTAACGCTGCAATTGGTGGTTCTACCAATGCGGTTGTTCACTTACTTGCAATCGCCGGCCGAATCGGTGTGAAGCTCGAGCTCGAAGACTTCGATCGCCTAGCTCGAGAAGTCCCAGTTCTCGTTAACCTGATGCCATCAGGTGAGTATTTGATGGAAGAGTTCTTCGATGCTGGCGGTCTGCCTGCAGTTATGAAAGAGATCGAAGGCCTCCTCCACACTGACCAGATCACAGTTTCTGGAAAGACTGTGGCGGAGAATATCGCGAACGCTAAATCATGGAATGACGATGTCATTACTCCATTCGATACTCCGTTCCAAAAAGCTGGCTCAGGAATCGTTGTTGTGCGCGGCTCACTGGCTCCAAATGGAGCAGTTCTCAAAGTTTCTGCGGCAACTCCTTCACTCTTGCAACACCGCGGTGTTGCGATGGTCTTCGATCGCATTGAAGAGTATTTGGAAGTTGCAGACGATCCAGATCTAGATGTCACACCAGATACGGTTCTGGTGCTTCGTAACGCTGGGCCAATGGGATACCCAGGTTTTCCTGAAGTTGGAAATATGCCTCTACCTAAGAAGATTCTTGAGATGGGTATTACCGACATGGTGCGCGTCTCTGATGCTCGCATGAGTGGAACTGCTTATGGCACCGTAGTACTTCACGTCTCACCAGAAGGTGCAGCTGGAGGCCCACTTGCTCTCGTTGAAAATGGAGATGAGATCGAACTCGATGTTCCAAATCGTTCTCTTACTTTGCATGTCAGCGAAGAGGTACTTGCCGAACGCCGTGCAAAGTGGAGTAATCCCAATGAACTTCCTGATCGCGGTTGGTCACGACTGTATGTGCAGCATGTTCAACAAGCACACTTGGGCGCTGACTTTGACTTCCTCGTAGGTGGAAGTGGATCGGGAATTCCTCGTCACTCGCACTAGTGAGAAGGACCTAAGTTAAAACAGGCTAGTTAAAAAGGTTGGGCGAACTTCGTCTCTTCCGTGGCCTCTAACTCAAGCAAGCGATTCCACTTTGCGTTGCGCTCAGAGCCATGGGTAGAACCAACTTTAATCTGTTGCGCCTTCCAGCCAGTAGCTAAATCTGCAAGCCAACTATCTTCAGTTTCTCCAGAACGAGCAGAGACTACAGTTTTGAAGCCCGCTTTATGGGCGCTTTCTAGAACACGAAGAGTGTCAGAGACGAGCCCGTTCTGATTCGGCTTAATCAAAATTGCGTTTGCACTTTTTTCGGAGATTCCACGTTCAAGTCGTGATGGGCTTGTTGTGAATAGATCATCACCGAGTAATTGCAATTGCTTTGGTGCAATCTCAGCATAACTACTCCATGAACTCCAATCATCTTCTGCGAAAGGATCTTCGATTGAGATTATCGGTTGATTCTTAACAAGGGTTGCGATGAAGTCAACAAATTCAGTTGGTGTGTAACTCTTCTTAGCATTATGTAATTCGTACTTTCCTCCAGTAAAGAATTGAGTGGAGGCGATATCTAGAGCCAGCGAAACATCTGTCCCTGGCTTGAGTCCAAGCTCCTGGATACATGAGACTACAAATGAACAAGCACCATCTATGGAATCAAATGGAATTCCAAGCCCACCCTCGTCAGCAACGAGATGAGTGACGAGGCCTTTCTCGCGGCCACGAACAGCAGCGAGTTCGCGTATCGCAACAATCCATGAAAGAGCTTCAGAGAAACTTTTGGCACCGTGCGGGAGCACTAAAACATCTTGAATATCTAAGGTGCGATTAGCGTGAGCTCCACCAGAGAGGATATTTACCATTGGCATGGGCAGTAAGAGATCACCTTGTGGCGTAAAGAGTCGAGCGAGAGATTGGTTCTTACTGTGTGCTTCCGCTTTCGCGGCAGCAAGAGAGAGAGCCAGAGTGGCATTTGCGCCTAATCCGCTGTGATTCTCTGATGGATCAATTCCTTTAATGGTGCGGTCAACTTCTTCAAGTGAGATTTCCTTGCCAAGCAGCGCGGGTGCAATCTTCGTATTTACATTTGCAACCGCCATAAATACTGACTTGCCGCCATAAAATTTCTCTGCAAGAGATGAACCTGCATCGCGCAACTCAACTGCTTCGTGAGCACCTGTTGAAGCACCCGAGGGCACGCGCGCAGTATGGATAGAGTCATCTGCAAGCGTGATAGAGGCAGCCACAGTGGGGCGCCCACGTGAATCAAGAACTTGGTATCCGAGAATCTTCGATATCTTCATAGCACGTCCTCTGTAAATAGCTCCAGTAAATGCAATTGATCTTCACGAGAGAGCGCACTCTTACAGTGTCGTGCTAGCCGGTCTTGAGCAGACTCATCCAAATAGTTGACCAGAGATGTTCCTTCAACACGGGCAAGAGCAATCAGAGCCGTGTGCCAAGCAAGAGTGGGTGAATGGGCTACCTCGCTCTGTGCATCATATGCATGGAGAAAATCTTGAGCAGTTTGACGAAGGCTCATGCGTTTATCTGGATTTTCTTCCCGGAAGAATTTACAGAGTAAGTGAGCTGTAAGAAATGCTAAATCAAAGACAGGATTTCCAGTATGCGTTACCTCAAAATCCAAAATGTATACATCACGTTCTTTGCTGATCATGATGTTCTTCGGTGAAAAGTCGCCATGAACCAGAGTTGTTTTCTTGCTCTTTAGTTCATCGACAAGGCTCATTATCTTTGGAGATAACTCTGGATTTTTTCCAGCCACGGTGCCATAGAAAGGGGTGATACGAAGTTGCTCAAAGAGTAAATCTTCAGAGAAGTTCTTACGAGCCACTTCTGAGGTAAGACCAAAGTTATGCCATGTAGCCAAGGTATGGCCGAGTTTCGCGCCAATTTCAGGGTAGATAGTTCCGTCCAGTAAATCTGATTTCCAAACTGTTGCAGAATGCGGAACTCGTTGAAGAACTAAAGTGAATACATCTGGGTCATAATCGATGAGCGCAGGAACCTGATCGGGGGAGAGTGCATGAAAAGTCTCTATTGCATGGGCTTCAACGATGGCTCTGCGTTGATCTGCCTCCCATTTTGTTGCAACCTTTAATTCAGCCAAAGCTTGCTTGAGGACGATATCTTTCGATTGAGTCTGAACTGCAAGTACTACATTTGAAACTCCGCCAGTAAGAACTTCTACTGTTGCCGTTTCATTAAATGAAATAACTCCACGGGATTGCAGATAGGCAACTACCGTATCCTCAGTGAGAAGTTCAACGCTCATAACTTAAATTACTCTCGCAACGGAGAATGCGTTATCTACAAAGATACTCTGGCCTGAAATCGCTGTATTTGATTCGCATGCCAATATGTAAGTGCTATTTCCCACATCTTCTGGCGTAACAAGTCTTCCACCTGGAGTTGAATGTGCAACGTTTTCAATCTGGCTTGGAGCAAGCAACTTCTCTGCCATGGGAGTTCTCACAATTCCAGGAAGGATTCCATTAACCAGAATTCCCTTTGCACGACCTAGATCGACTGCCATAGACCTAACGAGCCCACCTACTGCAGCTTTGGAGACGGTGTAAGCCATTTTATCCTGACGTGTCATTAGCTCCCATAGCGAACTTAAGATCACAATTCGAGCGCCTTGCTTTATTTTGTTGTGGTGCATCAACCCAGCAGTTGCCTCAGTTATTGCTACAACATTGCCTTCAAAGACTCGCAAAAGTTCAGAAGTCTCTGTATCCATGACGTTTCCGTTGGAATTGGTTCCTTGCGCAAAGATGACTGCATCAAATTCGACATCAGCGATCTCTGAAGGAAGATTCTCCTTAGTTATCGGTAGAAGAAATGATTGAGGTAATGTGGAAGGCGAACGCACTGCACAGTAGATATTCCAATCAGCCTTGGTAAATCGAGCATGAATTGCGCTTCCGAGCGCACCCGTTGCACCAAAGATCAGGACGTTGCTCTTGCCCACAAATCAGCCTTTATAGTCGTAGCGAGTGAGCATGGAATGTCCAATAGATGCTCTGCGAACTCGTTCGCGCGCTGTGGATTCAACGAGTCCCTGGATATGACCACCAGCTGGATATAAACCAGGAGAGTTGCGCACTGTGAATTTGAGGTAGACAGGAGCAGCAACTCGAACGAGATCGGGAACTTCATAATGACGTACAGCTCCACCGAAGTCATCCGGACCCTCAACGTAGACATCTAGTGGCACATCCACCTGCGCGCGAATTGCAGCGATTTGTTGAAGCGAAAGATCTGTTGCAAGGTTGAGCGTTGAGGCGCCTAAATCTTCAAGGGCCTTTGCAGTCGCAGGATTTGTGCAAGGTAGAGCTACCGAAGTCTTCAAGATGAAATCTTTTGGAAGATCACCTTTTCTCTTGGCCTCCCCAAGAACTGCAAGGAGTCCTAAATCTCCGACTAGTACAGAACGAAGCCCAAGACTTGCTCCGTGCAGAACATCTTCAACTGCATAACGAAGTTGATCTGCACCACGTAATGTAGGAGCGGCAACTCCACCGGCAGAAGAGACCGGTTGTTTTCCAATATCCCATGCTGCGCGAGGGCCAACGAAGAGACAGACCTCAATCTTCTCCTTCTTGCCTATCGCTACCATCTCTTTGATTTCAGCATCAGTCTGCATCATGATGCCTGAGCCTTGAGAGATTCGATCAATTTTCAACTTACGACTCTTTGCCTCGGCTAAAACAACTTTAAATGCGGCAGGCCCTTCAACGGATGGAATTTCAATCTTCCAACGATTTCCATCTTTGAATCGCTTGGCTGATTCTGGAATTGCATCCGCATCTTGACTCTGTACGCCTTGATTCTTGAGCAGAGCGATTGACTTCTTCATCGGTCCTTTTGGATCTCGCGTTGAAGGCCAGTTAGCCATGTGTGTAGACCAATCTCTTGAGGCGAAAAACTCTTTCCGCGGTGAATAAAATTTAAGCCTTAGTGTAGCCATCCCTGTACTTACATTGGGAAGAGATTGGTCACAACTCCTTTGACGCCAGGTTTACAGATAAATGTCATACCGGCCTGAGATGGAGCATCGGCTTCACCGTTATGTGCCGTCGTAATAATCAATGTATCTAATTCCGGTCCAGCAAATACGCAGCTCGTAACGTAAGGCGCAGGAATGTTGATTTCCGCTGTGATGGTGAAATCCTTATCGAAGCGGCGAACAACAGAACCGCCCCAGAATGCAACCCATAAGCCATCTTCTGCATCGATTGACATGCCATCTGGAAGACCTGAATCACCTTCAGGAACTGTCCACATAGCTTTTCGATTGGAAATAGCGCGACCATCAGGTGCGAGATCAAATTTATCAATACTTAGTTTCATCGTATCTATGTAGAAGAATGAATCATTTTTAGAAGACCAATCCATTCCATTGCTGATAGTTACATCATCAACAATGCGCTCTAGAAAAGAACTATTTGGCACATAGCGGTAGAGCGCACCTTCATCAGGTTTCACGTCATAAGTCATAGTTCCAAGAATTAAGTCACCGTTGCGGGAAACTTTTGCATCATTCCAGCGGGTTGGGAAGTTATCTACATCGCCAGGAACAGTCGATCGTGTGGGAAGTTGATGGATAGTGCCGTCAGAATCTCGCAAGACCGGGCCACTGACCGTTCCTAATACTTCGCCGCCTTGTGTGCGCGGGATGGCGAAAGAAACATGCTCTGCAGTGTCATAGCCGCCCGTGATACCGGTTTCGAGGTTGCGCCACATGACTTGATTTTCAAGGATATTCACCCACATCACGTGGTTATTGCCAGGCCCAGATGAGGTGGGACCTTCCCCGAGATAGCACTTTCTCGCATCAAAGACTTCGACTGAGATTTTCTTTGACATCCTCAAACCCCTTAAAAATAATTATGAAGAGAGATTTCTACTGAATTAAAGTTAGTGTAAGTTGGAGCTCATAATCAATAAGCGCCGAAAATTTTGTTGCGCATAATCGAAGGGCTCAGAATGTCACAAGACCGCATATCCCTCATTGATCAGGTATCCATAGTTACTGGCGCAGCAAGTGGAATTGGTCGAGCAACTGCAGTACTTCTGGCAAGCCGGGGCGCCCATGTGGTAGCTCTCGATGTAAACGAAGCGGGATTGAAGTCCGTTGTCGAAGAGATTAAAAATAATGGCGGTAGCGCCTCATTCCAGATCCTTGATTTAGGTTCTGAAGAGAATGTACGAACAACCGTTAAATCTATTGAAACTGAGTACGGCAAAATTGATTCAGTAGTAAATGCTGGAGGTATTACCGGTCCAACAGGAACGCTGACAGAAAGCATTAGCTGGGATCAATTCCTTAAACCATTGACAGTAAATCTCTTTGGAGCGATTTGGATTACTCAAGCGGTAATGCCTCTGATGAAGGAACGTAAATACGGCCGGATAGTTCAGGTTGTATCCATTGCAGGTAAAGAAGGAAACCCAGGTATGTCCCCTTACAACACTGCAAAGGCGGGACTCATTGGTTATGTCAAAGGTGTAGCAAAAGAGGCTGCAGCTTCTGGCGTGGTCATCAACTCAATAGCACCTGCCGTTATTCGTACAGCGATTAACGAGAATACAACAGAGGAAACAATGAAATACATGCTCTCTCGAATCCCAATGGGTCGCATCGGAGAGTCAGAAGAAGTTGCTGAAATGATTGCATTTATGGCATCTCCAGCTTGTTCATTTACAACGGGCTTCACCTTCGACATTTCAGGTGGACGCGCGACGTACTAAAGGAACCTTCATTCCCGTAAGAAACGCGATCCACGCCCGTCAGGTTTTCTTATGCGTAAAAAGCATTTATTCTTTTTTTGACGCTGATTAGGCCTATCAATTTAGCTCAAAAAAGAATCTAGAGCGCTAGATCCGTAAGTTATGTAAACGTTATCAATGCGCGACAGAAAACCCTTGTTTTATCCATTAAGTATGAAGTATAAAAGGGGCGGGTCGATTTTCGATTCAAACCTTAGGAGGCAGTTAATGAAATCACTTCGAATCAAAGCGAGCATTGTAGCCGCTGCTTTTGCTGTTTCTCTGACAGTAGTCGCAGGTGCAGCAGCGCCAGCACAAGCAGCTTCTGGATGGTGTTCAGGAGTTAACATCGCGGCATACCCTGGTGGACCACAAGGTGGACCATTCGCGAATAACGTTTACAACGGTTACAAGCAAGCCGCTGAGGATCTTGGCGCAGATGTTAAGTACTACTTCTCTGACTGGGATTCAAATAAGTTAATTCAGCAGATGAAAGAAGGCCTTGCAACAAAGCCTGACGGAATGGCAATTTATGGTTTTGGTGGCCCAGCAGCTACAAAGCCAATTGTTGATGAAGCTTTCAAAAAGGGAGTAATTGTTACTTCTCTTAACTCTGAACTAACAGCACTTCAAGCTAAGTACGCAGCAAAGGGCTTCGGTTATGTTGGAGCACAGCTTTACAAGGCTGGTTTCGATCTTGCAACTGAAACTGTAAAGCGTGGAAAGCTAAAGAAGGGCAGCAAGGCATTTGTTTGGGGCCTTAAGGCTGCAGCTGGAGATCGTGCACAACGTACAGTTGGTGCGATTGATGGCTTCAAGAAGGCTGGAATCACAGTTGTGTATCAAGAAATTGATCAGGCAACAAACACAACACCTGCAGCAGGTGCAAGCACCTACGTTGCAATCATGAAGAAGAACCCAGGAATCAAGGCTGTTATCACTGATCACGGTGGGTTGACAGGTGCTGCTGAGACATACATGAAGGCAGCTAACCAGAAGCCAGGATCAGTATTCTTCTCTGGTTTCGACGTTACTCCAGCAGCTGTTACAGCAATTGAGAGTGGTTACCTAACACTTTCTATTGACCAGCAGCCATTCCTACAGGGATATCTACCAATCCTGCAGATCTGCTTGACCAAGAAGTTTGGTTTCTCAGGTTTGTCAGTTAACACTTCTGGTGGATTCCTCGATAAGGCTAACGTTGCAGTTGTTGCACCATTAGCAATTAAGGAAATTCGTTAATAAATCTCTCTAGATAATCTAGAAAGAGTTGCGAAGAGTATCGGCCAGAGGTTCTACCTCTGGCCGATACTCCAACGAAAGGATGCATGTGAACACTGCAACACCAGTAATTGAGTTAAAGAACGTATCGAAAACATTTGGTGAGGTTCGCTCACTTTCAGAAGTCAATCTCGCAATTTATCCTGGTGAGATCGTGGGTTTGCTCGGCGACAATGGTGCCGGTAAGTCAACTCTGGTAAAGACAATTATGGGTTTCCATCAACCCGATGATGGTGGAGAGATTTGGTTTAAGGGCGAGAAGATTTCTACATGGAACGTCGCCAAAGCACGTGAGCTCGGAATTGAGACAATTTACCAAGAGCGCGCACTCTGCGAGTTGCAACCAATCTGGCGAAATATGTATATGGGCCGAGAATTGGTGAACAAATTTGGGAAGTTAGATGTCAAGAGCATGAAGGCAGAAGCTTCTCGTTTAATGAACGAACATATGGGTTTTACATCAACTGCTATCCATCCTGATAATGCCGTGTTAACGATGTCAGGTGGCGAAAAGCAGGGCGTGGCAATTACGAGAGCTCTTCACTTTGAAGCTGAGCTTGTAATTTTGGATGAGCCAACTGTCGGACTTTCTCTCTCTGAGACTAAGAAGACTCTGGATTTCGTACAAGAGATCAAGAAGTCGGGACGATCTGCAATTTTTATTGATCACAATATCTTCCACATTTATCCAGCTGTAGATCGCATGATTGTTCTAGATCGAGGCAAAGTGGCTGGAAATTATAAGAAGAGCGAAATCACCATGGATGAACTAATCGAGAGCATGTACCGCGTAGCGCGTACCGGCTCACTAAAGGAGCAGTAATCAAATGACTCAGAATTCTAAGGCAGCGATTCAGGGTAACTCAGCTCGCCCACCTTCATTTTGGCGCCGATTTGGAATGCAATTCGGTATTTGGTCGGTTGGAATTTTGATTTGGCTTGCATTTGTAGTCACTGCAGCTGAGACCTTTACATCAAAAGATATCTACCTGGCATTTGCATCAACCACTCCAATGTTCGCAATTATGGCTATCCCGCTAACGCTCATTGTCATTACCGGAGAGATTGATTTGTCATTCCCTTCTATCAGCGCGTTAGCAACGGGTGGATTTGCCAAGATTTATACGGGCACTGGAAATGTTTGGCTTGGAATCGCAGTCGCTCTAGTAATTGGTGTTATTTGTGGCTATTGCAATGGCTGGCTCACTACACGCTTTGCTATTCCTTCTCTGGTAATCACCATCGGAACAGGGTTCCTCTTCCGAGGAATCGAACTTGCTTGGATGAATGGTTCAGGAGTTGCACTCACCGATCCAGAGTTGGATGGGATTAAAGAGATTCTAGTTGGTCGAACTTTCTTTGGAATCGCTAATCAATTCTGGTGGACGATTATCGTCACTGGAATTCTTTGGTACATACTGAACCGAACACGATTTGGTGCTCATATTTTCCTTACTGGAGATAACAAAACTTCAGCACAACTTATGGGTGTAAATGTTAATAAGGTTAAGCGTCGCACCTTCGCAATCATGGGCTTCTTTGCTGCATTTGCAGGTCTCATTAGCTCATTCGATATCTCTTACTTCTGGCCAACCATGGGTGAAGGTCAGCTGATGAACTCAATCGCCGCTGTCTTCCTCGGAGGTACATCGGTCTTCGGAGGTATTGGAACATTGACGGGCACCTTTGTTGGTTCATTCATCATCGGTGCAATCAATGCAGGAATTGTTGCTTCAGGACTTACAGCGTTTTACACCCAAATATTCTTTGGACTTGTAATTATCGCCTCGGTAATCTTGCAGGCGATTATTTCTAAACGTGTAAAGCGTTAAGCAGTAAGCATTAAAGGATAAAACCGGATGAGCATCAAAGGCGTTTGTCCGGTTTTATCCGTACCATTCACCAAAAGTGGTGAAGTCGATTACGAAAGTTTCCGAGCTCTCTGCCAGTGGATCATCGGAATTGGAACTCAATCCACCCTTTTTTTCGGGGTGGCCAGCGAGAACATCAAACTCTCAGATCCGGAGCGCTATCAACTTTTAGATATTCTCCTCACCGAACGAGAAGGCTCAAATCTCAAAGTGATCACAACGGTCGCAGATCACTCGTCGGAGTTGGCAGTAAATCGGGCTAAAGATTATGAAGCCATGGGTGTTGATTACATCAATATTCTGCCTCCAACATTCTTCTCACCTTCCGCGGCACAGATAGATTTTCATCTTGAATCAATTTTGAAATCAGTCAAACTCCCAGTTGTCATTCAACATCTGCCGCAGGCGGGTGGGATGGCCGATGTCACTGGCCTGATTCATCTTGCAAATAAGTATGAGAATTTAAAGATTATAAAGTGCGAGGCGAATCCTCCAACAGAATCAATAAAGACCGTTACATCACTCACCGATGGCCGAGTAAGAACTCTCATTGGTTGGGGTGGAATATTCTGGAAGGAAGGCGTTGCCGCAGGTGCCGATGGACTCCAACCTGGTTGTGGTCTTACTGATCTCTACCTATGGGCCGAACGTGCGCTGCTCGAAGGCAATCAACAGGAATTTGAATCACGACTCAATCGATTTATACCTCGTGTGGCGAAGTGGATTTCGAATTTAGAACTTCTCATTGCTGCAGAGAAGGATGTGCTTTACAGACGTGGAATTATCGAGAGTAATTACTGTCGAACTCCAACAGTTTCCTTGGATGCACAGACTGCGCTAGAAATCGAAGAGATGCTTGCACTCATCGAGGAAGTACAGGCTAATGTCTGATCTCTACACACTTGGAGAAGTCATGGCGCTCTTTCTTGCCGTTGATACAGATGATGTCGCGACTGCAAGTAAATTTGAATTATCAGTCGCAGGTGCTGAAGCTAATGTTGCTGTAGCTGTCACCAGACTTGGATTGAGCGCCGCATTAATCTCTCGAGTAGGAACTGACCAATTGGGGAAGAATATTCTCCAGAGTCTTAAGAGTGAGGGGGTGGATGTAGATTCTGTTAAAAAGGTAGATTCGTACACGCCGGCACTGGTTCGAAACCGAGGTCAAGAAAATCCAATCGATGTTACCTACTTACGTAAATCTTCTGCAGGATCGACCATCTCTGTTGAAGATATTGAGGAGAAGGCGATAGCTTCATCTCGCTGGGTGCATGTAACTGGAATATCCGTTGCAATCTCCGAAAGTTCTGCCGCAGCAGTGGCAAAGGCGATGGAGCTGGCTCGGAAGAACGGTATTCCAGTGAGCTTTGATATCAATTTGCGCCGAAAACTCTGGAGCGAATCTGATGCATCAAAGGCTCTTCGCTCCTTGATACAGAATGTTGAATTGGTTGTAGGCGGAGTAGATGAATACGAAGTGGTGTGGGGAAGCAAGGATCCAGAGGAGAACCTTCGACTAGCTAGCGCTGCGGGTGCAAAGATAGCCATCATGACCGCAGGAGACCAAAAAATGCGCATTCTCCATAATGGAGAGAGATTTGATATCACTCCAGATATTGTAAAAGTTGTCGATCCAGTTGGATCTGGTGATGCATTTGTTGGCGGAACTATTGCAGGACTATTGGGTGGACTTCCATTGGATGATGCAATATTGCAGGGAAGTAAATGTGGTGCATTAGTGGCATCGCATCTAGGGGATTGGACAGGGCTTCCATATGGCACATCTGGTGTCAGCTCTCAGAGTTTGGAGAAAATCTCGTGAGTGCACTTGATGCAATAGAGAAGTCGGCACTTGTAGCGATTATTCGCACCAAGACCTCGGCTGAGGCACGCAGCTCCGCTGCGGCACTTCACGGTGCAGGAATCACCTGCTTTGAATTTACGACCACAACACCTGATGTTTTTGATTTGATTGAAGAGTATTCAGCGATTAAAGGCATCACCGTTGGTGTGGGAACAGCAATGAGCCCTGCACACGTCATGAGTGCAAAGAAAGCTGGAGCTACCTTTGTTCTCTCACCTCACACAGATGCTGCTGTGATCAAAAAGACCCTCGATCTCAATCTGCTATCAATTCCAGGTGTTGCGACCCCCACTGATGTCGCGCGAGCGTTGCAAGCGGGAGCAAAAGTGTTAAAGCTCTTCCCAGCTTCACACTTTGGTCCTGCTTACCTTAAAGCGGTACGTGACCCATTTCCCGAAGCTCAATGGTTAGTTACTGGGGGAGTGAGTATAGAAAATATCAAGGATTGGTTTGCAGTCGGTGCAATGGGCTTCGGGGTCGGAGGACCTTTATTGGGTGGAGGAATTTCAGAGATTCCATCTCGCGTTACTGCTTTCGTTTCTGAAATAGAGAAAGTGAAAAAAGGTGGATTATGAAAATAACTAAGATCACAACGACAGTTGTCAACGCAAAGATGCGCAACTGGGTAGTTGTGCGTGTGTATACAGATGCACCCGGGCTCATCGGAATCGGCGAAGCAACTCTTGAATTTCAGACACGTGCCGTGGTCGGCGCAGTTGAAGATTTAGCGCCCCTACTTGTCGGCCGCGACCCACGCGAAATCGAACGTAACTGGCAGATTCTTTATCGTCATCCATTCTTTAAGGGTGGAGCGGTGACTATGTCTGCAATAAGCGGAATTGATCAAGCGCTATGGGATATTTCGGCAAAGGATCTCAACGTTCCACTTTGGCGAATTCTCGGTGGCCTAGCCCGTGATCGAGTTCGCATGTACGACCATCTTGGTGGCGGAAATTCTGATGCCGTATATAACTCTGACACGGTAAGTTCTTTTGAAGAGAAGATGAAGCAGAGTATTAAAGATGGATTTACTGCAGTGAAGATTCTTGCTGTCCCACAATCTGCCCCACTTGGTGATGCCGCCAAACTGCGTCATGCGGGTGAATTAATGGCAACAGCAAGAAAGACTGCAGGACCTGATGTAGATATCATGATTGATTTCCATGGAAGAACGACCGCAGCTATGGCAATTCAATATGCTGAAGTGTTAGCTCCATATAACCCCCTCTTTCTTGAAGAAATTGTGCCGCCCGATCAACATGAAGCTTTAAAGAGGGCCCGGGAAAAGATCAAGGTTCCGCTTGCTACAGGTGAGCGACTACTTCACCGTGCTGAATTTCTCCCACTTTTGGAAGATGGACTCATTGATGTTGCCCAACCGGATGTCTGTCATGCAGGCGGAGTTACTGAGTTACGAAAGATTTCAGCGCTCTGCGATACATATGGCGTCACTATGGCTCCGCATAACCCACTTGGCCCCATCGCAACTATGGTCAACGTTCACCTTGGTTTGACTACTCCTAATTTCTTAATCCAAGAGGTGATGCGTTCAGATGTTTCTTGGCGCTCAGAGGTCTTCACTGGAGTTCCAGAAATCAAAGATGGACATATTTATCCACCGACTGCGCCAGGAATTGGCGTTGAGATGGATGAAAAAGAAGCAGAAAAACACCCCTTTGTATCGGGTAATCCGGTTCAATGGTTCCATAACGATGGCTCAGTAGCAGATTGGTAAAAAAATGAAACTACAAAATGAACATGTCTTTGTTACAGGCGGAGCAGCTGGAATCGGAGCAGCGATAGTTTTAGATGCTGCGCAGCAAGGAGCGCGCGTCTCTTTCTGTGACATCGTAGTCCCGGCGGGTGAGGCCTATGCAGCCGAATTAACAGCCCAGGGTTTTAAGGTGATGTTTCATCAAGCAGATGTGGGAAAGTTTGATTCTCTCAAAGTAGCCCACGATGCAATCGTAAAAGAGCTCGGCCCGATTACTTGTCTAGTCAACAATGCAGGAGTTAATTCAAATGCAGATCCAGTTGAAATGACTGATGATGAATGGAACAAGTTCTTTGATGTAGATCTCAAGAGCGTTTGGCATACTGCAAAGTTGGTACTGCCTTCAATGCGTGCTGCTAAAAAGGGTTCGATTGTTAACATTGCATCGATTCACGCACGAATGACATTTCCAAAGTATTTTCCCTACGCCGCTGCAAAGTCAGGTGTCATTGGTCTGACTCGCAACTTGGCACTCGATGAAGGTATTCATCAGATCCGCACAAATGCGGTTTCTCCTGGATACACCTTGACACCTCTTCTCGAGGAGTGGTTCACGCGTCTTCCTGAAAAGCGCATTGAATCTTTAGCTGTTCAGCCGATGGCACGTATGGCAAAGACATCAGAGATCGCAAAGGTTGTCACCTTCTTACTCTCTGAGGATGCCTCATTTGTGAACGGGGCTGACTGGATTGTCGATGGCGGCCTGAGCTGCCGATTTGCCTAATTAGTTGTAAAACCGCAGGTCAGCACAGGAAAAAACAGGTAGATGGCGGCGGATAATCGTTGACATTGAATTCTTCATAAGAAAGTATCTATCCATGAATTTAGCTAAAGGTGCTCTAGAAAATCTTCGCGTTATAGATGCCACACAAATGTTGGCCGGACCTATTGCAGGAACAAGGCTGGGTGATCTCGGCGCAGATGTTATAAAAATTGAACCGCCGGTAAATGGTGAATTCAATCGAACTCGCGGATTCGAAGATCGCCAAAGCAATGGGGAGATGACAACATTCCTTGCCGTTAATCGCAATAAGCGATCACTATCCATTGATCTCAAAAGCGAAGAAGGCAAAGAAGTTCTCTATGAGTTAGTGAAGAAGTCAGATGTCTTCTTGCAGAATTTTAGATATGGAACTGCAGATCGACTCGGAATCGGATATGCAGATCTCAAGAAGATCAATCCACGAATCGTTTACTGTTCAATATCTGGATATGGTTCTTCAGGTCCATATCGCGATCGTCCGGGACAAGATCTCATTGTTCAGGGATATAGCGGCTCCATGTTTAGCGTCGGAGCTCTCGGTGATGATCCAACACCAAGTGCGCTATGGGGCGCCGATGTTATGACTGGATACCAAGCGGTCATTGGAATTCTTGCCGCAATTGAGTCAAGACATAACTCTGGCACTGGCCAACATGTTGAAATCGATATGTTGTCAGTTGTTATGGATTGTCAACTACAAGAGATTGTAACTTTTCTCAATACCGGTCGAATGCCAACTCGTATGGAAGAACGTAGTGCACACGCATCAATTCCTGCACCGTACGGGGTCTATAAGACAAAAGATGCTTGGTTAACTCTGGCTATGGTGCCACTTCCAGTACTTGGGGAAGTTTTAGATAATGATTTCTTACGCACATTGGATCACTACAACGATGGACATAAACATCGCGATGAAATCTATAAATTGATTCGTCATAGCTTCCAAGATAAGACCACAGCTGAGTGGATTGAAATCTGCGATCGAGTTGGCGCTTGGTGTGGACCGGTTTATGACTATGAAGATTTAGTCAATGATCCACACATTATCGAAACAAAGTACATCTGGGATCAACCGCAGATGCGTGGAGGAAGTGCAAAAACTGTTCGGCCGCCAGTTCGCCTTTCAGATACACCACCGTCGATTCGCCGCGGAGCGCCGGCTCTCGGTGAACATACAAAGGAAATCTTGATTGATCTTCTGGGAATGCCAGCCAAGAAGGTTGAAGAACTCATTAACTCTGGCGCCGTCGGAACAGTGAAGGAGTAAGAAATGGCTGCAGCACTATCAGGGCAAGTGGATTTTGAGGTACATGGCAAAGTCGCACATCTCATCCTCAACCGTCCAGAGAAAATTAATGCGATGACAGTAGTCATGGATGAGCAGATGAATAGCTACATCTACGAGATAAATAACAACCTCGATATTCGCTCTGTTGTGCTCTACGGCAAAGGTGAAAAAGGATTTTGTGCGGGTAGCGATCTCACTGAGTTAGATGAGTACGGAACCAACTGGCAATACCGAAATAGATTTGATCGGAATCTCGATTATGCACGAGCAATCTGGCTTATCAAGAAACCTGTTGTTGCCTCACTTCATGGGTGGGTCATTGGCGGCGGACTTGAAATGGCCTGTGCCTCAGATATCTGCGTAGCTTCCCCTGATGCAAAGTTCATGGCGGGTGAAATTCGATGGGGATGGCACGGTGGTTCAGGGCAGACACAATTACTCTCACACAGAGTAGGTCCCGGAAATGCTTCGCTCTTTCTCTTGCATGGTGAATCAGTACTTGCAGATTCCGCATTTCGCATGGGATTAGTCCAAGAGATTGTTCCAAGGGAAGAAGTTCTCAATCGTGCAATTGCGATTGCAGAATCGATAGCTGAGAAAGCGCCGATTGCAGCACAGATGACTAAGCACATGGTGCGCATGTCTCAGAGCATGCCGCTTGAAACCGCACTTCTATATGAGAATGACTCATTCTCATATTGCATGACAACTGAAGATGCAGCCGAAGGACAGAGAGCTTTTGCAGAAAAACGTAAACCAGAATTCAAGGGACGGTAAATCAATGACTCAAGCACCAGCACTTCCATCGCGCGAAGAAAGAATCGCACTCCTAGAAAAAGTAGGGAAATCACTCCTTGCAATGCCTTATAAGAGTTGGAACTTTGGAGACTCAACAGGTTTTGAGGGAATTTTAGAGACAGGGCGTTTACTCAAAGACCCAACTTATTTCGCCTTTGCAAATGGCTGGATTCGTGCCTGGGCAAGTCGACCAGAGCCATTTCGTCGCCTTGATTGCACTGCGCCAGGTGTAGCCATGGTTGAGGTCGCTCATGAGACTAAAGATAAGAGCATCATCGAGTCTCTGAATCTTTTGGCAACATATTTAATGAGTCGCACAAAAGATCGTGGAATTTATGACACATGGGAATCTCTCTGTTTGATTCCACCTTACGGTGGAGAAGAACTACCTAAGAATGAAGCCGAATGGCTTGCAAACCCACCGGGTGGAACATGCGTTGACTGTCTCCACTTTGATCCTCCATTCTTCACAGCTCTAGGTAAAGAGACGGGCAAGAAAGAGCTGATTGAGGTTGGCGTTGACCAAGCGCATGCATATATCGATGCTTTGCAAAAGGAGAACGGAATCTTTGATCACTTCTTTATGAATGGAGTTGAAGGAACATGGGCGCCAGGTTGGGGTCGCGGCCAAGGCTGGGCGCTACTTGGGATGCTCGATGTCCTCAAGAACATACCTCTTGATCATCCTGGCCGAAAGAAAATCCAGGATGCCACAACGAAACTCATCTATTCGATGATCAAACTACAGCGCGAAGATGGTCGTTGGTGGTGCGTCGTTGATAGTGAACGTTCTGGCGAAGAAGGATCAACGGCTGGATTTATGGCCACCGGTTTTGCTCGTGCCATCAAACTCGGAATCGTTGATGAGTCAATTGTGAAGCCAGCGATGATCAATGCACTTGCTGGGGTAATTGCGGATACTGACGCCTCTGGTGAACTTCAAAATGTAACTGCCGCAGTGATGGCATCAACACGGAAGTCACACTATGAATTTACTCCGCGCGGGTTCTCTGTTCCTTGGGGACAAGGGCCAGTAGCGCTAGCAATCTGTGAAACGGACTCACTTCTATGAAAACCAAAATAGCTCGCAATTTGCCTACTCAAATTGTGATCTCACTTGGTAATCAAATAGTTTCAGGAAAGATTGCAGCCGGCTCTGTCATCACATCCGATGTATTGGAAGCTCAATTTGGCGTCAGTCGAACTGTTGTACGTGAAGCCCTGAAGGTGCTTCACGACAAAGGTTTAACCCGTGCCCGCACTAAGACCGGAACAATTGTCTTAGAGCGTCACGAGTGGAATCTCTTGGATCCAGATGTCATCTCTTGGCTTCAAGCATCAGGACTCGGTCGCGAACTGGTGCGCGATCTTGAAGAAGTGCGTGCAAGTTATGAACCATGGGTTGCTCGAATTGCGGCCAAGCGACGTGGAAGTAAAGATATTTCTGCGCTGACAAATTCACTGAAGAAGATGACCGATGCCTTTTATCAAGAAGGACCACAATCACCAGCTATTGGCGAGGCGGACGCGGCATTTCACCAAGCTCTTTTGGATGCAACTCAGAATGAATTGATGAAACGTATTGGTAAGTTGTTTATTCCACTTCTGAAAATTAGAGATGACATGGTGCGCCACGTCGTTGATGACGGGGGCTTCCTCATTCAACACCAAGCAGTTCTCGATGCAATTGTCGAAGAGGATGCTGACCTTGCAGAAGCAGCTATGAAGGCGCTCTTAAGTCAGGCAATCCAGGCATCGACAGATGCGCGCAAGAAAGGGACAAAGCAATGAGTCCGCAACCACTGCTACCTGAAGAATTGCTGTATGTGCAGGAAGGGGCTGTGGCTACGATCACTTTAAATCGTCCAGCAAAGCTCAACACGATGACGCCCGCAATGGGTAAGGCTCTCCTGGAATTAGTGAGCCATATCAATAACGAAGATTCGATACGAGTAGTAGTTCTCACTGGGGCTGGAAGCAAGGCATTCTCGGCTGGAAGTGATGTCAAAGTTTTAGATGACTATGGATCAAATTGGCAATTGCGAAACCGTATCGATTACGCACGCGGTATCTGGAAGATTCGCAAGCCAGTTATTTCAAGAATCAGGGGCTACTGCATTGGTGGTGGACTTGAAATGGCGTTGATGTCTGACATTCGCTACGCCACACCCGATTCAAAATTTGGTGCTGGCGAGATAAAGCTTGGCTGGCATGGCGGTGCAGGAAATACCCAACTTCTTCCGCGAGTTATGTCTTCTGGCCGCGCACTCGAAATGTTACTTACCGGTGACATGGTCACTGCAGCGGAAGCAGAAAAATGGGGGCTAGTCGATCGAGTCTTTGAGGATAGCGAGATAGATTCAAAAGTAGATGATCTTGCATCTCGTATCGCAGCCAACGCTCCCATTGCTTCGGAACTCGCGAAACATCTTGTACGAGTCTCAATGTCAACTGCGATAGATATTGGACTTCAGTACGAGAACGACACATTTGCGTACTGCTTTACGACAGAAGATAGCGATGAAGGCCGCGCGGCATTTGCTGAAAAACGAACCCCACAATTCAAAGGAAGATAGGAGAGCTACAAAATGGAAATACTCCCAGGAATACACCGGATCGAATGCCCTATAGGACCACGCTACGTTGCGCTCTATGCAATTGTTGGCAAAGAAGAGATTTTGCTTGTTGATACAGGTTTTGATGCATCAATCCGCGAAACGTTGGTGCCTTACTTTAAAGCTAACAATCTTTCGCTCAATAAAGTTCGCTACGCCATCAATACACACTCTGATTATGACCATACTGGTGGAAATGGTGCTGTAAAGGAACTCATGCCAAATGCGCTTATCTGTTGTGGTGAGCGAGATCGCCCGATGATTGAGAATTTACAGGTCATGATTGATGATCGCTATAACGAGTTTGCTCATGATCACGATTTTGCTGAATCGCAAGAGGCTGTTGATTTCATTCGCACCGTTGCTTTTGAGACAAAGATTGATATTGGTTTTGCAGGTAACGAACGCATTGACCTAGGTGGCCGTATGGTTGAAATACTCCACACACCGGGACACTCATGGGGACATATATCCGTACTTGATGAAGAAACTGGCGCAGTGATCATCGGAGATGCAGTTTTAGGAGAGTCGGTTCTCCTGGCAGATGGTGCACCTGCCTTTCCGCCCACATATCGATTTGTTGAGGCCTACCGTTCATCGATTCGATTGCTTAAGGGATATAAGCCAAGTGAAGTACTCACTTCTCACTACCCTCGCTATAAAGGCGAGTTAGGCCTTGATTTTCTTGATCTATCACTTGCATATACAGATCGAATTGAGAAAATTTGCTTCGAGACAATTGAAGCGGCTGCCAAACCAATCACCATGTTGGAGTTAATTGAGATAGCTCACGATCGAATGGGACCGTGGCCAGATCCTGTCTATAAGTATCTTGTATACCCAGTTCTTGGACATCTTGAGGTGCTTGAGTCTTATGGAAAAATCAAGAGGGGTAAGAACGCTGCAGGAATAGATACCTTCAGTATTTAACTGAGATCGTCTAGTTTGTATTGACGATTTTAAATGCTTCGGCGATAGAACCTTCTGGTAATCCGCCGATACCTGCATTGCGCTGGCCCCACTCGCGGAGCATATTTTCAAGCTCTGCATTGTGTGCAGTCTGTGATGCATGCTCCTTAAGAACCTTTACCTTCAGGTCAAAGGTGTCAGTGATATCAACGAAGTGATCAGGTTGCGCAAAGCCCATCATCCATACCTCGCGCACACGCCAAGGCTCAAGACCTTCATCATCTAATAAATCTGTAAATGCATAAGGATTTCTGGAGTCGGGATAGACAGCCTGGATTGCTGCTTCTCCGGCGGCTAAGTGATCAGGGTGGCTTGCACCGATGCGATCCCAATTGCGTTCTGGTGATTGGCAGACCATTCGATCTGGCTTTACTCGACGAATCTGACGTACTAGATCTTTGCGGAGTTGAAGAGTTGGCTCGAGATGGCCATCGACATAATTAAGAAAAGTAATATCTGTAACGCCAATGACGGCGCCAGCTGCACGTTGTTCGCGCTGGCGAACTGCAGGCATCTCTTCCTTTGTAAATTCAGATTCTTCGCCGCCCTGATCGCCATTTGTGCAGAGTACATACGAGACCTCAATGCCTTGTTTGACCCACTGAGCGATGGTTCCGGATGCTCCAAAATCTGAATCATCGGGGTGTGCATTGATAACCAAGACGCGCTTGATTTCTGAATCTGCTATCGGCTCCACAATGCAACTTTCTCTACGTGTGGGTGAATCCTAATAGACTCCCCGCCATGAGTGCGACCGACCCTTTGCTCGACGGACTAAATCCGCAGCAACAGAAAGCGGTAGCTCATGCCGGAACACCTCTCTTGGTAGTCGCCGGCGCAGGTTCTGGAAAGACTCGCGTACTTACACGACGTATCGCCTACATCATGGCCCGTCGCGAAGTGCGTCCCTATGAAATTCTCGCAATTACATTTACCAATAAAGCCGCCGGTGAGATGAAAGAGCGCGTCACCGAACTAGTTGGCCCCATCGCTAAATCCATGTGGGTCTCTACTTTTCACTCTTCATGTGTTCGTATGCTGCGCCAAGAAGTTGAACGTTTGGGATACAGCAGCACCTTTAGCATTTACGACTCTGCGGATTCACAGAAACTTATATCTCGCGTGATGGAGACTCTTAATTTAGATCCAAAGCGCTACCCGGCCCGTCAATTCCAGAACCTAATTTCAAATGCAAAGAACGAGTTGCAGACTCCATATGAATATCTATCAGCTGCAACAAATCAATTTGAAACGATTGTCGCCGATGTCTATACCTTGTACGAGAAGCGCCTGCAGCAAGCTAACGCGATGGATTTCGATGATCTGATTATGAAGACGGTGCAGGTCTTGCAGAAATTCCCAGAAGCAAAGGCTCGCTTTAGATCGCGCTTTCGCCACATCTTGGTCGATGAATATCAAGATACTAACCACGCTCAGTACGTCTTAATTAAAGAGCTCACAGGAGTAGAAGGCGATGGATTCCCATTGGCCGAACTCTGCGTTGTAGGCGATGCCGACCAATCAATCTATGGATTCCGCGGCGCAACCATTCGCAACATCTTGCAATTCGAAGTCGATTATCCGAACGCTTCAACAGTTTTGCTCGAACAGAATTACCGGTCAACTCAGAATATTCTCAACGCAGCTAATGCTGTTATTACCAAGAACGAATCACGTAAAGAAAAAAACCTCTGGTCAGATGCCGGTTCAGGTGCACCGCTTACTGGATACGTTGCAGAGTCTGAATACGATGAAGCCGAATTCATTAAAGGCGAAATTCGCTCGCTGCAAGATATGGGTCATTCCAACCCTGGCGACACAGCCGTTTTCTACCGAACCAATGCTCAGTCACGTATCTTTGAAGAAATCTTTATGCGTGCTGCAATCCCGTACAAAGTTGTCGGCGGCCTTCGCTTCTACGAAAGAAAAGAAGTAAAGGATTTACTCGCCTACCTTCGCGTTCTAGCCAACCCTGACGATGAAGTTTCACTCCGACGCATCATCAACTTCCCAAAGCGCGGCATCGGTGATCGAGCCCTAGAAGAAGTTGAAGCCTTCTCGGCGCTTCACGGAATCTCATTCTGGAACGCTCTTCTGCGCGTCTCTGAAGCTACCGCTGTCCCTAATAAAGCGGCGCAATCGATTATGAATTTCACTTCAATGCTTGTGGCTCTTGCAACGCTTGTTGAGGCAAAGACCAAACCTTCTGTGATCATCGAAGCGGTCCTTGAGCAATCTGGATTACTGACAGAGCTTGAGGCAAGTAAAGATCCACAAGATGAAGTTCGCGTGGAGAACTTAAAGGAGCTTGTCTCTGCATCAATGGAGTATGAAGAGCGACCATTTGAAGAACTCGGCGAAGATGAAGAAATCTCACTCTCAGGCTTCCTTGAAAAAGTTTCATTGGTCGCAGATGCTGATGAGATTCCTGATGGTGAAGACCATGGGGGAGTCGTTACCTTGATGACTCTGCACACCGCCAAAGGTCTTGAGTTTCCAACGGTATTTCTCACCGGAATGGAAGATGGAATATTTCCTCACGCCAGAACTCTCGATGATCCAAAAGAGATTGAAGAAGAGCGTCGACTTGCCTATGTTGGTTTAACTCGCGCCGAAAAACGCCTCTATATTTCGCGCGCGGAATATCGATTAACTTTCGGAACTCCAAAGTACAACCCAGCATCACGATTCCTCGATGAAATTCCACCAGAATTAATCGAATGGCAAAATGAAGGTCGTTCGACTTTTACGACTTCATCTGCAGTACGAAAGTCACGTCTTCCATCTGGGCCACCACCGCGTGCCACCGGAAAGAAATCGACGGCGATGGTTCTCACCGTTGGCCAGCGTGTGTCTCATGACACTTTCGGCCTCGGAACAGTTGTTGCCCTTGCCGGCGATGGCGATAAATCAGAGGCGACTATCAACTTTGGCGCCTATGGCGATAAACGCCTTCTGCTGCGCTACGCCCCTGTCACAGCTCTTTAAATTAGGACTTAAGATTGGGCTCTAGTTCGACTAGTTACGCCGATCCCATCTAAAGGAGCCCATCAGTGGATCTCTACGAATACCAAGCCCGCGATCTCTTTGAGAAGCATTCAGTTCCCGTACTTCTTGGAGCGGTTGCAACAACAGCAGATCAAGCACATGATGCAGCAGCAAAGATGGGCGGCAAGGTTGTCGTTAAGGCACAGGTAAAGGTCGGCGGTCGCGGAAAGGCTGGCGGCGTAAAGCTTGCAGTCGATGCAGCGGATGCAAAAGAAAAATCAGCTGCGATCCTTGGAATGGATATCAAGGGCCACACTGTTCATAAAGTGATGATTGCTCAGGCAGCACCAATCGAATCTGAATATTACATTTCAATTTTGCTCGATCGCTCAAACCGCACATTCCTTGTTATGGCATCAGTTGCCGGCGGTATGGAGATCGAAGAAGTTGCACATACAGCGCCAGAGAAGTTGGCAAAGGTTCCAGTAAGTGCTGTCGATGGAATCTCACCAGCTAAGGCGAAGGAAATTATTGCTCAGGCGCAGTTCCCTGCAGATGTTGCCGATCAAGTTGCAGATGTATTGGTAAAGCTCTGGGAGACATTCCAATCTGAGGATGCAACTCTTGTAGAAGTAAACCCACTTGTTAAGACAGAAGATGGTCGCATCGTTGCACTTGATGGAAAAGTTACCCTCGATGAAAATGCAGATTTTCGTCAGCCAAGCCATGAAGCACTTGTCGATCACGACACTGCCAACGCTCTTGAAGCTGCGGCAAAGGAGAAGGGCCTCAACTACGTCAAGCTCGATAACGGCCAGGTCGGAATCATCGGAAACGGTGCAGGACTTGTGATGTCGACTCTCGATGTTGTCGCGTATGCCGGTGAAAAGTTCGGCGGCATGCGCCCTGCAAACTTCCTTGATATCGGAGGCGGAGCATCTGCTCAAGTTATGGCAGATGGACTCTCAATTATTCTCGGCGATCCAGATGTAAAGAGCGTATTTGTAAACGTATTCGGTGGAATTACCGCATGCGACGCTGTTGCAAACGGAATCGTTCAAGCACTTGAACTCCTTGGTTCAAAGGCAACAAAGCCAATTGTGGTTCGCCTCGATGGAAACAATGTCCTCGAAGGTCGCGCAATTCTTAATGCAGCCAACCACCCATTGGTTGAGCAGGCTGAAACTATGGATGGAGCAGCATCACGCGCTGCAGAATTGGCGGCAAAGTAATGTCAATCTTTATCAACGAATCAAGCAAGATCATTGTTCAGGGCATGACTGGCTCTGAAGGAACAAAGCACACTCGCCGCATGCTCGCTTCAGGCAGCAAGGTTGTCGGCGGAGTGACTCCAGGTAAGGGCGGACAGAGCGTCGATATCGACGGAACAACTCTTCCAGTCTTTAATACCGTTGCAGAGGCAATGGCTGCAACTGGTGCAAATGTTTCAGTAGTTTTCGTTCCACCTAAATTTGCAAAGGCAGCTGTTATCGATGCAATCGATGCAAAGATGCCACTAGTTGTTGTTATTACCGAAGGAATTCCAGTACATGATTCTGCATACTTCTATGCATATTCATTGAAGGCCGGAACAACACAGATCATCGGGCCTAACTGCCCAGGACTTATTAGCCCAGAGCAATCAAATGTCGGAATCATCCCTGCAGATATCACTAAGCGCGGACCAATCGGACTTGTCTCTAAGTCAGGCACACTGACCTACCAGATGATGTACGAGCTCCGCGATATCGGTTTCTCTACAGCGGTCGGTATTGGTGGAGACCCAGTTATCGGAACAACTCATATCGATTGCCTTCGCGCTTTCCAAGATGATCCTGATACAACAGCGATTGTCATGATCGGTGAAATCGGTGGAGATGCTGAAGAGCGCGCCGCTGCATTTATCTCTGAGTATGTAACTAAGCCAGTTGTTGGTTATGTTGCAGGTTTTACAGCACCTGAAGGAAAGACGATGGGCCACGCAGGTGCAATCGTCTCTGGTTCTTCAGGAACAGCGCAGGCTAAGAAAGATGCACTAGAAGCTGCAGGAGTAAAGGTTGGACAGACACCAAGCGAAACTGCGCAGTTGATGCGCGCCATCCTAGGTCGTTAATTCCACGATGCAACGCGTCCTCTCGGTCTCGTTGTCTCATGCGCTTCGCAGCGCAGCTTTCCTGATACTTCCATTCTCATTTATTGCGCTTATTGCATGGGCAACTGCCGGAAGTGCAAGTGGCAGTACGACAGATCCGATTCGTGGCGCTGTTTGGATTTGGCTCGGTGCTCACCACATTCCATTTCAATTAGCGCTTCCACCAACTGGTATCGCGGGTTATCTGACTTACCTTCCTATTGGTGCAATTTTCTTACCGTTTATAGTCATTAGAACCTCTTTTCTGCGAGCACTCGATCGCCTAAAAGGTGATTACCACGATCTCAATAGCGTTCGCCTGATCTTTTCAACCCTCTATGCGGTGCTGGCTACAGCTCTGGCTTTTGCAAGTAGATCAGCGTCAATCTCTCCACAATGGTATTTAGCGCCAGTGTTTGCATTCTTGATTGCGCTCTTTGCAACGATGACCGTTGGCGCACGCATGGCGCCTTCCCGCACGCTTCGTATCGCATCTCGTCTTCTTGCAATCATCCTTGGAGCATCGCTAATTGTTGTATCAATATTAATTTGGGCAAATTTCGACCAAATTAATGACATCACCATTACTCTTCAACCCGGAATCTTTGGCGGAGTATTACTTCTTTTTCTTAATATTCTCTATCTTCCGAATGCGGCAATTGCGCTAGCCGCGTATTTCTCAGGAACTGGTTTAGCTGTCGGAGCAGGAACAATCGTTGCGCCATGGTGGCATGAACTCGGACAGATTCCTGCTCTGCCCCTGCTTGGAATTCTTCCCGCAAGCCGAGAGCCGCTGGCGCTACTTGGGATTCTTTTCTTCATCGCAATTGGAGCACTCCTGGCCTACCTTGCTAGCGGCTTTGAACTTGCCAGCTATCTTCAAACTTTTATCTTCGTTGTTGTTGGTTTAGCCATCCTGGCCTACCTAGGCAGTGGATCTCTTATTACAGCCGAGATGGGCGCTGTAGGTGTATCTATCTGGAAATTCTCGCTCTCAATCATTGCTGAAATTGGACTTGGTTTCTTAGCAACAACGCTTCTTATAAATAAAGTGGGCAGCAATAAGGCCGCGCAGTGAAGCGCGTTGTAATTCTTGCATCTGGTAGCGGAACACTTGCGCAAGCTATCTTTGATGCCCGCCAAACAGAATTAACCGGCGCCGATATCGTTGCAGTGATTACCGATAAAGCCGGCGCTCAAGTTATAGAACGTGCCGATGCTGCATCTGTTGAATCATTTGTAATTCCGATGTTGCCAGATCGCAGCGAATGGGATCGCGAGCTGGAGACTTTGATTGCAGCTCTGAAACCAGATCTCGTAGTGAGCGCAGGCTTTATGCGCATTTTGTCTCCAAAGATTGTCGAAAGATTTAAGGTCATCAATAGCCACCCATCTCTTTTGCCGCTCTTTCCGGGGGCGCATGCAGTGCGCGATGCTCTAGCGGCGGGTTCAACTGAATCCGGAACAACCATTCATTGGGTTGATGCAGGTCTCGACACCGGTGAAATCATCGCTCAAGAGCGACTCGACATCCTGGAATCGGATACCGAGGAGTCACTGCACGAACGCATTAAGATTCTGGAACGAGGTCTCATAGTTGCGACCATTGCACAGATACTGAGCAATATGGAGAAGACCAATGGCTGATCGCAAGAAAATCAGAAGAGCACTAGTTAGCGTCTATGAGAAAAATCGATTACTCGAACTTGGCCAGGTTCTTCATGCCGCCGGAATCGAAATTCTCTCAACAGGTTCGACTGCAAAGAACTTACAAGATGCAGGTATTCCAGTAATTGAAGTCAGTAGTTACACCGGATTTCCAGAAATCATGGGCGGGCGCGTTAAAACACTCCACCCAAAGATTCACTCAGGAATCTTGGCCGATCAAAATAATCCTGAACACTTAGATGCCATCGCACAATTGGAGATTGAGCCCTTTGATTTAGTTGTAATCAACCTCTATCCCTTTGCGGCAACACTTGCATCAGGTGCTGACTTTGCCGAATGCATTGAACAGATTGATATCGGTGGACCATCAATGTTGAGAGGAGCCGCAAAGAACCATGGTTCTGTGGCCGTTGTCTGTAATGAATCTCAATACGACCACGTCATTGCATCGATAAAAGCTGGTGGGTTTACAGCAGAAGAGCGTAAACGTCTGGCTCTCGAAGTATTTCGCACCACAGCTGAGTACGACCTCACTATTGCGAGTTGGCTTGGTTCAACAATCAGCTACGAGATGGAAGATCTCGATTGGCTTGGATTAATTTGGAAGCGCGAGAATTCACTTCGCTATGGAGAGAACCCACACCAGAAGGCGGCAATCTATCGCGGTGGCCCTGCTGGCATTGTCAATGCGGTTCAGTCGCACGGTAAAGAGATGTCATTTAATAATTACACCGATGCAGATGCGGCTTGGCGGGCAGCACTCGATCATTCAGAACCTTGCGTTGCAATCATTAAGCATGCAAACCCATGTGGAATTGCAGTAGGAAGTGATATCGCAGATGCTTACGCAAAAGCTCATCTCTGTGACCCAGTTTCCGCTTTCGGTGGAGTAGTCGCTGCAAATCGTAAAGTTACTGTTGCTATGGCAGAGCCACTCTCGCAGATCTTTACCGAGGTCATCATCGCTCCAGATTACGAGCCAGAAGCCCTAGAAATTTTGATGCGCAAGCCATCTATTCGAATCCTTACCTGTTCGCAGACTCGAATCTCACCCCTCGAACTACGTCCGGTATCAGGCGGCGTATTAGTACAAGAGACCGATCTTATAAATGCAGAAGGTGATGATCCTAAGAACTGGAAGCAAGTAACGGGCTCTGCCGTATCGCCACAAGTAATGAGCGATTTAACATTTGCATGGCGCTCAGTGCGTGCCGTTAAGAGCAACGCAATCCTCTTAGCTAAGGATGGTGCATCTGTCGGAATCGGAATGGGTCAAGTTAACCGTGTTGATTCTGCAAAGCTTGCAGTAGATCGCGCAGGAGATCGTGTTGCAGGAAGTGTTGCATCATCCGATGCCTTCTTCCCATTCGCTGATGGCCTTGAGATTCTGACAGCTGCCGGCGTGAGCGCCATTGTCCAGCCTGGTGGAAGCGTGCGTGATGAGGAAGTAATCGCTGCCGCAGAAAAAGCTGGCGTGGCCATGTTCTTCACCGGAACTCGACATTTCTCTCATGCGTAGCTAGACGATTAAGATAGCTATATGAGCGCGCAGATACTAGATGGAAAAGCACTTGCTGCATCCATCAAAAAAGATCTAGCAATTCGCACTACAGCGCTTAAAACACGCGGTATTACACCAGGACTTGGAACAGTTCTTGTTGGCGATGATCCAGGGTCTCACTCTTATGTAGGCGGAAAACATCGCGATTGCCATGAAGTTGGAATCAACTCAATACGTGTTGATCTTCCGGAAACTGCAACTCAAGCGGATGTCTTGGCAGCGATTAAAGATCTCAATGCAGCTAAAGAGTGCACCGGCTATATCGTGCAACTCCCGCTTCCAAAGGCAATCAATACACAAGTAATTCTTGAGGCTATTGATCCCGATAAAGATGCCGATGGATTGCATCCGATGAATCTTGGAAGACTTGTCGCAGGATATGACGCTCCACTTCCATGCACACCTCGTGGGATTGTTGAACTTATTAACCACTACAAAATTCCACTTGCTGGAGCTGAAGTAGTTGTTATTGGACGTGGGTTAACTGTTGGGCGTCCATTGGGACTTCTTCTTACTCGCAAGCAAGAGAATGCAACGGTTACCCTGACACATACCGGAACAAAAGATTTATTTGCACATACAAAGCGCGCAGATATTGTCATTGCAGCAATTGGACAAGCACATTTCCTCAAGGCCGAGATGATTAAGCCAGGTGCAGCCGTACTCGATGTCGGAATCTCCCGCACTGATGCGGGACTACTGGGTGATGTCGATCCTTCAGTAATGGAAGTTGCATCATTTGTCGCACCAATGCCTGGGGGAGTCGGACCTATGACTCGCGCCATGCTCTTGATGAATGTGGTCGATGCATGCGAGAGATAACTGCGCTTCAACTTCGCATTGCATATATTTTTATCGCACTTGGCGTTCTCGCCGGAATCGTGGGATTTGTCCGTACCGGTGCCCTGCTCATTTCCCTTGGCACCGGAGCAATAGCTCTGGCGCAGTGGGGTAAACGAAGATTTGAGCGCTATCTCCCATTAGCGATAGCGGTAGTGCTCTTTGGGCTGGCAATAGCCCTTCCTAAGGGGTTGTAGAGTTCTCTCGATATCAAGATAAATACAAAGGATAGCTATGACAAAGAAAGTCACCGTTGTAGGTGCAGGTTTCTACGGTTCAACAACAGCTCTTCGACTCGCTGAGTACAACATCTTTGATGAAGTTGTTCTCACAGATATTCTCGAAGGAAAGCCTGAAGGTCTAGCGCTCGATATGAATCAATCGCGCTCCATCGAAGGATTCGAAACAAAAATTATTGGTGCAACCACTACTCCAGAAGGTGCTGGCTACGAGAAGACAGCTAACTCTGATGTCGTTGTAATTACCGCTGGACTTCCACGTAAGCCAGGTATGAGCCGCATGGATCTCATCGGAGTAAATGCCGGCATCGTTCGTGGCGTTGCAGAGAATATTGCCAAGCACTCACCAAATGCAGTCATCATCGTGGTCTCAAACCCACTCGATGAGATGACTGCCCTTGCTCAGCTTGCTACTAACTTTCCAAAGAATCGCGTGATGGGCCAGGCAGGAATGCTCGACACTGCACGCTTTACAAACTTCGTTGCAGAAAAACTGGGAGTTCCGGTTTCATCTGTAAAGACTTTGACCCTTGGATCACACGGAGACACTATGGTTCCGGTCCCAAGTCGCTGCACAGTCAATAGCGCCCCACTCTCTGAGAAGTTATCTCAGACGGAGATTGATGAACTCGTTGATCGCACTCGCAATGGTGGTGCTGAAGTTGTAGCGCTACTTAAGACTGGTTCTGCTTATTACGCACCATCTGCAGCAGCTGCTCGCATGGCGAAAGCTGTCATTGAAGACTCAGGTGAAGTCATGCCTGTCTGCGCATGGGTCGATGGAGAATACGGAATCTCTGGCGTTTATCTCGGCGTAGAAGCAGAGATTGGGAAGAGCGGAATCCGTAAAGTTGTTGAGAGTGCACTCACAGATTCAGAGGTTGCATCCCTTAAGGAAGCAGCAGAAGCAGTTCGCGCCAAGCAAGCAGATGTAAAGGATATGTAAAGATGAATAAAATTAAAGTTGAAGGAACAGTTGTAGAGCTCGATGGCGATGAGATGACACGCATCATGTGGCAGTTCATCAAGGATTCTTTGATCCTGCCTTACCTCGATGTAAATCTCGAGTACTACGACCTTGGTATGGAACACCGCGATGCAACTGATGACCAGGTCACTATTGATTCTGCTCGCGCAATCCAGAAGCATGGCGTTGGAATTAAGTGCGCAACTATTACTCCCGATGAAGCTCGCGTTGAAGAGTTTGGCCTTAAGAAGATGTGGAAGTCTCCAAACGGAACAATCCGCAACATCCTAGGTGGCGTAATCTTCCGCGAACCAATCATTATCAGCAACGTTCCACGTCTGGTTCCACACTGGACCAAGCCGATCGTTATTGGCCGTCACGCATTCGGTGATCAATACCGTGCAACCGATTTCAAAGTTCCTGGTGCAGGAAAGCTAACTCTCTCCTTCGTTCCAGCAGATGGCTCTGCTCCAACAGAGTTTAATGTCTTTGACTTTGAATCATCTGGTGTAGCAATGGCTATGTATAACGTTGATGATTCAATTCGCGACTTTGCCCGCGCATCTTTGAACTACGGACTTCTTCGTAAGTTCCCTGTCTATCTCTCAACAAAGAATACAATTCTTAAGGCATACGACGGTCGCTTTAAAGATATCTTCGAAGAGATCTATCAAGCAGAGTTCAAAACACAATTTGATGCTGCTGGCATTTGGTACGAGCACCGCCTCATCGATGACATGGTCGCTATGTCACTTCGCATGGAAGGTGGCTATGTCTGGGCATGTAAGAACTACGACGGCGATGTTCAATCAGATACCGTCGCACAGGGCTACGGCTCACTCGGACTCATGACATCAGTTCTTATGACTCCAGATGGAAAGATCTGTGAATCAGAGGCTGCTCACGGAACTGTGACTCGCCACTACCGCGATCACCAGGCCGGCAAAGAGACTTCAACAAACCCAATCGCATCAATCTTCGCGTGGACTCAGGGCCTTGCCCACCGTGCAAAGCTCGATAACAACCCAGAGCTTGCGAAGTTCACAGCAACTCTCGAGCGCGTATGTATCGAGACCGTTGAACAAGGAAAGATGACAAAGGACCTTGCACTGTTGATTTCAAAGGATGCTCCGTACCAAACTACTCAGCAATTCCTTAACTCAATTGATGAGAACCTAAAGAAGGCAATGGCTTAAATGCCCCTTAACCAGAACAGCGGTGCGATTGCACTTGTAGGTTCTGGTGAATATTCAATGCCGATGCAGGAGCTGGAAACTCAGCTTCTGCATCGCGCTATTTCACGAGGTAAGAAAAATACTTTCGTTCAGATTCCCACCGCCTCATCTCATGAGGGCGATGCGAGCCGAGAAAAGTGGAAGCGCTTGGGGCAGGAACAGTCAGATCGCATCGGTAGCGAATGTATTTACCTGCCAATTCACGAACGCGAGGATGCCTTTAACCTCAAGTTTGTAGAACTCATCGCAGATGCAGGTCTGATTTATTTCTCTGGGGGAGATCCACATCGAGTCGCAGAGATCTATAAAGATTCACCGGTATGGGATGCAATTGTTAAGCAGTGGCAGAGCGGCACATCTCTTGCTGGATGCTCTGCTGGTGCAATGGCATTTGGCGGAACAATAATGGGTATTCGTCGCTCAAACCACAGTCCCGGATTACAACTGCTTCCAGATATTGAAGTGATTCCGCATTACGACAAGATGCTTGGCTGGCTTCCTGATCGAGTCACTTCATTTATTCTCCGCTCAGATTCTGATTCTGTACTTCTTGGAATTGATGAAAATACTGCGCTCGTTCTTACAGATCGCTGGAGAAAGTTCGGTCGTGGCAAAGTGCATCTTCTACGAGGGCACTTAGATATCGAAGAGTAAAAAACCCGCCTCACAGAAGTAAGGCGGGTTTTTTAGTAAGTGCAATTAGTTGATTCGCACACCAGTTGTTGCATCAAAGAGATGAACTGCGCCAGGAAGGTTTGAGACAGTAACTGTCTGACCAGGCTTAGGTGGATTCTTTGGATCCCAGCGAACAATTACTTGAGCGCCTTCGTCAACCACATTTGCAAAGCTCACATTTGTATCTGCGGGCTTTCCATATACGTAAGCATCTGAACCAAGTTCTTCAACAACTTCTACAAGAACATGGAAGCCCTTATCTGCAGGGGCCCAACCTTCTGGACGGATACCAACAGTGACAGATGAGCCAGCAGATGCAGGAACATCGATATTGAGATCACCAAGTTGTGCCTTGCCGCCTGTAACAGGAGCTGTAAGAAGGTTCATTGCAGGTGATCCAATAAAGCCTGCAACGAATGCATTTACTGGCTTATCGTAGAGATTACGAGGTGTATCTACTTGCTGAAGTAGCCCATCCTTAAGGACTGCAACGCGATCGCCCATAGTCATCGCTTCGACCTGGTCGTGAGTTACATAAACAGTTGTAATTCCAAGGCGACGCTGTAGCGCTGCGATTTGTGTACGAGTTGCAACGCGCAACTTCGCATCAAGGTTTGAGAGCGGTTCATCCATCAAGAAGACTTGTGGTTCGCGAACAATTGCGCGACCCATTGCAACGCGCTGGCGTTGTCCACCTGATAGCGCCTTTGGCTTTCGCTCTAAATATGGTTCGAGATCGAGAAGCTTTGCAGCTTCGCGTACTCGCTTATCGCGCTCTGCCTTATCAATGCCGGCGATCTTTAGGGCAAAGCCCATATTCTCTGCAACGGTCATGTGTGGGTAGAGTGCATATGACTGGAAGACCATCGCAATATCGCGATCTTTTGGTGCAACATTTGTAACGTCGCGATCACCAATAAGAATTCTTCCGCCATCAATCTCTTCGAGACCTGCAAGCATGCGAAGTGATGTTGACTTACCGCAGCCTGATGGTCCGACGAGGACTAGGAATTCACCATCAGCGACGGTGAGGTTGAGCTTATCTACCGCAGGAACTGTTGTTCCGGGATAAATACGTGATGCATTTTCAAATACAACTGATGCCATTTTTTCACTTTCCTTATCCGGGCAGGTACGTGCCCGACGATCCGAGGATTAAGGTGCCTACCGGTTGGCAGGCGAGGCCAAGGGTATGTCACGCCGGGGCTTACTGAGAAGTCCGGCTCGGCGCTACAGTCGGTAGACTTAACTCACTATGGACAGTCACCCCAGCGGTTCCCTCCTTTCGGCAATTCTTCTCGTAACTTTCCTCATCCTTGTAGGCGGTCTCTTCGTATCTGCCGAGATTGCTCTGATCTCTCTTCGCGAAAGCCAGATCAAGCAGATGGCCGCCCGGGGAAAAGCGGGCATGCGAGTTGCAGCCCTTGCAAGTAATCCCAATCGTTTACTTGCAGCGCTTCAAGTTGGTGTCACTGTTACCGGTTTTCTCTCTGCAGCACTTGGTGCAGAGAAACTTGGAGATTTTGTAATTCCATGGCTTAAAGATTTAGGGCTTACATCTCCTGCCGCCTCAACTACCTCACTTATTGGCGTCACTTTGATGATCGCTTACTTCTCACTCGTTTTCGGTGAACTCGTTCCGAAGAGATTGGCCCTCTATCGCACAGAGCAGATAGCGCTCGCCTCCGCAGGAGTTATCGGAGTTCTCTCAAACCTCTTTAGGCCAATTATCTGGTTGCTCTCACACTCAACAAATATTATTTTGCGACTTCTCGGTATCGACCCAAAAGAACAGCGCGCACAAATTTCTGAAGAAGAGCTCCTTGATCTCGTTGCAGGCCATGCGGCCCTAACAGATGAAGAGCGCGACATCGTTGAAGAAGTGTTTAACGCATCAGAGCGCCAAGTTCATGAAGTTATGGTTCCGCGCACTGAAGTCGATTTTATGGATGCTTCACTCACCGTTGGCAAGGCGATTGCTCTAGCGATTGAAAAGGCACACTCCCGTTATCCGGTAGTTCGCGGCTCATCCGATGAAGTCATTGGCTTTATTCACGTTCGTGATCTACTCGATACATCTCTTGCAACATCAAATGCAAAGATTCAAGAACTATCTCGAAACATCATGTACTTACCTGGAACAAAGGGAATTCTGCCTGCTCTGACCGAAATGCGTAAACAGCGCCAGCATCTTGCAATTGTTCTCGATGAGTACGGCGGAACAGATGGCATCGTTACTTTGGAAGACCTGGTTGAAACGCTCATTGGAGATATTCGCGATGAATATGACTCTGATGAGAAAGAGGTTTCTCAGGAATCGCGTACCGGAGATTTCGAAATTGATGGTTTGATCTCGCTTGAGGATTTGAGTGAGCAAACTGGCATTGATTTACCAGAGGGTCCATATGAGACTGCAAGCGGCTTCGTCATGCACTATCTCGGTCGAATTCCTGTCGAGCATGACATTGTTGGCGTCAATGGAGTAAGAATCACCGTGATTTCCATGGAAGGTAAGCGCGCAGGACGTCTATTAATCTCGCGTAACTACTAAGGCATGCGAGAATTCCACCTATGAAGCGCGTCTTATCTGGAATTCAACCCACCAGTGATTCCTTCCACCTCGGAAATTACCTCGGTGCAGTAAAGCAGTGGGTTGAACTACAAGATGGCCATGATGCTTTTTACTGCATCGTCGATCTCCACGCGCTCACAGTAGAGACTGACCCAGCGCTCTTGCGTAAGCGAACACTTGCATCTGCAGCTCAACTTCTCGCACTCGGAATTTCACCAGAAAAGTCAACGCTCTTCATCCAATCTCAGGTTCCACAACACAACCAATTGGGTTGGATCATGGAGTGTTTAACCGGATTTGGCGAAGCAAGCCGTATGACTCAATTTAAAGATAAGTCATCTAAGAGCGGAGCTGATTCATCTCGCGTTGCGCTCTTTACTTATCCGATGCTGCAGGCGGCGGATATCTTGCTGTATCAGGCCCACTACGTACCTGTCGGCGAAGATCAGCGCCAACACATCGAACTTACTCGCGATTTAGCTGGAAGATTTAACTCTCGTTACGGAGATACCTTCCAATTACCAGAGGCATATATCTTGAAGACCGCTGCAAAGATCAACGATATTCAGGATCCAACTTCAAAGATGAGTAAGTCTTCTGGCGCGGTTGCCGGCGTTATCGAAATCATGGATACACCAGAGGCGAACCTTAAGAAAATTAAGAGCGCAGTAACCGATGCAGGACGTGAGATTAAATTTGATCTTGCCGAGAAGCCTGGAATTAGCAATCTGCTGACTATTCATTCAGCGCTATCTGGCCAGAGCATCGACTCAATTGAGAAAGATTTCGAAGGAAAGGGTTACGGCGACTTCAAGTCTGCTGTTGCAGAAGTAGTTGTTGAGTACCTACGCCCAATACGTGCAAAGGCACTTGAACTACTTGAAGATGAAGCCCACCTTTTGCAGATTCTTCACAAGGGGTCAGAGAAGGCCAGAGCAGTCGCAGAGCTAACCCTCAAAAATACATATGAGAAGTTGGGCGTCGTCCGCTAGTAAGTGCCGGAGCGTGATTTCCTCAACTTCTACTTGAGAGTTTTCGCAAATGTAATAAGCCACACCTCTGCGAAACGCTCACCATTTTGAAGATTTTAAGCGTCAACAACTAGGCTCACCTCACCAGCAACACTCAATTATTCCTTGGAGGAACCTTGAAGAAGACAACTAAGTTTGTAGCAGTTCTCGCTGCTGCGACTCTCGCATTTGGCGTTTCAGCTCCAACAGCTAACGCTGCAGCAACAAAGGCTTGCCTTGCACTCGATACAGGCGGCGTAGATGACAAGTCATTTAACGCATCAGCATGGGCAGGCGCACAGGCAGCAGAGAAGGCAAATAAGTCAGTAACTGTGAAGTACCTAGCTGCAACATCTGATGCAGATTACGCACCAAACATCAAGAAGCTTGTTGATGAAAAGTGCAACATCATTATTGGTGTTGGTTACCTAATCAACGGCGCAATCGTTGCCGCTGCGAAGGCAAACCCAACAGTCAACTTCGGAATCGTTGATCAAGATGGAGAAGATCACGGTCCAGCTGGAGATGTTTACCCAGGCAAGAAGTACGCAAACCTTAAGGGAATTGAATTTGCAACAAACCAGTCTGCATTCCAAGCTGGATATCTTGCTGCCGGAATTTCAAAGACAGGCAAAGTTGCGACATTTGGTGGAGCAAACATTCCTCCAGTAACAATCTTCATGGATGGATACGCAAAGGGTGTTGCTCACTACAACAAGGTCAAGGGCAAGAAAGTTCAGGTTCTTGGCTGGGATACAGCGAAGCAAGATGGCCTCATGGTCGGAAACTTCTCTGATATGGCGAAGGCACTTCAGTACTCAAAGAGCTTCGAACAGCAGGGTGCAGATGTAATCCTTCCAGTTGGTGGAAACCTCGGATCATCTACAGCAGAGAACGCTCTTAAGACTAAGAAGTCTGTTGTTATCTGGGTAGATAAGGATGGCTTCAAGGCTGCTCCTAACTACCGCAAGGTAATGCTTACATCAATCGTAAAGGCTGTTGACCTTTCAGTTAAGAACACAATTCTTGACCAGGCTAACGGCAAGTTCTCAAATACTAATTACATGGGAACTCTTAAGAATGCTGGCACATACCTAGCTCCTTACCACGATCTAATCCGCGTGGTTCCAACAGCACTCCGCACTGAAATTACAAAGCTCGGTGCAGATATCCGTACAGGAAAGGTTTCAGTTAAGTAATTACTGAAACAGTTTCACAAAACTGGGCTAGCACTTCGGTGCTAGCCCAGTTTTCTTTACTTTAGACTTTCTAAAGTTCAATAAAACTAGTAGATTTACACGCATGTCACTCGAATTGCGTGGAATTACAAAGCGCTTTGGTGCCCTTACTGCAAATGACTCAATTGATTTAGCAGTCGCTGATGGTGAGATTCATGCAATCCTGGGTGAAAATGGTGCAGGTAAGTCAACGTTGATGAATATTGTTTATGGACTTCTTTCGCCCGATGAAGGCACGATCAGCGTTAATGGCAAAGTAGTTTCTATCGACTCTCCACTCGACGCCTTAGCCGCCGGTATAGGCATGGTTCACCAGCACTTCATGTTGATTCCCGTATTTACGGTCGCTGAAAATATTGTGTTGGGACACGAGAAAACTAAGGGACCAGGCCTTCTTGACCTAGAAGATGCCCGCAAAGAAATTTTGCGAGTTTCTGCAGAATACAACTTTGATATCGACCCTGATGCGCTGATTGAAGATTTGCCAGTTGGACTTCAGCAGCGAGTCGAGATTATTCGCGCTCTGATATACGACGCTAAAGTATTGATTCTTGACGAACCAACAGCGGTACTAACGCCACAGGAGACCGATGAGCTCCTGAAAAATATGAAGAAGCTCAAGGCCAAGGGAACTTCAATTGTCTTTATTACTCACAAACTTCGTGAAGTTCGAGAAGCTGCGGATAAAATCACAATTATTCGTCGCGGAAAAGTCGTAGGAACTGCGTCCCCTTCCGCATCCCAAGAAGAGCTTGCTTCATTGATGGTTGGACGCCCTGTATCTCTCGATGTTGATAAGAAAGCTCCTAAGCTTGGCGAAGTAATTTTAGATGTGAAGGATCTATCCATTAGCGATCACACAGGTCGCACCTTGGTTAACAAAGTTTCATTCCAGATTAGAGCCGGAGAAATTTTGGCGGTTGCAGGAGTTCAAGGAAATGGTCAGACTGAACTCGCGGAATCAATGATCGGTTTACAAGAACACGTATCTGGCCACATTTCTCTCTCTAGCCAAGATATAACACGTTCCTCAGTACGCGACTGTCTTCATGCCGGAATCGCCTATGTCCCTGAATCTCGAGAAGAAGATGGATTGATTGCATCGTTTTCTATCGAAGAAAATCTGATTCTCGATCAACATGATTTGAAACCATATGCAAAGGGACCTCGTATTTCTCAGTCCGTTGTCTCCGAAGTTGCAAAGAAGCAGGTTGAAGAATTCGACATCAGAACTCAATCTGCAAGAGATCCAGCCTCTTCGCTTTCCGGCGGAAATAAGCAAAAGGTTGTCCTTGCACGTGAGCTCTCTCGTCCTGTAAAGCTAGTTGTTGCATCTCAACCAACGCGAGGCCTTGATGTTGGCTCAATTGAATTTGTTCATGAGCGAATGATTGCAGAGCGAGATTCAGGTCGCGCAGTCTTACTCTTTAGTACAGAACTCGATGAAGTATCTGCTTTAGCCGACCGAATAGCCGTTATGTACAGAGGTGAATTTATCGCGATTGTCCCAGCGAATACTTCACGTGAAGATCTTGGACTCTTAATGGCAGGAGTAAAACCATGAAATTAAAGAAGTTAATACTGCCTGCACTTTCTTTTGCGATGGCCTTCTTTGTCAGTGGACTTCTGGTTGCTTTTACAGATTCCAAAGTCCTCGCACTTAAGAGTGAACCGTTATCTATGCTTTCAAAAGGTTTACAGGTCTGTGGCGATGCATATTGGGCACTATTTAGAGGTTCGATCTTCGATCCCCAACTAGCATCCAGGAATTTCCTAGATGGTTTTTATCCTTTCTCTGAAACTCTTGTAATCGCCTCACCTTTAATACTTGCCGGTCTTTCAGTGGCGCTGGCATTTAGGGCAGGTCTATTTAATATTGGTGCGCAGGGGCAATTCATTGCAGGTGCAATCGGGGCAAGTTGGGTTGGTTTCACATTTGACTTACCGATCGTAATTCACGCACTTGCAGCTATCGCTGCGGCAATGATTTTCGCCGGTTTATACGGAGGATTTGTTGGGCTCCTCAAATCTCGCACGGGAGCCCATGAAGTAATCGTCACAATCATGCTCAACTACGTGGCTGGGTATTTCTTGCTATGGTTGTTGAGCACAACCGCATTCCTTCGTCCTGGCCGTAAAGATCCTCTAGCTCCTGAAGTACACGAGAGCGCACGACTCCCACATCTCTTCGGCACCGAATTTCGAGCAAACTTCGGATTTATTATTGCCCTCTTTGCAGCCTTGGTAATTTGGTGGCTGCTCACTCGAAGCACTTGGGGATTTAGATTCCGCGCAGTCGGAGCAAATGCTGCAGCATCTAGAACTGCTGGAATTTCTGTTGCTCGAGTGACAACCACAGTTATGTTTATAGCAGGAGCGCTTGCGGGACTTGGGGGAGCAGTACAAGTTCTTGGATCCGAATATGCAATGACTTCAGGTATCGGTGGAAGTTTTGGTTTTGATGCAATTACAGTTGCACTCTTAGGGCGAGCAACACCGATAGGCACAGTCTTTGCAGCCCTTCTCTTTGGTGCGCTACGTGCTGGTGGATTAACAATGCAGGCGAGCACCGATACGCCACTAGATCTTGTCCTAGTAATTCAAGCTCTTGTAGTCCTCTTTATCGCCGCACCCGCTCTGATTAAGGCGATATTCAGATTGAAGAACGTCGAGAGCACTGAAGGAGTATCTTCGAAGGGATGGAATGGCTAATGAGCGCTACTGAAGTTCGTTCACTGTCAGCTCCTGAACGCCGCCGCAAGCGCGGTGTCATCACGATGGCAGTGCTTAGCGTATTTGCCTTAATCGCATTTGGAATACTTCCAAAGAGCGGCCAGCCAGTGACATACAGTTTCGTATTGGGCAATGAATGGGTACTCGCAAAGGAATGGATCGTTAATTCTAAGAGTTCAGCAATTGTCTTTGCTCTTATCTCTCTCGCATCCGTGGCGCTAGCAGCTTTTCAATTCAGGGCGCGCAAGACCATTCGCGCGGCCAGTGCAGTATTCGGCGCATCGCTACTTATGTCTTTCCTTTGTTGGGCTGCCGCAGGGAAATTCGTTCCCTTCACAGGGCTACTTCAAGGTGGATTGATTCTCTCAGTCCCATTGATCTTTGGTGCAATGGCAGGCATCATCTCTGAACGTTCCGGCGTGATCAATATTGCGATTGAAGGACAATTACTTGCGGGTGCATTCATGTCTGGAATTGTCGCTTCACTGATGCACAGCACTTGGCTAGGTCTTCTTGTCGCTCCATTCGCTGGAATGGCAATCTCTTGGCTACTTGCTGTCTTTGCAATTAGGTACGGAATCGATCAAGTAGTTCTTGGTTTTGTTTTGAATGTCTTAGTTATTGGAATTACTAACTTCCTTTACAAGAAATTGCTTATTCCATATCAAGATACTTGGAATGCAGGCGGAACTTTCAATGTGATTGAAATTCCTTTCCTCTCCAAAATTCCTGTTTTAGGTCCAATTTTCTTCGCCCAGAGCATCATTATTTATCTCATGTACATTGTTGTAATTTTGATTCACGTTGCACTCTTTAAATCCAAGTGGGGTCTTCGCACTCGCTCCGTTGGCGAACATCCAACCGCCTCTGAATCAGTGGGAATTGATGTAAATAAAGTTCGCTTCCGCAATGTACTAATTGCCGGAGCTGTTGCCGGGCTCGGAGGCGCTTTCTTTACTCTCGGCGCACTAGGTGCATTCAGTAAAGAGATGACAGCGGGCAAGGGCTTTATCGCACTTGCTGCAGTGATTTTCGGGCGTTGGAGTCCACTGGGGGCTGTCGCTGCTGCACTCATTTTTGGATTCGCTGACAACTTGCAAGGGCTCCTAACAATTACAGGAACACCGATCCCATCCGAATTTATGTTGATGGTTCCATATATTGCAACAATCATTGCTGTCTCTGGCTTTGTTGGAAAAGTGAGAGCCCCGGCAGCAGATGGAATTCCATACAAGCGTGGCGGCGGTTCTCACTAATGCAGATTGATTGGGATCTCCTTCGCTCTGAAGCTCTCGGTGCGATGAAGAAGGCATATGTGCCGTACTCAAAGTTCCCTGTTGGCGTTGCAGCGACAGTCGATGATGGTCGCGTAATTACAGGGTGCAACGTTGAAAATGCAAGCTATGGACTGACTCTTTGTGCAGAGTGCGGATTAGTTTCATCCCTGATTGCATCTGGGGGCGGTCGACTCCTGGCATTTGCATGTGTAGATATCGCGGGAAATGCATTGATGCCATGCGGTCGTTGCAGACAATTGCTACAAGAGCATGGCGGATCATCTCTACAAATGATGACCGATCAAGGCGTAAAGACTCTTGGTGATTTACTTCCATGGGCATTTGGTCCAGAGGAAATTGAGAATCGACTTTCATGATTGAACCATTTGCAGCGGTAGAAATCATCTCCGCTAAGCGTGACCGTAATGAGCTAACAGACCCTCAGATTGATTGGGTAGTAGATGCCTACACCCGTGGCGTAGTTGCTGATGAACAGATGTCGGCACTTCTCATGGCAATTCTGCTCAATGGAATGAACTCCCGTGAAATTTCTCGCTGGACAATTGCGATGATCAATAGCGGTGAACGAATGAATTGGTCGATGCTCGATCGCAAAACTGCAGATAAGCATTCAACAGGTGGAGTCGGCGACAAGATCACTCTGCCACTTGCGCCTCTTGTTGCAGCGTGCGGGGGAGCGGTACCGCAACTATCAGGTCGAGGACTTGGCCACACAGGTGGAACTCTCGATAAGCTCGAATCCATTCCAGGTTGGCGAGCTTTGCTTTCCAATGAAGAGATGTTAAAGGTCTTGCAAGATACCGGTGCTGTTATCTGCGCAGCAGGTGCGGGTTTAGCGCCAGCAGATAAGAAGTTGTATGCCCTTCGCGATGTCACAGCAACTGTGGAAGCTATTCCACTGATTGCATCATCGATTATGAGTAAGAAGATTGCAGAGGGCACATCGGCGCTAGTTCTTGATGTGAAGACCGGCAGCGGTGCATTTATGTCTGATCCAAAAAAGGCGGCAGAACTTGCTCGCACAATGGTGCAGTTGGGCACTGATGCTGGCGTAAAGACTCGTGCACTGGTTACTGCAATGGATGTTCCACTAGGCCTTACTGCAGGAAATGCACTTGAAGTTCGTGAATCTATAGAGGTGCTTGCAGGTGGGGGACCGGCAGATGTTGTTGAGTTAACGATCTTGCTTGCGCGAGAGATGATTGATGCAGCAGGAATTGTAGGAAAAGATCCGGAAGCGGCGCTGAAAGATGGAAGCGCGATGGACCATTGGCGCCGAATGATTAGCGCACAAGGTGGAGATCCAGATGCAAAGCTTCCTGTTGCAAAAGAGCAACATGTTGTTGTGGCTGCAAATAGCGGAACTATTACAACGATGGATGCAATGAAGGTGGGCGTCAGTGCCTGGCGACTTGGCGCAGGTCGCTCAAAGCAAGGCGAGAAAGTTCAGGCAGGTGCGGGAATTGAACTTCATGGAAAGCCTGGAGATTACATTCAAGCCGGTGCACCGCTCATGACTTTGCATACCGATGAACCAGCACGCTTCGAGAGAGCGCTAGAAATACTTGAAGGTGCTGTCACAATTATTGAAGGTGGAACGGTCAATCGTCTGCCTCTAGTGTTAGAAAGAATTCAGGGATGAGTGACTTAACTAAAAAGCCAACAGAAGATCAGGTCAAGCGTTTACCAAAGGCACTTCTGCACGATCACCTAGATGGTGGGCTACGACCACAGACAATTATCGATATAGCTAAAGAAATTGGCCACGAGCTTCCTACCTACGATGCAACGGAACTTGCTGAATGGTTTAGATCCTCATGTGATTCAGGTTCTTTGGTCCTCTACCTAGAGACATTTGCTCACACTGTTGCTGTCATGCAACGTAAGGAAGATATTGTCCGCGTTGCCCGCGAATGCGCGGTAGATCTTGCTCGTGACGGTGTTGTTTATGCAGAAGTTCGTATGGCGCCAGAACTTGTCACCGAGAAGGGCCTCTCACTCTCACAGGCGATTGAGGCAATCCTTGAAGGCTTCCGTGCAGGTGAGGCCGAGGCAAAGAGCGAGGGAAGAACTATCCGCGTGATGTCTCTGCTCTGCGGAATGCGCCAGAATAATTTATCTCAAGAAGTTGCCGAACTTGCAGTTAAGTATCGCGATCAAGGAGTAGTTGGGTTCGATATTGCAGGACCTGAAGATGGATTTCCACCGAGCGATCAGCTAGATACCTTTGAATATCTACGACGCGAAAATGCGCACTTCACCATTCACGCCGGCGAGGCCTATGGACTGCCATCAATCTGGGAAGCGATTCAGCTATGCGGTGCAGAACGTTTGGGTCATGGGGTTCGTATCACCGACGATATCGATTTCAATCACACGCCGGCTCGCCTTGGACGCCTCTCATCCTATGTACGTGATCGACGCGTCCCACTAGAAATGTGCCCATCGTCAAATATTCAGACAGGCGTTGCAGATTCATTCGCACATCACCCACTTGCAAAGCTAGCTAAGCTTCGATTCAGAGTAACAATCAATACCGATAACCGACTTATGTCGGCCACATCGATGAGCCGCGAGATGACCGAGATGGTAAAACAATGCGATTGGACCTTCCAGGACCTACAACGCGTCACTATCAATGCACTCAAGAGCGCCTTCATTCCCTTTGAAGAACGCTTGGCAATTATTGAAACTATCGTTAAACCCTCTTACGCAAAGATCTCAGAGGAGTAATCCAATGGCACATCCAAAGTACACACTCACTCAGGTTGCTAAGACAATTGACCATGCGCTCTTGCGCCCAGATATGTCGCGAGATGAAGTAGCCGAGGGATGCGCAATCGCCCTTAAGTACGACGTGGCTTCTGTCTGCTGTAAGCCCGCCGATGTCGCATTCTGTGCAAATATATTGCGCGGCAGCGATGTTCATGTTGGCACAGTCGTGGGTTTCCCTCATGGAAACTCTGCGACATCTACAAAGGTCTTTGAGACAAAACAGGTTGTTGCAGATGGAGCGACAGAGATTGATGTCGTAATCAATATTGGTTGGATGAAATCTGGAATGTACGACCAGGTCCGTGATGAGATTGCTGCAGTAGTTGAAGCCGCGCAAGGCAATCAAGTTAAGGTAATTCTTGAGAATGCTTACCTGACCAAAGAAGAAATCGTTAAAGCCTGCCAACTCTGCGAAGCAGCCGGAGCGGATTATGTAAAGACATCAACTGGGTTTGCTCCAACGGGCGCAATACTTGAAGATGTCCAGCTAATGCGTGCCTCAGTTTCATCAAAGGTTGAGGTCAAGAGCGCCGGTGGCGTTAAGTCACTCGACATGCTGCTCTCATTTATGGATGCAGGTGTAAAACGAAGCGGTGCTAGCGGAACCGCTGCAATGCTGGATGAATTTAAAGAGCGCTTCGGCGCTTAACCAGCAAGGAACTTCTTTAGAGGTTCGCGTAACTGATCTAGAAGAACCGCTGAATCATCGGCTGTCTTTGTAATTACCTCGATATAACACTTCATCTTCGCCTCTGTTCCTGATGGGCGCACAATGATGCGGATCCCGCCAGCAAGCCAAATTCGAAGACCATCTGTTGGTGGCAGGTCATCTTTGGGTGCAGCCAAGTCGTCAATTGCATCTACTTTTCGTCCCGCGATTTCAGATGGTGGATTCTTGCGGAGTCCTGCAAGCAGTTTAGTGATTGCACTCATATCGCTGACACGAATTGAAATTTGCTCAGTGCCATGGAAGCCATGACGCTCCCAGACCTCATTAAGAAGATCTGAAAGAGTTAAACCCTCGCGCTTCAAATCCATTGCAACCTGGGCCAGGAAAATTGCTGCAGAGATTCCATCTTTATCGTTAACGGTCTCGGAATCAACCGAGTACCCAATTGCTTCTTCATATCCAAAAGCTAGATCTTCAATCTTTGCTAGCCACTTGAAACCAGTGAGAACTTCTTGAAAATCAATTCCGTAATGAGCGCTGATCTTTCTTAAAGCTGATGAAGAGACAATTGAGTTACCGAAGGTTCCCTTGGGTTTAGTACGTGCAATCCACTCACCAAGGATGATTCCGAGCTCATCACCGCGAAGCATTCTCCAGCCCACGACTGGATCATTGATGGCAGCGGCGCATCTATCAGCATCAGGATCATTGGCGATCACTAATTCGGCACCAAAGTCGCGAGCCTTCTTGAGAGCTAAATCAATTGCACCTGGCTCTTCAGGATTTGGAAATGCAACTGTTGGAAAATCTGGATCCGGATCGCATTGTTCATCGACAAGAATCAGAGTTGCAAAACCGGCATGATTAAAGACGCGCTGAATTACTTCGGTGCCGACTCCATGCATTGCTGTATAGACAATCTTTATATCTCCGGGGCGAGGAGCAAGTGCACTTGTCCGCTTTATATATTCGGTAACTACCTCTTCACCCAGAACTTTCCAGTCTTTGCCGCGGGGGAGTAATTTCAGAGATGTCACGGCTTCGATATCTCTCGCCATAAATCCATCTGTGGGATTAATGATCTGTGATGAGGCGTAGTTAATTCCATCAGAGGTTGGTCCTACATAAACCTTGTAACCATTATCTTGCGGTGGATTATGGCTTGCTGTGACCATAATGCCGATATCGCACTGTAAGTATTCGGTGGCGAATGCTAAGACAGGCGTTGGAAGTGGTCTTGGAAGAATGTAAACATCCATCCCTGCACCGCTCATGATTTCTGCGGTCTCTTGAGTGAAATCTTCAGAACCGTAACGAGCATCGCGGCCAACGACAACCTTCTTCATTCCGCGCTCTTTCATGTACTGGGCGATACCTGCAGCTGCACGACCAACGACTGCACGATTCATACACGAAGGACCAGGTCCAATTGGCCCGCGAAGACCTGCTGTTCCGAATTGGAGAAAGCCGTTGAAGAACTTCTTTAGGGCTACCTCGTCAGAATTATTGAGCAACTCTTGAAGCTGGGATGCAGTAACTGGGTCTGGATCATCTGCAATCCAAGCCTCAACTTCAGCGCGCAGGGTTGCATCCATAAGGTGAAGGCTATCTACCTTAAACGAGTTTTGGAATAGTTGATTTAAGAAGTGCACCCATGCGATCAGCAGCGGCTTTTCCAGCAGCGATAACTTCTTCATGGTTTAACTTCTCGCCCGTAACGCCCGCTGCAGCATTTGTAACAAGTGAAATTCCAAGCACCTCTGCACCTAACGCGTGTGCTGCAATCGCCTCTGGAACTGTGGACATTCCAACTAAATCTGCACCCATTGTGCGCATCATCAAAATTTCAGCAGGTGTTTCATAAGTTGGTCCGCGCCAGTGCACGTAGACGCCTTCAGCAAGCGATGAGTCTTCCTTCTTTACAATCTCTCTAATGCGCTTGCTATACAAATCTGTGAGATCGATAAATGTCGCACCAGAAAGCGGAGATGCCGCAGTCAGCGAGATGTGATCGCGGATAAGAACAGGTTGACCGACCTTGTACGAGGTATTGATACCACCACAAGCATTGGTCAGAATGACAACCTTGCACCCAGCTTTAACTGCGGTACGCACTCCATGAACTACCGGTTCCATCCCTTTGCCTTCATAGAGATGTGTGCGCCCAAGAAAGACTAGAGCGCGTATGGTCTTACCATTTTCAACTATTTCATAAGAACGAACTTTCCCAGAGTGGCCTTCAACTGCTGGTGCGAAGAAACCAGTGATCTCGTGTGCATCGCATTCATAGGCAGGTGTGCCAAGGGCGTCAGCGGCACTTACCCAACCAGAACCCATTACAAGGGCGACATGGTGAGCAGCTATACCGGTGCGTTCTGCAATTTCTGCAGCCGCCTTAGTTGCAGCAGCTAATGGGTCTGAATAGAGGAGATCAGTGGAGGTCATGCCTCAATAATGTCACAGAGAATCGTTCCACTTGCCACGGTCTCGCCGATAGTTGCCCTTAAGTTCTTAATCACACCGCTCTTGTGTGCATTCAGTGGCTGTTCCATCTTCATCGCTTCTAGAACGATTATCAGATCACCGGCTTCAACGCTCTGCCCTTCTTCAACGGCAATCTTTACAACAGTTCCCTGCATTGGTGAAGGAAGCCCAGTACCGGATGCCGATCCACCACTAGATTGTTTTGCGCGGTGGCGCTTCACAACAGGTTCTGGCGCATGCACAACGATTTCAAAACGCTTTCCATTTACTTCGGCAACTAACTTCTCAGCCGCAACCTTTGTCTGAATTTCCGATCCTTCTGCAACAAAGGCAGGAATCTCATTCTTAAATTCATTTTCAATATAACTTGTGTAGACCTTGAACTCTTCTGTATATGCAGGATCTTCAAGGATCGCTCGGTGGAATGGAAGAGCTGTAGCTAGCCCACCTACCTCAAACTCTGCGAGAGCTCTGCGAGCACGCTCTATTGCCTCTTTTCGTGTTGCTCCGGTGACAATAAGTTTTGCAAGGAGTGAATCGAAGTTTCCACCGATGACATCGCCATTGCGGAACCCGGCATCAACGCGTACGCCTGGTCCTGATGGAATATTCCAAGAGGTAATTCGACCAGGAGCTGGCAAGAATGAACGTCCTGGATCCTCTCCATTAATTCGAAATTCAAGTGAATGTCCACGAATTGCAGGATCATCGAAGCCCAGGCTCTCGCCCATTGCGATTCTAAATTGTTCGCGAACAAGGTCAATCCCGGTAACTTCTTCAGAGACAGGATGTTCTACTTGCAAGCGAGTATTTACTTCCAAGAATGAAATTGTTCCATCGAGCCCAATGAGGAATTCGCATGTACCCGCTCCGACGTAACCAGCTTCCTTCATAATCGCTTTACTCGAGCGATAGAGCTCCTCATTTTGTGCTTCGGTCAAGAATGGTGCAGGAGCTTCCTCAACCAATTTCTGGTGACGACGTTGCAATGAGCAATCTCGAGTAGAAACGACGACTGCATGACCATGTTGGTCAACAAGAACCTGAGTCTCAACATGTCGTGGCTTATCCAAGTAACGTTCGACGAAACATTCGCCTCGACCGAACCCCGCAATAGCTTCACGAACTGCCGATGCATAAAGTTCTGGAATCTCTTCCATTGTGCGGGCAACTTTTAGCCCACGTCCGCCGCCACCGAATGCAGCTTTAATTGCTACAGGTAGACCGTGCTCGGCGGCAAAGGCGAGCACTTCTTCGTGGCCAGTGACGGGATCTTTTGTGCCGGCGACAAGTGGAGCACCTGCCGCTGATGCAATTCTGCGCGCAGAGACTTTATCGCCGAGCGCACTAATAGCTGCAGGTGAAGGTCCAATCCAAATGAGTCCTGCATCGATTACCGCTTGGGCAAAATCTGCATTCTCTGAAAGGAATCCATAACCAGGGTGAACTGCATCGGCCTTAGCCTCGAGAGCAAGAGCGATAATCTTTGGAATATTTAGGTAAGTATCTTTTGCGACTGTGCCATTGAGTGAATAAGCGAAATCTGCGCGCTGAACATGGAGAGCATCACGATCTTCTTCAGAGTACATGGCAACACTCTCGATGCCATGGTCAGAGCATGCGCGGATAACGCGGAGTGCGATTTCACCTCTATTGGCAATTAGTACGCGCTTCATGACATCTCCTTCACCTGTGGCCAAGAGTATCCAAGTTGTTTCATTGCATTTCTAAGAAACGGCATCGAAATCCCAACAACATTGGTGTAATCGCCCTCAATGATGGGGATAAATGGTGATCCAAATCCATCGAGGGTAAATCCGCCCGCGACATGCAAAGGTTCTTCCGATGCTACGTAGTCATGAATTTCTTCATCTGACATATCGGTAAAGGTGACCTTTGTAGTTACGCGATCTGCAATCTCAATTCCACGTTCTGTGTCGATGATGCAATGGCCGGTGTGCAGTAACCCAGTGCGCCCACTAATTTTCTTAGCACGTTCAACAGCAACTTCAGGCGTACCTGGTTTCCCGAATGAGACGCCATCCACATCAAAAGTTGAGTCGCAGCCGATAATGATTGCGGGGTAATCAATCATCTCTCTGACTGTATGCGCCTTAGATATTGCGAGGGCAATCACCATATCTTCAGGTGTCATTGCGTTGAAGAAGTCGGTCTCTTCATCGACATTGCTCACGATGATGGTTGGTTTCAAACCAGCATCTTCAAGAAGAGTGCGTCGGGATTTAGATTGTGATGCTAGAACTATGCGCGGCATTAATCGAACTTTCTTGCGCCAAATGTAATCTGATGAGGAAGTGGCTGACGTAATTGCGGAAGGCCAAAGACGCTGCGCTTGATGACAGGTTTCAAGTCGACCGATTTATGGTTCACCAGAACCGCATGGAGAGCGAGAAGCTCTTCATGAGTTGGGTTGCCTGAGGTGACTGTGAATTTCATTTACAGAGGAATATTTCCGTGCTTACGTGCCGGCAAAGTATCGCGCTTTGTCTTCAAAGTGCGAAAAGCTTTTGTGATGTATTGGCGAGAATCTTCTGGCTCAATAACGCTATCAATTGTTCCGCGCTCTGCAGCCAAGTATGGATTTGAGAACTTCTCGGTGTACTCGGTAATTAGCTCAGCTCGCTTTGAATCTTGATCCTTAGCTTCAGCTAAATCTTTTCTATAGAGAATATTCACTGCACCTTGAGCTCCCATGACTGCGATTTCCGCAGATGGCCAAGCAAAGTTGATATCGCTACCAAGATACTTAGATCCCATCACGATGAATGCGCCACCGTAGGCTTTACGTGTAATGAGAGTTACGAGCGGAACAGAAGCTTCTGCATAGGCGTAGAGGAGCTTTGCTCCGCGACGAATGATGCCGTTCCACTCTTGTTCTGTGCCTGGCATAAATCCAGGAACATCCACAAGGGTCAGAATTGGAATATTGAATGCATCGCAGAATCGAAGGAATCGAGCTGCTTTCTCTGATGAATTGATATCGAGCGTTCCTGCAAGCTGTGAAGGCTGGTTTGCAATGACTCCAATTGATTGGCCCTCAATTCGCGCAAAACCGACAACAATATTTGGTGCATACAAGGCATGAACTTCCAGGAACTCACCTTCATCGACAAGAGCCTGAATAAGACTCTTCATATCGTATGGCTGGTTTGGACTATCCGGAATCAAGGTATTGAGCGCTACATCAGATGCGCTCTTTTCTAGATTCTGTGTAGGCGGAAGAACTGGTGATCCATCCATATTATTTGATGGAAGGTATGAAAGAAGTGCTTTTACATAATCAATCGCATCCGCCTCAGAATCTGCCATGTAATGAGCATTTCCAGATTTTGTATTATGAGTAAAAGCTCCACCGAGCTCTTCCATTCCGACATCTTCACCAGTTACAGTCTTGATGACATCAGGCCCAGTAATAAACATATTTGAAGTTTCCTTCACCATGACAGTGAAGTCTGTAAGTGCCGGTGAGTACGCAGATCCCCCTGCGCATGGGCCAAGGATCAAGGAAATCTGTGGGATAACTCCAGAAGAGCGAGTGTTTAGGCGGAAGATTTTTCCGTAACCATTAAGAGAAGCTACGCCCTCTTGAATACGTGCTCCACCCGAGTCATTTATTCCAATGAGAGGAATTCCAGACTTCAGTGCGAATTCAGCAATCTTTACAATCTTCTCTGCGTGAACTTCTCCAAGGGATCCACCGAAAACTGTGAAATCTTGAGAGTAGAGCGCGATTGGTCGCCCATCAACAGTTGCAGTACCGATGACAACGCCATCGCCGTAGGGACGGTTCTTCTCCATCCCAAAGTTCTGTGCACGGTGACGAGCAAACTCATCAATTTCAGTAAATGAATCTGCATCGACGAGCATCTCAATGCGTTCGCGAGCAGTTCCCTTGCCTTTGGCATGCTGCTTCTCGCGAGCCCTATCGGATCCGGCGTGCACAGCTTCATCAATTCGTTCGCGGAGATCTTCGATTTTTCCCGAAGTAGTATGCAGATCTGGACTCATGACCATAAGGTACTAGTCGTGAGCATAGATACGCCAAGACCACCGCTTGATAATTCAGTGATCTCCCAACAAATCTCGCGGTACTGGCGAGTAAGCGTGGTCGAAGTCACCGGATCAACTCAAGATGATTTAGCAGCGCAAGTTGCGCGCAATGAAGCTAAAAATGGCGAAGTCCTTGTTGCTGAATACCAAAGCGCCGGCAGAGGTCGACTCGATAGAAATTTTGATGCACCTCAAAGTTCTGCACTCTTATTCTCGCTCTTCCTTCAACCAAGACGAGAGAGAAGTGAATGGTCTTTCCTGCCATTACTTGCAGGGCTTGTCACATCCCTTGCACTGTCAGAACTCGAGCCACGATTTACAGTAGAACTCAAATGGCCAAATGATCTGCAACTTTCAGATAAGAAATTAGGCGGCATCATTACACAAGCAACTGGCGAGGGAGTGATAATTGGAATCGGCATAAATGTCGGAATGGCTCAAGAAGAACTTCCGGTCGTGCATGCAACATCTCTATCTCTTGAAGAGTTCTCTATCCTTGATCGCAATTCAATTCTGGCAGGCATTCTCAACACCTTTGAAGAACTTATTGAGCGCTGGGAAGACGGTGAAGATTTGCGCCATCTCTATCGTGATCGAAGTGCGACCCTTGCACAGAAGATTCAAGTGGAGCTTCCGGGAGGCGAAAAGAGAACCGGATTTGCAGAGGATATTTCGCCAGCAGGCGAGTTAATTCTTGAGAGCGGGGAACGAATTACGGTTGGAGACATCGTTCATCTACGATAGGCACGTGAGCGAGAGATTTCCTACCGTCGGTGTCATCGGAGCAGGACAACTTGCTCGCATGATGGTCTCACCGGCGACATCGCTCGGAGTAAAACTTCATCTCTTTGCTCAAAGCTCAGAAGATTCAGGTGCTCAAATCTGTAGCCACACCGTGGGCGATTACACAGATTTGGAAGCTCTGAAAAGTTTTGCCGCACAGTGCGATGTTGTGACTTTCGAACATGAACTTGTTCCACTCTCTGTCATCAAAGGGCTCGAGAGCGAAGGCGTGCGGGTCTATCCATCATCATCTGCATTTATCTATTCTCAGGATAAAGCGAAGATGCGTGAAAAATTAAGCTCCTATCCATCGCCAAATTGGAAAGTTGTAAGCTCCGCAGAAGGCATTGACCAATATCCATTCATTGCAAAATCTATTTCAGGCGGATATGACGGTCGCGGTGTCTGGAAGATAAATTCTCACGACGAACTTGCTCAGTTACTAAAGAGCGTCCCTAGATTACTTATAGAAGAACTGATTACCTTTGATTGCGAAATCGCTGTAATGGTCGCAAGGTCGCCTCATGGTCAAGCAACGTCATGGTCAGCGACGGAAACAATTCAAGAAAATGGAATCTGCACCTTAACCATCTCACCCGCACAGACCATTAGCGAAGAGCTTTCTAATCAAGCGCAGAAGTTAGCTCTAGATATTGCAGATCAACTCGGAGTTGTAGGAGTCATGGCTGTAGAAATGTTTGTAAAAGGCGATGATATTTACATCAATGAAGTTGCAATGCGCCCACATAACTCTGGGCATTGGACAATCGATGGAGCCCGCACAAACCAATTTGAACAACATCTGCGAGCGGTGCTCGATCTTCCACTCGGTGACCCAGGAATGACCCATGACTTTGCCGTAATGGGAAATATTCTTGGGGGAGAGAAATTAGATATGTATCGCCCATATCTACACCTGATGGCACGCAATCCAGACCTAAAGTTTCATCAATATATGAAAGATGTTCGTCCAGGACGCAAGATTGGCCATGTCACCGCAGTTGGCTCCAATCTTCTACAATTAAGAGATGATGTGCAGCATGCACGTGACTACATGAGTGGAGTAATCGATGAGTGATATTAAAGATGTTGCGATCATCATGGGTTCAGACTCTGATTGGCCTGTCATGGAAGAAGCCGCAAAGGTATTAGATTCACTCGGAATTTCTTATGAAGCCGATGTTGTATCTGCCCACCGTATGCCACTTGAGATGGTGGAGTTTTCGCAGAAGGCAAAAGCAAAAGGTTTTAAAGTAATCATTGCCGGAGCCGGGGGAGCAGCACACCTTCCTGGGATGGTTGCATCACTAACTCCATTGCCGGTCATTGGCGTTCCTGTTCCGCTCAAGAATCTCGATGGAATGGACTCACTACTTTCTATCGTCCAGATGCCTGCGGGAATTCCCGTTGCAACTGTCGGAGTTGGAAATGCGAAAAATGCCGGAATCCTTGCGGCGCGTATTTTGGGTATCTCTGATGCAGGGATTTCAGCGAAAGTTGAAGAAGCCCTCAGAGAGATTAACGAAGAAGCTAAAGCGAAGGGCGCAGCGCTTAACGCGCGACGTAATCAAAAAACTGGTTTTTAATCAGTTCTACCCTAGTCAGTTCTACCTAGCGCATGGAAACGCCAACCCGCAGCGCGCCATTTATTTCTATCGAGCATATTTCTGCCGTCGATAATGAATTTACTTTTCACAAGCTGTCCGATTACTGAAGGATCTAGCTCTCGATACTCTTTCCACTCAGTCAAGTGCAAGATTGCATCCGCACCCTTAACTGCATCAACAACCTTCTCTTGGTAATCAAGATTTGGAAAACGCTTGCGAGCAGGTTCAATACCTTTAGGGTCATGAACCACAACAGTTGCACCCGCTGCTTGTAACTGCGCTGCGATATCAAGCGCTGGGGAGTCACGTACATCATCACTATCAGGCTTAAAGGTCGCGCCTAGAACTGCAATTTTATACTGAGTTAAATCTTCAGACAGATCTGCTCTTACAACATCGATTACTCGTTGGCGAGCACGTAAGTTGATTGCATCAATTTCGCGCAGGAATTCAAGGGCTTGGTTTGCTCCAAGTTCTTGTGCACGTGCCATAAATGCACGAATATCTTTTGGAAGACACCCTCCACCAAAACCGATACCGGCTTGCAAAAACCTGTTTCCAATTCGAGGGTCATATCCGATTGCTTTTGCTAGCACGGTCACATCGCCACCGGCTGCCTCGCAAACTTCTGCCATCGCATTGATAAATGAAATTTTCGTCGCCAAGAAAGAGTTTGCAGCAACCTTTACGAGCTCCGCTGTTGGAAGATCTGCGCGAATCCATGGTGTTCCCAAATCGGTGATTGGTTTATAAACCTCTTTGAGAATTTCCTCTGCGCGATCATTAGCTACTCCAACGACAAGACGATTTGGCGTAAGTGTATCTTCAACAGCGAAACCTTCACGGAGAAATTCTGGATTCCAGGCTAAATCTGCTTGCGGCGCCGAGACAGCAAGTTGATCGCGCAGAAGCTGAGCCGTTCCTACGGGAACAGTTGATTTACCAACGACGAGTGAACCTTCTTTTAGGTGGGGTGCAATTGCTGCAACAGAGGCCTTTACATAAGTGAGATCCGCCGCCAACCCATCTTTACTCTGCGGAGTTCCCACGCAGATGAAGTGGATATCTGCATCAGCTACTTCTGAAAAATCAGTTGTAAATCGAAGGCGACCCGTTTTAATCTCTGATGCAAGAAGTGTGTCCAGCCCTGGTTCATAGAAGGGAAGCTCACCTTGAGAAAGTAGATCTACTTTGCTCTGGTCTGTATCGACTCCAATGACCTCAAAGCCAAGGGATGACATACATGCAGCATGCGTAGCGCCAAGGTAGCCAACACCGATTACAGAAAGCTTTAGAGCCATACAGGTGAGTCTATTGCAGCCTCAATTAAATATCTGCACATTTCAAAGACTATTGCGCAGGCGCACAAGGATTTTCAGCCGCAGTCGTGCTCTTAAATTTATCAATGACCTCGGCTTTAGCTGTTGCTGTAGGAGAAGCCTTCTTCTTGACCTTATCTACAAGTGCCTGATCGTCACGTACTCGCGTCCAAAGATCAGCGGCGAGAACATCATCCCAAATCACTACAGAACCGACTCCAGAAACTCGTCCATTTGGATTAGAGAGTGGAACTGTCAACGTGCGAATATTTCCTGAAGATAGATTTCTCATCTGTCTTGCAAGAGTGAGAAGATCGTTCTTATCTACGCCTTCATCCATCTTTACCGTGGAGATAGTTGCATTGTAGAAGTTTGCTAATTTAATCGGATTAAGCAGAACGCCTGAACTTGTGGCCTTGCGAAGGACGGCACTTACAAATTGCTGTTGACGCTCCATTCGTCCAATATCTCCACGACCATCGAAATCTCGTGTTCGTACATATTTAAGGGCTTCAATTCCGCCAAGAGTATGTGTACCAGCGCTCATAACAAGATGGCTCTTAGGGTCGTTTATTGCAACCTTTGAACAGACTTCAATTCCGCCGAGCGCATCAACCACACCCGTGAATCCGGCAAAGCTGATTTCCACGTAGTGATCAATCTTTAGATTTGTCTTCGCTTCAATAGTTTGAATAAGAAGTGGAGCACCGCCAAATGCAAAAGCTGCGTTGAGTTTTCCTGGTCTCTCTGGAATATCAGTAGATCCATCTTGGCTCACATGTGCAGGAATTTGCACCAAGGTGTCACGAGGAAGCGAGATAATGAATGCAGCATCACGACTCTTACTAATGTGAACTAAGAACATAGTGTCAGAACGACCACCTGCGGCTACCGCGGTACTTCCTACCTTCAGGGATCTAATCTGAGCCCGAGTCAGCCCTTCACGTGAATCTGAACCAACAACGAGATAGTTCAGTGCACGAGAAGTTTTCTCAGGGCGATCAGAGAGATTGCCGAAGACGTTAATGCGAGATATCTGCCCACTAACCTGGCCTAAACCTAGCCACGAAAGTGATGCAACAAGGACGACACCAAGTGAGAGTGACGTCATTATCCGAATCGCGCGCGTTGATTTCACTTTCGTAGGATACTTGGACGATAGCGTGGAGGGCTTATGGCGACACATACACAGGAGTTACTTGGCTCACCGCTGCCTAGCGTGAGTGTGATTCTCCCTGTCCTCAATGAAGAGCTACATCTTGAGTCAGCAGTTCTCTCAATTCTTTCTCAGGATTATCGTGGAACTTTTGAAGTTATATTGGCGATTGGACCATCTCGCGATCGAACTCTTGAAATCGCGCAGAGGCTTTCGAATTCTGATTCGCGAGTTGTGATTGTTGAAAGTCCAACAGGGCGAACAGCTGCAGGATTAAACCTCGCACTAAGGAAATCAAATAATCCAGTTGTTGTTCGCGTCGATGGCCATGCACAAATTCCACAGAATTACATCTCACTTGTTGTTGAAATTCTTATCGCCACCGGTGCCGTCAATGTTGGTGGAGTAATGGCTGCGGTTGGTAAGAGTCGATTTGAGAAAGCTGTAGCTGGTGCAATGCGCAGCCCCTTTGGTGTTGGCGCTTCCCGTTTTCACACCGGAGGAGTCGCCGGTGAAGTAGATACCGTTTACTTAGGGGCTTTTCGACGAGAAGCGCTCATTGCAATTGGTGGGTTCGATGAGAGATTTACACGTGCCCAGGATTGGGAGCTCAACTTTCGCCTGAGAGAAAATGGCGGAACAGTCTTCTTTGATCCGAGGTTGCAAGTTATTTATCGCCCGCGACCTAACTTGCGCGCACTTGCAAAACAATATTTCGAGTATGGGCGTTGGCGTCGAGTGGTTTCACGTAGACATCCGGGAACAATAAATTACCGATATCTAGCTCCGCCGATAGCGCTCATCGGATTCACACTCTCCGCGCTCTTGGGAGTTCTTATTCATCCACTTCTATTAATTCCAGCAGCAGTTTATGCAGGCTTTACAATTTTCGCATCGGCGAAAATTGCTCAATCAATTCGCGAGCAATTAATTCTATTCCTTGTAATTCCGACGATGCATTTTGCTTGGGGAGCAGGTTTCTTAACTTCACCCAAGTCACTTGTTCCTGAGGAGTAAATTGAACGCGATTAAGTTGGTCCGAGTTTTCATCGCCCTATCCTTAATGCTCGCAATTTCTCCAAGCTCTGCGCATGGGGAAGCTCCCGCTAAATTCTCCTTCACCGGATCCGGATATGGTCACGGTGTCGGAATGAGTCAGATAGGTGCGAAAGCTCGCGCAATGGCAGGGGAAAGTGCCACTGCAATTCTCAATTATTACTACAAAGATGTTGTTATCGCCCCAATAATTGATTCTCAAACTATTCGGGTAAATATCGGAAAGACGCTTAAGGATTTCTCGGTAGTCGGAGCTAATGCGACAACTTCAATCCAGATATTCGCTGGCGATCTACCACTTGGCTCTCCTGCAATTCCAGCCCTTACAGTTTTAGCAAAGCAACGAGCAAACTTTCTATTTGAAGATAAACATATTGTGATTGGAACACTCAAGAGTAAGGCGCTCACAATCCGGTGGGTTGGATCCAATCCTCTAATCTCATTGACGCAAGCAGGCGTCACCGATCGTTACAAGTACGGACAGATACAAGTGAAGGTCATTAAGGGTGCGCTAGAGGTCACTAACTCACTCTCGCTGCATGACGAATATCTGTGGGGCATCAGCGAAGTTTCATCAGCATGGCCTTCTGCTGTACTTGAAGCTCAGGCAATCGCTGCTCGCTCATATGCTCTCTCGAAGATTTCAACAGTTAAACCTTCATGTGATTGCCATGTTTATTCACATATTGCAGATCAGAACTTTGTTGGATTCTCTAAAGAAGCGGAACCAAAGATTGGAAAACTTTGGAAAGCAGCTGTCACTCGGACCAATATCGATACCTTCACCAGCCTTGCAATTTTAAGTAAGGGAAAGCCAATTCAGGCTTACTACTCTTCATCTTCTGGCGGAGCGACACAGACAACACTTGATGCGTGGGGGACGGCTACGCCATACACCCAATCTGTGGCAGATCCTGCAAGTATCGATCCTAAGAAGAATCCCCGCTTTGCAAAGTGGAACGCATCTGCAGATCAAGCAGTAGTTGCAACAGCTTTCTTGCTTCCCGACATCATCACACTTGAAATTATGTCTAGGAATACAGCCGGAGCCGTGACTTATATAAAAGGTACTTCGAGCAACGGTTCGACTAAGTTACTGCGAGGAGATACTTTTAGAAGCAGAGTGAAAATTCCTTCACCGTATTTCTCGCTATCAAATTAAACTAAAATTAATTAGCGTGAAGTACAGAATTCAATCCGCCCCATGTACCCGTGCGCATGACAACCTCGAGGCCACCTGTAAGAGAGTTTCGACGGAAGAGAAGGTTATTTGCGCCGGAGAGTGAGCCAGCTTTAACTACTTCTCCATCAGGCAAGCTCACCTTAGCGGCGGCGGTTATATAAGTGCCTGCCTCAATTACGCAGTTATCGCCGAGTGAAATTCCTAAACCAGAGTTAGCTCCTAGAAGACATTTCTGACCAACAGAGATAACTTCTTTTCCGCCACCAGAGAGTGTTCCCATGATTGATGCGCCGCCACCAACATCGGTGCCATCGCCAACTACTACACCAGCCGAGATGCGTCCTTCAACCATCGATGTCCCGAGAGTTCCGGCGTTGAAGTTGATAAATCCTTCGTGCATCACTGTTGTACCTGGTGATAGGTAGGCACCAAGGCGAACTCGGTCTGCATCGGCGATACGTACGCCAGATGGAATTACATAATCAACCATTCGAGGGAACTTATCTACGCCAAAAACTGTTACATGCCCAATTTCTGCTTTCAAGCGAGCGCGAGTGAGTTCAAATCCTTCAACAGGGCATGGGCCAGCAGATGTCCAGACAACATTTGCGAGTAATCCGAAAATACCATCAAGAGATTGTCCATGAGGTTTCACCAATCGATGAGAGAGAAGATGAAGACGTAGGTAGGCATCTTTGGCATCAATCGGCGCAACGCTGAGATCAATCTCGAGTGAGACAACCTCTTTGGAAATACCGCGAATTGGATCTTGACCAACCATCGAGAGAAGAGATTGATCAGGGGTTCCAGCGAGCGCTCCTAGTGATGGCGATGGAAACCAGACATCAAGAACTGTTGATCCAGACAATGTTGCAATTCCATGGCCATGAGCTAAAGAAGACATGTTCTAAGCCTAACCCCTATTCTGTGCCTCATGCGCATTGCGGTATTTTGTTCCTCATCTCCATCGATTGATTCGAAATATATTGACCTCGCCTTTGAACTAGGTGCTGGCATCGCCGAGAGTGGGGCTGAGTTGGTCTCAGGTGGCGGCCATATTTCTGCAATGGGTGCGATTTCTCGTGGTGCTCGCAGCAAAAAAGGCAGAACAATCGGTGTCATTCCACAGAAGTTGGTCGATATTGAATTTGCCGACCACGATAGCGATGAGCTGATAGTTGTCGACTCAATGCGCACTCGCAAGGCGAAAATTGAGGATCTCTCCGATGCCTTTATTACGCTACCTGGAGGGCTCGGCACACTTGAAGAGCTATTCGAGATTTGGGTTGGACGTTACTTAAAATTCCACGATAAACCAGTGATTATTCTGGATCCATTTGGAATCTATCAGCCTCTTCATCTATTGGTCGAACACCTTGAAGATGAAAAATTTGTTAAACCGGGCATGAGAGATTTACTTCACTGGACAACAACTGTCGATGAAGCAATTTCAATTGCTCACGGAGGAAAGTAAGTTGTCGAGCAATATCCTTTCTATCTCTCTTCGCATAAATGCCCCTCGCATTCAAGTCTGGGAGAAAATTGCAGATTGGGAGTCACAAGGCGAATGGATGTTGCAAACGAAGGTTTGGATAACTTCTCCTCAGGTCTCCGGTGTCGGCACATCAATCGCTGCATTTACCGGACCGCTTTATAAATTTTATCCTCGCTTTAAATCTTTAGGTCTTCTGGATTTAATGACCGTCACGCATTGGCAGGCACCTTCTCGTTGCGACGTTGTCCATCTCGGAAAAGTTCTTAAAGGCACTGGATCTTTCATTCTTTCAGAAGAAGGCGATGGCGTAACAAGGTTTGATTGGTCCGAGACAATTGAGGCGCCACGAGCAGTTTTTATGCTCATCGCTCCCTTTCTCTACGCTGGAGTGCGCATCTCGCTCCATCGATTTGCTCGATCTTTCTCGCAATGAGAATTTCCCGAGTAGCCCCATTTCGCGAGTAATCTAGGCCCCATGAGCAACCCCGAGACTTTGGCGCAGTTGCTCGCCTCGCTTCCTGAAGAAGAGCGATTCATCCTCACACTCCATTACCTTCGCTCAAAGAGCGCTCACGAAATTGCACAAGTGCTCGGGGTCCCTGAGAAATCTGTGGTTGTTGTTATTGAGAGTGGAAAGAAGCGCTTGACCGCCTTTTTAGGCATATAAATCGGTCGATTTCACCTCGGGCTCAATCTGCGAGATACTTCTCCCTGCAGTTACATCCGAACCATCACAAGGAGTCCCCACCATGGCAGCTATGAAACCCCGTACTGGTGATGGACCTATGGAAGTCACAAAGGAAGCGCGCTCGCTCGTCATGCGCATCCCACTCGAGGGTGGCGGCCGACTCGTAGTCGAGCTCAATCCTCAGGAAGCAAATAACCTCAGCGCTGCTTTAGAAGCCGCTGTCGCACTCATTAAAAAGTAGAGCGGATTAAGAAATTCTTCGCGCCGTTGCTCCTGAACTTGAATCAATTATTGGGGCAGATGTTTTAGCACTTGGATACTCGAAAAACCGAGAAGGGTCTATCTCTTTCCAGGGAAGCAAGAAATTATTGAGCTCGATCCAAAGTTACTTTGAAATCAATCTTGTTGATGAAGTTTCATTTTTCTCGCCGTCTGGAAAAGCTGGCGAGCTATATGAAATTCCGGTCCTACATAATGATTCAGAAGTCGAACGAATTTATTTAGTGAGCCTTGGCGATGAGTCTCTGACCGCCTATCGCGCAGCGGGTGCAGCAATTGGACGTAAAGTTCGAGGTAAGGCAGTCGAAGTTATTTCACTTTGCGCAGAGAGCAAAGCGGAAATTAAAGCCCACGCAGTATCTGCACTTCTCGGTGCCTATATGTGGAATTTAAAGAGCGAGAAGACCACCGAGATTCCAACCATAGTTATTGCAACTAAAGATCTTGAGACGGTCAAACATTCATCAGTAATTGCAGAAGCCCTGTACACGGCTCGCGACTTAATTCATACCCCTTCAAATATTAAGAATCCAAAGTGGATGGCAGATGAAGCCAAGAAACTTGCAGACGAAAAAGGTCTAGCAATTAAAGTCTTATCAGGCAAGGAGCTTGCACCGTTTGGTGGCTTACGTGCGGTTGGTAATTCATCTCCTAATCCAGGTCCGAGATTTATTGAACTCTCGTATCTTCCTCGCTTAAAGGCGAGCGCTGCTGCCGCACTTCCTCACATTGTGATTGTCGGAAAAGGAATTACATTCGATACAGGGGGAGTCTCTCTTAAACGCCCCTATGAGTTTATGACGGCTATGAAGAGTGACATGGCAGGCGCAGCAGCCGCACTTGCAACAATTAGCGCCCTGCCAGAACTTAAACCTCTTGTGCGCGTTACGGTATTGATGATGTGCGCCGAGAATGCACTGTCAGGAACCTCGCAAAGACCATCTGATGTCATTACTCAATATGGTGGAACAACTGTAGAAATTATCAATACTGATGCTGAGGGTCGCTTGGTACTTGCCGATGGGCTTGCATACGCAGTGAAGAATTTAGATCCTGATTACCTCATAGATATTGCAACATTGACCGGTTCGGCGACCCTAGGTCTAGGCAGACAACATGCCGCCATCTATTCCCGTGACAATAAGTTAGCTCAGCAATTTGTTGCGCTAGGTGAATCAAGCGGCGAACGAGTTTGGCAGATGCCGCTAGTAGATGATTACGCCGATTCACTCGAGAGCGATATTGCAGATTTAAATCATGCAGCAGATAAAGGCGACTATTCGGCCGGTTCGGTAACGGCAGCCCTCTACCTCGAGCACTTTGTCGGTGATTCTCGATGGGTTCACCTGGATATTGCAGGTACCGGTCGCAGCGAGACCGATTCTGGAGAAAATGTTAAAGGCGGCACCGGTTTCGGCGTGCGATTATTCCTCGATTGGATATTGTCTCTCTCATGAATATAGATCCTCACGATTACTCAGAGACATTTATCGCTGAAGATTCTATAAAGAGCGCAGCTCGTGCACGCGGGGTGGAAAATGGCGTAACCGACGTTTCGCAAGGAACGGGCGCATACCTAAGACAACTCGCTCATCAAATCAAAGCGCAATCAGTCGTCGAAATTGGTACCGGTTCAGGCGTTGGTGCACTCTGGCTACTTGAAGGAATGCTTGCAAGTGGGACGTTGACATCAATCGATGACGAGATGGAGCACTCAACTATTGCAAAGATTGCACTCTTAGAGGCTGACATTGCTCAAGCACGTTATCGACTTATTACAAATTCAGTAATGGATGTAATGACCAAACTCACCGATCGTGCATACGATCTCGTGGTCTTCCGGCATAACCCAGAAGATTTAAGTTTTGCAATTTCCGAAGCACACAGAATCCTGCGTAGCGGTGGAGTCTTTGTTATCGATAATTTCTTTGGTGGCGGAAAAGTTCCAGATCCAGCGCAACGCGACCCAAAAACTGTTGCACTTCGCGAAGCGGGCAAGTTAATTAAGAACGATACAGAATCTTGGATGACATCTCTTGCGCCGATAGGCGATGGATTGTTACTTGCAACGAAGCTTTAAGATAATAAGAAAATTGGAGATCTACTTGTGAGCTACTTTAATTCTGGACCTTGGTGGAGCGCCCCAAGTTCACGAGGATTAGGAAGATCAATCTCCCTCAAATCTGCCCTAGCGTTAGCGCTTCTTGTAGGACTCATCGCCGGAACTTTTGGAGCATCCTCAACTGGAACGCTCTTCGGGCGAGATGTAAACCTGGTGAAATCATCATCAAATATCGAGAGACCCGTTGGTTCTGTCGCAGAGATTGCACAGCGCGTTCTGCCTTCCGTTGTCTCGATTGAAGCGATCGCTAACGATGGTGGTTCAACTGGTTCAGGCTTTGTTATCGATAGCACTGGCTACATTCTTACAAATAACCATGTGATTGCTGAATCAGTGAGCAGCGGTGGTTCAATCTCTGTGCGCCTCAACAGCGGCTCTGTGTATCCTGCAAAAGTTGTAGGTAGAGATAGCTCTTACGATCTTGCTGTCTTGAAAATTAGTGGTGCAAAACTTAAGGCTCTTCAATTTGGAGATAGTGACAAAGTTGCAGTTGGTGACTCGGTCATTGCAATCGGATCACCGCTTGGTTTAACCGGAACTGTAACTCTTGGAATTATCAGCGCTAAGGATCGCGCTGTTACTGCAGGGGAATCACAATCTGAAAATTCATTTATTAACGCGCTACAAACGGATGCTGCCATTAATCCAGGAAATTCGGGCGGTCCTCTCGTGGATGCAACAGGTGCTGTGATCGGAGTTAACTCCGCCATTGCGTCTTTGGGGTCTTCTCGTAGTTCGCAGACCGGATCGATTGGTTTAGGCTTTGCAATTCCGATCAATCAAGCACGTAAGACTGCTGAGCAATTAATCAAAAACGGTAAAGCTACATACCCCGTAATCGGCGTCTCAGTTGATATGAATTACTCGGGCAATGGAGCAATGATTGCAAAGACTTCAGATGCGATAGTTAAGAGTGGGCCAGCTGCAAAAGCTGGTCTGCGTTCTGGCGATGTCATAACCAAGTTTGATGGCAGAACGATTTCATCTGCAGAAGAGCTCATAGTTGCTATTCGCTCAAAGAGCGTTGGGGATAGTGTAGAAATTACATATAAACGCAACGGTGCCAGCATGAGTACGACGTTGACTCTGACCGCATCCAAATAAATTGAAGATGATTTAAAGGGTAGGCTACCGATATGTTCTTCGACTTTGGTCCTGGCGAGATTATCGGCCTTGCCGTCCTTGCCATGATTCTCTTAGGACCAGATAAATTGCCTACATTTGCTGTAGATGCAGCACGATTCCTCAAAAAAGTTCGCGCATTTGCATCCAATGCGACAAATGAACTTAAAGAGAACCTTGGTCCGGGTTTTGAAGATTTACAACCGTCCGATCTCCACCCAAAGACTTTTATTAAGAAGCAAATTGCAAATGCGATGGATGAAAGCGATTCGGTTTCGAAGATGAAGGCTCATGCAAAGATTGACCCAGATCTCTTATGACAACTCTAGATTTACTCAACGACGCTCTTGCCACCGTTCAAGATCCCGAGCTTCATCGCGCACTTCCTGAACTTGGTATGGTCAAGTCCGCTTCTCTCAGTGGTGAAATTGCAGAGCTTGAAATCCTTCTAACGATTTCTGGTTGCCCCATGAAAGACCGTCTTAGAAGCGATATTGAGAAAGCGGTTCTAGCTGTTCCTGGAATCTCACAAGTGCGTATTGAATTTGGCGTCATGGATGAGGCCCAGCGTGCAAATATTAAGAAGCTGCTACGTAATGGCCGTGAAAGTTTTATCTCCTTTGCGCAAGCAGATTCACTCACTCGGGTAATCGGAGTTGCATCAGGTAAGGGTGGGGTAGGAAAGTCATCACTGACGGCAAACCTCGCTGTTGCATCTGCACAGAAAGGTTTGCGAGTCGGAATTTTGGATGCCGATGTGTATGGACACTCCATCCCACGACTCATGGGGCTGATCGGTCAGCGCCCAACTGCTATTGATCAGATGTTTATTCCCCTTGAGTCATATGGGGTAAAGACAGTCTCTATGGAGATGTTTAAGCCCGAGCGCGAAGATGCAATTGCATATCGTGGGCCACTTCTCCATCGAGTTCTAGAACAACTTCTCTCCGATGCATATTGGGGTGATTTAGATCTTCTCTATATCGATCTTCCGCCAGGAACCGGAGACCTTGCGATCTCTCTTGGACAACTTGTACCAACATCAGAAATCGTAGTTGTCACAACACCGCAAGTAGCTGCCGCAGAAGTTGCAGAACGTGCAGGACGCATTGCCCATCAGATCCATCAACGAGTAATCGGTGTTATCGAAAATATGTCTGCATATCCATGTGGAAAGTGCGGCGAACTTACATCGCTATTTGGTGAAGGCGGGGGAGAAGAAACCTCAAAGCGTTTATCTCAGCTAATCGGCGGAGATGTTCCATTACTTGGAAAGATTCCATTTAGCCCCGAACTTCGCGAAGGTGGAGATTCGGGAGCGCCAGTAGTTATCTCAGCGCCTGACAGTCCAAGCGCAAAAGCGATTCAGGAAGTAGTTTCCAAGCTAATTCTGCGAGAAAAATCTTTACTTGGCGTCAGACTCGGGCTTGCGTAGCTCGTCAGCAATCTCTTTACCGATCACTTTAGCAAGATCGCCAAGTTCATTTCGAAGATAATCACGAGTAGCAACATCGCCTAAGGCGATGCGAAGGCTAGCGAGTTCACGAGTTAGATATTCAGTGTCTGCAATGCTTCGTGCATTCTGAGCGCGATCTTCATTGAGAGTAATGCGATCGCGATCGGCCTGACGGTTCTGCGCAAGCAAGATCAATGGCGCCGCATATGAGGCTTGCAAAGAGAGAATAAGTGTCAAGAAGATAAATGGATATTCATCAAAGCGCACACTCTGAGGCGCCAAGGTATTCCAGATAACCCAGCTCAATACAAATACAGTCATGTAAACCAAGAAGCGAGCAGTTCCTAAAAATCGAGCAAAGCGTTCTGAGAGGCGACCAAAAGCTTCTGGGTCGTAATTTGCGCGTAGAGAACGACGTGTCTCGCGCGGAGTATCTAATCCGTAATTGCGTGCCATTCCTACACCTCCTCTGGTGAATCTGGTGAATCAACAAAACTTGTATCTATGCTCTCTAGAGCTGCTGTAGTTGCCGCTGAATCACGGTGATCATGGCGCCAATTTTCAGGCAATAAGTGATCGAGCACGTCATCGACAGTTACAGCTCCAAGTAGTCGGTCATTAGCGTCAATGACAGGCAGTGAGAGCAAGTTGTAACTAGCCAAGTATGACGAAACTGCATGCAGAGATGCATCGGGATTAACGCCTTGCGTATTGGTATCTACGATTGAGCCAAGAAGTGTTGAAGGCGGTTCGCGAAGCAATCGCTGGTAGTGAACCATTCCGATGAAGCGCCCCGTTGGAGTTTCAAGGGGTTGGCGTGAAATAAATATTTGAGAGGCAAGAGCTGGGGAGATTTCACTCTGACGCACTGCAGCAAGTGCATCGGCAACTGTGTAATCAGCAGACATGATGATTGGTTCGGTCGTCATCATTCCACCCGCTGAATAATCCTCATAGGTCATCAAGCGAAGAACATCTTCAGCATCTTCAGGATCCATCAGGTTGATGAGCTCTTGAGCACGCTCTTCACCAATTTCGCGGAGCAAATCTGCAGCATCGTCTGGGTCCATCTCTTCAAGAACGTCGGCAGCTCGCTCTCCCTCAAGTTCTGCAAGAAGTGCCACTCGTTCAGATTCATCCATCTCTTCGAGAACATCTGCTAAACGCTCATCGTTGAGTGCTCGGGCAACTTCTACACGACGCTTGGGTGCAAGATCTTGCAGAACGGTCGCAAGGTCTGCAGCGCGAAGATTTCCAATAGTAGAAAGAAGATTTGTCACACCTTGATTAGTTTCATGATGTGCAAATCCCGTGACTTCTTCCCAAGCAACGGTTGAGGTTGCACCTTTCCGGCGAAGTCCGCGTCCCTTGCGCATAATGTGTACTTTGGTAATTAACCAGTCACCCGTGCGATTTTCTTCCATTGCCATATCTTCAACAAGGACTTGTTCACCGCCATCGACGAGGGTGATCGTGCGATCCAGTAGATCGCCTAGGACCATGATTTCGCCGGTACGAGTTTCAAAGCGACGCATATTGAGGAGCCCTGTAATTACTACTGCGCCAGACTCAATCGACGTCACTCGAGTAATTGGAACGAATACGCGACGACGAAGAGGGACTTCTACAACAAGTCCTAGAATGCGTGGAGATTGATTGTTTGAACGAAGGGTCGCAACAGCGTCGCGCACCTTGCCTACTGGATCACCATTTGGATCGAAGACAGCCGTTCCGGCTAGACGCGCGAGAAATATACGATTGAAGTTATTTCCGCTCATGGGATAAGAGTAACGGGTGCTCTATCGACTAGGTTTGCCATATGAATTCAGGCATTCACAACCACACAGAGCTTCCGGCTAGACCGGACCTGATCCGCCTGATTATCGGAATTTTCGGCATCGGATCATCTGGCCCGTTGATTGCACTTAGCGCGATGCCTGTCCCAACCCTGATATTTTGGCGAAATCTTGGGGGATCTCTCGTCACTCTACCTTTTGCGCTTCGCCATAAATTACATCGCACTGGCGTCAGATGGGCAGTCTTAGCCGGAATAGTCCTAGCAGTGCACTTCGTTGGATTCTTTCTCGCGATGCGATTTACGAGCGTTACAGCCGGAACGGCAATTGTTGCAACGCAACCAATCTTTGCAGCATTCTTTGTAAAGATTACCGGAGGTCATATACCGAAGAAAGCTTGGCTCGGAATGCTAATTAGCTTCTCCGGTGTTCTCTTGGTAACTGGAATCGATCTTCAGTTAGATCGCAGATCTTTTCTCGGCGATATGGCGGCTCTCATCTCAGGCGCGCTAGCAGCTGCATATATGTTAATTGGATCTCGTGCACAGCAATATCTCGAAACCACTTCTTACACCACTATCTGCTACTTCGTTTGTGCAATGACCGCGCTACCTATGGCTCTCTTTGCCGGATACGAAATTATAAATTTTGCAGCAAAGGAGTGGTGGATTCTCCTGGGATTAATTATCGGCGCCCAAATTCTCGGGCATACGATGTTTAACTTGACTCTCAAGCGTGTCTCACCAGCAGTTGTTTCAATGATTGTCTTCTTTGAAGTTCCCGTTGCGGCGATACTCTCTTTGATCTTTAAAATCGGTAAAGAACCGACACTTACTATTATTCCTGGAGTTATTCTCATTCTCACCGGATGCATCCTTGTGGTGCTCAGAACGAAAGATGCATCATGATTGATTTACATACCCACTCAACCTGTAGCGACGGAACAGATTCGCCATTCACTCTGGTTAAGAAAGCGCTCTCGACGGGAGTAACGACGCTGGGGCTCACAGACCACGACTCTATCGCCGGATGGTCTGAGGCAATAACTGCTGTCGCTCCACAAATTGAGCTAGTTCTAGGTTCAGAAATTTCATGTCTTACGACAGATGGAATTAGTGTTCATATGCTTGGTCTTCTCTTTGATGGTGAACATAAAGAGATGCAGCAAATGCTTGAAGATTCACGGGATACGAGAATTCCTAGAATGCGCAAGATGATTGAGCTGCTTCGCGCCGATGGAATCGACATCTCGATTGAAGATGTCGAGCGCACCACTCCATCTGGGGCTACCTTAGGTAGACCGCACCTAGCTGATGCTCTCGTTGCAAAAGGCGTTGTAAAGAGTCGCGATGAAGCTTTTGTTGATCTTCTACACAATGAATCGAAGTACTACGTTACTCATGCAGCACCGACTCCTGAAGATGCGATCTCAATGATTCGAAGGGCCGGGGGAGTAGCAGTTATTGCTCATCCTTTTGCCTCACGAAGGGGCGAAATTCTTGAGTCATCTACCTTTGCAGGAATGGTGGATGCAGGCCTCAATGGAATTGAAGTTATGCACCGTGACCAAAGTCCAGATGAGCAGCGGGCGTTAATTGCAATCGCCAATGAATTAAACCTTGTTATAACGGGAGCAAGTGATTATCACGGCACGGGAAAACTTAATGCAATGGCAGAAAACACCACACATCCGGCACAATGGGAAGCCTTAGAAGCACAGGCAGATGCACGAAGGGTTATACGAAAATGAATTCATTAGGTGCAGTCACCTTTGCAACACAGGCATTTGTCACACTCTTTGTCATCATGGACCCACCAGGTGCAACGCCAATATTTCTCGGACTAGTTGGAGATAAAACACCGAAGGAGCGAGTGAAATTGGCCTGGCAGGCAGCTGGAGTTTCACTCTTCGTAATCGCGAGCTTTGCCTTCTTCGGCCAATTTATCCTCGATTACATGAATGTCTCGATCGAAGCTCTTCAAGCTGCAGGAGGATTGCTTCTTCTCTACGTTTCACTTCAATTGCTAACTGGTACATCCAAGGGCGGGGCAGAACAGAAGAGCTCTAATATTGGAATGGTTCCTCTCGGAACTCCACTACTGGCAGGACCTGGTGCAATTGTTGCAACGATGATCTACGTACAGAAGGCAGATACAAATTCTCAGATTCTTGGATTAGCGATTGCAATTCTTGCCGTACATCTCATTATTGGCGTTGTTTTGATGGCATCAACGAAGATTGTCAGCATAATTAAGGATGCAGGCGTGACTTTGCTGGCCAGTATTGCGGGACTTTTACTTGCCGCTATTGCTGTTCAGATGTTGGCAAATGCAATTAAAACTTTTGCAGCGAATTAATCTGCGATTCGCTTAGTTCGTGTGCGCTCACGCTTAACACGTGGTTCAGCTGATTTAGCAGGAGCTTTCTCGGAAGGAGCCTTCTTCTCTTGTGGGGGACGAACCTTCTTGAGAGTTCCAGTTGAGCCAGCAGGAATATTAAGCATTTCGTACAGGTGATCAGAAGACGAATATGTCTCAAGCGGTTCTGGTAGCCCCAGTTTGAGAGCTGTATCAATCATCTTCCAGCGCGCTAAATCATCCCAATCGACAAAGGTAACTGCGATGCCATCTGCACCGGCACGTGCTGTGCGACCAATGCGGTGTACGTATGTCTTCTCATCTTCTGGGCATTGATAATTTATTACGTGGGTAATACCGTCGATATCGATTCCACGTGCAGCAACGTCCGTTGCAATAAGCACATCTGATTTGCCGGCCTTAAAGTCATTAAGCGCCTTTTCGCGTGCAGATTGACCTAGATCGCCATGAATGGTTGCAGCTCTAAATCCTCGCTCAACTAACTCATCTGATGTTTTCTGCGCTGTTCGCTTTGTGCGACAGAAAACAATTGTTGGTCCACGACCATCTGCCTGCAAGATACGTGCAAGCATTTCAAGTTTATCCATCGCATGCGCACGAATTACATGTTGCTCAATTCGCGAAACTACAGCGCCTTCATCTTCATTATCCTGAGTGCGAATATGCACTGGCTGATTCATAAAGCGACGCGCAAGGGCGATGATGTCACCAGGCATAGTCGCTGAAAAGAGCATGGTTTGCTGGCGCGCAGGGGTACTTGTAAAGATTTTTTCTACATCAGGCAAGAATCCAAGATCGAGCATTTCATCTGCTTCATCAAGGACTACGCGTGAGACATTCTTAAGTTTCAACTGTCCTTGACGATAGAGATCGAGAAGTCGACCTGGAGTTCCAACAACAATTTCAACGCCGCCCTGCAGCGCTTCAATTTGTGGCTCAAATGCACGACCACCGTAGACCGCCAGAGTGCGAATGCCTCTATTGAAAGAGAGTTCTTCAATATCTTTTGTTACCTGAACACAAAGCTCGCGAGTAGGGACAACAATTAGAACTTGTGGATCACCTTGATTGGCAAGGGTTGCCCAATCAGAATCGTTGGGTGCGATGACGCGCTCAATTACTGGAATACCGAAAGCTAAAGTCTTTCCTGTACCAGTCTTTGCTTGGCCTATGACATCGCCATCAGCCAGTGCGATAGGCATAACCATCTCTTGAATTGGAAACGGAGATGTGAAGCCATGCTCATTGAGAGCATCGATTGTCTCTTTGCGAAGAGGAAGGTCTGCGAAGGTAAGCGACACTTAGTTGGCACCGAAACCGACACGGCGTTCGGTTGGTAGCCCGATCTCTACATATCCAATTTTCTCTGCAGGCACGATAACTTCATGGCCGCGCACATCGGTGAGAATCAGGGGAGATGATGAAGAGAGCGCTGCTGTAACCGCAGCTCGGATTTCTTCTGGAGCTAGAGGGCATTCAAATGAAAGTTCGCTATTCACGTGAGTGATGGAGATTCGAACTTGTGATGCTTTATCTGATTTCTTTGAGCTCATAGCCCTATCTTAGAGTCAGAGTTCAGTACGGGGAAATCCAGAGATTCCTCGCCACATGAGGTTCTCTACGAGTTCAATTGCTTGTTTGCGCGAGAGTTTTCCATCTCTCTCAAGCCAGTGACGAGCGGTGACCTGCACATAACCAATGAGACCAACTCCGAGCATCATCGCTTCTTCGCGAGGAAGCCCAGTGTCGTTTGAAATAACACCGCTTACAGCCGCCGCGCAGTCGTAGGTCATTCGGTTAAGTCGCTCACGAACCTGAGGCTCAACGCTCATGTCGCTCTCAAATAGGAGACGGAATGCTTCACCTTCATTCTCAATAAAATTAAAGTAAGCATCAATTGTTACGTGAACACGTTGCTGATTATCAGGTGTCGACGAGATTGCTTTTTGAATTTCATAGACAAGAGAATCAATATGAAGATCGAGGACTGCAAGATACAAGTCTAACTTTGATGGAAAGTGCTGGTATAACACCGGCTTACTTACGCTAGCTCTATCTGCAATTTCATCCATTGCGGCGGAGTGATATCCAGCCGCGGTGAAAACTTCTAGCGCTGCAGAGAGCAAAATGGCTCGTCTTTCATCGCGCGGTAGGCGAGATTTATCTGAACGCGAACCGTTTGCAGGTGAAGTATCTGTACTCATTGTGCGCATCGTACAGAATTGGCGGGCAAACGGACAGTACGGCAGAATTGCAACATGAAGATTCCTCCGCTCGTCACTCCTGGTCCAGCGCTCACAGTTGATGAAGTTCGTCGATATAGCCGTCACTTGATCATTCCTGATGTTGCGATGGCGGGACAACAGCGCATGATGAATGCCAAGGTGCTCTGTGTAGGTGCAGGCGGTCTAGGTTCACCTGCTCTGATGTATTTAGCTGCAGCTGGAATTGGAACTTTAGGAATAGTTGAATTCGATACCGTTGATGAATCAAATCTGCAGCGCCAGATTATTCACGGTCAATCCGATATCGGAAAGAGCAAGGCGCAGAGCGCCAAAGAGAAGATTGCTGAAATTAACCCTTATGTAAATGTGATCACTCATGAAACACGTTTAGATAATTCAAATGTCATGGAAATTTTTGCTCAATACGACATCATCGTCGATGGCACAGATAACTTTGCAACGCGTTATCTTGTAAACGATGCTTGTGTTCTTCTTAAGAAGCCATATGTCTGGGGATCAATTTATCGCTTCGACGGACAAGCTAGTGTCTTCTGGGCTGAGTACGGCCCGTGCTACCGATGCTTGTATCCAGAACCACCACCTCCCGGAATGGTTCCTAGTTGCGCCGAAGGCGGCGTGCTCGGCGTGCTCTGTGCGACGATTGGATCGATTCAAACAACCGAGGCAATCAAAGTTCTTACCGGTGTAGGTGAACCACTCGTTGGTTCGCTGATGGTCTACGACGCACTTGATATGACCTTTAGAAAAATAAAAGTTCGCAAGGATCCAAACTGCCCACTATGCAGCGAGAATCCAAAGCAGACTGCGCTACTTCCAGATTACGAAGCATTTTGTGGCGTTCTCTCAGATGCAGCACAAGAGGCAAGCACTGGTTCAACAATTACAGTGCAGGAGCTCAAGTCGAAGATTGATGGAGAAGAAGATTTCTACCTCATTGATGTGCGTGAGCCAAGTGAGTTTGAGATTGTTCGCATCCCAACATCGCATCTGATTCCAAAACAGGGCTTTATCGATGGAAGCGTTCTATCAACGCTGCCTCAAGATAAGCCAATTATTCTTCACTGCAAGAGTGGCGTCAGATCTGCAGAATGTCTTGCAATCCTAAAGAGTGCGGGCTTTGCTGACGCATCACATGTTTCAGGTGGTGTTGTCGCTTGGGCAAAACAGATCGATACATCGCTTCCGGTTTACTAATGTTGCAGAGCTATAAGGGATACCGCATGCTTCTTGTGCATGCACACCCAGATGATGAAACCATCAATAATGGTTCCACAATGGCTCTGTATTCAGCATTGGGGGCATCGGTCACACTTATTACCTGTACACGTGGCGAAGAAGGCGAGGTGCTCATTGAAGACCTTGCACATCTGGCAGCTCAGAATGAAGATCGCCTAGGCGAACATCGCGTCATCGAACTTCAGAATGCAATGGTTGCACTTGGAATTAATGATCATAGGTTCTTAGCTGAAGGTGAACGTAAGTACCGTGATAGCGGAATGATGGGAACCGATGCTAATAATCGAGAAGATACTTTCTGGAAAGCTGATTTCGATGAAGCAACTGATTCGCTCAAAAAAGTTATTGAAGAAGTTAAACCTCACGTAATGATTACTTACGACGAATTTGGTGGATATGGCCATCCAGATCACATTCAGGCTCACCGCGTGGCAATGGCAGCATCCAATATTGCCGCTTGGGATATTCCTAAAATTTATTGGAATGTCATGCCTAAATCAGTGATTCAAGATGGCATCGACAAGATGAAAGCGCTCGGTTCTGACTTTATGGGCGCAGAGAGTGCAGATGATCTGCCCTTTGCAAAAGATGATTCTTTTGTTCATGCACTCATTGATGGCGGCGAGTACGTTGAGCAGAAAATGGATGCAATGCGCGCTCACGGGACTCAGATCGCAGTAGATGGCCCTTTCTTTGCGCTCTCAAATAATTTAGGACTCGAAATTTGGGGTAATGAGTACTACACATTAGTAAAGGGAGAGAAAGGACCAGCACTCGATTCACGTGGACTAGAGAGCGATCTCTTCTCGGGGATCTCGCCCTTATAAATGAAATTTCTTATTTCGATTTTCTTCGGCGCTTTCAATGCGATCGCGGCCACACTTATTCACCAATCAATCCCACCTTTCGGTGTTGCAATTGCGATTGGCTCTACCTTCACAGCAATTTGGTGGATAGGTCGACGATACGGGAAGAAGCGCTATAAATTTCTTGCGCTCTTTGCTTGGTTACTTGTGATCATTCGTGCGGGAACCTTTGGCGCTGGCCAAGAGCTTCTTATTCAAGGCGATAACGCGGGAAGCGCCTTGCTCCTTATTGGTTTTCTCGCAGGGTTACTTGCTGCACTCAAGAGAGTTTAATTACTTCCAGCTCCAACTTTGACCTGCTGCGCTATCGTTAATTTCAAGACCTGAGCTTTCAAGTTGAGCACGTAGAGCATCACTTTCTGCCCAATTCTTCTCTTTGCGAGCAAGCTCTCTCTTCTGCAGTAGTTCCTTAAGTTCATCTGTGAGTGGCTTCTCTTCTGGAGCTCTATCAAGTGCGAGTCCGAAAACTTGATCTGCATATAAAAAGATTGCGCGTTTATCTTGGTTGCCAATGGATGCATCCTTCTCTAACGCTCGAAGTCGCTGCATCGCGCGAGGTGTATCTAAATCAGCTGAAAGTGATGCGGTAACTTCATCGTCAATCTTTAACTCCGAAGAGGTTCCCCACTCGCTCATTAATTTTCTCCAACGGCGAAGTGTGGAGTGTGCCGCCTCAAGAGATGCCCACGAGAGATCCATCTGCGACCGATAGCGATTCTCCAAAAGTGCGAATCTCAGCGATAGTGGATCGAGGCCTCGCTCGATGAGATCACCGAGAAGTACAACGTTTCCTGCGCTCTTAGACATCTTTCTGCCTTCAAAGAGCAGATGTTCTCCATGGACCCATGTCTTAACGACTTCCGTACCTGTTAAGGAATTTGATTGCGCTCTCTCATTTTCGTGGTGCGGAAATCTCAAATCAATTCCGCCGACGTGGATATCAACGGCTGCATCGAGGAAATCAATCGACATCGCACTGCACTCAATATGCCAACCCGGAAAACCAGAACCCCAAGGGGATTCCCAAATCATTTGGGTGCGGCCCCCTGCCAATTTCCAGAGAGCCCAATCGGCATGAAACTTCTTTCCACCTTCATCTTTATATTCATACCTATGCCCAGGCTTGAGAGCTTCGAGTCGGTTACCACTGATTGCCCCGTAGCTTTCAAATGATGTTGCATCAAAGTAGACCGAGCCGTCACTGCCTACATAGGCAGATTTCTTCTCAATCAATTCACCAATTGCTTTCTGCATCGAATCCATATTCTCAGAAGCTCTGGGATATCGATCGGCAGCTCGAATATTTAAGAGGGCGAGGTCTCTGTGGAATCGAGATTCAAACTCTCGCGCAATTTCAAAGGGATCGACCTTGCGCTTCTCTGACTCGACCAACATCTTGTCTTCTTCTTCAAAGTCATCAGCCATATGCCCGACATCAGTAATGTTTTGAATCAATTGGACTTCGATACCTTGAAGTGTCAGGGTTCTAGCGATTAAGTCCGAAAGTAGAAATGTGCGAAGGTTGCCCACATGTGCATCGCGGTAGACGGTAGGACCACAGCAGTAGATTGAGATAAACCCATCTCGACTCTCAATGCCCTTAACTTCTCGAGTAAGGGTGTCATAAATTCTTAACTGACCAGTATCTGCATCGCGTCTGTTAAATACTGGAATCACACGGAATAAAGCAACGTCAGCTGATTGAAATTCGATGAGCTCTCCACGGCGATTAATAAGACTCGTCTCACTCTGTAAAACGCCGACGATATCTCTGAAGCCACCCTCAGAATCATGGAGGCGAATCGTGGCTCGTTTGCCAATCGCGGCTCGCAGATCTTCAGCGCTCATAACCCAACAGTAATCGTGCAATCAACCTCTTGCAGGGTTAGAATTATCGCCTATCGTTTCGAGCCTTCTGGAGGAATCCCGTGACCTATGTAATCGCCGAACCTTGCGTTGACGTTAAGGATAAATCCTGTCGCGAAGAGTGCCCTGTCGATTGCATCTATGACGGTACCCGGATGCTCTACATCCAGCCAGATGAGTGTGTTGATTGCGGAGCTTGCGAACCAGTCTGCCCAGTTGAAGCGATTTATTACGAAGATGATGTTCCAGGTCAGTGGGATAACTATAAGAAGATCAATACAGAATTCTTTATTGAACTTGGTTCACCTGGGGGAGCATCAAAGGTCGGAGAAACAAATTCCGATCACGCAGATGTGACTGCTCTTGCGCCAAAAACTTCCTGATTTTCCGTGGGATGCGCTCGCACCATATGCAGAGCGCGCACGAAAATATCCTCAAGGAGCAATTGATCTCTCTGTAGGAACACCTGTCGACTCAACTCCTGAATTTATTCAAGAAGCTTTTCGTAGCGCTTCGAACTCTCCGAGTTATCCAGTAACTGTCGGAACTCCAGAGCTGCAAAGTGCAATTCGTAGTTGGGCAGAGAAAACTCTTGGAGCAACGGGAGATTTTGGAGTTCTGCCCCTCATTGGATCAAAAGAGTTTGTCGCCTGGCTTCCAACTTTTCTTGAAGCACAGAGCGTTCTCTATCCAGAGATTGCATACCCTACATATTTAGTCGGATCACTTCTTGCGCAGGCAGAGGCAACTGCAGTTGCAATCGATGCATCAACATGGCCATCAGCTGATATGGCATGGGTGAATTCACCTTCAAATCCTTCAGGAAGAGTTCACAAAGAATCTGAATTTCGCGCGGCCATCGATTGGTCCCGTAAGAATGGAGCAACTCTTGTCTCTGATGAGTGCTACTTAGAATTTGGGGACTCCGAGTCCCCAAATTCTATCTTGAGATACACAGGCGGGGATAATAGAAATATTTTAGCTGTGCACTCGCTCTCCAAGAGGTCTTCGATGGCTGGTTATCGCGCAGCATTTGTTGTGGGGGATTCAGCTTTAATCTCGAAAATTTTAGAAGTTCGTAAGCATGCAGGAATGATGGTCTCGCTGCCCGTGCAGAAGGCGATGGTTGCCGCACTTTCAGATTCAGACCATGTTGGTGAGCAGAGAAATCGTTACAACGATCGACGAGCAAAGCTTTCACCAGCGCTCAAGAGCGCCGGCTTTGAGATTCACGATTCAGCCGCAGGGCTATATATCTGGGCCACCAGAAATGAGAGCGCTTGGGATTCGGTCTCATGGCTTGCAGATATTGGAATTATCGCGACACCTGGAATTTTCTACGGTGAAAAAGGTGCACAATTTATCCGCATCGCGATGACCGCAACTGACCAGCAGATTTCTGATGCCGCAGATCGCATTATCAAAAAGTCAGGTAAATAAAAATGGCAGTAGGCATACTTCTTGTTGGCGGTTTCGGTACTCGCCTAAAGCCACTTACAAACGATTCGCCAAAACCAATGCTTCCAGTGGCAGGACTTCCTGTTACTGAACATCAAATTCTTGCCGCAAAGAAGGCTGGGCTTCACACAATCGTTCTGGCAACCTCATATTTAGCTGAAGTATTTACTCCCTATTTTGGAGATGGCAGTAAATGGGGGATAAAGATTCTCTATGCAGTTGAGAACGAACCACTTGGAACAGGTGGAGCAATTCGCAATGCAGCAGAGCTACTTGGTCGCGAGGAACCGATTGTTATATTCAATGGAGATGTACTCAGCCGTCATTCAATTGCCGATCAAATCGCCTTTCACATTGAGAAGGACGCAGATGCAACACTCCACTTAATTGACGTTGAAGATGCGCGAGCATTTGGTTGCGTTCCAACTGATTCATCTGGTCGAGTGACTGCGTTCTTAGAGAAAATGGAGAACCCAGTAACCAACTCGATTAATGCAGGTTGCTATGTATTTTCTCCTTCAGTTATTGATGAAATCCCACTAGGCGAAGTAGTCAGTATTGAGCGAGAGACCTTCCCAGTGTTGGTTTCTAGTGGACGTGCTGTTTTTGGATTTAAAGATCAGTCGTATTGGCTCGATGTAGGCACACCTGCAGCGCTATTTAAAGGTTCTCGTGATTTGGTCAATGGGCCATTCTTGGCTCAGAGCGGCACGTCAATCGCCGATAGCGCCCGAGTTACAGGCGGAACATCCATCGGTTCTGGCTGCACCATCGAAGCTGGCGCCGTCATTGATGACTGCATCATCGGAGATAACGTTGTTGTTGGAGCAGGTTCACATCTCTCGCAATGTTTTGTCACACATGGAAGCGTTCTGCCTGCAGATTCTAAGAAATCGAAAAAATACCTCTCTTCAGGCGATGAATTGTCGATTTCTCTCTAGAAATCGCCCCATTTCACCCGTAAATTCGAGAAAAGTCTCTACCTTGGGGTTGACTCTTAGGGATTACACGGGTGTAATTCACTCCTAGAGCGCAGGTGATTCACAATGAATCCCGCCCCTAATGACTTGAGGAGATTTGCGAATGCCAATCCGTCCAGAAGGAAGTTCAACTGGCAAGCCATCAGCCCCAACTGCTGGACCAACTATTCAACTAGCTAGCGGAGAGAACTTTGAACTCTCCTGGCAGGAGCGTTCACTCTGCGCTCAGACCGACCCTGAAGCTTTCTTCCCTGAAAAGGGTGGATCAACTCGCGAAGCAAAGCGTGTCTGCCTCTCATGCGATGTTCGCCAAGAGTGCCTTGAATATGCCCTCGCCCACGATGAGCGCTTTGGAATTTGGGGCGGTCTCTCTGAGCGTGAGCGTCGCCGCTTAAAGCGTCGCCCTGCTTAATCGCAGGCTCACATACAAGTCAACGTGTGCTGTTATTTCAGTTAGGTAGGTTCTACCTATGAGCACCCAACGCGTTACGGCAATTCTTGTCGTTCACGACGGCGCCACGTGGCTCCCTGAAGTAGTTGCATCTATTGCATCTCAAACTCGCAAAGCAGATCAAGTTGTTGCAATTGATACCGGTTCAATTGATTCAACTGCAAAGTTGCTCAAAGGTGCACGCATTCCCATTTCAACTCTCGGTAGAGAAGTTGGATTTGGTGCGGCAGTAGCCCATGGTGTCTCTCAGCTTCCAGCGCTGATTACCGATAGCGAAGAGTGGATTTGGATTCTTCACGACGATTGCGTTCTACACCCTGGTGCTCTCGAGGCGCTTCTTAATGCAACTGTAGATCGACCAAGCGTTGTGATGGCAGGTCCAAAATTATTAGGTTGGCATGATCGAACACATCTCATCGAACAAGGAATCAGCATCGCATCTAATGGCGCTCGCTGGACTGGTCTTGAAGCCGCCGAGTATGACCAAGGACAACATGACGGAATCCATGAAGTTCTCGCTGTCAGTACAGCTGGTGCACTCATTCGACGCGACGTATTTGAAGAGCTGGGTGGATTTGATAACAACTTAGAACTCTTTAGAGACGATGTTGATTTTGGGTGGAGAGTTAGAGTTGCAGGGCATTCCGTAATTGCAGTTTCAGATGCCATTGGTTATCACGCTCAGGCATCCAGCAATGAACGTCGTAGCGTTGATGTGGAAGGCGCGTTGCTTCACAGACCGCTACTTCTAGATAGAAGAAATGCGGCCTACGTACTTCTTGCAAATTCATCGGCCTTTTCATTGCCATGGCTAGGAGTCCAACTTCTCTTTGGCGCAATCTTGAGATCAATTGGATACCTTTTTGCAAAGCTTCCGGGATATGCCTCTGATGAACTCCTGGCAATTGCATCTCTCATCATTCGCCCTTCAGAACTATTGCAAGCAAGAAGGTTGCGAAAGAAAAACCGCTTTATTTCTTCTCGTGTAGTCAAATCCTTTATCCCATCTAGATCTGTGCAATTTCGCGCATCTCTTAATCGATTCACCTCGCTACTGCGGTCAAAAATTCTTCCTGATGCAAGCGTTCAAGATTCACCTGCAATCAGTGATCTCACGGTTGATGAGGATGAAGATTTACTGACTCCAATATCAAATACTTCGTGGAGAACTATCTTCCATCGCCCCATGATCATTGCAGCATTAATAATTGCAATAATCACTATTGGTTGGGTTCGCCATCGCTTCGGAGATTTATCTGGTGGAGCACTCGCGCAATCACCTGACAGCACACGTGAATTAATTAAACATTACATTTCGAGTTGGCACGAGGTCGGAATGGGTAGCGGTCAATCCTCTCCGGCATGGGTGTTATTAGTCGGGATCGCATCCTTCTTCACCTTCGGAAATCCACAAGTTTTAATCTCACTCTTCTTTATTGCGGCACCATTTCTCCTTCTTGTTTCAGCTCATCGTTATCTGAAGAGATTTACAGAAAATGGCTGGTTAGCTGCCGGTACTTCACTTCTCTATGCCATATCGCCTGTGGCCGTTGCTGCAGTCAATGCCGGAAGACTCGGTCTCCTCGTACTTTTGATTTCTCTCCCATTTCTCATTCGACAGCTTCAGCATTGGGTAGAAATTGAAAAATGGGGATGGCGAGGAGTTTATCGCCACGCCTTATTCATCGGAATCCTTCTTCTCTTCAACCCTTCCATTCTTCTGATTTTAGTTATTGCGACTTCCGCACTCTTGCTCCTGGATTATCAAAAATCTGGAAATAATGTAAAGGACGCGCTGTTCATTGAGCGTTCACTGAAAAGAGGAGCGCTCTTCGTCATTCCATTCTTAATGGCAGCGCCGAATTCATTTGGATTACTTCGTCATCCCACAAGACTCTTCATTGAAATCGGCCTCACAATTCCGGGTGGAGGACCGAACCTTGCATTTCTTGGAAATCCAGGCGGCCCGGCATCGCTTCCTTGGTGGAGCATCAGTCCAATTACTGCAATTCTCTTCTTCTCGTACTTCTCAACAACTGCAGCTCGAAAATTTGCTCTCCCAGGAATAGTTTTTCTCCTTGCGGGCACTTTAGCTAGCGCTTTAGTTATTCCCGGAAGCGGATCAACTCTCAATGCAAGAGTCTTCCCGGGAGTATTTCTTGCACTGGCAACCCTTTTCTCAATCACCTCTGGTGTTGTCATGTTCGACAAGATCAGTGCCCGATTGCAGCAATCGCACCTCAACTACCGTCATATTTCCGTGGCAGCGGTTTTGATACTCACCATTTTTTATAGTGCAACGTCTATGACGTGGTTAATTTCTGCTGGCTCTAATTCTCCTTTGCGCGGTGGATCTGCGAAGGTGCTTCCGGCTTATCTATCTGTCGAGAAGAGCGGGAAGACTTTGGTTCTTCGCCCTTATTCAATAGGCAATGACGCATCTCTCTCATATTTCATATCCCGAGGATCTGACGTTTCACTCGGCGATGCTGATGTAGCCCCAGAAAACTCCGCGATTATTTCTTGGGCAGTTGAGGGGCTTATTGATAACACCGGAGTTACATCAAGCAGCGTTTTTGCTACATACGGAATTAAATATGTATTCTTGAAGCGACCGGTAATTGATGAGGTAGTTCAAACTATTGATGGACTGGGAGGTTTTATAAGAACCTCCGCAACTAAAGCAGGAATTGTTTGGAAAGTAACTGCGCCAACAGGGAAGTTAATTTTCACTGATTATTCAGGAGAGATTACGATCCTTGAAAATAAGGGAATAAAGGCCAGCGTTCCAGAACCAGGAACGGTAACAATCACAGAAAATTTCAGCAATGGTTGGCGCATTTACCAAAACGGATTTAAGAGCGCACGCATTCAAGATGTGAATGGCCTTCCTACCTTTGAAGTAACGGGCGCTGGAGAAATTACTGTCTTCCACGACGGAACCATTCGCCGTGCCTGGATCTCATTCTTTGTCATTGTTTTGGTCACTTCGGTGGTGCTGGCTTTGCCAGCTGGCCGCAGAAAACGTGAGATTTCAGAGAAGGTTTTGGCATGAGAACTGAACGCACTTTCTTCTTAATTCTGGCGACAGTTGCAACTCTGGCAGTTAGCAATCTTCTCAACGTAACGGTCTCGACAAGTAAATTCAGCGAGAGCTATCCATCCGTTGTCTGTTCACCCAACCTTCCTGGTTTAACAAGCGCGATCTCTCTATCAAGCGGAAAAGCTGAGATAAGAAAGACGGGCACGAAGTCGATGAAGACTCGCTCTGCTGAAATTAGCCGTTATGCAATATCCTCACAGTCTGCGGTAATCGAAAGCGGCGAAGTTACACCAGTGATTTGGCAGACCCGCAAAGGTGTATGGGCAGGGGCGGCGCCATGTACGGGTCCGATTACATCGCAATGGTTTGTGGGAGCAACAGCAGATATCACTTCAAAGGGATCGCTTAACTTAGTAAATAGTGGTTTAGGTAAAGCTGTAATTACCGTCAATGTTTTTACCGAGAATGGCCCTGTCACACCACGTGATGTCGTGGTCGGAGCAAATTCGTATTTAAATCTGCCTCTGGTCTCATTGGCTCCAGGCTCAAAGAAGATTGCCATTCACATCAAACCAAAATCAGGACGAGTCAACGGTTTTGTTATAGATGAACGCGGACGCGGTCTTCGCGCTCTTGGTGGTGACATCGTGAACTCAACAGGAGATCCAGAGAAGACGCTTAGAATTCCTGCAATTCCACAACAGGTCAATCGAAATGTAGCAACTCCTCACACATTAAGGCTCTATGTACCTGGGGCAATTGATGCGCGAATTAGCGCAGAGATTCGATCTACTGACGGAACATTTTCGCCAATAGGAATTAACGGAAAAGTGATTGCCCATCAAAAAGTTGTTGAGATTCCCATGAAGATAAAGATGGCTGCAGGGAAGTTCTCGCTCTATATAAGTTCAGACCAACCGGTACTTGGATCTGTATTTTCACAGACTTCGGCGCAAGGTAAGAGCGACTTTATCTGGAGTACTTCTGCGCCAGAACTCCAAGAATTTACCCTGGCCACAAATGGGTTAGCGCCTAGCCTCGTTTTCACCGGCAAGTCGATCAAAGTTACCTTGGAAATTCTTTCAAGTAGTGGAAAATCTAAGAGAGTGGAGATTCGCGGGGAAGATATTGCAACGTATGTTGTCGCAGCATCTACTCGCACCGTGACCTTTAAGAAGATTTCCAAAGGCACTGCGGGTGCTGCCTTAATCTCCTCGAAGAGTGGATCAGGTTATATGCCATTGGCTCCAGGCAGCGTCCTGACAAAATCTTCAATTCCTTCTTCTAATATAAGTGTGTTAAATCCCTAACTTTTAACTCCGCACAGATAGCCTTATTCTCATGAGTTCGCACCTACGTTCAGGCCGCACGTGTTCACGTGTCAGCTGTTCTGCTGTTGCAACCATGACGCTTACATATATTTACGCAGATTCAACTGCGGTCTTAGGACCGCTAGCAACGTTCTCTGAACCTCACGCGTACGATTTATGCGATAAACATTCAACTCGTTTAACGGTGCCAAACGGTTGGAACGTTATTCGTCAGAGCGTTGATGAGAATCAATCAGGACCAAGTGAAGATGATTTAATGGCTATCGCTGATGCCGTACGAGAAGTAGCTCAAAGTGCACTTCCGGACCAAGCTCCAATTGCAACGTCTCAATCACATTCGAGCGTGGGCCGCCGCGGCCACCTACGTGCTGTTCCATCCTAATTTCTCATCTTCCTAGAAATCTCTTTACGATAGAGTCATGAGCGAATCAATTTTCAAGGCTTACGACATCCGTGGATTAGTCGATAAGGAACTCACCCCAGATTTTGCCTTTGCGACCGGAGTCGCCGTTGCGAAGTTTCTTGAGATTGAGCGCGAACCTGGCACCGTTGTTATCGGCGAAGATATGCGCCCATCATCACCAACGCTGGCCAGTGCATTTTCAGCAGGTGTGACATCGCAAGGACTTGATGTCATCAGAATCGGCTTGGCTTCGACTGACATGCTCTACTTTGCTTCGGGCAAGCTAAATCTGCCTGGTGCAATGTTTACTGCAAGCCATAACCCAGCGGCATATAACGGAATCAAACTCTGTCTCAGCGGCGCTCGTCCAATAGGTAAAGAATCAGGGCTCGTGACAATCGAAAACTTCGTCAAAGAAGGAACTCCGATGGCGATGCGCAACCTGGGCCTAGAAAAGAGTCAGAATCTTCTTGAGGCGTATGTAGATCATCTTCTGACTTTGGTTGATGTCACAAATATACGTCCACTAAAAATAGTAATTGATGCTGGCAATGGAATGGGTGGATACACCGCACCAGCAGTATTCAAGAGACTCAATGCCGAAGTCATTGAGATGTACTTTGAATTAGATGGAACTTTTCCTAATCACGAAGCAAATCCCATCGATCCTGCAAATCTTGTAGATCTACAGAAAGCTGTGAAAAAACATAAGGCAGATATTGGCCTTGCATTTGATGGCGATGCAGATCGTTGCTTCCTTGTAGATGAAAATGGAGAGTTGGTTAATCCATCAGCGCTGACATCTCTCATAGCAACCCGTGAACTTAAGCGCTACCCAGCTTCAAATATTATTTATAACCTAATTTCATCCCGAGCAGTTAAAGAAGTCGTTGAAGAAAGCGGTGGATCTGCCGTTCGTTCGCGTGTCGGCCATTCATATATTAAGAAGCTCATGGCAGAAACTAACGCCGTTTTTGGGGGAGAGCACTCGGGCCACTTCTACTTTAGAGATTTTTGGAAAGCTGACTCTGGAATGCTCGCCGCACTTCACGCAATCGCAGCACTGGGAGAAACTAAGGCAACTCTTTCTCAACTACTCAAGTCATATAACCGTTATCACTCAAGTGGTGAAATCAACTCTACAGTTGCCGATGCAAAAGCTGCGATGGATCAAATTGAAGAAATTTACGGAAAGATGGATGGCGTTGACGTCGATCATCTTGATGGACTCACAATCAATGGGGATACCTGGTGGTTTAACCTTCGAGCATCTAATACTGAGCCGCTCCTTCGACTCAACGTTGAGGCTTCAACGGAAGCCCGTATGAAAAAGGTTCGGGATGATGTACTTAACACGATCCGAGGGGACCTCGACATCCTCGTATTAATCCCTTAACTAGTACGCTATCCCCATAGCCGACTAGCACAGTAGAGCCCTACGCCGAAGGTCAAGCGAAAAACAGCCGTTTTTACATTAGGGAGAGAAATTTCAATGACATCTGTAACAACAATTCCAAAGCACGATATCGCTGATGCATCACTTGCAGCCGAAGGCCGCAAGAAGATCGAGTGGGCAGAGCGCAACATGCCTGTTCTCGCACAAATCCGCGAACGTTTCGAAAAGTCACAGCCATTTACTGGTGTTCGTATCGCAGCTTGCATGCACGTTACAACTGAGACAGCGAATCTCATGCGCGTACTTAAGGCAGGCGGCGCAGAGATTGCACTTTGTGCATCAAACCCACTTTCAACTCAAGATGACACCGCAGCTGCGCTAGTCCATGAATATGGAATCTCAGTATTTGCTCGCAACTCGGTAGACCGCGATGGCTACTACTCACATATCAATGCAGCCCTTGATATCGAGCCACACCAAGTATTCGACGACGGTTGCGACCTTGTTAACACCCTTCATACAACTCGTAAAGAGCTACTTCCAAATATCACTGGTGGTTGCGAAGAGACAACAACTGGCGTTATCCGTCTGAACCAGATGGCAAAGGATGGCGCACTGACATTCCCAATGATCGCTGTCAATGACACCGATACAAAGCATATGTTCGATAACCGTTATGGCACAGGTCAATCGACTCTTGATGCTGTATTCCGTGCAACAAACTTCTTGCTTGCAGGAAGAATTGTTGTAGTTGCTGGCTTCGGTTACTGCGGCAAGGGCGTTGCAGAGCGTGCAAAGGGCATGGGCGCAGATGTGGTCGTTACAGAGATCGACCCAACAAAGGCGCTCGATGCGATGATGCAAGGCTTCCGCGTTATGCCAATGATTGATGCGGCAAAGGTCGGAGATGTATTCATTACTGTCACAGGAAACCGCGATGTACTTCGTGATGAGCACTTCTCAGTAATGAAGGATGGCGCAATCATGGCCAACTCAGGCCACTTCGATATCGAAATCGATGTTGCTTGGCTCGAACAGAACTCAACAAAGAAGAATGCAAAGATGCGCCACCAGACTGATGAATACGTCATGAAGGATGGTCGTCGCCTACTTCTTCTCGCTGAAGGTCGCCTTGTAAACCTCGGTGCAGCAGAAGGTCACCCAGCATCTGTAATGGATATGTCTTTCTCTGATCAAGCTCTCACAGCTGAGTACCTAGTTAAGGAAGCAAAGAATCTTCCAGCTGGTGTTCACGAAGTACCTACTTACATCGATAAGGAAGTTGCTTCACTCAAGTTGATTTCAATGGGCGGACGTATTGACGTTCTCACACCTGCACAGGATATGTACCTCAACTCATGGGAGCACGGTTCATAAAGAACCGCTGATATTTCATGACACTCATCATGGTCGTCGATGACGATCAAGACCTTGCAGAAATGCTTGGAATTGTTCTCACGAGCTCCGGCTTTGATGTTGATCTTGTAAGTCGCGGAGATGAGGCTCTGGAGGTATTTAGAAATAATCCTCCAGACCTCGTCTTACTCGACGTCATGCTTCCCGGAATAGATGGAATTGAAGTTTGCCGACTCATTAGAAAAGAGTCGATGGTCCCAATCGTGATGCTCAGCGCAAAGGGTGAGACGCAAGATATCGTGCGCGGCCTCGAGGCGGGTGCAGATGATTACATGCAGAAGCCCTTTCGCGATAAAGCGGAACTGGTCGCCCGAATTCGGACAAGACTTCGCAGAACTCACTCAGATGTCACAGGCCTTCTGACAATCGGAGATCTCTCCATTGATGTTACGGCGCATGAAGTTCGTAGAGGTACAACACTTATTCAGTTAACTCGCCTTGAATTCGATCTATTGGTTGCACTTGCAAAAGATCCGGGCCGAGTATTTACCCGAGATGCACTCTTGAGTGAAGTTTGGGGCTATCGACAAACAACGGATACAAGACTTGTTAATGTCCACGTACAGCGTTTACGTTCAAAAATTGAGCACGATGCTGAACACCCTGAAATCGTGATGACAGTTCGTGGCGTTGGATATAAGGCAGGCGGCACTGCCTAATATGAAAGGCATTCGTTACGCACTTCAACATTCGCTCGTTACAAAAGTTATCCTCTCAACAGTTCTGCTCTCACTTGGTGTCGTCTGGCTAACCGGTTCTGCCTTGTACTCAAGACTGGCAGATGGCATTCGATCTACCAGCTTAGAAGCATCTCTTGCGGAATCCAGATACACATTCTTCAACGCCGAGTATCAAATACTGGTTTCACAAGAAATGACGGTCGACGAACGCAAACTGGCGCTTGCTGAATTTGTCGTAAATACATCTACCCAGGGCATTAACGAAGAGCGCCGCGAAGTAATATTTGTAAAAACTCCGACAGGCAAGCCACTAAAGAACTCTTACGAGATGTCTTCAAACATTATTCAGAATAAATCGATTCCTGCGGATCTTAGAAACAGAGTCCAAAAGAATTCAAAGATTCAATATGGTTATGCAGTTGCAACATATAACAATGGCGCCGCTGTCGACTCGCTTTTTGTGGGGAAGAAGATCAGTATCCCAACTGGCGGTCGCTATGAAATGTATATCGTCTTCTCGCTTAAGAGTCAGAGCGAAACTATGGATCTCATCAAGAACTCACTACTTCTTACCGGTATCGCGCTGCTGCTTCTTATAGCTCTTGTAACGTGGCTCGTCGTTCGCCAGGTTGTGCGCCCCGTGCGAGAAGCAGCGAGAGTTGCAACTCAATTTACCCAAGGCGATTACAGCCAGCGCATGAAGGTGGAGTCAGTAGATGAGATGGCTAGCTTGGCCAATTCTTATAACGAGATGGCGCAATCTATTGAGCAGCAAATTACTCGTTTGGAGCATTTATCTCGTGTTCAGCAAAGATTCGTCTCTGATGTAACACATGAGCTCCGCACGCCATTAACAACCCTCCGCATGGCATCAGAAGTAATTCACAATCAAAGGGATTCATTTGAACCGCTTGTAGCCCGCAGCTCTGAACTCCTAGTAGCTCAATTGGATCGCTTCGAGCGCTTGCTCGAGGACTTACTTGAAGTCAGCCGATTCGATGCAGAGGTCGCAATCCTAGAACCAATTGATTTCGATGTAATAACTCTCATCAAACGATGCGCTAAAGACTTCGATGTCGCAAGCGATTTTGCAACGCCTGAAATCAAAGTTGTTTCCGAGCAAGAAACTGTCACAATCAAAGCTGATATCCGTCGCGTAGAGAGAATTATGCGAAATCTGTTATCTAACGCACTTGATCATTCAGAAGGAAAACCTATTGAAGTGACAGTTGTTTCTACCGAATCAGAAGTTGGTATAGGCGTTAGAGACCATGGATCTGGATTAGACGAGTCAGCTCTTATACGAGTCTTTGATCGTTTCTGGCGCGCAGATCCTTCTCGCGCACGGGTAAGAGGCGGAACAGGACTCGGACTGTCAATTGCTCTGGAAGATGCGCGGCTTCACAATGGAGAACTCGATGCTTGGGGTCGTCCAGGTCGAGGAGCACATTTCGTGCTGACTCTGCCAATTAAAGCTGGAGATTCAATTAACGCACGTCCAATAAAAGTTACACCAAAAGATTTCCACCAAGAGAATTTTTCTCTCTAACTTCTAGCCTCAAGTCGAGCAGTATTGCTCTATGAATTCAATCGCCTCATTGAGAGAACTGATCTTTCCGGTACGTTGCTTGGGATGTGATCAGCTAGGGATATCAATATGTTCGCAATGTCGAAAATTCTGGCATCCAAGAATTATTACAACCTGGTCCCATGCGAAGGAGAAATTTCCAATCTATTCTTCAATTCCTTACTCGCCGATTGCCGGAAGAGTACTTCTCAGCGCCAAGGAGAATAGTCTGCAACTTGCCGATAATCTCTTGGCATCCGCACTTTTGCACTCACTTCGAGGAGCTCGTACACAAAATCAGATTGATTTTCTTATTCCGATACCATCGCGAAAAAGTGTTGCACGTAAAAGAGGGCGTCAATTCATCACAACTCTTTCGAGAAGTATTGGTGCAGTAGAGAATCTTCCAACTGAAGAAGTACTTGCCCACACTCGAAAAGTTAGGGATCAGTCGAACCTTGATGCAAAGGACAGGGCAAAAAATTTAGAAGGGGCCCTGACTTCCCTGAGATTTATCAGTGGACGGGCGGTATTAATTGACGACCTGGTCACAACTGGGGCCACCCTGAACGAGGCCGCCAGAGCCTTGCGCTGTCAGGGGATAACCGTTGCCGCCGCTGTAACCGCCTGCGTGGCAGAACCTCTACGATAAGGGGGCTCGAAAGGGCCGACCAGTTTTTGGCTATTGGAAGGTAGAGATATGGCTTCAATTATCGACCGCATCATGCGAGCCGGCGAAGGAAAGATTCTTCGCGACTTGAGCAAGATCGTCGACAAGGTCAACGCCTTTGAAAGTTCCATCACACCTCTTTCCGATGACCAGCTTCGTGGTAAAACTCTAGAATTCAAATCACGGCTTACTCAGGGCGAAACCCTTGATGAACTTCTCCCTGAAGCTTTTGCAGTAGTTCGCGAAGCCGCAAAGCGCACTCTAGGACAACGTCACTATGACGTTCAGATCATGGGTGGAGCAGCGCTCCATCGTGGAAATATTGCAGAAATGCGCACAGGTGAAGGAAAGACTCTTGTTGCAACGCTCCCGTCCTATCTCAATGCTTTAGCGGGCCGCGGCGTTCATGTCGTTACCGTCAATGATTATCTCGCCGAGCGCGATAGCGAGTGGATGGGTCGTATTCATAGATTCCTCGGTCTGACTGTCGGAGTAATCCTTAACAGCATGACTCCAGCAGAGCGTCGCGATGCGTATATGTCGGATATTACATATGGAACCAATAATGAATTTGGCTTTGATTACCTTCGTGACAATATGGCTTGGTCACTTGAAGATTGTGTTCAGAGGGATCACTTCTTTGCTGTTGTAGATGAAGTTGACTCAATTCTCATCGATGAAGCACGTACACCTTTAATTATCAGCGGACCCGCAGATAAAGCAACCAAGTGGTACGTAGAATTTGCGAATATCGCTACGAAATTGCAGCGTGATACTCATTACGAAGTGGATGAGAAGAAGAAGACAATCGGAATTCTCGAAGATGGTGTGACCAAGGTTGAAGAACTTCTTGGAATTGAAAATCTCTATGAAGCAGCAAATACAACTCTAATTGGCTACCTCAACAATTCTGTTCGCGCTAAGGAGCTCTTTAAGCGAGATAAAGATTATGTAGTTATGAATGGCGAACTTCTTATCGTTGATGAGCACACTGGCCGCATGTTGGCTGGCCGTCGATATAGCGAAGGTCTTCATCAGGCCCTAGAAGCTAAAGAGCGCATTGATATTAAAGATGAGAACCAAACTCTGGCGACAATTACCTTACAGAATTACTTCCGCCTCTATGAAACTATCTCAGGTATGACAGGTACTGCGATGACAGAGGCCTCAGAGTTCCATCAAATTTATAAACTCGGAGTTGTACCAATTCCAACCAATCGCACTATGCAACGTATTGATCAGCCAGACTTAGTTTATAAGTCAGAGGTCGGAAAGTTTGCAGCCGTTACACGCGATATCACTGAGCGCCATAGAAAAGGCCAGCCAGTACTCGTGGGAACAGTCAGCGTAGAAAAGTCTGAAGAATTGTCTGCATTCTTGAAGAAGGCAGGAGTCGCTCACGAAGTTCTCAATGCAAAGCATCACGAACGTGAAGCGGCGATTGTTGCTCGCGCAGGCATAAAGGGCGCAGTAACTGTTGCGACAAATATGGCAGGACGCGGTACTGACATCATGCTCGGTGGTAATCCAGAATTTATGGCTGACTTTGAACTTCAGAAGAAGGGCATCTCACCTGTAGATAATCCAGCAGAGTATGAAAGTGCATGGCCTGCAGAAATTGCAAAGCAGAAAGCTGCTATTGCCAAGGAGCACGAAGAAGTTATTGCTCTAGGTGGACTCTATGTTCTTGGAACAGAACGACATGAATCTCGTCGTATCGATAACCAGCTTCGTGGACGTTCAGGTCGCCAAGGAGATCCCGGAGAATCCCGCTTCTACCTTTCACTTCAAGATGACTTAATGCGACGATTCAATTCTGGAATTGTTGAGCGCGTCTTGGCAGCGGCAGGTCTTCCTGAAGATGAGCCAATCGAATCAAAGATGGTTTCTAATGCAATTCGTTCTGCTCAGACTCAGGTCGAGGCGCAGAACTTTGAAATCCGTAAGAATGTTTTGAAGTATGACGATGTAATGAACCGTCAGCGCGAAGTTATTTATGCTGAACGTCGTCTCGTACTCGAAGGCGAAGATATCGGAACCCAGGTTGGCGACTTTATGGCGGAGACAATCTCTGCATATGTGCGCTCAGCTACCGCAACTGGATATGCAGAAGACTGGGATCTCAATCAACTTTGGACAGCTATTAAGTTGATTTATCCAATCTCATTTACTCCGGAAGATCTCATCGCAGAGTTCGGGTCAATATCAGCTATAGATGCTGAGATCCTAGAACTCCGACTTCTTGAAGATGCAGCAGCTGCATACAAGAAGCGCGAAGAAGAGTTGGGCGCTGAAGTTCTGCGCGAACTAGAGCGAAAAGTTCTACTATCAGTTCTCGATCGTAAGTGGCGCGAGCATCTCTACGAGATGGATTACCTGCAAGAAGGAATCGGACTCCGAGCAATGGCTCAGAGAGATCCTTTGGTTGAGTATCAGCGCGAAGGTTATGAGTTATTCGCTGCGATGATGGATGCAATTAAAGAAGAGCTTGCGAGCTTGGTATTTAATGTAGAAGTAACGGTGGAAGGCGATGGATCTCAGATTTCCGCTCGCGGAGTCGATGAGAAACCTGCGCAAAAAGCCCCACTTCGTTACAGCGCAGCTGATGAAAATGGTGTGGTGACTTCAAGCGATGTTTCACGCAATAGCCCATGTCCATGTGGTTCTGGAAAGAAATTTAAGCGCTGCCACGGAGCCGCATAACTCTCTAGATTAATCGCAGGGCCGTGCAGAGCCATCTGCCATCGACGCCTTCAAAACGGATTACCGCAGCTCGTAGTCGATCACCATATCGAATGGTGACTGTGCTTTCACAAATACCATCAAGTGGTTCAGTTTGATGGATATTTCTAATACGGCCTATCTCCTTCTGACTGCCAGTATTCCGCAGCAACTCCATATAAATAACTCGATGACAAGATCGAATGAGTTGAGCTGGTTGTCTTCTGCCGGCCCAAATCTCGATGACACTGACTATAAATTTCATCGTCCATGCATGTAACTCCGGTAACTCGGATGCCGAAGTTGGAATTGGCATTTCATCGAAATCGATATCTTCGCCAAAGGTCGAAGGAACTAAATAGAGTTTCGCTCTTTGGGGAGCCAACTCTTGTTTCGGTGGAGCAAAGATATCCAGAACTGGGTGGCTCCAGAGCGCTGGATCTTCCGTACTTGAGATCAACTGGAGATAAGGTTTATTGCTTAACGTAGGAGATTCGTAAGTTTCAGTAGTCATCTGGAGATAGTGCACCTGCGCCTTGTTCATTTAATCAGCCTAGAGAATGATTTGAACTCATCCTTCAGGATGAGTGTGTAAACCTTTAAATCTGAAAAGGATGTTCCGCTTTAGCATCCCGCCATGCCCGCTAAGAAAGTACATAGCCCAAGGTTCATCATTTCGATTGCGCTATTTGTCGCAGCGCTTCTAGCCTCATTCTTAATGTCACTTGCTGCAAATCAGAGAGAGGGTTACTGGATTGCGGTTAATCCTGTTGCCGCGGGAAGTGAAGTCAGAATTCAAGACCTAACTCAAATCGAAGTGAATCTAGGGGAGTCCCACAGTAAATATCTACCGACATCGATTAATCCAGCCGGGTCAATTTCTCTTCGAAGATTTTCGCCAGGAGAGCTGATTGCTATCGAATCGCTCTCTAAACCTGGAGACACAGAAATCAATGAGGAGATCTCATTAAGTCTGCGTTCAGTCGATATTCCTACGCATGTAGCGCCCGGCTCAGTAGTTAACATTTACCAACTTCACGATGCTAAGAATGGGGAAATTCCCATAGATCCATTCCAGATTCTTCAAGGCGCACAAGTAGTCTCCCTTGATCGGAAGGGATCTAATTTTGGCGGAGAAGTCGCGCTAACTATTTCAACCAGTCCTCGTGAAGTCGGCAGAGTCTTAGCGGCATCCACAAGTGGACGATTAGTCGCAGTGCATTCATATGAGTGAGACGCAATCAACGGCAATTACTGCAATCCATAACTCAGATTTCGAAAGTTTTGCTGCGAGCACGCTCTTTGGGCAAGGCTGGAACGTTCTGCATCGCGCATTGGATTGGCAGTCGGTGGAAGATTTTCTAGACGGCGCAGAGAAACTTCCTGATGCCATCCTCTGTTCAACAGATATCACTGGCCTAAGCCTTGAATCAATCGAAGCTCTAAAGTTGAAAGGGATACGAGTCTTCCTCTTTGGGCAAAAGAGGGAGACTTCAACGGAATTTTCTGGCGCCTTGCCAATGCCTGAATCGGCTTTGGAACTCATCGGATTAGTAAGGGGATCAATAAGATCTCCATTGATAAGAACAACAAAATCCGAGGTCAAGAGCATAAGAGCAAAGGTTCTTGGAATTACATCCGCGCATAGTGGAGCTGGGAGCACGACTCTTGCAATTAACTTAGCATCCGAGTTAAGTATTGAAGGAAATCGAACACTCTTAGTTGATGCACATCCTTCGGCACCTGCAGTTGCGATTCTTCTTGGTGAGCAGGGTCTTCACAGCGTCAAAGGTTTCCAGCAAGTAAGTGCTGGATTCTGGGCGATTGAGATAACTCAGAGTAATGCAAATGAATCAATCTCTCTATTAGATGACGCGCTACATGAATTTGACTTCATAATCGTAGATCTGGGACCGACCCACGATGTTTCACAAACATTAAGCGGTCGTCGCTGGAGTGGTGAGACTTTCGTTTGGGTTGCATCACATGCCGACCAGCTCTGGGTCTTAGCGAAATCAGATTATCTTTCCTTGGAACGGCTGCGTAAATTAACCCAAGAATTTCTTAGAAATTCAGTTAAACCAGAAATTTCCTTTATTCAAACTCTTGCGAGAATTACTCGTCGCTCAAATGTCGCTGATGAGCAATTTACAGGAGCTACTCGGGCTCTTGGTGTGAGGGAAGTTCTCAAAATTCCCCTAGATGCTCGCTCTATCTCGATTGCAGAAGGTGCCCATGAAACGCTGTACCAATCTAATGAGAAGAGCCTTTTACGCAAGAGCATCCAAGAATTGGCGGGCGCGATCAGGCGATAACTTCTTATAGGCTAGCCACATGCGCGCTTATGTCGGAGTTACAGCCCAAGAGGTGAAAGAGTTCTTGGATTCTGGCCAGCTCGATGCTGTCGATGTTTATGCTGTCACCGGAGTTTTCATCGCAATGAATAATGAGCTAGATGATGAAGAAATCGAGTACACCCTCTCTCTCGTCGCGGCAGAAGATGCAATGGAATTAAAGACAAGTGACTCTGGTGCTGCATGTGTTCTTGCTTTTGAAGTTCCTGATCAAATCATCGCCTCAACGCACGAAATGTCCATCACACTTAGCGCGCCACTTACTTGGCAACATCTCGAATGCTGCTTCGAAGTTTCTGAAGATGGCGAAGAGCTAACTTGGTTTGCGACCCAAGAGATTTCCAGCAATATTTCCGCGTGGCTGGCTTAAGGATTTAACGTGCCTGCGATTGAAGAGTTTCTCCGTGGACGTAGTCCACTCGGAAATGAGCAGATCCATCGACTGAGAGAGCTCATTGCAGACTGGCAATTGCTTTCAGATCTCTCTTTTGCGGATTTAATTTTGTGGGTTCCTTTAAGGAAAGACTTTAAAAGCTGGCCTACGGGATATGTAGCAGTCGCACATATCAGACCAACCACAGCGGCAACATTATTTCCACACGATGTTATCGGCGAAGAAATTACATATGGAGCTCGTCCAAATATTGACCAAGCTTTATCGACCGCCGAGATTGTCCGCGACACACAACCTGAGCCACTGGGCGAACATATGGTTAAAGAAGAAACCATTCCGGTCATGGTTGACAACCATGTTGTAGGAGTTATTTCGCGCCACCGTGACTCTGAATTAATGCGCCAACCAAGTCGCTTGGAATTAAATTATCGCGAGATTGCACATAATTTGTATCGAATGGTTTCTGAAGGAACATTTCCATTTCAAGATGCAGGAACTCTTTTTGATCCAGCTCCGAGAGTGGGAGATGGCCTCATTCGATTAGATGTAAATGGCGTGGTCTCGTATGCAAGTCCGAATGCACGTTCAGCATTTAGCCGTCTCGGATGGATCAGCGAAGTTGAGGGGCATAATCTCGGCGAAGTTGCTCAATCTCTTGCACGTCAAAGTCCCGATGCACAGGAGGAGAGTCTCTCGGGTGGATTATCTGGAAAGGCCCTTAAGCGTGTAGAAATTGAGAACCAAGGCGGCACTATCTCCTTCACGGTTTTACCGCTATTGCAGAGTGAAGATCGCATTGGTGCGATTGTCCTACTCAACAATGTTACCGAGCTACGTAGACGTGAGCGTGAACTTGTAACGAAGGATGTAACCATTAGAGAAGTGCATCATCGAGTAAAGAATAATCTTCAAACTGTTTCAGCTTTGCTCAGATTGCAAGCACGTCGTATTGATGATCCCGGAGCTTCGGCTGCCCTCAATGAAGCTGTTCGCAGAATTGCGTCGATTGCCCTTGTCCACGAAACTCTTTCAAATAGCCCAGATGCATCAGTCGACTTTGATCAAGTTTTGGATAGTTTGGTGTCGCACGCTCTTGAATTAAGTCCGCGCATGAGCGAGCTACACATTGAACGCACAGGGCTATTAGGTTCACTTGAACCTCGTATTGCAACACCGCTAGCGCTGGTGATTACGGAGTTGATACACAATGCCCTAGAGCACGGCCTAGCGGAAACTGGTTCGGCGCTAGGTATTCACGTGGCAAATGAGGCGCAAACACTTCAAGTAACGATTTCAGATGACGGAGTGGGATTGCCTGAAGGATTTGATATTGCGACATCGCCTAACCTGGGCCTACAAATTGTGAGAACACTTACCGAGAACGAACTTAGAGGGACACTTTCATTGATATCTCATTCAAATGAGACGAAGGCGATTCTTGTATTTCCAAACGCCTAAGAAAAAGTAAGAGATTACGAGTTTGAGTTATCCATCAAGCGTGCGCGATTACGCGCAGCGCGGCGCTTGAGTGCGCGGCGTTCATCTTCAGATAGCCCGCCCCATACGCCGGCATCTTGTCCAGATTCAAGGGCCCATGCAAGACAAGCATCTTTAACGACGCAGCGATTACAGACCTTCTTCGCCTCTTCGATCTGAGAGATTGCAGGTCCTGTATTTCCAACAGGAAAGAAGAGCTCTGGATCTTCTTCGCGACATGCAGATTGATGTCTCCAGTCCATGGCTCACCCTCCAATTCTTAAATCAAATGTGTGCACGACCTGCGCGCAAGATGGTAATTCTCCCTGTTCGCAGATAGATAAACAAGAAGGAAGCGAAAAAGATTTCGCAGGAGAGGGTGATTTACATCCCTATTCAATCAAATAGAAGGAAAATTGATTATTAATAGAGTGCCCCCGACAGGAATCGAACCTGTGCACCTGCCTCCGGAGGGCAGTGCTCTATCCCCTGAGCTACGGGGGCGCAGGTACAAGGGTAGGTTATCTGACTATGAGTACAACTGAGATCGCATATTTCGCGACAGGATGTTTTTGGGGAGCCGAACGCCGCTTCTGGAATTTACCTGGCGTCATATCTACGAGCGTTGGATACATGGGCGGCGCTCGAGCAAATCCATCGTACGAACAAGTCTGCACCGGAGTAACAGGTCATGCAGAAATGGTTGAAGTAACTTTTGATCCAACTCAGATTTCGTATCGAAGGCTTTTAGAAGAGTTTTGGGTTATGCATGATCCAACCTCGCTGAATAGGCAGGGCGGAGATATTGGCACGCAATATCGAAGTGCACTATTTACAACCTCAGAAGCACAGTTGTTGCAGGCTGAGATTACCCGCGATGTATATCAGGCCGCGCTCACTCGCGCAGGCATCGGGGAGATTGTCACAGAAATTAAGAGCGGTGAAAGCGTTGAGTACTATCTTGCCGAGGAGTATCACCAGAGATATTTAGAGAAGAATCCAAATGGGTACGACTGCCATTCAAGTACAGGCATCAACTTTCCTGTAATCGTTAGTTAAGTGCCCGCCAGCAGTACCAAGCGACGACGCTTCTGTAGGGGGAGAATTTTGAGCCTTTCTTGTCGAGCTCTGCCGGAGTGATCTCATCTTTCAAGGAGTAAATCTTCTCCCACCCGCGTCGCACACCTAAATCACCAGTTGGCCAGATGTCTAATCGGCCAAGTTGAAACATCATAAACATATCAACTGTCCACGGTCCGATTCCCCAGAGGCCGGTAAGTTGGTCGAAGATAATTTCATCATCATCTATTTCATGCAGTTTATTGATTTGAATTCTCTTAGTTAATGCAGCTTCGGCAAGGCCCTGAATGGTTTTAAACTTAGCACCCGATACTCCGGCAGCTCGCATATCTACTTCAGATATTGCTGCAATTCTGGTGGGAATTATTCTTCCGCCGGCGAGAGTCTTAACTCGAGCAAATATCGTGTCTGCCGCTTTTACCGCTAACTGTTGGGAGATAACGGACTCTACGAGCGCTTCAAAGTGAGTAACCGGCTTCGCGTTTCGCCCGATTGTGCACAAGGGATGAGCATCAATAACCTTCGCCATCTTCTTATCTCTGATTGAAATCTCGCGCGTAATCTTTCTCATCGAAGCCGGTGTAATGAGCGCGGTCATAGATAAAGAGTAGGCAGAATGCAATACTTCGTCCATGAGCGGGGTAAATGATTTTCAATTGAAGGCGCACGATCTTGAAGAGCTAAGAACTCACCGCAGTGAAAAATGGCGTGCCTTTCCAGCCGATGTGCTGCCCTTGCCAGTCGCGGAGATGGACTTCCCGGTAGCGGAACCAATTCGCAAGACTCTACGCGAAATGATCGACAAGTCGGATTTGGGTTATCTCGGAGCTATCCCGGAGATGGGAAAGGCCTTCTCGGCGTTCGCTGCGAAGCGATGGGGCTGGAAAGCTGATCCAAATCAAGTTCGCATTGCGGCAGATGTTGGAGTCGGCGTTGTTGAGGTCTTGCGAGTAATTACACAACCTGGCGACAGAATTCTCATCAACTCGCCTGTCTATCCAAATTTCTGGACTTGGATTGCTGAAACTCACCTAATTGAAGTTGACGTTCCATTTATGCACAACGAAATGGAAGTCGATGGAAGTTTCTGGGCCCTTGATTGGGACGGCATTGAGAAAGCTTATTCATCTGGCATCAAAGTCCACTTAATTAGCAATCCGCATAATCCTCTTGGAAGAATGTTTTCTCGTGAAGAGCTTTCGCGATTTGCAGAATTGGCTCACAAGTATGGCGTTATAGTTCTAAGCGATGAGATTCATGCTCCTCTAACCTATAAAGAAAGCACCTTCATTCCTTTCTTAACCATTTCGCAGCACGCGCGTGAAATCGGTATCACAATTACTGCCGCCAGCAAAGGTTGGAATATTGCAGGATTAAAATGCGCCATCATCGTGACTGAAGATGAAAAACTTCATGAAAGACTGAATTCAATTGCACCAGCAACACATTACAGAGCCTCTTTGCTCGGCGCTTTTGCAACGGTCACCGCATTTGAAGAAGGTGAGCCTTGGCTCAACGCACTCATGGAGAAGATGGAGATCAATCGCCATCTCGTCTCTGATTTGATAAATCAATACACTCCGAAGGTCAGTTATCACCTTCCACGTTGTTCGTATCTCGCTTGGCTTGATCTTTCACAATTGAATCTTGGCGACGATCCTGCGGCCGCGCTCGTGGAAAAGGCCAAGGTCGCTTTTGTCCCTGGTATTCGATTCGGCAAACAGTCGAACCAATTCGTGCGCTTAAACTTTGCTACGAGCCCGGAAATCTTAGAAGAGGCCTTCAGGAGAATTTCGCCAGTTCTTCGCTAAGCGATTACGCTATAGCCATGTCAGATGACCGCTTACACCCAGAAACGATTGCAATTTCGTCTGGGCGTCCGGCTCAAGAACCTGGAGCAGGTTTAAATCCTTCAATCTCGCTCAACTCAACGTTTAGCGCTGGCGGCCCGATTAATTACGGACGAACAGGTAATGAAACGTGGCAGCAGCTGGAAGCGGCGATTTCTGCACTTGAAGAAGCGCAATCAACCTTAGTTTTCTCATCAGGAATGGCCGCAATTGCAGCCGTCTTTTCAATACTGCCTAATGGAGCGCCTATTGTCGCTTCGCATGAAGGTTATAGCGGCACCATGGCTCTATTAAAGAAGTACAACCAAGAAGGTCGACTCGAAGTTCGATTTGTAGATATTACAGATACAAAAGAGGTAGTTGATAAATTACAGGGAGCAGCATTTCTTTGGATTGAATCACCGACCAACCCAGGCCTTGGAGTGGCTGACGTTGCTGTAATTGTTGGCGAGGCCAAGAAGCGCAATATAGGCGTTGGATTCGACAACACCTTCGCAACTCCAATAAATCAGAAACCACTTACATTTGGCGCGGATATCGTTATGCATTCTGTAACAAAATATTTGGCTGGGCATAGCGATCTCATCCTTGGTTCTCTCTCAGTCAAAGATCCTGCACTAAACGCTCGATTGCATGATGCTCGAACTTCCCTGGGCTCAATCGCGGGTCCGTTTGAAGTTTGGTTGGCGCTACGAGGAATTCGCACATTCCCTATTCGCTTTCAGAGAGCTCAAGAGAGTGCAGGAATTCTTGCCAAGAAGTTAGCCTCACACCCGAGTGTTACCAATGTTCGCTACCCAGGTTTTGGAGCCATCATCTCTTTTGAAGCTATTGGAGATGTAGCTCGAGCGGAGAAAATTTGTAGTGCATCTTCGCTCATTGCAAATGCCACAAGCCTTGGGGGAGTAGAGACCACTTGGGAGCGCCGCCGTAGGTGGGAGTTAGAGAGCCACAGCGTTCCAGAGAACCTCATACGTCTCTCCGTTGGTTGCGAACACGTGGATGATCTCTGGAGAGAAATCGACACAGCTTTAAAAACTCAGTGAAATCTTCAATAAATCGGGCGCTTTAATTCAAAGTGGAGTATTTTTATCCCTATGAAAGCCCTTCGTAGATTAATTGCAGCAATCACTGTTGCTCTGTTGGCCTTTCGCGCAATTGGCTCATTCCTCTCTTGGGTTGAAAAACAGGATGAGAATGAGACCGATGCTTGGATCGATGAAGAAGAATTTGAAGAAGCTTAAGTGAGCTCAGATACTTATATTGCAGGTACATGCAATATTGGGAAGGGCGAAGTTCGCCGCCGTCAATTGCTTGCCCTCGTAGGTGCAGCCCTATCTATCAGCGCTCTCATCGGATTTGTATCAGCGGGCACTGAACCATCTCTTCGACTTGGAATCTTTATACCTTTATCTGCTGCATCAATAGGGTGGGTGCAATCCCGAAAGAGATTCTGTTTAGCATATGGGTTCTTAGGCACTTTCAATTTCGGAAAATTAGGTCAACTCTCAAGGGTCGCTGACAAAGCTTCACTCGCAGCAGACCGAAAGACTGCTGTAAATATTTTGGCGCAGTCACTTGGATTGGCTGGAGTGCTCACACTTATAGTTTATTTACTTCCACTCACTTAGATTCCCAAACTTCTTACTTTTCTGCTTAAGGAGTGAGATGCTTATTTCGTGAAAATCATTATCCACACTCGCCACGCAGAACTCGCAACTGACTTTAAAGAAATTGCTGAAGAGAAACTCCACTCGATGGAACGATTTAGCGTAACTATTGATCGTATCGAGGTTGAAGTTCTTCACGAGGCCAATCCTCGGCAAGGAAAAAATTCACACAAAGTGGTTATTACTTCACATGGGTCAGGACCTCTGCTTCGCGCCGAATCGGCCTCATTTAACGATGTGGCTGCCTTTGATGAAGCGATAAAGAATATCGAGCTACAAATTCGAAAGATTCATGAGAAAGATAAGAGCCACGATCGACACACGCTTCGAACAATGAAGACAGATGACGAAGGTTAATTAACGACGCTTCTTCTCAATTCCCATTTTTTCACCTTGAAAGCTCTTAGGTGGACGCAATGGTTCGATTGGTGGAACTGGTGGCTCACCGAGGGCCTCAATTGCAGATTCTCGCGCAATAACTGCTGTGGCAATTACAGATCTAAGGTTTGAATTCACCGCAGATTTCTGTTCAGGTTTCAGTGCTGCCTGCATCGCAAGCTTAGAATCTTGCCGAGCCTTGCGTATTGATGAATCGAAAATCTGATTAATTACTCTAATCTTTTGATTTCTTTCGCGCATCGCAGCGTTAAAGATGTCGCGATCCTTCTTAAATTGCTCCAGGGATGACTTATAAACATCCATCTGTGATGTTGGCGCCGGCGTTGGAGTTACATCTGCAGAGGCTGGATATGAAAAAGAAAAGAGCACGATGATGGCGCTTGCAACACGGACGGCCACTGACTGCTTCATGGGTTAATGGTAATTCTCTTTAGGTGTGAATACTCTGTGAAAGTACTCGTGGTTATGTGTGCAATGCGCAGAAACGGTAGAAATTCCCCCTTCCGCGTGGGAAGGTTTGCACATGAGTCAGCTCATTATGATCATCGACGACGAGGCCGGAGTCCGCGAACTTCTGGGGGATGCCCTTAAATTAGCCGGTTTCGATACTGTGACCGCCACCGATGCAATGAATGCTCAGACACTTCTAAGGACGATAAAACCTGATTTGTTGGTGGTTGATATCAATATGCCTCTTATGGATGGCTTTGAATTCATCGAACGCATTAGAGGCAACGGTGATAACACACCAGCACTGATGCTAAGCGCTCGTGGCGATCGCGCCGATGTCACACGTGGTCTCACACTTGGAGCAGATGATTACGTAACAAAACCTTTTGGCCTTGAAGAACTAGTCCTCAGAATTAAGGCAATCTTACGTCGCTCACAGTTTAGCGAGAGCGTGAGCGAAACTCTTGTAAACGGTCCAATCACCCTTGATTCAAAGAACCATCAAGTGACCTTTAACGATGAAGTTGTAGATCTTTCACCAACTGAATTTAGATTATTGCAAGTATTGCTCGAAAGTAAGGGACGAGTGCTTAGCAAGTCCCATCTTCTAGATGAGGTGTGGGGAATTACTTTTGAATCAGAAAGCACCGTTGTTGATACGTATATTTCTTATCTTCGAAAGAAGCTACACCGTGATGGTTTTGAAGGCATTCGTACGATTAGAGGAGTCGGATTCCAGCTCAATGCGGAGAAGAAGTGAAAACTTCTAACTACTACCGCACCAGTTTTTTCACCTTGCTTTTAATTACCTTTGTGACTGTAGGTATTGGTGGCTATTCAGCAATTCATACACGTGGGGCAGAAATTTCTGAAGTTAATGGCTCCATAAACTTTGTGGCTCAAGCCGCAACTGATAATCCTCGTCAATCAGTTGGGGCTGCCCTCTTTGCAATTGAGCAATTAACACTCAACATCACTCTGACGCTCTTAACTAGCCAGGGGCAAGAAACTGTAATTAATGAATCTTCACTTCAATATTTGGGTGCCCCGGAATTTGAAAAAGTTCGCGAGGCAGCGCAGAGGCCAGTTAGAGTGAGTGGGCCGTCACCGTTCCAACTTCGCTCTGTGCCAATTTCCGGTGGCGACTACATTCTTATTGCACGATCTGTCTCTGAAATAGATGCTCACTTCAACTCAAATATCCGCTCCCTTGCAGGCTTCACTCTCATTGTTGACTCAGCAGCAGGTTTACTCCTCTTCTTCTACTTCAGAAGAGTCAATCGCAGAAGCGATGTCGCATCCCTTGCTCGCATGCAAGAGTTCCTCGGTGATGCCTCTCATGAGCTCAGAACTCCGTTGACCGTGGTTAAGGGTTATGTAGAGATGTTGAGCAAGAAACAACTGACATCTGAAGCCGATCAAGAACGAGCCTTTTCACGTGTTGGCTCCGAAATTAAGCGCATGGAGAATCTCATTCAAGATTTATTGTTACTTGCCGAACTCGGCGAGAGCGGTTCACGAGATATTGAGAAAATTGATCTCAGCGAGATTCTCAAGGCTCACGGTATGGATTTCAAGATGCTTAATCCAGAGAGGTCGGTCACTCTAGATATAGAAGAGGGCATCGAGGTAATGGCATCAAGAGATTATCTTGCGCGGTTTATCCAAAATGCTCTCACCAACATTATGCGACATACATCAAAGGAAGATCCCGTAGCAATCTCATGTAAGAAATCTGGCAAATCTGTCAGGATTCTGATTGGAGATGGTGGTCCAGGATTACCTGAGAGCGCTTATCAAGAGAATATTCGCTCACTTGCACGCTTTGATAAGTCTCGCTCTCGCGAAAATGGTGGATCAGGCCTCGGCATGAGCATCATGTCTGCGGTAATCGCAAAGCTTCACGGAAATCTGGCGCTTCGAAAGAGCGCACTTGGTGGCCTAGAGATCGCAGTCGACCTTCCATTAGCAAAAGACTAAACTCATTGGTGTGAGCGAGAAGAGCCTAGAAGAAATATTGAGCGAGCTAGAAGAGAAATTTTCAGGTACTTCTTCCTTGGTTCGTGTAGTGCTCTCGGGCCGCAGAAGGAATATGCAGACCCCGCACGAGCGCATCGATATGCGCCCTGTCGAGATTAAGGGTGCGCTTCAGATTCAAGTCAGTCATAGCGATGGACGGCAGATGACGACAAAGAACTATTTGCCAGAGCAGACGCCGTTTGCAGAGTTAATTCGTTCTGGATACGCAAACATTCTTCTCGAAGGAACCACAGAAACGCTAAACCTTCGTATTACAAAAAAAGGTGAACCACTTCTTCATAGAGAAAGTGCATCCAAAGAGCAGGAGTTGAGTCACGACCGAAGCAAGGCTCGATTGTTGGACTCTTCAGATCCCTTTCTGGTTGCCGTGGGGATTTCGGATGCCAACGGAAACGTTAAGCCAAGTAAATCCGATAAGTACAAACAGGTAGAAGAATTCTTGAGACTGTTAAGCCCAACCTTGATGGCAGCAATCTCAGCGGGACATATTCAAGCCCCCACCGAAGCAAAGCCCTTAACTATCGTTGATTTGGGCTGCGGTCATGCCTATCTAACTTTTGCTGCGCATCAATATCTTCGAAGCCAAGGAATCCCTGTAAAGGTAATCGGGATCGATATTCGCACGCAAGCCAGAGATCGAAATAATCAGATTGCAAAGGATTTGGGAATCGAATCTACAATTGAATTTCGCGCAGAAGAAATAAGTAAGACAAAGTTAGAGAAAGCCGATGTTGCTATTGCCTTACATGCGTGCGATACGGCAACAGATGATGCAATTGCCTGGACAATTAATCAGGATGCAAAGCTGGCACTTTTGGCTCCATGTTGCCACCACGATATCCAAGCCCAAATGAATGAAATTCCTGAACCGTGGTCCCTCGTGACGCGAAATGGAATTATGAAAGAGCGACTTGGCGATCTATTAACTGATGCAATCCGCATGCAGATTATGAAATTGAAGGGCTATCGTGTCGAGGCAATTGAATTCATCGGGGGAGAACACACCCCGCGAAATCTCATGATTCGAGCGGTAAAGACAGGAGCAACTCCTGATGCCTCAGAAGTGGCTAAATATGAGGAGATGCTCGCCCTCTGGAAAGTTAAACCTGCACTAGCGACTCTTATCAACCGTTAGACTTCGCATCATGTCGAAGGTACTTGCATCCCTGCCCGTTGGTGAAAAAGTCGGAATCGCCTTTTCTGGTGGTCTAGATACATCCGTTGCCGTGGCGTGGATGCGCTCAAAGGGAGCGGTTCCTTGCACATACACAGCAGATCTCGGTCAATATGATGAGCCAGATATCGACTCAGTTCCAAGCCGTGCCAAAGAATATGGCGCAGAGATTTCACGTCTTGTTGATTGCAAGACACCTCTGGTTGAAGAAGGTTTAGCGGCAATAGCTTGCGGAGCCTTCCATATTCGCGGCGGCGGAAAGCAGTACTTCAATACAACCCCTCTTGGCCGTGCTGTTACCGGCACTCTCTTAGTGCGCGCAATGTTGCATGACAAGGTAGAAATCTGGGGCGATGGATCTACCTATAAGGGCAATGACATTGAGCGTTTCTATCGCTATGGGTTACTTGCCAATCCAAACTTGAGAATTTATAAGCCTTGGCTCGATGCAGATTTTGTACGCGAGCTCGGTGGCCGTAAAGAAATGTCTGAATGGTTGGTGGCAAATAAGCTTCCATACCGAGATAGCGTTGAGAAGGCTTATTCCACAGATGCAAATATCTTGGGCGCTACACACGAGGCAAAAGATCTAGAGAATCTCGATGCATCGATTGAAATCGTCTCTCCAATTATGGGTGTTAAATTCTGGGATCCAAACGTCAAGATTGAATCTGAAGATGTGAAGATCCAATACGTTCAGGGACGCCCGGTAGCAATTAACGGTAAGGAATTTACCGATGTTGTCGCACTCATGAATGAAGCAAATAAAATTGGCGGCCGCCACGGCCTCGGCATGGCAGATCAGATTGAAAATAGAATTATTGAAGCGAAATCTCGGGGAATCTACGAGGCTCCAGGAATGGCGCTACTTTTCATTGCGTACGAGCGCTTGCTATCTGCAATTCATAATGAAGACACGATTGCTAACTATCACGCAGAAGGTCGCCGCTTAGGACGTTTGCTTTATGAGGGTCGCTGGTTAGATCCACAGAGCCTCATGCTCCGTGAATCTCTAACACGCTGGGTTGCATCAGCAATTACGGGCGAAGTCACTCTTCGACTACGTCGCGGCGATGATTACTCAGTAATTAATACAACTGGCCCAGGGCTGAGCTACCACCCAGATAAGTTATCTATGGAGCGCACGGAAGATGCTGCATTTGGTCCAACAGATCGTATTGGCCAACTAACTATGCGAAATCTAGATATTGCAGACACTCGACAGAAACTAGAAATGTATCGCGATCAAGGTCAGCTTGGTGGGGGAGATTTCAATCTCATCAAAGAGCTAGAAAACTAGCTCATATCTTCATGCTTCTCCACAACAAGAGAGTCCTAATTCTCGGCGCAATCTTTGCTGTAATTTCATTGGTTCACACACCGGTTGCGATATTCCCTCATCTATTTGATAAGAATGCATCACCTCAGTTCATTACCGTTCTTATAGTTTCAATCATATTTGGCGCCTTTCTGCTCTTGAGGCACCGAACCCTCTTTGTAGACCGCTTAATTCAAGGCGCGCTCTATGCCCTTATCGCTTTTGTAATTGCTTCGGGATTGCTAAGTGGAAATATCATCACCTCTTTCACCGGTGATACGGGGCGTTATGCAGGAGTGGCCACCCTATTTGCTCTGGCGCTTGTCGGAATCTTTCACTCAAGATTCAATTTTGAGGATTTGAAGAGACTTATACCGATTTATCTAGTCTCAGTATTTCTCGTAGTAATTGTTGCGATTTTGCAGCACTTCTCCATAGTTGAGCTGCCTGGAGATCATGGAGTTGTCTCGACCTTTGGAAACCAAGATTTCTTCTCAGCTTACGTGGGCGTATCTATGCCTCTATTTTTCCTCTTCGCAATCGGAGCTTCACCTCTGCGAAAAGCGCTACTTGCACTTGCAATTCTCATCTCGTTCTATGCGCTAGTACTCGCTGGGCCACTTCAAGCTTATGTTGATATCGCATTTACGATGCTGGGAATCGGGATTTATCTCCTCAGGCGTTACATTCCTCGCAAGAGTTGGAACCTCAATGTAAGAACGTACTTAGGGGTACTTGCTGTAGTTATCTGGGCAGAATTTATCTTCTTAGTTCCTTTCCTTGGTAGCTGGATTCCTGTGCTTGGTAATGACATCCAAGTAAAGATTCGTGCAAATTTCTGGCTTGCAGGTACGCGCCAATTCTTTAACAGTCCGTTGCTTGGTGTAGGTCCAGATCAATATGGTAACCACTACGAAGCAAGTAGAACTCTTTCGGATGCAAAGGCTTACGAACGAATTCTGAGCAACGATGCCCATGCTTCATCAGTGCAGACTTTGGCAACTTTGGGAATTCTCGGCACATTAGCTCTACTTTTCTTACTCGCTCTTCTAATCCGCTCACTTCTTATTCAGTGGGATAGAAATCCAGGACAGCGAAAGCACCTCTTCGCTCTCGGGCTTTACTTCTTCGTATACCTCACTAATTCATTTGTGAGTCCGATGGCGATTCCAGCGAAGTATCTCTTCTGGGCTCTCGGCGGCTGGGTGATCGGCCAAACTTATCTGCAGCAATCTCCGCGCATTCGCTCGATAAAGATCCCTGTAGCAATTTTGACGGCAACCTCCGTATTTATCCTCGCAAATTTCTCAGTTGCACAGTGGAGATACTCAACAGCTTTCGAGAAGTATGCGGTCAATCAGAAATCTTCGAGTGATTACAAATTCAATCCATTTATTCCGTGCTTTATGTACTTTGAAGGCAAATTCCACATACTCGAGAATGAAAAGTTAGAAGAGATTCAGACCCTTGCCCGAGAACAGCTAGGCGCTAATCCTCGATGCGTCAGCGCTCGAATTATTCTCGCTCAGATCTATCAGGGCACTGGGGATATGGATGCACTTGGATACCAGGTCTCGCAACTACTCGAGATCGCTCCGTACCGGACCGAGGTACTGCGAATGGGCATTGAGTACGCGAATAAAGTGGGAGATGCAGATTTATTTAATGAACTTCAGCGCAGATTCTCTGAGCTTGGCCTTGTCTACGTCCCAGGCACAGAGGGGTAGCACCCAAGAACTGGGTATATTTCTCTCATGTCCTTCGACGAATTCATCTACAGATTGAAGTCTCGCTTTGCGGGCTACTTCAACTCTGAAAATAAATTTGTCCGGTTGGCGGCTCGACTAGCATCACTTGCAATTTTTGCAGCTATCGTTTCAACAATTGCTCCCACAATTGCGAACGAACTCTCATCTTCTTCAGATATTGTTGAAACAGTTCAGCCAGAAGCAACGCCAGAAGCAACTCAACCCGCGCCAACCGAGTCACTGTCTCCGAGTGCATCACCTTCACCGGAAGCAGAAGCACAAATCGATCGCCCAACGATTGCCTCAAGCTCACCAACTCCACTAGCTGATTCTGGCGAATCGATAACTGTTAAGGATGAGCCACCTGCACCGCTTGAGATTCAACCAAAGTACATTCTGCGAATCCCAAACTCAGTTGCAGTCGACCCGCGTGCTCGCACTTATTACCTTCCACATATTTATGCAGCAGCAGATGGCGCAGAATTTACGATGGCATGCATCTCGGGCTCTGGAGTTACCTTTGATTCTCGCAATAAGCAGTCATCACAAAATTCAGATGAGGGAAGAGACCTGATCATGGGCGACCAGAGTGGCTTCTTGCTGATCTCATCATCAACGGCTCGAGTCGTAAACCTGATTAACTCTTACACCGGACTCCTGGTCAGCTCTACAAATGGGGGACTCGGCGGTAAGGGCTTAACCATGCGATTTGTCGCCGTTTCCGCCCCTGTAACCGACCCAACCTTCTGTTCCGCGGCGAAATCGAGCGCATCTACAGCCTTTCGCCCCCTTGGCCTTGAGCAATCTACGGTCAAAGGTGGCGGCAAACTCAAGTAGGGCGAGGCTTTGCCTGGACTGTAATTGCAGTCTAGGATTGCGCTCAATGCCTCACCCCCAGGGATAGCCCTGAGCCGGAATAGATTGGAGTTCGCAGAGTGACCTTACATTCACCGCTCAGCGGACCTGTTAACTCTGGTTTCGGCGGCGGCAAGAAGTACAAATCAAAGATTTTAACTGGCGTCACGATCGCCGCGGTTGTTCCATTCTTACTCTCAACATTCGCAGCGAGCGTAACAGTTGGTAATGGCGCCCTTGAATTTGGTCAAGGCTCACAGCAAGCGATCGCGTGTGACTCGAAAATTTACATTGCAATGGGCGAAGAGTGGAAGGGCGCTCCAGTTGAGAACGATCCATCTGCAGGTTACTTCAGAGTACGCGCTGTAACGGTCTCTAATCTTGATCTGCAATCGTGTGCTGGAAAGAAGTTGCGCCTTCGTTTGATTGATGGAAATTCTCAAGAAATCGGTCTTGGTCCCGTTCCAGAGGCGAAAGTTTTACAGATAACTCTTCCAAATCCACTCCCGCAGCAGAACGTCAGTGATTCAACCGCGCTCCTACTTTCATATCTCACAGGGACAGGAACTCCAATTTCTGGCGCGCTCGCATCGACAGTTGCAGTTTCAGTCTCTGGAACCTCTGTCTATGACGGCAGCACGCTCTCCGCGCTCAATGCAGATGTCACATTCTTTATCGATCCAACTGCAGCGATTGTAAATATCGACGGTCAGAGCGTCTTCCGCACAACCGTTGAAACAATTAACAATCCAACTGCGTCGCAGCCAACGGCGACGCCAACTCCAACCGCATCGGCAACGCCGGCGCCATAAAAGAATTGCCTTTGCATCGAAAGATGTGAAGGTTTTACCCAAGCTTCGAGTCTACGGCGAAGTAAAGGTGCAGTACTAAACGTGGAACAACGTTAATTAAAGGGGAATATAGGAATGGAAATCCTAAAATTTGATAACGCGGCAAATCCGCGTCGTAAGAAGAATAACAATCTAAAGTCGCTGGCTGGGCTTGCAACTGTGGCAGCAATCGCTGTTCTCGGTTCAACTCTCGCTGCAAACCTATCGCTTAACAGCGGTGGAGCTATCGAATTCGGTCAGGGTGTATCTGTTACCTCTGCATGCGATAGCGATGGCATCACCGTTACACCTGCAGTTCGCTTCGTCAATGCAGCTGGTGCCGGTACCTTCTACCTCAGCACAATTGCATTATCAGGCGTTAATGCTGCATCAACGACGACTTGTTTGAATAAGACATTTACTCTAAATGCTTATAACAACTCGGATGCAACACCACTTCAGTTGGCAACAAGCAGCTCAACTGCAGTAACGAGCGCAACTTTCTCAATCAAAACTGGTAACACTGCTGTTGGATCAGCTGGAGTTACGCTCTCGGGCGTCACAAGTGATAGCACATCAGGTGCAATCACCCTTGGCTTCGGAGAACCATCATCAACCTCAGGTGCGGTCTACAAGATCACACTCCAGAGCCAGTAATAAGAAATAACGCCTATACCCAATTAACGATTGTGTAAAACACGTATAGAAGCCCCTCAAATCGAGCCGGCTTCTATACGTGTTTATGCACATCGTGAGAAGGATGAAGAAAAGCTGAAATGAATATTCTGAAACGTTACGAATCAGATGACTTTGATGAGTCATATGATTTTGACGAGCCAGAAAACGGAGAATTTGAGGAAACCGGTTCATCGAAGCCATTCTTAGTTAAAGCTTTAATCATGATCATGACAGTCACCGGTATTGCATACGGTGCAAATATTGCACTCAATGGTGGATCCGGCGGAAATGCGCTGGAATTCGGACAAGGACAAGTCTCGACAAACTTAACTTGCGATACCAACGGTGGAATAACTGTTATCCCATACGCCGGATATGTAAATGAAGCGGCCTCAACCGGCAAATTCACACTCGACTCAATCATCTTTGAGAATGTTGATGACACATGCGAAGGTAAAGATTTCACCGTTCAGGTGTGGTCAAATGCTGGTGCAAATGCATTGACTTCTTCAGAAACAAAGAGCGCGGGTAATTACATTACGTCCGATAGCGTCCGATTCTGGTTTGCAGATTCTGCAACTGTCACAATGATGAGTAATCAATATACCGATATTGAGTTGCTCACCGATGTCGAATCAAGCGAGTTCGCTAACGATCAAAGCTCTTTCCAGCTGACCTTTGATCCCGATCAAACGAGCTCCTTTGCAAATGCAACTGAGGTCTACAAGATCACTGTTACTACATCACCGCACACATCATGAGCAACGAGGTAAATTCGCGTCGCCTCTTCGGAGAGACCGATGCAGATGAAATTTGGGTCCAAGGAGAATCTCAATTTCCTGATTCGAAGATTCTCTTAACAGTCTCTAACTTCCAAGGGGATCGAACAGTTCTGATTACCCCTAACGCAGTTGTTCCAAGTAAGCCATCAATGTTTGTGCAAGCGCCACCTGAACGAATCATCAGCAAGAATGCTCGACGCAATCGCAGAATTAATGAATTTTTTAAATTACTGGGGTACACACTTAGCGCAGTTTTAATCACTTTCTCGGTCCTATCCGCCTCGGGCTTCGTTAAGGCGCGAATTGTTCTTACCGGATCGATGGAGCCATCAATTTCGGCAGGTGACATTGTTATTCTCGCCCCAACACCTCGAGCCGAACCAAAAATTGGCGATGTTGTTGCATATACCGGCCGCAGATTTAGCGGTGAAGCAGTTGGAACATTCACACATAGAATTATTGGTGGGGACAATCAGAACGGTTTCTTAGTAAAGGGTGATGCGAATCCGTCGCCAGACGTTCAGAAGCCAACGACCGCTGATATCTCCGGCGTAGTCTTTTTTGTCATTCCATTTATCGGTAAGTTCTTAACCCCAAAAATGTTGATGATTTTGGTGCCCGTTGGATTGGGGCTCTGGCTGATTCTTGACACGTTAAAGCGTGATTCATGAGATCGCTTCGCTGGATCGCAGCTCTGCTGATTGCACTTTTCGCAGCGCCCACTGCAGCTCAAGCCTTTGATGTCCCCCTATTAACGTGGGAGCGTGGACGCGTTCAGCAAGTAGTACTTGGCGGCGGCGCTTACACAGCTAACTGGGTTGTGACGTTAGAGGGAGAAGGAATTTCTCCTCTGACTTTTACCCGAAGCGAACCTAACGATGCCGGTTATGTCGTTTACTCACTTGATGTCCCAAGTGATCTACATACCGGTGCATATTCAGTGCAGACTTCCGGAAAGAACGCGAAAAAGACTTTGGTTGCGGGAGTAAACCTCGTTCAGACTCAAACCAAGACGGCGAGCAGCAACCTGATTGATCTCACAGTGATTATCTCGATTTTCATCTTTCTTACAACAATCATTAGTACGTTAAGAGCGAAGAAGTATTCAGTTTTAACAACGCAAAATAGTCAGTTCTCACTCAAATATCATTTTGATGACTACGCTTCAGAGAGCTCATTTGCAAGTCGATTAAGCAATGCGCCTTACAGAATTCGCATCAATGGTCTGCAATCCATCCGTATCTCGCTACTCCAATTTTTGATGGTGCGCGAGGGAGAACTTCTACACCGTACTTCGCGTCCGCTCTTCGGAGCACTCCCATTACTTGGTTTATTGGCTGGATGTATCACTGGTATCGAAGTTAATCGCAATGAGGGAATTGCAAATACCGGACTTGCAATCTTCCTTGCCGTTTCACTCTTAGCGATATTTGATGCATATTCTGGGCTCTTTGCAACAGTTGGATTCTGGTTTATCCAATTACTGACCGGCAACGTCACGAGCGTGAGAGATCTTCTAATTATGTTCTCGGTTGGACTGACGTGGGTAGGAACTGCACTTTTTTCTGGGTTACTAAAGGAGAACTTTGGAAAAGATTTCCCTAAATCTTCTCGAGGTAAATCGCAGACTCTCTATGGTGTAGTCGCATCTGCCTTGGTTGGCACATCAGTTTTCTATCTAGGTCACGCGCTTATTGATGGAGTTCTCTATATCGAATCTCCAGATAGAGGTGTTTCTATTGCCACTCTGGCAGTTGTTGCTCTGGGAATTTGCGGAAAAGGTTTTGCTGAGATTGCAAAGAGTTCAAATAATCAGTCAGATGAAGTTGAGTCTTTCCATGTGGCGCGAGTGTGTTCCCCGCAGACTGCAGTTCTGCTCTCCTTGATTTCATTTGCTTTTCTCTATATCTGGACAGAGAGCGCCGAAAATTCTCTGATCTTCGCTCTCATGTTTACCCTACCTTTCTACCTCGCCTTTATTGGATTTGGAGATAGCTTCGCTCTCTTCAAACGACTTCCTCCACGAAATATTCTTCTAGAGTCCGCTTTCGTTGCCCTCGTTGCGATTCTTTCCTATCGCTTGCTCGCAGGTCGCCCTCTATTGCTCGGAGATAAGACCCAATTCTTGCTCTTGATCTCGGCAATCCCTGGCATAGCGCATGCTCTATTTAGCGCGATGTTTTCAGAGAGTGAAAAGAAGTGGATAATGGAGCAATGAAGAAGGTAATAGCCGCGCTAACGGTTCTCTCCTTGATACAGATTTTTGTTGTGTACTCAGAGATAATTGCTGAACCTTCTACTTCGACATCTGGCCAAACTGCAGTAACGACCGAAGGTGCGAATCAGGATTACTTCTTTGGCGTCAAGAATGCGAGCTCAAACTTAAATCAAGTTCTTGCGCTCCTTGTTGGACCCGCTGGGCAACCCGGTCCGGTTGGAGTCGTCAATCAAGATGGCTTAGTGGGAATTGAAGGCGTTATTGGAAAAGATGGATTACCAGGCGCACCTGGTGCTGCAGGTAGAGATGGAAAAGATGGAACAGGTGTCTTAGCCACATCTTTCACAGGCGCACAGGGCACATGTACAAATGGTGGAATTAGATTTGTAGATTCAAGCGGAAACGCATCGTTTGCATGCAACGGTGCAAGTGGTTCTAGCGGTGGTTCCGGTCCGCAAGGACCTGCAGGACCCGCAGGGCCCGCAGGACCTGCAGGTTCAGGTGGTTCAGGTGGTACTGGAGTTGGCACAGGAACTCTTGCTGAGGGTTCATGCGAAGCGGACAACACCATGTACATCGGTTTAGATCGAAACTTTACTGGAACGAAGTACACCTATAACCAAGTCTTTATCGGTAAGAGTGGTTCTACTGCAGATATCAACTCCACATGCGGTGGCAAATTACTCACCATGAGATTTACCGTTCGAACACCAACAGCGCCAGATACCATCAAAGGTGACTCTGCGAAGTACGTAGCAGGAAATAGAATCGTTTGCACAGAGCGACTACAAAGTGCAAGCGGATGGCCGACCGGTGATCCACAAATTACCTTAGGGTCAAGCGTTGCATGCACAAGTCAGACTACAGCGACCGCATTTAGGCTGACTGACATTGATGTTGCAGATACAACCGACGTGATTGGATTTGAACTTGGCAACTAAGAAACCAGAAAATTCAGCACCAACGGTCTCAAAACTTCCGTTGCCCTTAACCGACTCTGCCCTTGTAATCGACCTTCCCGATGGTCAAAAAATCGTTGTAGGGAAAATGACCCAAGGTAGCGTTATTGAAGTTGCTACATGGCGAGGCGTTGGCCGCCCTGATTCACGTACTAGCCGATTGATGCTTGGAGTTGGCTCTGGAAATGTTGATGATGTTCCATCGGCGCCAGATGCATCTGCTGCAAATCCTGGCCGCAGAGTAAAACCACAAGGGTGGAAGATAGTTCTTTACTATTTCTCCATAGTCCTCGATAAAGTTTCAGCGATTGATATCAAGAAACTTTTAGGTGCGGTGAAAGCTCTAGCAGGGAAAGTGAAATTACCCAAGAAGTCTCCTTCGAATTCTTCTGCGAAAGCTTTGAGTACAAATGAGCCAACACAATCAATTTCTCCTCAATCGCCTGTAAAGCCCCTTTCAACCGTCGATGAAGATGTTGAGGCATGGCTCAATAAAATCAGCGAAAAGGCATCTAAAAGATCGGCGCTAGAAGCTAAATCTGCTAAACCAGCAGTCAAAAAGAGCGCGACAGTCAAAAAGGCTTCACAAAAACCGCCTACTTCCAAGTCAAAGAGAAAATAGATAGGTAGAATTTCCCCATGAGAAAACCGCTTGCAATTTTCGCACTCGTGCTCGCTGTTTTCTTGGCGCTCGGATTTCGCGTAACTCATCCAGCTGATGGACTAAAGAGCGCTTTGGGATCTGCTAAGTCTTCAATCGCAATTTACAAATCAAATGGTCAAGCACTTCCGGGAGATAAAGTTTTAGTACCGGTTGAAGGCAGCGGAACTCAACTTGGCGTTGTTAAGTCGGTAAAGAGCGCAACTGCAGATGTAGATACAGGCGCAGCATTTGTGCGCGTTAAGCAGAGTGAGATTTCCGGCAAATTGATTGCCATTATTCCATTCTTCGGTGTACCGCTTGGCTGGGTTGGCCTCTAAGAATTTAACTACCCGAAAGGGTTAAGCGCAGAACTATTTGGTCTGGTTTTAATGCGTCACTGGCCCCTAAATCAATCTTTGTATTCTCAAATTGCGTTAAGCCCGCTTTCTTCATTCGAAGGCTAAACATCAGCGCCTTAAATCTTCCATCATCGGCAATCTCAGTTGCCGGGTTATAGCCGCCAATAATTTTGGCGTAAAGAACTGCCGACTTAGGACTCATTCCCTCTAGCTTGGAGTACTGAGCGATATCAGATTCGATCAGCGCCGCATCGAAGGATTCGTAAACGAGGTTGAGGCCCTTTACATAGTTATTGCCTGCGATATTTCCGACATTGCCTGCACTCGAGATAGATCCACCGAGTGCTGGAACAAAGGAGATTGTCGCCAAGAAGATAACCATCAGCGCTAGGAATGAGTCAGCAAAGAGCCAACCACCCATGGATGTGGCATCTTCTTCCTCAACGTTGCGATGAACTTTACGCACGCGATGCCTTTGCAATGTTCTTAGCTGCCGTCTCCAGCGCCTTTGTAGAAGTTACTAGGCGCGAGATTGATCCAGCCAACGACTGATTCATTGTCACCGTAGTGATCTTCTTCTTGTCGTGAATCTCAAGGGTAATCTCTAGGGCGAGAGCAGCTCGTTCTTGATCGAGTTTGCCTTCCTCAAGCTCACGCGAGGCATTCACTTGGTGAGATGCGAAAGATACATAGAGCGTCAGAACGATAACAACCATAATAATGACGAAGTCGAGCTGGGCTACATGGCCAATTTTCCAGTGGCTAGCGAGATATCCATAGCCGTTCTGCCAGAAATCAAGGAAGTTGGCTACGGCATTTGCATTCTCAGCTGTGTACTTCGCGAAGGCGGTTGTTGCCGCGCTTACTGCAGCCCAGGTAAGCGCGACGGGAGCAAAGACCAAGACGTTACGGATAATTGTAAAAATACGAACCAGAGATTCTTTGCGAAGGTGCCTTGTGGCTTCTGGATGCGGAAGGTATTCGAGGGGATTCAACTCGGCCCAAATGTGCAGATTCTTTCCCGTCTCAAGAGACTCAATCAAATTCTTGATAAATGGATCCGATTTAACGCTTCGAATCAACATCCAGCCTCTGAGCTTTTCTGCCAGTGCTGCAGTCTGCAAAACCTTCTTCGACGCCATTTCTTCCTCCAGTTACCTTCGACCGCGAGTCTAATACAAAGTTGGAGAAAGAAAAACGGTAGGGTCACCGCATGAAATTACCCCGTAAAACATTAGCGGCCATCGTCGTAGCCATGCTGATCGGGCTCACAGTAGCTGGAGGAATATCAATGTCATCATCAAGTGGTGAAACTGTCATGCCTGTTGTCTCCGCAGTAGCTGGAGAAGCTCCAACGATCACTAAGCCAGAAGGAAAGGCGCCAACAGAACTTACAACTGAAGATGTCATTGTTGGAACAGGGGCAGAAGTTCTTCCAACATCAACGCTTACTGTGCATTACACACTTATGGCATGGTCAACTGGAAAGATTATTGAATCATCATGGAGCGGACAGCCAGCAACCTTTCCATTAGCTGGAGTTGTAGAAGGTTGGCAGAAAGGTTTGCCAGGAGCAAAAGTCGGCGGACGCCGAGTATTGATCTTGCCACCATCAATGGGTTACGGCGCAGCCGGTTCAGGACCAATTGGCCCAAATGAAACGCTAATCTTTAGCGTCGATATTATCGGCGTCTCGTAAAGAGATTATTTCTTCTCTTTCTTAAACCAAACCGTAGTACCTGCGGCAATCTTTCCACCTTGCAGTGGGTGCGATGAAATCAGTAATTCGCCTTTAGGCATTGCAATCGGCGCTGCACGGAAGTTGGTGATGCAATGCCAACCATTGGGGCGCGAGAAGTGAAGCACGGAACTATTTCCAGTCTCATGCCACTTAATTTTCTCTTCCGTAACTAAGCTCTTACGCAACTCAAGCGCTTTGCGGTAGATAGAGAGAGCAGAAAGTGAATCTTTCTCCTCGACCTCGACCGAATAATCGCCAAACCAGTTAGGTTGCGGAAGGTGTGCGCCACCAGTGCCGAATCCAAAAGATGTACCTGATTTGCTCCATGGAAGTGGAACTCGACAACCATCTCGTCCTTTATCTACTTTGTGGTTGCGAAGATACTGGGGATCTTGAATTTGATCTCCGGGAATATCGGTTACTTCATGCAGACCGAGTTCTTCACCTTGATACATATATGTAGAACCAGGCAGAGCCAAGATAAAGAGGGTTGCAGCTAGTGCATTTTGAGTTCCTGATGCCTTATCAAGTGGATGTGATGTGCCATCTGAAAGCATCCATGATGTGCGATTGACGGCAGGGTTGAGACCCATCTTTGTCGCATGTCGAATCTGATCGTGATTCGACAGGGTCCACGTGCATGACGATTTATTCTTCGCTGCAAGGCTGAGCGCATCTTGAACACTCTCTTTATAAGCAGCAGCTTCAAAAGGAGTATCGATAAATCTAAAATCGAAGCACTGACCTAAAGTTTTCGTGCTTGCGTAGAGTGGAAGTCGCTCTGGGTGCACAAAAGCCTCGGCAACAGCTACGCGAGGTGGGTCATACTGGTTAAACAATTTACGCCACTCTTTGTAGATTTCAAAAAGTTCATCGCGGTCGGCGAGAATTCCTTTTCCTTTTGCACCGCGTTCTTCAAGCCCTTCATGAACAGCTAAATTACGTAGAGGTTCTGAGAGATCCTTCTTCAGGGCATGCGCAACATCGATGCGGAATGCATCTACTCCGCGGTCGGCCCAGAACTTGAGGGTCTTGAGAAATTCATCATGAACCTCGCGGTTATCCCAATTGAAATCTGGTTGCTCTGGTGCAAACCAGTGCATGTACCACTGATTATGTTTGCCCCCCATTGCCGATTCATGAGTCCATGCAGAAGGCGCAAAGTGCGAAACCCAATCCGTAGGTGGAAGTTCGCCATTTACTCCTTTGCCTTCTCGGAATATATATCTGCTGCGAGCTTTAGAACCTGGCTCCGATGCAATCGCCTCTTTAAACCACACATGCAGATTGGATGAGTGATTTGGAACGATATCTACATATACGCGGATTCCAACCTTATGAAGTTCAGCGAGCATTTCATCAAAATCTGCGAGCGTTCCGAGTTTTGGATCTACATCGCGATAATCATCGACATCGTATCCGCCATCAGCGAGTGCAGATGGGTAGAAAGGACTTAGCCACACGGCATCAATGCTGAGAGATTTGAGATAAGGAATACGTGTTGTCACACCTTTGAGATCTCCGATGCCATCGCCATTTGAATCGGCGAAGCTGCGTGGGTAGATCTGGTAGACAGCAGCTTGACGCCACCAATTCTTATCTTTGCTCAATCCGGTGCTCTTAGACATGCGGGGAACTCTACGCACTTACGTATAACCCCAACAGATAAACACGCAAATTGTGACGGAAATGAGATGTTTTTGCAGTTTTGTGCAGACCGCTCTGCAAGCACCGTATTCTTACGCCCATGTCTCTGCTCCAGATCCTCGATCTATTGTCGACCTTCGTATTCGCTCTTGTTGGCGCTCGAGTGGCCGCAGATAAGGGTTTGGATTATGGCGGAATCGCTTTTATTGCAGCGATTGCATCGGTATCTGGTGGAACGCTCAGAAACGTTTTCTTGGGACTAACTCCCATTTGGATTACCGACCCATGGATTATTGCGAGCATCATCGCGGCGGTGCTCCTCACACTCGTATTTAGACGGGTCACCCATGTTGGAAAAACGTTGTTAATCATGGACACCTTCGGGTTAGCTGTGGCAACGATGTCGGGAACCCAAATAGCTTTTGAAGAGAATATCGCTTGGTATGCAGCAATCATCTTGGGTGTAATCACTGCTGTAACTGGAGGCCTTTTACGGGATGTGCTCTGCCAGCTGGAGCCAGTTCTACTGCATCGAGAAACTATCGGGACTTCCGCGCTTATGGGCGCAATAACTTTCGTAGCTCTCAATCAATTCGATCTATCGCAGAATATCTGTGCTGTAGCTGGGGGAGCGGTTGTAATCCTCACTCGCGTGATTTCAATTCAATTCGACCTTCATCTTCCGAAGTTCACAAAGAGTTAAGAGTTTAAGGTTATCTACCGGGACCCAGCTCGCTTAAGTACAAAAACTTCGCTTCTGGCTGATGTAGACCCACTAAATGTGTTATCTGTCGGTGTCACAGTCGCTGTAAGAAATTGTCGACCCGTTACCGCCGGCTTCCATGAACATGTTGCAGTGAAATTTGGGTAACTTCCAGAAGTTGTTCGAGCCAAGCAGCCAGAAATACGTTTTCCGCCTACAAAGAATCGAACTTTGCCCGCAACGTTAATGGTAACCGTCACAGTCTTCGTCACTCCTTTATTTACTTCACCCGAGACTGTTGGAGCAGATACTTGAGCTGACTCATTTGAATTAGTAATGGTAATCGTCAAGGTTTGAGTATCAGTAAGTGAACCATCTGAGAGAGTCACAATCACCTGATAAGCGTTATTGGTATCACTATCTAGTGGATCTTCGAAGTCTGGGCCCGATGCAAATGTGAGCACGCCCGTACTCGAATTAATCGAAAAGTCACCTGCATCTGTTCCAGAAATACCCCACGATAGAGTCGTTCCGGCATCAACGTCCGCGCCTGAATAAGTGATTACAGCAGAACTGTTCTCCGCTTGAGAAATTGTGTGAGTGGCGAGGGACCCATTCGTAGAGATCGAAGGGGCTTCATTCACATTTGTGACGGTTACCGAGATGGTCTGCGTCGAAGAATTTCCGCTGTTATCGGTCGCGGAAATTACGACTACATATACATTATTCGCATCGCTATCTGCCGCACTTTCAAAATTTCGCGAGCTAATCGTTAATACGCCACCGGTTGTGATTGAGAAAAAAGAGGCATCAGCACCAGATTTGGACCAGGTGACAGTCTCATTTGCAGTGAAAGTATGTACAGCAGTTGTGTTCTCCGAGATTGAGATTGTTGAGGTAAGTCCTGTCGCGCTAGATGGTCCAGTTATCACTGGATTCGTTGTATCTAAAGCAACATTGAGTCTCTCTCCAGGCGATGAGCTAGTCTGGCTGTTTGCAGAGTTTCTCGCCCAAACTCGGAAGTCATATGGTCCACTCCCAAGACCGCTCACAGTTACCGAGGGAGAAGCGCCAGGTGAAGTTACTCGCCTCGTGGTTGATCCACTCCAGTCTGAATCTGAAGTCAATTTATATTGGAGCACGTATTCGGTTGCACTTCCCGAGGAAGGCGCCTGCCAACTTGCTGTCATAGAAGAAGCAGAAGCTTGAGAAACGCTTAGATTTTGAGGTGCAGAAATATTGGGATCGTTCAGCTTTCCCCAAATCTGAAAACCTGTATTTCCTTTCCCCTGACCGGATTCGCTTGTAAACATTCCAGTGCCGGTCCAAGTAACTTGATCTCCAGGGGAGTGGCTTTCAAGGCCAATTCCCACGTAACCATCGCAAGAGCTAAAGTCATTCTCGTTATTCCATGCGATACCCCATCTCATTGCTTTTCCACCGCAAGATGACTGAGTAAAACCGTACTGAGCATATCCGTTTTGATAACTGAAGACCTGCGTTGCACTCCCACTATTGGTAGCCCTGTACAAAGGAAAGCGAACGTTCGTATAAGAGTTTGTAGCCAGATTAGTTGCCGTGCTCAAGGTTGTTTGTGCGGTAGCAGAACTTCCAAGTGTTTCCATCCATGTGTGACCGCCAAATGAATTGCTTTCTATATCCCCGCCCCCAGAGAGAGTCCCATTCGTAGGCTCCTTGAATACGGCTAACAATTTTCTTACCTGCAAATTATTGAAGACAGAGAATTTTGCATCAGTAGAAACATCGTTCGTAAGGGATGCCGTTGCCAATGTTGAGGTATTGCTGGTGAAGAGATTTGAACTGTAACCGAAGTTAGTGCTCCCCTTCACGCCCTTCATGAGTAAGACCCAACTACCGTTGTCAGAGTTATTCCGATTCATGTACATAAAGACTTCAGTGCTGTTTCCGTTTACGGAGAGACGGTAAGTTCCGCTGGTTGTGGTTCCATATAAATTGTAAATTTCTTGTGGGCTATAGGCCTGGCAGTTAGCGGTGGCGCTTCCAATTACACAAGCCGCTTCTAGCCCTGCCTGTGCTTGCGGCAATGGTCCCAATACAGCAAGAAAAAAAGCGGTAGAGATTACTAATCCCCATGGCTTTCGATTTCGTTGCATGCGTCCAATTCTAGGGTTGAATGCGATTCATGTAGCCTAGGGAGATGGATTTGACCACCTGCCTTTGGTTTAACGGTTGCGCCCGAGAGGCTGCCACTTTCTACACAAGCATTTTTCCGGATAGCTCAATGGCCGATAACTGGATAGCGCCAACCGAAACTCCGGGCAACGATGAGGGATCAGAAGTTCTTGTTAACTTCACGATATTTGGGCGACCATTTATCGGCCTCAACGGCGGACCGCAATTTCCGCATAGCGAAGCGATCTCTTTTCAGATTCCATGCAAAGATCAAGTAGAGATCGATAAGTATTGGGCCATTCTTACTTCAGATGGCGGGCAAGAGAGTCAATGCGGATGGCTCAAAGATAAATTTGGAATCTCATGGCAGGTTGTCTCACCGGAGATGGGTAAATACCTAGGTGGCTCTGATTCAGCAGGAGCACAGCGCGCTACTCAAGTAATGCTGCAAATGAAGAAGATTGATCTTGCTGCGATGGAGAAGGCCTACAACAACAGTTAACGGGGAGTACTTCTTCGCTCAACCCAGTATCGGCCGGTTGATGTAACGGTTCCCGAGAAAAGGGGATCACTTGGATTGAAAGTGACCGAAAGGGTGACGTAACCGTGAGTTGGTGGCTTGTAAAGACACGTCGCAGTATAGGAATTCAAAGAACTTACGAGAACATTTTTGCACCTTGCAATGCGCATTCCGTTCGACTTAAAAGTTACTTTGCCGGCATTTGAAGTCGTGGCGGATATTGTCTTCTCTTGCCGGTAATTAAGCGTGCCGGGGGTGAAATTAATACTGGCTGTTGAAATACCACTCCCAATCGAAATAGTTGTGGCCCCTGAAGAGGCAGCTAAATAACGGTAATCGGTAGCAAGGCTTGCCGTAACTACACACGACCCAACTCCAGTTGGAGTAAGTACCGATCCTGAAATAGTACAACTTCCCGATGAAACAGAATAAGAAGGTGTTCCACCTGTTGACCCACCAGAGCTCACAAGATTGAGAGTTTCACCGTATCGAGTGGATGTCGTAGAAATTGAAAGGGGAGATTGGGCTGCTTTGTTGAATGTAAATTGTTCAACTGCGCTAGTCGCCGCAGAATACGAGGCGTCTGCGTCGATACTTACGGTGACGTTACATGTACCTGAAGTCGAGGCACTCAGTGTGGATGTTGCAGTTCTAGTGTCAAATAACGAGCAGCCAGTCGCAGTTCCGTCAGTTACTGCATAGCTCTTCGAGCCTGTCCCTGATGACCCTGATGTAGAAATCGACAGAGACTGGGAATATGGAAAGTTCTTAGAGTTCGTGCCAAGAGAGGAAATGGAGATACTTTGTCGCATCAAACGAGGTGTCGCATTGTAATTATTTGTTATGGTCGCAGATGAGATAGCGCTGCTGTAGTAATGCAAAGCACCCACGTAACCTTTATACGAATTGTTGTTATCTCTAAAGTCATATCCAACGACAAAAGAGGCTGTCCCGTAGTTGGCATTCTTCGAAGCGATTGCTGTGCCAACTGAACCTATGCTGCCTGCTTTCCCGATATAGAAAGTTGCGTTCAAACCATTCTTAACGAAGCCCACGTATTGCCAAGTATTTGTGGTGACTAAAGTATTTGCCGCTCCTGAAGTTACATTAGAATAACCATAGCCACCGTCGTAATCCCAAAAATAGAGTTGCCCGGTGCTGTTAAAACCAAACAAGTATTCCTGGTTTGAGATATCCGCATTGCGATTAATCTGCGCGAGGTAAGAATATGTACCTGCAGAAGGAAGGGATGTTGGCTTTATCCAAAAGAAAATACTGAAATTCTGCGGCGCGGATTTGAGCGCGTCTTGCTTCAGGCACTGTTTATTTGTGTCAAATAAGAAGCTTCCGCCACCTTCGTTGGGATTCCAAGTTGGTCCAGACGTTGTTCCACAACCTGTTCCGACGATTAAATTGTTTCCGGCTGAGCTTAAATCTGTCCATGTACTTCCGCTTCCTCCGTAACTGCTCGAAGAAGTCCCGTCCACATTTAGGATTAGATCCGTCGCTGAAAGCGCAGGCGCAGTTTGAGCGGGGTGGAGACCTAAAGCAGTTATAGATGTCAGAAAAAACGACAGAATTACCGTTTGACTAATTCTTGGTAATCTCATTGCAGAAAATGTAAACAGAGTTGAAGAAGCTTTAAAGAATTTCGCAGACCCACTTTGCATCTTCGGGTTCATATATGGAGTCTAAAGCAAAAGAAAAACCGCCCCTGAGAGGCGGTTTCAACGGCATTTAAGTGGGCTGTGTAGGATTCGAACCTACGACCCAGCGATTAAGAGTCGCTTGCTCTACCAACTGAGCTAACAGCCCATTCAAAGGCGGACCTTCGAATGCAGGGCAGACACTACCAGCGCTACGCGGCTTGTCTAACCACCTTTTCGGCGCGAAGATAGTGATATGTCTCGCTGGGAAATCCGAATTGCCCTGCTTCTCTTACCCACATCGTTGATATGGGGAGCTCCTTCCCTAGCGGCCGCGGAGGCAAAACAAGGGCTGGCAACGGCGCTTCTTGAGACCTTGCCCGTCAAAGGCAGAGCACCGAAGACCGGGTATTCGCGGGACGAGTTCGGTCAGACCTGGGCAGATGTAAATCGAAATGGATGCGATACCCGCAACGATATTTTGAAGCGAGACTTAACTTCCCTTACCTATAAGCCGAAGACTCGAGAATGCGTAGTTCTCACAGGGGTGCTGCTGGACAGATACTCGGGGGAGACCATTAACTTCGTCCGCGGAAATATCTCGAGCATGGATGTACAGATTGATCATGTGGTCGCACTTTCGAACGCATGGCAGACCGGAGCGTTCAAGTTGACGAAGATTGAGCGAACCGCGCTCGCCAATGACCCACTCAATCTCTTTGCGGTGAAAGGGCGACTTAATTCTCAGAAGAGTGATGGTGATGCTGCAACGTGGCTTCCACCTCTGAAGAGTTTTCGATGCACATATGTTGCTCAACAGATTGCAGTCAAAGCTAAATATTCATTATGGGTTACGGCGCCAGAGAAGAGCGCAATGGTTGGAATCCTTGCAAAGTGCCCAACCCAGGTGGCACCGAATTAATTATTAGAGTGCATCTCCGCCGCGCTCGCCGGTGCGAATACGGATTACCTGCTCCACATTTGTAACCCAGAGTTTTCCATCACCAATTGAACCTGTGCTTGCCGTGTTCACGATTGTGTCGATAATCGCTGGGGCTTCGGCATCTTCAACCAATACTTCAATGCGAACCGTTGGAATGAAATCAACGGTGTATTCAGCGCCGCGGTAGATCTCGGTGTGGCCCTTTTGGCGACCAAAACCACGTGTCTCAGAGACTGTCATTCCGGCAATACCAGCAGCTTGTAGCGCAACTTTAATGTCATCGACCTTTGCAGGCTTCACGATTGCGGTGATGAGCTTCATTAGGTTCTCTCTTCTCTTATCTCAATACTAGTAGCGGTTTGAGTTGCCAGTGATGTCGTACGCAGATTCAGCATGGAAAGTCGTATCGAGGCCATTGAGCTCATCATCGCGATAGGCGCGGAAGCCAATGGTCTTCTGAATAACGGTCGCGATAATCCAAGTGGCAATAAATGAGAAGAGCGCCACAACAACGATTGCTACAACCTGTCGTGTTAGCTGAGTTGTTCCGCCGCCATTAAATAGTCCGTTTGCTCCTGCTTCATTTGCAGTGACAGTTGCAAGAAGGCCGATTGCAAGCATTCCGAGAATTCCGCCGACTCCGTGGACTCCAACAACGTCGAGTGAATCGTCGTAACCGAATTTATATTTGCGAGTAACAGCCCATGCTGAGACAACGCCAGCAATCAATCCGAGAATAAGTGCGCCAAGTGGATTTAAGTAACCACAAGCTGGAGTGATTGCGACAGCTCCGGCAACCGCACCAGATGCAACTCCGAGCGTTGTAGCTTTGCCATCACGCTTCTTCTCGTAAGCAACCCATGTCATAGCAGCAGCTGCAGTTGCAATCTGTGTATTGATCATCGCTGTTGCTGCAAGAGATCCAGCAGAGAGTGCAGAGCCTGCGTTAAATCCAAACCAACCGAACCAGAGCATTCCTGCGCCTAGAAGTACGAGAGGCATATTGTGTGGACGCATTGGATCGCGCTTAAATCCATCACGCTTTCCGAGAACAAGTGCAAGAGCAAGAGCCGCAGCACCTGAGTTAATTTCAACAACTGTGCCGCCGGCAAAGTCGAGCGCCTTCAACTTATCGATGATCCATCCACCTTCGCCGTTCTGCGCAGCAAATGCCCAGTGAGCGACAGGAATATAAACAAGAGTGATCCATGCGCCAACGAAGATGACCCAAGAGCCATACTTTGCGCGATCTGCGATGGCTCCAGAGAGAAGCGCAACGGTGATGATTGCAAATGTAAGTTGGAACATGGCAAATGCAAGTACTGGAATTTGGTGGCCATCAGGACCAGTTACTTGATCAAGAGTTGAAGAAAGACCCAAGTAATCGAAATTGCCGATGAAGCCACCTTGTGACTTACCGAATGCGAGTGAATATCCGTAGAGAACCCAAATAATTGTTGTAACGCCCATTGCAGCAAATGACATCATCATCATATTTAGAGCTGACTTTGCGCGAACCATTCCGCCGTAGAAGATTGCAAGGCCTGGTGTCATAAAGAGAACGAGCGCAGCACTTGCAAGAACCCAAGCTGTATCTCCGCTATTAATCGCTTGCATTACTTATGAGTCTCCTTGTAACGATCGTATGAAGCTTGGATCTCTAACTCTGCAGCATCGTGGCCAACCCAGTCTCCGCCGTGTACTTCTTTACCTGGCTCGAGAGTCTTGTATACCTCGAAGAAGTGCTTGATTTCATCGAGTTCGTAATGGGGAACATCAGATAAATCCTTAAGATTGTTCTTACGAATATCTCCGGCAGCGACACAGAGAAGTTTGTCATCTCCGCCCTTTTCATCTGTCATACGGAACATTCCGATAACGCGACATGACACTACACAGCCAGGAAAAGTTGGCTCATCCAACATGATCAAAGCATCGAGTGGATCGCCATCGTTGGAGAGTGTGTTCTTTACAAAACCATAGTCATGGGGAAAGCGAGTTGCAGTAAAGAGCATGCGATCTAGACGAACCTCATGGGTTTCGTGATTGATCTCGTATTTATTACGTGAGCCTGCAGGGATTTCAACTACAACGTCGAAGATCATAAGAACCGACTCTCTATTTCTTGAGTACTTGAGTACTGGAAAAACTTGGGGTGAACGACGGGGCTCGAACCCGCGACATCTCGGACCACAACCGAGTGCTCTACCAGCTGAGCTACGCCCACCATGTGCTGTGCAGGGCCTACTTTACCTGCTCGCGCCCTGAATCGATAAATAAAGCCTGGCGGTAATAGGCCAACTCAGCGATGGAGTCGCGGATATCGCCTAGGGCTCTGTGATTGCCTGTCTTGGCAGGGGATGCGAAGTAGGTCTTTGGGTGCCAGCGGCGTGCGAGCTCCTTGATCGATGAGACATCGATTGTTCGGTAATGAAGGTACTCATTGAGTTTCTGCATATCTCGAGCGATGAAGTTTCGATCGACCGATACAGAATTTCCAGCAAGTGGTGATTTACCAAGTTCAGTTCCGGCAGATGCGAGATAAGCAAGGATTTGTTCTTCTGCCGCAGACATAGAAATTCCATTTGGAATCTCGGTAATCAAGCCCGACGAAGTATGCATTTCGCGGACAAAGTCATTCATGGAATCGAGCTGGCCTTGCGTTGCATGTATTACTACATCGACGCCTTCGCCGATGATATTTAAATCTGAATCTGTGACGAGGACAGCGATCTCGACCAGAGCATCGGTCGCCAAATCAAGGCCCGTCATTTCACAGTCAATCCAAATAAGGTGTGGCAGTTGTGTAGTCATGCGCGCCTGGCAGGAATCGAACCTGCGACCTACCGCTTAGAAGGCGGTTGCTCTATCCGACTGAGCTACAGGCGCCTGCAGGGTCGTATGTCGCAATTGTACCCAGGTAGTAAAACTCCTTAGTAAGGTTGCGCCTATGGCTGAGTTCATTTACACGATGAAGAAGGCGCGTAAAGCGCATGGTGAGAAGGTAATTCTCGACGATGTAACGCTGATGTTTTTGCCGGGTGCAAAGATCGGCGTAGTTGGTCCCAACGGAGCTGGTAAGTCGACAGTTCTTCAGATTATGGCGGGCCTTCAGCAACCATCGAATGGCGAGGCATACCTTTCACCCGGATACACAGTCGGAATTCTTTTGCAGGAGCCACATCTCAATGAAGAGAAGACAGTTCTTGAAAACGTTCAAGAAGGTGTCGCAGAAACAATGGAGATGGTTCGCCGCTTCAATGAAATTTCAGAAGAGATGGCAAACCCAGATGCCGACTACGACAAGTTGTTGGCCGAGATGGGCGAACTGCAAGAGCAGCTTGATCATCGCAATGCGTGGGAGATTGATTCACAGCTTGAACAAGCCATGGATGCACTTCGCTGCCCACCGCCTGATGCCGATGTGAAGGTTCTTTCAGGTGGAGAAAAACGTCGAGTAGCTCTATGTAAGTTGCTTCTAGAAGCGCCAGATCTTCTACTTCTTGATGAGCCCACTAACCACCTTGATGCAGAATCAGTTCTTTGGCTTGAACAACACTTAAGCAAGTACCCAGGCACCGTTGTCGCGATTACGCACGATAGATACTTCTTGGACAACGTTGCAGAGTGGATTCTCGAACTCGATCGCGGTCGTGCATATCCATATGAAGGAAATTATTCGACTTACCTCGAAACTAAATCAGCACGTCTTAAAGTTGAGGGACAGAAAGATGCAAAGCGCGCAAAGCGCCTCACAGAAGAGCTCGATTGGGTTCGACAGAATGCAAAGGGCCGTCAAGCGAAATCGAAGGCACGCCTTGCTCGTTATGAAGAGATGGCAGCTGAAGCAGACAAGATGCGTAAGTTGGACTTTGAGGAAATTCAGATTCCACCTGGACCTCGTCTTGGAAATATTGTTGTCGAAGTTGAGCATTTAGTTAAAGGCTTCGGAGATCGCGTATTAATTGATGATCTCTCATTCACCTTGCCACGAAACGGAATTGTCGGAGTCATTGGACCAAACGGTGCCGGAAAGACAACTCTCTTTAAGACAATTCTAGGTCTTGAAACAGCTGATTCTGGAACGGTGAAGATTGGTGAAACAGTAAAGATTTCCTACGTTGATCAGTCTCGCGGTGGAATCGATCCAAAGAAATCACTCTTTGAAGTTGTTTCTGACGGTTTGGATTTTATGAAGGTCGGACAAGTTGAAATGCCATCTCGTGCATACGTTGCAGCATTCGGCTTTAAAGGTCCTGACCAACAGAAGCCTGCAGGAGTTCTCTCAGGTGGAGAAAGAAACCGTCTCAACCTGGCCCTAACGCTTAAGCAGGGTGGAAATTTACTTCTTCTTGATGAGCCAACAAACGATCTCGACGTTGAAACTCTCGGCTCACTTGAAAACGCCCTTCTTGAATTCCCTGGCTGCGCCGTTGTGATCTCCCACGATCGCTGGTTCCTAGATCGCGTTGCAACTCATATCTTGGCTTACGAAGGGGATTCAAAGTGGTTCTGGTTTGAAGGAAACTTCGAATCATACGAAGAGAACAAGATCGCTCGCTTAGGTGCAGATGCTGCGCGCCCACATCGTGCTACATACCGAAAGCTCACTCGATAATGATTTATACAGATAAGCAGTTTGTTCGCTGGGATGACATCGATGCTTTTGGCCACGTCAACAATGCGAAGTATCTGACCTACATTCAAGAAGCGCGCTTTCAATGGTCTTTCTATCAATATGCGTCAAAGAGCGAGAAGCCAACACTTGTTGAGATGGTCGTAGCTAAGGCGGAGATTGATTACTTAGTGCCGATTTATGAGGGTGGTCGTTTCTACGATGTAAACCTCTGGGTCGAATCAATTGGTAACTCATCATTTGTCATGGGTTATGAAGTTGTTGGCGATAACGGAGTTGTTCACGCAAAGGTGATGTCAGTTCAAGTTGCTGTTTCAATGGAGACTAAGAAGTCTCGTCCGCTTACAGAGCCCGAGCGCGAATTCCTCACACAATACTTAAAGGCTTAATCGGTTTACTAATGGCTCAGAGAAAGATCCACCCAGGTTGGATAGCCGTAACAGTTACCTTCTTCACCTTGATGGCTACAGCGGGATTTAGATCTGCACCATCTGTTCTCATTGTTCCTCTAGAAGAAGCTTTTGGTTGGTCTCGATCGCAGATTGCAGCGGCTGTCTCGATAAACGTTCTGCTCTTCGGCCTTGTTGCCCCATTCGCTGCAGCGCTCATGGAACGTTTTACAGTTCGCAAAGTTGTTATGGCGGCCCTTTCACTAGTCGCCATAAGTTCAACTTCCACGATCTTCATCTCTCAGCCTTGGCATTTATGGGCGTTGTGGGGGATTGGTGTCGGAGTCGGCGCAGGTTCCATGGCACTTGTCTTTGCAGCAACGATTGCTAACCGTTGGTTTGTTGCTCGCAAGGGAATAGTTGTTGGTGCACTCACAGCAGCGACAGCAACTGGACAACTGGTATTTCTACCATTGCTCTCTCACTTTGCAATTACATATGGCTGGAAGAGTGTTTCTCTTACTGTTGGTGGTGCTTCAGCTGCCGTTATTCCATTTATCTACCTCTTCTTAAAGGAACGCCCTGAGTTACTTGGGATCACGCCTTATGGCGCACCTGATAACTGGCAGCCGCCAGTTAAGAGCGATTTATCTGCAGGTCGAATTGCAATTGATACCTTGAAGAGATCATCGGGCGATAAGAACTTCCTCATTCTATTTTTCTCATTCTTGGTATGCGGGCTCTCAACCAATGGCTTGATCGGCACCCACTTCATTCCAGCGGCTCACGATCACGGAATGATGGAGACAGTCGCTGCAGGGTTACTTGCACTCGTTGGCGTCTTCGATGTTATCGGAACTATTTTTTCTGGCTACCTGACAGATAAATACGACCCTAGAAAATTACTCTTCTTCTACTACGGGCTACGCGGACTTTCGCTCTTCCTGCTGCCATCCATTCTCTTCAGCACCATCCACCCATCAACTCTCGTATTTGTAATCTTCTACGGGCTCGATTGGGTCGCAACGGTTCCACCGACGTTGATGCTCTGTCGAATTGTTCTCGGACCTGAAAGATCAACTGTTGTATATGGCTGGGTATTTGTCGGACATCAAATAGGCGCCTCAATCGCCGCTCTCGGTGCTGCAATCTTGAGAGTGAAGCTAGGCGATTACGCAGCCGCCTTCTATATCTCCGCAGCGATGTGCATCATTACGGCCTTTGCAGTTCTTCAAATCGCAAAAGGTAAGACCGCGGCCGAATTAAGAGGTTATTAAAGTGGAGCGCGATACAACTAATTACTATGAACTATTTGGGGGAGAACCATTCTTCTCTGATTTGGTTTCGCAGTTCTATGCCCATGTTGCGACCAATCCAATTCTGCGCCCCATGTATCCAGAGTCAGATATGAAGGGCGCTGCACGCAGGCTGCAGATCTTTCTTGAACAGTATTGGGGCGGACCAACGACCTATCAGGAAGAACGCGGACATCCACGACTTCGTATGCGCCATGCTGGCTTCCACATTAATCAAGAGGCAAGAGATGCATGGGTTGGATGTATGAAACTCGCTGTCGATGGATGCGAACTGGATGGCGAAGCGAAAGAGAAGTTGTGGCGTTACCTAGAGGGAGCAGCAAACCATCTTGTTAATCAGATGAATTAATTTTTAGATTTATTCCCAACGACGAGAATTTCGCCATTGCGCAGAAACCAGAGAACGCCTTTCTTATCGCGAACCTGAGTAATTCGTAGGCCAACCTTTTCTACCTTGCCTTCAACTTCCTGCACGTGAATTTCATCTCCCACGCCATACTGGTCTTCAACAAGCATGAAGATTCCTGAGAGCACATCGCGCACAATTGTTTGTGCGCCAAGACCAAGTGCCACACCTATAACACCGGCAGATGCGATGACCGGTCCTAAATTAAATCCAAATTCCCCAAGAATCATTCCTATTGCAATAATCCAGACTGCTGCATTAAATGCAGATGAGAAGACTGTTCCGATCGTGCGAGCTCTCTCAGCCTGTCGCTTTGCTGTTCCTGGGCCGGGCCTTAAGTCGGTTGCGGCTAACTTCCCGATACCGCGATCAATTGCGCGATTGCCGATGACCTGCCCGATGAGTGCGACGATGAAGATTACGAGGATGCGAAAAGGGGCGCCGTTAAACCACTCCCAAATTGCCTGCGTACGCTCGTTCATAAGCCATAAGACTAGTGAAATCTTTACGAAAACTTCATCACGAAATACCCCTTAGAGGGCCACTTTTGAGGCAATATAACCCAATCAGCGCGAGCCACGTGCTGGAACCGAGGTAGAGATGAACCGCACGCTAGTTCTCAACGCCACCTATGAACCATTGGGTGTTGTCACTGATCGTCGCGCGCTGATTCTTGTCTTAAATAATCGAGCAACAATGGTTGAGTCATCAGGAAATGTTCTGCACTTTGCCACGGGAGAGTTAGAACTCCCATCAGTTGTACGTCTCAATAAATTTGTAAAGATTCCATATCGCCACACGGTTCCGCTTTCACGTCGCGCAATATTTGCCCGCGATGGTGGTCGCTGTGTTTATTGTGGGGCTGCGGCAACTTCAATCGATCATGTAATTCCACGTTCTCGTGGTGGTGGTCACAATTGGGAGAATGTTGTAAGTGCATGCCATAAATGCAATCACGTTAAAGCTGATAAGCCACTGAAAGAACTTGGTTGGAGATTACGGACACTTCCGCGTGAACCTATTGGAGCCGCTTGGCGAATTCTCGGCAGTGGAAGAACCGAGAGCCATTGGCTTCCTTATCTCGAACCATTTGGCGCCACCGCAGCTACTGCATAGAATATGGCCATGATTAGAATTCTTGCAGCGATCAATCAAGAGCCAGGCGCTATGCCAGGTGAAGGCTTAACAGCGGTAGAGACATTCTCTTACTTCGTTGCGGCGCCTGTTGGCCTCTTTCTTCTTATATCTCTTATCGCTTGGGCGTTGACCGGCGAGAAGAAGGATAAGAGCGGCAAGAAGTCATCTTCAATAACTTCTATTGATTAACTTTTAGTACTCAGCGGCACGCGCCTTCAGTGCACGAGTCATTGCATCGCGACCTTCCAGCACAGCTCTGCGTAGAGCATGAGAAGCATCTTTACCTGTGACATCTAGCCAATTCTGAGCCTTCTTCACGGTCTCATCACTGATTACCCATGATGGGAAGAGCAGAGTTGCAGTTGTTTCTGCGATTTCGAATCCCTTTGTCTCCCAGACTTTGAGAAGAACATCGAAGTATTGATCAACAAATCCAGTAAGGATTTCGCCGTGCAGCGGATCATTAAATCCACGGCACTTATATGAGTGAATTGTGTTCGATAGGTCATCGACTGTCACTGAGGTAAAGACTGCGCTCTTTGCCGCAGCAGTTGGGATAGCTGCATATGCCATCGCTCCGTATTGCTTTCCGTGAGCAGTCTTGTCGTTTTCAGTCTCGCGATCGATATCTGCCGGTCCAAAGATGCCGCGCTTTACACCGCTGATAAATATTGACCAGCGGAGTTCTGCATCAATGACGAGTCCTGTGACTGAGCCATCAAGAATTGATTTGATGCGGGCAAATTGTTCTGACGTGACAGCTGTATTTGCAAAGGACTTTGCAAATTGCAGCTGGTGATCGCTGCCCGGCTTTGCCGCATCGAGCATCGCTTCAACCGCTATAGCAACCTGATTGCGGAGCATCTGTCGATTCTGATCTGATGCGTATGCAAAGAGGGCGGTATCAATCTGCATCAGCGTCGCTGCAACGATAGAGATATCTGATTCGTTCTTGAGTGCATTAAGGGCAATCGAAATGTAAGAGCTCGCTGAGAGTTCGCCATCGCGGCAGGAATCCCAGAGAGATGCCCAGATAACACCGCGGGCAAGGGAATCATCAAGTGAGCCCAAGTAGCCCTTCATCGTTTCAATAGAGCGATCATCGAAGCGCAATTTCGCATACGTTTGGTCTTTATCGTTGATAAGAACGAGATCTGCCAGCTTCTCGCCAGCTAGCGCTGTTACCTCTGTTAGGGAACCTGCGATATCGAGTTCAACGCTCTTACGTCGGGTAAGTGCTCCATCCTTTATATCAAAGAGACCAACATGGAGTCGATGAGGGCGGAGTTCTTTCGAACCAACCGGCATCTTTGGAGCTTCCTGTGCGATAGAGAGTTTCTTATATGTATCGCCATCGACTTCAATGACCGGACGCAGAGTATTCACACCTGCTGTACGAAGCCAGGTTGAAACCCATGGAGTTAAGTCGCGGCCACTTGCTGCCTCGAGTTCATCAATGAGATCTTTCAGGGTTGTATTTCCAAAGGCGTGCTTTGAGAAGTAGAGGCGAAGCCCCTTAATGAAGTTATCGCGACCTACGTGAGCAACGAGTTGCTGAAGTACGGATGCCCCCTTTGCATACGAGATTCCATCGAAGTTTGTACGAACTGCATCGAGATCTTCCATCTCTGTTGCAATTGGGTGCGTGGTTGAGAGCTGATCTACGCGGTAGGCCCAGTTCTTGCGAAGTGAGTTGAACTCAGTCCATGCTTCTGTGTACTTAGTTGATTCACTGACTGATTGATATGAAGCCCATTCGGCAAATGATTCGTTGAGCCAAAGGTCATCCCACCACTTCATTGTGACTAAATCGCCGAACCACATATGTGCCATCTCGTGATGGATTGTTGTTGCACGACTTACATAGTTTCGCTCTGTGACCTTTGAGCGGAAAATAAGAACATCTTCGTGGAATGTCACACAACCGACATTCTCCATTGCGCCCCAGTTGTATTCGGCGACAGCAATCTGGTCGTACTTACCGAATGGATAAGCCAGACCGAATGTCTTCTCAAAGTAAGCGAAACCTTGCTTGGTGACCTCGAAGATATTCTCAGCATCAACGTATTTAAAGAATGACTTACGAGCATAAATGCCAAGTGGAATTGTCTTCTCGCCCTTGTACTCGTCACGCACTGATGTATAGGCACCAGCCACGATTGCCGTTACATATGTAGAAATCACTTGGGATTCTGCAAATTGGATGAACTTCTTGTCGCCCTCTAGTTCCTTCGTGGATTCGATCGAGTAGTTTGATATGACTTCCCAATGCTTTGGGGTAATCGTGCTAATTGTAAAAGTTGCCTTCTGATCTGGTTGATCGAAGCATGGATACATACGACGAGCATCGCCAGTTTCAAACTGGGTGTAGAGGTAGACCTCATTATCTGCAGGGTCTACAAATCGGTGGAGCCCTTCGCCTGAATTTGAGTAAATTCCATCATGCTCAATCTCAAGAATGTTCTCTGCTGCGATAGCTGGAAGAAAGATAGTCTCGCCATCGAATTTTGGATCGAACTCTGTGCCATTTAACTTCGCGCTAATGACTTTAGAACCTACACAGTCGATGTAGGTAGTAGCACCTGGCTTGAGGCCCGCAAAAGCAATAGTTGTCTTTACGCGAAAGTTCTCAGCCCCAGTAGTGAGGTCAAGGTCGATGCGATAACTGGAGACCTTGATGATTCCTGAACGTTCTGTGGCTTCTGCTTGCTTGATATTTGTACCTGGCACGGTTGCTCCCTAGTAGTTCGAACGCCTTATCCAACCATCAAGTTGGGCATCGAGCACAGGTTAGGATTGTTAGATGGAACAAGATTCGGTACGCACCTATCGCTTGCGCGGATCTCGAATCACCTCACCCCAGCAGAACGCCCTGGATAAATATTGGGGCATCTACGGGATGGAGTATTCGGAAGATTTCATTGATATTCCTCAGCTATTTCCCAACTCAAAGAATGTGATTCTCGAGATTGGCTTTGGCATGGGCGAGGCCACAGCTCTTATCGGTAGAGACTTTCCTGAAACTGGTTTTCTCGCAGTGGAAGTTCATAAGCCTGGAATCGGAAAGCTGATGGCTCGCATTGAAGAACTTGGGTCGAGCAATATTCGAATAATTGAAGGCGATGCACACCCGATTCTGAAAACAATGATTCCTGATAACTCTGTCGATGGCATCCACTTATTCTTTCCAGATCCATGGCCGAAGAAGCGCCATCACAAGCGAAGAATTGTTAATAGCGAATTTCTAAAATTAATTCATCCAAAGATAAAGGAAGGTGGCTTCATTCATATTGCCACCGACTCGGTTCCGTACGCAGAACATATCCAAGAAGTCTTTGCGCCAAGCACGCTATTCACCGGGGGAGTGGTTGAACGTCCAGAGTGGCGACCAATAACTCGTTTTGAAGGACAGGGAATTACAAAAGATCATCAGGTAAATGATCTTCGCTACTTTAAGGCTTAGAGATCGCCAGTTATCTCGTAGTTGCTGACCTTTTGAATTCGGCGCGCATGTCGCTCGTCGCCAGGAAACTTTGTTGCAAGAAATAGATCAATAAAGTCTTTTACCTCTTGGGCTGTGTGTTGACGTTGACCCACAGAGATGACATTCGCATTGTTATGTTCTCGAGCCAACTTTGCAGTCTCTAAGCTCCAGACCAGAGCGGCACGGATACCTTTGACCTTATTTGCTGAAATCTGTTCGCCATTTCCTGAACCGCCGAGAACAATTCCAACTGATGTTGCATCCTTGGCGACAGCCTCTGCGCATGGAATGCAGAAATCCGGGTAGTCATCGAGGGCGTCATATTCATATGGCCCGTGGTCAGTCACATCGTGGCCATTCACTACTAAGTGCGTGATGAGTTCATTCTTGAATTCGAGACCCGCATGATCGCTACCGATATGAATGCGCATGCGCAATTTAAGCATGCGAACCGGATGGAAAGCGAAAACCCCGCCACGCTTTCGCATGACGGGGTTTTCTACCCTCGGAGTTACTACATGTCGAACCTTTTTGTTGAACTATTTATGCAGAAGCAGCAGTTGAAGCAGTTGGTGCCGGAATTGTTGGAGCTGCGCCCATTGGCCCATGTCCACGTCCACCTTTACCGCCTTTGCCACCCTTCATTCCCTTGTCATCTTTCATGCCCTTATTACCCATTGGACCTTTTGGACCCATTGGACGAACTGCGTTAACTTCATCAGTTACATGTGCAACTAGACCTGTTTTAAGAGTTGTTGCCTGCGCTGCAGTCAGTGTTCCTGCAGTTACAGCAGCATCGATTCGCTTTGTCTCATCTGCAACAAGAGCTGCGATGAGTGCATCTTTCTTTGCTCCTGCAATCGCTGCAAGAGTTTCACCAGCTTCGATGCGAGTCTTGATGGTCGCTGAATCAATTCCAATTGTTGTAGAAATTAGCGCTAGACGAGCATCGTGATCTGCCTTCGTTGGCTTTGCAGGACGAGCAGCTTCGGCTGCAACTCGTGCTGCATCTGCTGCCGCAACGATTGCATCTGCTTGTGCCTGTGTAATTGTTCCCTTTGCAACTAGCGCTGCAAGTGTTGCAGTGAGATCAAGTCCACGTGGACCCTTTACTCCTGCAGCACCTGGGTTGGTAATTGAAACGCGTGTTGCTGATGACTTTGATGCAGCAGTAGAAATTCCAACAGTTGATGCAGTAAGAGCAACTGTTGTAATTACGATTGCCGCAATCTTCTTCTTTGATGACATTGAAATGTCTCCTGTCCCATTCGTGTCAACAACCCTCGTTATCGACGTGTGAGTAATTAACCGCTTCATGCTGAAAAAGGTACCCCGAGAGCCTGAGAGAGCCTTGCGAGTTTTCTTGTGAATTCTGTGAGTTTCCGTTCAGCGCCACCCATGGCGCCTGTGAAGGAGTAGGGATTTATCCGATTTAGCGGTTCGAGGCCTGACCTCACACTTGGGATACATCTCAGACCTGGAGGTAACCAGTGAAAATCTCTCGTATGGCTGTCCTATTCACTATTGCAATTTTGGTGACATCGACTTCGCAAACACCTTCAAGTGCCGCAGGCAGAACTGCCGCATCAATACCAAACACAATTCTGAATGGAAAAGGTGCGCCACTGAATTCACTTGGCATTAATGGTGATTTCTACATAGATTCACGAAGCCTTTTAATTTATGGACCAAAGGCAAAGAGCAAATGGCCTACTCCGCAAAATCTCCAAGGACCAATAGGTGCTGCCGGTGCGAGTGGAAGTGATGGAAAAAATGGATCAGATGGAAAAGTAAGCAACGCTTCAAGTACTGCAGGCCCGGCAGGTCCACAAGGTTCGGCAGGCGTTGCAGGTCCAGCAGGTCCGGCGGGACCAACTGGAGCAACAGGACCTGCAGGTTCTGGTGGTGGAACACCTGGACCGACTGGAGCAACGGGCGCATCAGGTGCAGCCGGAAGTGTTGGACCAACAGGACCTGCAGGTTCTACTGGTGCAACAGGTTCTACTGGTGCAACAGGACCAGCAGGTGCGCAAGGTGAAACGGGAACAGTTGGCGCTGCAGGAACCCCAGGTGTTTCAAAAGCTATTTACGGATCAATCAGCATTGGAGATATAAGTGGAGGAGTAGGAACATCGAATACTGGTTCGATTTCTGGTTTCAAAGCCAACAAGAAATATGTTGTGAGATTTAATGTTTACGGATACCAGCCATCAAATTCAAGCAACTTCTACTTACCAATGTCTCTAACTTTTACGGCAACTGGTGGAGCCCCGGCAGTAACTGCTAATTACAGTTTGGCTCAAGGGCATTCATATAGATCAGGTGCCAATAGATATGAGAATTCGTTTGTCGCCGATGTGGTTTTGGATGGAAGTGCCGTGGCGACAGATTACGGATTAACGCTAACAATTACCGCTGGAAGAAGTACGTCCGGATTAGATTTGGTTCGATTCGCGGGAAGTTACGTAGCCCTTCAGGTTGAAACCGTGGGCGATACTTTCTAAAAACTGGAGCGGGTGACCGGGATCGAACCGGCATGGCCAGCTTGGAAGGCTGGGGCTCTACCATTGAGCTACACCCGCGAGTGGTGCGAGGCTGAGCGTACAGGGTGTGTAACCGAGTGTAAAAAATACTCTAGACTCCGCTGTGCGCCTCGGGGCGTAGCGTAGTGGCTAGCGCGCCTGCTTTGGGAGCAGGAGATCGGGAGTTCGAATCTCCCCGCCCCGACCAGATTCTTTCAATGTCCTTCAGCTGCAATTAACTAATAGGAGCACTACGTGAAAAGCACCGTCGAGACACTTTCCCCAACTCGCGTTCGTTTAGATGTAGAAGTTCCTTATGCGGAGCTCACTGAGCATGTTGCAGCTGCATATAAGAAGGTTGCTACTCAGGTAAACATTCCTGGTTTCCGTAAAGGCAAAGTTCCTGCAGCGATGATCGATCAACGCGTAGGTCGCGGAACCGTTCTTGATGAGGCAATCAATTCAGCTCTTCCTGAGTTCTACGGAAAAGCAGCTCGAGAACACGATGTTCTTGTTGTAGGTCGCCCAGTAGTAGATATCAAAGAATTTAAAGATAACGAGAAGCTTGTATTTACAGTTGAAGTAAATGTTCGCCCAGACGTAACACTTCCAGATTTCTCAAAGATCACAATCACCGTTGATGATGTTGTGGTTGCGGATACAGATATCAACGAGCAGTTGGATGAACTCCGCGCTCGCTTTGGAACACTAAATACTGTTGAGCGCGCTGCAAAGTCTGGAGACTTTGTCACTGTGGATCTAACAGCTCGCATTGACGGTGAAGAGGTTGATGGCGGTAAGGCCAACGAGATTTCTTATGAAGTCGGTTCAAACCGCATGATTGATGGTCTCGATGAAGCACTTGTTGGAATGAGCGCAGGAGATACAAAGACATTTACAACTCAGCTCGTTGGTCAGAAAGATGACGAAAAGGGCGATGTCGAGATCGGCCTTAAGGCCGTTAAAGAGCGCGAGCTTCCAACTGCTGATGATGCTTTTGCAAAGCTTGCATCTGAGTTCGACACACTCGATGAGTTAAAGGCAGATTTCGCAGAGCGCTTATCTCGCGTAAAGAAGATGGAACAGGGTGCACAAGCACGCGATCTACTTCTCGAGAAGCTACTTGCAGATCTTGATATTCCAGTTCCAGATGACATCGTTCTCGATGAGGTTAATGATCACCTCGAGGGTGAAAGTCGCATGGAAGATGCAGAACACCGCGCTGAAGTAGATGGCCAGGTCCGTGCATCAATTAAGTCTGACTTCCTTCTCGATGCAATTGTTAAGACGGAAGAAGTACAGGTCTCTGAAATTGAATTAACTGAATACTTGATCCGCATGTCACAGCGCTACGGCATGGGTCCAGAGCAATTCGCACAGGAACTTCAGAAGGCTGGACAAATCAGCCAGGTAGTAGCTGAAGTAACTCGCGCAAAGGCACTCGCATCTGTTCTCGGTCGAGTCTCAGTTGTCGACAAGTCTGGCAATGCAGTTGATCTCGAGGCGCTACGTCCAGCGCAAGGGCTTCCAACTGAGCCAGCAGCTGAATAACTCTTTAGCCGTTAGCGAACAACTGCCTTTTTAGGCTTTATCTCTCGAATTTGGGAAGCATTTTCATGCCCGGATTGTTAAGGTCAATACAGGGCCAAAATTAAGGTCAATTAGGTAAGAGTTATCGGAAGGATGAAACGTGGATTTTAGTAACCCACAGGACAACACAACTGTTGCCCGCTCAGTCGGTTCAGAACCATTTGGACTCGGCGATCAGATTTATAGTCGCTTGCTTCGCGAGCGAATCATCTTCCTTGCCGGTGAAGTTCGTGACGAGATGGCAAATGCAATCTGCGCACAGATGCTTCTTCTCGCTGCAGAAGATTCCGAGAAAGATATTTACCTTTACATCAACTCACCGGGTGGATCAGTCACTGCCGGTATGGCGATTTACGACACCATGCATTACATCAAGAACGATGTTGCAACAGTTGCAATGGGAATGGCTGCATCAATGGGTCAATTCCTACTTACAGCTGGCGCACCAGGAAAGCGTTATGCAACACCCAATGCTCGCATCTTGATGCACCAACCACTTGGTGGCATCGGTGGAACAGCAACAGATATTCGTATTCAAGCAGAGCAGATGGCGATCACTAAGCAGACAATGTCTGAGCTCAATGCGAAGCACACAGGTCAACCGCTTGAAAAGATCATCGCTGATTCAGATCGCGATAACTGGTTCAATGCAAAGGATGCCCTTGCATACGGATTTATCGATCACATCGCTACCAATGAAGGCCAAATTGCGGGAGGTAAGAAGTAATGAAGCACATTCAAGAAATTACGAACCGCTACGTTCTTCCAACAATTGAAGAGAAGACCGCATATGGTTTTAAGCGCCTTGATCCATACACAAAGTTATTTGAAGAGCGCATCATCTTCTTGGGTCAGGCTATTGATGACACAGTGGCAAACGATGTCATGGCGCAGTTGCTTACACTCGAGTCAATGGATCCAGATCGCGATATCTCGATCTACATCAACTCACCAGGTGGATCATTTACTGCTCTCACAGCGATTTATGACACTATGCAATTTGTTCGTCCAGACATCACAACAATCTGTCTTGGCCAAGCGGCCTCTGCTGCTGCAATCATTCTTGCGGGTGGAACTAAGGGAAAGCGTTACGGCCTAGAGCATTCACGCATTCTCATCCACCAGCCTTCATCAGAAGGCGGCGGACAGGCATCAGATATCGAAATCCAAGCACGCGAAATTCTTCGCATGCGCGGACTCCTCGAGACTATGCTTGCAAAGCACTCAAATAAGAGCGTTGAGGAAATCGAAAAAGATATCGAACGCGACAAGATTCTCACAGCGGTTGAAGCTGTTGAATACGGAATCATCGATAAGGTAATGGCTTCACGAAAGGCTAAGCCACAGGCTTAATTTTTCTTTACAGGGGAGCGTTCGGTTCGAATATGTTGAAGAAATATTTCGAACCGGGCGCTCTTCTCTCTTTTGTGGGATATCGAAATTTGATGGTCTCTGGAATTCTGACAATGATTGCAATGTCAGCGTTCCCAATCGCCTTAGCTGTCACCGTTCTCGATGCTGGTGGCACAGCGACAACTCTTGGTTTGATTCTGGCGGCCCGCGTCCTATCAGGTGTATTGATGGCGCCTATCGGTGGTGTTTGGGTAGATCGACTTCCTAGAAAAACAATTCTGATAATCGCAGACGGCTTTAGAGCTGTTATCGGAAGTATCGTAATTTTCTTCAACCCCGAGAACATCTCTATGTATATTCTCGCGGCAATTGTGATCCTGATGGGTGTAAGCGATGCATTTGGATCTCCTGCATCTTCAGCGATCATTCCAAGTCTTCTACCTGATCATTTACTTCCTGCAGGAAATGTATTGCGCGGAATCGCCATGAAGGGCTCCATGATTGCAGGCCCTGGAATCGCCGGAGTCATTGTGGTTTCACTGGGAACTCATGCAACTTATGTTGCAACTTCTCTGTTCTTCCTCGTGGGCGCAGCACTTCTAATCCGGATAAATGAAGGCCCGGTCGTGGCTGACCCAGAGAAAAAAAGTCATTTCGCAAAAGAACTCCGCGAAGGTTTGCGCGTAGTTTGGTATTACAAATGGATTGCAGCGATGATTCTGATGGCAACTCTTCAACTTATGCTGGTCATCGGTGTTGAGAATGTTCTCCTGCCTGTAATTACAAAGCGCGATTTCAGTACGGCATCTGTCTATGCAACATCGGCTGCACTCTTTAGCGCCGGGGGAGCAATTTCGGCAATTATTTTTATAAAGATGAAGGTTAAGAATCCTGGTTTGGTTTCAGTAGTTGTGTGGGGTTTATTTGTCCTTGCACCGCTCGTTCTCGCATTCCCGTCTTCCAAGTGGATCATTTTCATTGCCTACTTCGCAGCTGGATTCTCAGTGGGTCCGTGGGAAGCTTTCTGGGCAACACAAGTTCAGCGTGAAGTGCCAGCGGAATATCAAGGAAGAGTTTTCAGTATCGATTACATGGGAACTTGGGGATTGATGCCGCTGGGAATGGCTCTTGTAGGACCGATGGTTACTTTATTTGGAGAGCGAGAATTGTTGATCGGAGTCGCCGTCTTCCATCTGATCATTTGTGCTGCAGTGCTACTCGTCCCCGGCGTAAAAGAGATGAAGTCATCGCGCCCACCGTATTCATCTATAGGCGAACAAAGTCAGGCTTGATTCAAGCCTCATTCCTGAGCGCGAAAAACTATTATTTGCCCATGTCCACACGAATTGGCGAAGCTAACGACCTCTTGAAATGCTCTTTCTGCGGAAAGACTCAGAAGCAGGTTAAGAAACTTATTGCAGGTCCCGGCGTCTATATTTGCGACGAATGTATTGAGCTCTGTAACGAGATCATTGTTGAAGAACTTTCAGAAGCGTCAACACTTGGCTTAAGCGAACTTCCAAAGCCTCAGGCAATCTTTGAATTTCTAGATCAATATGTCATCGGACAAGATCGCGCAAAGAAATCACTTTCGGTTGCGGTCTATAACCACTACAAGCGCGTTCAATCTGGCGATACACGTAGCGAAGATGGAATTGAATTAGCGAAGTCGAATATCCTACTTCTTGGCCCAACAGGTTGCGGTAAGACGCTGATGGCGCAGACTCTTGCTCGCATGCTCAACGTTCCTTTTGCAATCGCAGATGCAACAGCGCTCACTGAAGCAGGTTACGTTGGCGAAGATGTTGAAAACATCCTCCTTAAACTTCTTCAGGCCGCAGATTACGATGTGAAGAAAGCTGAAACAGGAATTATCTATATCGACGAAATCGATAAGGTCGCTCGTAAATCAGAGAACCCGTCAATTACTCGCGATGTTTCAGGCGAAGGCGTTCAGCAAGCACTCCTAAAGATTCTTGAAGGAACAGTTGCATCAGTTCCACCTCAGGGCGGACGTAAGCACCCACACCAAGAATTTATTCAGATCGATACAACAAATGTTCTCTTTATCGTTGGCGGCGCATTTGCTGGTCTCGACAAGATTATCGAATCACGTAGCGGATCAGCCGGTGTCGGATTCGGTGCAGAACTACAGACAGCCGCAGAGAAGAATCGAAAAGATATCTTCGCCGATGTAATGCCTGAAGATCTCCTGAAGTTTGGAATGATCCCTGAATTCATCGGTCGTCTTCCGGTTCTTACAAGTGTAGAAAATCTTGATAAGCCTGCGCTTATGCTGATTCTTACCGAACCAAAGAATGCACTTGTTAAGCAGTATCAGAAGCTCTTCGATCTCGATGATGTCGAACTTGAATTTTCACAAGATGCCCTTGAAGCAGTTGCAGATCTTGCACTCGACCGAGGCACAGGTGCGCGTGGACTTCGCGCCATCATGGAATCGGTACTTCTTGGCGTTATGTATGACATTCCAAGTCGCACAGATATTGCAAAGGTAACCATCGAAAAGGCATGTATTACTGAAAACGCTGCCCCTACCTTGGCTCCTCGCACCGGCGATATTCCAAAGCGCTCCTCTCGCCGTGAGAAGAGTTCTGAGGAGAAAAGCGCTTAAAACGTAAACTAGACTGCGCTCTATGACCTCCGATAAGCGCGAACTAGCCTCGGCATTTACGCCGAGCGAGATCGAAGGCCCCCTCTACAAAAAGTGGATTGACGCTGGTTACTTCACAGCAGATGCCAACTCTTCCAAAGAGCCATTCACCATTGTTATTCCGCCTCCCAATGTAACTGGCAACTTACACATTGGTCATGCGCTCGATCAGACACTGCAAGATTGTTTAACTCGCATGAAGCGTATGCAGGGATTCGAAGCGCTCTGGTTACCCGGCATGGATCACGCAGGTATTGCAACGCAGAATGTTGTTGAAAAGCAGTTAGCTGCTAAAGGCCAGACGCGTCACGATCTCGGTCGCGAAGAGTTTGTAAAGAAAGTTTGGGAGTGGAAGGCCGAATCTGGCGGACAGATTCTTGGTCAGATGAAGCGCCTCGGCGATTCAGTCGATTGGTCTCGCGAAGCATTCACAATGGATGAAAATCTTTCGCAAGCTGTATTGACTATCTTTAAGAAGTTGTTTGATCAAGGACTCATCTATCGCGCAGAGCGCATCATCAACTGGTGTCCTCGCTGTTTAACTGCACTTTCAGATATTGAAGTTGAACACCAAGATGATGCCGGCGAATTTGTATCAGTACGTTATGGCGAAGGTGAACAGAGCATCGTTGTTGCAACGACTCGTGCCGAGACAATGATGGGCGATGGCGCAGTTGCCGTGCACCCTGATGATCCTCGTTATAAGCACATGATCGGCACCGAAGTACTTCTTCCTCTTGTAAATCGAATGATTCCAATCATCGCCGATGAACTCGTAGACCCTGATTTCGGAACAGGCGCCGTAAAGGTAACTGCCGCTCACGACCCTAACGACTTTGAAATGGCGATGCGCCATAACGTTCCATTCGTTGTCATCATGAATGAGCACGGTGTTATGGATGGCACCGGAACAGAATTTGATGGAATGGATCGTTTCGATGCTCGTGTTGCAGTTGTTGCAAAGCTTCGCGAAATGGGACGCATTGTTGAAGAGAAGCGCCCATATATTCACGCAGTAGGTCACTGCTCTCGTTGCGATACAACTGTTGAGCCACGTTTATCTAAGCAATGGTTTGTAAAGGTTGAATCACTTGCAAAGGCAGCCGGTGATGCGGTGCGCGACGGTCGCGTAAAGATTGAGCCAGAAGAACTTGCACCACGGTATTTTGATTGGGTAGATAACCTCAATGACTGGTGTATCTCTCGCCAACTCTGGTGGGGACATCGCATTCCAGTTTGGTACGGACCAAATGGTGAGGTTGTAGTTGTTGGTCCTGGCGAGAACGCTCCAGCCGGATACACACAAGATCCAGATGTTCTCGATACATGGTTCTCATCTGCGCTCTGGCCATTCTCAACTCTAGGTTGGCCAAATGAAACTGCGGATGTAAAGAAGTTCTATCCAACGAGCGTGCTTGTTACTGGTTACGACATCCTCTTCTTCTGGGTAGCCCGCATGATGATGTTCGGTCTGTTTGCGATGGATGGAGTTCCTCCATTCCACACAATTGTTCTTCACGGACTTGTGCGCGATCAATTCGGCAAGAAGATGTCCAAGTCTCGCGGAAACGTTGTAGACCCACTTGAATTTATCGATAAGTACGGAGCCGATGCACTTCGCTTCACATTGGCGCGTGGTTCAAACCCCGGTAAAGATCAGGCACTTGCAGAAGATTGGATTGCAGGTTCTCGTAACTTTGCAACGAAGCTCTGGAACGCAACACGTTTTGCGATGATGAATGGCGCAACAGTTGAAGGACCGTTGCCTGCCGTTGATTCGCTGACAGCAATTGATAAGTGGATTTTGTCTCGTCTAAGTGAAACAACAACGGAATACACAGCGCTTCTCGAAAGCTACGAATTTGCACGTGCCTGCGAAGTTATTTACCACTTCGCTTGGGATGATCTCTGCGACTGGTACCTCGAACTTTCCAAGGAAGCATTCGCTTCGGGTAACGCTGCAGCATCCCAACGGATTCTAGGACATGTACTTGATTCACTCTTTAGGTTGCTCCACCCAGTAATGCCATTTATTACTGAAGAACTTTGGACAACTTTCGCAGGGGGAGAAACTCTCGTAACTGCCGCCTGGCCAACTGCAGATTCAGCGCACCTTGATACAAAGTCCGCAGCGCTCGTCGGCGAACTTCAAAAAGTGATTACAGAAGTTCGTCGCTTCAGAAATGATCAGGGAGTCAAGCCAAGCCAGAAGATTCCTGGTCGATTTATTGCACCAAGTGATGTTGCTGAATACTCAAGCGCGATGGCATTCCTGCTGAAGCTTGAACTTAAAGATTTCACACCCAGCGCCTCTGTGGAAATTGGTTCTATAAAGGTTGAGCTCGACTTATCAGGCACGGTTGATGTCGTAGCAGAACGTGCTCGCTTAGAGAAAGATTTAGCGACAGCACAGAAAGATATGAAGACTGCGGAAGTTAAGTTGGGTAATGAAGGCTTCATGGCAAAGGCTCCTGCAAACGTTGTCGCAGAGATCAAAGAGCGCATGGCTGCTACATCTGCAGATATTGAACGCATCACTGGTCAATTGGCAGCGCTTAAGTAGATGACTGAGATTTCTCCGGAAGATCAAATTCTGATCGATGAGATCGAGAAGAAGCTCTTAGCCCGCTGGCCTGAAACTCGTATCGAACCAACCCTTCAGAGAATCGCTGCGCTCGTTGATGTTTTAGGTTCTCCGCAACTTACCTACCCAACAATCCATATCGGTGGAACAAATGGGAAGACAACAACTTCTCGAATGATTGATTCACTGCTCTTTGAAATGGGTTTACGCACAGGTCGCTTTACTAGTCCGCATCTAGAAACTTACCTCGAGCGAATTTCTATCAACGGTCAGAACATCGATCCAAAAGCCCTCGTCTTCTCTTATAACGATATTGCAGCTTATTTGGACCTTATGGACTCTAAGTTCGACCACCCGATCTCATTCTTCGAAGCCATGACAGCGCTTGCTTTCGCCGCTTTCGCCGAACATCCGATTGATGTTGGAGTTATTGAAGTTGGCATGGGCGGCGAATGGGATGCGACAAATGTGGTGGATGCTGATGTTTCAGTAATAATGCCGATTAATTTAGATCACACCGAATATCTAGGTGAGACTCTCACTGAGATTGCTCAGACAAAAGCTGGAATAATTAAAGAATCTGGATTTGTAGTTCTTGCGCAGCAAGAGCCTGAGGTAGCGAAAGAACTCTTGAAGCGAGCTGCAACCATGGGAGCTGATGTCGCTCGCGAAGGTATCGAGTATTCGGTCCTTTCACGTTCACTTGCAGTTGGTGGACAGTTAATATCAATCCAAGGTGCATCGGATACCTACGAAGATATCTTCCTTCCCTTACATGGAAAACATCAGGCATCGAATGCTGCGGCTGCCTTAGTCGCGGTTGAGGCATTCTTCGGGGATCAAGAGTTGGATATCGAAGCAGTTCGCGCAGGCTTTGCAAACGTAACTTCACCAGGTCGTTGCGAGGTTGTGCATCGCGAGCCAACTATCATTCTTGATGCAGCCCATAATCCACACGGAGCAGCCGCTATCGCCGAAACAGTTCAGAGCGAATTTACATTTGATGAAGTCATCGGAGTAGTTGCTCCGATGGGAGATAAAGATATCCACGGAATTCTTCTCGAACTTGAGCAGGTTATGGATTCGGTGATTGTCACCGCGAACTCATCTACCCGTTCAACTCCAGTAGATAAACTCGAAATGATTGCAATTGAAATATTTGGAGCAGATAGAGTTTTCTCTGACGAAAGCCTTGAGAAAGCTCTTGACCGGGCAATCAAAGATTCGGTCCGCCCACTGAGCGATGATTCAGTCGGAATACTTGTCACAGGTTCTGTTGTCACCGTTGGTGAAGCTCGCAGTTATCTGCGCAGCAAGTTTTCGAAAGGGTAATCAATGCGCATACTTGGATCAGCAGTTCTTGTCATGGAATTTTTCGTGATGTGCTTTGCGATGTTGCTAGCCAAAGATAACCACGAACCTTCAACGATTCTCGCTGGGGCAGTAATTGCGATACTTCTGCTTCTCACCCCAGGACTTCTCAAGAAGCGCACAGGTTGGATTCTTGGTTCGATACTTCAATTCCTGATGATCGGCTATGCGGTAGTCGTGCCCTCAATGGCCATTGTTGGTCTGATTTTTGGGGGACTCTGGATAGCTGCCATTGTGGTGGGGCGTAAGGGTGAGGCAGCCCGGGCTGCCCTCATGGCTTCACAGACTCCCAACGCCTAATAGACTGCACCCGTGAGCATAGAAAAAACATTGGTCCTCGTTAAGCCCGACGGCGTTGCACGCGGTTTGGTCGGCGAAGTAATCGCTCGAATCGAAGCGAAAGGTTATGCAATCTCTGCACTTCGCATGTTGCAAGCAGATCGTGCACTTCTTGAGAAGCACTATGCAGAACATCAGGGCAAACCATTCTTCGAGCCACTTGTTGAATTCATGATGTCCGGACCAATCGTTGCAATCGTTGCTGAAGGCAATCGCGTCATCGAAGGCTTCCGATCACTTGCCGGAGTCACCGATCCAACAGTTGCTGCTCCCGGAACAATCCGCGGAGATCTCGCACGCGATCAAGGAACAAAAGTTGTACAGAATATTGTTCATGGCTCAGATTCACCTGAATCTGCTGCTCGTGAAATTGCTATCTTCTTTGAGGGGAAATAAATGTCTAACAGAATGTCATTCATTGGCCGCGATATGGCGGTTGACCTAGGTACTGCAAACACTCTCGTCTATGTTCGCGGTCGTGGCATCGTGCTTAATGAGCCGTCTGTAGTTGCAGTTAACCAAGATACTGGCGGGATTCTTGCCGTTGGACTTGAAGCAAAGAAGATGATCGGCCGTACACCTGGCAACATCGTTGCAATCCGCCCATTAAAGGATGGCGTTATTGCAGACTTCGACACAACAGAGCGCATGCTCCGTTACTTTATCCAGAAAGTGCACCGTCGTAGCTACTTAGCTAAGCCAAGAATTGTTGTCTGCGTACCTTCAGGTATTACAGGCGTTGAACAGCGTGCTGTTAAAGATGCAGGTTATGCGGCCGGCGCTCGTAAGGTTTACATTATTGAAGAGCCAATGGCTGCAGCTATTGGTGCAGGTCTTCCAATCCACGAACCAACTGGAAATATGGTTGTAGATATCGGTGGCGGAACAACTGAAGTTGCAGTTATCTCTCTTGGCGGAATAGTTACAGCGCTATCTATCCGAATCGGTGGAGATGAGCTCGATCAATCAATTATCAACTGGACTAAGCGCGAATACTCGTTGCTTCTCGGAGAGCGCACAGCTGAAGAGATCAAGATGGCAATTGGTTCTGCATATCCGCTTCAGGGCGAGAATGATGCTGAGATTCGTGGACGCGATCTAGCAACAGGACTACCAAAGACAATCGTTGTGACAGCTGCAGAGATTCGTAAAGCTCTTGAAGAACCTGTAAACCAAATTATTAACGCTGTTAAGGCAACGCTTGATAAGTGTCCACCAGAACTTTCATCAGATCTCATGGATCGTGGAATCGTTCTTACTGGTGGCGGCGCTCTCCTTAAGGGCCTCGATGAGCGCCTTCGTAAAGAGACAGGAATGCCAATTCATATTGCTGACCGTCCACTCGATGCAGTTGTCGAAGGTTCAGGAAAGTGTATTGAAGAGTTCGAAGCCCTTGAAAAGGTTTTGATCTCCGAGCCTCGTCGATAGGTAAACCCAAGTGCGCTACGGCGGCGACAACCGCGGTCGCTTACTAATAATCGTTCTGATTGTTACTTCGCTATTCCTTGTGACTCTTGATCTTCGAGGGGTTGCAGTTATTGATGGTGTTCGTACCGGAACGCAGACCGCGCTAACCCCATTTCAAAAAGTCGGCTCTTGGGCGCTAACTCCAGTTAGAAACTTCGCATCAGATGTCACGCACCTTGGAAGAACACGCAACCAGATCAACAAATTAAAGGCAGAGAACCAGAACCTTCGAAGCAAATTACTGAATCGCAAAATTGCAGATGCACAACTAGGGCAACTTAAGAAGGTCTTAGATCTAGCAGGCAAGGGCGAATACAAAGTTGTCAGCGCGAAGGTAATCTCGCAAGGGTCAAGTACATCTTTTACTCAAACCATCACTATTGATGCCGGAACAACTTCAAATATTCTAGAAAATATGACTGTAATTTCAGGTTACGGCTTGGTCGGCGTTGTAAAGAAGGCATATTCACATAGCTCTCTTGTTCAATTGGCTTCAGATCCGGCTTTTAAAATTGGCGCACGCATTGCCGGAACTCAACAAATTGGCATTCTTAATGGTCAAGGAAGCCGAAAGGGAGTCCTTCAACTCTTAGACAATTCAACTGAAGTAAAGGTTGGCGATGCGCTTCTAGCTCGCGGTAGTCAGAACGGTCGGCCATTTGTTCCGGGTGTTCCAATTGGCGAAGTCACTAAGGTAGATAACTCGCCTGGTGCTGTATCGCAAACAGCGGAAGTTAAATTCTATGCAAACTTCTCAACTCTTGGAGTTGTCTCGGTAGTAATCTCGAATCCAAAATCAGACCCCCGCGATTCTCTTGTTCCTGCCAAACCAAGACCGACACCAATTCCAACAGTGACTGTCTATGCAGATCCTGCGCAGGCTTCACCATCGCCGAATCCAAGTTCCAGTAGCACAAGTTCATCTAGGTAACTATGTCGATACGTAGATACCTGCTCTCTTTTCCAATCTTCATATTTATCTTCATTGTTCAGGAAGCATTGATTACGCAGCTCAGAATTCCATTTGCAGGATTCTCGCTCTTGCTCATAGTTGCACTCATATGGGCAGCATTGAGTACTCCTGAAATAGGGGCGCTCACAGGTTTCGGGGCAGGACTATTAATGGACTTATCACAGACAACACCTGGACCAATGGGGCAGTGGACTCTCGTCATGATTCTTGCAGGATTCGTTGTTGCATTCCTTGGTTACGGTGATGACAATATTCGAGCAAACCCTATAAATATTGTTTTCATCACGACTATTGGTGTTGTCGCGAGCCAACTTGTTTTCTTGATCTTTGGCTTGATGCTCGGTCAACAAATAGGAAGTCTTTCACATCTGCTCTTTATTCTTGCAGGGTCTGCATTCTGGACCGCAATAGTTTCGCCCTTCTTGCTAAAAGTGATCAGTTTCATCCACGCAAACGTCTTTGGTACGAGATCACTGCTATGAACCAACGTTCTCGTCTAAATCTTCTCGTTATTCAAATTTTCATTGCATCTCTCATGGTTGCGCTTCTTGGGAGGCTTTTCTATCTGCAGGTCGCTGCGGGTCCGATTTATAAAGATGCCGCACTCAGTATTCAAAGTCGCGATGTAGTAACTCCTGCGAATCGCGGCTTTATCGTTGATTCATCGGGAGTTCCGCTAGCGCTCAACCGTGTCGGACTCGCAGTAACAGTGGACAGAACCAAGATTGATAAGTTGCCCGATAAGGGTGAAGCGGTAATTAGAAACCTTGTAATTTTGCTTGATTTGAAATTTAAGGATGTTTGGCAGAGAACCCGCCTTTGTGGCGAATTACCGCGAGGACAGAAAGCGGGTTGCTGGACTGGATCTCGCTTCCAACCAATTCCAATTACTAAATCTGCTGACCCGGAGTTAGCGCTACGAATTGTTGAACGTTCGGATAAATTCCCGGGAATCTCTGCAACACCTGTTGCGATTAGAAGTTACCCAAAGACGGTTGGTTTTAACGGTGGTCACGTAATGGGTTATGTCGGACCGTTGACAGAGCAAGATCTTGCAGGCGGTAATGGTCGCTCGTACTTTAGATCCGAGGAGATCGGCAAAGCTGGACTCGAGATTGAATATGATGAATATCTTCGAGGCGTGCCTGGCATTAAGACATTTATTGTTGATCGCAAAGAAGCAGTAACGAGTACGAGCCAGAACACGAAGCCAGTTGCTGGAAAGCATCTCATCACAAGCCTTGATGTAAGACTTCAGGCGGCAACAGAGAAAGCGCTTGGCGAAGCGGTACTTCGTGCACGATCTTCTGGTTACCCAGCAGACGGAGGTGCTGCAGTCGTTATGGATGTTCATAACGGCCAAGTCTTAGCAATCGCTTCTTATCCGACCTTTGATCCCAATGCATTTGAACGCGGCTTAACAGTTGCAGAAGCCAACGCTTTGTATAGCGAAGCCAAAGGCGTACCAGCACTGAATCGATCTCTACAGGCGCTGTATGCAACTGGCTCAACATTTAAAGCCGTCTCACTTATTGCCGCGAAAGACGCTGGCTATAACTTGAATAAAAGCTATGAATGTCCAGCAGAAGTACAAGTTGGTACACGCGCATTCCAGAACTTTGAGAGCAAAGCACAAGGAACAATCTCAATGAGAAAAGCGATGGCTGTCTCTTGCGACACAATTTGGTATCGAATTGCATATGACGAATGGCTGCGCGATGGCGGCTTGAAACCAAAATCGTCGCCAAATGATTACTTCTTCAAAGCTGCAGAACGTTTCCAAATGGGAGAGAAGACCGGAGTTGATCTTCCTTCAGAATCCACCGGACGCCTAGCAAATCGCGAATGGCGCAAGCAATGGCATGAACAGAACAAAAATTTCTACTGTAACTACAAAGAGCGCGCTACTAAGGCTCAGCAAACTGCATTCTTGCTTCAACTTGCGCGAGAAAACTGCGTCGATGGAGATAAGGTGCGTGCTGGAGATGCGGTTAACTTCTCGATTGGTCAAGGAGACTCTGTAATTACTCCAATCAAGTTAACGCAAATGTATGCAGCAATTGCCAACGGTGGAACACTCTGGCAACCAACCGTTGCTAAAGCAATCGTAAATACTGAAGGCAAAGTAATTAAGAGCTTCAAGGGGAAGAAGCTGGGGGATATTGGTGTCGACAAGAAGACTCTCTCATTCTTGAAAGGTGCGCTCCATGAAGTTACTTTGACTGGTACATCTGCAGGATTGTTCTCAAACTTTCCGGTGCAGACTGCTGGTAAGACAGGTACCGCTCAAGTATTTGGTAAGAACGCAAATGGGTCTTTGAAGGCAGATACATCCTGGTATGCATCTTTCGCACCTTATAAGAATCCACAATACGCAGTTGTAATGATGGTGAGCCAAGGTGGATTTGGTGCCAGCACATCGGGCGCGGGCGTTAAGAAGATTTATCAAACCCTCTTTGGTGTTCAGGGCAATACCGTGAAACCGGAACTCGCTCTCTTTCCAAAGGGCAAACCACCAGTAAAGTTGCCAAAGATTTCACCTGCAACAAAACCGGAAGCATCAATACTTAATCCGAAGGGCGGTAGCGACAAGTGACCACCTTCGCAAACCGCAATCCTTATCGTCGAGCCCGAACCAAATCCTTCTTCGATGGATTTGATCCAATACTGACTGGTGCAGTAGCTGCCTTGCTTGTCATTGGAACGCTCTTGGTTTATGCAGCAACACGTGATTGGTATGCAACAAATGGACTAGATCCAGAGTATTACTTAAAACGTCACGTCATTAATATTGTTATTGGCGTTGCCCTTGCTTGGGGAACCACGATTATCGATTACCGATTGCTTCGCGCATACACACCCTTCATCTGGGCTGCTGGTGTCTTCGGATTAATTTTTGTTCTAATTCCTGGCGTTGCAAGTGAAGTTAACGGCGCAAAGGCTTGGATCCCGCTCCCTGGTGGCTTCCAAATTCAGCCAGCCGAGGTTGCGAAGATCTCAATCATTATCGGTATCTCCATGTTGCTCTCCGAGAGAACTCATAACAGTGATGAACCAAGCACAAATGACATTCTAAAAGCACTTGCTATTGCGGCCGTTCCAATTCTCCTCATCCTTCAACAACCCGATATGGGAACTGTCTTCATAATTAGCGCATCTGTTGTAACTATCTTGGCTGTTTCCGGTGCACCAACACGTTGGGTTGTGGGACTAATTCTCCTCGCGGTTATTGGCGGGTTTGTCGCAACAAAAGCTGGCATCATTAGTGAGTATCAAGTTAAGAGATTGCAATCATTTGTTGATCCCAACGCAGATTCACAAGGTGCGGGTTATCAATTACGTCAGGCACGTATCACAGTTGGCTCTGGCGGATTAATCGGAACAGGACTCTTTGATGGCCCACAAACTAATGGTCGATTTGTACCTGAGCAACAAACTGACTTTATCTTTACTGTTGCTGGAGAAGAGTTGGGCTTTCTAGGAAGCGGAGTAATTATCCTGCTACTCCTAACGATTTTGATGAGAGCATTTGGAATTGCGCGTCGATCGACCGACCCCTACGGGACGCTCGTATGTACCGGTGTTATCGCTTGGTTCGCATTTCAAATTTTTGAAAATATCGGAATGACCCTTGGGCTAATGCCGATGACGGGCGTACCGCTCCCATTTCTTTCTTATGGCGGATCAAGCATGTTTGCCAATCTCATCGGATTTGGACTTTTACAGAATGTCCACGCGAGCCACCGCAGTTAAAACACGCTCAAAATAGCCTTTCGCTCACTTCTTCTGCCATACTTCACCCAACAGTTCAGCGCGGCCAGCGATCCTTATCGCGCCTGCGGCGGACTACCGAAGAATATTCACAAACAAGATTTGCTCAGAATTTGAAGAAATTATGAGCCACGAGAATGCGTATAGCTAGAACAATCTAGAAGGTACGCGCTAAAGGATTTGGTGCCATGGCTATCGAGCCAAAATCACCGCGCAAACGTGCGGTTAAGAAAAGTAAGAGCAAAGAAACTTCACCTGAGGTCGCGGAAGTTGCGACATCTGAGGCAGAAGCAACACCTAAGACTCGTAAGAAGGCTGCTGCAATTCCAGTGCCTATCTTCCAAGCAGCCCCTGTTGATTCTGTTGCGCCAAAGCGCGCAAAGAAGGTGGCCGCTAAGTCTGAGCCAAAATCAACAAGTAAAGATTTAAAAGAGAGCGAAGGCTCAGAAGAGCAGAGCTCGGCTACTTCAGATTCCGATGATTCTGATTCACGTGGTGGTCGCAATCGCCGTCGCCGACGTGGTGGTCGTGGACGCCGCAAGCCACAGGGTGAAGGCGCAGAATCACAAGAGGGCTCTGATGATGAGTCACAGGATTCAGCTGAGAATTCAGAAGAAGGCTCTGAGGGAACAACTCATCGCCGTCGCAGACGCCGTCGCGCAGCGGGGGATGATGTCACTCCAGGTGAAGTCATTGATGAAGATGGCGTAGTAACAGTTGTAAAGGTTCGCGAAGTCCGTGAAAAGAACGAGCGTCCTGCACGTGATCGATCAGAGCGCGGAACTCGCAATCGTCGCGATCGTGATCGTGGTCGTAATGATTCTCGTGAATATCGTGAACCATATCGACGCCGCGGAACAATCATTACTGATGGTGAATTCCTAGCCCGCCGCGAAAATGTCGACCGCGAAATGGTTGTTCGCCAAATTGGTGACCGTATTCAGATCGCTGTTATTGAAGATAACGTGATGGTTGAGCACTATGTAAATAGAAACGCCAACGTCTCATACGTCGGAAACGTTTACCTTGGTCGCGTACAGAATGTACTTCCATCGATGGAAGCTGCATTCGTAGATATCGGCAAGGGTCGCAACGCAGTTCTCTATGCTGGTGAAGTTAATTGGGATGCTGCTGGTATCTCTGAATCTGAACCACGCAAAATTGAGATGGTCTTAAAGACGGGTCAACCAGTTCTTGTTCAGGTGACAAAGGATCCAATCGGTCAGAAGGGTGCGCGCCTCACAAGCCAGATCTCACTTCCTGGTCGTTATGTTGTCTACGTTCCTGGCGGTGGGATGAGCGGAATTTCAAAGCGCCTTCCAGAGTCAGAGCGCACACGCCTTAAGGCAATTTTGAAAAACCTTATCCCTGATACTGCCGGAGTAATCGTTCGTACAGCTGCTGAAGGTGTTTCAGAAGTTGAACTCACAGCAGATGTCGAACGCCTAAAGGCGCAATGGGAAGATATCTATCAGAAATCAGAAAATCCTAACTTCCACGCACCTGCACTTCTGCTCTCAGAGCCAGATCTCGCAGTTCGCGTTATCCGCGATATCTTCCATGAAGATTTCCGCAAGCTGATTATCCAAGGAAACGAAGCTTGGGATGAGATCACTTCTTATCTCGGCTCAATTGCTCCAGAGCTTGTGACGAAGATTGAAAAGTATGCAGGTTCTGGCGATCTATTCGCTGATTACCGCGTTGAAGAACAGCTCGCTAAGGCATTTGATCGCAAGGTTTATCTTCCTTCAGGTGGATCTCTTGTTATTGATCGCACAGAAGCTATGGTTGTTATCGACGTTAACACCGGAAAGTTCATTGGTAAGGGTGGAAACCTCGAGGAGACTGTCACAAAGAACAACCTTGAAGCGGCAGAAGAGATTGCACGTCAACTTCGTCTTCGCGACTTAGGTGGAATCGTCGTGATCGACTTTATCGATATGGTTCTTGAATCTAACCGTGATGCTGTTCTTCGTAGACTTGTTGAATGCCTTGGTCGCGATCGCACCAAGCACCAGGTTGCAGAAGTGACATCTCTCGGACTTGTTCAGATGACTCGTAAGCGCGTTGGACAAGGTTTGATCGAAGCATTCTCAACAACATGTGATTCATGCAATGGCCGCGGAATTCATATTCATATGGATCCAGTGAAGATGAAGGCTCCAATGCCTCAGGTAAATTCACAGTCCGCGCATCATCCAGATGTTGAAGAAGATGCTGCAACAGATCATGAATTCCATGAAACTCTCAATGAAGAGGCTCCAGAGGAAGCAGAAGCAGTAGTTACCCCTAAGGGAAAGCGCCGCCGCAGGGCAGCAAGTTCAGGGGTTATCACCGCTTAGATTTAAGGGGGCGAAAGCCCAATTTGACCCCAAGGGGGCGAAATCCGTACCCTTAGCGTCTGCCTGGCCACTTGTGCATAGGCGCAGAGATTAGAAGAACTGAGGCAATGAGCATGTACGCAATCGTTAAAGCTGGCGGACGCCAGGAGAAGGTAACTGTTGGCGAGACCATCACCGTCGATCGTATCGACGCTGCTGCTGGCGCATCAGTTTCATTCCCAGCTCTCCTCGTAGTTGATGGCGCAAATGTCACAACAGACCCAAAGGCTCTCTCAGCAGTAAAGGTAACTGGCGAAGTTATCGACGAAGTTAAGGGTCCAAAGATCGACATCCTTCGTTACAAGAACAAGACAGGCCATCGCCGTCGTCAAGGTTTCCGTGCACAGCACACACGAGTAAAGATCACCGCAATCAGCGGTGCTAAGTAAGCGAACCGGTTAAGGGAGCAAATAAATGGCAAGTAAGAAGGGTGTTTCCTCAACACGTAACGGTCGCGATTCAAACCCACAGTACCTCGGTATTAAGCGTTTCGGTGGCCAAGAAGTTAATGCAGGAGAAATTCTCGTTCGTCAGCGTGGAACACACTTCCACCCAGGAAAGAACGTAGGACGCGGTAAGGACGACACACTATTTGCTCTTGCAGCTGGTGCAGTTGAATTCGGTCGCGCTCGCGGTCGTCGCGTAGTGAATGTAGTTCCTGCAGTTTAATTAAGGTTTCTCTTAAAGGAGCGGGCCGCATTTATCGCGGTCCGCTTTTTTATTTCAGTCGGCATCCATCAAGGAAGGGGAGTGAATTCAAATGACTACATTCGTGGATTCGGTCACTCTCTTTGCGACCGCTGGAAAAGGTGGCGATGGTTGCGTCTCTGTAAAGCGCGAAAAATTTAAGCCACTCGGTGGTCCTGATGGCGGAAACGGTGGTCGCGGTGGAGACATCATCTTGGTCGTTGATTCATCTGTAACAACGCTCCTAGATTTTCACCATTCTCCACATCGCAAAGCAACATCCGGTCATCAAGGTTATGGCGATCGCAAAGATGGTGTTTCTGGTGAAGATCTCATCCTTCCTGTTCCTAATGGAACGGTTATCTACGATGAAGATGGTCAAGAGATTGCAGACCTCGTAGGAATCGGAACCACTTTCCTTGCAGCTCGCGGTGGACACGGCGGTCTAGGAAACTTAGCTCTCTCATCTTCAAAGCGTCGTGCACCAGGTTTTGCACTCCTTGGCGAACCGGGCGAAGAACGTCGATTAACTCTCGAACTTAAATCAGTTGCTGATATCGCACTCGTTGGTTTTCCAAGTGCTGGTAAATCTTCGTTGATTGCTGCAGTCTCTGCTGCGCGCCCAAAGATTGCTGATTATCCATTCACAACGTTGGTTCCTAACCTGGGCGTTGTTCAAGCAGGAGATACTCGATTTACTGTCGCAGATGTTCCTGGACTTATTCCAGGTGCATCACAAGGTAAGGGCCTTGGACTTCAATTCCTTCGCCACGTTGAACGTTGCGTTGCACTTGTTCACGTTCTCGATTGCGGAACTCTTGAGACAGACAGAAATCCAATTGATGATCTAGATGCAATTGAGAATGAGCTCGCTCTCTACGGTGGCCTTGAAGATCGCGTTCGCATTGTTGCGCTTAACAAGATTGATCTACCTGATGGAAAAGCTATGGCCGATATGGTCGAAGATCAGCTTAAAGAACGCGGCTACGAGGTTTACAAAGTTTCTGCTGCAAGCCGTGAAGGTTTACAGGAGCTCATGTACGCGATGGCGCGACTTGTTCAACGAGAACGAGCAGAGGCTGCAAAGGAAGAGCGCACCAGAATTATCTTGCGTCCCGTAGCAGTTGATGACTCAGGATTTACGGTGCAGAAGAATGGCGATGGATCATTTAGCGTACGTGGACAGAAAGTTGTCCGTTGGGTTCGCCAGACAAACTTTAAGAATGCCGAAGCAATTGGCTACCTTGCAGACCGCCTCGCTCAATTAGGTGTTGAGAAGGAACTCTTCAAGAAGGGCGCAGTTGCTGGTTCTGAGGTTCGTATCGGTTCCGGTGATAACGAAGTTGTGTTTGAGTGGGAACCAACTATCGAAGCTGGTGCAGAACAACTTGCCGGTTTCTTGCACCGCCGTGGAGAAGATTCACGTCTAGAGGGTGCATGGCAATCTGTTGAACGTGAAGCAGACAAACTTTCAGATGAGGAAATCGCTCGTCAATGGGAATACAACGTTGCAGAGCCAACTAACCCTGAAATCAAAATCTCTCTCGATGAACTAGAAGAGAGTGAAGAAGAAAGCAATAACAAATGAGCCGGGCAGCACTTAATACTGCTAAGCGAATAGTTATCAAGATCGGCTCATCTTCGCTGACAGGTTCGGCAGGATCTGAGCTAGACCCTCAATCAGTTGAGAAAATCGTCAGCCTTGCCTGTGAACTTAAGAAGCGTGGCTCTGAAGTTATTCTCGTTTCATCGGGTGCAATTGCTGCAGGACTCTCACCCCTTGGGCTAGTAACGCGTCCAAAAGATCTCGCTACTCAGCAAGCAGCAGCATCTGTAGGACAAGGTTTACTTATTGCTCGTTACAACGAGAAATTCTCTGCACTTGGCGTTCTTTCATCTCAGGTGCTACTTACAACCGAGGATATTGTCCGCAGATCCCACTACCAAAATGCACAACAGACCCTTACAAAACTGCTCTCACTCGGGGTTGTTCCAATAATCAATGAGAACGACACTGTGGGTACTCAAGAGATTCGATTTGGCGATAACGATCGTCTTGCAGCGTTAGTTGCACTTCTCATTCACGCAGATCTCTTAGTTCTCGTTTCCGATATCGATGCCCTCTACGACGCCCCACCAGCGCAGGTAGGTGCAAATCCAATTCGTAATGTCGCTTCAATGTCCGAGATCGAATCAATTGTTCTTGGCGGTGCGGGCGCTGCAGGTGTTGGTAGCGGGGGAATGGTTACAAAAGTCGAGGCAGCCCGGATTGCAACTAGTGCTGGAATTCCAATGCTCCTAACTTCACTCAAAGAATCAGAAGATGCAATAGCAGGTGGAGATTTTGGAACCTTCTTTGAGGCGCAGAGCTCAAAAGCTAATTCACGCCTACTGTGGCTTGCGCATGCGTCGACTCCGCAAGGGCGATTGATTCTCGATGATGGTGCAGTTACCGCAATTTTGGAACGTGGAACATCACTTCTTCCTGCTGGCGTGACGGCAGTTGAAGGAACCTTTATTTCTGGCGACACAGTGGAACTTGCATCCAAGTCAGGAAAGGTAATTGCCCGTGGGCTCGTGGCATTTGATTCAACTGAGATTCCTCAGATGCTAGGCCGATCTACCAAAGAACTTGCAGCATCACTTGGTGCAGAATACGAGCGCGAGCTCGTGCACCGTGATGATTTAGTTCTTCTTTAGTAGTTCTTTTCCGCAATTTGTTTTAGGACATCTGCAATCTTTGGAGCAATACCATCTGCCGATGTTGGCAAATCACTGAGCTTCACAATCACAGTCTTATTTGCTTTATCTTGGTAGATGTACTGCCCGTGTAGCCCCAACATCAAATTAATTCCTGGGAATGGGTGCCACATCTGCGCGCTATATCCCCAACCGTAATCAAGCGTTACCGCAGGGGTAGATAGACGTTTTAACCAAGCATCACTTGTAATTGCATTGGGATTCTTCGCACCTTGTGTCGCGATCAGAGACTGGCCTATCCGGGCGTAATCACGGGCAGTCGCATTGAAACAACAGAATGCTTTCTCGTATCCACCTTTGTGGTCAACGTTCCACGTTGCATCGTAATCAGCGCCAACTTTCTGCCAGACGCGATCGGTGAATTCTTCGGAGAGGCTGCGACCAGTTATTTTCTGAATAATTAATCCAAGCATCTGTGTATTGACACTTCGATACTCAGGGAATGTGCCTGGTGCTTCTCGCATCTTCTTATTCTGCTCAAGCCACCAATTCACATCGGTCGACGCATAGAGCTGCGCGATAGCTACGCCCCATCCAGATGGCCCAGAAGGGTAGTTATCAGAGACACCGATGCCAGAGTTCATATCGAGAAGGTCCTTGATCGTTACATCATCAAAAGTCGTTCCGGCTTTGAATTTAGGAAGAATGGAGACGAAGGTATCTGATTCCTTTAACTTCCCCTCGCTAATCAACTGACCAATCATTAACGAGGTCATAGTTTTTGCGACAGAATATGAAGGAAGAATTGTGTTCTGCTTCTTTCCATTGAGATAAGACTCGTAAGTTATTTTCCCGTTGCGAACAATGATGAAAGCATTTGTACTTGTCTTTTCCAAGAATTCATCAAATGTAATTCTCTTCCCGTCATATTTGACGTTCTGAACTGTCTCCGAATTGCCGCTCTTCCAAGGCGCATACGTTGAGGGTGCTGCAACAATATGATGAAATGGCATGAGATCCGGTGTCTTGGACGCAGGCGCAAGTCCTAGTTTTACTGCAGCAATCGGTTCTGGGTAACGAATTGCCTTAGTTAAGCCAAATAGAGCTAGGTAGATTACAAAGAATACGACTGCGACCCTACGGATTATTTTTAGCACGGCAAGATGGTAACTGGCGATAGGCTTATTCCTATGGATGCAGTGGAGGTAATTAGCGAGTTAGCACTCAGGGCTCGCGCTGCCTCGCGCACACTTTCTGTAGCAACGAGCGCTGAGCGTAAGGCAGCTCTTGAAACAATCGCGCAGGCAATCGAATCTCGAAGCGTTGAAATTGTGGCTGCAAATGAACTCGATATGGCCAACGCACGTAAAGATCAGATGCATCCACAGATGCAAGATCGTTTATTGCTTACTCCCGAACGAATCACGGCAATCGCTGGGGGAGCCAGACAAGTTGCTGCTCTACCAGATCCACTCGGCATAACTTTGCGCGAATCCACACTTCCTAATGGTTTAGAACTGAAGCAAATCTCTGTTCCATTCGGCGTAATCGGAATGGTTTATGAAGCCCGTCCTAACGTGACAGTTGACGCTGCAGTAATTCTCTTGATGTCCGGTAATGCCGCTTTGTTGCGAGGTTCTTCAACTGCTCGTAATAGCAATGAGATTCTCGTTAACGTCATGAGAGATGCACTGGCTTCAACAAAGATTTCACCAGATGTAATTCAGCTGGTTCCATCGGAGGACAGAGCAACTACGAAGGCGCTTCTGACTGCTCGAGGTAAAGTTGACCTCGTCATTCCGCGAGGAAGCGCCGCACTGATTCGTATGGTTGTCGATGAAGCCACAGTTCCAACAATCGAAACTGGTGCTGGCGTCTGCCATGTCTATATCGATGAGTTCGCTGACATTGAGAAGGCTCTGCCAATCATTATCAATTCAAAAACCCATCGACCAAGTGTCTGCAATGCAGCAGAGACTCTTCTTGTACACAAAGCGATTGCTCCAACCTTCCTCCCGTTGGCACTCAAAGCCCTCTCAGAAGCTGGCGTAATTCTTCATGCAGATCCAACTGCGCAGAAGGTTGCTGAGAAATTCACTATTCCATCAACTCTGGCACAAGAAGAGAACTGGTCTACCGAGTACGGCGTACTCGAGATGAATGTTGGCGTCGTTGATTCACTCGATGCTGCTGCAGATCACATCGCACGATTTGGCACAAAGCACACAGAGGCAATAGTTACTGAAAATAAAGAGAGCGCATCTCGCTTTATCGCGCTCTCTGATTGCGCCGCTGTCATGGTCAATACATCCACTCGTTTTACCGATGGAGAGCAGATGGGATTTGGCGCAGAGATCGGAATCTCAAATCAGAAATTGCACGCCCGTGGTCCAATGGGGTTAGAGGCAATGACTACAACTACCTGGATTGTTACCGGCAACGGCCAAATTCGCTCTTAACGATAACTTTTTATACACTCACCCATATGAGCAGCCTCTCCCGCGATGATGTCGCAAAGCTTGCAGGCTTAGCCCGAATCGAGATGACCGAGTCAGAACTCGTCGAATTATCTTCACAATTTGGAATGATCCTTGACGCGGTTGCACGTGTTCAAGAGATGGACCTATCTGGCGTTAAAGCCACATCTCATCCGCAGCCACTTGAAAACGTAGCGCGCCCAGATGTAGTTCTGCCAAGTCTCTCTCCTGAAGACGCTCTCTCCGGCGCACCAGCTAAGGAAGATTCACGTTTCCGTGTTCCGCAAATCTTGGGTGAAGCAGAATGATTAATAAGACTGCTGCACAGATGTCAGAAGCCCTTACAAAGGGCGAGACAACTTCTGTAGAACTTACTCAGGCGCACCTGGATCGCGTTGCCGAAGTTGATGGCCAAGTTAAAGCATTCCTGCATGTTGATTCAGAAGGCGCACTTGCACAGGCAAAAGATGTAGATGCCCGTCGCGCAAAGGGAGAGAAGTTATCTCCCATCGCAGGTATTCCACTTGCACTCAAAGATGTCCTTGCGCAGAAGGGCGTTCCAACAACTGCAGGTTCAAAAATTTTGCAGGGATGGCGCCCACCTTATGACTCAACCGTTGTTTCGAAGCTTAAAGATGCAGGCGTTGTCATCATGGGTAAGACCAATATGGATGAGTTTGCAATGGGTTCGTCGACGGAAAACTCTGGCTACGGTCCAACATTTAATCCATGGGATTTAACGCGCACACCGGGTGGATCTTCAGGTGGATCTGCAGCAGCAGTATCTGCTCTTGAAGCTCCGCTTGCTATCGGTTCAGATACAGGTGGATCAATTCGCCAACCTGCAGCGCTTACTGGAATTGTTGGAGTACGCCCTACTTATGGCGCCGTCTCTCGTTATGGCTTAATTGCATACTCATCAAGTCTTGATCAAGCCGGACCATTCGGTCGCACAGTTTTAGATACAGCTCTTCTGCATGAAGTCATGGCAGGACACGATCCAAAGGATGCGACAAGTATTAATGCACCCGTTCCTGCAGTTGTTGCCGCGGCAAAGAGTGGCGATGTTAAGGGCATGAAGATTGGCGTCATTAAGCAGTTACAAGGAGAGGGTTATCAGAAAGGCGTGCAAGCGCGCTTTGATGAGTCTCTACAAGTTCTTGCATCTCTTGGCGCAGAAATCGTAGAAGTTGATTGCCCGAGCTTTGAGTATGCGCTAGCTGCGTACTACTTAATTGCACCATCAGAGTGTTCATCAAACCTCGCACGTTTCGATGCGATGCGTTACGGACTTCGCACGGGCGATCTTGATGGCGCATCTGCAGAAGCGGTAATGAGTGCAACTCGTGATGCAGGTTTTGGTCGCGAAGTTAAGCGCCGAATCATCCTTGGAACATATGCGCTCTCATCTGGTTATTACGATGCTTATTACGGATCTGCGCAGAAGATTCGCACTTTGATTATTGAAGATTATGCAAAGGCATTTACAAAGGCCGATGTCTTGGTCTCACCAACTGCGCCAACCACGGCATACAAAATTGGCGAGAAGGTCGATGACCCAATGGCTATGTACCTAGGCGATGTTGCAACGATCCCAGTAAATCTTGCCGGAATTTGCGGAATGTCACTTCCTGCAGGCTTAGCTGATGAAGATAACTTGCCAGTTGGATTCCAAATCATGGCACCTGCAATGCAGGATCAGCGTCTCTATCAAGCAGGTGCGGCACTTGAGGCAGCGCTTCTTTCTAAGTGGGGCGCACCAATTTTGAGCAAGGCACCAGCGCTAGGGGGAGTCCGCTAATGGCACTTCCAACATATGAAGAAGTAATTGCAAAGTGGGATCCTGTCTTGGGTCTAGAAGTTCACGTTGAACTTAATACCAATAGCAAGATGTTCTGTTCATGTGCAACAGAATTTGGTGCAGAGCCAAATACGCAGACATGTCCTGTCTGCTTAGCTCTTCCTGGAGCGCTACCTGTTGTTAACGAGAAAGCGATTGAATCAACGATCCTTATTGGCCTTGCGCTCAACTGCAAGATTGCGCCGTATAGCCGTTTTGCTCGCAAGAATTACTTCTACCCAGATATGCCTAAGAACTTCCAGATTTCGCAGTACGACGAGCCAATCTGCTTCGATGGTTATGTCGATGTTGAAATTGATACAGAAGAGGGACTAAAGCAATTCCGCATTGAGATTGAACGCGTCCATATGGAAGAAGACACCGGAAAATCTCTTCACGTAGGTGGAGCAACTGGTCGAATCCACGGTGCTGATTACTCACTCCTTGATTACAACCGTGCAGGTATCCCACTCGTGGAAATTGTCACGAAGATTGTTCCTGGCACAGGCAAATATGCGCCCGAAGTTGCAAAGGCTTACGTTGCAGAACTCCGCGATATTTTGCGCGGACTCAAAGTCTCAGATGTGAAGATGGAGCAAGGCTCACTGCGTTGCGATGCAAATGTTTCCTTAAAGCCTATTGGTTCAGATGTACTCGGCACTCGTTCTGAGACAAAGAACGTTAACTCTCTTCGCTCTGTCGAGCGCGCAATTCGCGGTGAAATGATTCGCCATGCAGAGCTTCTCAACGATGGAAAGAAAGTTAAGCAAGAGACACGTCACTTCCAGGAAGATACGGGCTTAACTCGCTCAGGTCGCTCAAAGGAGCAGGCTGAGGATTACCGATACTTCCCAGATCCAGATTTGGTTCCGGTAACACCTCTAGCAGCATGGATTGAAGAACTTCGTGCAACTTTGCCAGAACGTCCATCACTTCGCCGCAAGCGCATCAAGGAAGAGTGGAACGTTCCGGATAAAGAGATGGAAGCGATGATCAACGCCGATGTCTTGGATATCGTCGAGGCAACGGTTCTTCTCGGTGCTGATCCAACCAAGGCGCGTACATGGTGGCTTGGTGAGATTTCACGTATTGCAAATGATCAGAACATCGCTGTTGCTGATCTCTCCATCACTCCTGCCGATGTTGCTGAACTTGTAGCACTTGTTGCAAAGGGTGAACTCACCGACAAACTCGCACGCCAAGTTGTTGAAGGTGTTATCGCCGGCGAAGGTAAGCCATCAGAAGTTGTTGCAAAGCGCGGAATCAAAGTTGTTAACGATGATGGTGCGCTGATGGCTGCAATCGAAAAGGTTTGCGCAGAACAAGCAGATACTGCAGAGAAAGTTCGCGGGGGACACTTACCGGCTGCGGGTGCACTTATTGGTGCAGTCATGAAAGAGACAAAGGGCCAAGCAGATGCTGCACGCGTACGTGAGCTTCTACTTGGCCACTTAGGTCAAGCTGCTAACTAATTAATTAATGCAGGCCAGCGCCTTCAGTCTCAACGAGTGAATCTTTTCCGATATTGATAAAGAAGAAGAGAAGTATCGCGCCAACAAAGAGAAGTGCTGCACTGAACTTAAATGCAACGGTAAAGCCGTGAGTCATAGCAAATGGCTGAACCATCTTTCCTAGCTCTGTATGAGTAGTTGCATAGGTTGCTGCAGCTGTCGCTGAGACAGTGTTGAGCAGCGCAGTTCCAAGTGAGCCACCGATCTGCTGGGATGTATTGAGCATCGCACTTGCAACTCCTGTGTCATGAGATGAAACGGCATGAAGTGATGTTGAAGTGAGTGGAATAAAGACAAGGGCCATACCGCTCGACATGATGAGCAGTGATGGAACCACATGTGTGAAGTATGCAGTTTCTGGTGTGATGCGAGTAAGAAGAAGTAGACCGATACCAGCAAAGATTAAACCTGGAACCATCAATGGCTTTGGTCCAACCTTAGGCAGCAACTGCGATGCGACTCCAGCGAAGAAGATAATTCCTGCAGTGAATGGCAAGAATGCAAAACCAGACTTCAGTGGGCTAAATCCAAGGATAACTTGGAGGTAGAGACCAAGGAATAAGAACATTGAGAAGAGGCCAGCGCCGACAACGAGTGATCCGAGGTATGAACCACCACGGTTGCGTTCTGTGATTACGCGAAGTGGCATCAAAGGATTTGCAACCTTTGTCTCAATAACAACGAAAGCTACAAGTAGGACTGCAGCCGCGATAAAGAATGAAATTGTTGTTGAATCAGACCAACCCTTTGTAGCTGCTTCGTTGAAGCCGTAGGTAAGGGAGAAGAGACCTGCAGTGGCTGTGATAACTCCCGGTATGTCGTAGGTGTTATCGCCAGCTGCCTTCGATTCGTGAACAAATTTAATTGCAAGAATTGCAGCAATCATTGCGATTGGAGTGTTAACTCCAAGGCACCAGCGCCATGAGAAGTACTCTGTAAGAGTTCCGCCGAGGATTAATCCGATAGCAGCTCCACCACCTGAGATTGCACCAATGACACCAAATGCCTTTGCGCGCTCAGAAGGAACTGTGAACGTTACAGAGATGATTGCAAGTGCTGCGGGTGCAAGTAGTGCCGCAAAAACGCCCTGAAGTGCGCGTGATGCGAAGAGCAATCCTTGTGTTGATGCGATTCCACCCAGGGCTGAAGCGGCAGCAAATCCAATGAGACCGATAAGGAAGATCTTCTTTCTGCCCATGTAGTCGCCGATTCGGCCACCTAGAAGAAGGAGTGAACCAAAGGCCAAGGTGTAGGCAGTGATTACCCACTGCTGATTGGCATCTGTAATGCCTAAATCAATCTTGGCGCTAGGAATTGCAATATTCATAATTGAGCTATCGAGAACAATCATCAACTGCGAAATTGCTACAACAAAGAGCGTGCGCCAACGAGTTGGGTCTAAGTTCTGATCTTGGGCTTGCTTTGACACAGAGGTGTCTCCTTTTAGGTTGAAATTGGTTTATCGCAAATAGCGCGACTGAGGATAGAATTCTCTCATGTCGACTATGAAACCTCGCTCTGGACTCGTCACTGATGGATTAGAACGTGCTCCTGCGCGTGGAATGCTCCGTGCAGTTGGAATGGGTGATGAAGATTGGGTAAAGCCACAGATTGGCATCGCATCTTCATGGAATGAAATTACTCCCTGCAACCTCTCACTTGATCGACTTGCAAAGGCTTCAAAGAAGGGCGTCATCGAAGCTGGTGGATTCCCGATGCAATTCGGAACCATTTCAGTATCTGATGGAATTTCAATGGGACACGAAGGTATGCACTTCTCCCTTGTTTCTCGCGAAGTAATTGCAGATTCTGTAGAGACAGTAATGCAGGCAGAGCGCCTCGACGGAATGGTTACATTTGCAGGTTGCGATAAATCACTTCCAGGCATGATGATGGCTGCTGCTCGCATCGATGTTGCCTCTGTCTTTGTATATGCAGGTTCAACTCTTCCAGGTTCAGTCGATGGAAAAGATGTCACAATCATCGATGCATTTGAAGCAGTCGGCGCATGTGCGCGAGGATTGATTACGCAAGATCGCGTTGATCAAATCGAAAAGGCCATCTGTCCTGGCGAAGGCGCTTGTGGCGGAATGTACACAGCAAACACAATGGCAACTGTTGGTGAAGCCATCGGACTTTCTTTGCCAGGTTCTGCAGCTCCTCCTGCTGTTGATCGCCGTCGCGATGCATATGCTGAACAAGCTGGCGCTGCGGTCGTAAATCTCATTGCAAAGGGAATTACTACACGCGATATCTTGACCAAGAAGGCATTTGAAAATGCAATTACGGCAGTAATGGCCCTTGGTGGTTCAACCAATGCTGTACTTCACCTACTTGCAATCGCGCACGAAGCTGAAGTTGATTTAACTCTGGAAGATTTCCATCGAATCGGCTCAAAGGTTCCTCTACTAGGAGACCTCAAGCCATTCGGTAAGTATGTAATGTCAGATGTCGACAAGGTCGGTGGAATTCCGGTCGTTCTTCGCATCTTGCTCGATGCTGGTTATCTTCATGGTGATTGCTTAACCGTTACTGGAAAAACCATGGCCGAGAATTTAGCTGATATCAATCCACCTCTTGCCGACGGAGATATTCTCCGTGCAATCGACAAGCCGCTATCTACCGATGTAGGAATCACAATTCTTGGTGGCTCACTTGCAACTGAAGGTGCAGTCTGCAAAACAGCAGGCATTGGAATCGAAACATTCGAAGGACCAGCACGTGTCTTTGAACGTGAACAATCCGCGATGGAAGCGCTCGAAAATGGAACAATCAAAGAGGGCGATGTAGTTGTTATTCGTTATGAAGGTCCAAAGGGTGGACCGGGAATGCGCGAGATGTTGATGATCACCGGTGCTATTAAGGGTGCGGGTCTTGGCAAGAAGACACTTCTCCTTACCGATGGTCGCTTCTCTGGCGGATCAACTGGTCTCTGCGTTGGCCATGTTGCACCTGAAGCTGTCGACGGGGGACCGATTGCATTTATTAAAGATGGCGATCGAGTTCGCATCGACATTCCAAACCGAACACTGGATCTACTTGTAGACCCAGCAGAACTCGAAGCTCGAAAGGCTGGATGGAAGCCGCTGCCTCATAAGTACACCCGAGGCGTTCTCTCCAAGTATTCGAAGCTCGTCGGTTCGGCCTCAAAGGGCGCGGTCTGCGACTAACCGTTCCACTTTTTGAGACGTTCATCTCAACTCTTGACGCATAGCCCTGCCCCAATGGAGAATAGGGCCATGCAATCAACACGTTCTTCAGTAGTTTCAGTGGTGGTGATTCGATAGCGCGTGCCTTCAAGTCACGCGCGCCCTCAGATATCTGAGGGTTTTTTCATTTAGAAAAGCTAGAAGAAAGTTTTCAACGAAGCGAAGGTCGAGAGAGAAAGGAGTACGAAGATGGCGAAACATGTTCCAACAGCGAACGGCACAGAAATGACAGGAGCTACTTCATTGGTGAAGAGCCTTGAAGCAGCTGGCGTAGATGTGATGTTCGGTCTGCCGGGCGGCGCAATTCTTCCTGCTTACGATCCGATCTTTGATTCAACGATTCGTCACATATTGGTTCGCCATGAACAAGGCGCTGGGCATGCGGCAACAGGTTATGCCCAAGTCACCGGACGCGCTGGAGTTTGTATTGCGACTTCGGGTCCAGGTGCAACAAATCTTGTAACGCCTCTGATGGATGCTGCAATGGATTCCGTTCCACTCGTTGCAATCACGGGACAGGTCCCGTCTGCAGCAATCGGTACAGATGCATTCCAAGAGGCAGATATTCGTGGCATCACAATGCCATTTACAAAACATAATTATTTGGTTACAGATCCTGCCGAGATTCCTGGTGCAATCGCTGAAGCGTTCCACATTGCTACAACTGGTCGCCCCGGTCCGGTACTTGTAGACGTTGCAAAAGATGCACTTCAGAAGATGACGACCTTTAACTGGCCTAACTCAATCAGCCTTGCTGGATATAAACCACAGACAACTCCAAACAGCCAAGCAATCACAGACGCAGCCGCTCTTATCGCGCAATCATCAAAACCGGTCTTCTATGTTGGCGGCGGAGTTATCAAGGCCAATGCACATAAGGAACTTCGTCAGCTTGTAGAACTTCTCGGTGCGCCAGTTGTGACAACTCTTATGGCGCGTGGTGCCTTCCCGGATTCACATCCATTGCATATGGGTATGCCCGGAATGCACGGCACAGTTGCTGCTGTAACAGCTCTGCAAAAGGCAGATCTACTCATTACTTTGGGCGCTCGATTTGATGACCGCGTAACCGGAAAGCTCTCTACATTCGCACCTCACGCAAGAATTCTTCATGCTGATATTGATCCTGCTGAAATCGGTAAGAACCGTCATGCAGATGTCGCTGTTATTGGTGACGTTAAAGAGACTATTGCCGCGCTCATCCCTGCACTTAAGGCTGCACTTGGAAAGAGCCAGCCAGATTTGACGACATGGCTACGTCAAATGAATTCTCTGAAGGCAACATATCCATTGGGTTATGACATGCCTGAAGATGGCTCGCTTTCACCTCAACATGTCATCGAACGTATCGGGAAAATTTCCGGCACTGACACAATCTTTACTTCAGGTGTCGGACAACATCAAATGTGGGCTTCACAATTTATATCCTACGAACATCCTCGTACATGGCTTAACTCAGGGGGCGCAGGCACTATGGGTTACGGAGTACCTGCTGCAATGGGTGCAAAGGTCGGAGCCCCAGATACAACTGTTTGGGCTATCGATGGCGATGGTTGTTTCCAAATGACCAATCAAGAGCTGGTTACTTGCGCACTTAACAATATTCCTATCAAGGTGGCAATTATCAATAACGAATCTCTCGGAATGGTTCGCCAATGGCAGACCTTGTTCTACGAAGGACGTTACTCAAATACTTCACTTGAATCAAAGCGCGTTCCTAACTTCCCAATGCTCGCTGAAGCAATGGGTTGCGTTGGACTTTCATGCGAACGTCCAGAAGATCTTGATAAGACAATCGAAAAAGCGATGTCGATCAATGATCAACCAGTGGTTGTTGATTTCCGCGTCCACCGCGATGCGATGGTCTGGCCAATGGTTGCTGCTGGAACTTCAAATGATGAAATCATGATCGCCCGCGCTACCGCGCCTGACTGGGATTCTCAGGAGCTCTAATGACTACTAATCGCCGTCAGCACACTCTTGAGGTTCTTGTTGAAAATGAACCTGGCGTGCTTGCTCGCGTCGCAGGACTCTTCTCTCGACGTGCATTCAATATCGAAACCCTCAATGTGGGTCCAACTGAAGATTCATCGATCTCAAAGATGATTATTGGAGTAGCTGTAGAAGGCCACTCACTCGAGCAAGTAATTGCTCAGCTCGACAAGCTGATTAGTGTCATCTCAATCAAAGATGTGACGCCTAAGGCAAAAGAAGTTCATGACACACAGCCTGACTACCAAAACTAAGTAAGAAACTACAAAAGGAGAAATACCGTGGCAACGATGTATCACGAAGAGGATGCAGATCTATCAATCATCCAGGGTCGCAAGGTCGCGATCATCGGTTACGGCTCACAGGGCCACGCACATGCGCTGAATCTTCGCGATTCAGGTGTTGATGTTCGCGTTGGTCTTAAGGAAGGTTCACCATCACGCGCAAAGGCTGAGGCTGAAGGACTTCGCGTTACTTCAGTAGCGGATGCAGTTAAGGAAGCTAATGTCATCATGATCTTGGCTCCTGATCACCTTCAGCGTCACATCTACACAGAATCAATCTTGCCTAACCTTGAAAAGGGCGATGCACTCTTCTTCGGTCACGGTTTCAATATTCGTTTCGGTTACATCAAGCCATCTGCAGATGTGGATGTTTGCATGGTTGCACCAAAGGGTCCAGGACACCTCGTTCGTCGCGAATATGCAGCGGGCCGCGGAGTCCCTGTCATCGTTGCAGTTGAACAAGATTCAACAGGAAACGCATGGCCACTGACACTTTCATATGCAAAGGCAATCGGCGGACTTCGCGCAGGCGGAATCCTCACAACATTTACAGAAGAGACAGAGACAGATCTATTCGGAGAGCAAGCAGTTCTCTGTGGTGGAGCATCACAGCTCGTTATGTACGGATTTGAAACTCTTGTTGAAGCCGGATATCAGCCAGAAGTTGCATACTTCGAGTGCCTACACGAACTTAAGTTGATCGTTGACCTTATGTACGAAGGTGGAATTGCAAAGCAGCGCTGGTCAGTCTCTGACACAGCTGAATTCGGTGATTACGTCTCAGGTCCTCGCGTCATTGACCCACACGTCAAGGAGAACATGAAGGCAGTTCTTGCTGATGTTCAATCAGGCGCATTTGCTAAGCGTTTCGTCGACGATCTCGAGAGCGGAGCAAAGGAATTTACTGCTCTTCGCGCAAAGGGAGAGTCACACCCAATCGAGACCGTTGGTCGCGAACTTCGCAAGATGTTTAGCTGGATGAAGAACACAAATAAGGATGATTACAAAGAAGGAAGTGCTGCGCGTGGCTAAACCCATCGTTTTAATTGCTGAAGAGCTCAGCGCTGCAACTCTTGATGCACTAGGTCCAGATTTTGAGGTTCGCAATTGCGACGGTGCAAACCGCGCAGAACTTCTCGCTGAACTTGGCAATGGAGTAGATGCAGTCTTGATTCGCTCGGCGACAAAGATGGATGCAGAAGCGATAGCTGCCGCCAAGGGCCTTAAGGTCATTGCGCGTGCAGGTGTTGGCCTTGATAACGTCGATATTCCTGCAGCGACTGCTGCAGGTGTGATGGTAGTTAATGCACCAACTTCAAATATCGTCTCTGCAGCTGAACTTGCAATCTCATTGTTGCTCGCATCAGCGCGTTTTATCTCTCCAGCACATGCTGCACTCAAGGCTGGAAAGTGGGCGCGTTCTAAGTACACAGGCGCAGAAATTTTCGAGAAGACTCTCGGCATTGTTGGTTTTGGTCGCATCGGTCAGCTCGTTGCTCACCGTATGCAAGCTTTTGGAATGAACGTTGTTGCTTACGATCCATATCTGCAGCCAGCAAAGGCAGCGCAGCTTGGTGTTGAACTAGTTGAACTTGATGATCTCTTAAAGCGAAGCGATTTCATCACAATTCACCTTCCAAAGACTAAAGAGACTGCAAACCTCATTGGGGTAGAGGCTCTAAAGAAGGTCAAGAAGGAAGTTCGCATCATTAACGCAGCACGTGGTGGAGTCCTCGATGAGGCAGCTCTCTACGATGCAATCGTTGAAGGGCGCGTTGCAGGTGCAGGTCTCGATGTTTATGTAACCGAACCTTGCACTGATTCACCTCTATTCCAACTTGATCAGGTTGTTGCAACTCCGCACTTGGGCGCATCTACCGATGAAGCGCAAGAGCGCGCCGGAATTGCGGTTGCTGTCTCAGTGCGTAAAGCACTTGCTGGCGAACTTGTTCCAGATGCAGTTAACGTTAAGGGCGGAGCAATCCACGATGAGATTCGTCCATCTCTTCCTTTAGTTGAGAAGATGGCGCAACTTGCAACTGCAATTGCAGGCGAGACTCCTGTCTCAATTGAAATTACAGTTAAGGGCGATATCTCAGGACACGATTCATCTGTTCTTGCAATCAGCGCTCTTAAAGGTGCTTTGCTTGCATCAGGTTGTGAAGATGTGACATATGTAAATGCGCCAGGACTTGCTGCAGATCGTGGAGTTACATCTAATGTAACTACGACTCCAGATAGCCCTGAATACCGCAGCATGATTTCTCTTCATGCAGCTCTCAGCAATGGAAAATCAATCAAGGTTGATGGAACTCTTATGGGTATCCGCAAAGTTGAGAAGATCATTGCTATCGATGGTTTTGATCTCGATCTACCGCCAACAGAGAACCTTCTTTTCCTTCGCTATGCAGATAAGCCTGGCGTAGTAGGAGCAGTTGGTAATGCTCTCGGAAGCGCAAAGATCAATATCGCTGGTATGCAGGTAGCTCGTGAATCTGCAGGTGGAAGCGCACTGATGGCTCTTACTGTTGATTCTCCTGTCTCTGATGCAGTTGCTGAATCAGTGAAGAAGGAAACTGGCGCAGAGCTCGTGCGTTCAGTGACTTTGGTGAGTTAATGGCACGCACAATTAATCTCGCAGTTATTCCAGGCGATGGAATCGGAACCGAAGTTGTCGGTGAAGGCCTTAAGGTCCTAGATGCTGTCGCTGCTAAATATGGCGTGACATTTAATAAGACAAATTACGACCTTGGTGCTGGTTACTGGCATCGCACCGGTGAAGTTCTGCCAGATTCAGTTCTTGCAGAACTTGCAAAGGCAGATGTCATCTTGCTCGGCGCAGTGGGAGATCCAACTGTTCCAAGTGGTGTTCTTGAGCGAGGTTTGCTTCTCAAGATTCGCTTCGCATTCGATCACTACATCAATCTTCGCCCTGCGAAGTTGATGCCAGGAGTTACAGGCCCACTTGCAACTAAGGCTCCGATCGATTTTGTCGTTGTGCGTGAAGGAACAGAAGGACCATACGTTGGTGCTGGCGGAGTTCTTGCAGAAGGCACAGATCATGAGATCGCAACAGAGGAATCTCTCAATACACGTCGCGGTGCCGAGCGAGTTATTCGCGATGCATTTACTCGTGCGGCAGCTCGTGATCGTAAGAAGCTCACACTTGTTCATAAGAACAATGTTCTTACACGTGCTGGAAGCCTATGGACTCGTACCTTTAATCAGGTTGCAAAAGAGTTCCCAACTGTTACTACGGATTACCTACACGTTGATGCAGCTTCAATGTTCTTTGTAACTAACCCAGAGCGCTTCGACGTAGTAGTCACAGATAACCTCTTCGGAGATATCTTGACCGATATCGCTGCAGCTATCTGCGGCGGAATCGGACTTGCAGCTTCAGGAAATATTAATCCAACTGGCGCATACCCATCTATGTTCGAACCTGTTCATGGAAGCGCACCAGATATCGCTGGAAAGAATTTAGCTGATCCAACTGCCACTGTTATGTCAGTTGCAATGATGCTCGATCACTTGGGGCTCAATGACGCTGCTCGCGATGTCGAAAAGGCAGTTGCTGCAGATCTTGCTTCACGTGGAGATTCAAAGCGCGGCACAACAGAAATCGGTTCAGCGTTAGCAGAATTGGTTAAGTAAATGAAGATCTCACTCAATCCACAAGCAGTTCCAGCAGCAGAGCGCGATGAAAAAGTCGCAAACTGTGGTTTCGGAAAGTATTACACCGACCATATGGTCGTCTGCGAATGGACTGAGGCAGGTGGTTGGCAGGAGCCAGAGTTAAAGCCATATGGCCCACTGACTCTTGATCCTGCAACTGCAGTTTTCCACTACGGCCAAGAGATCTTCGAAGGAATGAAGGCATATCGCCAACCTGATGGTGGTATTGCGCTCTTTCGTCCAGAAGCAAATGCTCATCGCTTTGCGAAATCTGCAAACCGTTTAGCGCTTCCTGAAATGCCAGAAGAGTTATTCCTTGAAACTGTTCACGCACTTGTTAGCCAAGATGCTGGATGGACTCCGGGAAAGATCGGTGAAGCTCTCTACATTCGCCCATTTATGATCGCAACAGAAGTTGGCCTTGGAGTTCGCCCAACAAATAAGGCGACCTACATTCTTATTGCAACACCAGCAGGTGCGTACTTTGATCCTTCAAAGGCTGTATCTGTATGGATCTCAACTGAATATGTTCGCGCAGCTCAGGGCGGAACAGGTGAAGCAAAGTGCGGCGGAAATTACGCGGCATCACTTGTTGCACAGAAGGCAGCTGCAAAAGAAGGTTGCGACCAAGTTGTCTGGATTGATGCAAAAGAGCGCAAGTGGGTTGAAGAGATGGGCGGCATGAACCTTTACTTCGTAAAGGGCAAAGGCGCCGATGCAACTGTGATTACTCCAAAGCTCACCGGAACACTTCTTCCCGGAATTACTCGCGACTCAATCCTCTCTGTTGCAAAAGATCTCGGTTACAAGACCGAAGAGGTAATGCTCTCTATTGATGATTGGCGCGAAGGTGTTACATCTGGTGAAATCACCGAAATCTTCGCCTGCGGAACAGCAGCAGTTGTTTCACCTGTAGGCCAAGCAAAGTCAGCGATGGGCACATGGATCACAGGCAATGGAGAACCGGGTGTCATCACGATGCAGATTCGCAACCACCTACTTGGAATTCAACACGGAACTATTGAAGATAAGCATGGCTGGATGAAGAAGGTCTCCCTGTGACTTCTAATCCTGTGAGTTTTGATAAAGAGGCTCTTCATATCTATGACACCACCCTTCGCGATGGTGCGCAGCAAGAAGGCCTCAACCTTTCTGTCCATGACAAGCTCACAATCGCGCGTCATCTCGATGATCTAGGCGTTGGCTTCATTGAAGGTGGATGGCCAGGAGCTAATCCAAAAGATACTGAGTTCTTCGCACTTGCTGCGAAAGAGCTAAAGCTAAAGAACGCAACATTTGTAGCATTCGGTGCCACACGTCGCCCTAATGTAAAGGCCGCCGACGATGTACTTCTCGGCGCCCTGCGTGATTCAGGTGCACCAGCAGTAACTCTCGTTGCCAAGTCTTACGATCGCCATGTTGATCTTGCGCTCAAGACAACACTTGATGAGAACCTTGAAATGATCCGAGATTCAGTCTCGCACCTTCGCCAAGAAGGACAGCGCGTATTTCTCGATGCTGAACACTTCTTCGATGGCTACCGCGCCAATCGCGCATACGCTCTCGAGGTTATCCGCGTAGCTATGGAGGCAGGTGCTGATGTGGCTGCGCTCTGCGATACCAATGGTGGAATGTTGCCTGATGAAATCGCAGAAGTAGTTCACGATGTACTAGGAGCAACCTCTGCTCGCCTCGGAATTCACTGCCACAACGACACAGGATGTGCGGTCGCAAACTCAATGGCGGCATATGCAGCAGGTGCTACCCATATCCAGGGAACACTCAATGGATATGGTGAGCGCACAGGTAATGCCGATCTCGTAACAATTATCGCCAATCTTGAGCTTAAGAAGAAGAAGGAAGTTCTTCCGCAGAACGCGCTACGCGAATCCTTCAGAATTTCTCACGCAGTTGCTGAAGTAACAAATATTTCTCCATCACCTCGCCAGCCATATACAGGCGTCTCTGCATTTGCTCACAAGGCAGGCCTTCACGCATCTGCAATCAAGGTTGATCCATCTCTCTACCAGCACGAAGATCCTGCATCTGTTGGAAACGATATGCGCATGCTTGTTTCAGATATGGCAGGTCGTGCATCAATCGAACTTAAATCGATGGAGCTCGGTGTTGATCTCAAAGGCGATCGCGAACTCATTGGTCGCGTTGTCGAGAGAGTTAAAGAGATGGAATCACGCGGTTTCACCTTTGAAGCAGCAGATGCTTCATTCGAACTTCTTCTTCGCGAAGAAGCAACAGGCAAGCGTCCATCTTTCTTCACAATTGATCATTGGTTAACCACCACAGAGCGCGATACCAATAATTCAATTATCACCAAGGCTGAAGTAACAGTTACTGCGCAAGGTAAAGAGATTACATGCAGTGGTGCAGGAAACGGTCCCGTAAACGCATTTGATAATGCACTTCGCGATGGCCTCAATCAGCTCTACCCAGAACTTTCCGCTCTTGAACTTACCGATTACAAAGTGCGTATCCTTGAAGGACGACTTGGTACCGGAGCAATTACTCGCGTATTAGTTGAGACATCTGATGGCAAGGGCGAGTGGAACACTGTCGGCGTTCACGAGAACGTTATTGCCGCATCTGCGATGGCATTAGAGGATGCACTTACATTCGGACTTCTGCGCCAAGGTCGCAAGCCCGAGTAATAAACCACTCGGCATATATTCTTAACCTATGCCAACCTTTGAGAAAGTGCTGGGGGAGTACACCCACCATCTGACCAAAGAGCGCTCACTTTCGGAACACACAACTCGCGCATATCTCGGTGATCTCACCAGTTTCTTCGACAACCTCGAAATCCAGAAGGTCGATGATTTATCCGATGTAACTATCGCCCATATTCGTTCATGGCTTGCAACGCAGCAAGTTAAGGGCGGCGCGCGAACAACGCTTTCACGTAGAGCTGTTTCAATTCGCCTCTTTACTAAGTGGGCAGCGAAGAAAGGTATTCTGGCAAAAGATATTGGGCTCACCCTTGCAACACCTAAGGGCCATAGAACATTGCCTGAAGTCTTATCTATCTCTGATGCAACCGTTGCAATGGATTCGCTGGCGACTCGTGTTGCTGAAGAAGAGAGCGCAACATCTATTCGCGACTGTGCGATTCTGGAAGTTCTCTACGCATCAGGGGCTCGAGTATCTGAACTCTGCGGGCTTGATCTTGATGATATTGATTACCAGCGAAATACGATTCTTGTTCTTGGTAAGGGAAATAAAGAGCGCACGATTCCGCTCGGCAATCCTGCGATGAAGGCTCTCAATAATTGGATCAAAAACGCACGTTCCGAGATGGCCAATGGCGCATCGGGTGAAGCGGTATTTCTTGGCGTTCGCGGAAAAAGAATTGATCAGCGCACGGTTCGCACAGTTGTCTATGAAGCACTTGAAGCTCTCGAAGGTGCACAACGTTTAGGGCCACATGCTCTGCGCCATTCAGCAGCTACTCATCTACTTGAAGGCGGGGCGGACCTACGCACCGTTCAGGAAATTCTGGGCCATGCATCCCTTGCTACGACGCAGATCTATACCCATGTATCGACTGAAAGATTGCAAAAGGCTTTCAAACAAGCCCATCCTCGCGCCTAAAGGCGTGGATTTTGCACCCCCGGCTGGCAGGTAAGATTTCCCCTGCACCAACCCACAAGGCTGGTGACATCTCAGCACTTATGTATGAACTGCCTCGCAGGGAATACAAGCCACTTCGGTCCGCTAGTTCTCTAAGTAATTAGAAGCATGTGGTCGGCGTTGTAAGTGCGACGGTCTTAGCAAATTGTTAAGACATTAACCGAGCAGGTTCTTTGTGCTGTGCACAAAGAACCTAAGAAGGAGCGTGCCGTCATGGCAGTTGTAACAATGCGCGAACTCCTCGACAGCGGAGTCCACTTCGGACACCAGACTCGTCGTTGGAATCCAAAGATGAAGCGTTTTATCTTCACAGAACGCAATGGCATCTACATCATCGACATCCAGCAGTCACTTGCACTTATCGATTCAGCTTACGCTTTCGTTAAGGAGACAGTTGCTAAGGGTGGCCACGTACTTTTCGTGGGAACAAAGAAGCAGGCTCACAAGCCAATCATCGATCAAGCAGCTCGCGTTGGAATGCCAACAGTTACAGAGCGCTGGTTAGGTGGAATGCTCACAAACTTCCCAACTGTGTACAAGCGTATTCAGCGCCTCAAGGAGCTCGAAGCTCTTGAGACAGCTAACGACCTATTGCTTACAAAGAAGGAACTTCTTGTTCTTCGTCGTGAGCGCGAGAAGCTATTTAAGAACCTCGACGGTATCCGTCACATGACTAAGTTGCCTTCAGCAATTTGGGTTGTCGATACTAAGAAGGAGCACCTCGCAGTTCAGGAAGCGAAGAAGCTTGGTATTCCTGTTATTGCAATCCTCGATACAAACTGCGATCCAGATGAAGTTGATTTCAAGATCCCAGGTAACGACGATGCAATCCGTTCAATTGAACTTCTAACACGCGTCATCACAGATGCAATTGCAGAAGGCCTCAAGGCTCGCTCTGCAGCAGCACCTGCACCAGTTGCAACTGCGGTGTCCGCGCAATTAGAAAACGAATTGTTGTCCGGGGTTCCAGCTGAAGCTGTTACTACAGACGCTGTTCTTGAACAGAAATAAGAAGAGGAAAGAAATTGGCTAACTATTCAGCAGACGATGTAAAGCGCCTACGCGAAGCAACTGCAGCAGGAATGCTCGATTGCAAGAAGGCACTTGATGAAGCAGATGGTGATTACGACAAGGCTGTTGAAATCATCCGCGTTAAGGGACAAAAGGGCGTTACAAAGCGCGAAGGTCGTTTAACTTCAAATGGTTTGGTAGTTGCAAAGGTTTCAGGCGACCTCGGTGTCATGCTTGAACTCAACTGCGAGACAGACTTCGTTGCAAAGGGCGAGCGTTTTATCGCACTTGGCGATGAACTCGTAGAGCACCTACTTTCATCTAAGTCGGCAGATGTTGCAGCATTCTTGGCATCAACAATGGCTAACGGCAAGACCGTTCAGTCAGTAATTGATGAAGGAAATGCAATGCTCGGCGAGAAGATTGAAATCCGTAACGTTGCAGTAATTGAAGGCCCAGTTGGTCTTTACCTTCACAAGACAAGCCCAGATTTGCCACCACAGGTTGGCGTCTTGGTTTCACTTGCAAAGGAAGCTGCAGAAGTTGGTAAAGATGTTGCACAGCACATCGCAGCATTTGCACCACGCTTCGTTAACCGCGATGAAGTTCCAGCAGACCTAATCGAGACAGAGCGTCGCCTTGCAGAAGAGACAGCTCGCGCCGAAGGTAAGCCAGAAGCTTCTCTTTCAAAGATTATCGAAGGCCGCGTAACTGGGTTTGTGAAGGAAGTTTCACTTATCGAGCAGGCTTTCGCTAAGGATGCGAAGAAGACCGTTAAGCAGATCCTCGATGAGGCAGGAACCGCCGTCAAGGCATTCCACCGTTTCCGCGTAGGTCAGTAAACTAGTTTCACTTAGAAGCGAGGGGAGCACTCATGCCAGGTACCAGAGGTAAATACGGCAGAGTGCTCCTTAAGCTTTCTGGAGAAGTTTTCGGTGGCAAGAAGGGCATCGGTGTTGATCCCGATGTACTGGCAGATGTAGCAAAACAAATCGCTGATGTTGTTCGCAGCGGAGTACAAATCGCAATCGTTGTCGGCGGCGGTAACTTCTTCCGCGGGGCAGAACTCTCAGAGCGCGGCATGGAACGTTCACGCGCTGACTACATGGGAATGCTCGGAACAGTCATGAACTGTTTAGCACTTCAAGATTTTCTCGAAAAAGAGGGCGTTGATACTCGCGTCCAGACAGCAATCACTATGGGACAGGTTGCAGAACCATATGTTCCACGTCGCGCAATTCGCCACCTTGAAAAAGGTCGCGTAGTTATCTTCGGCGCAGGCGCCGGAATGCCATTCTTTACAACCGACACAGTTGCAGCACAGCGCGCACTCGAAATCGGTGCAGGCGCACTCTTGCTCGCAAAGTCTGGAGTCGATGGCGTTTACAACGCAGATCCTCGCAAGGATGCGAATGCAACGAAGTTCGACACAATTTCTTACGACGAAGTTCTTCAGAAGTCGCTCGCTGTTGCAGATGCAGCAGCCTTTAGCCTCTGCCGCGAGAACCACCTCCCAATCGTGGTCTTCGATTTAATGACAAATGGAAATATTGGCCGCGCAGTTCGTGGTGAAAAGATCGGAACTCTCGTTTCTTAAACGAGAGATAACTGAAGGTTCTTAAGGAGCAAAGACCATGGCAGATGTAGCAACCACACTCGCAGAAGCGACAGATAAGATGAATAAGGCTGTCGAAGTTGCTAAAGATGACTTCGGCGCAATCCGCACAGGTCGCGCTCACCCAGCGATGTTCAACAAAATCATGGTCGATTACTACGGCACATTTACCGCACTTTCTCAGCTTGCTTCAATTCAAGTTCCTGAATCACGTATGGCGATTGTCTCTCCCTTCGATAAGGGCGCAATGACCTCAATCGAAAAGGCGATCCGCGAATCCGATCTCGGTGTAAATCCAGCATCTGATGGCGCAGTCATCCGCGTTAACTTCCCACAGCTCACCGAAGAGCGCCGCAAGGATTACATCAAGGTTGCAAAGACCAAGGCTGAAGATTCAAAGATTTCAATGCGCAATATCCGTCGCACTGCAAAAGAAGCGATGGAGAAGGCAGAGAAAGATGGCGATATCTCAAAGGATGATTTAAGTCGCGGCGAGAAAGAGCTCGAAAAAATCACTTCAGATCACGTCGCAAAGATTGATGAATTGCTAAAGCATAAGGAGGCTGAACTTCTCGAGGTCTAAGGACTTAAACCGAGGTTCACTTACTGTGTCAGATTTACATTCGATCAACGAAGCGATTAATAAGCGCGCTGGTCGAAAACTGCTCCCATCAATTGGCGTCAGCGTATTTCTCATTCTTCTTGTCTGGTTTTCACTCTCAACCTATCGAATTATTTTTGCAGCGCTAGTTACAACTGCTGTTGTTCTCGGAATCCGTGAACTTAACTCTGCATTTAAATCAGTAACTATCGATATCCCGCTCTGGTCGTTGACTTCAGCATCTATCGCACTCTGCGCTGCAACATGGTTCGGGGGAGTCTCAGGCCTAACTGTTGCAACGGCTATTGCATTTCCATGCCTACTCGTTCTCTTACTTCCACGTGGCACTGAAAACTTTGTTCGAACAGCATCAGCTTCAACTCTTGCACTTATTTATCTGCCATTTCTTGCAGGCTTTCTGATTCTGCTTGCTCGCCCCTATAACGGCCTAGAACGAGTTATGACATTCGTGGTTCTAGTAGGTTGCAATGACACCTTCGCGTATCTGACGGGTGTTCTCTTCGGAAAGCACCCACTTGCGCCAAAGATCAGCCCAAAGAAAACTATTGAAGGTCTAATTGGTTCGCTCGTATTCACCGTTATTGGTGGATCTCTAGCTTTTTACTTCATCATGGATTCCGATTGGTGGCTCGGTGCACTTGCTGGAATTCTCACTGTATTTACTGCAACATCAGGTGATCTCATTGAATCTGCTTTAAAGCGCGATGTTGCAATCAAAGATATGGGCAATCTCTTGCCAGGTCATGGCGGCATCATGGATCGCCTCGATTCCGTTCTCTTTGCTGCACCTGCTCTGTGGCTCGCACTCGAAGTTGTGCGACGCGCACAAGATTCTGGTCTTCTATGAGCACCGAGCGTCCAACAGAACTTAAATTAGTATTTGATGAACCAGTTCAGAAGAAGAAGGCTCCAAAGCATTTAGCGGACTTTTCTCCTGCAGACCGCAAAGCCTTTGCCAAAGAACTTGGCTTCCAACCATTTCGCGCCGCACAGGTAGCAACCCACTACTTCACGCACCTTTCTGACAATCCAGATGAGTGGTCTGATATTCCAGCAGCAGAACGCCAGAGTATTGCGGATGCGTTGACTCCAAAGATGATTGAGCTTGTGACAACACGCACTACAGATGGCGGAATGACCCGTAAAGATTTATGGAAACTGCATGACGGCGTACTCGTTGAATCAGTCTTGATGCGTTACTCGGATCGCACAACTGTCTGCATCTCATCTCAAGCAGGATGCGGAATGAACTGCCCATTCTGCGCAACTGGCCAAGCAGGTCTGACTCGAAATCTTTCTGCAGCAGAAATCACCGATCAAATCGTTGCTGCGGCCCGCGCATGTGCCAACGGTGAAATGCCTGGTGGACCTACGCGACTTTCCAATATTGTCTTTATGGGTATGGGCGAACCTCTGGCTAACTACAACGCAGTTGTTCGCACCCTTCACAACATCACCGATCCAAATCCAGATGGACTCGGAATCTCTGCTCGTTCTGTTGTTGTATCAACCGTTGGCCTCGTCAATGGAATTGAAAAGCTAATGGATGAGGGCATCAACTGCACTTTGGCAGTTTCGCTTCACACGCCAGATGATGAACTAAGAGACACATTGGTTCCAATCAATAATCGTTTCAATGTTCGCGAAGTCTTAGCCGCGGCAGACGCGTACGAGAAGAAGACAGGACGTCGCTACTCAATCGAGTACGCGCTCATTCGGGATATCAATGATCAATCATGGAGATCAGATTTATTGGGCCGTCTTCTCAAGAACCGAAATGCCCACGTAAACCTCATTCCACTCAACCCAACACCGGGTTCAAAGTGGACAGCTTCACGCCGCGAAGATGAGTCAGAGTTTGTTCGAATTCTTGAGTCCTATGGAGTCCCAGTCACAGTCCGCGACACCCGAGGTCGTGAAATCGATGGCGCATGCGGTCAATTGGCAGCGGCCGAAAAGGCTAAGTAAGCCAACTTTCCTTATTTAGACCTACTGTCTAAAATTTCCCATTATGCGCCTTGGTTTGGATAAGAAAAATGATTTCGGGGTATCCCAGCGCTATCGACTTTCTCGAGCCCTTAGTACGGTACTGGTTCTTTCTCTCATTCAAATTGTTGCCGCACCGATATTGGCTCCCATTCTCTCGCCCCAAGCGCGAGCAGCAAACCTTTTCGATAATCGGAGCAATTTCCAACAATGGACAACATGGCAAGGTGGCGCTAACCACGTACCTTACAAAACTTCTGCTGGAACGGCGGAAATCACATCAAATTCTGATTCAATTAATTTGACGCAAGATCTCGGAGGTCAATCCGGCTTCTTGTGGAACACTCAAGTAGTTTCGATTGCACAAGATTTATCTGTTTCGGCCAACATTTTTCTCGGTGCTAAAGATGGTGCAGATATGGCGATCTTTTCTATGCGCCCATTGAATCAGTGGCCAAATGGTGGAACAACAGGTTCTTCGTCAGGGGGAACATCCGTCTGGGCGTCAGGTGAGATTCGTGCGGTATTCGATACCTGGCAAAATCCACCGGGTGAAAGAGTAGATGACCACTTGCGAGTGGAGGCAGTGACAACGGGAAGCGTGACGAGCAAATTCACGGGCGATGGCTTGCTCATCAAAAATGCCAGCGGCCAGGAGATTACTGATGTGGAAACCAATCAATCCTATCCATTTACATTTAGATGGACAGCTTCATCGCGAACCTTTGCTGTCTACAGTGGACTGCAAGCTAATCACGTAATTTTCGAGAGAGTGATTTCAGATACAGAATGGAACACAACGCAATTTGCTTGGGGTTGGGTGGGGCTCACCGGTGGTGCTAGTAACTACCACGCTATTTCTGATGTTACGTATCACGTCGGACCTACCGTCACGAGCTCTGAAGCAGATAGAACTGTTGCAGATGGAGCGTCTGTAACTCTTTCCGCAAGCTACACATCTTCAGAGACGTCTCCGACTAGGCGCTGGGAGTATTCGACCGACGGAGGTAGCACTTGGACTTCGACTGCAATTTCAGATTCGACCTACACCTTTACGGCGAGTAGATCCTTAACCCAGCGAAAATATAGATTTTATGTAGCGTCGACAGCGGTTGGAATTACTTACACCGCAGCTTCTACGCCAATGACTTTAACCGTCTCGCCGCCCTCTTTGAATTCTGAAACAGATACGGCGCTGAACCTGAGTGCCTCGAACCAATTTGCGAAGATTGACGGAACGATTTTGCCAACAGCTTCTGCATCCCCATTTACTCTTGAAGCCTGGGTTTACCCTGCGGATGCCGGAACGAATGATGTAATTTTTAGCCAAGGTACAGGTAGTACGAGATTCTATGTCAAAAGAGAGAGTGGAGTACTCAAATATTTTCGTGATGGCTTTAGTACCGTGGCAAGCGAATTAACTTGTGGGGCCATTCCGACGCGAGCATGGACACATATTGCAGTAACCTGGAACGGCTCAAGTGAGACTAATTGTTATATTAATGCGAGCAAAGTACGTACGTCTGGTGCTGCGCTCTCATCCATTAAAACCTTGAATGGCCCTGCATATATTGGTCAGTACAGCGCCGATTCCAATCTTGATGCATCAACCGCCTTCGCGGGACAAATCGATGAATTGAAGATTTGGGGCTCGGTCCGCGACCAAAGCCAGATCTTGACTTCATCCAATTCAAGAGTTGATACATCTGATGCTAACTTGCTCGCATATTACGATTTCAATGAGGGGCTAAGTTCAACTATTTACAATCGTAAAGTTAACGCAACGTCTTCAAGTGATTTCACAATCCAAAGCAGTGGTACCTGGGTTTCCGATTCAATTACCGCCACCTCGATTAGCGCTCCGTACACAATTCAAAGGTTCTTCAGAAGCTACATCACAGCTAACAACGGCTGGAAGGTTCCTACCTCCAGCCTAAATGTTTCTGGACTTGTAGTTGGTGGTGGCGGTGGCGGAGGGTGGAACTCTGGCGGTGGCGGATCCGGTGGAGGGTTCTTAACATTTAATAAGACAACAATTTCGGGAACGATGAAGGTGATTGTTGGAGCCGGCGGAAAGGCTTCTCTGACAAATGCAGCAGATTCAACTAATGGTGGATCCTCAAACTTTGGAGACCTCTTTACTGTAGGCGGCGGAAACAGGGGACTCAACTACACAACATCAGGTGGAGTCGGAGGTGCATCGGTTTCTGGGTCAGGTGCAGGAGGAAAAGGTGCAGATTCTGCATCTCCTGCAAATATGAATGGCACTGCAGGTGGTGCTGGTCCTCAATCCAACGTCACTGGAACACTCACCTCGTATTCGGGCGGCGGTGGTGGCGGCGCGTACAGCAACGGTGGAGTTATTTCAGACGGTTCAACAGGTGGCGCTGCAGGTGTTGGCGGCGGCGGCGTTGGTGAGGGAAAAACAGTATCTGCAGCTTCTGGATCACCAAACACCGGCGGTGGCGGCGGTGCAAGTGCGGCCAGTAACACCAACGCCGGGTACGGTGGTTCGGGTGTGATCATTTTCCGCTGGATTACAGCATCTGTTCCAAGTTACACGCCTCCTGCTGCGGTGGATACAACTACTGCAGGAACTCGGTACACATTTCAAATGTCGGGCACTGCGGTTGGACCATTGATTCGAAATTATATTTGGCAATTTTCAAATGATACGGGAACGTCCTGGAGCAATCTGCAGGCGAGTACATCCGATTCATACACAACTTCAACACTAGAAACCACTACCTCTGGATCACGTTTTAAATATCGAGTAATTGTTACCGACTCGGATACAGCGGGACTTTCGATTTCAGACTCAAGCACATTCTCGCTGGTTATTGAACTACGAATAACAATTTCTGGATCGTCCTTTTCACTCTCTCAGAAGTATGGCGAAACTCAAACCGTTACCTACACAATTGCTAACGGCTCAAACAATCGAACGACCACCCCATCTCCGAATAATCGAACGGGAATTACATGGAGCTCCGTCTCCGGAAGTTCGGCGACTCTTGGTATTGGCGCAGGACTAGGGGTCGGAACGTATTACGAAACATTGACAGTAACTGATGGCGCGGCAGCAACCACCACCCAGATGATCACAATTGCCGTCTCCAAAGCGGACACAATCACGGTGACCATGGATACCATCACGGCGCTTACGCACACGGGCAGTGCCGCACTGATTAATCCGAGCGTCAAAATTTCAGGCCTTTCCTCTGCCGATACAGCAACCGTGCAATACAACTATGAGGGCTCGACACTTTCATATAACGCAACATCCTCGTCTTTGTCCTGTGCCAACGGTGGAACCTGCGCGCTTGGCGACCTTGCACCTGGTGGTGGGCGGGTCTTTTATATATCAGCAACAAAGATTAATGCAGCAACTGGAATTAGCGATGGTGGAATATATCTCGCTACGGCGCCTAATAGTTGGTGGACAGCAGCTGGAATCTCTTCGTACGATCCAGTTTTTATCTCAAACATCCCATGTAGAAGTGTTGCATTTAATGGTACATACACAGACACAATCGGGTCAGGTGCAGAAAATACTCGTCAGCTAATGACAAATTCTTGCGCGCAAAGCGGGGGAACTCCAAGTGATATTTCAACATCCACTTTTGGCGGTTACAGTGACTGGTTTGTTCCATCCATGGCTGAACTGCAAGTCATGTATACAAATCTCTATGCAGCTGGTCGAGCAACAGTTCCGTCCCCAGGATGGACAGCCTGTTCCTATTGGTCCTCTAACCCCGCAACCGCGTCAACTCAGAACGTTCGATTTATGACATGCAACGGTCTTGGAGGCTTAGCAAGCACTACAAGTAAGGGAAGCACCACGGGTCAGTCGGTGTATGCGATGCCAATCCGTGCATTCAGTCCACTTCCAACATCAAGTTCAGTGGCACCAACAAATGCTGGTAATTACACGGCCCTTCCAGTGAATTTCACGATTGCATCTCCGAGCTCGTTAGCAAACTATCAAGGTGTAACGGTGACGGGAAGAAGTTTCACCATTAACAAAGCGAACCAAGCGCGATTGACGATAGGTCAATATGACGCTTTTCCAGGTGTGTCGACTTACCCAGTGAATGTTTATGGCGGTACTGGTATTGGAGCAGTAACTCGCTCCCTTGTAGAAACAGGAACTGCGAATTGCACCCTGACAAATGCCATGTTCTTGACTGCAACGACCCAAGGCACTTGCAGCGTTCGCGCAGTGAAATCAGGTGGAATCAACTACTTCGATGAGACCACCACGGCGACCATTTACTGGATCACCTTTAGGACCAATTACGCCAACGGCGCGGCCGGGGGATCGACCGGAATCACCCTGACCGGAGAGACTTCGATTACAAAGCTCACCTATGAGACCTTCACGGTGTTAAGTTTCGCTAATGGATCAGGCGGTGCAATCACAAGTGCAAGCGTTGGGTCGGTCCTGCGCGTTATCGGCACCGGATTCAATGCATCTGATTCCACGACGGAAGTCTTTTTCGGTATGACTAGCGTTCCCGCATCTTCCCTTACCTTCAATGTGGTTGACCCGCTTGCGAATTATGTTCAGCTCACAGTGCCGGTAGATGCCGAGACTGATCGCGTCGTAATGCGAAGTAGAAAAGGTTGGGCGACCTCACCTGGAACGCTGACGATCACCCCATGAGAAATTACGAGAACTCTGTCGATGAATATGACGAAGATTTTGAAGGTGACAAAGATTCGGCAAAGCGCCCACGCAGATTCATCGGAATCGTTTTAGTTGCTTTCGGACTTGTAGCAACGACCCTCGCTGCAAATCTCTCTCTTAATAACGGTCGAATTGAAATGGGCCAGGGCGTTTACAGAATTACTGCATGCGATCAATGGGTTGGAATCGGACTCAATCCAACTGCTGCAATTTATGGCGGTAAATCAAGAGTTGAATCTATTGACCTGATTGGTCTTGATCCACGTCTTTGTAAAGATGTTGTATTCCGAATTAAGTTGTTTAAGAACACAGACCCAAATACCCCTCTTGGAATCTTTACGGGCGTAGTTGGCACAGATACAGCAACTGCGACGACCGAGACTGGCACTGTATCTTCATTGACAATCTATGACACCGCAACTGTTTCTTACCCGACTACCACTTATAACTACTACGCAGCTCGTGCACTTACCTTGATTAACGGAGCCGGCGTAAATATCGGATACCGTGACGATTACCATCGCATCCAATATGCCTCTGCGACTGGTGTCTACGGAATTATTTTCTACAACCCTCTCGCTCTCATGGAGGATGTAGATAAGATCACGATTGAGAGCTCGAAGCTCCCGACTTAGTTGCTTCTAAGCCCCTCGGCTTCTAGAATTGAATTCTAGTCGGGTGATGGAATGGGGATTGAAGTGCGATTTTCGCAAGTTCTCAATTCTCATCGTATTGCCCGATTCTTATCAACAGTTTTAGTCGTCACACTTTTGCAAAGTGTCGCTGGGATTACTGTGCCTTCGGCAAACGCCGCTAATGCATGCGTGCTTGGAACCGATTACTCCAAAGACACTTCGTCTTTGCCTGGGTTCACAATCCTTAAATTTACCAATGTTGGAAGTTGCTCATTTAGAAATACGGAAGCAATCACAACAATTGATTATCTAATCGTTGGTGGTGGCGGCGGAGGTGGTGCACACGTCGGCGGTGGCGGTGGCGGAGGTGGAGTTCTTCAAGGGTCCGGTTACAACGTGGCAGGACTTGGCGCTATTCCGATAACAGTAGGAGTTGGGGGAACTGGTGCATGGGTTACAACCGCTTGGCAGAGCTACGGAACTAACGGCGGAAACTCAAGTCTTAACGGGGTGACTGCATTCGGCGGAGGAGTTGGTGGAATTTGGAACACCAACGCGCCGGGATATGTGAACGGAGTTGTTGGATCAGCAGGCGGTGCGGGATTTGTTTATGACTATGCCGGCGGCACACCTGGCCAAGGTCGTGCTGGTGGATGGGGTAACAACACGCAACCTCATGCGGCAGGTGGTGGAGGTGGCGCCGGACAAGCAGGCGCTAATGGAACACAAGTAGATAATGGAAACGGAACTGGCGGAAAAGGCGGAGATGGAATCTCTGTAAACATCACGGGCACGCCAACATATTTCGGTGGTGGTGGTGGTGGTGGACTCCACGGAAACAACGGAGCTGGAACTTATACGGGCGGAGCGGGTGGACTCGGTGGCGGAGGTGCTGGCGCATCACACTCAGGGAGCTATACATCTGATCCTCGCCCCGCTGCACATAACGCAACTTCAGGAGTCGCTAACACTGGTGGAGGTGGAGGTGGCGACGGTGCCGGCCTATATTGGGTTGAGAACAGGGGCGGCAATGGTGGCTCTGGAATCGTAGTCATTAAGTACGCAAATAGCGCCACAGCGGTGAATTCACAAGATTTTGCGGCCACGACCAACGCAACAAATTTTTCATATATCAACAATTCTGCAGCTATCAATCCAGGCACTACTTCTACCTTGACCCTGCAAGCATGGGTGAAGCCGTCAACTACATGCGACGGCGCTCATTACTGCACAATTATGTCAATCGAATCGACTTTTCTACTTGATATTTATCAGGGAAATTTGACATATTTTATTGGTAGCGGTTCCGCGTATTGCGATAGTGGGCAACAGGTGTCTCTTGCCTCGAATGCAGTTCCTTCGGGGAGCTGGTCTCATGTAGCACTAGTTCGCTCGGGCGTGAACGTAAAGATTTATATCAATGGACAACTGAGATCTAATCGTGATTCCTCTTGTTCCCCCACAACCATGACAGCCAATGCCAATCCTTTCGTGGTCGGCGCCCGCTCCAACACAACGCAGTACTTTTATGGAAGTCTTGATGAAGTTCGCATCTGGAGCACGGACCGATCAGCGAATATCGCCTCGGATATGCATTCAAATGAAACATCTACAGCAGGACTCACAAATTATTGGAACTTCAACGAAGGCGCTGGCTTAGTCGCGTACAACCAGGTGCCTACCGCTCCTTCAGAGAATGATCTGATTGTTACAGCAATTGGGACTTGGGATAGCAACGTTGTTTCTGCTTCCGTTACCAATGGCGTTTATACAACGCGTACTTTTTATCGTAGCTATATAACTTCCGCTGGTGGCTGGAAAGTTCCTGCCGGAGTAACTAGAGCAAGTGCACTCGTTGTTGCTGGTGGTGGTGGAGGAGGGGACTCCACTGCAAATGCAACTGGCGGTGGAGGTGGTGCCGGTGGATTCTTTCAAAATGGCAATGTAAGCATCTCTGGCGTTCTACCTATAGGTGTTGGACCAGGTGGAAGTGGTTCCAGTCTCACAACTCAGGGAATCGATGGTGGAACTAGCTACCTTGGAACTTTAAAGGTTGGTGGCGGCGGTGGTGGAAACGGTTACAACTATGCAGGAGGCTCGCGCGCAAAAGCGGGTGTGGGTGGTTCTGATTTTGTCTCTGGCGGGAGTGGTGGCGGAGGACGCCCTACACGTTCGGGAGTTGGAAATGAGAACTTGGGTGGGCTCGCAGGATCATTTGCCTCTTCAGGAATTTCATTCTTAGGAAATACTTACATTGGGTTTCAGGGTGCGGCAGGCAGCGCATATTCGGATGGTGCATCGGGGGGTTGGGGCGGGACGATTTCCCAAGCAAATCGAACCTCATCCTTCTCTGGTTCATCTGTGATTTATAGCAAGATATCCACATATGTAACGTGGGAAAGTTCTGGGAATGAAAAAACTCCTGGATCAGGCGGCTCGCCAAACTATGGCTATGGAACAGACCCAACTGTTGGGGGCGGTGATGGCGCAGCTGGAATTATAATTATTCGTTGGATCACAGCATCTGTTCCAACATACACAAAGCCAACAAATGCATTTCTCAATGTTGGGATGACGGAAACCTTTACGACCAATGTTGCAGTTGATAGCACAACTGTTGGATTAACTCGAACTTTTACATGGGAATCATCAACGGCAGGAGCTGGTGGCCCATTCACGCTTATAAAGAGTGGAACAGGGGCAGCAAATGCTGCTTTCTCGTGGGTTCCGCTAGATACATCAACATCGGGGTCTAATTATCTTTATCGGTTGACAGTCACAGATTCCGATACTGCGGGCTTGTTTATTACAGACTCAAGCACGGCTTTTGCGGTTATCAACCCGGCGCTTCGTGTAACTGGCCAATCAGCGATTCCCAAAGCCATAAACCTTTCAAAGAGCGAGACTTTCACAATAACGCTTGGAACTTCAACATACAGACCAACTTTGTCGCCAGTTATTCCCGGAATTACTTTGGATACTTCCACCGCGGGATTTGCAGTCATCAAGATCTCGGACACTATGACCGTCGGAACATATTATGAAACATTGACGGTGGTTGACTCAGTTTCAGCATCAGTGGTGTTACCACTCACTATTAGGGTGCAAGCACCGCCGCAATTGACCAACACAGGAGAAGTAGTCGCTGATGGACAAGTATTCAATTTGGATTTCTCAAATAGCGCTAGTTATAGTCCCTTAACTCAAGCAATTGCAGATATCAGCGGTGCGAAGAAGACGATTACTGCACCCAATGGTGGAACGTATTCGAATGATTTCAGTGGCATATACACCTTGAATGCAACATCCTCTCAGTACTTAACCGCGACAGCTTTCTCTCTGCTTCCTAAATGGACAATTGAAACTTATATTCGAATCAATGAAACTCCGACCGCTCAGTTCTGCCCTTTTGCAAGCGAATATGCATCCTCTAGTATCTCAATGCTGCTTTGTGTTGATGCGGCTCGAACAGTCTTTACGGGCTTTTTTGATCGCGTTGGAGGACTCGACAAATGGTCCTTTAAGAGATCTCAAGAGAAAATTCCATTGAATACGTGGGTTCATATTGTTGGAACGTTTGATGGTTCTGCGGCCAATCTTTATTTCGATGGCATTTCGACAACACGAAATACCTCTGATGGTGGCCGATACGATGCAGGATACGTTCCGCCAACACCCAATACAAACAGAGTTTTTATCGGCAAGGATTACCCCACAGCAGTAGGAACGACACCAAATCTCTCTCTTGGTTTCGTGCGTGCTTATAGTTCAGGATTCACGCAGATGCAGGCTCAGCAGAATTTTAACGCCACAAAGACGCGTTTTGAGACTGTGAATCAGCCCCAAATTAAGCCAAGTCAAAAATATGGTTCGCTCACACTCGACTCTTTTACGGTAACTTCGGGGTCAGATACCAAGACGGTCACCTTCGCTGATGGAAATCGAACTGATATTACTTGGGACACCGTTTCAACACCAGGTGTTGTAAAGGTAAGCGTTCAGGAATCTCTAACTGTGGGAACCTACTACGACACCGTTACAGTCACAGACAACCTCGGTCAGTCGTCGTACTTACCGTTGACATTCACTGTGACAAAAGCCGACACGATCACGGTGACTATGAATTCACCGAGCGCTCTTAATTACACGGGAAGCACAGCTAGCTTTACGCCAACTTTTTCAATAACTGGACTTAAGAATTCTGATACAGCCACGGCATCTTCGGCGACGTTCACCCAAACACGAGCGGGCAATAACTGCGCAATGGGAGGAACTTGCTCAATCGGAGATCGTGGTCCTGGTGGTGGAATAGTTTTCATTACACCGTCTACGGCAAGTAGTAATGGAAAGTACTTTGAGGCAGCTCCCGATGCTTGGTATGGCGCAAATGATTTAAGTAGCGTTGGGAAATTCTGTACTTCGGCTTCGAGTCGAGACAACACCAATGAAAGCGCAACGCAGTATGGAATCGGTTGGGGAGAGACCAATACAGCGATCTTTAGAGTCAATTGCACAGGCGGCGCAGTAAAGCTTGCAACCGATTATCGTGGTGGCGGTTTCAGCGATTGGTTTGTTCCGAACAAGAATGAGTTGGCTGAGATGGCAAAGATTCCCACTACAGTTGATCTCAACAATGTAAGCGGCTATTGGGGATACTGGTCATCAACTGAAGACGGATCAGGTCCTGCTTCCACGATGTCATCACTGACAAGTAATTCTTGGACGATGGGTGCGGTCAGCAAGTCCGATTCGACTCACAATATGGTCAGACCTGTTCGCATGTTTACGCCGTGTAATGCAGTCGATTCATGTACGGCATTTGCATCGACAACGATGCCAACTAATGCAGGCACGTATCGACTCACTCCTTCGGCGCTCTCATTGAGTTCTGGAGATCTTGCAAATTACCAGGGTGTTACCTATACATCAGGCTTGCTCACGATTAATAAGGTGAGTCAGACTCCTATAACAATTGGTCAATACGATGCATTCCCTGGAGTTTCAACATATCCTCTCAATGTCTACGGTGGATCAGGCACCGGTGTCATGCGCAGAACCCTGACCTCTGCCGGCACTGCAGCGTGTGTGCTTACGAATATTATGTTCCTTACAGCATCCAACCCAGGTAGATGTGAAGCAAGAGTTACCAAGGCCGCAGACTTTAATTACCTTGCCGCAGAAGCAACCGCGACTATTTACTGGATTCAATTTATAGATCGATATACAAACACCGGACCTACCTCACCCACAGATTTAGGACTCTCTGGTGCAACAGGATTTGAGAAGCGCACCTACGAAACCTTTACTGTTTTAAGTTTCGCCGACGAAACAGGTACAGCGGTAACGTCAATAAAGGCAAATACAAAGCTGCGAGTAATTGGTACTGGATTTGTTGCTAGCGATGCAGGCACCGTGGTCTACTTTGGTCTCGCGGGCGTTCCGCACTCAGGGCTTACATTTAATACTCTCGATCCGATGGCAAACTATGTTCTGCTAACCGTGCCTGAAGATGCTGAAACTGATCGAGTTCTGATGTACAGCACGGGCAAGAGATGGTCGACACCATCGCCAGGAGTTTTGACGATACTTCCTTGAGAAATTACAGTGGCGCCATGCGTCGCGCGTTTTCAGCTCATCTGGCGCTCGTCCTGCTGGTTTCAATATCGTCCGTTGCTGGAATTTCTAGCGCAAATGCCGCTGCAGGCACAATCACAAACGGAGGATGTTCTGCAACGGTTGGCGAAGTATCAACTGCAACTATCAACCAAGTTGGAAGCGACTGCGTAATAACTTTTACATCTGGCAGTAATACATGGACCGTTCCTGCCGGAATCACAACGGCTAGATATTTAGTTGTCGCGGGTGGTGGCGCCGGTGGTGCTGCAGGTGGAAATGATGGATCTGGTGGTGGTGGCGCCGGTGGTGTACTTGCAGGCAATTTCAATACAACTGCACCTAGCTACTCGGTCACAGTTGGAGCGGGCGGTGCGTCATCTACGAGCAATGCAAGTCAACACAATCCTGCAAACTACAACGGCACAAACTCAACCATTTCAGGAACATCGTTGACGACAATCACCGCTATTGGCGGAGGTTCAGGTTCTTCGGAATCTGGAGTTACAAGAGCTGCACAGCCCGGTGGTTCGGGTGGCGGTGCCGGTGGTTACTCGGGTGCAAAAGGAACTGGAACAGCTGGTCCGCCTCGTCAAGGTTATGACGGCGGTGCAACTTCGGCACCTGGTGATGGTGGCGGTGGCGGTGCTGGTGCACCAGGAGGAAATGGAAATTCTGCAAATAGCGGAACAGCTGCTCGTGCGGGTGGAATTGGTGTAGCCAATGACATCACCGGAACTAGCACTTACTACGGCGGCGGTGGTGGTGCATCCGGTGATACGAGAATTACTTCTTCAAGTGGTGCAGGTGGAGCCGGAGGTCTCGGCGGTGGAGGAGCAGGTGCAAATGCTTCTTCAGGATCGGCACCCAGTAATGGTGTGGCAAATACCGGTGGCGGTGGTGGTGGAGCCGCTGGTTCAAACCCTGTCGGATCTGTTAAACCAACAGGAGCTGGTGGATCTGGTGTTGTAATCATTAGGTACTTAGGAGACGTAACTGCACCGACGATTACTGGTCCATCTTCTGCAACGGGTGCAACGAGCTCAAAATCAATCCCAGAGAACTCAACTGATGTGCATACATTCACTGCAAATGAATCGGTTACCTGGTCAAAATCTGGCACCGATTCTTCATTTTTTTCAATTACTTCAGGTGGAGTTCTGACGATTACCTTAAGAAATTTCGAGTCGGCAGCTGATTCTGGTTCAAATAACACCTATGAAGTGACGATTACCGCCACCGACTTGGGTGGAAATGTAAAAACGCAGGCCTTAACTGTGACAATTACAAATGTAAATGAAGCACCGAGCATTTCTAATAACGCATCAGCATCTACTTATTCTATTAGCCAAGCAGAGAACATCACCACTGTCGTAACGTATTCGGCAACCGATGTAGATGCCGGAGCCTCAATAAGCTTTTCAATAACTGGCGGAACTGATTCTGCAGATTTCACCATTAACTCTTCAACAGGGGTTTTAGTCTTTGCAGCAAACCCAGATTTTGAAGGACCGGCTGACTCCGATCAAAACAATAGTTATGTAGTTCAAATCACCGTTTCAGATGGGTCGTTGACTGATTTGCAGACTCTGACCGTGGCAATCACTAACGCTAATGAGACTGCTTCTTTAAATGCACCCACCGTTTCGGGGAGTATCTACAAGGGAACTCAAATAACAATCACCGTGACTTCTTCGGCTGCGGGCAAAGTTAGGTTCCTTCTCGGTGGCAAGAGAATTGCTGGATGTTTAGCGAAGAGCACTTCAGGTAGTTATCCAACACACACAGCAACCTGCTCTTGGAAGCCACCAGTGACAGGAAAGCAGATTCTGACAGCTCAAATCACACCTACCGATAACACATTTAGCGCCGCGACATCGGCAAGTACCGAAGTGCGAGTACTTAAGAGAGCTGTAAGTAGATAACAATTGAAAGTTTGAAGCCAGATAGTTAGGCTCTTATCTATGGATCTCAAAGAAGCCGCAGCGGCCTATCAAGCAGCAAGTCAATACTTCCTCAATCTCGCCCGTGCAGTGACTCCAGATTTGATGGATGTTCATGCAGAGAATGAATGGTCTGCACGTCAATGCATTCATCACATGGCTGATTCTGAGGCGCAGTCTTATGCACGCCTTCGTAGGCTGGTTGCAGAGCCTGAAGGTTCAATCATTCAGGGGTATGACGAAGCAGCTTGGGCAAATGAGGCAAAGCTTGCTTACGCGGACGGACCAGTTGAAAATTCAATCGCTGTTTATGCAGCGGTCCGTGCAAGTTCGCTTGATTTGATAAAGCGTCTTGAAGAGAGTGATCTCGAGAAGTTCGGAGAGCACACCGAAGCAGGCAAGTACACAATTGCACGATGGCTAGAGACATATACAAAGCATCCATACGATCACGGTGATCAGATGGTGCGCGCTACGAAGGGTCAGGCATAACCATGAAGAAGCTACAGAATTTTATTAATGGAAAATCTGTCGATGGTTCATCGGGCGAGACAACAACGCTCATCAACCCTGCTACCGGCGAAGCTTTTGCGACTGCACCTAAGTCGAACGCCGCAGATGTAGATAAGGCGATGAAGGCGGCTAGCGATGCTTTCGTTGATTGGCGCGATTCCACACCTTCTGAACGTCAGCGCGCATTGTTGAAGATTGCCGATGCAATTGAAGCGCGCGCAGATGAGTTTGTAGCGATTGAATCAGAGAACTGCGGAAAGCCAATGGGCCTTACTGCATCTGAAGAGGTTCCACCGATGGTCGATCAGATTCGCTTCTTTGCGGGCGCTGCTCGCAACCTAGAAGGAAAATCTGCCGGCGAATATATGCGCGGGATGACCTCATTTATCCGCCGCGAACCTATTGGTGTTTGTGCACAGGTAACTCCGTGGAATTACCCAATGATGATGGCTGTTTGGAAGTGGGCACCTGCAATCGCTGCCGGAAATACAGTTGTATTAAAGCCAAGTGATACAACTCCAGCTTCAACAGTTTTTATGGCTCAGATTATGAGCGAATTCTTACCTGATGGCGTTATCAACGTTATTACAGGAGAGCGCGAGACAGGTGCAGCACTTGTCGACCATGCAACACCATCAATGGTCTCTATTACTGGTTCTGTTCGTGCGGGTATGGAAGTTGCAGGAGCTGCAGCAAAATCCCTCAAGCGCGTACACCTAGAACTCGGCGGCAAGGCACCTGTAGTTGTCTTTAACGATGCCGATCTTGCAGCTGCTGCCGAAGGTATTGCAATCGCAGGATTCTTCAACGCAGGTCAAGATTGCACAGCAGCTACACGCGTTCTTGTTCAAGAGGGCGTCTATGACGAGATGGTCAAACTTCTTGCAGCGCAAGCGACAGATAGCATCGCAATGGGTATGCCATCAGAAGATGTCCTCGTTGGTCCAGTAAACAATAAGAGCCAATTCGAGCGCGTCAGCGGATTTATCTCTCGTACTCCATCACATGCACGTATCGTTGCTGGGGGAGCGCCGACAAATAAGCCTGGCTACTTCATCGCACCAACGGTTATTGCAGATCTCAAGCAGAGCGATGAGTTGATCCAATCTGAAATCTTCGGACCGGTCATCACAATCCAGAAGTTCAAAGATGAGGCAGAAGCAGTAGCGATGGCCAACGGTGTCGACTACGGCTTGGCATCATCGGTCTGGACCAAGGACCATGGCCGAGCGATGAGAATGGCGAAGGCCTTCGACTTCGGCTGCGTCTGGATCAATACCCATATTCCACTTGTGGCCGAGATGCCTCACGGTGGATACAAGCGCAGTGGTTACGGCAAAGACCTCTCCAGCTATGGTTTCGAGGATTACACCCGAATCAAGCACGTGATGTCCAATATCAACGCCTAGCCAGCCCTGAAATCTCACCTAAATCAACAGAAGAAAAGTTCGATTTAGGTTTGGCTCAGGGGGCTAGAAAGTCCATAATGAGCCCAGCAAAACCGTCCCTTATTCCGGCAATTTAAAAGGAGCCCTACTCATGGCTAAGAAACCTCTATCTGAAGAAGCACGTTCAATTATTAACTCTCGAGTTTCACGTCGTGCTGTCTTAGCCGGCGCTGGTGCAGTTGCAGGTGCAAGTGCGCTCGCTGCATGCGGATCTGGAGGAGATTCAGGTTCTGCAAAGAACACAGTTCGCTGGGGCAACTGGCCTCTCTACCTTGATGTTGATGACTCAGGTAAGAAGTACCCAACTCTTGAAGCATTTACTAAAGAGACTGATATTGCAGTTAAGTACTTTGAAGATTACAACGATAACGACGAGTTCTTCGGAAAAGTACAGGCACAGCTAAAGCTGAAGAAAGATATTGGTTATGACCTTGTCTGCCCAACAGACTGGATGGCAGCTCGCTGGATCCGTCTTGGATACACACAAAAATTTGATCTTGGAAATATTCCAAATGCAGGAAATATCCTCGACACGCTTGCATCACCATCATTTGATCCAAAGCGCGAGAGCACGCTTACATGGCAGGGCATCATGGGTGGATTCGGTTGGAACACAGCAAAGAATCCAAAGGGTGTTCGCACTCTGGATGATCTCTTTGCGCCACAGAACAAGGGAAAGATTGTTGTTCTCTCTGAAATGCGCGACACAGTTGGAATTATTCTGATGTCACAAGGTGTAAATCTTCAGACTGTAACCGAGGATCAGTTTATGAACGGCATCGACTTCCTTGCTAAGAAGATTGCCGATGGCTGGATCCGTGGAGTTAAGGGCAACGAATACGCAGAAGACCTCACATCTGGTGATGCAACTGCAGTAATTGGCTGGTCAGGCGATATGTTTATTCTCAAGACAGAGAATGAAGGCAAGTTCGACTTCGCTATCCCTGAATCAGGCGGAACAATTTCTGGCGATAACATGATGATTCCTTCAACTGCGACAGCTGAAGCTAAGGCAAATGCAGAGAAGTTGATCAACTACTACTACGACCCAGCGGTTGCTGCAGAAGTTGCCGCATACGTTAATTACGTCTGCCCGGTAAAGGGTGCACAAGCAGAGATGGAGAAGATCGATCCAGATCTAGCGGCAAGCGAATTTATCTTCCCAACAGCAAAGACAATGGCAAACCTCTCGGTCTTCCGTTCACTTACACCTGCTGAAGAGACAAGTTGGACTGAAGCCTTCCAGAAGGCTGCCGGCAACTAAGTGTCAGATGTTGCAAGCTCTGCGCGAGGAGATCTAAAGCTTACAAATATCACCAAGTCTTATGGTGATTTCACTGCAGTCAATGACTTGTCACTCGTCATTCCTGAAGGTTCATTCTTTGCACTACTTGGACCTTCAGGATGCGGCAAGACAACAACGCTTCGCATGATTGCAGGGCTTGAAGAGCCAACTCGAGGAAAGATTTCATTGGGTTCAACTGATATCACAGATACTCGTCCGTATCAGCGTCCAATCAATACCGTCTTTCAGAACTACGCACTATTTCCGCACCTAACGATCTTTGAAAATATCGCATTCGGCCTTCGCCGTCGTGGAATCAAAGATGTAAATGATGCAGTAAATAAGGCGCTAGATCTTGTAGAACTTCCACATCTTGCACAACGCAAACCTACGCAACTTTCGGGTGGACAGCAGCAGCGCATTGCACTGGCTCGCGCAATTGTTAACCGCCCAGCACTCTTGCTTCTCGATGAGCCTCTAGGTGCACTTGATCTCAAATTGCGTCGCCAGATGCAGATCGAACTCAAGTGGATCCAGAAGGAAGTTGGAATCACCTTCGTTCACGTAACTCACGATCAGGAAGAAGCCATGACTATGGCTGACACCATCGCTGTGATGAATGAGGGCGAGATCGAACAGATGGGTTCACCTGCAGAGCTCTACGACAATCCGAAGACAGCATTTGTTGCTAACTTCCTTGGGCAATCCAACCTGATCAAGGGAACAGTTACCGGTAACGATGGCTCTAATCAGATTGTTGATTTGTTTGGGCAGAAGATCTCACTTCAGAAGGATCGCTCACACGCTGTAGATAATTCAATCTATGCGGGTATCCGTCCCGAGAAGTTCCGTATTTCACGTTTAGAAACTCCGACTTCAGGAAATATTCTTACCGGTGGAAAAGTTGAAGATGTTTCCTACATCGGCGTTTCAACTCAGTATCAAGTGTTGATGCCATGGGGACAAGAGCTGATGGTATTCGAGCAGAACGATGATGGAGTAGCTCCATTTAGCGTTGGCGAGAGCGTCAATATCTCTTGGGAACCCGTATTTACATTTGGACTTCGCGGAGATGAAGATGCGGAAGCTGGAACAGAAGTAAGTCCTGATGAGGATCTCGACGAGGAATGATCAGCTCACGATGAAGAAGATAAGCACCCCTTACCTTCTTTTAATTCCGGGAATGGGTTTTCTCTTTACCTTCTTCCTGCTCCCGATTTTTAATCTTGCACAAACTTCAACACAAACCCCAAGTGGCGAGACTGGGCAATACGAGCAGACTCTGCGCTTTGCAAATTATGTCGATGCATTTATGGATAACCGCGAACAATTTGGGCGCTCATTCCTCTACGCGACTATCGCCACAATTCTTGCCCTAGCTATCGCTTACCCGCTTGCATATGCAATTGCATTTAAAGGTGGCAAATATAAGAACGTGATGCTCGTACTTGTTATTGCTCCTTTCTTTACATCTTTCTTGCTTCGCACAGTAGCTTGGAAGCAGATTCTTGGTGAAGAAGGCTTTGTGGTTCCAACACTTCGATCGCTCCACATTATTTCTGAGAGCACCACACTTACTTCGAGTGCCTTCGCAGTGGTTATGGGCATGACTTATAACTTCTTGCCATTTATGACTTTGCCCCTCTACGCATCTATCGATCGTATTGATCCACGCACCCTTGAGGCATCCGGTGATCTCTACGCAAATGGATTTACAACTTTCCGCAAGGTAACTCTTCCTCTATCTATGCCAGGTGTAGTTGCTGGAACACTCCTTACCTTTATTCCGGCGGCTGGTGATTATGTCAATGCAGCTATCTTGGGTAGTCCACAGACAAAGATGATTGGAAATGTCATCGAATCTCGATACTTCAAGATCGTTGATTACCCAACAGCGGCAGCGCTCTCATTTACCTTGATGGCGGCAATCCTGATTCTTGTAACCGTCTATGTCCGTAAGGCCGGAACAGAGGAGCTTGTATGAAGACCCTCTCGCGCTGGTTCGGACGTAACCTCATCCGCATCTATGCAGTGGTTGCATTCACCTATCTCTTTATTCCAGTTGCTTACACCTTCGCATTCTCATTTAATGATTCTGCCAAGAGCAATCTGATTTGGAAGGGATTCACCTTCGCAAATTGGCAGAATCCTTGCGGTGCACCTGAAGTCTGTAGTGCACTTGGAAACTCAATCAAGATTGGTTTCTTAGCAACGCTCTTCTCAACAATTCTCGGAACCATGATCGCCTTTGCAATCGGACGCCATAAATTCCGTGGGCGCTCAACTACAAACCTTCTAATCTTCTTGCCCATGGCCACACCTGAAATTGTTCTTGGTGCATCCCTTCTCTCGCTCTTCCTTGTATTCCAAATTAACCCAGGCTTCTGGCCAACAGTGATCGCTCACGTGCTTTTCTGTATCTCTTTCGTGGTTGTAACGGTAAAGGCGCGTATCGCATCTCTTGATCCACGCCTTGAACAAGCAGCAATGGACCTCTATGCCAATGAGCGCGAGACATTTCGTCGCGTCACTCTTCCGCTAGTAGCTCCAGGAATTGCAGCTGCGGCGCTTCTGGCATTTAGCCTCTCATTCGATGATTTCATTATTACCAACTTCAACTCTGGCACGATGACAACCTTCCCTAAGTTTGTTTACACATCTGCAGCGCGAGGTATTCCTGCGCAAGCAAATGTCATCGGATCAGCAATGTTCTTCCTTGCTCTCGCAATTGTGATCATCGGACAATTTGTAGGACGCAAGCGCAAAGTTTCATGACGCGCGAGCTTGTAATCCTGGGTTCAACAGGATCCATCGGAGTTCAAGCCCTTGAGATAGTTGATGCAAACCCTTCACTCTTCACAGTCACGGCAATTTCTGCAGCTGGATCGAATCCAGATGTATTAATCGAACAAGCGAAGAGATTCAAGGTAAAGACCGTTGGTGTTGCCAGGAACGCTCAGGCTATTAGAGATGCACTTCCAGGTGTTCAAGTTATCGATGGCCCCAACGCATCTACAGAGATCGCAGCAATTAAGTGCGATGTTGTACTCAATGGAATTACAGGTTCAATCGGATTAGCTCCAACCCTTGCCGCTATCGATGCAGGAAACCGAGTAGCACTAGCAAATAAAGAGTCGCTAGTTGCAGGTGGTGATCTAGTTATTTCACGAGCAAAGGATGATCAGCTCCTTCCTGTTGATTCAGAACATTCAGCAATCTGGCAGGCACTCGTGGGTGAGAATAAATCAGAGATTTCTAAGCTCATTCTTACTGCAAGCGGCGGCCCATTCCGAGATCGCACAGATCTCTCCACCGTAACACTGCAAGAGGCACTCGCTCACCCAACATGGGCGATGGGTCCAGTTGTCACAATTAACTCAGCCTCGCTTATGAATAAAGGGCTTGAGATTATTGAAGCCCATTACCTATTTGGTATTCCATATTCTCAGATTGAAGCCGTTATTCATCCGCAATCTGTTGTTCATTCAATGGTCGAGTTCGTTGATGGTTCAACGATTGCTCAAGGTTCGCCTCCAAATATGAAGGGGCCAATCTCGCTCGCAATTAACTTCCCAAATCGAGTTCCTGGCGCAACTCAACCAATTGATTGGAAAACTTCACATACCTGGAACTTTGCTCCTATCGATGAGAATCGCTTTCCAGCGGTGGCACTTGCTCGTCGTTGTGGCGAGATTGGGGGAGGGCTCCCAGCAATTTTTAATGCTTCTAACGAGGTTGGTGTGCAAGCCTTTATCAATGGCGAGATCTCATTTACAACGATTATCGATATTGTGAGCGCGACTGTGGAAAACTTACAGAGCTCCGGCGCACAGAAACTACGAGATCTCAGTGATGTCAGTGCGATAGAGGAAGATGCACGCCGTATCGCACTCGAACAAGTAAAGAAGGTATCTGCTTAATGGAGTTCATCGGAATCCTGGCTTTTGTTGTCGCACTTCTATTCTCAGTCATGCTCCACGAGTTTGGACATTTCCTCACTGCTCGTAAATTTGGAATGCGCGTCTCTGAATTCTTCCTCGGATTTGGAAAGCGAATCTGGTCATTTACTCGCGGTGAGACAGAGTTCGGTCTCAAGGCGATTCCTGCCGGTGGTTATTGTCGTATCGAAGGAATGACACCAACAGATCAGATGCCTGAAGGTGAAGAAGGGCGTGCATTCTTTGCCGCATCTTCACTTAAGAAATTAATCGTGCTCGGTGCGGGTTCATTTGCTCACTTTTTACTTGGCTTCCTACTTATCTTCTCAATCTTCTTCGCTGTTGGTTATCAAGCAGTCCTACCTGAAATCTCAGAAGTTAGTCCGAAATCAGCTGCAGCTGCATCAGGGTTCCAGGAAGGCGATCGAATCCTGACAATTGATGGGCAAGAGGTCGATAACTGGGCGACGGACTCAAAGAAGATTGCAGAATCTAAAGGACGCGAACTCACCTTTACCGTGGAACGTGATGGTCGGGTGCTCACACTTAAAGCTGCACCTAAATATCTTGAAGAAGAGAATCGATACCTGCTTGGGGTTGTCACAAAGATTGGCATCAAGCGCGATGGATTTATCCAATCAATTCAGAGCGCATCAAAGGCATCTTGGGCACTTGCTCGCGAATCTGTTAAATCTCTCTTCACATTGCCAACTAAGGTTCCACAACTTATTCGACAGACATTTATGGGCGAAGAACGTGATCCCAATGGTCTTGTGGGCGTAGTCGGAGCTGCGCGAGTATCAGGTGAAGTTGTTGGAAGCGAGAATTTAGCCGGCAATCAGAGGCTTCAAACTTTTATCTTGATTGTTGCAAGCCTCAATATCTTCGTCGGTCTCTTTAACTTACTTCCGTTACTCCCACTCGACGGTGGACATATGGCCGTGGCAATCGCTGATGAATTTCGCGCACTCTTCGCCCGAATTAGAAAGAAGCCGCGCCCAGCTGGAATCGATGTCAATGTATTAACGCCCATCACGATGGCGGTCTTTGTGGTCTTAGCCGTTCTGACTGTCGTGCTCCTTGTGGCAGATATCTTTAATCCAATCTCGCTTGGCCTCTGATCTTTAGCGAGATTTCACGAGATAGGGCAGAATACGGTTTATGGTTGATCTCGGAATTCCAAGCGCACCGCCACCAACGCTCCACCCACGTCGTAAAACACGTCAGCTTAAAGTTGGCAGCGTCGGCGTAGGTTCAGAGTCACAGGTCAGCGTTCAATCGATGTGCACAACACTCACATCTGATGTAAATGCCACCCTGCAGCAGATTGCCGAACTCACAGCATCGGGTTGCCAGGTTGTTCGTGTTGCAGTTCCATCACAAGATGATGCAGATGCGTTAGCGCAGATTGCAAAGAAATCTCAGATTCCAGTAATTGCAGATATTCACTTTCAGCCGAAGTACATCTTTGCTGCAATTGATGCAGGGTGCGCAGCAGTCCGTGTAAACCCTGGCAACATTAAGCAATTTGATGACAAGGTAAAGGAAGTCGCAAAGGCTGCCGGAGATGCCGGCATTCCAATCCGTATCGGTGTTAACGCTGGTTCACTCGACCCACGACTTCTTGCAAAGTATGGAAAAGCGACACCAGAAGCTCTTGCTGAATCAGCGCTCTGGGAAGCATCACTCTTTGAAGAACACGGATTTGGCGATATCAAGATTTCAGTAAAGCACCACGATCCTGTCACGATGGTAAAAGCCTACAGAATTCTGGCTGCAAAGTGCGATTACCCGCTACACCTTGGCGTAACAGAAGCTGGTCCAATCTTCCAAGGAACAATTAAATCTGCGACGGCATTTGGAATTCTCCTCGCAGAAGGTATCGGCGACACAATTCGTGTATCGCTCTCTGCGCCCCCTGTTGAAGAGGTAAAGGTTGGAATCTCAATCCTCGAATCTCTCAACTTGCGTCAACGTAAACTTGAAATCGTTTCATGCCCATCATGTGGCCGTGCACAAGTAGATGTCTACACGCTTGCCGAGAAAGTTCAGGCAGGACTTCAAGGAATGACTGTTCCTCTTCGCGTTGCTGTAATGGGTTGCGTTGTAAATGGTCCAGGCGAAGCTCGCGAAGCAGATCTCGGAGTCGCATCCGGTAATGGCAAGGGTCAGATCTTCGTTAAGGGTGAAGTCATCAAGACAGTACCTGAAGCACAGATTGTCGAGACTCTTATCGAAGAAGCGATGCGATTGGCCGAAGAGATGGAAGCCGCAGGCGTTCCATCAGGAGAACCTTCCGTCACTACCTCCTAATCGTCCGGTAGGGTTCGCATCATGTTGCGAATGTCTACCCTTTTCTTGCGCACGCTCCGTGATGACCCAGCAGATGCTGAAGTTCCAAGTCACAGACTCCTTGTTCGTGCCGGATACATTCGCAGAATCGCTGCAGGCGTTTATTCATGGTTGCCACTCGGTGTCATCACTCTTCGCAATATTGAAAACATTGTTCGCCAAGAGATGGATAAAGCAGGCTTCCAGGAAGTTCACTTCCCTGCACTTCTGCCTAAAGATGCATATGAAACAACTGGCCGCTGGAACGATTACGGCCCAGATCTCTTCCGTCTTCAGGATCGAAAGGGCGCTGATTACTTACTAGGACCAACTCACGAAGAGATGTTCACCTTGATGGTGAAAGGCGAATACTCATCGTATAAAGATCTTCCACTTGCGCTCTACCAGATCCAAACAAAGTATCGCGATGAAGCCCGCCCACGCTCAGGAATCATTCGTGGTCGCGAATTCGTCATGAAAGATTCATACTCCTTCGACCTCACTGATGAAGGACTCGTTGAGTCATATATGCGCCACCGCGCTGCCTATATTTCTACATTCGATCGCCTGCGTCTGAAGTACAACATTGTCAGCGCAGTATCTGGCGCAATGGGCGGATCTGCATCTGAAGAATTCTTAGCGCCTTGCGAAACAGGTGAAGATACATATGTTCTCTGCGAAAAGTGCGGATACGCTGCAAATGTTGAGGCGATGACAACTGTTGTTACTCCAAGTGATGCATCTGGAGTTCCAGCGCTAGAAGTTTTTGATTCTCCAAATACCCCAACCATCGACACCCTTGTCGAACTGCTTAATGCAAAGTTTGGTGGGGGATATGACGGGTCAAAGACTCTAAAGAATGTCATGTTGATGGCAGATGAGAAAGCAATCTCAGTACTTGTTCCCGGAGATCGCGAAGTAGATATCAAGCGCTTGCAGGCAAACCTTGCTGGCGTCAACGATATTCGCGTCTTTGAAGATGCCGACTTTGCAAAGTTCCCAGGACTCGTCAAGGGTTACATAGGGCCGCAAGATGCAAAGAAGAGCGGCATAACTGTCTATGCAGATCCACGAATTGCACCAGGAACTTCATGGGTAACAGGTGCAAATGCTAAAGATAAGCATGCTCGCAACGTTGTCAATGGTCGCGATTTCGACGTTGATCACTACGTTGAAGCTGCGCAAATCAAGCAAGGTGATTCATGTCCAAAGTGTTCAACGCCAGTAATCATTGATCGCGCAATTGAAATTGGCCATATCTTTCAGCTCGGTCGCAAGTATGCAGATGCCCTTAATCTGACAGTGCTAGATCAAAATGGAAAATCTCAGGTTGTCACAATGGGTTCATACGGAATTGGCGTATCGCGCGCAGTGGCAGCAATCGCCGAACAGAGCTATGACGAAATCGGTCTCTCTTGGCCGGTAGAAGTTGCTCCTGCAAAGGTTCATGTTGTTGCAACCGGTAAAGAGGATTCAGTCTTTGAGGCGGCAGAGAAGATTTCAGCTGATCTTGAGGCGCGCGGAATTTCAGTGATGATCGATGATCGTCGCGGAACATCACCTGGTGTGAAATTTAAGGATGCAGAACTTATTGGTATTCCAGTAATCGTTGTCGTCGGTAAGGCGCTCGAGGCTGGAAATGTGGAAGTACGCGTCCGTAAGAACGGCGAAAAAGTTGAAGTTGCTCTTGCATCTGCCGTCGATGAAATCGCAAAGACTCTAGCCACACTTCCATAAAGTGCTGTACGACCTCTCTGTAATCAATCTCGTTCTTCTTGCACTTGCCATGTTCACGGCAGGGTTTATCGATGCAATTGCAGGCGGCGGGGGACTTATTCAGACTCCAGCGATGCTTCTCTCGCTCCCAGATAGAGATCCTGTATCAGTTGTAGCAACGTCAAAAACGGCAGCTTTCTTCGGAACGACAACGGCTGCAGTTAAATACCGGAAACATATAAAGACTGATTCGCGATTACTGCTTGCGATGGTGATTCCAGCCTTTATCGGAGCAGCCTTTGGAGCGCTCCTTGCATCTGAGATTTCACCCGAAAGTTTTAAGAGCGCCATCTTCTTTATGATGATTGCAATCTTTATCTACACCTTACTTAAGCCAGATCTTGGAAAAGTTCATGTCGAGAAACATTCACGAACCAAGTTGCTAGTGATTGGCGCACTTGCCGCTTTCTTTATCGGCTTCTATGACGGGTTGATCGGCCCTGGTACCGGCACAATGTTGATGATTGCACTTGTCGCGATTATGGGTTTTGCTTTCGTGGGAGCATCAGCGATTGCCAAGGTAGTAAATGCAACAACCAACCTCGCATCAATAATTGTCGTAGGCCTGAAGATTGGAATCTTGTGGAAATTGGGGCTCTTACTAGGAGTTGCCAATCTTGCTGGTGGATATACCGGTTCACTCATGGCGATTAAGAAGGGCTCCGGCTTTATCCGAATCTTCTATCTGATCGTGACCGGAATACTCATCACGCGACTTGGATACTCGCTCTACTTGGAGTAAATTTGCCCCCGCACGACAATTAAATAACAATCGAATAGGACGGCACCATCATGGCATTAAAGGATCAGATCTCTGAACTTATATCTCCGGCGCTACATAAAGCTGGATACTTTCTTGAAGATGTAAATCTCGTAAATCCCGGACAGCACCGCATCGTTACAGTCATTGTTGATGGCGAGAGCGCCCTTAATCTTGATCAAGTAACTGTTGCATCGAAGCTTGTCTCTGAACTTCTCGATGAGGCTGCATTTATGGGGGAGACGCCATTTACTCTCGAAGTTACCTCACCTGGCATTGATCGCCCACTTACTCTTCCTCGCCACTTTGCCAAGAATGTAGACCGCCTTTTGAAAGTCACCAAGACAGATGGAATCGCTTTTACTGGACGAATTCTCTCCAATACTCAGGACGATGTAACTCTCTCGGTTACCGAGAAGAAGGAAGTAAAAGAAGTCACAGTTGCCCTTGCCGATATCAAGCGAGCAACAGTTGAGATTGAATTTAACCGTAAAGATGGTGAGAAAGAATGAGCGTAGATATCCCATCGCTAGTTCAACTCACAGAAGCTAAGGGGATGCCCCTTGAGCAATTGATCCAAACAATCGAGGCGGCAGTGCTCACGGCATATACCGAGACTCCTGAACCTAATCGTTATGCACGTGTTCAGCTCGATCGCGAGACTGGAGCAATCAATATCTACGTCCCAACTTTTAATGAACTCGGCGAACGCGTCAGCGAAGATATTCTTGAAGTTGAAGGCTTTGCAAGAACTGCAACATCAACTGCTCGCCAGACAATTAAGCATCAAATGCGTGCGACAAACGATGCTGAGATCGTTGGAGAGTTCACTGCATCAGTAGGCGACATCATCTCCGGAATCGTCCAACAAGGTCGCGATCCAAAGATGATTAATGTAAACCTTGGCCGCATCGAAGGTCGCGTTCCGCCACAGGAGCAAGTACCGGGAGAAGTCTTTAACCATGGCGATCGTATTAAGTGTTTCGTTGTTGAAGTAAAGCAAGGACTTAAGGGTCCTGAGATCATGCTCTCGCGAAGCCACCCTGCACTTGTAAAGCAATTATTCGCACTTGAAGTTCCCGAGATTCAAGATCGCATCGTAGAAATTATGGGCGTTGCTCGTGAAGCGGGTCATCGCACCAAGATTGCCGTTCGATCTCACCGTGCAGGTGTTTCACCCAAGGGTTCACTCATTGGTCCGATGGGCTCTCGTTCACAAGCTGTAATGAATGAACTTCAGGGGGAGAAGATCGATATCGTCGATTGGGATGAAGACCCAGCAAAGTTTGTTGCGCATGCACTTGCACCTGCAAAGGTCACAAGCGTGACAATCGTTGATGAGACAACACGTTCGGCGAAGGTAGTCGTTCCTGATTACCAACTATCTCTTGCTATCGGCAAGGATGGACAGAATGCGCGCCTTGCCGCACGTCTGACTGGCTGGCGAATCGATATCCACCCAGATACTCCGGTAACCCCCGCCTAAAATAGGGATTTTCTGCCTCATTCGATAGACTGGGGCCATCGCACATACGCTCACGTGTAAGTGCAATTACTGAAATGGATGCGAAAGATATGAAACTCAAATGAGCTCGTTTACATCATGAGGTCGAACAACTAGGGCTCGCATCCCACAATTTTTAATGCGGGCCAAGACAGGAGAAATGTGTCAAAGGTCCGCGTACACGAGTTAGCAAAGCAGCTCGGTATGGAGAGCAAGGAAGTCCTTGCAAAACTCCAAGAGATGGGTGAATTCGTTCGCTCAGCATCATCAACAGTTGAAGCGCCGGTAGTTCGCAAGTTAGTTGCGCTCTACCCGGACGCAAAGCCAGCTGAAGAGAAGAAGCCAGTTAAGAAAGCAGCTGCGAAGAAGACCGCTGCTTCAAAGAAGACGGCTGAAGTAAATCCAGAACTTGCAGCAGAGTTAGCTGCTGAGCTCGGTGTCGATCTTGCAGCGCTTAAGGCATCACGCGATGCAGAGAAAGTTGCAGCAGAGGAAGCAAAGGCTGCAGCAAGTGAAGCAGCTGCATCAACTGCAACGCCTGCAACACCAGCAACTCCTGCAGCACCTCGTCCAGGAAATAATCCATTCTCAACTGGTGGCGCTGTTCCACGTCCACCACGTCCCGGAAATAATCCATTCTCAACTGGTGGCGCTGTTCCACGTCCACCACAACGACCAGCAGGTGCGCCACGTCCAGGTATGGCAGGTGCGCGCCCAGGTTCTGTTCGTCCAGGTTTTGCAGCGCGTCCAGGTGCACCACGTCCAGCAGGTGCAGGAACTGGAAGCGGAAACTATCCACCACGTACAGGTGGAGCTCCGTCATCGTCAGGTCCATACCGTTCACAAGGTGCAGGCGGCGCAGCAGGTGGCGCAGCTGGTGGTCCACAACGTCCGGGCGGCGGTCCTAATCGTCCACCAGGTCGCGGCGGAACTGCTGGTGCATTTGGAAAGAATGCAAGTAAATCTTCAAAGCGTAAGCAGAAGTCACGTAAGGCGCTGCGCGAAGAGTTCGACAATATGCAGGCACCACAACTTGGTGGCGCAGTTGTTCCTCACGGAGATGGAAAGACAAAGATTCGTATGCGCCGCGGTGCATCACTCGCAGACTTTGCAGAGAAGATTGGTGCAGATCCAGCAGCACTCGTAGCAGCGCTATTCCACTTAGGTGAAATGGTGACAGCTACACAATCTGTAGATGCAGATACATTCGAAATTCTCGGTGCACAGCTCGGTTACATCATCGAAGTTGTTTCTCCAGAAGAAGAAGACCGTGAGCTCTTGCAGGGATTCGATATCGATTTAGCTGCAGAACTTAGCGATTTCGATGAAGAGAACCTCACTCCACGCCCACCAGTAGTAACAGTTATGGGTCACGTTGACCACGGTAAGACATCGCTTCTCGATGCCATCCGTAAGACTGAAGTTATTAAGGGCGAAGCAGGCGGAATTACTCAGCACATTGGTGCATATCAAATTCACCATGATCATGATGGCGTAAACCGTGCAATTACATTTATCGATACACCGGGCCACGAAGCGTTTACCGCTATGCGTGCCCGTGGTGCGAAGGTAACTGATATTGCTGTGCTCGTTGTTGCAGCAGATGACGGAATCATGCCGCAGACAATTGAAGCGCTTAACCACGCGCAAGCTGCCGATGTTCCAATCGTTGTAGCCGTTAACAAGGTTGATAAGGAAGGCGCGAACCCAGATAAGGTCCGCCAGCAATTAACCGAGTACAACTTGATCGCTGAAGAGTACGGCGGAGACACAATCTTCGTAAACGTTTCAGCAAAGTCAGGTATGGGCGTCAATGAGCTCATCGATTCAATCTTGCTTACTGCAGATGCAGCTATCGATCTTCGCGCAGTGGCACTTGATGTTGCTCGCGGTGTTGCGATTGAAGCTCACCTCGATCGCGGTCGTGGACCAGTTGCAACAATGCTTGTTCAGCGCGGAACTCTTCGCGTGGGAGATGCAATCGTTGCTGGTGGATCATTCGGTCGTGTTCGTGCGATGCATGATGAAGATGGAAATATTGTTGAAGAAGCAGGTCCATCACGCCCAGTACAGGTACTTGGATTTACATCTGTACCTAATGCTGGCGATACATTCCTCGTTGCAGAAGATGACCGTACTTCACGTCAGATCGCTGAAAAGCGTCAGGCTGCAGAACGTAACGCTCAATTGGCGAAGGCTCGCAAGAAGGTCTCACTCGAAGACTTCATGGAGCAGTCAAAGATCTCAACTCTCAACCTCATCCTCAAGGGTGACGTTTCTGGTTCTGTTGAAGCCCTCGAAGATGCACTCATGCAACTCGATGTCGGAGCAGAAGTTGATCTTCGCGTTATCCACCGCGGCGTAGGAGCAATTACCAAGAGCGATATCACTCTTGCATCTGCTTCAACTGCTGTCGTGATCGGCTTTAACGTTAAGCCAGAGCCACAGACTGCAATCTACGCAGATCAAGAAGGCGTTGAAGTTCGCTTCTACTCAGTTATCTATAACGCAATTGAAGAGATCGAGCTATCGCTTAAGGGTCTTCTTAAGCCAGAGTTCGAAGAAGTTGTACTCGGTAACGCCGAAGTTCGCGACCTCTTCAAATCATCAAAGGTTGGCACTATCGCTGGTTCTATCGTTACCGATGGAATCATTCGACGTAATGCAAAGGCTCGCGTAATTCGCGCCGGAGCAACTATCGCAGAAGAGGTCACAATCGAGTCTCTCAAGCGATTTAAGGATGATGCAACTGAAGTCCGCGAGGGCTTTGAGTGCGGTATCGGCGTCGGTAAGGGTGCAGATCTACAAGTCGGAGACATCATTCAGGTCTTCGAGATGCGCGAGAAGAAGCGCGCATAACCACTTGAAATGAGAGATTAAATTGGGAAATTCACATCGCAGCCAAAAGGTTGCAGATCGCATCAAGGTAGTAGTGGCACAGCTGCTTGAGACAAAGATCAAAGATCCGCGTCTTGGCTTTGTCACTGTTACCGATGCGCGCGTTACTGGAGATCTCCAAAACGCCTCGATCTTTTACACCGTTCTTGGTGGAGAAGATGAGCGATCTGCAACGGCTGCAGCCCTTGAATCAGCTAAAGGTGTTATTAGAAGCGCAGTTGGTAAAGATTTAGGAACGCGAATTACCCCATCACTTGAATTCATTCTCGATGGACTGCCAGAATCTGCAAAAGCTCTCGACACACTCCTAGCGCGAGTTCACGAGCTGGATGCTGAAGTTGCAAAGGCTCGCGAGAATGCAAAGCCAGTCGTTGAAGATGCCTATAAACCAGCTCGCATCGTTGAAGATAAATTTAACAACTAATGAGCGATGGATTCCTGGTTGTAGATAAAGCTGGGGGAATGACGAGCCACGATGTTGTGGCGGTTGGTCGTAAAGCGCTCGGTACACGCAAAGTAGGTCACGCAGGAACTCTTGATCCGATGGCGACAGGAATTCTTGTTCTCGGCTTCGGCAATGGAACACGTTTACTGCAGTACATCACCGATGGCGATAAGTCGTACATTGCAACAATTGTTTTAGGCGCCTCAACAGTCACCGATGACTCTGAAGGTGAAATTCTCGAATCAACGGACGCCTCTCAAGTTAATGATGCTGACATCAAGAGAGTACTTGCAACAATGGTTGGCACAATCGCTCAGCGCCCTTCATCAGTATCGGCTGTGAAAGTCGGGGGAGAGCGCGCATATGATCGGGTTCGCGCTGGTGAAACCTTTGAACTCGCAGCCCGCGAAGTAACTATTTCTCAATTAGATATTCTCGATATCCGTCACCTGGAATCAACAACAGAAGTAGATATCGAAGTCACTTGTTCTGCAGGAACATTTATCCGTGCCATCGCGCGCGATCTGGGTGCTGAATTAAAAGTTGGCGGTCACCTCAGTTCACTTCGTCGCACCCGCGTTGCCGGATTCACTCTCGATTCCGCTGTCTCATTCGAAGATCTCAAGGCTCAGAAATTCACCGCACTTGGTCTAGCTGATGTTGCACGTACAACATTTGTGGTTCGAGAGCTCACTCTTGATGAAGTTCAAGAGCTCTCCTTTGGACGTCCACTGAAAGAAAATGGACATACCCAAATAGCGGCTGGGATGTCACCAGACAATCGACTCATTGCTCTTCTCAAAGACGAAGGCGCAAAGGCGAAGCCAATCGCTGTCTTTGCAGCCGCGAACTAGATAAGGCAAAATGGGGATATGTCTGAGACAAACGTCGTTGTAATCGGCGTATTTGATGGAGTCCATAAGGGACACCAACTACTTCTTAACCGTGCCAAAGAGATTGCAGATGGCCGCACAATCGTTGCCCTAACATTCGATCCACACCCAACAACAGTCTTCGCTCCAGATAAAGCTCCAACGATGTTGACCACTTTGGCAGATCGGGTCGAGTTACTAAAGATACATAACGCAGATCAAGTTGCGGTCATGAAGTTCAATGAGAAGTTCGCAGCGATGTCACCGGCGGACTTTGTTTCAACTGTCCTTGTCAATCAACTTCATGCAAGTACGGTCATTGTCGGAAAGAATTTCACCTATGGCCACAAAGCGGCAGGCAATGTAGATACGTTGATCAAGAGCGGACTTACTCATAACTTCACCGTTGACGCTCAAGAACTTAAATCTGACTCTTCAGTGATCTCATCTTCACGCATTCGCGCACTTGTTACTGAGGGCAAAGTTGAAGAAGCTCGTGAACTCCTAACTCGCCCTCACCGCCTCGATGGTGTCGTCGTGCATGGCGAGAAGCGCGGTCGCGAGATTGGTTATCCCACTGCGAACCTCGGAAAGATAGAGGGCCAAACAATTCCTGCAGATGGCGTCTACGCTGGTTGGCTCACCGTTGGAATTAACTTCTGGCCGGCAGCGATTTCAATAGGTACCAACCCAACGTTTGAAGGAGAACGCGGACGCCAAGTTGAGGCATATGCCCTCGATCAAGAAGGTCTAGATCTCTACGATAAGAATGCGTCCATAGAATTCGGTTGGTACTTACGACCAACTCTGAAATTTGATGGCCTGGACGAACTGTTAGTTCAAATGAAGAAAGATTGCGACAAAGCGCGTGAACTTACAGAAGCTTAAAAACTCCTTTGTATCTGTAGTTCTTCTTGCGGGAATTTTTTCAAGTGTCCATACTCCCGTCGCCCAAGCATTGACCGTTGGTTCGAATCAATGCGTACAAACGGTGGATTCTTCTGCGGGCGTCAGCGTTTACCAAGATACGGGCTTCTGTTATGTAGCTTTTAAAAACGCTACGTCATATACATGGTCCCCGCCAACAGCTTTGCGCGAAATAGATTTATTGGTTGTTGCTGGGGGCGGAGGTGGTGGTTCTCGACATGCAGGCGGTGGTGGCGCAGGTGGTGTTATCAACCTAACTTCTGTTGGAATTAATGGAACCGATATAAATCTTTCAGTTGGTTCTGGCGGTGCGGGTGGCGTTGAAGCATCTGCAGGAGGAAATACCGGTACGAACGGAAACAACTCCCAAGCTTCTGGTGGAGGACTTACAACAAGAATTGCAATCGGTGGTGGCGGTGGTGGGTACGGCGCGGGCACAAACTCTGGTGGATCAGGTGCCGGTGGCGGAAGTTCTGGTGCAGGTGGCGCCAACACTGCAGGACAAGGTTTTCCGGGAAGTGCCGGGATTACAGATGGTGCAAATTATTGGGTTGGCGGCGGAGGTGGTGGCGCCGGAGAAACTGGCACAGCCTCTGCTACTTCAAAGGCAGGTTCGGGTGGACGTGGAACTTCAATTTCATGGCTAACTGCAAACGCATCTTCAGGCGTTGGCGTGGGCGTAGAAAGTTCTCAACAATTCTTTGTTGGCGGTGGCGGCGGCGGTGGATCAGACCGTGCTGGGATTGCTGGCGGAAATGCCGGATTGGGTGGTGGTGGCGCCGGTTCAACTGGCACCGCGAGTGCCGGTAATGCAACAACAAACACTGGTGGCGGTGGCGGTGGATCCGGAATCTCCGGAGTTGGAACTGGATCCTTAAAAGGTGGCGATGGTGCTCGCGGAGTAATCCTTATCCGGTATTTGATTCCGGTTGCCCAATTTGATGCAAGTAACTACACCGCGGGAAGTACAACTTGGTCTAACACAATTGCAGGTGGAACCGCAGGAACAACTGCAACTGGAGGCATGACAAAGACCGCATCTGGACCAACGGGAGTTGTCTTTGCTGGTAAGGAAAGTTCAAATAGCGATCAAGTAAGTTCAAGTATTGGCTCCACATCCTCGATCGATACCGTTACCGTCGAAATGTGGATGAAGCTCAAAGATTCTGGCAGCGCTCAGAATGCTGCAGGCTCAATGCTTTTCTCGTGGGGTGCAGGTGGATACAACGTGTATCACTACCAAAATCAGTTGGGTTTTAACAATTTTGCATCTCAGCTTTATGGCGTTGACTCAACAAGCTACAACGGGAATTGGACCCACTTTGTATTCGTAATGACTGATACTGGTGACTGGAGTTCTCAGAAAATTTACGTCAATGGTGCCTTGCAAGCGTCAACGTGCCGCGTCACTCCCGCCAATTGCACTTCATCCCAAGCTCGAACTTTTCAAAGTAATGGCGATTTTCTAATGATGAACAACGCGAATGCGGCAAACACTTGGAATGCAAAGGTCGATTTGGGCCAGGTTAAGATCTATAACCGCGAGTTATCTTCGACGCAGATTTCGGCACATTACGCCAGTACAAGCGCTTCTTACGGGGAGGCGGATTCAACGGCGCCAACATTTAGCAATGGAGCAACATTCACATTTGTTGAAAATACAATTGCTTCGACTGTGGCTGCAACGATTTCCGTCAACGAGTCTTCTACTATCTCAATAGTCTCAGGTGTCGACTCCGCTCTATTCGGAATCTCTGCAGTAGACACCGTGACTGGGCAAGTGAAGTTTCTGGCATCTCCAGACTTTGAAAACGCCTTGGATGTTGGAGCCAATAACGTTTACAACATAACAGTCCGCGCCACGGATACATTGGGAAATAGTGGAGATCAGTCGGTTTCGATAACCGTAACCAATGCAAACGAATCATCCACCATTGGAGCACCATCTCTATCAGCTGCTGCAAGCAAGGGAAGTGTTGTCACAATCTCTGTAACTACAAATGCTGCCGGCAAGGTCCGATTCTTTGTTTCAGGAAAGCGAATTGCAGGATGTCTCGCCCGCTCAACAGCAGGCAGTTATCCAAGTTTTTCAGCGACGTGTTCATGGAAACCACCGGTTACTGGTAGTCAGATCCTCACTGCAAGAATTACTCCTACAAATAGCTCATTTACAACAGCGACATCCGCAGCTACCTCTGTCTGGGTCGTAAAGCGAAGTAATTCAAGATAATCAGCGATATCCACGCTCGATTTCACTTATCCACAGCCCACCGGTAAAGTTCACCCTGTCCAACGAGTAATCGATTTCCCGTGATCCAAACCGGGGAGCCTCTTGAACAGTAGAACTGAATGAAAAGGAAATGACATGTCATTAACACCAGAAGTAAAGAAAGAAATCATTGCAAAGTACGGCTCATCAGCTACTGATACAGGAAGCCCTGAAGCTCAGGTCGCTCTGTTGTCACGTCGTATTGAAGACATCACAACACACTTGAAGACAAACCCACATGACCACCACAACCGTCGCGGACTTTTGCTCCTCGTAGGTCGCCGTCGTCGTATTTTGCAGTACCTTGCAAAGACAGATATCAATCGTTATCGCGCAATTATCGAGAAGCTCGGTATTCGCCGCTAATTAGTTAGAACTACACGCCGGGGGACATATGGTCCTCGGTAGTGGTTTCCAGATACAAGCAATAACTGTTTTGCATCTGTGAACTTCGATCGAAGATTCATTTGTTTCGCCTCGCGTGTAGTTACCGCTCTAAGGCGCTCTTTCGCGCCTTAGAAAAAGTATGAAACGAATCAAAGGAGGACCCATGGAGGGTCAAGACGTTAAGTCAGCAGTAGCCGTTATCGATAACGGAAAGTTCGGAAAGCGCGAGATCAAGTTCGAAACTGGACGCCTCGCAAAGCAAGCAGCAGGAGCTGCAGCTGTTTATCTCGATGATCAGACAATGATCTTCTCGGCAACAACTGCATCAAAGTCACCTAAGGATCAATTCGACTTCTTCCCACTTACAGTGGATGTTGAAGAGAAGATGTATGCCATCGGCAAGATCCCAGGTTCATTCTTCCGACGCGAAGGTCGTCCATCAGAAGAGGCAATTCTTACCTGCCGTTTGATCGACCGCCCATTGCGTCCATCATTTATTAAGGGACTTCGTAACGAAGTTCAGATCGTTGTGACAGTAATGGCGCTCGATCCAGATCACATGTACGACGTTATTGCGATCAACGCAGCATCAATGTCTACACAGCTTGCAGGTCTTCCATTCTCAGGTCCAATCGGTGGTGTACGTGTTGCACTTATCGAAGGTCAGTGGGTTGCATTCCCTAACCATTCACAGGTTGAGAATGCAGTATTCGACATGGTTGTTGCAGGTCGCGTAACAGCTGATGACGTTGCAATCATGATGGTTGAAGCAGAAGCGACAACTCGCACAATCGGTCTTATCGCTGAAGGTGCAGCTGCACCAACAGAAGAGATCGTTGCGCAGGGTCTAGATGCTGCCAAGCCATTTATTAAGATTCTCTGTGATGCTCAGTCAAAGCTTGCGGCAGTTGCTGCAAAGCCAACAGCTGAATTCCCAGTCTTCTTGGATTACCAGGATGATGTATTTGCAGCAGTTGAAAAGGCTGCAAAGGATGATCTTGCAAAGGCTCTTACAATCTCAGGAAAGCAAGAGCGCGAGACCAAGATTGACGAAATATCTGCTGCAACTAAGGAATCAGTCTCTGCCGCCTTTGAAGGTCGCGAGAAGGAAGTTCCTGCAGCATTCCGTTCACTTACTAAGAAGCTTGTTCGTCAGCGTGTACTTCGCGACAAGATTCGTATCGATGGTCGTGGTCTTCGCGATATTCGTGCGCTCTCTGCCGAAGTTGAGGTTATTCCTCGCGTTCACGGCTCTGCAATCTTCGAACGTGGAGAGACACAGATTCTTGGAATTACAACGCTGAATATGCTTAAGATGGAACAGCAGCTCGACACAATGAGCCCAGAGACATCGAAGCGTTACATGCACAACTACAACTTCCCACCATATTCAACTGGTGAAACAGGTCGCGTAGGAACACCAAAGCGTCGCGAAATCGGCCATGGTGCTCTTGCAGAGCGCGCACTTCTTCCAGTTCTTCCAACTCGCGAAGAGTTCCCATATGCAATCCGTCAGGTCTCTGAAGCACTTGGTTCAAATGGATCAACTTCTATGGGTTCTGTCTGTGCATCAACACTTTCAATGCTTCAAGCTGGTGTGCCACTTAAGGCTCCAGTTGCGGGTATTGCAATGGGTCTCATCTCTGATGATGTCGATGGCAAGGTCGAGTACGTAGCCCTTACAGATATTCTCGGTGCAGAAGATGCATTCGGAGATATGGACTTTAAGGTTGCAGGTACAAAAGACTTCGTTACAGCACTTCAGCTCGATACAAAGCTCGATGGAATTCCTGCATCAGTTCTTGCTGGCGCACTTCACCAGGCAAAGGAAGCGCGTCTTGCGATTCTCGATGTCATGAACGAGGCAATCGATACACCTGATGAGATGAGCCAATACGCTCCTCGCATCATCTCTGTAAAGATTCCTGTCGATCAGATTGGTGCAGTTATCGGACCTAAGGGCAAGATCATCAACCAGATTCAAGATGAAACTGGCGCAGATATCTCAATTGAAGATGATGGAACCATTTACATCGGTGCAACCGATGGACCTTCAGCTGAGGCAGCTCGCGCACAGATCAATGCAATTGCTAACCCACAGATGCCAGAAGTTGGAGAGCGTTACCTCGGTACAGTCGTAAAGCTCGCAACATTCGGTGCATTTATCTCATTGATGCCAGGTAAAGATGGCTTGCTCCACGTATCTCAGATTCGCAAGATGCATGGTGGAAAGCGCATTGAAAACCTTGAAGATGTCATGAAGGTTGGCGACAAGATTCAGGTAGAAATCGGCGAGATCGATCCAAAGGGCAAGCTCTCTTTGGTTCCAGTTCTCGAAGATGGAACAACACCAGCTGCTGAATAAATGTCAGTAAAGCGCTCAGTTCACTCAAGTGGTCTGCGCATTGTTACGGAAGAAGTTCCGTCAGTGCGCAGCGCCGCTGTGGGAATTTGGGTCAATGTAGGTTCTCGTGATGAAGCACCGGCTACGGCTGGTGCTTCTCACTTTTTAGAGCACCTGCTCTTTAAAGGCACAACAAGCAGAACTGCCCTTGAGATCTCCTCATCAATCGAATCTGTCGGTGGTGAGATGAATGCCTTTACATCTAAGGAGTACACCTGCTTCTACGCACGTGTCATCGATACTGATTTACCAATGGCAATTGATGTTGTCAGCGATTTGATTACTTCTTCCATTGTCACGGCTCTCGATGTAGATGCCGAGCGCAAAGTAGTTCTAGAGGAAATCGCTATGCGTGATGATGACCCAAGTGATTTGGTTCATGATCTCTTTAGCGATACTTATTACGGCGATACCCCTATTGGCCGACCAATCCTTGGAACAGTGGAATCAATCCAGGGAATGTCTCGCAATACAGTCTTTAACTATTACAAGAAGAAGTACCTGCCTCAAGATTTAGTTGTAGCGGTTGCAGGAAATATCAAGCATAAGTGCGTCGTTGCAATGGTCGAAGAGGCTCTTTCACGAGATAACTTCCTCGATGTGATGGCAGCTCCTGTTGTTCGCCCAAATACAATTGTTAAGAATTCGAAGCAGCAAGCAGTTGGCCTGCTATATAAGAAGAGCGAACAAGCTCACATGTTCTATGGCATGGAAGGCGTTGCCCGCGCCGATGATCGTCGATTTGCAATGGGCGTTCTCTCTGCGGCCCTCGGTGGTGGAATGTCTTCCCGTTTATTCCAAGAGATCCGCGAGAAGCGTGGCCTTGCTTACTCTGTCTACGCCTATGCCCAGCAATTCGCAGGTTCTGGAGTTTTAGGTTTCTACGCAGGATGTAATCCAACGAAGGCGATCGAAGTTGTTGAAATCATTCGAAGCGTTGTCGCAGATGTTGCCGATAATGGAATGACTCATGAGGAAATAGAGCGAGCAAAGGGCGCAGTTCGTGGCTCACTCGTCTTGAGCCAAGAAGATTCTGGCTCACGCATGAGCCGAATCGGCAAGAATGAAATTGTTTATGGTCAAGTAATGGATTTTGATGACATTCTCAAGGCGATTTCTCGAGTAAGTGCCCAAGACATTCGCGAAATTGCTAGCGAGTTCTTGGTCAAAACGCCTACCCTTGCACTTGTCGGTCCATTCAAGAATGAATCTAAATTTGAGAAGGTGCTTGGAAGATGATCAAAGTTGCAGTTCTTGGTTCACGTGGCCGGATGGGCTCTGAGGTTGTTAAGGCTGTCAATGAGGCGAAGGATCTCGAACTTGTTGCAGAACTTGATCTTGGAGACTCACTCGATACTTTGGTATCTAAAGGCGCTCAGGTAGTCGTTGACTTCACAACTCCAGATTCCGTAATGGCCAACCTAGAATTTCTCATTTCAAAGAATATTCACGCGGTCATTGGTACAACAGGCTTCGATGATGCGCGTATCGCCAAGATCAAGAGCTTGCTCTCGACATCTAAATCAGGTGTACTCATCGCTCCAAACTTTGCAATCGGTGCTGTACTAATGATGGAATTTGCGACAAAAGCTGCAAAGTATTTTGAATCAGCAGAAATCATTGAACTTCATCACCCAAATAAGGTCGATGCGCCTTCAGGTACAGCAGCGCGTACAGCAGAGCTCATGTCTGCTGCGCGCAAGGAAGCTGGCTTATCAGCCGGTCCTGATGCAACAACGACTTCACTCGATGGCGCACGCGGTGCAAATGTCGGACAGATTCCTGTTCACTCAGTTCGCTTACGTGGATTAGTTGCCCATCAAGAAGTTCTCCTTGGTGGTATCGGCGAGACTCTCACTATTCGACATGACTCGATTGACCGAGTTGGTTTTATGCCAGGTGTATTACTTGGCGTTCGTCAGGTTGTAAATCATCCAGGGCTGACATTCGGCCTTGAGAACTTCATGTAAGGAGCCACCATGGCACAAGCAGATATCACAATGTATGGCGCCGATTGGTGCGGAGATTGCCGTCGCTCAAAGCGCCTCTTTGAAGAGTTAGATGTTCAGGTTAACCACATCGACGTTGAAGCAGATAAGTCTGCTGCTGCAAAGGTTGTTGAGATCAATGGGGGAGCGCAATCAATTCCTGTCATTGTCTTCTCTGACGGAACCCACCTCACCGAGCCTTCAGATAACGATTTGAAGGCAAAACTTTCAGCTTTGGGAATTATTTAACTTAATTTTTAGAGTCTATATAAGACTGCTGAAGTAATTGCAGCCGAGATAACGACAACAAAGTAAGGCGCCTTAAGCAGTAGAGCGATCACTGCAACACTGACACCCGCCAGGCGTTGATCAATGGTCCACTTTCCATCTTGAGTAATTGTCTGCACGCCCACGAGCGCGCTCAAGAGCGCAATCGGGATTAAGGTATTAATGCGCAACATTCGGGGGTTCGTTAAGTACTTCTCCGGAACGCTATGCCCTAAATACTTAAGCAGGAATGCAAGAGCGCTCGTGCCGATAACGCCAATCCAGAGCGCGTTCATCTAGCGCACCTTCCATCCGAAGATAGCGGCAAGAAGCGCCGTTGCAATGATTGGTAAACCTGCAGAGATAAATGGAGATAAGAGCACCGCAAGAAGAATCGAAGAAACGGCGAGAGTTCTTTCGAGCTTGCCAGTAAGTCGTGGCCACACAAGTCCCAGAAATGCTGCTGGAACTGCGGCATCGAGTCCCCATGAAGATGGATCTCCCATTGCTTGTGCACCGAGTGCACCAAGTACTGTGAAGAAATTCCAGAAGATGTAAACGCCAAAACCTGTAAGCCAGAAGCCCGCCTTCATTGCATCCACGCCAAGGCTTTCTTGTCCGACAGCAACGCCTGTTGATTCATCAATCGTGACTTGAGCTGCAACGACTCTCTTCAATCCACGCACCTTAAGAATTGGCGCCATTCGCAACCCGTACAAACCATTTCGAATTCCAAGGAGAGATGCCGTTGCAATTCCAGATATTGCACTTCCACCTGCTCCCATAACTCCAACGATTGCGAATTGAGATGCTCCTGAGAAGGTCAACAATGAGAGAAGACAGGTCTGTAGTAATGAGAACCCGGCGGCGATACTTGCGGCGCCAAATGCAGTTCCGTAGAGGCCAACCGTAAAGGAGACGCTCAGACTCTGCGTTGCGGTGGCGCGGTTCACTCTGGACACGCGCTTATTCTGCCCTAGATATCCATCAGGGGCAGGGGGGTTAAAAGATAAGGTGCGCTCATGTCTGAAACCGTGATCTTTAGAGACGATGTATCTGTAGAACTCATCAAAGCAAGCGCAAGCGATGCCGATGTTATTTGGGCCGCTCGCGTATCAACTGCAGGTGAACAGTCCATGGATGAGATCGGCGAAGATCCAGCACGTTCTGCAGGACTCATCAATTACCTTGCACGCGAACGCCACGGTTCACCTTTTGAGCACACTTCAATGACATTCTTCGTTTCAGCTCCAATCTTTGTATTCCGTGAATTTATGCGCCACCGCATCGCTTCATATAACGAAGAGTCAGGTCGTTATCGCGAACTCAAGCCAGTCTTCTATATCCCATCTAAGGACCGTAAATTAGTTCAAGTTGGAAAGACAGGCGCATATACATTTGAAGATGGAACTCCCGAGCAATTCGATCTCTCCATTAAGGCGATGAAAGATGCATATCTCGTTGCCTACGATTCTTATCAGAAGATGCTTGAAGCAGGCGTTGCTCGCGAAGTTGCTCGCGTAGTACTTCCAGTTGCAACATACTCTTCAATGTATGTAACTATGAATGCTCGCGCACTCATGAACTTCTTATCACTTCGCACAGCTCGCGAGGGTTCGCATTTTCCAAGCTACCCACAGCGAGAAATCGAGATGGTTGCCGAAAAGATGGAAGCCGAATTCGCAAAATTGATGCCTCTTACCTACGGGGCCTTTGAAAAATCTGGTCGTATCGCGCCTTAAGCGATAAGATTCCCAGATGAGTATCAAGCCACCTTTCGGCCGTTTAATTACGGCGATGGTTACCCCATTTACAAAAGATGGAGCCATCGACTGGGATGGCGTTGCAAAACTCGCTCAGCATCTCGTTGATACCGGCCACGATGGAATCGCCGTCAACGGTACTACCGGAGAAGCACCAACAACGAAATCATCCGAGAAACTTGAGATCATCAAGGTTGTAAAGAGCGTGGTTGGCGAGAAGATCACAGTTCTTTCGGGTGCAGGCGATAACGAAACTTCTTATACAGTCGAACAAGCAAAGAGATCACAAGATGCTGGCGCAGATGGCTTGCTCGTCGTGACTCCTTATTACAACAAGCCACCACAGGCAGGTATCGAAGCTCACTTCAGAGCAGTTGCTGCGGCGACAGATCTGCCAATCATGATGTACGACATTCCAGGTCGCACAGGTGTAGAAATTGAATCAGACACAATCGTTAAGCTCTTTGAAACAGTTGAAAATATTGTTGCGCTTAAAGATGCAAAAGGAAATATTGCAGCCACCTCTTGGGTAATTAAGCGATGCGCTGTCCCTGTGTATTCAGGAGATGACATTCTCAATCTTCCATTCCTATCTGTGGGCGCAGTTGGCTTTGTTTCTGTCTGCGGCCATACAGTTGGAAATCAACTGAAGGCGATGCTCGATGCTTGGTTTGCAGGTAATTCAGCTCGCGCACTTGAAATTCATCAAGAGTTATTGCCGGTCTTTACCGGAACATTCCGCACACAAGGTGCAATTTTGACCAAGGCAGCGATGTCACTCATGGGCCTTCCCGGAGGAACAACTCGCCTGCCACTTGTTGATGCAACCGAAGCACAGATCGCGCAGCTGCGTATTGATCTCGCTGCAGGTGGCGTCAACTTGAAGAAGTAAACCTAAAGATTTAACGAATGACTCAACACCCACATCCCAACTTAGGCACTCCTGGCAAGTTACCTGCCGATGGATTACGCGTTGTTGCGCTTGGCGGAATCTCTGAAATCGGTCGCAATATGACCGTTTATGAGATGAACGGCAAACTACTTATCGTCGATTGTGGAGTTTTGTTTCCAGAAGATAATCAACCAGGTATCGATCTGATCCTGCCTGACTTTAGCTATATCCGCGATCGCCTCGATGACGTTGTTGGACTCTTTCTTACACACGGCCATGAAGACCATATCGGCGCTGTTCCATACCTATTGCGCGAGCGAGGTGATATTCCAATCTATGGATCACCGCTAACGATTGCTTTGATTTCAGCTAAGTGCAAAGAGCACAGGATCTCTCCGCTTACTCGCGAAGTTCGTGAAGAGATGCGCGAAGATGTCGGACCATTCGAACTTGAATTTGTTGCAGTTAACCACTCGATTCCAGATGCACTTGCGGTCGCAATCCATACAAAGGCCGGAACGATTTTGCATACCGGTGACTTTAAGATGGATCAGCTTCCGCTCGATGGGCGAATCACAGATCTACGTACCTTTGCTCGTTTAGGCGAAGAAGGCGTAGATCTTTTCTTAGTCGATTCCACCAATGCAGATATCCCAGGATTTACTCCATCGGAACGCGAAATCATGCCAGCTCTCAACAGGGTAATTGCATCCACCAAGCGCCGCGTCATCGTGGCTTCATTTAGCTCGCATGTCCATCGTGTGCAACAAGTTATTGATACCGCTGCGATGCATAATCGAAGAGTTGCCTTTATCGGACGTTCAATGATTCGCAATATGAAGATTGCACAAGATATGGGTTACCTAAACGTTCCGTCGGGAATCCTCTTTGATGCTCGCGAATTAGATAATTATGATGATCGTGTCGTTCTCATCTGCACCGGGTCGCAAGGTGAACCTATGGCTGCGCTTTCGCGAATGGCTAACGGAGATCACCAAATTCGGGTTGGTGATGGAGATACAGTCATTCTTGCTTCCTCACTTATTCCAGGAAATGAGAATTCTGTATTTAGAGTGATCAATGAACTCACTCGTTACGGTGCAAAAGTTGTCCATAAAGCAAATGCCATGGTTCACGTATCCGGCCATGCAGCAGCTGGCGAACTTCTCTATTGCTACAACATTGTTAAACCTAAGTATGTAATGCCAGTTCATGGTGAGTGGCGCCACCTAAAGGCAAATGCGGAAATCGCAATTGAATCTGGTGTACCTCGGGAGAACGCATTTATCATCGAGAATGGAATTGTTGTTGACCTCATAAACCATGAGGCAGAAGTTGTTGGATCTGTTCCTTGTGGATTTGTCTATGTCGATGGCGGAAGTATCGGAGACATAACCGAATCTTCATTAAAGGACCGCAGGATTTTGGGAGAAGAAGGATTTATCTCGGTCATTGTCGTCATTGAATCTCAAACCGGAAAGATAGTTGCTGGACCTGATATCCATGCACGTGGCTTTAATGAAGATGAAGCGCTCTTTGATGAAGTAAAGGGACAGATTGAAAAAGCTCTTACCGCCGCTGTTGCAGAAGGCGTCAATGGAACACATCAACTTTCGCAAGTAGTCCGTAGAACTATCGGGGGATGGGTCGGTCAAAAGCATCGACGCCGTCCGATGATTGTTCCGGTAGTCGTTGAGGTATAAACGGCGCGCCTAATCAAGGATAAAAAACTCTCCACCTAAGATTGAAGGTGTGGCTAGGAAAAAAACACGCAGCAAATCGAGTTCAATAGTAGGAACTATTGGCTCAGCTCTTGCTGGAATCTGGCGCTTTCTAGCTAAGACTCTGGGCGCTTCAGTTAGATTTATCGCTCGCGGAGCGCGTGATTTAGATCCAGAACATCACCGCGACGGTGCAGCACTTCTTGTACTCATTCTCTCACTCGCAGCTATTGCTGGTACTTGGTTCCACGCCGACAACTTTGTAGGCAGAAATCTCTACTCTCTCTTCTACGGTGCATTTGGGCGCATTGGAGTACTAACTCCACTTGTCTTGATTTACTTTGCAATTCGACTCTTTAGAAAACCTGACGATAGTCATGTCACGGGCCGAATTACTATCGGAACGATCACTCTCATCATTAGTGCAACTGGATTAGCGCATCTACTTAATGGTTCTCTCGGTTCAACCAATCCAATGGGCGCAACAGCAATTCGTGAAGGCGGGGGGCTGCTCGGATACTGGGTATCAAAACCCCTCGTCGCGCTCATGACATCACTTCTGGCTTATCCGCTCTTGCTTGCAATTTTCTTCTTTGGAATTCTAATTGTTACGGCAACGCCAATTTCAAAAGTTGGATCGAAGCTTCAGGTAATAGCAGTCTGGCTCTGGTCGAAGAAACCATCGCGCAATGAAGATGACTTTGAAATCACAGATACTCCGCCATTTGAATCACCTGTTGTCGCTTGGAACCAAGAGCCGGAAGATGAAATCAGCGAAGATGAATTTGATGAAGAGTTTACGGTCGAAATTCCTAAAGCTCCTCTAGATACACAGTTGCAACCCGCACCCAAGAGCGAGAAGCGTCCCGAACAGCTACTTCTCACCAGCGATACAAAATACGAGTTACCGTCTCAAGACTTACTAAAGGTTGGCCCGGCTGCAAAGGCAAAGAGCAAAGCCAATGAGACTGTTGTTGCCTCTTTAACGGAAGTCTTTAAACAATTTGAAATCGATGCAGTGGTTACGGGTTTCATGCGTGGACCAACCGTTACGCGTTATGAAGTTGAACTTGGAAATGCGGTTAAGGTAGAGCGAATTACTGCGCTCTCAAAGAATATCTCTTATGCAGTTGCAAGTAGCGAAGTTCGAATTCTCTCCCCAATTCCGGGTAAGTCCGCGGTAGGAATTGAGATTCCGAATGCTGATCGCGAAATTGTCGCACTCGGTGATGTCATGCGCTCAAGTGTTGCTGGCCAGGATCACCATCCGATGCTCGTGGCTCTCGGAAAAGATGTAGAAGGAAACTTTGTCTGCGCAAACCTCGCAAAGATGCCGCACCTTCTCGTAGCTGGTGCAACGGGTGCGGGAAAGTCATCGATGATCAATGCGATGATCACTTCTATATTGATGCGTTCTACACCTGATGATGTCCGTTTGATTCTGATTGATCCTAAGCGTGTAGAACTCACCGCTTATGAAGGAATTCCTCACCTTATTACTCCAATCATCACCAACCCGAAAAAGGCATCAGATGCTCTGACTTGGGTTGTTCGCGAGATGGATCTTCGCTATGAAGATCTTGCAACATTTGGTTTCCGCCACATTGATGATTTCAATAAAGCTGTACGTGCAGGAAAAGTAGTAGCCCCCCCAGGATCGGATCGCGTAGTTGAGCCGTATCCATATCTACTTGTCATCATCGACGAGCTTGCCGACTTGATGATGGTTGCCGCTCGTGAAGTTGAAGAGTCTGTTGTTCGCATTACTCAGCTCGCACGTTCTGCAGGTATTCACCTTGTGCTGGCTACGCAACGCCCTAGCGTTGATGTTGTAACCGGACTTATTAAGGCAAACGTTCCATCGCGCCTATCTTTCGCAACTTCTTCATTAGCCGATAGCCGCGTGATCCTCGACAGCCCAGGTGCGGAAAAACTCATTGGACAAGGCGATGGATTATTTATTCCTATGGGTGCTAGCCGCGCCATTCGTATTCAAGGTGCATATGTTTCAGAGCGCGAAATTGAAGCAGTCACTAATCATGTGAAGAAACAACTCTCGCCTCGATACCGCGATGATGTAACCCAGGTCGCACAGGCAAATAAGAATATTGATAAAGAGATTGGTGACGATCTAGAGATTCTTATTCAAGCAGTTGAACTTGTTGTGAGCACTCAATTCGGATCAACATCAATGTTGCAGCGGAAGTTGCGTGTTGGTTTCGCAAAAGCTGGAAGGTTGATGGACCTCATGGAATCCCGCGGGATAGTGGGACCATCTGAAGGTTCAAAGGCGCGCACCGTGATGGTGAAGCCTGATGAAATTGATTCTGTCCTTGCCACGCTCCGCGACTATTAGAACCTTCTTTTAGAGAGTTGGATTTAGGGGTGAGATAACCTTTCGGGGGTCAAAACGGTATCGCTTGCAACACTAAGGGATTTAGAATTGGGCCCATGACCACTGGTAGCGAACTCCGCGAACGTCGCGAGAGCGCAGGGCTGTCTCTTGAACAGCTCGCCTCGCTGACGAGTATTCGCATGGGTCTCATCACTGAGATGGAGTCAAATAAGTTCGTTCACTGTGGTGGCGATACTTATGCTCGTGGACACTTAAAGAATATTGCTCTGCGTTTAGGACTTGAACCAAATCACTTTGTAGAAATGTATAACGCGGAACATTCAATGGATCAACGAGCAATTCATGATCTCCTTGCAGAAAATAACGTTGCTGCGATTCCTCGTGAAGAGAAGACTTTGTCATGGAAGATTCCGGCTCTCATATCAACCATCGTTCTTGTGGTTATAGCCTCAGTTCAAATTGTCATGAGCAATCAAGGATCTGAAGTTGTAGCACCTGTCGTCAAAGAGAGCGCAACACCTACGCAGGTTGCAGAACCGACTGAGAGTGCAACACCTTCACCTGTTGCTGAACCAACAGAGACAGCTGCCGAAGTTGCAGGTCCTGTAACCCTTAAGTTATCTGCTATTCGGGGAAACTCATTTATCAATATTGTTGTTGATGGCAAGAGCGTTGAAAAGGGATCTATCTTTCAAGGCGATGTGAAGAGTTTTAAGGCAGAGAAATCAATTAGTCTCTATCTCAGTAATCCTGCTGGAGTTGATGTAACTCATAATGGCAAGTTATTGGCCCCACTTGGTGGCCAGAATCAAGAAGTTCGCCGAACTTTCAGATAGGTCACCCCTTAACTTTCAATAAGGCTGTAACATCACCCGCATGTCGCGCACGGTAGCTATAGTCACAATGGGGTGCGCCCGCAATGAAGTAGATTCTGAAGAACTCGCAGGCAGATTAGCAGCAGATGGATGGACTCTTGTAGATGATGTTGAATCCGCAGAGGTAGCAGTTGTTAATACTTGCGGCTTTATTGAATCGGCAAAGAAGGATTCGGTTGATGCACTTCTAGAAGCAAATTCACTTAAAGGCCATGGAACGACAAAAGCTGTCGTTGCAGTTGGCTGCATGGCTGAACGCTATGGAAAAGAGTTAGCAGAGGCGCTTCCTGAAGCAGATGCGATTCTAGGTTTTGATGATTATCAAGATATTTCTGAGCGCTTGCAATCAATTATCAGTGGCAATTCACATACGCCCCATGTTCCACGAGATCGCAGAGCACTCCTTCCAATCGCTCCTGTTGAGCGCGCGGCTGCGCGTGATGAGAGCTATTCATCATCACTCGGGGCTGGCGGTTCGCTCTTCCGCAAGCGCTTAGGAAACGCTCCATGGGCACCGCTCAAGATTGCATCCGGTTGCGATCGTCGTTGCTCATTCTGTGCAATCCCATATTTCAGAGGTTCATTTATTTCTCGTCGCCCGACGGAAATCTTGCAAGAGGCGAAGTGGCTTGCCGACAATGGCGTTAGTGAACTCTTCCTGGTCAGCGAAAACACTACGAGCTACGGAAAAGATCTCGGCGATCTCAAGCTAATGGAGAAAATTCTTCACGAATTTACCGAGATTCCGGGTATTGAGAGAGTGCGACTTTCATATCTGCAGCCGGCAGAGATGCGCCCAACGCTCCTACAAGCGATGATTGAGACAGAGAAAGTCGCGCCGTACTTTGATCTCTCTTTCCAGCATACGAGCCCAACTGTCCTTCGCAGAATGCGACGTTTCGGTGATTCTGAGAAATTCCTGCATCTCATTAACCAAATTAGAGCGCTATCTCCTGAAGCTGGAATTCGCTCCAATTTTATTGTTGGTTTCCCGGGGGAGACTCAAGAAGAATACGACGATTTAGCTAACTTTATCTCTGCTGCAAAGTTAGATGCAGTAGGAATATTTGGTTATTCCGACGAAGACAATACAGAAGCTCTAGATTTGTCAGATAAAGTTGATGTAGATGTAATTCGCGAACGCGTTGAAGCTCTCTCTTCACTTGCCGATGAGATGGTTTCTTCAAGAGCTCAAGCGCGAATTGGCGAGAAGGTTCGCGTGCTCATCGAGGATGAAGAGTTGCAAGAGGGAAGAGCGGCTCATCAAGGGCCAGAAGTTGATGGCAGTACTACATTTATTGGAACTTCATTTGAAGTTGGTGAATACGTTGAGGCGGTCATCGTCGATTCGATGGGCGCTGATTTAGTGGCAGAGGCGCAATGAAAGTTCCAAGTTTCATAACCCCAAATTTCTTAACAGTTACACGAATTGCGCTTATTCCTTTCGGCGTTTATGTGCTCTTCCTCGACGGCGGAGATAATTCGCGGTACCAAGTCTTGGCTTGGACAATATTCTTCATACTTGGCCTCACAGATATTCTCGATGGACGTTGGGCTCGAAATTCCAATCGCATCACAGCTTTAGGGACATTTCTTGATCCTGTTGCAGATAAAGCACTGATTGGTTCGGCGATGATCTCACTTTCAATCCAAGGGAGATTTCCCTGGTGGATCACGATTTTGATTCTTACCCGTGAACTTGGAATTACTTTCTTCCGATTGCTGGTCATTAAGGGTGGGGTTATCCCAGCAAGCAAGGGCGGAAAGCTAAAGACATTAATGCAGAATTTCGGCGTTGGCTTCTTTATGCTCCCCTTCCCACATTGGCTTGAGTGGTTTCGGATAGCTTTCATCTCGGTTGCGATTGTTTTGACCGTCACAACTGCATATGACTACATCCGCACCTGGCAGAAAAGTCCTTCCCGGGGGTAGATTTCGGCACATGCCAACAAAGTCGCATGCCCGCCAGATAGTTGAACTGCTGAAATCCCAGGGAGCAACAGTTTCCGTAGCTGAATCTCTTACAGGTGGTGGAGTTGGTTTTGCACTCACTCAAGTTCCAGGATCGTCAGAAGTTTTTTGTGGAGGAGTAATTTCATATACATCTGATGTGAAGGTGCGCGAACTTGGCGTACTTCAATCAACGATCGATTCATTCTCCGTAGTTAGCGAAGAAGTCGCTCGCGAAATGGCCGAAGGTGCGATGAAGAAATTTGGAACTACATGGGCAATAGCAACAACGGGAATTGCTGGACCAGGTGACTACAAAGGAATCCGTGAGGGTACGGTCTGGATCGCTATATGCGGCCCCGTAAATCAAACCCTGCATCTGACGCTAGATAGTGGGCGCGATGGGGTGCGACAAGGGGCTATATCCAGCGCGATTGGCACATTTGCCCGTATTCTTAGCTCTCGCGGAAAGTAAATTCTCGGAAGCACAGAAGGAGGCGGCGATGATTTTATTACGTGAAGCAGTTGGTCACACACTTCGTGGCGCCCGTACTTCTCAGTCACGCACATTGCGCGATGTTGCTCGAGAGGCTCGAGTCTCACTTGGTTATTTATCTGAAGTAGAACGTGGTCAAAAAGAGGCGTCATCTGAACTTCTCAATGCAATTTGCGAAGCTCTGGGCCTCACTCTTTCATCAGTGATGACCGGGGTTACACATGAACTCGCATCTCGTGAAAGTGCAAAGCTCACCGTTGTCGACGCAGCCTAAATACCTTCTCCAAGGCGGCATACATCGTCGCACCGAGAGCGCAATTCTCGAAGGTACAAAGAAACTTATTGCACAACAAGGTGCATCAAATATCTCAATGATTGAAATTGCCGATGTCTCAGAGGTCTCACGTGCGACCTTGTACAACCATTACCGAGATAAGAACGCAGTTTTAATCGCTCTTATCGGCGCAGAGGTGGAACGATTGGTCGAAGTTGCCGATCGTGCAGGAACGCCAGCCGATGCGCTAGAAACTCTGTCACAAGAAATTTCAACCGATTCAGCGCTAGCTGCGATGCGCAGATTCGATCAAGAGATGCTGATAGCGATTTTGTCTCATTCAGAAAACCCTCTCTATCTCACTCTTGCCCAATGCATCTATAAGGCGACTAAATCTGAGGCCGGAACAGGACTTGCGATGCGATGGTTGCTCGGTCAAGCGATGCAGCCAATTTCTGCAAAGCAATCTCGCGAGCAGGCTGAACTTCTTGTCGAGCGCACGCTCTTTTAAGAAGCCGTAAACACTGATGCGTATATCTGATTTACGAGAAAGACTGACGCTCTCATTTGGTGAATCCTGGGCGCCTTCTTTTTCTGCAGATATTGCAATTAGCGAAATCGGGTCACTTACCGTTAATCAAGCCCTTGCCGCTGGCCTCGAGGCAGATGAAATTTGGAAGGCTGTTTGTAAACAATGTCCTACCGAGACAGAAAAGTACAAATAACCAATGCCAGTGACGACCGATGTTTTCTCCAAAAAGCCTGAATTACCGGCTTTAGTTTTAGTTCACGGGCTCGGTTCAGCTGGAAATATTTGGAAGACTTTACATCCAGGGCTTGAAGATACTTTTACGATTTATCCGATCGATCTTCCAGGACATGGCTCTGCGCCACTTGGTGATGAGGAGCTTGATCCACAATCGCTTGCACGATCCATAGTTTCAACATTGGTAAATGAACATGGTGTAAAAGATTTCCACGTCGCTGGAAATTCTCTAGGTGGTTGGATAGCCCTCGAGATGGCGGCACAGTTTCCAGATCGCGTAAAGAGCGTGACCGCTCTCGCCCCAGCCGGCTTATGGCACGAAGGTCCAACACAGAAGTTGCCACCAAGTCTATTGGCAAGAGTTCTTGCAAAAATATCGCAGTACTTTCTTCGAATTGCTTATCACTTGCCACCGCTTAAGGCACTTGGCTATAAGAAGATCACCCATCTTTGGCGCGATCTCTCATTCGAGTCTTGTAAAGATTCTGTATTGGCCATGGCGCAATCAATTGGATATCACCCAACATGGCGAGCTATTCGATTCAAGAAGTTCGACTCTTCAATCTCAGAGAAAATTCCAGTCTCTATAGTCTTCGGAGATTATGACTTGACTCTGCCGCATCCGAAAGCTCAAGTTCGCGAGGTAGCTCCAAAGCATTCACGTTGGATCATCGTTGATAATTGCGCTCATGTAATTATGTGGAATTATCCAAAACTAACTGTGGACTTTATAAAGAAGACCGCTTTCTCATCCAATAGTTAGACGGCAATTACTTCAAGAACCCATGGATCAACTCCATCAGATGGAGTCAGCGCGCAGGGATATTTCTCAGAGACGATTGCATAGAGATCTTCGGGTGTCTTTGGCATCGATCTCGACTGCAGTAACCAGCGAGTGATTTCACCGCGGGTCTTCTTAGACATATGGGTGACAACAGTTCGGACGCCATCGACGACTGTAGAAACTCGAACTTCGACAGTGATTTCCACGGGTGCGTGCCAGACAGTCTTATAGGTAGATGAGCGGCAATCGACAATAAGGGGAACCTTGATCGGGTCGAGCTTTGCCGCGACGACACCCTTCATCTTCTTGTTATCAATCTTCTCTTTGTAGCTCTCAATGCGATCGGTTGGGCGTACGGCACCGTACTTCGCCGAGATAATCATGAGGGCGTTCTCGCCACGCTTCTTCGCCGCAGGGGAGAGGCTCGCCCAATCGAGGGCTTGGTAGAGCACTCCGGTGTAGACCGAGTAGGCCGGGGTCGCTTTGCTGGTCTCCAGCTTCTTCTCGGATGGGGGCAGCAGGATCAACACGCGACACACCCTACTTGTCAGTGGCGCCTGATACCTTTCGAACAGATGTTCGGATATATTAATCCCTGCACATCCAGAGCGGTGCTCAGCATCCGCCCACAGCGTCTCTATAACGCCAAGGGCCGTAGCCGAGAAATCCGTACCTTCTGGGCCGAATACCAACGGTGGCGCTCGCCAACGTTCGAGATAAAAGGAGAAGACAGTGGCTGCTGAAAAATCAAAGCCTGAAGATAAAAATACATCTGACCGTCAAAAGGCGTTAGATACCGCACTTGCTCAAATCGAACGTCAGTTTGGTAAGGGCTCAGTAATGAAGATGTCAGATCGACAAGCACAAGTTATCGAAGTTATCCCAACTGGCTCTGTCGCACTCGATGTTGCTCTCGGAATCGGTGGCCTACCACGTGGCCGCATCATTGAAATTTATGGACCAGAATCCTCAGGTAAGACAACTCTTACATTGCACGCAATCGCAAACGCCCAGAAGGCTGGCGGAATCTGTGCATTTATCGATGCAGAGCATGCATTCGATGCAGAGTATGCAAAGAAGCTCGGTGTCGACATCGATGCGCTTCTCGTTTCACAACCAGATACAGGTGAACAAGCTCTCGAGATTATGGATATGTTGATCCGCTCTGGCGCACTCGATCTCGTTGTCGTTGACTCAGTTGCAGCACTTGTTCCACGCGCTGAAATCGAAGGCGAGATGGGTGATTCACATATGGGTCTGCAGGCACGTCTTATGTCTCAGGCGCTGCGCAAAATTACTGGTGCACTTCACCAATCAAAGACAACTGCAATCTTTATCAACCAGCTCCGTGAAAAGATCGGCGTCTTCTTCGGTTCCCCTGAGACAACAACAGGTGGAAAGGCGCTTAAGTTCTACGCATCTGTTCGTCTTGATATCCGTCGTATCGAAACGCTGAAGGACGGCACCGAATCTGTCGGTAACCGTACACGCGTTAAGGTCGTCAAAAATAAGATGGCTCCACCATTTAAGCAGGCAGAGTTCGACATCATCTACGGTGTTGGAATCTCTCGCGAAGGTTCACTTCTCGATATGGGCGTAGAGCTCGGTATCGTTAAGAAGTCTGGCGCTTGGTACACCTACGAGGCAGATCAGCTCGGTCAAGGTAAGGAAAATTCACGTGCCTTCCTTATCGATAACCCAGATCTTGCCAATGAGATCGAATCAAAGATTCGCGCAAGCTTCGTACCTGTAGAGGTCGATGCAGCGCTTATCGCTGAGATCGATGAAGCAGCAGCAGAGGTTGATTTCTAATTTCTCTGCAATTTGCAAAGGTTTCACGAGGCGAGGGCTCTGACCCTTACGAAGTTGCTCACACAATTGCGCTTAACGCACTTGTTACTCGAGCAAAGAGTAAGGGCGAGCTTCTCGCTCACCTTAAAACTCGTGGGGTAGAAGAGGATATTGCTCAAGCAGTTCTCTTCCGTCTACAAGAAAGTGGCCTCGTTAACGATCGAGAGTTTGCACTTGCTTGGGCAAAGTCGCGCCATGACCATAAGAAGATCTCAAAGCGAATCATTGCGGGTGAGCTTCGCCAGAAGGGCGTCACTCAAGAGCAGATTGATGAGGCACTTGAAGCTATCGATGATGAATCCGAATATCGATCGGCCTTTGATCTTGGTTTTAAGAAGTACAACACCATGTCACGCCTTGCACCCGATGTTCAGGTGCGCCGAATCCAATCGCTCTTACAACGTAAAGGTTTTGGATTTTCGATCATCTCTCGGGTTCTCCGCGAACTCGATCTATCGGAGCGTTAAGAGAGATTACTTTCGTAATTCAACTTTACCGCGAGTTTGTGCGCTTTGTCACTAGGTACCGCGCGCTGTTAGTCACTGATCCGAAATAGTTTTCATCCGTGGGGACCAATGTGGCACTTACCGTCACATAAGAGTGATTGGCAGGCTTGTAGGAGCAAATTACGGTAAAGGAGTTTGCAGCGTTGGCAACTCTATTTTTGCATCCAGGAAGGGTTTTCCCTGCAACTCTAAAGGTTATCTTCCCTGCAACGGTTGAAACGGCGGTAATTTCCTTTACTTGGCGATAAACCAAATCCCCTGGAGCAAATGTCAAAGATGCGCTAGCAGTAACTGCAGTAATAACTATGGTGGTAGCAGTTGAGGCTTTGGCAAGATAAAAAGAGTTCGCTGCAAGATTAGATTGAACCACACAGCTTCCATTCGCAGTTGGTGTTAAGACTGCCCCGGACAGCGTGCAACTGCCAGAAATTTTAGAGTAGGTAAACGAGCCACCAGAAGAACCACCAGTTGAGGTCAGCGTTAAATTGGTGCCATAGGTCGCGCTAGTTGTCGTGATCGTAATCGCTGATTGCGGTGCGGCTAGTTCTGCACAGAGCGCTCCGACTTTGTGCAACCCAGCCCCGGATTCATATTCGATGCCAACAACATAGCTTCCAGATTGACAGTTACTGTTGCTCGTAACTAGAACCGCTGGATTTGCTGTTGGTGTCGTTGAGTTAGCCATTGGGCGTGTCTCAGCACCCGAGTAATCAGCGAAACTTGAACAGTTTACGCCTGTATTTGTCACCCACTTAGAGTTGATTACGGTGACTCTAATTCCTGTGGCGACCTTCCCGGTAGTGCAAGAACTTGCCAAATTAGGCGTTCTTGTTGTTAATCCATTGATTTTCTCAGTCAATCCTGAATCCAAAGTTCTATCATCATTGAGTTTTGTACAACTTATTGCAAGTGCTAAGGAATAGTCCTCGTTGGCAGCTACAAGTTCGGCGTTAGACCAAATCGAAGTTAGCGCATAACCCGACGAGCAGTTCAGTTTAGGATTTGAATCGGTGTAATAATCTTTTCCGTAAACAACTCCAGCAGTGGTTGCAGTTTGCGTCAAAGCCGCCTGTGCAGGTGCGGAGACATAAACTGGTGCAATGAGGGCGAAGATCGCCGTAATGACCGAGAACCCTCTTCGCCTGCTCAAGAGCTACTTACCCTGCTTGAGATGTTCCGTTAAGCGTTCTGCCGTCGCAACAACGGCTGCAGCATGTAGGCGACCAGGTTGACGCCCTAAGCGTTCGATAGGGCCGCTGATAGAAACAGCTGCGATAACTTTTCCATTGGGTCCGCGTACCGGTGCAGAAACTGATGTAACTCCTGCTTCACGTTCTCCGACAGATTGCGCCCAGCCTCGACGACGATCGGCTGCCAAATGAGCTGCGGTGTACCGCGCATTCTTTAATCCGCGATGAATCTTCTCTGAATCTTCCCAAGCCATTAATATTTGTGCAGCAGATCCCGCCTGCATAGTTAGTGATGCACCAATTGGTACAGAGTCGCGAAGCCCAGATAAACGTTCAGCGACAGCAACGCAGATTCGGATATCGCCTTGACGGCGATACAACTGTGCCGATTCACCAGTTGCATCACGCAGAGCTGCTAGGGCAGGGCCGGCAGCTGCAATGAGGCGATCTTCACCTGCTGCAGCGGCAAGTTCGGAGGAGCGAGGACCGATGATGAAGCGGCCATTGAGGTCACGAGAGACGAGTCGATGGTGCTCAAGGGCCACAGCTAAACGGTGGGCGGTAGGACGAGCAATACCAGTAGCAGCTACGAGCTCTGCCAGGGAGTGTGGGCCGGACTCGAGAGTGGCCAAGATGTTGACGGCTTTATCTAATACGCCGACTCCGCTATTCTTCTTATCCACGGATTGATATTAGCATCCCACCTATTGAGATGCAATTGAGATACGAATTTAAGTGAAATACGAATGAAGGAGCACGAGACTGATGGGCAAGACATTAGCGGAGAAGATTTGGGAAGACCATATCGTTCGTTCAGCAGACGGAGAACCTGACCTTCTCTACATCGATCTACAACTCATTCACGAAGTAACAAGTGCGCAAGCATTCGATGGCCTACGTCTTGCCGGGCGCAAAGTTCGTCGCCCAGATCTAACTATCGCAACAGAAGATCACAACACACCAACTTTAGATATTTTAAAACCAATCGCAGATCCTGTTTCAAAGCTCCAGATTGATACCTTGCGAAATAACGCTAAAGAATTCGGGGTCCGAATCCACTCATTGGGCGACGCTGATCAAGGCGTTGTACACGTTGTAGGACCCCAGCTTGGAATTACTCAGCCAGGCATGACAATCGTTTGCGGCGATTCGCACACTTCAACTCACGGTGCATTTGGCGCAATTGCATTCGGTATCGGAACTTCAGAAGTGGAACATGTCCTTGCTACACAGACTCTTCCATCACGCCGCCCAAAGACTATGGCGATAAGCGTCGAAGGAACACTGAAGACCGGCGTAACAGCGAAAGATATTATCCTTGCAATCATCGCCCAGATTGGTACTGGCGGGGGACAGGGTTACATCATCGAATACCGTGGCTCTGCCATTCGTGCACTTTCTATGGAAGGCCGCATGACGATTTGTAATATGTCTATCGAAGCCGGTGCGCGAGCTGGACTTATCGCACCTGACCAGAAGACATTTGATTACATCAAGGGCAAGCCACATGCTCCAGAAGATTTCGCAGCAGCCCAAAGTTATTGGGAGACTCTCTTTACCGACGCAGATGCAAAGTTCGATGTTGAAATCACTCTCAATGCAGATGAACTAGAGCCATTTGTTACATGGGGAACTAACCCAGGACAAGGACTTCCGCTTAATGCATCAGTTCCAAACCCTGCAGATATCGCTGATTCTGAAGAGCGAGGAGCTGCAGAACGCGCCCTTGTTTACATGGGCCTTGAAGCTGGAACACCACTGAAGAAGATAGCTATCGACACTGTTTTCTTGGGCTCTTGCACCAATGGTCGCATTGAAGATCTGCGTGCAGCTGCAGAAGTTCTGCAAGGAAAGAAGATTGCACCGAAGCTTCGCATGCTCGTTGTACCCGGCTCAGAACGAGTCCGTCAGCAAGCGATGAAGGAAGGCCTGGATAAAGTCTTCCTCGATGCAGGTGCCGAGTGGCGAAATGCAGGATGTTCAATGTGTCTTGGTATGAACCCAGATCAACTTGCTGTTGGTGAGCGTTCTGCATCAACATCAAATAGAAACTTTGAAGGTCGTCAAGGTAAGGGCGGACGTACCCACCTTGTCAGCCCACTTGTTGCAGCAGCAACTGCCATCCGCGGCACACTTTCATCACCGGCAGATTTGTAAGAGGGGAAAAACATCATGGAAAAATTCATTAGCCACACAGGTACAGGTGTTCCTCTTCGTCGCAGCAATGTTGATACCGATCAGATCATTCCTGCCGTTTATCTCAAGCGAGTAACTCGCAGCGGATTTGAAGATGGTCTCTTTAGCGCATGGCGCAGCGATCCCGAATTTGTCCTTAATAAGGAAGAATTCAAGAAAGGAACTGTTCTCGTTGCCGGTCCTGAATTCGGAACTGGTTCTTCACGCGAACATGCAGTTTGGGCGCTACAGAACTATGGATTCAAGACTGTTATCTCTAGCCGCTTTGCAGATATCTTCCGTGGCAACTCACTTAAGGGTGGCCTTCTGACCGTCATTCTGCCTCAAGAAGATGTTGAAGCTCTTTGGGTAGCCATTGAGAGCGATCCAACTACGGCGATTACCGTTGATCTCGATTCTCGAACAGTTTCATACAAGGATGTCACCGTCGCATTTGAACTCGATGACTACACCCGCTGGCGTCTTATGGAAGGACTCGACGATATCGGCTTAACACTTAAGCAGACCGATTCAATCGATGCATTTGAAGCAAAGCGCCCTTCATTTAAGCCAACGACGCTACCAATTCGCATCTAATCAATAAAGAGAACCTTGATTCGCGCTTGAAAGTAAGCGTAAATCAAGGTTTTTCTATGCGGGGTGAGTACTATCTGTAAAACTCTCAATAAGAGAATGAGGGTTTTTTACGCATAAATACTGCAATTTATACGAAAACATTTCACTGCGACACGCGCGTCTAATAACGCCCTCACCCCTAACTAAGGTTTAAGTTTTACTCAGTTAAGCAAAAGCTTAATTTTTACGCGTAAAGAAACGAAATTAAGGGGATATTGAATGAATAAGGCCCAGTTCATCGCTGCGTTGGCCCCACACTTCAACGGCAGCAAGAAGGAAGCAGCACACGCTGTGGATGTAGTTTTTGACACAATCGTTCGTAACATGTCTGCAGGTAACGACGTGATGATCAACGATTTCGGTAAGTTTAAGAAGGTTGATCGCAAGGCACGTATGGGACGTAACCCATTCACAGGCGAGACAATCAAGATCAAGGCTTCAAAGAAGGCTCGCTTCCTTCCTGCAAAGGCACTTAAGGAAGTTATTGCCGGAGATCGCAAACTAGGTCCAGCACCAAAGCCAGAAGTTAAGGCTGTTGCAAAGCCAGTAGTGAAGAAGGCAGCTGCAAAGAAGGCAGCTAAGAAGGCTCCAGCAAAGAAGAAGACTGCTGCTAAGAAAGTAGCGAAGAAGTCTCCTGCTAAGAAGAAGCCAGCAAAGAAGTCAGCTAAGAAGCGTTAATTCTTAGAACTTTAGTAAAGAAGGAGTCTTGCGAAAGCAAGGCTCCTTCTTTCTTTTACGGCTAGAATTTCTTACATGTCGCAGTTCAAAGTTTCCTACGCGCCTCCGCGTGGTTATCCATTGGGAACAAATCTCACATTCAAAATCTGCGCGGGTTTAATTATTCCAATCTTCAACCTCTTCATGAGCCGCGATTGGAAAGGTGCAGAGAATATTCCATCGAAGGGTCGCGTGATTGTTGCGAGTAATCACATGTCTTACCTGGATGTTCTTGTTTTCACACAATTTCTCTTCCGCAATGGTCGCGCACCGCGCTATCTTGGAAAATCAGGTGTCTTTAAAGTTCCGGTAATTGGAAAGATACTTTTAGCTGCAGGACAGATACCAGTAGAACGTGAAACTTCTGACGCGAAGAAAGCTGTAGATCACGCCAAGATTTTGCTTGAAGCGGGCCATATGCTCGGGGTGTATCCAGAAGGAACCCTTACGCGAGATGAAGATATGTGGCCAATGGTTGCAAAGACAGGCTGTGCCCGGCTTGCGCTTGAGACAGACACTCCAGTAATCCCAATAGCTCAATGGGGATCGCAACTGGTTGTTCCAAATTACACAAAGAAGCTCTCACTCTTTCCAAGAAAGACAATCATCATTAGAGCTGGGAAACCTGTCGACCTTTCACCTTGGAAGGGAAAGCACGAGGATCCTCAAGCCCTCAAAGAGGCGACAGCGGAGATCATGCGTGAAATCACGGTACTTCTCGAGGATATTCGTGGCCAGAAGCGTCCTGAAGTAATCTTTGACCCGCATACATCAGAACTTCCACGCACGGGTAACTTTAAGAAGAAGAGAGCATGAGCAAAGTAACGGTATTTGGAGCAGGCGCTTGGGGTTCAACTATGGCGCAAGTTTTAAGCGATGCCGGAAATGATGTTCTCTTGTGGGGTCGCAGCGCTGAAGTAATCACGGAAATCAACACTCTCCACACAAATAAGAAGTACCTCGGGAGCCATGTGCTGCCTGAGTCTTTGGTAGCAACCAATAGCCTCGATGATGCATTCGCATTCTCAGATGTTTATGTCTTAGCAATTCCAGCGCAGCAAATTAGATCAACTCTTGAAGAGTGGAAGTCACGCTTCTCTGAGACTTGTACCATCGTGAGTACGCTCAAAGGAATTGAGATCAGCACCCAGATGCGCATGACTGAGGTAATTATAGATGTCATCGGTATGCATAAGATTGCAATCATTACCGGTCCTAATCTTGCTGATGAGCTTGTACTTCGCCAGCCAGCCGGCGCAGTAGCTGCGGCAGCATCACTTGAACTCGCTGATCAAATCAGAGATTTATTCCGCACGCCGTATTACCGCGTCTACACATCTGTCGATGTTCAAGGTTGCGAATTAGCGGGAGCAATTAAGAGCGTCATCGCTCTCGCCGTCGGACTTTCCATCGGAATGGGCTATGGCGAGAACACACAGGCGATGCTTATTACTCGCGGACTCAATGAGGTAGCTCGTCTCTGCGCGGCACATGGTTCTGATCCGTTATCAGCGGCAGGTCTTGCCGGTATGGGTGACCTCGTTGCAAGTTGTGGTTCACCACTTTCCCGTAACCGTACATTCGGTGAATACATCGGCCGCACAGGTTCTATTGCAGAAGCCCGTAAGCAGATGTCAAAGACAGTTGAAGGCGTTGCATCATCAAGTGCCGTACTTGAAATTGCACACCGAGTAGGCATCGAAGTTCCAGTTATTGAAGCGGTTGCAGATATCGTCAGCGAGAAGTTATCGCCACAAGATGCGCTGCAGAGGCTTATGGAGATAACAACCAAGGCTGAAAACTTCATTCGATGAGCAAGCGCGTTGCAATTATCTGCGGTGGTCGAAGCAGTGAGCACGAAATCTCATGTATCTCAGCAGGCGGTGTAATTGCAGCGATTGATCGCTCTCTCTACGAACCCATCTTGATTGGCATCACAAAAGATGGATCCTGGGTTCTCATCCCTGATGGCCATTCAATGGAGATAAAGAATGGCGTACTTCCTGAAGTTCCAACCGAAGCACCAAAAGTAATTGCAGATATCTCTGGATTCTCATCGAATGGAAAGCCTCTCAGTATCGATCTTGTCTTCCCGCTTCTCCATGGACCTTATGGTGAAGATGGAACCATTCAAGGGTTACTTGAAATGGCAGATATCGCATATGTCGGCTCGGGTGTTCTTGCATCAGCGGCTGCAATGGATAAATCCTTTGCCAAGCAAATTTTCGCAGCTCATTCAATCAAGGTTGCCGCAGGCGTGGTTGCAACTCAATCCGATTGGTCAACAGATCAGAATAAAGTTGAGAAAGAGATCGCATCCCTTGGATATCCTGTTTTTGTAAAACCTGCACGTGGTGGGTCTTCTCGAGGAACAACAAAGGTCAAGAACGCATCCGAATTGGCTGCAGCAATTGCAGATGCCCACAGATTCGATAGCAAAGCAATTGTGGAGCAGATGATTATCGGTGCAGAGATTGAATGCGCAGTGCTCGAGATCAATGGAAAGCCAGAGGCATCGGTTGTAGGACAGATTCACATTGACTCAAAATTCGAGTTCTATGACTTTGAAGCAAAGTATCTAGATGGAGCGACATCTATTGAGCTTCCTGCTCCGATCTCAGAGAGTGCAGCAGCAGAGATTAAGAAGAGCGCGATAAAAGCTTTTGCTGCGCTAGGTTGTTCCGGCCTTGCCCGTGTTGATTTCTTCCTCAGAAAGAATAATGAAGTAATTCTCAATGAGCTCAACACAATGCCAGGATTTACTGCGACATCGGTATTTCCGAAGATGTGGGAGGCGTCAGGTGTTTCCTACACTGAGGTCATCACACACCTTCTTAAGAGCGCTGAATCCCGAAGCAACGGCGTTCTAAATTAATTTCTTCTAGATTAATTCGTTACTGGACAAGTCAGCGTCCGAGTAATACCCGGAACCGCTTGAACCTTTGAAAGAACAGCGCGACCAAATTCCTCCATTGATGGCGCCTCTGCGCGCATGATGACATCGTAAGGACCTGTGACGCCTTCAGCGAGAGTTACACCGGGAATACCTTTAATCGCACTAGCGACTGATGAGGCTTTACCAACCTCAGTTTGAATCAAAATATAAGCCTGTACAGACATGTGGGTTCCTTTCGCTTCGCCCTAACGCTATCTCATGTCCTAGGCTTATGGCTATGGGATTTAGCGAAGCAGATGTGATTTCCGCGCTAAAGAAAGTTTTTGCAACAAGCGATCCCCGAGTTCTTGTCGGTATCGGCGATGATGCAGCCGTTGTTATGGGCGAAGCCCAACAAGTAATTACAACAGATATGGCTATAGCCGATGTTCACTTTAAGTCAGATTGGAGCTCTGCCTTTGATATAGGCAGAAAAATTACGGCGGCAAATATTGCTGACGTTATGTCGATGGGCGCAACGTGCGATTACCTCGTCGCGGCTGTCTCGCTGACCGGAACCGAAGAGCTTTCCTGGATTGAAAATTTGGCACGCGGAATGAGAGATGAAGCAGAACGTGCTGGCGCTTCGATTGTTGGGGGAGATATCGCCCGTTCGGCTGTGATCACAATTGCAATGACTGCCATAGGTCACACGGCGAACCCAATTCTTAGAAACGGCGCCCAGGTAGGAGATGGCATATTCGTCTCATCGCTGCCGGGATGGTCGGCGGCAGGACTTGAACTTCTCACAAAAGAGATTTCAGTTAACTCCGCTGCGGCCGATAAAGCTCTCTCTGAGTTCTCTGCACCCTCACTGGATTACGAAGTGGATTTCCTCAGTGCAACTTCAATGGCAGATATAAGTGATTCGCTATTGATTCAGGTGCAACAAATGGCAGAAGCTTCCGGGGTTTGTTTCAATATTGATACTGGACTCATTTCACAATGCCCAGAATTCCAAGAGCTCATTGAGCTGGCACAGGAGATAAATTCAGATATTTGGAGTTGGATTCTTGCAGGCGGCGAAGATCACGTTTTTCTTGCAACCGGAAGAGAGTTACCTGGCATCCGGATCGGCACCGTTGGTGAAGGTTCAGGAATAACAGGGGTGGAAATAAAAAAGGCCCCAGTTTCCTGGAGCCATTTTTAATTGAACTTAAAAATTAACGAGTAACTTTTCCAGCCTTCAGGCATGAAGTACATACGTTCTGACGCTTTGAAGCACCAGCAACAATTGTCTTAACGCGCTGAATATTTGGATTCCAGCGACGACGTGTCTTCACCTGTGAGTGTGAAACGTTATTGCCAAAGCTTGGACCCTTGCCACAGATGTCGCATGAAGATGCCATGGGTGGTTCTCCTTCTAAATTGAACTGCCAAAATCGAACAGGGCGAAAGGGTATCAAGAGGGGGCGCTTTAGGGCGAATCCGCGAAAGATGAGTGCCAACCCTCTCATTTTTACGCGTAAAAAAAGCTATGTGAGGTGGCAGACAGCGGAATCCAACAAAACGGTTTCGGAAAGCGCGCAGACTATGAAGTGAGTTAGTAGAGCAACTCAGAAACGGAGAGTCGCATCAATGAATGCGCTAGATCTCGCACGTTGGCAATTTGCCATCACAACTGTTTATCACTTCCTTTTTGTTCCAATCACAATTGGATTGGGATTCCTCGTAGCAGGTCTTCAAACAGCTTGGTATCGCACCGACAACTTGAAGTACTTACGAGCAACTAAATTCTTCGGAAAACTCTTCCTCATTAACTTCGCAATCGGAGTCGTAACTGGCATTGTTCAGGAATTCCAATTTGGAATGAACTGGTCTTCCTACAGCCGATTTGTAGGAGATATCTTCGGGGCACCTCTTGCCATGGAAGGTTTACTTGCATTCTTCCTTGAGAGCACATTCCTAGGACTATGGATCTTTGGCTGGGATCGACTACCAAAGAAACTCCACCTTGCGACAATTTGGCTAGCTTCGCTAGGCACCGTGCTATCTGCATACTTCATTTTGGCTGCGAACTCTTGGATGCAACATCCCGTTGCCTTCATCATCAATGAAGAGAAGAACCGTGCAGAACTCACAAATATTTTCACTGTTCTTACGCAGAAGACAGCCGTTGTTACTTTTCTGCACACAATTCCTTCAGCCGCATTCGCAGCAGGGGCATTTATGGCAGGGATCTCCGCATACCTGATTCTTAAAAAGAAGGATGTTGAGATGGCCCGTCCAACTCTCAAACTTGGGCTCATCACGGTAATTCTTAGCTTTATAGCTATTGGAATTACTGGCGATGCAATAGGTAAGGTCATGACAGAACAACAGCCGATGAAGATGGCAGCTGCAGAAGCGCTCTACGAAACGACTGAATCAGCACCATTCTCGCTTCTCACAGTCGGAACACTCGACGGATCTCGTTCTGTTTTCCAAATAGATGTTCCATCTGTTCTCTCCTTCCTTGCAACTGGTGATTTCAAATCAACAGTTCAGGGGGTCAACGATCTCGAAGCAAAATATGATGCAGAATTTGGTGAAGGAAATTACACACCTAATATCCCTCTTGCATATTGGTCATTTAGGTTGATGATTGGCTTCGGCGCGATTGCCTTCTTCCTTGCGCTTTACACCTTATGGCGTACACGTAAAGGCGGAGAATTGCCCAAGGCTCGGTGGTTCCTGCCTTCGATGATCTCACTTCCTTTTATACCTTTGATAGCAATTTCATTCGGCTGGATCTTTACAGAGACAGCTCGTCAACCTTGGGCTGTATTTGGATTGATTAAGACTGAAGATGGCGTTAGCGCCGTCGTTTCAGCTGGAAGCGTTCTCTTCACAATGATTGTCTTTACGCTGCTCTACGGCGTACTCGCATTTATAGAAGTGGGCCTCACTCTTAAGGTTATTAAGAATGGTCCTGCAACCGAACTGGATTATGAAGATCCACAACTCGGCGGAAGTTCCGACAAACCACTCGTGATGTCTTACTAAGGGGGAATCAAAATGACATTTCAAACAACGTGGTTCCTTCTCATCGCAGTGCTTTGGGTTGGATACTTTATTTTGGAAGGTTTCGACTTCGGAGTCGGAATGTTGCTTCCATTCGTTTCTCGCAATGAAGCCGATCGTCGCGCAGTATTAACAACTCTCGGACCCGTTTGGGATGGAAATGAAGTCTGGTTACTCGTGGCAGGAGGTGCCACATTTGCGGCATTCCCTGAGTGGTATGCCACGCTCTTCAGCGGATTTTACTTACCGCTATTCCTCATCCTCGTCTCACTAATTGTTCGAGGCGTGGCATTTGAGTATCGAAGCAAATACGGCAAAGCACAATGGAGGCAACGTTGGGATGTTGCGATTGTTATCAGCAGCGCAATCCCAGCGCTTCTATGGGGCGTAGCCTTTGCAAATATTGTTCGTGGCGTTCCTATCGAGGAATCCGCACAAGGAAACCTTGAGTACGTTGGAGGATTCTTCAACCTTCTCAACCCATACGCACTTCTTGGCGGAGTTGTCACACTGACAGTCTTTCTTACACATGGGGCTGTATTTCTTTCCCTCAAGACCGCGGGTGGAATTCGCGAGCAAGCAAGAAACTTTGCAGTCAAGATCGGTCTAGTTGCAGCCGTTGCTGCGGTCGCCTTCTTGGTGTGGACAAATCTGATGCTCCCAGAGCTTGATGTAACAGTCTTGGCTCTCTCAACAGTGGTAGCTCTTGCATGGGTGGCAGGCTTGGTAGCGACTCTCAAGGTGCGAGAAGGCTGGGCATTCATATTCTCGGCCCTAGCTATTGCAACTTTTGTTTCGAACTTGTTCTTCGCTCTTTACCCAAGAGTGATGCCAAGTTCATTGGGAGCGCAATTTGATCTCACAATCACAAATGCTTCGAGTACCGAATACACCTTAAAGGTAATGACGGTGGTTGCGGTCATCATGACGCCACTCGTTCTTATTTATCAGGGTTGGACATACTGGGTATTTAGAAAGCGCATAAGTGCGAGCCAGATTGTTAATCCAGAACGTGGTGTTTTAGATACTGCGTCACATATCCTGCATCAGTGAAATCTAAAGACCTGCGGCTGTTGCTCTCCATGAGCGGCAGCCGCAGACTTTTTATAGGCGCCTTATTTGGCGCCTTACTTTCCGCCTTCATAGTGATTGCGAATGCACTGCTCATTGGTGCACTCATCGTAGGAATCATTTATAGCCACCCGAGCAATGAAAAATACATACTCGCGCTTGCAGGGCTGTGGCTCTTTCGAGCGACCTTCACCTCAAACTTTGAATACTGGTGCAGCTACGAAGCGGCACGCTTAAAGAGAGAATTAAGGGCATCAATAACTAAGGATCCGATAGGTGACAACACTCTCGGATCAGCTGAACTCACTGGCGTACTTATTAAAGGCTCCAATTCGCTCGATATCTATCTTGGAAGATTTCTGCCGCAAATGTTCGGAGCAAGTTTCGTTCCATTTGCCGTAATTTTCACAATATTTCTCTTTGATCCACTCTCTGCATTTATCACCATCGTTACTTTGCCGTTAATCCCGATTTTCGGAGCCCTCATTGGTAAATACACTAATGACGCAGTGAGTAAGAAGTGGAAGTCACTGGGCACGCTCTCAAAATATTTCGAAGACTCATTGCAAGGTTTTCTCACCCTGAAGATTTTCGGTCGCGATAGGTCACAAGGAGAGCGCATCCGCTCAATGGGTGATCAATACACAGATGAGACGATGAAGGTTTTAAGAGTTTCGTTTCTCTCTGCGCTAGTTCTAGAACTTGCTGCGACCATTTCGGTTGCGCTGATTGCCGTTGAAATTGGCCTACGACTTGTTGAAGGAAATATCCCCTTCATAACTGGTTTGACCGTTCTTATCCTCGCCCCCGAGGTCTACTTTCCCCTCAGAAATGCTGCATCTTTATTCCATGCATCTGCCGATGGCTCTGAGATTCTCGCAAGAATTCAGGAGCTACAAAGATCTGACATGCCAGGAATGCCAAGCCATGAAGTTGCGCTCCCATCGTTTAATTCAATTTCATGGAATGACTGGCATCTCACTATTCCCGGAGTCATCCAAACTTCAATAGCAGGTGGAGGAATCTCTCGGGGCGAGTCTCTCTTTATTGTTGGTGATTCAGGCGTAGGGAAGAGCACTTTCGCTGAGAACTTATTAGGAATACACAATGAGATTGAAATCAAAGTTGATAACAAGAATCTCCTGGATTCCGAAGTCAACTCTTTTCAGAAGAATTTAGGGTGGATTCCCCAGCTTCCTCAGCTAGCTCCCGGAACTATTCGCGATCAATTCAAATTAGTCGTTCCAGGAATTTTAGATAGAGAGATAGAAGAAATTTGTGCAGCAGTCTCATTACATCTTGTGGATCTTCCCTATGGATTGGAAACATACCTTGGGGGAGCGCGCGAGAAGAGCGCGGAGCTCTCAGGAGGGCAAATTCGCAAGGTCGCGGTCGCGCGCGCACTGATTCGTAAACCTTCTCTCATTATTGCTGATGAACCAACCGCGGATTTAGATCGAGAGAGTTCCCTTGCAATCATGACTGCCCTGAGAAGTGCTGTCGCCGATGGCGCTGCTCTGATCTGCATTACACATGAACGTGATTTTATTTCGAGCGCGGATAGTGTCTTAGAAGTTGAGCGGGTGAATCCATGAAAAGCCCAAGATTCAAAATGGCGTTATCGACGATTCTCGGCAGCTCTGCCCTAATTGGTGGCATTGGATTAACGGTGTCAAGCGCTTGGCTTATTACGATGGCATCATCGCACCCACCAATTCTCGTTCTCTCTGTCTCGATAGTTATGGTGCGCTTCTTCGGAATCTTTAGATCTGTCGCTCGATATGCTGAACGAGTTATTAGTCATGAAACAGTTTTTCGGGCGCTGACTTCAATCAGAACTAAACTTTTCGAGAAAATAAGTGGGCGAAATATCGCGCTGGTTGGGGATTCGAGATCCGGTAGTTATGTTAAATCGATAGTTGACGATGTTGAACGAGCCCAAGAGTATGCACTTCGAATAACTCTCCCACGTTACTCAGCAATAGTTTCGATTCTCTTCTCGCTCTTGCTGAGCTGGTGGATCTATTCCCCCACTTTGATGGTGCTCATTCCAGTATCGCTTACATTGCTGTTCTTAATCCCGACTCTAGTTTCAAGAACTGCCCTCTGGCTTTCTCAAGAAATTGAACTCTTGGAGAATGAATACGCAAAGGCGCTCGAAAGCGCTTCATACGGTGCAGTAGAAGCGCAGGTGTACGGGTATTCGCATCTGATTTCTCAAAAAATTCACACCATAGAAGAACAAATATTTCTTCAAGAGAAGGCCCTGCTAAATCTCATTAGAAAGTTGCAGACTATAACTTTGATTGCCCTTGGATTTGCGATCACTGGAACCGTCCAGCTTCTTGCCTCCGTAAGAGATTCGGCCGATTTGCCTGCGGTCAAAATCGCGATGGCCATATTCCTTCCACTTGTTGCTTTTGAGGGAGTGACAACTTGGTACCCAAACCTCTTTCTTTCGGGAAAATTATTGCGAGCCAAAAGAACGGTCTCTGAAATCTTGGAACTACCCACTGCTGCCAACGAGGGTGCGCAAGTGGCAATCACGGAACATGATGTAGTTTTACAGAACGTATGCGTTGCCTGGGATAAACCATTTATGGCTCCTGTTTCGACAAGCGTCTCTCGAGGTGAACTCCTTGTCATTCGAGGGCGAAGCGGAAGCGGTAAATCAACTCTCGCCCTTGCGCTGTGCGGGGCGCTTCCTTACTCAGGGAGTATCAAAGTTGGGGGAGTCGAGCTCTCGAAAATTGGAAATCTCTCAGAATTTCTAGCCTCTTCACTTCAGCGAACTCATATATTCAATACAACTCTTCGGGAGAATCTCAAGATTGCCAATCCGACTGCAACAGATCTCCAACTGAATAAAACCCTTGCACTTCTGGAACTAGATGAGATTCCTCTGGATACCGTCTTGGGCGAATTCGGACGTCCGTTATCAGGCGGTGAAGGAAAGCGTGTCGCTGTCGCTAGGGCCCTACTTTCAGATGCACCCATCTTGGTGCTGGATGAACCCACCGAACATTTAGATACGGATTTAGCTCTTCGCATCGAGGCAAAGATCAAGGCCGAATGTAAAGAGAGAACTTTAATAGTGATCACCCATTCAGGGTGGGTTAAATCCGATAGAACACTGGATATCACGAGAGAATAGAGACATGGCCACCCTCGACTCCAAACTAGTAGGAGTTTTAGGGGATAGAACGACAAAGGTTCTTAAAGAGCTGTACGGTTATTACACGGTCGGCGATCTTCTGCACCACTATCCAAGGCGATATCTGGTGCGAGGCGAACTTTCAAATATCTCAGAACTTAATGAGGGAGATGAAGTAACAATCCTCGCTGAAGTATTTAGCGCCAGCAGTAGACGACTACAAGGGCGAAAAGGGAATATTCTCGAAGTTATTGTTACTGATGGAACTGCAAAGCTTTCACTCACCTTCTTCAATCAGGCATGGCGCGAGAAAGAGCTCAAAGTTGGAAAGCAAGGGCTCTTTGCGGGGAAAATAGGAGTCTTTAATGGCAAGCGCCAATTAGCCCATCCCGATTATGAACTCATCGCAGATGGCAATGATGTCGATGCAGCTGTAGAAAGTTTTGCTGGCAAGTATCTTCCCATGTACCCAGCGAGTTCTAAGATGCCATCTTGGAAGATTGCACAATGCATCGAGCTCGCTCTCGCGGCGCTTGATGAGGTTCCAGATTATCTGCCTGAGAGTATTCGAGAGAAATATGGCTACCCAACATTGCATCAAGCCCTGGCGCAACTTCACAACCCTGCTGATTTAGATACAGCAGAGAAATCTCGTGAACGGCTTACATACGACGAAGCTTTCCTACTACAACTTCTACTTCTCACTCGCCGTAAAGAACTCAAGGGTTTGGATGCAGTCGCACGCCCAAACATTGTCGGTGGACTCCTTTCCGAATTTGATAAAACCCTGCCATTTGAATTAACTGCGGGGCAGAAATCTGTTGCAGCTGAAATTGAGAACGATTTAGCTCAGCCTCATCCCATGAATCGCTTGTTGCAAGGTGAAGTTGGTTCCGGAAAGACAATCGTGGCGCTGCGTGCGATGCTCACCGTTATAGATAATGGCGGACAAGCAGCGCTACTTGCACCAACAGAAGTCCTTGCAGCCCAACATCTTCGAACAATTCAAAAGTTACTTGGTGATTTAGCGCAAGGCGGAATGCTCGGCGGCATAGAGATTGCCACGCAAGTCACTCTGATTACCGGGTCTCAAAACGCAGCTGCACGAAAAGAGGCACTGGCGCTGGCCGCATCCGGTGCTGCAGGAATTGTGATTGGAACCCATGCACTTTTAGGGGAGAGCGTTGACTTTAAAGATTTAGGTCTCATCGTTGTCGACGAACAACATCGCTTCGGTGTCGAGCAGAGAGATGCACTGAAAAGCAAAGCAGTAACCCCGCCACATCTGCTTGTTATGACAGCAACGCCAATTCCACGAACGGTTGCGATGACGGTCTTTGGCGATCTCGATGTTTCAACACTTCGCGAACTTCCACTTGGAAGGCAACCGATTACTACACACGTCGTTCCGGTTCTCGAGAAGCCTGCATTTTTAGAGCGAGCGTGGCAGCGTATTCACGAAGAAGTATTGCAAGGACACCAGGCATATGTCGTTGCGCCACGAATCTCCGCAGGAACGTCAGAAGATGCAGATATCGATTTCTTGATGGGGGAGACATCAACCGTATTGGCATCGGTCGAAGAACTAGGACCTATGTTACAAAGCGGTGAGTTGAAGGGCTTACGAGTTGCACCACTGCACGGCAAGCAATCTGCTGAAGTAAAAGATGTAACGATGAAAGCCTTTGCCGATAAAGAAATTGATGTGCTGATATCAACGACTGTTATTGAAGTTGGCGTGGATATTCCGAATGCAACTGTAATGGTGATTATGGATGCCGACCGCTTTGGTGTATCTCAACTTCATCAATTACGCGGTCGTGTGGGTCGCGGAACTTCTCCAGGTCTTTGCCTTCTGGTGACATCTGCTCTTCCTGAATCAAGTGCCCGAGAGCGCTTGGATGCTGTAGCAGGTACGGTCGATGGATTTGAGCTATCTCGTATTGATTTGGAACAACGTCGAGAAGGAGATGTATTGGGTGCAAGTCAATCAGGCTCCCGATCTCACTTAAGACTTCTCCGTGTATTACGTGATGAATCCATGATTGAGCAGGCACGCGAAGATGCCTCTACAATTCTTGAAGGAGATATCAAGCAGCACTCATTATTAGAAGCAGAGCTCTCGCAAATTCAAAGCGATGCCGCTGCAGAATTTATAGATAAGGCGTAGACGATGAGAATCATTGCAGGTCGAGCTAAAGGCAGAAATATCGATGCTGTAGCAAGTGCAACGCGCCCCACTTCAGATAGGGCTCGTGAAGCGCTTTTCTCTACTCTGACATCTGAATTTGGAGAACTAGATGGATTGCATGTTCTCGATCTCTATGCCGGAACAGGCGCAATAGCGCTAGAAGCACTTTCTCGTGGAGCTAGCTTGGTGCATGCAGTAGAGAAGGATGAGAGCGCTTTAAAAGCGATTGAGAGTAATTACGAGAATTTGAAATCTGCACAGTGCCCTGGAATTTTTCATCTCTATTCCATGGGAGTTCACCGATTCTTGCAAGATAAAGCACAAGTTCATTATCACTTTGTATATATAGATCCACCTTATGATGTTGATGATATTGATGTGACCGAAACCCTAATCCAGCTTGTCTCTGGAGGATTTCTTCATCCTCAAGCCCTCATTGCAGTTGAGAGAAATAGCAGAGTCCGAGAGCTTCTTTGGCCGGATGGTCTTGAGCAGATTCGTGAAAAGAATTACGGCCAAGCAACTATTTTTTATGGCTCACCCACGCCTAATGACGTTGAAAATGGATAACAAATCAATTCATTGCTAGCGTTTGCACCATGAAGCGCGCTGTTTGTCCCGGATCGTTTGATCCAATCACATTTGGACACCTCGATATTATCGAGCGCGCAAGCAATCAGTTCGACGAAGTCATCGTTGCAGTCTTCGTCAATCGCAAGAAATCTGGCCTATTCACGATTCAAGAGCGCATGGAGATGATCCAGGTTAATATCGAGAAATTTAAAAATGTAAGAGTAGATACGGGCGATGGATTACTTGTTGAATACTGTAAGAAGAATTCCGTTCAAGCGATCGTCAAAGGCCTTCGTGCGGTAACAGACTTTGACTACGAATTACAGATGGCCCAGGTGCACACCCAAGCCTCTGGCGTGGAGACCATGTTTATGGCGACTTCACCGACACATTCATTCTTATCATCATCAATTGTTAAAGAGCTCGCTCACTTCGGGGGAGATGTTTCATCTATGGTTCCGGCAAATGTAAATAAGGCACTGATGGCACGAGTAGGAGAATCAGAATGACAATGGATTCAATCGAAAAGCTCAATACCGCAATTGCGGTAGTTGAAGAAGCTCGTGGAGTTCCACTTTCTGCATCATGTGTTGTGCACCGCGGGGAAATGCTTGAGATTCTTGAAGGCGCGCGTGAACTACTTCCAAAGGATTTATTCTCTGCTGAAGTAATCATCGGCGATAAGGATCAGATTATTGAAGAAGGTCGCTCCAGTGCCGAAGCAATGATCGCCACAGCACGTGAGGATGTTGCTCGCATGGTCGAGCAAACAGCAATTGTTCAAGCAGCACGCGATGAAGCACAGCGCATTCTTGATGAGGCGCGCGATATTGCTGAAAATGAGCGCCGCGAGGTAGAGGCATATATTGATGGGCGTTTAGCGACGCTCGAAGTCATCCTTAATAAGACTATGGATGCAGTAGCACGCGGACGTGAGCGCCTAGAAGGTGCTGACGATAAAGATGTATTAGCTCAACTTAATTCAGATAAGTAATCAAATCTGATGTCCAAGCGCACCAACCCTTTCATTCTCAATACGCATGATCTTCCTCGCCGTACCGGAGAAATGAAGGAGTATCAATTAGATATTCCGGCTCACGCTCGAATAGGCGTTCCACTTATCGCCGTTCCTGAAGGCGATTTAGTTGAGCTTGATATTCGACTCGAATCGGTGACTGAAGGTGTACTGGCAAGCGCAGATATTTACGCGGTAGCACAAGGAGAATGCATTCGTTGCTTAGATCCCGTTGAAGTTGTCATCGATAGAAAGATCCAAGAGCTCTACCGCTATGAACCGACCAATGAGAAGGGTCGAAAGAAGCGACGCGAGGATGAAGATGTTGACCTCGAAGGAGAAGAAGAGCTTCAGATGGAAGGCGATCTCATGGATCTCGAAATCCCCGTGATCGATGCAATCATCCTTACCTTGCCTGTTAACCCTCTCTGCTCAGATGAGTGCCTGGGCCTCTGCCCCGATTGCGGGGAGAAGTGGGAGAAGCTTCCCGAGGGCCATGCCCATGAAGTCATCGATGCCCGCTGGTCAGGCCTCGATGGGCTGGATTTTGGCAATTCTGAGAAATAGGCGATACTTAGGCCTCTAATATTTAAGATTAAGGACGATTACCGTGCCAGTACCAAAGCGAAAAATGTCTCGTTCAAAGACACGTTCACGCCGAAGCATGTGGAAGACAACTGCTGCAGCGCTCTCAACTTGCCCACAGTGCCAGCAACCAAAGCTCAACCATGTTGCATGCCCAACATGCGGTACCTATAACCGCCGTCAGGTCCTAGAGGTCTGATCTGTACTCAAAACTTCTCGAGCAACTAGGAGTACAACTTTCTCCGCAACTGCTTGAGTTAGCTTTTACCCATCGCTCGTTTGCATACGAGACTGGAATTACCACCACTAACGAACGTCTCGAATTTCTTGGAGACTCCGTTCTTGGTCTGATCGTGACTGAAGAGCTTTATATAAAGTATCCAGATCTCGATGAAAGTCGCTTATCTCCGCTGCGTTCGGGGATTGTGAATATGAGAGCGCTCGCCGATATTGCGCGGACACTTGATCTTGGAAAGTACATTCGACTTGGAAAAGGCGAAGAAGTTACAAATGGGCGCGATAAAAATTCGCTTCTAGCCGATGCCCTTGAAGCACTGATTGGCGCCATTTATCTTGATTGCGGATTTGAAAAATCCACACAGGTTGTTCGTGCCCTCATTAAAGAAACTCTCGATGGAGCAATCGCAAAGGGTGCTGGGCTAGATGGAAAGACAGCCCTGCAAGAACTCCTGGCATCTCTTGGCAAAGGCTCTCCTGAGTATCAAGTGACAGAAACAGGACCAGATCATGACAAGAGTTTTACTGCGGTTGCAATGGTTTCCGGTGAGGCGATTTCCACCGGTAATGGAAAGAGTAAGCGGGAAGCTGAACAATCTGCTGCTCGAAGTGCTCTAGAAAAGTTAACTTCCTAACACTTCACAAACCCTCAAGTTCAACTTGAACTGAGTCGCTTTTATACCTATGGCGCTGTCAACGGTAGGTTAACCGCGTGTATTTGAAGAGCCTAACCCTCAAAGGATTTAAATCCTTTGCATCGGCGACCACTCTTCGTCTGGAACCTGGCATCACTTGTGTAGTTGGTCCAAATGGTTCTGGAAAATCAAATGTTGTTGACGCACTCACCTGGGTAATGGGTGAACAAGGCGCGAAGTCTCTACGTGGCGGAAAGATGGAAGACGTTATTTTCGCCGGAACGTCAGGTCGCGCACCTCTTGGTCGCGCCGAAGTTGCAGTGACAATCGATAACACAGATGGCGCTCTTCCAATCGATTACACAGAAGTAACCATCTCCCGCATTCTCTTTCGCAACGGACAGAGCGAGTATCAGATCAATGGCGAGGCTTCTCGCTTATTAGATATTCAAGAGCTTCTGAGCGACTCCGGTATCGGCCGCGAGATGCACGTGATTGTTGGCCAGGGTCAGCTCGATGCAATCTTGATGGCAACACCAGAAGAACGTCGTGGATTTATTGAAGAAGCAGCTGGTGTTCTCAAACACCGTAAGCGTAAAGAGAAGGCAATTCGCAAACTTGATTCAATGCAAGCAAATCTTGCACGCGTCAACGACCTTACAGTCGAGCTACGCCGCCAATTGAGACCTCTCGGAAAGCAAGCGGAAGTTGCAAAGAAAGCTGCAACTATCCAGGCAGATCTTCGCGATGCGCGCCTTCGCCTTTTGGCAGATGATTACATCTCGCTCTCAAAAACGTTGGATGCTGAAGTCGCCGATGAGAACGCTCTTCGCGAACGTCGTGCGCAAGTAGAAGCCGAGCTTGACAAAGTTCGTCGTCGCGAAGAGGAACTAGATGCAACATCAGCATTTGAGAGCCCGCTACTTATTAAGTCACAAGAAAATTTCTACTCACTCAATTCCCTGCGCGAAAAATTCCGTGGAACTCAATCACTTGCTCAAGAGCGATCACGATTCTTGGCAGAAGAGGCAGAGGAAGCGCGTAGCGCAGGGCGCGATCCCGAAGCGCTCGATCAAGAAGCAGAGGCGCTTCGCGCAGAAGAATCACAGCTTCGTTCAGATGTTCAGAGCGCACAGCGAGCGTTAACAGATGCAACAACAGCACTTGCTGCTGCAGAGGCGGCGTTGAAAGCTGAGGAAGACACAATTGCAGCAGCGATGCGCGCGATTGCAGATCAGCGCGAAGGTACAGCCCGCCAAGAAGGCCACATTAAATCCTTGGCAGCGCGCCTTGAAGCGATTACTGAAGAAATTTCTCGTCTTGAACTTGCACGCTCTGAGGCGCAATCGCGAGTCGATGGCGCAAAGAGTGATTATTCGAAGTTTGAAATGGAGATTGGAAACGCGGATGCTGGCGAGCAAGGTCTTGACTCTCAGTTCGAGCAGATTAAGGGCGCGCTAGAAGCGTCAAAGAAGACTCTTGCAGATCTAGTTGATTTAGAGAGAGCGGCAGATCGCGAAAGAAATGCAACTGAATCAAAGCTAGAGGCGATGAAGCTCACTTCAGATTCTCGCGATGGAGCAGCAGCACTTATTCGCGATTCACGCGGAGTTCAAATACTCGGAAGTATTGCATCGCTGATTGAAATCGATAATGGATGGGAAGCAGCAACTGCTGCAGCCCTTGGCTCTTTGGCTGATGCGGTAGTTGTGAAGGATCTTTCATCTGCGGTCAGCGCACTCACAACTTTACGTCGCGAGAATTTAGGTCAGGCTGATGTGCTGGTGTATGAGCCAGGTCAGCTTCCATCTTCGACGACTCCAGCTGGTCTAAAAACACTCCTAGATCATGTGCGCTCGAGAGAGATTTCAGAGCTATTGGCATCCCTGCTCTCATCGACAGTTGTTGCTGAAAACGCAAGCGAAGCTGAAGCAATTCTGCGTCAACATAAGAACGTCACTGTTGTCACACGTGATGGTGATGTCATTACATCTCACCGCGCACGTGGTGGATCAGCATCTTCATCTTCGCTCATCGAAATTCAAGCACTTGTTGCAGACCTAGCTAAGAAGTTAGAAGAGCTCAATCACACTTGTGATCGCCTCAAGTTCGAAATTGCTGCTGCAACTACAGATGTCGATGGCAAGCAGAGCGCATTTGATGGCGCCCTAGCTAAGCTCAATGAGTCAGATGCTCGTATTGCAGCTCTCACAGAACAGCTCGCCGTATCAGGTCAAAATATTAAATCGGCAACAGCTGAAGTCGAGAGATTAACGGTTGCCATAAACGAAGCGACTGCTGCAAAAGACCGTGACGAGAATGAACTCTCCATTGCACGAAACCAGATGCAGCACCACGGAGATATTGCTGAACCTGATCACACTCGTGCAGAAACCATGAGAAATTCAGTTTCGCAAGCGCGCACAACTGAAGTAGAGGCACGCCTGGCGGTTCGTACATCTGAAGAGCGTGTTGCATCAGTTGCAGCGCGGGCAAAAGCTCTCGAAGAGTCTGCACAGGCAGAACGTGAAGCGTCAGAGCGCGCCGTCTCTCGTCGCGGAGCACGCGCACGTGGTGCCGTGATTTCTCAAGCGATCGCTGAAGCTGCTTACGAAGTGCTGATTAATATTGAGCGATCCATCGCTAAGGCACAGACCGAACGCGCACGACTTGAGGCCAACCGTGCAGATCGTGAAGGTGAGACCCTTACAGTCCGTGCACGAAATCGAGAACTTACATCGGAGCTTGATCAATTAACATCTAGCGTTCACCGTGACGAAATTGCTCGTGCAGAACAACGGATGCGTGTAGAAGCGTTACAGACCAAGGCTGTAGAAGAGCTCGGAATTGATATCCCAACACTCATCTCCGAATACGGTCCGGATAAAGATGTTCCAACATTTATTGAAACTGAATCCGGAGAAATTGTTGCAACTGAGTTGATCCCGTATCGCCGCGATCAACAAGAGAAGCGCCTTGCTGCAACCGAACGTTCTCTGACGCTCCTTGGAAAGATCAATCCACTTGCACTTGAGGAGTACAACGCACTCGAAGAGCGCCTTAAATTCCTTGCAGAGCAGCTAGAAGATCTTAAGAATACGAAGAAGGATCTCCTGGACATCATCAAGGAAGTTGATGACCGCGTGCAAGAGATCTTCATGCAAGCATATGAAGAAGTTGCAGAACACTTTAAAGATATCTTCTCTCGTTTATTCCCAGGTGGAGATGGTCGCCTATTCCTCACAAACCCGGATGATCTTCTTAATACCGGCGTGGATGTCGAGGCTCGCCCACCAGGAAAGCGTGTCAAGCGCCTCTCACTCCTCTCAGGTGGAGAGAAGTCACTCACCGCCGTTGCGATGTTGGTGGCAATCTTTAAGTCTCGCCCAAGTCCGTTCTATGTACTCGATGAAGTTGAAGCAGCGCTAGATGACGTGAACTTAGGTCGCCTTCTTACAATTCTTGAGGAGCTTCGCGAAAGTTCTCAATTAATCATCATTACTCACCAGAAGCGCACCATGGAGATTGCAGACGCTCTATATGGCGTAACTATGCGCGGAGATGGCGTCACAGAAGTTATCTCACAACGCTTGCGTGAATCTGAAACCGCTTCATAGTAGTTAGAACCATCAATGGGTCTATTCAATCGCTTACTCTCGAAGGTGCGTGGTGTTTCCTCTGCATCCTCTCTTGATTGGGCAGAGATTGAGAGAGAGTTACTGGCATCAGATTTAGGGCCAACCCTTGTTGCTGAAATTATGGAAGCAGCAAAGAAAATTCGCGGAGATGATGCGGAAGGTGCGATCAAAGAGATTCTGGCATCTAAACTTTCAAAGAAAGATAGACATCTTTCATCAGGTGACGGCCTGCAGGTGGTCCTTGTAGTTGGAGTAAATGGCACAGGTAAGACAACATCTGTCGCAAAGTTGGCAGATAAATTAGTGAATGACAAATTCTCAGTTGTCTTAGGCGCGGCAGATACTTTTCGTGCAGCGGCTGTCGACCAGCTTTCAACATGGGGTAAGCGGATTGGAGTTGAAACTATCCACGGTGCAACAGGATCAGAGCCTGCATCTGTTGCCTTCGATAGCGCAAAGCGAGCTATCGAACTTAATGCGCAATACTTGCTGATCGATACTGCAGGAAGATTGCACAATAAGAATGATTTAATGGCAGAGCTCGGTAAGGTCAAACGGGTTATTGAGAAAGTTTCACCTGTAGCGGAGGTGCTACTCGTTATTGATGGAACCACTGGTCAGAATGGATTGGCACAAGCGAAGATATTTAGCGAAGCCGTTGAGGTCACTGGTTTGATAATCACCAAGCTTGATGGCTCAGCCCGCGGGGGAGTCGCCCTGGCGATTGAAAGCGCCTTGGATATTCCAATCAAATTCATCGGAATCGGTGAAGATGTCGGAGATTTCTCGACTTTTGAGGCAGATTCATACCTCGATGGGCTTTTGGCGTAACCCACTTGTAACAAAGGGCCCCATTTTGTGACTCCGTCTTAACCTGCAAATCCATCAGATGTAACTCAAGGCGGCCATCTTTACCCCATCTCAACGACGAGAAACCCTCCTCTCGAACGGAATTGAAATGGATCAAGTAGTTTTAAATGGCGGTGATACCGCATGGATGTTGGCAAGTACTGCACTAGTACTTCTCATGACTCCAGGTTTGGCATTCTTCTACGGCGGAATGGTTCGAACAAAGAGCGTGCTCAATATGATGATGATGTCGATGATCACCATTGGAATCGTTAGCGTCCTCTGGGTTATCTATGGATTCGAATTAGCATTTGGATACTCATCCGATTCGCCTTGGTTTGGTGGAATCGGTTTTAGTGGTTTCGGCGGAATGGTTGAAGATCTCACTAATAATGGTGGCATCTATCCAATTCCAGTTCTCGTCTTTGCTGCATTCCAGTTGATGTTCGCAATTATTACTCCTGCACTTATCTCTGGTGCAATTGCTGATAGAGCGAAGTTCACATCATGGGCAATATTCGTCGCAATCTGGTCAACAGTTGTTTACTTCCCAGTTGCACACTGGGTATTTGCATTTGGAAATAAGGTCGGAGATGTTGTAACAAGTACTGGCTATCTTGCAGGTAAGGGTGTACAAGATTTTGCAGGTGGCACAGCAGTGCATATCAATGCAGGAGCTGCGGGTCTTGCACTTGCAATTGTCCTTGGAAAGCGCATCGGTTGGCGCAAGGAGTCAATGCGCCCTCATTCATTGCCATTGGTGATGCTTGGTGCAGGACTTCTCTGGTTCGGATGGTTCGGCTTTAATGCGGGATCTTCCCTTGCTGCAAATGGAATTGCAGGTCTTGCATTTATGAATACTCAAGTTGCTACAGCTGGCGCAGTTCTCGGCTGGTTGCTTGTTGAGAAGATTCGTAACGGTCATGCAACATCACTCGGTGCAGCATCTGGTGCAGTAGCAGGACTCGTTGCTATCACTCCAGCATGTGCTTTCGTTGTTCCATGGGCAGCTGTGGTTATCGGATTCATCTCCGGAATCCTCTGCTCGCTCGCGGTCAGCATCAAGTACAAGCTTGGATTTGATGATTCACTCGACGTCGTTGGCGTTCACCTAGTTGGTGGAATCTGGGGATCACTCTCAATCGGATTCTTCGGAACAAGCGTTGTTAACAGCGTCGGCCTCGATGGATTGCTCTACGGTGGAGGATCTGATCTTCTCTTAAAGCAAGCACTTGCCGTTGGCATGGTTGCTGGCTACTCATTCGTTGCAACTCTCATCATTGGATATGCAATCGAAAAAACAATCGGCTTCCGTGTTTCACGTGAAGTTGAAATTGAAGGCATCGACCTCAAGGAACATGCTGAATCTGCTTATGAATTAGCTAGCTCATCACGTGGAGGTGCATCACTATGAAGTTGATTACCGCAATTCTCAAACCATTTAAGTTAGATGAAGTAAAGGAAGCTCTTCAGGCGGCAGGCATCAATGGGATGACTGTCTCTGAAGCAAGTGGATTTGGTCGCCAACGCGGTCATACAGAGGTCTATCGGGGTGCCGAATACACCGTCGACCTCGTTCCTAAGGTCCGTCTCGAAGTTCTTGTTGATGATAAAGATGCGGCATCTGCCGTGGATGTCATCGTCAAAACAGCATCAACGGGATCAATTGGTGACGGAAAGGTTTGGACAACTCCTGTAGAACAGGTTGTACGAGTTCGAACAGGAGAGCGTGGACCTGACGCTATTTAGTACTCCAAACTAAGATAAGCGCCATGGGAACACGTGAGCGACGTACAAGGTCCAACGAGGGGGACCTACTACTTGCACAGTTGTTCCAAACCAGTCTTCTTGAAGTACATGGCGCTAATTCAGATGATGTAGCAATCGCCGCGGTCGGAGGTTTCGGCCGCGGCGAGCTATCTCCAGGTTCAGATTTAGATATCCTCATTCTTCATCGAGGAACGCTTTCAGAAGAAGATCTCTCAGCCTTCGTAAATAAAATTCTCTATCCACTCTGGGATAAAAAGATTAAAGTCGATCACTCTGTGCGAACTCGATCAGAGGTTCGAGAAGCAGCCGAAGCCGACCTCAAAGTAATACTTGGCCTACTTGATATTCGACTCGTGTGCGGTAATCCTTCACTTGTTGCAGACGTTCAGATTGATGCACTTGATGAATGGCGCAAGAACTCAAAGCGCCGCCTTCCCGAACTCGAGGCATCACTACTCGAACGTCATCAGCGTGCTGGCGAACTTGCTTATTTACTGGAGCCAGATCTCAAGGAAGCACGTGGTGGTTTACGGGATATCACAGCTATTAGAGCGCTCGATAAATCAGGAGCAATCGCGATCCCTATGGAGCGCATCAGCGTTGCCGAATCTTTGCTTTCAAATGTGCGCGAAGCCCTTCATTTAGTAAGTGGCCGCGACAAAGATAAATTACTTTTTCAGGAGCAGGATAAAGTTGCAGCTCATTTAGGATTTGCAGATGCCGATGTGCTCATGAGCGAGGTTGCACAAGCGGCTCGTTCTGTTGATTATCTGCTCGACTCATCGTGGTATCGACTCGCACATAAAGGAAAAGATAGTTCTGGTCGTTTTTTGCGAAAAGTTCGAAGCACTACGCTTTCTAGGGATATCAGCGTTGCGAACAAGGAAGTGACCATCGACACTGATGCGGACTTCTCTCTAGATCCAACAATTGGTTTGCGTGCATCTGCTGCCGCTGCACAACTGGGCTTGCCTATTTCAATGGACTCTTTAGAACGGCTTTCACATGCGCTCAAATCAGGGGTTGGGAACCTTCCAAACCCTTGGCCTCGTGATGCACGCGAGAATCTCATCTCACTTATCGGTGCAGGTTCAGCGATGGTTCAAATCTTCGAAGCCCTCGATCAGGAAGAGATCATCTTCCACTGGATTCCTGAATGGCGTGCTGTACGTTCCCTGCCGCAGCGCAACGTCTTGCATCGACATACCGTCGATCGCCATATGGTCGAGACGGCCGTTCAAGCCGCTTCGCTGACGCGTAAAGTACACAGACCGGATTTACTCCTCTTTAGCGCTCTCTTTCACGATATTGGGAAAGGCACAGAGCAAGATCATTCTGAAAGAGGAGCAGAGCTCATTGCACCGCTGGCACAGCGCATTGGTTTCTCTGAATCAGATATTAAAACTATTCAACTCTTGGTTCAACATCATCTTCTCCTTTCGGCAACTGCAACGCGTCGCGATCTCGATGATCCAGCGACAATTACATCTGTTGCGGATCTCATTCCAGATCTTCAAACGTTAGAGCTCTTGCATGCTTTGAGTATCGCCGATGGAGAAGCGACCGGTCGCGCAGCTTGGACTGATTGGAAAGCATCTCTGGTTGCCGAATTGGTACGACGAGTTGAAATGGCTATTGCTGATAACACCGTGGCGCAACAGCCAGAGCTTTCAGATGAACAACGCTCAAAGGCTGATTCAGGCAAACTCTCAGTATCAATTGAAAATCGTGAAACCGTCTACGCAATTGAAATCGTTATTCCAGATAGCACTGGGATACTTTCAACAGTGGCTGGAGTACTTAACCTACTTAGGCTCGACGTGCGATCTGCCCGAACAAAATCTGTAGGAAATTCAGCTGTTATGGAGTGGATTGTCATTCCCGACCCACATGCTCCGACGCTACAAGAATCGAAGTTGCATGATGAGATAAATCGAGTACTGAAGAGCCGTGCATATCTCTCTGAAAGAATTCAGGCGCGCATAGATGCATATGCCGAACTCCCGACTATTCCGGTTCCTGATCCGATTGTGGAAACTTTCCTGGATGCGGCAACAGATGCAACCATTATTGAAGTGAGAAGTCATGACCGCCCAGCGCTGCTCTTTGGTATCGGAGACTCAATTACTCGCAGCAGCGTCGATATTCGTTCGGCAATCGTCACCACGCTTGGTGCTGAAGCTATCGACACACTGTATGTCACTGAAATTGGGGGAGGGCCGCTTACTCCTGAGCGCGCAGAAGAGGTTGCTGAGCGATTGCGCTCATCCCTGAAGTAGAGTTCGCACATTATGTTAGAGAACCTCTCCTCAAAGTTTTCCAACGCTTTTAACTCTCTGCGTTCGCGCGGAAAGATTTCAGAGAAGGATGTCGAACAGACAATCGCTGAGATTAGAACAGCCCTGCTCGATGCAGATGCGGCCCTCGAAGTTGTTAATTCATTTTCAACTGCAGTGCAGGAGAAGGCTCTTGCACTTCTTCCTACCCTCCAAGCCGGCTCTAACCAAGCTCAAGCAATTTTTGATGTTGTAAATACAGAACTCACTGCAATTCTTGGTGGCGGAGCGCGTCGAGTGCGCTTTGCTAAGAACCCACCAACTGTAATTATGCTCGCGGGATTACAAGGAGCGGGTAAGACCACCCTTGCCGCCAAGCTTGCAAAGTTCTATAAAGATTTGGGTGAAACTCCTCTTCTTGTTGCATCAGATTTACAACGCCCTAATGCAGTCACACAGCTGCAGGTCGTCGGGCAATCGGTCGGTGTTCCCGTATTCGCGCCCGAACCTGGCAATGGAACTGGTAATCCGGTCAAGGTGGCACGCGATGGAGTTGAGTTTGCAAAGAGTAAGTTGCACAGCATCGTCATCGTGGATACCGCCGGTCGATTGGGCGTGGATGAAGATTTAATGAATGAGGCAATCTCAATACGAGATGCAGTCAATCCAAATGAAATTCTCTTTGTAGTCGATGCAATGATCGGCCAAGATGCAGTGCGAACCGCCCAAGCGTTTCAAGATGGCGTTGGATTCGATGGGGTAGTTCTAACAAAGCTCGATGGTGACGCTCGAGGCGGTGCGGCACTTTCTATCGCTTCCATGACAGGCAAACCAATCATGTTTGCCTCAACGGGCGAGAAGATCAGCGATTTCGATATCTTCTATCCAGAACGTATGGCTTCTCGAATTCTTGGCCTTGGCGATGTCGCAACTCTCGCCGAGCAAGCCAAGAAAGCTTTTGATGGGGATTCTGCAAAGAAGCTTGAAGATAAATTCCTTGCCGGGGAAGATTTCACTCTTGATGATTTCCTTGAGCAGTTAGAAGCGATGTCAAAGATGGGCTCAATGGGTAAGTTACTTGGAATGTTGCCTGGTGCGGGTCAGATGAAGAAGCAGATTGAAAATTTTGATGAATCAGAGATCACGCGCACTAAAGCGATTGTGCAATCAATGACACCTCTTGAGCGACGAGATCTCAAAGTGCTTAATGGTTCAAGGCGTGCGCGCATTGCAACAGGTTCAGGTAGAAAAGTCTCTGATGTAAATGCACTCGTCGATAAATTCACTGCGGCACAAAAGATGATGAAGCAAGTGCGAAACGGAGGAGCTATGCCTGGGATGCCTCCCATGCCCGGAATGAGCGGGGCACCTAAGAAGGTCCAGCCGCCACAGAAGAAGAAGTCGAAATCGGGAAACCCGGCGAAGCGGGCGCTAGAAGAAGCCTGATTGAGGCCTCGATTTCTTAAATTTGAGCGTAACTGGCAAGATTAGCCTCCTGTTACAGGGCCCTCTACCCCGGTAACAATCCAATCCACAGTTGGAGTTCGATCGCTACGCACCCCGCTGTAGCAATCGAAATACGACACACTTTTTAGGAGCACTACTTCTTTGGCTACAAAAATTCGCTTAATGCGCATGGGAAAGATCCGCACACCTTATTTCCGTATCGTTGTTACAGATTCTCGTAAAGCACGTAACGGTCTCTCAATTGAAGAGATTGGTCGCTACGTTCCAGGACAAGAGCCATCACTCATCGAAGTTAATTCAGAGCGCGCTCTGTACTGGCTCGGCGTTGGTGCTCAACCATCAGAGGCAGTAGAGGCGCTTCTGAAGGTGACTGGCGATTGGCAGAAGCACAAGGGTCTTCCAGGAACTGAAGGAACACTTCGCGTTGCAGCTCCAAAGCCTCCAAAGAGCGTTGCATATGAAGCAGCTGTTAAGGCTGCAGCTGCAGAACCCGCAGAAGGTGCAACAACTTTGAAGAAGAAGGCGCAAGAGAAGCTTGCAGCTAAGTCTGCTCCGGCACCGGTTGCTGAAGAAGCACCAGTTGTTGAGGTGTCCGAGCCAGCAACAGAGAGTGCTGTGTCCGAGGTTCCAGCTGAAGATGTGACTCCAGAAGTTAGTGCAGTAGTCGAAGAGACTCCTGTTGCTACCACTGAAGAAGCTCCAGCAACTGAAGCAGTAGCTGAATAATGATTGATGAAGCACTAGAACACCTCGTCAAGGGGATCGTTGATAATCCTGAAGATGTCAATGTGAAGGAGAAGACTCATCGTCGAGGAACAACCCTCGAAGTTCGAGTTAATCCCGAAGATATCGGCAAGGTAATCGGACGTAATGGTCGTACTGCAAAGGCGCTTCGCACAGTCGTAAGCGCACTTGCTGGACGTTCTGTTCGTGTCGATCTCATCGATACCGACGAGGTACGCTAAATAGTTCTTCTCCCATGAAATTAAACGTGGGCCGCATCGGTAAAGCTCACGGAATTCTCGGTGAAGCAACAATCGAAGTCCGAACAGATGAAGCTGAAGATCGCTTCGCTATCGGCGCAGTATTAGAGACAGAAAGCCACGGTTTCATCACCGTGGCTTCTGCACGTGTGCATAATGGAATCTTGCTCTTAGGTTTTGAGGGAATTGAAGATCGCAACGCCATTGAAGAGCTACGTAACGAACTGCTCTATGCCGATGTTGATATCGAAGCACCTGGAGTCGATGAAGATGATTACCACGTTCTGCAACTAGTGGGATGTAAAGCATTTCTTGTCGACGGTGATGAACTGGGTGAAGTCACTGATGTCCTCAATCTTCCAGGCCAAGATGTCTTGGTAGTAAAGACACATGATGGAGAAGTTTTGATTCCCTTCGTGCGCCAGCTTGTCCCGATTGTCGATATCAAGGCAAAGCGCATGACTGTGATTCCGCCAGATATCGAAGCCGTAGTAAAAGGTGACAAGTAATGAAGATTGATGTCATCTCAATATTTCCTGAATATCTAGCGCCGCTTCAGCTTTCCCTATTGGGTAAAGCGCAGAGTTCAGGGCTTGTAGATATTGCAGTCCACGACTTGCGCGCTCAAACATCAGATAACCACAACACCGTCGATGACACTCCATATGGAGGCGGAGCTGGCATGGTCATGCTTCCTGAAGTCTGGGGAAAGGCGCTCGACCCGTTGATGGTTGAAGAGACAGATTTGATTGTTCTCACCCCTGCGGGAAAGCGTTTCAACCAGAAGATGGCGCAAGAGTTTGCCGATCGCTCACATTTGATATTTGCATGTGGGCGCTATGAAGGCATCGATGATCGCGTTCGACAGTATTACTCGCAAGCGCAATTCTCCGAGAAGAACATTCGAGTCCTCGAGGTCTCCATCGGCGATTATGTTCTTGGCGGGGGAGAAGTTGCATCAATGGTGATGATTGAAGCAATCACTCGCCTCATTCCAGGAGTTCTAGGCAATCCACTTTCATTGGCCGAAGAGTCACATAACGATGAGGGATATCTCGAATATCCAAACTTCACCAAGCCCCAAGAGTGGAGAGGTATCTCAGTTCCCGAGATTCTTCTCAGTGGAAATCATGCAGAAATTGCAAAGTGGCGAAGCCAACAGGCGGAAAAGCGTGCAAAAGATAATCTCTAACTCGTCAGTAACACTTATTGCGCCTTACTGTTAGGACATGAGTGATGAGGCAGCAAAGATCCAGTCGCGATTAATCCGTGATCTTGAACCAGTAGTTGCTGTCGAACTCGAACGCCATCTCTCGGTTCAGAAGAACTGGTACCCACATGAGTATGTCCCATGGTCTGAAGGCCGCGACTATGCGGGTCCACTCAATGGAGATGCGTGGGAAGCTAAAGATTCACGTCTTACACCTGTCGCACAAGACTCACTCGTGCTCAATCTTTTAACTGAAGATAATTTGCCGAGTTACCACACAGAGATTGCTCTCTCTATGGGTCGCGATGGCGCATGGGGAAATTGGATTGAACGTTGGACCGCAGAAGAAGCTCGTCACTCAATCGTTATTCGCGATTACTTGATGGCTACTCGCGGAGTTGATCCGTATGAACTGGAAGATTTGCGTATGGCTCATATGTCGCTCGGATATCAGACCCCATATGAAAATGACATGCTTCATACAATTGCCTACGTTTCGTTTCAAGAGCTTGCCACTCGCATTTCACACCGCAATACAGGAAAACTTTCTGATGATCCAATCGCAGAGGGAATGATGCAGCGCGTTGCACTTGATGAGAATCTACATATGCTCTTCTATCGCAACACTCTTTCTGCAGCGCTAGATATGGAACCAAATGCAGCTATGCGCGCGATCACTGATGTGGTTACCAACTTTGATATGCCCGGTGCGAATATGCCAGGCTTTGGTCGCAAGGCCGTTCAAATTGCATTGGCGGGAATTTACGACTTGCAACAGCATCTCGATGATGTGGTCGCTCCAGTTCTGCGCGCTTGGAATGTCTTTGAACGTACAGACCTATCGGGTGATGGCCTTAAGGCGCGAGATGAACTCAAAGCGTTTATGGATGAGACTTATAAAACCGCAGCAATCTTTAACGATAAGCGTGAAGTCCATTTCGAGCGCCAAATTGCTCGCGGTATCGCACCAATTCGCATCACCAACTAACTCTCAAATAAGATAGGCGCCATGCCGCGCACTTATCTAGTTGAGACCTACGGGTGTCAGATGAATGTGCACGACTCAGAACGTATTGCTGGTCTTCTCGATGAGGCAGGACACGTTCCCGTAACTCCAGGCGAGCAAGCTGATATCGTGGTGTTTAATACCTGCGCTGTCCGCGAGAATGCAGATAATAAACTGTATGGAAACTTAAGTTTCTTAGCGCCAATCAAGAAGAAGAATCCGGCCATGCAGATCGCCGTTGGCGGTTGCCTTGCCCAGAAAGATCAATCGATCATTTTAAAGAAGGCTCCATATGTTGATGTTGTCTTCGGAACGCACAACGTTGGTTCACTCCCAGTTCTGCTGGAGCGAGCCCGCGTTGAGGAAGAGTCTCAGATTGAAATTCTTGAGGCCCTGGAGCATTTCCCTTCAACGCTTCCAGCCCGCAGATTTTCAGCCTTCACCTCGTGGGTATCTATCTCAGTTGGCTGCAATAACACCTGCACCTTCTGCATCGTGCCTACATTGCGCGGAGTCGAGAAAGATAGGCCAGCAACCGATGTCTTAACTGAGATGCGCACACTCGTTGATCAAGGTGTCATCGAGATAACTCTCTTGGGGCAGAATGTAAATGCATACGGGGTGGAGTTTGGTGATCGCGGCGCCTTTGCAAAGTTACTTCGAGAAGCTGGAAAGATCGACGGACTAGAGCGAGTCCGCTTTATGTCGCCTCACCCACGTGACTTTTCAGACGATGTCATCGAAGCGATGGCGCAAACTCCCAATGTGATGCCGCACCTTCATATGCCGCTGCAATCTGGATCAGATTCAATCTTGCAGAGTATGCGGCGTTCATACCGCACCGATAAGTACCTAGGAATTCTGCAGCGAGTACGTGAAGCAATGCCAAAAGCAATGATTACAACCGACATCATCGTTGGTTTTCCCGGTGAGAGTGAAGAAGATTTCCAGGCAACGATGGATATCGCATCGCAGGCAAGATTTGCAGCGGCCTACACATATAAGTATTCAATTCGCCCAGGAACACCTGCAGGTGCGATGGAGAATCAAGTGCCCGAGGATATTGTCGGCGAACGCTATACCCGCCTTCATGAGCATCAGCAGAAGATCTCACTTTCAGTTAATCAAGAATCAATTGGTTCTACCCATCGCGTGATGGTCTCCGAAACCGAAGGACGTCGCGACGAGGCTCAATCACGTATGACCGGCCGTTCGGAAGATTTCAGACTCGTTCACTTCGATGCAGCGACATCTGCGCGACCTGGTGATTTTGTAGATGTAACAATCCAGGAAGCATCTGCGCACTACCTTATTGGTGAAGCAACAACAGTCATTAAGACCCGTGGGGGAGACGCGCATCAATTGCGCACCGAACCTGCTCAGGAAAAGAGTTCTGCTACCTCGCTCGGTATTCCAATGGTGCGCAAGGCATGAAAGTAATTGTCATCTGTGGCGCCACCGCTACAGGAAAGAGCGATATTGCAATTGAAGTAGCTCAATCAATTGGGGCCGAGATAATCAATGCCGATTCAATGCAGCTTTATAAGGGTATGGATATCGGAACTGCAAAGTTGTCAGCTGATGAACAATGTGGAATTCCGCATCACTTACTCGATATCTTGAGTGTTCGTGAAGATTCGACGGTTGCTTGGTACCAAGAATTGGCTAGACGTACCATCTCCGAGATTCATGCTCGCAACAAGCATGCAGTTATTGTCGGCGGCACTGGTTTGTATATCAAGGCGATTCTCGATGATCTCAACTTTCCTGATACCGATCCTGCGATTCGCGCCCGCCTTGAATCAGAGGCTTTGGAATTTGGAACCGATTCACTCTTTGCACGGCTGCAGGTAGAAGACCCTGCAGCAGCTCTCGCTATTGATCGAGCAAATACTCGACGAGTAATTCGCGCATTGGAAGTAATCGAGATTACCGGTAAGCCATTTACAGCAAATCTTCCTCGAGAAGATAGCTCTCGATATCCGGATGCGATGCAATTTGGTCTCGTCATGGAGCGAGAGCATCTGCGAGAGCGGATTGATCTCCGCGTTGATCGCATGTGGGAGAAAGGCTTCGTTGCAGAAGTTGACCAGCTGATTAAGGATGGAATTCTTGAGGGCGCCACAGCGCAGAGGGCGATTGGTTACTCCTCACTGATTGCGATGCGCGCAGGATTAATGACCGAGGAAGAAGCGAAGGAAGAGACGAAGCGAGCCACTCGGCAATATGCCCGTCGCCAGGAGACCTGGTTCTCACGAGATGCACGAATTACCTGGGTCGCACCTCATCAACCAAGGCTCGAAACTATTCTGCAGAAGATAAACTCCTAACGTTATGACTCAACAATTATCTGCCACATATGGCCACGGCACAGAGAATGACTTTGTCATCCTCTTCGATCCCGATGATCACATTGAAATTAAGGCTGAATCGATTGCCGCTATCTGCAATCGTGCAACAGGGATAGGTGCCGATGGATTTATCCGCATCCTAACGCGCGACACAAAGTGGTTTATGGATTATCGCAATGCCGATGGCAGCATCGCCGAAATGTGCGGCAATGGAATTCGAGTGATGGCGCGATACCTCGTTGAGAAGGGTCACCAACCAGAAGGCATCTTTGCCATCGATACCCGCGATGGAATAAAGCACCTGCGAGTTCCGATGACAGGTGACATCTCAGTCAATATGGGGAAAGTTACCGATGAGATGGAAGAGGTATCGGTATTGCAGAACACTCAGACCTGGGACGCTCTCAATATCAGCGTTGGAAATCCACACGCAGTGACATTTGTAGAAGATTTGGATGAGGTAGGTTCCCTCGAAAGTGCTCCAGTTGTTACACCTTCATCCTCATATCCTGAAGGCGTTAATGTGGAATTTGTTGAAATTCTTCCAAATCAAGAGGCTCGCATGCGAGTTCATGAACGCGGAAGCGGTGAGACTCGTTCATGCGGAACCGGCACTTGTGCCGTTGCGCTTGCGGCAACAATTCACACCGGTGGAAAACTCCCATCCCGATGGACAATTTATCCACCGGGAGGTCGCCTCATCGTTGATCTCGATGGACATTCAAATGCAACTCTTATCGGTCCAGCAGAACTTGTGCGTGATGTCGAGATTGGTCAGTACCTCACAGCATGACCAACCAAGAAGATGGTTACGACAAACTCTTTGAAGATTTGCTGCGGGAAAGTGCACGGGCTGCCTCTGACTTTGATTCCGATGAAGCAGATTATGCCGAAAATGATCAACAAGAACTTTCGGATAGAAATGCGCTACGTCGCGTTAAGAGTTTCTCAACTGAACTTCAAGATATTTCAGATGCCGAATACCGCCAATTACAGCTAGAGCGCGTAGTGCTTGTTGGAGTATGGACTGAAGGAAGCGCTGAGATGGCTGAGAACTCTTTAGCCGAACTCAAAGCTCTGGCCGAAACTGCAGGTTCTGAAGTCTTAGAAGGTTTGATTCAGAGAAGAGATAGGCCAGATCCATCAACGTATATCGGTTCCGGAAAACTTGTTGAACTACGGCAGATAGTTGTTGCAACGGGTGCAGATACCGTCGTTTGTGATGGAGAACTTTCGCCTTCTCAGTTACGTACCTTAGAAGAGAAATTGAAAGTCAAGGTCGTCGACCGAGTCGCGCTGATTCTCGATATCTTCGCTCAGCATGCAAAGAGTAAAGAAGGTAAGGCGCAAGTTGAGTTAGCTCAGATTGCATACCTACTTCCAAGACTCCGCGGTTGGGGTGATTCGCTATCGCGCCAGGTAGGTGGTCGCGCTGCGGGCGGTGCGGGTATCGGTGGCCGCGGACCAGGAGAGACAAAGATCGAAACTGATCGCCGAAGAATTCGCGACAAGATGGCGAAACTTCGAAAAGAGATCGCCGAGATGAAGACCTCTCGCGATACCAAGCGACAAGAACGTAAAAGATTTAATATCCCATCTGTTGCTATTGCGGGATATACAAATGCCGGAAAGTCATCGCTTCTCAATGCGCTGACTGGTGCCGGAGTTCTTGTTGAAAATGCTCTCTTTGCAACGCTCGACCCAACAGTTCGTAAATGCGAGACCGCTGAAGGCCGTATCTATACGCTCTCAGATACCGTCGGATTTGTTCGCCACTTGCCGCACCAATTAGTAGATGCATTTAAATCAACTCTCGAGGAAGTCTCGGGCGCTGACCTCATAGTGCACGTCGTTGATGGATCTCACTCTGATCCATTTGAACAGATTCGCGCAGTTCGCGAAGTCATCAATGAAATTGGGGGAGGCGACATCCCTGAATTAATCGCTATTAATAAAGTAGATATTGCTAGCCCTGATGTGGTCATGGAGATCCTTCGAAAGGAACCGAATAGTTACGCATTCTCTGTTCGTTCTGGTTTTGGTATTGAGGGTTTAATCCATGCAATCGAAAAATCTCTTCCACACCCCAGCGTTGAGATCACTGCAGTAATTCCCTACAGTCGCGGGGATCTTGTTTCAGCAATACACGAACGCGGAGAAATTCTTAGTGAAGAGCATCTAGCTGAAGGCACCTCAATTCATGCCTATGTAGATGGGGGATTGGCCCGCTCAATTCAGAATGCGACCGAAAACGTCCCTTCTTAGGGGAATAAATGCGACACGCCGGCTGTTGTATCGGCTAGAAGTAACTTTATGCGCAACTATTCGCGCATGCACGGGGCAATCACGCCCAAGTACAAGTTTATGGAAGTGAGGTGAGATCAGTGGCAACAGATTACGACACACCCAGAAAGACCGACGAGGAGCTTCACGAGGAATCGTTAGAAGAACTCAAGGCCAAGCGCGTAGATGCGCAATCAGGACAGATTGATGTTGATGAAGCAGAAGCTGCAGAGAACCTTGAACTTCCAGGCGCTGACCTCTCGGGAGAGAAGTTAGCTGTTCGCGTAGTACCAGTTCAGGTAGACGAGTTCACATGCTCTAAGTGTTTTCTTATCCACCACATTACTCAGCTTGCAAAGGGTGAAGGCGCAAAAGCTATCTGTAAAGAGTGCGCTTAAGTTCTTCCATTTTCTTGCAACTAATTAGCCAATACGGAGTCGGGTCGCGCTGATCCTTTAACGTGACCTTGACTCCTGTTGAGATCCAGAACTTAATCGCTAGAAATGCTGCAGGATCTGCATCTCGTGTGCGAAGTAATCTCATCTGATCTCGAGATAAGGTCTCAATATTGCCCAGGTATTTCAAATCGATATGAGCGCCACCTGCAAGCAATTCATTCTCGTTGACAATCACTTCAGATTTCGATCTGATTGCAATGATGAAAAGAGCAATTGTCAGACCAATCAGTGAAACCAGGGCGCTAAAGTTTCCAAGAGCTGCCCAGACCGCGACAACTAATGAGAGAAACATGAAGTAGATGAAGGCGAGAAGCCAGAACGGCGGGCGTATCACTTCTCTAAATTGCATGAGGCCAAGGCTATCTCCTTATTTATCTCGCTTTATCAAGTAACCTAGCCCCATGAGTCGAGTTGCTAGCACCACTCCACCAGAGGGTTCGATAATTCCTGATCGCCACCCGCTCTCACCTCAAACCGGTGCGCAGATTCCTTCGCACTTCGCCCACTGTTTTGGATGTGGAGAGTTACACCCAACAGGATTGCATCTCGTTGCTCATGTTGGCCAAGGAGCCGATATCACCGCCGAATTTACAGTTACTGAGAACCATCAAGGAGCTCCAGGACTTGCACATGGTGGCTTGCTCTCACTTGCATTTGATGAAGCACTTGGAAAATTGATGTGGCTATTGCGTGCTCCAGCTGTTACTGCGCGACTTGAGACAGATTTCTTAAAGCCTGTGCCGATTGGAACAGTTCTCCATATAACTGCGCAAATCACCGGTCAGGTAAATCGAAAAGTTTATTCAGAAGCTGTGGGAAGACTTAACGGCCCTGATGGAGAGATTGCCGTACGTGCTGCAGCGTTATTCGTCATTGTTCCGATGAAGCACTTCCTTGAGAATGCCCCTGCCGAATATATGGAAGCGCTTAAGAAGAATCCACATCTGTTGACATTCGTTGACCCGGAATTCAATATAAATCCATGAGAATGAATTTATGAACGACTTCCAGGTTCTAATTAAGAGGCTTGATCCCGAACTTCCACTTCCACGTTATTCAAAAGGTGGAGATGCTGGTGCAGATATTGTCTCTCGAATCGATCTCACACTTGCCCCAGGGGAGCGTGCTCTTGTTCCAACCGGAATCTCAATCGCACTTCCTGATGGTTATGTAGCGCTCGTTCATCCTCGCTCAGGATTAGCAATTAAACATGGCGTAACGATGGTCAATGCACCTGGAACAGTTGATGCGGGATATCGCGGAGAACTTCAATGCATCATGATCAATCACGATCCAAAAGAGAGCGTCACCTTTAAACGTGGCGATCGCATTGCACAATTGGTATTTCAAAAAGTGGAGCGAGCAGAGTTTGTAGAAGTCGATGAACTTCCAGGCTCTGGGCGTGGCACTGGTGGTTTCGGTTCGACGGGGCGAGCATGACTCACGAGAGCGATAAAGATAAAATTATGGGAGCCTTCGGCGGCAAGAAGGGGCTCATTGATTCCGGAATACCGTCAATCATCTTTCTCTTAACATTCAATATCCGTAAGGATTTACAAGAGGCGCTCATCGCATCTATTGCAATCTCTGCCATCCTCACAATTATTCGCCTTGCAATGAGAGATACCGTCCAGCACGCGATTAGCGGCTTCATCGGAATACTTATTTGCGCTTGGTTTGCCAATCGAACCGGCAATCCTTCAGATCTCTATATCCCAAAGCTGCTAACAAATCTTGGGTATGGAACGCTCTACCTTGTAACCAATTTGGCGGGTTGGCCAATTCTTGGGTTGATGCTTGGACCAATTCTGGGTGAGAATTTACTCTGGAGAAATCATCCAGAGCGTAAACGAGCATATATACAAGCTGGATGGCTATGGGTGGCAATGTTCTTCACGAGAATTGCAGTTCAATACCCAATCTATAAGAGCGGAAATCTTAATCTCCTAGGAACGGTAAATCTTGCGATGGGTTATCCGCTGTTTATTGCAACTGCCTATGGCTCTTGGATGATTCTGCGCCGAGTTCCTACTGTTAAAGCTTAAGAACGGGCGATAAAGCAATCTTTAATCTGATCTTCTGCTGCAGCCGATGCAACGAAGAGAAGTTCATCACCTGCGATAAAGAGATCACTTGGTGCAGGAGCAATAACTCGGCCATCGCGAACAATTGCCGCAAGAGAAGCATCTTGAGGAAGCGTTACCTCTTCAACAGTCTTTCCAATACAAATTGAAGAATCTGGCAAGGTAATCTCGACGAGATTTGCCTGGCCTTTTCTAAATGAGAATAAGCGCACTACATCGCCAACACTCACCGCCTCTTCAACGAGAGCGGCGATAATTCTTGGAGTAGATACAGCAACATCCACGCCCCATGATTGATCAAAGAGCCATTCATTCTTTGGATGATTAATGCGAGCTACAACGCGGGGGACTCCGTACTCGGTCTTACCAAGAAGGGAAGCAACGAGATTTACCTTGTCATCACCTGTCGCTGCCACAAGAACTTGGCATTGATTAAGTAGCGCTTTATCTAGCGATGCAATTTCACACGCATCAGCCATCAGCCATTCAGCATCGGGAACTGAGTCAATCTTGAGGGCCTTAGGATCTCTATCAATCAAAAGGACTTGATGGCCATTATCGAGAAGTTCTCGAGCGATAGCGCGCCCAACATTTCCGGCACCAGCGATAGCAATTCTCATGACTTATTCTCCAGGCCCGGTAGAAAGAACACTTTCAGCGATTGCGAGCTTCTCATCAAGAATAGTCATATGAACTAGATCGCCATCTTGCAGAACGGTATGTGCATCAGGAATGAGCGCTTCGCCGAGTCGAGTAAGGAAAGCTACGCGAGACTCTGTGGCAACTTCGAGCTCTGAAATTGCGCGGCCATACCAATCGACATGGGGATGGACTTCAAGAAGTTGAACAGTTCCTGTTGCATCTCGCCATTCTGAGCGAGCTCCACCTGGTGCAATGCGGCGAAGAATCTGATCGGTTGCCCAAATAACAGTTGCGACAGTTGGAATTCCAAGGCGCTGATAAATTTCTGCGCGGCCTGGGTCATAAATACGTGCAACAACATTTGTAACGCCATAACTTTCGCGAGCTACGCGAGCAGCCAAGATATTTGAGTTATCGCCATTACTTACTGCAGCAAATGCATCCGCACCTTCGATGCCAGCTTCCAAGAGAGTATCTCGATCGAATCCAACGCCCACAACTGTGCGGCCCTTGAAATCTGCACCCAAGCGACGGAATGCTTCTTTAGATTGATCAATAACTGCTACGGAATATCCAGCGGCTTCAAGCTCGATGGCTAAAGAGGAACCAACTCGACCGCAACCCATGATGACAACGTGCACAGGAGTAACTTACTACTCTCTTGTGAATTTGTAGGAATTTAGCGCGACTTCCTATCTCCACTAGGCTTGTCATATGGCTTCATCTAATCGCGTCACCCTCGAAGTTGGTCAGAAAATAGAAGTGACCATTGAGAAGATCGCCCACGGAGGTCATTTCATCGCTCGCCATGAAGGTGCTGTCATTTTTGTCCGCCACGGTATTCCAGGTGAATTAGTGGAAATCATCATCACCAGCGTTGGTTCCAGCTTCAACCGAGCAGATGTTCTTACCGTGAAAACTCCATCAGCTGATCGCACCTCACCTCCATGCCGCTATGCCAACAGAGAAGGCTGTGGTGGCTGCGATTTCCAGCATATTGCTGTGCCGCGTCAACGATCTCTCAAATCTGAGGTGATTGCTGAGCAATTCTCAAGGATTGCAAAGATGGATCTGCAGGTAGAAGTCGAAGAGATTAACAAGCCACTTGGTTGGCGAACTCGTTGCACATCTGTGACGACAAAGAACGGGGCTCTGGGTTTCTATCAGGCACGAAGCCATAAAGTGATACCAGTCGATGATTGCAGAATTCTTGTACCTGAAATGCAATTTGCGCAGCTGGCAGAACGTGGGGCTAAGGGAGATCAGAAGCTAGAGATCTCAATCTCCAGCACAGGCGAGCGAAGTATCGCAACTGCAAATGCACGCGATGAATCTCCTATGCGATTGACTGATGGAGTGGAAATCGCTCACTATGTCGTCGGAGACAATACTTTTGAAGTAAGCCAGAAATCATTTTGGCAGAGCCATAAAGATGCTCCAGCTACCTTAACTAAAGCAGTCCTTGAATTTGCAGGTACTCACGAAGGAGATCAGGTTTTAGATCTCTACGGCGGGGTTGGACTCTTTACTGCAGCCTTACTTCCACTCGTGGGAGAGTCGGGCTCGGTTGATCTCGTTGAAGGAAGTAAATTTGCAACGAGCGATGCGACTAGAAATTTTGCGAATGCGAAAAATGTAAATATCGTCACCGGAGATGTCGCTAAGGTCATCACTCGTTTTCCACGAGCTGATGTTGTAGTTCTCGACCCTCCTCGTGAAGGAGCAGGTAAAGATGTCGTTGAGAACTTGGCCAGAATCGCTCCTCGAACAATCGTGTATGTCGCCTGCGATCCGGCAGCTCTTGCTCGAGATACCGCCTACCTGCGAGATTCGGGCTACGAGTTAGATGCAATCAGAGCCTTTGATCTCTTTCCAATGACTCACCACATCGAATGTATTGCGAAATTCATCCCAGTTAAGGTATCTTGACGTCAAGATAAATTCAGCGAAGGAAGTTGATGATGAGCAAGAACTCTCTAGGAACTAAGAAGAATCTCAAGGTTTCAGTTAATGGGGTTTCAGGAAAAGAATTTGAAATCTTTGATATCTCATCAATCGAGGGCGCGAAAGATCTTCCATTCTCCTTAAAGGTACTTCTCGAGAACTTACTTCGCACTGAAGATGGTGCAAATATCACTGTCGAACATATCAAGGCACTTGCTCAGTGGGATCCATCAATTGAGCCAGATACTGAAATTCAATTTACTCCAGCTCGTGTTGTTATGCAGGATTTCACTGGCGTTCCTTGCGTCGTTGACCTCGCAACTATGCGTGAGGCAATCGTTGACCTTGGGGGAGACCCAAGCAAGGTAAATCCACTGGCACCAGCAGAGCTCGTTATCGACCACTCAGTTATCGCTGATGTCTTCGGAACTAAAGATTCTTTTGAGCAGAACACAGATATTGAATATGAACGAAACCGCGAGAGATATCGCTTCCTTCGTTGGGGGCAGGGTGCCTTCGATGAATTTAAGGTAGTTCCACCTGGAACAGGAATTGTTCACCAGGTAAACATCGAATACTTAGCTCGCGTCATCATGACTCGTACCGTGAACGGCGTACTTCGCGCATACCCAGATACCGTTGTCGGAACAGATTCACATACAACGATGGTTAACGGCCTCGGAGTTCTCGGCTGGGGCGTTGGTGGAATTGAGGCGGAGGCTGCTCTTCTCGGCCAGCCAGTATCAATGTTGATTCCTCGCGTTGTCGGTTTCAAGCTCTCTGGCGAGCTTCCAGTTGGAACAACAGCTACTGATATGGCACTTACCATCACAGAGATGCTTCGTAAGCATGGAGTTGTTGGCAAGTTCGTAGAATTTTATGGTCCAGGAGTTGTCTCGGTCCCAATGGCTAATCGCACAACAATTGGAAATATGTCACCTGAGTACGGTTCGACATGTGCGATCTTCCCAATCGATGAAGAGACTCTGCGCTATCTACGACTTACCGGCAGAAACGAAGATCAAGTTGCACTTGTTGAGCAGTACGCAAAGGCTCAAGGAATGTGGCACGACCCATCTGCAACCCCACGCTTCTCAGAACATATCGAGCTAGACCTCTCGACAGTTGTTTCTTCGATTGCAGGACCAAAGCGACCACAAGATCGCATCTCACTTACTGATTCAAAGAGCTCATTTGAGAAGATCCTTCCAACATACTTCTCCGAGAAGACCGGTAAAGAGGCATACCCAGTAAACGTTGGCGCGAAAGCGACAACAATCAAGAATGGCGATGTTGTTATTGCATCGATTACCTCTTGTACAAACACGTCAAACCCTTCAGTCATGATTGGTGCAGCGCTCTTAGCCAAGAAGGCGGTAGAGAAGGGGCTGACATCAAAGCCTTGGGTTAAGACAACTCTTGCACCCGGCTCAAAGGTTGTTACCGATTACTACGATCGTGCAGACCTGACGAAATATATGGAAGCACTTGGCTTTAACTTAGTTGGCTATGGCTGCGTTACATGTATTGGAAACTCAGGACCACTTCCTATCGAAATTAGCAAAGCGGTAAATGAGAACGATTTGGCGGTAACAGCGGTTCTCTCTGGAAATAGAAACTTCGAAGGCCGAATTAGCCCAGATGTGAAGATGAATTACCTCGCATCTCCACCGCTTGTGGTCGCATATGCCCTAGCTGGCAATATGGATCATGATTTTGAGAGAGATTCTCTTGGAAATGATAAAGATGGAAATCCAGTTCTCTTGAAGGATATCTGGCCATCTGCCCAAGAGATCCAGAGCGTTATCGACTCATCAATCTCATCTGAGATGTTTAAGAAGGATTATGCATCTGTATTCGATGGCGATCACCGTTGGAAGTCACTTGATACTCCAACAGGCAAGACCTTTGAATGGGATCCAAAGTCAACATATGTTCGCAAACCTCCGTACTTCGAAGGAATGCCTGCAGAACCAAAGCCAGTTACAGATATCACCGGTGCTCGCCTTCTCGCAATCCTCGGAGATTCAGTAACAACTGACCACATCTCACCTGCAGGAAATATCAAAGCTGACTCACCTGCAGGAAAGTATCTGGAAGCAAACGGCGTAGATCGTAAAGACTTTAACTCCTATGGTTCTCGTCGCGGCAATCACGAGGTAATGATTCGCGGAACATTTGCAAATATCCGCTTGAAGAATCTACTTCTCGATGGAGTCGAAGGCGGTTTTACTCGTAACTTCATGGCAGATGGTGGGCAATCAACAATCTACGATGCATCTGTTGCATACCAAGCAGCTGGCGTTGGATTAGTAATCCTTGCAGGTAAAGAGTATGGATCAGGGTCATCTCGTGACTGGGCTGCAAAGGGAACTGCTCTTCTCGGAGTTCGTGCTGTTATTGCAGAGAGCTTTGAGCGAATTCACCGTTCTAACTTGATCGGTATGGGTGTTCTTCCATTGCAATTTATCAATGGTGAAAATCCACAGTCACTTGGAATCAAGGGCGATGAAGTCTTCTCAATTACAGGCGTTACAGCCCTCAATGATGGTGGTATCCCTAAAGAGGTAACCGTTACAGCGGGAGATAAGTCATTTAAGGCGAAGGTTCGTATTGATACCCCAGGCGAGGCGGATTACTACCGCCACGGTGGAATCATGCAGTACGTGCTGCGCCAGCTTCGTGGCTAATCTAGACTGAGCAAATGCTTGAATCGATAAAGAGTCCGAAGGACCTTCACGGGCTCTCCTACGAGCAGCTCGATGCCCTCAGTGCTGAGATTCGTCAATTCCTCATCACAAAGGTCTCTAAGACCGGTGGCCATTTAGGGCCAAACTTGGGCGTCGTTGAACTCACTCTTGCGATTCATCGAACCTTTAATTCTCCTAAAGATGTCGTACTCTTTGATACTGGTCATCAATCTTATGTTCATAAGATGATTACTGGTCGCGTTGATCAATTCGATGGACTTCGTCAACGCGGGGGAATTGCTGGATATCCCAACCGTCGCGAGAGCGAACATGATGTCATTGAAAACTCTCACGCATCAACAGCTCTCTCATGGGGAGATGGAATCTCTCGTGGATTCTCACTGACCAACCAGAAGGATCGCCATGTAGTTGTAGTTGTCGGCGATGGGGCGCTTACTGGTGGAATGTCATGGGAAGCACTTAACAATATTGCGACATCAAACGATAGAAATCTAACTATCGTTGTAAATGACAACGAGCGTTCATATTCACCAACCATCGGTGGTCTAGCTACCTATCTTGCAACGCTTCGAGTAACTCGCGGCTACGAGCGCTTCTTAGATTGGGGTAAAGAGATTCTCTCTCATACGCCGGTTGTCGGCGCACCAATTTATGAGACTCTTCATGGAATGAAGAAGGGAATAAAAGATATCGTCGCTCCTCAAGGAATGTTCGAAGACCTTGGCCTCAAATATGTCGGCCCAATTGATGGCCACGATATTGCAGCGATGGAGCGCGCTTTAGAGCAAGCAAAAGAATTTGGTGAACCCGTACTCGTTCATGTCATTACTGAAAAGGGTAAAGGTCATAAGCCAGCAGTTGCAGATGTTGCCGAGAAGTTCCACGCGGTTGGAATTGTCGATCCTGAAACTGGAACGCCGCTCTCAAAATCTTCAACAAGCTGGACCAACGTCTTCTCAGATGAACTCCTAGCTCTCGGTAAAGAACGTAAAGATATTGTCGCAATAACAGCTGCGATGCTTGGGCCAACAGGTCTCGATAAGTTCCAGAGCGAATTCCCCGAACGCACCATCGATGTCGGTATTGCAGAACAACATGCAGTAACAAGCGCTGCTGGCCTTGCTTTTGCAGGACTACATCCAGTCTTTGCCGTTTACTCCTCATTCTTAAATCGAGCATTTGATCAATTGCTGCTCGATGTCTCACTCCACAAGGCTGGAGTCACCTTTGTCTTAGATCGCGCTGGAATTACTGGCGATGACGGCCCATCGCACCACGGAATCTGGGACCTTGCCCTTACCGGAATGGTTCCAACAATGCGCGTTGCAGCTCCTCGTGATGCTGCGCGTTTACGCGAAACTTTGCGTGAGGCTGTTGCCGTTAACGATGCACCCACTGCCGTTAGATTCCCAAAGGGCGCTGTCCAAGCTGATATTCCTGCCTTTGAGCGTCGTGATGGCGTAGATGTTCTCTATCGCGGCGAGAGCGCAGATGTTCTTCTCATCTCTATCGGTTCTATGGCAGCGATCGCTGTTGAAGCGGCATCACAGGCATATCGTGAAGGCGTCGGTGTAACTGTGATTGATCCTCGTTGGGTTAAGCCGCTACCTGCATCGTTGGTAACAATGGCAGATCGCTACAAGAGCGTTGTAGTTCTTGAAGATGGAATTAAACACGGCGGAATTGCAAGTTCAATCTCTGAACAATTTAGAGAGGCAGGGCTCAACGTTGCAATTCATAGCATCGGTGTCCCACTTGAATTTATCGAGCACTCAAAGCGCTCAGAAATCCTTGAAGATCTAGGAATTACTGCTCAGAAGATTTCACGCGACATCGTCGAATGGAACTCTACTGTGGAAGAGATGCAATTCCCGGAGCATGAAAACGCTGACCGCAAACAGACTCGCTAATTCCTTCGCGATCTAAGAACGGCAGAATTCCACCTAGGTGCATCGGCCATCCAGCGCCCATCAACATACAGAGATCAATCTCTGCAGGAGTTGATACAACACCTTCATCGAGCATCATGCGAGCTTCCTCCGCTAGCGCCTTCAGCGCACGAAGTCGAACTTCTTCGGCAGTTGATGGCGTTGTTCCCTTATGGACAAGGGCAAGAGCTGCAGGGTTTGCAGAGATCTTTCCATCTTCGCCCTTGATGTAGAAAGTTTTCACACCTTCCTTAACCATCGCTTGCATCGTAGGGGAGATGCGGTAACGAGGCCCAAGGTTTGCATTGAGAGTCTCTGATACGTGCAGTGCAACGCCTGGACCTACGAGGCCAAGGAGTTCAAAGGGAGACATAGGAAAACCAATACTGCGCATCGCATTATCAGCAACGGTTGGATCAGTTCCTTCATCGACGGCATCCGTGATCTCACCCATGAACCGAGTAAGAAGTCGGTTAACTACAAAACCGGGAGCATCCTTACAGATGATCATCGTCTTCTTAAGTTCCTTGCCGATATTGACCGCTGTTGCCGTCGTTGCATCATCTGTCTTTGAAGTACGTGCAACTTCAAGTAGAGGCATAATCGCAACAGGATTAAAGAAGTGGAATCCCACTACCCGTTCTGGGTGTTCTAACCCTTGGCTCATCGCCTCAACAGAGAGTGAAGATGTATTGGTTGCCAAAACACACTCAGGGCCAACAATCTTCTCGAGCTTCTTAAAGAGCTCTTGCTTAAGAGATAGCTCTTCGAAGATCGCTTCAATGACGAAGTCACAGCCGGCAAAGACCTGTTGATCAGATGATCCGCTAATCAAAAGTGATAGGCGCCCAGCAGATTCTGCGCTCATGCGTTTCTTCTCAACGAGCTTCGCTAATTCATTTTTGACCCAGGCAACGCCCTTATCTGCGCGCTCTTGGTCGATATCTGTCATGACGACAGGACACTTGAGGTTACGAAGTAGCAGGAGCGCTAACTGCGAAGCCATAAGTCCTGCCCCGACAACTCCTACGCGAGCAACCTTTCTGCCAAGTGCAGGCTTTGGAGCACCTTCTACCTTCTTGCGCTTCTTCTGAATAACGTTAAATGCATAGAGTGATGCACGAAGAGGATCAGACATTGTGAGATCAGCTAGCGCGACATCCTCAGCATCAAAACCTGCGCCACGAGTATTACTCTTTGCTGCGGCCATGAGTTCGAGCGCCTTAGTAGGAGATGCGAGCTCTGCTCCACCGTACTTCTTAAGTGCACCTGCGCGACCGGCAGCAAGTGCTGAATCCCATGCAGGATCAGATGAATAATCCTTACGTTCTACCTTTACCGATCCGCTTAAGACTCCTGCTGCAAATGCAACTGATTTTTCGAGGAAGTCGGCAGGCTCGTAAACAGCATCAACTACGCCAAGTGCGAGAGCATCCTTAGCTTTCATCATCGTGTTGTTATTAAGAGAATTTCCAATAATTACCTGTACTGCGCGCTCTGGCCCAATAAGTTTTGGAAGAATTGTTGCCCCGCCCCATCCCGGAACGAGTCCTAGGAATACTTCAGGAAGAGCAGTGAAGGCAGTTGATGCCAGCGTGCGGTAGTTGCAGTGAAGTCCAATCTCAAGACCACCTCCGAGTGCAAGACCATTGATAAATGCGAAGGTAGGAATCCCGATTTCATCAAAACGTCTAAAGACATCGTGACCGAGCTTTCCAATGGCAAGTGCTTGTTCGCGCTTATTTAAGAATGCTAAGCCCGAGAGGTCTGCACCTGCTGCAAAGATAAATGGTTTACCAGTTACAGCGATTGCTGCTGGCTTACGTGAGACTGCATCAGTAATTGCCGCATCAATTGATGCAAGAGACTGTGGCCCAAGAGTGTTGGGACGCGTGTGATCGAGAGAATTATCGAGAGTAATGAGCGCCAGAATTCCTGTGTGCCCAAATGGAGTCAGGTCGATATCGCGAACAAGTGCGTGGGTAACTACCTCTTCAGGTGCACCTTCAGGAAGTTGAATTGATGTAGTCATTATTTCTTTCCTCCTGTGTAGTGAGGGTTCTCCCAAATTACAGTGCCACCCATGCCGAGACCAATGCACATCGTTGTGATTCCATAGCGAACATCTTTCTTCTCTTCAAATGTACGCGCAAGATTGAGCATTAAACGCACACCCGATGATGCAAGGGGATGGCCAACTGCAATTGCTCCACCGTATGGATTAACGCGAGGATCATCATCTGCGATTCCAAAGTGATCCAGGAATGCAAGAACCTGCACAGCAAATGCTTCGTTGACCTCAAATGCTCCGATATCTTCGATAGAAAGGCCCGCTTTAGCAAGAGCCTTAATAGTTGACGGAACAGGCCCATATCCCATTACCTCTGGTTCAACGCCAGCGAATGCGAAGGTAACCATGCGAGCTTTGATGGTGAGGCCAAGTTCAATTGCCTTCTCTTCACTTGCCAGCAATGCAGCGGTAGCGCCATCATTGAGTCCAGATGAATTTCCTGCTGTGACCCGACCTGCTGGACGGAAGGGAGTCTTCAATCCGGCAAGACCTTCCATCGTCGTTGTTGGGCGAGGTGCCTCATCGACAGTTGCGATCGTCCAACCAAGTTCAGGGTTGCGTGCAGCTGTCGGAATTAAATCTCTTTGAATTTTTCCATCAGCATAAGCCTTCGCTGTCTTTACTTGAGAATTAAGCGCATACGCATCAGCGCGCTCTTTTGTGAGATGAGGAAAGCGATCATGAAGACGTTCTGCTGTCGCACCCATCGCGAGCGCATCTTGTTCAACTAACTTCTCTGCCAAATAACGAGGATTAGGGTCCATGAGTTCTCCCATTGGGTGATTGCCCATATGTTCAACACCGCCAGCAATTGCGATATCAATTGCACCCATTGCAATCGCGCCAGCAACAGTTGTGGTCGCAGTGAGTGCACCTGCACACCAACGATCAACTGAGTAACCTGGAACAGTCTTAGGAAGTCCTGCAAGAAGCGTTGCGCTGCGGCCGATATTCATTCCTTGATCACCTGTTTGTGTAGCAGCGGCAATCGCAACATCATCGATGAGCTCAGGGGAGACCTTGGGATTTCTCTCAAGTAATCCACGCATCGCACGGACCATCAAGTCATCTGCGCGAGTTCCGGCGTACATACTTCCGGCTTTACCGAAAGGTGTACGTACAGCATCAACAAGGACAACGCTTTGGAGGTTTTGGAGCTTCGATGACATAGAGCTTCCTTTACTAAGGTGAGTATGCCGTTAGGTTACTCGCCAGTAGATAAAAGCGCTACGAGCGGACGGGGGTTTTTATCTGCTTGGAAGCCGATAGATATGCGCTCAGGGTTAGACCCAGGTAGGTAAGCCATCCAGCGAGCTGGAGCCATGAAGTTGTTGTGTCGAAACCAATCGTTCCGGCTAGCAAGCTTGCCACGAGTGACTCTTTAGGAAGCCATGAAGTTGTATCCCAGACGAATGCATCGGGTCCGGGAAGGATTCCAAACTCCTGGAACTCATGGATTCCGTAGGAGAGAACTCCTGCAGCAACAACGATGAGAGCCACACCCGAGTAGGTAAAGAACTTTCCAAGATTAATCTTGATAGCGCTCTTGTAGATTCCAATTCCAAGGCCGATCGCTAGGGCAAGACCTAGAAGAAGGCCGAGAGTTGCAGTTGAAACGGCGCCAACAGTTTTAAAGTTTGTGTAGAGGAAGAGTGAGGTTTCAAGTCCTTCGCGAGCAACGGCGAAGAAGGCCGCTAAAGCAAGCGCGATGGGCCCTGATCCGACTGCAGATTCAGCCTTGGAATGGAGCTCGTCACGGAGTCCGCGAGCGGTACGTTTCATCCAGAAGACCATCCAGGTTACAAAGCCAACAGCAATAAAGGATGTTGTACCTGCAAAGAGCTCTTCACCGCGATCTGAGAGTTCAGCCGATGTGTAAGACAAGAAGGCGCCAAAGGCAAGGCTTGCCACAACCGCGACAGTGACCCCGCTCCAGAGTGCGCGTAGATGATGTCTACGCTCTGTCTTTACAAGGTATGCGACCAAGATGCCGACGATGAGTGAAGCCTCTAAGCCCTCACGTAGGGCGATGATGAAAGTACTGAGCATGGAGTGAGAGTAATTGAGCTATCTGAATTACGCAACTCTAGTGTTGCGTAATTCGTCACTATTCTGAAGGTGGTGAGGATGCCTCTTCAGTATCAGGAGCCTCGACTTCCAATGGCTCAACCTCTAAGAGAGCCGCCTCAAGGATGGGAGATGCAATTGCTGCCTGCCAGCGGCGAGCGCCCAAGGCAAGCAGGGCATCTGAGACAGAGCCTTCTGGGGGAGACCAGCAAATCCTGCGGACGAGTTCAGGGCTGAGGAGATTTTCAAGAGGGATTGAAAGCTCTTGTGCGCGGGCCTGAAGATTAAAGCGGGCATGGGTAAGGGGAGCGTATCTTTCAGGAAAGCGCTCGCGCCATAACTTAATCGGCGGCAAGGTATCGCTCTTAGATCGCGCTTCAGGCCATTGATCTTCTGTCAGTGCAAGAGCTCGTGCGATTGCAGATATCCAGAGCTCAGAATTTTCAAACCAACGCGCTCGCAATCCGATGGGGCGAAGCGCTTTTTCAAGATGTTTACGATTGAGTAACGGAGTGTTTTCACTTGCAAGTGCAATCTCAGATATCGCAGCATCGGTTAACAAGCGGCTCGGTGAAATGTCTAATTCCTGCGCTAGAAGATTTCTGCTTTGCCATAGCTCGCGCACGACCGCCATATGTAAACGTTTCTTAATCTTATGCATGCCAGATGTTCGACGCCAAGGATCAATTCGAGGGGCTGGAGCAGGAGCGGAAATGATGGATGCAAAATCTTCCTGGGCCCACTCCCATTTTCCAGCGTCAACAAGAAGTTGATAAACCTTGTCTCGTAACTCAACGAGAAGTTCTACATCGAGGGCTGCATAGTTGAGCCACTCAAGTGGCAAGGGACGTTTCGACCAATCAGCCGCAGAATGTTCCTTAGCAAGAGATACCCCCATTAAAGCTTCGAGAAGTGGACCGAGTCCCACTCGAGGAAGTCCTGCGATACGCCCACCTAGTTCTGTATCGAAGAGTATTTGTGGTTCGATTCCAAGTTCGCGAAGACATGGCAAATCTTGTGTGCTCGCATGAAGAATTACTTCCTGGTCGCTAATCATTGAATTTAACTTCTTAAAGCATGGGTGATGTGGACCAAATGGGATCGGATCAATTAAATGTAACCCGCCATTTGCTCTCTTGATTTGTATTAGGTAAGCGCGCGCACTGTACTTAAAGCCCGAAGCGCGTTCTGCATCAAATGCAAATGGTCCAGATCCTGCTGCTAACTCTGTAAGGGCAGCTTCAAATGCGCTTTCGGTTTCAATTATTTCGGGAACTCCGGCTGAAGGATGAAGCAGCGGCGTTGGCGCCGGAAGTTGTTCTTCTTCAGACACGGCGACGTGCAGAACCGATAGTTGCGACGCCTTCAGGAAGTGGAGCCAACCCTGCGACTTCAGTCATGAGATTGCACCAGGCTTGAACGTGAGAGAAAATATCTTCAATGCTTTCGATTTGAGGACTCCAAGAGGCCCGTATTTCAACTTCAGAGTCATCGCTTCGTGGAGATAGCTTTCCAAAAGATGCGCTAGATACCCGTGTAACCGTTCCGCTCGGTGCGCTAAATGCAGCGCCGGTGTTATGAAGTGAATCGAGAAGCCAGTTCCAGCCAACTTCCGGAAGGAGCGGATCTTCCTGCATCTCGCTATCGACATCAGCGCGCATAAAAGTTACGCAGCGAAATTCACCTTCCCACGTATCTTGTCCACCTGGTTCATGGAGAATGACGAAGCGTCCTGATGCAACTTCATCTTCTGCATCTCCAGAAAGCCCATTAGAGATATCGGCGGTAAAGGCAAAAGAGTATGAGGCTAATTTCTGAGGAGCGGGAACTTCTTCGAGGATTATCTCGGCGCGAGGAGTAAAGGTGCGTAGAAGTTCGATCATTTCATTAAAGGAGAATGACGACTTCACTGGTTGATTCTAAAGTTCACTAGGCGCTTTAGTCGGGAGGTTAAGACCTTCAACCCGGTAGAGTCTGCACTTATGGCCAGCGCTTTAGCCCTTCTCTCAAGTCTCTTATGGGGAAGCGCCGATTACCACGCAGGAAATCTCAGTAAAAAGTTTCCCGCCATCGCCGTTCTTGCAGTAAGTCAGGCTATTGGATTCATAACAGGCGTATTCCTCGTAGTAGTAACGGGAGCTTGGCGCGCAGAGGCATTCGGTTCAGATGGATATCTCGTGCCAGGAGTTCTTGCAGGTCTTGCAGGATATTTAGGTTTGATAAGTCTCTACGCAGCACTTTCTACAGGGCGCATGGGCGTCGTCTCGCCAATTAGTTCATTAAGCGCTCTCATTCCTCTTGCTTTCGCACTGATATATAAAGGCGATCAACTTTCGACTGTTCTTTCTATCGGAGTCATCCTCGCAATGCTCGGCGGATTTCTTGCAAGCGGGCCGGAAGTATCACAAGGCTTGCCACTTAAACCAGTTCTCTTAGCCCTTAGCGCCGCGCTCTTCTTTGGAATTGCTCTTGTCTGCATGGCGCTGGGTTCTGAAAGTAGCGCACTCATGACCATGACCACGATGAGAACAACAACACTGATTGTTGGAATTGCGCTCTTTATACGTTTTAAAAGTGTTGGTGGACTTGGCAGGAAACAGTTGCCACTTTTGATTTTTATCGGCGTTGCCGATTTTGCAGCAAATTTACTGCTCGGTGTTGCGACAACGAAGGGTCTAGTTTCACTTGCAATGGTGCTGGGTGCCCTTTATCCGATAGCAACTGCGCTACTTGCCTATAAATTCCTTCATGAACGATTGCACCGTGTGCAATATGTCGGAATAGCTTTCGCTGTTGTTGGCGTTAGTTTGATCTCCGCCTTTTAAAGAAACTTACTTTTTGATCGCTGAGATAAAGCGCGTACCCTCCACTGTTTCATCTTTAGTAATTACAAAGTGCAAGAGCATCTTCTCGATATCTAACCTATCTTCTCCGCCGGTAATTGATGTGACACTTAATTCAAGTTCATCTAATCGGCCAGCGCTAATCAACTCTTCAAAGATAGATCCGCCTGCCTCAATATGAATTCGAGGACCAAAAGTTTCAAGGGCTTTATCTACCGCCTTGATTGCAGAGAGATTCCAGCAATGGGCTAGTCGATTTCCGCTCAGTGGGTTGATCAAAGTTCTTGAGAGAACCACGACAGGTACAGGAGTTCTTTGGTATGGCTCGGTGCGAGCGGTATTTCCACCGATAATGATGCAATCTGCAGTGCGACGTCGCTTCAGAAATTCCGAACGATCTAACGCGGTAGTGACGCCGGCTGAGTTTCCATTTTTAGATGTAGAGCCATCAGCTCCTACAACAAGGGTTCCGATTACAGGCATACGCTCAGAATATTGTGATTCTCACTGAATTATCCGCCTATATACGCTCTTCAAATTGAAAATTCGCTCCTTCGAGCGTTAGCCTTAAAACATGAGAAAGCGAATGAGAGCTGCCATCTGGCCGCTTACTGCAGTAGTTGCAGTAAGTCTGCTTCTCGCGCCTCCTTCGCAGGCAGCCCAGACCTTGGCCCAAGTTCAAGCCCAAGTAATCCGACTTGAGGAAGAGGCAACCGCCGCAGCTGAAGGAGCACAGGAAGCGAAGGTACGTCTTGCATCCCTAACTCGAAGTTTGGCTGGAATTCAGGCAAAGGCCGCTCTTCAAGGAAAGACAGTAGATGCAATCTCGAAGACGCTCGGAGCAATCGCTGTAGACCAATATAAATCCGGAACTTTAAGTCAGAGCCTCGAGCTGCTTTTTTCATCTGACCCGTCTCTCTACTTATCTGCTGCTGGATCACTTGAAGCAATTACTCGCAAAAAAGGAATTCAGCTTCGCAAGTTCCAATCGGCAGAACAGCAACTCAATGCAACTTCTCTCACCGTTAGTGATCGTTTGGCACAAGTAAAGGTTTTGCAAAAGCGCTTGGCTGAACGAAGCGCCGTCGCTACACAGAAATTGGCTCAGGCAGAATCACTCTTAGCTAAATTAAAGAAGGAAGATCGCGAACGTTTGGCGCGACTTGCAAAAGAGCGTGAAGATGCAGATCAAGCTTCATCACTGAAAGCGGCCAAGAGTGCAGCAGGAGTATCGGGTCGTGCGGGTACTGCTTTGAAATTTGCCCTTAAGCAAATTGGTGACCGATATGTATTCGGCGCAGATGGAATGGTCTATTGGGATTGCTCAGGACTTACCATGCGCGCCTACCAGAATGCAGGAGTTTCATTGCCGCACTCTTCAAGAGCGCAATCTCGAATGGGCAAAAGCATTCCCTTTAGCCAGAAGAAACCTGGAGATCTTCTCTTCTTCGGTCGACCTGTATCGCACGTCGGAGTTTATTTAGGTGGTGGCAAGATGGTTCATGCACCGCGATCTGGATCTCGCGTTAAGGTCGCACCTTCTGGAAGTTTAGGTAGCAAGCCGTTAGTCGCAGTTCGCCGCTTCTAATGTCCCATCAAAGTAACGCTTCAGGGAAGATTCTCTGCATTACCAACGATTTTGGCCCCCGTGCAGGTGGAATCGAAACATTTATCATTGGACTCATTGAACGACTACCTAAAGAATCCGTCATTGTTTACACCTCTTCACAAGAAGGATCAAAACCATTTGATAGCGCCTGGATCAAGGATTTCGGCGTTGAAGTAATCAGAGATCGCTCAAAAATACTCCTTCCATCATTTCGAGTTTCTAGAAATACTCAAACTCTCATCAAAGAACGAGATATCGCAACTGTCTTCTTCGGAGCGGCGGCTCCACTTGGATTACTGGCCCAAGGTGCACGTCGAGCCGGTGCGAAGAGAGTTGTAGCAATCACGCATGGACATGAAGTCTGGTGGGCAAAGCTCTGGCCATTCTCATCGGCGATTAAGCGAATCGGAGAGAACGTTGATGCCTTGACCTATTTAGGTGAATACACAAGGAGTGCGATTGCAAAGGCACTAACTACTGGCTCGCAGAAGAAATTGATTCGCCTTGCACCCGGTATCGATACTGAGCACTTCTCGCCAAGTAAGAAGAGCCCAAGAATTCGCCTGGAGTTAGGGTTAGAAGGCAAGAAAGTTATTGTCAGTGTAGGAAGACTTGTTCATCGCAAAGGTCAAGATTTCTTAATTGATGCACTTCCAATAATCGCGCAACAGATTCCAAACGTTCATTTGCTGCTAGTAGGTGAAGGTCCTTACCGAGCAGAGCTAGAGAAACGCGCCAAAACTCAAGGAGTCAGAGATCGCATTACTTTTATCGGACGAGTGCAGTATTCAGAACTTCCTGAATATATCTGCGCTGGCGATATCTTTGCAATGCCTTCACGATCACGATTGGCTGGTCTTGAAGTAGAGGGCCTCGGAATTGTTTATCTTGAAGCAAGTGCATGCGGCCTTCCTGTAGTGGGGGGAATCTCAGGAGGCGCTCCAGATGCTGTCCTTGAAGGCGAAACAGGATTCTCTGTTGACGGGACTTCTGCCATTGCAATTGCAGAAGCAGCTATTCACCTCTTAAGTGATTCTGCATATGCAGCAAAGCTTGGCGCGCAAGGTCGTCAATGGATAGATGATCAGTGGCGCTGGGAGATTTGGGCAGAACACTTTAATAAAATCTTACTTAAATAATTCCGGCCTTCCGCAATTTCTCAACTGCCTGAAGACGATTATTTGCCCCAACCTTTCTATAGATTGATGCTAAATGGCTCTTCAGGGTTGCTTCTGAGATAAAGAGTGAACCGGCGAGATTTCGAATTGATTCTCCGCGATGGAGTTGGGTTGCGACTTGAAGTTCACGTGGGGAGAGACTGAATCGCTCTCCTCTATTTTGGATTGCGGATGAAATCTCTCGTGCTGCAAAAGAATTCGGAGATTGAAGCGCAAAGTCCAAAGCTGATAGAAGTTCGTTTAGTGGTCTGGATTTGTGAATATACGAACTTGCCCCTGCTTTCATAGATGCGAGCAGAAAGTCATCTTGCTCATTAAGTGAGAGAACAACAATGGCAATCGAACTTGAAACAGAACGAACCCAAGAGACAATTTCAAGCCCGTTTCCATCTGGCAAGTTAATATCGACGACGATTCCATCAGGGGAGACTTTTGTAATCTGTGCAATAGCCTCGGATTTGGTTGCTGCTTCGAATATCGAGAACTGCCCTCGCTTTTCAAGAGCCGATCTGATCCCTTCTCGGACGGTGGCATGGTCGTCGATAATCAGGATCTTCTTCACAGGAGTATCGAAATCCGTGTTCCTTCTTTACTGTCTAAGGTCAATTCTCCGCCGACAGCTTCTATGCGTTCTGTCATTCCAATTAATCCCCAGTGCTTATCTGACATTTCTGCTCCACCAATTCCATTATCAAAGAACTCTAAGAAGAGTTGATTGTTGAGGGGGTAGAGCCTTACTTCAAGGCGGGTAGCCCTAGCGTGAGCCATGACATTACGTAGGATTTCTCGAGACACCTGTATCAATTCATATCCCTTGGAACTGTCTATTGAGACATCATCGATCTGTAGTTCGAGTTCTAACTCTCCGCAAATTTCATGAACCACTTCAGTAAGCGCAGAGTGCAGGTGCGGGGAATTATCGCGACGGAGTTCAAGAATCTCGTTTCGTACCTTGCCAATAAGTGAGTCAACTTCAAACCTAGATTTTCTCAAGGCAGCACGAGAATCTTTACCAACTTCTGGATCAGCCAAGATGAGATCCAGGGAATACCCGAGGCCGACTAAATCCTGAGCGATACCATCGTGCAACTCCCGAGCAATTCTTAGCCGCTCAGGAGTTGATTTCATGTAACCCTACTTTGTGAAGAGAGCTGTGATCTCTGCGGCATATTGCTCAGCGATCACATGTCGCTTGAGCGATAGTTTCGCCGTGAGTTGACCACCAGCGATTGTGAAGTCATTTGGAAGAATCGTAAATTGACGAATTGATTCAGCTTTAGAGACCGCCTTATTTGCTTCATCTACCGCTGTCTGGATAACGGCGATGAGGTCTGGGTCGTTACGAAGAGTCTCGAGAGTCGCTCCAGATTTATTATTTGCGGCGATCCAGCCTTTAAGCATGTCTTGATCAATCGTAATCAAAGATGCGATAAACGGTTGGTTATCTCCGACAACCATGCACTGGCTCACTAGAGGATGAGCACGTAAGCGATCTTCCAGAACCGCGGGCGCAACATTCTTTCCACCGGCGGTGACAATGAGTTCTTTCTTTCGTCCCGTGATGTAGAGGTACCCGTCGTCATCCAATCTTCCTAGATCGCCCGATCTAAACCATTGACCATCAAATACTTCCTGATTTGCTGAATCGTTCTGCCAATATCCGCGCATAACGATTGGTCCACCGATGAGGACTTCTCCATCATCTGCGATCTTGACGGCATTTCCTGGAATTGGACGACCAACAGAGCCGACGCGAAGGTGTTTCGTTAAGTTAAGAGTCGCACCAGCAGTTGTCTCTGTTAAACCATAACCCTCAAGAATTGTGATTCCGGCTCCACGGTAGAAGTGCCCAAGTCGAACACCCAACGGTGCGCCACCAGAGATTGCTGCCTCAACAGATCCACCCATAGCGGCGCGAATCTTTGAGTAGACGAGCTTGTCGAATAGGGCGTGCTTAAGCGAGAGCAAAGGATTAAACCCGCGCTTATCTTTAGCTTCGCTATATGCGATGGCTACTTCTGCAGCTTTTCGGAATATCTTTCCTTTTCCAGCCGCTTCCGCTTTCGCTTCGGCACCGTTGTAAATTTTTTCGAAGATGCGGGGGACTGCAAGAACGAATGTCGGTTTAAAGGATGCTAAATCTGGTTGGAGTCGACCGACTGGATCACTGCAATGTGCCAGATGAAGGCCGGCATGTATCGCACCGATCTGAACCATGCGACCAAATACATGGGCAACAGGCAGGAAGAGAAGAGTTGATCCACCTGGTTTGAGAAATAGATCGCTCGCTCCTTCAACAACATTTCCGCACTCTGATAAAAAGTTGGAGTGCGTAAGCTGAAAGCCCTTTGGACGCCCAGTTGTTCCGGATGTGTAGATCAATGTGGCAAGGCTTGATGGCACGAGGGCGTTTCTGCGGCGCTCGATTTCCTCATCGCTGATATTTGATCCAGCGCTGCGAAGTGTTGCAAGGACATCTTCTGTCATCACCCATACATGCTTTGTATGTGACGGTAGAACTGTAGAGACCAACTCTTTATGAGTTGGCGTTTCAACAATTAATCCGACAGAGCCTGAATCATTGAGGATCCAATCAACCTGCTCCGCAGAAGATGTTTCATAGATCGGAACAACACATCCGCCGGCATACCAAATTGCAAAGTCGAGAATCGTCCATTCATATCTGGTTCGGGCCATAATCGCGACGCGATCACCAATTTGAATCCCTGCCGCTACAAGACCCTTCGCAGTTGCTCGAATCTCATCTTCTAATTCACGCGCTGTCACCGGTTGCCATCCATCACCAAGAGGGCGTGACATTGTGATGCGCTCTGGCTCAAACCAAGCGCGTTCGGCGATGAGGTTTGTGAGGTTTCCTGCTGTAGCAGTCGGAATAATTGCGGGAGTTGAGATCTCGTTCATGGCGCTAACGCTAGCGGGGGAGTAATGGAAAAGGGAAGCATTCTTGTTAAGAATTGATAACCTTCTGCCATGTCCGAGAAGAGCACATCCACCGTCCTGATTGATGCCCCACTGTCCGATGTCCAGGAGGCGCTCTTTTCTATCGCCGCTTATCCAGAATGGCTGAGTTCTATCAAGAAAGCCGATGTCATTGAGAGCGATGGAACAGGGCGCGCAGTTAAGGCAAAGCTCTCTATCGATGCCGGAATGATGAAAGACCGCGTAACTCTCGACTACGACTGGAGCCAAGCACCACTTTCGCTCTCATTCTCAATGGATGAGGCCGACCTTCTTACACAGATGGATGGAACTTATATTCTTAAATCGATCGATGAAGATACAACTCAAGTTACCTACGAACTCACAGTTGCGGTCTCCCTTCCTGTTCCAGCGATGATGATTACAAAAGCACAGCAACAGACAATCGATGCTGCACTTAAAGAACTCGCCACTAGAGTTTCATAAATGTCTTACACGATTGGCGTCGATGTCGGCGGAACAAAGGTTCTCGGTGGCGTCGTAGATGAAACTGGCAATGTTCTAAAGACAGCCCGCCGGGATACTCCTCGCGAGGGTGGGGCTCTCCTAAATCAAGCGATTGCAGATGTCGCAAAAGAGTTGATGTCAGATTATTCGGTGCAATCAATCGGAGTATCTGCAGCAGGTTTCGTATCATCTGATCGTAAGACAATGCTCGCTACTCCAAATATCGCTGGTTGGAATGGCGTAAATCTCGACGATGACCTTACCGCCCTTATAGGCAGATCTGTCGTTATCGAAAATGATGCGAATGCAGCAGCGTGGGGTGAAGCTAAGTTCGGCGCAGGTGTAGGTAAGAAGAATATTTTGTTACTGACAATTGGAACCGGAATTGGCGGAGGAATTATCGCTGATGGGAAGTTGCACCGCGGTGCTTTTGGAATTGCCGCAGAGATTGGTCACTTGCGAGTTGTCCCGGATGGATTGCTTTGTGGATGCGGGGCCAAGGGTTGCTTTGAGCAGTACGGCTCAGGAAGCGCCCTTATGCGTCACACGCGAGAGCTCATCGCAGAAGATGTAGCAGCTTCAAAGAACCTCTTATCGCGTAATGACGGAACTATTGAAGGACTCACAGGAGCTTCAATAACAGAAGCGGCCCGAGACGGAGATCCAATTGCGCTATCCGCTTTTGCTCGAACAGGTGATTGGCTGGGCGCAGGAATTGCATCGCTCTCAGTAATTCTCGATCCTGAGTGCGTAATCATTGGTGGCGGAGTTGTGGATGCAGACGAAATTTTATTAAAGCCTATTCGCGAGGGCGTTGCGCGTTACATGCCATTTGCCGGCAAGCACCCATATCCAGAAATTGTTGCGGCGACTCTTGGTAATGAAGCAGGTCTTGTTGGCGTTGCAGATTTAGCTCGACTTTAATCGGTCATTCTTAAATTATTGCTCCATCATCCGGTGGAAGATCTCGAGAGTTCTCTCTCCAACGTTTAAAGGAGAGTTTCATTTCTCTGACTTGCTCTCGAAATTTCTTCCTGGGAATTACTGGGGGAGTAAATCTATTTTCATCTTCAAATCGATCTAATTCATCTAGATAGGTTGTGGGAGATGATTCATCGAGAGATAGACCCTCTACTATGGAATCAAATTCAGCCTTAATGAGATCTTCTTCATCAAAGCCTTCATTCTCACGCTTAACCATGGTTTATGTTCGCACAATTCTGCTCTTTCAGGCTAAATTAGGGGCGTGAACAATCTGCCGTACGGAACGCTTCGCGCATTTCTGACGCCGTTCTTAATGCTCTTGTTCCGCCCCAAAGTAAAAGGTTTGAGAAACGTTCCTGCTTCAGGACCTTTGATTCTCGCCTCTAACCACCTCTCTTTTAGTGATTCAATATTTATGCCGCTTGTTGTTCCGCGAAAAGTTACCTTCCTGGCAAAGAGTGAGTACTTCACGTCACCCGGTCCAAAAGGATTCATTAAGAAACTTACCTTCATCGCTTTGGGACAAGTACCTGTCGATCGTTCAGGTGGACGTCGGAGCGAAGCTGCTTTGATTACCGGTCTTGAAGTTTTAGCCGGCGGAAATTCGCTAGGAATTTATCCAGAAGGAACTCGTTCGCCAGATGGACGGCTCTATAAGGGGCGCACTGGTATTGCTCGCTTAGCAATAGAATCTGGAGCACCTGTTGTTCCTATTGCGATGTTCAATACAGATAAAATTCAACCTACTGGAACTGTTCTCCCAAAGGTGATGAGAGTTGGTATTACTTTTGGTGAACCTATGTATTTTGAAGGTGACTCCACAGATCTTCAATACCTGCGTGAAGTAACTGATCAGATTATGAAGCGGATCCAGCAACTTTCAGGGCAAGAGTATGTAGATTCATATGCAGTAAAGGTAAAGAAGTCTGGTAAATCAAGCGATGAAACAGAAGAGAACGATTAATTAATTTCCAGCCCTGCTCGCTTAGTAAGGTAGTTGCAAAGGTTGCACTCTGGCCCAGATTCAGGCATTGCACCTTCGATTATTGTGATTAGCTCTTCGAGCAGATGAGTAAATCTTGGCGCATCTCTCTCAACTGGTACGTAGTGCTGGTTGACGCCAAAGCCATGTGAATTTGATGCAAGTTCGCTTGCACCGGTCTCGGTGACGCCGGCAAGTTTCCAAATCAATAGACCCATAGATGAGACCGGGAATGGTTTGCCTTTATCTGGGTTTTCTAGGGCGTATGCATACGCCTCTAATTGCGGAGCATAGAAAGGGCCGTTATCTCGCTCTGAATCAGAGACTTTGCAATCAATAATTCCGACAGAGCCATCTGTGTAATGCCCGAGCAGATCGTATATTCCAAGTATCTTCCAACGTGTTTCAAATCCATTAACTTTAATCGGCGCGCTCTTTACCCATTGGCCCCATTGCTTAACTACTCCCGCTTTCAGACTAGTGGAAATTTCTTGCATCGAAGCGCGACGAAAATGTTCTTCCTGCGCATCCGCTAGTGGTTTAACGAGCGGAAACTCTTTCTTCAAATCTAACTTAAACCAATATTTGAGCCAGAGGCAACGATGACAATTCGAAAGACCAAATGTGAGATCTGAGGGAGCAATGGTGTCGCGAGCAGGAGTATCTGGCTTAATCATAGGCAGACTCTAATCTCTACTAACCGCGAATAGCACTGATTAGAACAAGAACACCTAAGGTAATCATGACAGTTCCACCAAATGCTCTGAGTTTTTCTAAACGACTCGCATCTGTTGCAAGCCATTGGCGAGCAGTTCCGGCGAGCAGACCCCATGTTCCATCTGAGAGAAAAGCTAATATGCAGAAGACGAGCCCTAAGAAGAGAAGCTGCGCAGTCACGTTCTCGCCATCGATATCAACAAATTGCGGAAGAACGGCTGCAAAGAAGACAATTGCCTTTGGATTGAGAACTCCTACCCAGAAGCCATCTCGAATAGAGCGCATTGCCGTTGGAACGATTGGACCTTGATTGGTCATATCTGCAGCATCTGCCGATCGCTTACGTATTGCATCGACGCCTAAGTACATGAGATAGAGACCGCCGCCCCATTGCACAGCAAGGTAGGCAATATGTGAACGTTGGAGAATTGGACCAAGCCCAAGTGCTACAAGTGATGAGAGTACGAGTGAGCCAGAAACATTTCCCGCAACGGTAAGCACAGCTACCTTGCGTCCCCAGGAAATTGCTCGAGCGATGACAAAGAGGACGCTTGGTCCAGGTGCAAGGATGATGATCATCGCTGCCACGACGTACTCAGGAAGGCGCGTTGGAATCACTGGTTCAGATTACGCGGGCCACACCCTTAGCTCACTCGAATTGGGTGTGTCGATTTGCATCACACGCGGCTCTGAGGTTAACTATCGTCTGGATATATCGAATAGATATATCTATCTGGAATACGACTAAAGGGAGTACCCATGAGATCGCGCGCTGATTCACTCGAATTCGCCCTTCTCGGGCTCCTCTCGGAGTCACCGCTGCATGGCTATGAGCTCCGAAAGCGCCTTGTGGCGATATTTGGGCCCTTTAGAGCCCTCTCCTTCTCTGTGCTCTATCCGCAACTCAAGCGGATGGTCATTGCCGAGACTATCGAGGCTAAGGAGATTGGCGTTACCTCAAAGAGGACTCGAATCGTCTACACGATCACAAAGAAGGGGCTCAAGCGCTTCGATGAACTCAACGGATCCGTCACCGCCGATGCTTGGGAAGATGAAGGTTTCGGAGTGCGCTTCGCCTTCTTTAGCCCGACAACAACGATGAATCGTGTTCGAATTCTTGAGGGTCGACTTTCGAAACTTCAGGATAAAGCGCAAGCGATGCGAACAGAGTTGAACTCGCATCCTGCTGGAATTGATAAATACCTCGAGGAGTGGCGCCGCTTCTCTCTCGAGTCTCTTGAACGTGAAATCACATGGCTTGAGGGAATGATAAAGAACGAGGGGAAGAAGTAGATGAATATCAAGACAGGCAGCGGAGATATCCGCGTTGCAATCGTTGGCGTTGGAAATTGCGCCAACTCATTGGTGCAAGGAGTTACCTACTACAAGGATGCTGCAATTGACCAGGAAATTCCTGGCCTCATGCATGCAGTAATTGGAAATTACCATATTAATAATATTAAGTTTGTTGCAGCTTTCGATGTAGATGCCAAGAAAGTTGGGCTCGACCTGGCTGATGCAATTTGGGCAAGCGAAAATAATACAATTAAGTTTTCTCCAGTCGAAAAGACTGGCGTCGCCGTTGAACGTGGAGTCACTCTTGATGGCCTAGGCAAGTACTACAAAGAGACGATCGCTGAATCTCCAACAGCACCAGTTGATGTTGTGGCTCGCCTCAAGGAAGAGGAAGTCGATGTTCTCATCTGCTACCTACCAGTTGGTTCAGAAGAAGCAGCTAAATATTATGCACAATGTGCAATCGATGCAGGATGTGCATTTGTAAATGCTCTTCCAGTCTTTATCGCATCCGACCCAGTGTGGGCCAAGAAGTTTGAGGATGCAGGACTACCAATTGTTGGCGACGATATTAAGAGCCAGGTTGGGGCAACAATTACACACAGAATTATGGCAAAGTTATTTCAAGATAGAGGAGTTCACCTTGACCGCACTTATCAACTCAATGTTGGTGGCAATATGGACTTTAAAAATATGCTCGAAAGAGATCGCCTCGAATCTAAGAAAATCTCAAAGACAAACTCAGTCACATCGCAGCTAGATCACGATATGGGTGCGAAGAATGTTCACATCGGACCTTCGGATTACATTCCTTGGCTCGATGATCGAAAGTGGGCCTACGTCCGTCTTGAAGGGCGAGCATTTGGGGATGTTCCACTTAATCTTGAATACAAGCTCGAAGTCTGGGACTCACCCAATTCAGCAGGCGTAATTATTGATGCACTGCGTTGCGCAAAGCTCGGCTTAGATCGAAAGATCGGGGGAGCCCTCCTTGCTCCATCTTCATACTTTATGAAGACACCACCTATCCAGTACACAGATGAGCAGGCCCATACTGCGGTGGAAGAGTTCATCTCTGCAGTACTCGTTCAGTAATATGAAAAACGAAAAGTAATAAGAAAAACCCCGGCGCTAGTTTTACCTGGCGCCGGGGTTTTCACTTCCCTCAAACCTTCACGGAGAGTTGAGAGTTATGAGGGTTAAATCGTCGCACTTTCTGGGGTGCGACGAATATGTACCAACCCTGCTATTGAAAGCAGGAGCATTACTACCGCTCCAACAAGAGCCGCAATTGCTCCATAACCGGCAATCACGCCCATAGTTCCGAATGCATATGCCTCGAGCAGCATTCCTCTGAGTGTGTTACCCATAAATAGTGTGTCGCGCAGTTCGCCAAGTTTTGCAATCTGTTCTGTGTCTTTACTTCCGCTTCGCATTAGACCCATGTAGGCAGATGAAACTTCTGAATACGTTGCTGGCTTACCCATTACTGCAGTTGATGACGCCTTCATGTGCTCCCAGATGTATAAATCTGAGTAGTCGCGAGCCATTTCACCTGTCGTTACTGGCTTTTCTGCCCACTTAGCCAACTTCGCCTTTGTCTCAGCTGGCATTCCTACCTCAGCTGGAAAAGAAATATTTTGATTTTCTAGTTGGCTTGTTACAGATTCTGATGCAAACGAAGCTCCCCAATTCAGTAGGCCTGCTGCTACAAATAGAAATACTGTTAGTCCGAAACCAACCGCTGTTACGATCTTGTCGAAATTCTTACGTTTCATAATTCTCTCCCTTGTAAATCCACTCAACTTTGTCGAGTGCTAGGGAAATTACATACCTAATGGGTATGCATGGAGAGAAGATTGACGAGTGCTAGCACCTTGTTAGCAGATCTGAGTGCTGGCACTATGAAGTGGGATGTTTTAGTGCATCTCTCGATTACAGATTGATTGACCTTGACCGTTGACTTCAAAGTGGGCACAAGGAACCCCAAGGCGATCGAAGGCGGAATCTCCATAGTGAGTTCTAAACGCCAGGGCCAAGAGCACTCGAATATTTGTATCTTCATCGGACGTGATTCCAAAAGCTTTCGCAGAGCGACTGATGGTGTTCTCAATAACCTTTTCGGTGTGGTTGGTCTCACGGGCTATTGCAGAATTTGTCTTGCCCTCGCATAAAAGTCCCAGAACCAATTGTTCGAAGGGCGAAAGCTCTCTGCTGGTGATAGTGATATCTCGTGTCATTTTTAGCGACCTCTCCCGTTGCTAAGGTCATTATGCTCCTTTCATTCCCTCCTTTCACGCTTTAAGATGCCCGGATGACGGAAATAACAACTTCACGCCACGGGCAGACGCTCCTGATTCGATTCAATAGGCCAGAGAAGATGAATGCCTTGACTCGAGATATGTATGCAGGTTTGGCAAGCGCCCTCAATGAAGCAGCGGGAGATTTCTCGGTGCGAACGGTAGTCCTCTCCAGCGAAGGAGATCACTTCACCGCCGGAAATGACATTAAAGATTTTATGGCCAATCCGCCGACCGAAGAATCATCAGATGTTGCTCGGTTCTTAGCCTCGCTGCTCGAATTCCCAAAGCCACTCATTGCAGCTGTAAAAGGAAATGCAGTCGGAGTTGGCACCACGATGTTGCTCCATTGCGACATCGTGATCGCAGCACCTAACGCAAAGTTTTCTATGCCATTCACATCGCTTGGGCTGGTGCCAGAAGCAGGATCATCCAAACTATTCCCAGATCTAGTTGGATACCAAAGAGCAGCTCGCATATTTATGACGGGAGAATCTTTTTCTGCTGAAGAAGCGAAGGAGATGGGCTTAGTCGAAACTATTGCATCTGATGCAGAAGCGAATGCGATGGAAGTAGCAGAAAAGATCAGCAACCAGCCACCGCAAGCAATCATCAATACAAAAGCGCTCATGAAAGCAGGCAAGCATGATGCTGTTGCAGCTGTAATGAAGGCGGAGTTTCAAATATTTGCGTTGGCGCTCCAATCAGAAGAAGCAGCAACTGCATTTTTGAATTTCATGTCCAAAAAGAATAAATAGGGGAGCGAGACTATGTCACTAGCCGGAAAGAGAATCTTCATCACGGGCGGATCTCGTGGAATTGGTCTTGCTATCGCGCTTCGTGCGGCAGCTGATGGTGCTTTGGTTGCTATCGCTGCAAAGACCTCTGACCCAAATCCAAAATTGCCGGGAACTATTCACACTGCAGCAGAAGAAATTCGCGCTGCTGGGGGTACAGCCCTTCCTCTCCAATGCGATCTTCGAGATGAGAACCAGATTGCTGATGCGGTCGCAAAGGCTGCCTCAGAATTCGGCGGCATCGATATCTTGATTAATAATGCCAGCGCTATCAATTTAACGCGCACAGAGGAGACGCCAGCAAAGCGATTCGACTTGATGTTCGATGTAAATGTTCGAGGAACCTTCCTTGCATCTCAGGCGGCAATTCCATATCTACGCGAGTCTGCCGAAGCGGGCCGTAACCCACATATCTTGACTCTCTCACCACCGCTATCAATGAAGCCAAAGTGGTTTAAGAACCATGTTGCTTACACAATGGCTAAGTATGGGATGAGTATGTGTGTGCTCGGAATGTCTGAGGAGTTTAAGCGCGACGGGATTGCAGTCAATGCTCTCTGGCCACGTACAGCTATCGATACAGCTGCGCTTCAGATGATTCCTGGAGTCGATACCGCTGCTTGCCGTAAGCCTGAAATCCTTTCAGATACCGCTTACATTATTCTCAATCGAAATTCGAAGGAGTGCACCGGCAACTTCTTCGTAGATGATGAAGTTTTAGCATCGGAGGGAATTACCGATCTCGAGAGGTACTCGGTGGTGCCAGGAACCAAAGATTTCCTCTTGGACTTCTTCCTAGATTAAGAGCTTTCTTACTTCCGACTTATTAGAGGCGTCCAGCTTCATGTAGTGCGCCGAGAAAAGCCTTGAGCTCTGCGCTCTTTGGAGAACTGAAAATCTCTTCAGGTGATCCGCTTTCGTGGACTCGACCTTTATGTAGAAATACAACATTATCTGCAATCTTCTTTGCGAAGCCCATCTCATGTGTTGCTATGACCATCGTCATTCCATCACGTTTTAATTCAGCAATCAGTGTAAGAACTTCAGCAATCAGTACGGGATCAAGAGCACTAGTGACTTCGTCTAGGAGCAGCAAACTTGGATTGGTTGCTACCGCGCGAATTATTGCGACCCGTTGCTGTTGTCCTCCGCTGAGCAAGTTGGGGAATTCGTCAGCCTTATCTGAGAGTCCAAATCGCTGAAGTAGATCATTGGCAAGCTTTTCTGCCTCAGTTTTTGATTTCCCATGCACAAGTCGCGGTGCAAGAGTGATATTTTCAAGAACACTTAAGTGAGGAAAGAGATTAAAGGCTTGGAATACAGAGCCGATTTTGCCGCGAACAGTATCGAGATCAATTCCGTAGGCACTTATATCTTGACCTTCTAGAAGTATTTGACCGTCATTGAGTTCTTCCAAAAGATTCATGCAGCGCATCAGCGTTGATTTTCCAGAACCACTCGCACCGATTATGACCGTTGCTGATTGGGCTGGAAACTCAATCGAGACATCATCGAGGACGAGATTCTCGCCGAAGGATTTGCGCAAGTTCTTAACTTCAAAGAGGTTCACTGATATCACCACTGACCCTGTGCTCGTTGCTTGGAGTCTTGGCGCTTGGTCAACCAATCTGTAAATCTGGTCAGTGGAATTGTGAGAAGAACAAAGAGTCCGCCTGCAACGAGATATGGAGTGAAATTAAATGATTGGGCTGTTTGAATTCCAGCGGCGCGAATTGCATCAACTGCGCCAAGAACAGAGATCAGTCCGGAATCCTTTTGGAGCGAGACCAAGTCATTAAGCAGTGGGGGAGTCACATTTCTAAAGGCCTGAGGAAGCACAACATGTTCTAGTGTTTGGGCCTGCGAAAGCCCTAGTGCGCGAGCTGCTTGTCGCTGAGTCGGATTTACGCCTTCAATTCCGGCTCTGATCACTTCTGCTACATATGCAGAATATGTAAGAACTAGCGCAACAGTGCCGAGGACAACTGCAGAATTTGGAACCCAAGAAATTCTCAATCCCGGTATTCCAAGACCCACCAAGAGAAGTACAAGTAAAAGGGGAAGTCCGCGGAATAAATCCGTGTAAATGGTTGCAACTAGTCGTACTGGGTAGAGAACTGGTGATGTAGTCGTTCTTGCAATTGCGATAAGCAAACCAATAAGTAAAACGAAGAATTCGGCGATGATGAGAACTCTTAAATTGAGAAGAAGTCCTTCAAAGACCGATGGAAGTGCTTTCTGTGCATAATGCCAATTAAAGAAAGATGCTTTTACCTTTTCGTAGCCTTGGGCGCCTGTAACAAGAATTGTGATGAGCAGCCCCATGGCGAAGGTGCTGGCAAGAGCGATAAAGATAGAACGACGAGAGGCCCGACGCTTTGCAGCTTCGCGCTGCAACTGCAACGCAGATGGCTGATAAGACATCGGACCTCTCGCTTCTCGAACTAGAGTGTGGAGTTACTTGAGTACAGGAGCGCCAACAGTGCTAGCAAGCCACTGATCTGCGATCTTTGCAAGTGTTCCGTTTGCACGGAGTGCATCTACAGCTGCAGATACATCTTTAGTGAGCTCGCTATCTTTAGAGAGAACGAGACCAAATTGTTCGCCGCCAGCTTTAGCTGGGAATTGGCCAACGATTAGTCCATCTTCTAGATCAACAGCTGTGATGTAGAAAGCTGTAGGTAGATCGACAACAAGGCCATCAATCTGTCCGTTAGAGAGCGCTTGCTTTGCAACATCGTTGGTATCAAAGACAGATGGATCTTGGTCAGGCTTGATGACATCGGTGATAGTTGCGTATGAAGTAGTACCAACCTGTGCGCCGAGCTTTGCACCCTTTAGGTCTGCAATGCTCTTCGCGCCAGCAATCTTTGATCCCTTTACAGTGATTACTGTCTGAGAAACATCGTAATAACCTGATGAGAAATCAACAGCCTTCTTGCGCTCATCAGTTATTGAGACCTGATTGATATCGAAGTCGAATGTCTTGCAACCTGGCTGGATTACTTTATTGAATGGAACCTTGACCCATTCAACTTTATCCTTTGAATATCCAAGCTCTTGCGCAACTGCATATGCAACGGCAGCCTCATATCCCTTGCCATTTGCTGGGTCGTTGTTATCAAACCAAGGACCATATGCAGGGTCGTCAGTTCCGATAGTAAGAACTCCTTCTTTAATCTGACCACAACCTGAGCTCTGCTGAGCGTTGATTATGGGGATTGCGATAGCAACAACTGCTACGAGTGCTACGAGAGCAACTTTGATTTTTGTATTGAACATTCCACGCCTTTCGTGTGCGCTTGCCTCTAATGAGAACCCATATCGGGTTACTAGATGGCCTGGTCTTCATCCGGAAGCACCCCGCCGCCTTGGAGGGTTGCCGATCAAATAGCCGGTGCTTTATTTGATACTCGTGACCGAGCCGAACACTATCAATTGCACCTAAATAATTAAAACCGCGTAATCTCTCTCGCTATGAACCTAGAGCTCAACGGTACAAATGTCATCGACGAGAGTGAACGTGGCGGTGAGGCCTCATCCCTCTTCTGGCCCTGGTGTGGTGCAAACGTTTCGCTTTTAGCGCTCTCTTATGGCTCTTTCTTTCTCGGTTTTGGCATCTCATTCTGGCAAGCCACCCTTGCAGCCCTTCTCGGAACGGTTCTCTCATTCTCGCTCGTTGGAATAAGTTCACTGGCAGGCAAGAAATCAAATGCACCAACAATGATTCTCTCACGCGCAACATTTGGTGTTAAGGGAAATATTTTCCCAGGAGTACTTTCTTACTTGATATTCGTTGGCTGGGAAACAGTGCTCGTATCTTTAGCAACACTTGCCACCGGTACTGTCTTTGTACGAGTTGGCCATCTTGATCGTGATGTAGCGATGATTGCAGGGTTTTTGATTGCTGTCGGTTTAACAGTTTCTGCGGGGGTGTTGGGTTTCTCAGCAATTATGAAACTTCAAAAGTACATCACATCGATAACTATCATCATGACTCTCGTTTACATCGCACTCACCATAGATGAAGTTAAATGGGGCACCATATTTGAAATGAGAACTGGGAGCGCCCAAGGCTTCATAGGGGCCTTGATCTTCGGTGCTACTGGAATTGGTTTAGGGTGGGTTAACTCTGCTGCCGATTATTCAAGGTACCTTCCACGCAGAGTTTCGAGCAAGGCTGTTATTGGATGGACAGTTTTTGGCGCCTCGGTCGTCCCTATCATCCTGGTAATTTACGGCGCTGCGCTTTCGGGAAGCAGCGAGGAACTTTCAGAGGCGATAGCAATGGATCCCATTGGGGCGCTTACCACCTTGCTTCCGACTTGGTTCCTGGTGATATTTGCACTTGTAGCAATCCTTGGCCTAGTCGGTGGAGCCATTCTTGATCTCTACTCATCTGGTTTAACGTTGATCTCAATCGGTTTCCCAGTAAAGCGACATATTGCCGCTTCAATCGATGCCCTCATAATGCTTGTTGGTTCAATCTATTTTGTATGGATTGCAGATGATTTCTTCTTTCCTTTTCAAGGATTTCTTATAACTCTAGGGGTTCCAATCGCGGCATGGTCGGCAATCTTTGTTGCAGATGTTCTCTTGCGAAAGAATTACCACGAAAGTGATCTATATCGTAGCGATGGAAGATACGGTGCCTGGAATCTGCGATCGATTGCAGTTCTTATGGTTGCGACATTTGTGGGTTGGGGATTTGTTACAAATGGTTTTGCGAGTTGGCTCTCATGGCAAGGGTATTTTCTTGGAATCCTTGGAGGAAAAGAAGGAGAGTGGGCTTACGCCAATTTAGGAGTCTTCTTCGCACTATTAATTGCTTTCATTGGATATTTCAGTCTTTCGCGAAAGAGTATCGCCCGACAGCAATAAGGTGCGTGATACCGTGAGGTTATGCGCAAGAAGGTGTCCCCACTAAGAGATTTTCTGCACCGTGAATCTACGAGCGGTGTACTTCTTTTGCTAGCAGCTTTAATGGGACTAATCGTCGCCAATTCTCCAGTCAGAGAGACCTACTTCGACTTTCTCAACCTTCACTTTGAATTCAGCGTTGGAATTATATTTCTCAAACTGACGGCGCTTAAAGTCATTAATTACATTCTGATGACTATCTTCTTCTTCGTCGTAGGATTGGAGATTAAGCGCGAACTCACATCTGGTCATCTCAGTCGCTTCAGAGATGCGATCATGCCCTTTATCGCTGCAATTGGCGGGATGGCGGTGCCTGCTCTTATCTATCTTGCAATTGCAGGATCTGACGAATCGCGCGGTTGGGGAGTGCCGGTAGCTACCGATATTGCACTTGCAGTGGGCGCATTAGGTTTATTTGGAAATCTAGTTGTCCCATCACTACGTACATTCCTGCTCGGATTGGCAGTAATTGACGATATCGGTGCAATATTAATCATCGCATTTATCTATTCAACTGGAGTAGCAATCTCTTGGCTCTCAGCAGCTGCAGTAACTGTTCTAGTTATTGCTCTCGTCAAAAGATTCGGGGTTCGCAGTACTTTTATTTATGTATTGCTGGGCATGGCTCTTTGGTACTCCTTCTACCGCACCGGAATTCATCCAACTCTTGCCGGTGTAGTTCTCGGCCTACTTACTCCTAATACCCCTAAGCTGAGCAGCAATATAGAAGATCTGGAAGATGGCTCACTTTCAATTATCGAATCATTGGAAGCTCGACTTCACCCATGGAGTACATATTTTGTAGTACCAATTTTCGCATTTGCTAATACAGGAGTAATCCTCTCTTCTGTTGGATTGAAGAACGCATCAACCTCTGTGATTGCTTGGGGAATTTTCGCTGGATTAGTTATTGGAAAACCGCTGGGAATTCTCGCCGCAATGGTTTCGGCCAAGAAGCTCAATATTGGTGACTATCCATCAGGGGCGCGTAATCCAGATTTGATTGCCACTGGCAGTGCTGCAGGTATTGGATTTACTGTGGCAATATTCATTGCAAGCTTGGCATTCACCGATCCAGCCCAGCGAGATATTGCAATCATTGCAGTTATTGCCGCCTCGGTTGTTAGCGGAATCTTGAGCTGGATACTCTTTAAAGTCTTCTCACACAAATAATTAGTTTTACCTGACATTTCGAACTCATCTGTCGGGTAAAGATTTCTTCAAAATCTCTTACTCTCATCCCACTTACTACGAGTAAACCAAGGAGATAAGATGAAGAAAATTTTGATTGTTGCGATGACTGCGCTCTTTGCGCTTGGCTCAAACTCATCAGCAACCGCAGCTGAAATCAAGATTTCCCCACAATTCAAGGTCAGCAAGAAGAACCCAATCATTAAGATTAAAGCTAGTGATTTGCCAGAGAATAATGGAATCTACATCAGCCAGTGCATGGCACCTAAGGTCGCAAAGAGTGCACCTACTGCATGTAATCCATCAAAGGCATCAAAGCTATGGGTCTCTGACCGCGCGGAAGATCAGCAAATGGGCGCAAAAGCAAGTACATCAAAACTCACCATCAAGGTAGATAAGTACTTCAAAGACGGAGATTGCGTTCACACGACCTGCGTTATCTATGTGACAAATGATCACAACGCAGCAGAAGATAGAAGTTCAGATCAGGCAATCAAGTTCAAATTTGATGGGTTGCTGCCCTTTTAATATCGTCCGAAAGAGCCTGCAAACCGGCTAAGACAAACATTTTGGCCGATTGAACTTCCAGTTCTGCATTCTTTCCAGATTCAATTCGCCTAGTTGCAGCATCGATGCAACTTTGCAAGAGGGAGATTGCCGGTGAACCCATTGGAATGCCTAGAGCATCCAGTGGGTTCTTTAGCGTGGACATAAGTGCGATGTGAGCGGCACGTATTTCATTTCTGCGGAATTCTGGGGGAGAGATACTGTTTAAGCTCTTCGCCAACATATGTCGACCATCGACGACATAGGAGAGTGATTCCTCAATCCAGATTGAAACCTGTTCTAATGGATTATTTGAGTGCGATACAGCCTCTGCTAGATGGTGGCGATAGCGATTTAACTCATCCAGGATTAAATCTGATATGAGATCGGATGATGACGAGAAGTAGTCGTATATTGCCGATCTTGAAATGCCAGCTGCTTTAGCCACAGCGCTCATTGTGATGGATTTTGCCCCACCCTCAATTGCCATTGCCAGTGCAGTTTGAATTATCTGCTCCTGGCGCATAGCCCGTTGTTCCACGATATTTTGAGCGGAGATCTTTGGCGACATGAATCTATCGTTCTACACCTGACTTGTTGCTGCCACTTCAAATGGTGTGATGTGGGAAATAGAAAACCCCGCCATTTCTGACGGGGTTTTCTCTGGAACTCTTATTTTAGATATCGTAATAGAGCTCGAACTCAGCTGGATGTGGACGCAAACGAACATAATCAACTTCGTTCTTACGCTTCCATTCGATCCAAGTTGCGATGAGATCCTCTGTGAAGACTCCACCCTTAGTAAGGAATTCGTGATCTGCCTCAAGGCTATTGAGAACAGCATCAAGTGACCCTGGAACCTGCGGGATTGCAGCAGCTTCAGCGCCTTCTAATTCGTAAAGGTCCTTATCAACTGGTGCAGGTGGTTCGATCTTATTTACGATTCCATCGATTCCGGCCATAAGCATCGCAGCGAATGCGAGATATGGATTTGATGATGGATCTGGGCAACGGAATTCAACGCGCTTTGCCTTTGGTGATGAACCTGTAATTGGAATACGAATACATGCTGAACGGTTACGAGCTGAGTAAACGAGGTTTACTGGCGCTTCATATCCTGGAACCAAACGGCGGTATGAGTTCACTGTTGGGTTGGTGAATGCAAGAAGCGATGGAGCGTGCTTCAAGAGACCGCCGATATACCAACGTGCCATATCTGAAAGATCGCCATATGTACCTGCTTCGAAGAAGAGTGGCTTTCCGTTCTTCCATAGTGATTGGTGAACGTGCATTCCAGAGCCGTTATCTCCGAAGAGAGGCTTTGGCATAAATGTTGCGGTCTTTCCACCTTCCCATGCAACGTTGCGAATGATGTACTTAAACTTCATTAGCTCATCGCCTGCGCTCAAGATATCTGTAAAGCGGTAGTTGATCTCCATCTGTCCGGCAGTTCCGACTTCGTGGTGTGAACGCTCTACGAGAAGTCCTGCGCGACCGAGTTCCATAACCATTTCATCGCGGAGATCTGCAAACTGATCTGTTGGTGAAACCGGGAAGTAGCCACCCTTAACGCGTGTGCGGTAACCGCGGTTTGGAGTTCCATCTGGATCAGTGACGATACCTGTATTCCACGCACCTTCGTAAGAATCGATGTGGTGGTATGACTCGTTAATACCTGTCTTAAAACGAATTGCATCGAAGACGTAGAACTCTGCTTCTGGTGCAAAGAATGCCTGATCTGCAATTCCAGTTGACTTCATATAGTCAACAGCCTTTGCAACGACTCCACGTGGATCACGTGAATATGGCGTGTTATCACTTGGGTTGTGGACTGAGAAGATGATTACTAGTGTCTTCTCAAGACGGAATGGATCGATAAATGCTGACTCTGGCACTGGGAGCAACTTCATATCTGATTCGTTGATTGCTTGGAATCCACGGATAGATGAACCATCGAACATAAGACCATCTGTGAATACAGCTTCATCAAATGATTCAACTGGTACGTTGAAGTGGTGCTGGATACCTGGAAGGTCTGTAAATCGTACGTCGACGAGTTTTACATCTTCCTTCTTAATGTATGCAAAAATCTCAGATGAATTCTTAAACATATTTACTCCAATTGAGGGTGTTTGTTTCACATCCAACTTTTACGGCCAGCTCAACATTGAGTACCGCTGATGGAGTGAAGGCTAGTTCTCCAGCGTAAAAATGTCATAATCGCCGTGTTACAGCCGTGTTACATCCTGCACGCCTATTTATGCCCCGCTAGGCTCTGGCCCATGTATCCACGCGTAAGCCAGGGCAGGCGACTTCTAGGGATCACCTTTGATTGGCTTGCGTGTTATGCCATCGCCCTCGGGTTCTTCGCTGGAACCGGCGCCCTCGCAGATAGAGTCCCAGAGGCGCGGATTCCCGTCTTAATCCTACTTTTCGCTGAATACTCTCTCTTCGTTGCACTTGGGGGAGCGTCATTCGGCCACCGAATAGTTGGACTAAAAGTAGTCCGGTTCTCAGATGGCGGAGCTGTTACACCGATTCAGTCGTTAATAAGAACGACGCTCTTACTGCCGCTTATCACCGCCATTACCTTCGATGAAGATGGTCGCGGAGTCAATGAGCGGCTATCAAATACCGTGCTCGTTCAAACTCGTGGAAAAAATTAGCGAAGCTTTACACCTTTTGGCATTGGACCCTTTGGAATCGGAAGCGACATTCCTCCTAGAGCTTTAAGGCGAGCGCGCACCTCGCGCATTTGATGCGGGGTTAACTTCTTTGGAAGTTTTGCAAGGTGCTTCTGCAATTTACGTAGAGGAACTTGACCTTCGCCATCTCCAACTAAAACTTCAATAACTGGTACACCAGGGGCGTAACGTTCAGATTTGCGCTTCTCATCCTGCAACATTTGGCGAACAGCGAATCCACCTTCACCCGTGAGAACGATGCCCGCACGACCTACGCTTCGGTGGACCATATCTTGTTGACGATTGACTGCAACAGCTGGCGTTGTGGTCCAACCTTTTCGGATAGCCATGAGAACGCTCGCTCCTGCACCCATCTGACCTTCGATATTTGCATAAGCGGCAGATCCTGCGACGCGAGTAAAGAGGAACATCGTTGCAAGCGCAGCAACCGGGGTTGTAACAAATCCACCGTAGATTGGATGATCAAAGATGAACCCGAGAGTAATTCCAACTGCAAGGACAAGGATGAATGTGGCGATAAGCGCACTGCCGATCCAGGGCTTTACAGAGTGAGTAACCTTGTAAGCATCGCGGAATGTTTGAAAACGAGGGGTCTTTATCTTTGCTTCTTTATTCTTTCGCTTGAACATGCGCGTTAGTTTAGGGGAGCAGGGGCGATACCACCAAGGCGAACCGGCGCCCAGCGCTGGCCTATATGTGAGTCGGGGTACTTCTCTTGGACTTCATGGAGCATAGAAATCATTGTTTCTCGTAGCAATTTCTCACCAGCTTCAACATCGCTCTGCTTATCGAAGTACAGGGGTGCACCGAATGCCACTGTCACCGGGACTTTTTTGCGACGCAGATTACGTTTTACCTTCTTTGTCCAGATTCGCTGTGAACCCCACACGATTGTTGGAATAACTGGTACGCCGGCACCCATCGCCAATCGAACGGCGCCTGTCTTTAATTCTTTAATTTCGAAGGAGACTGAGATTGTTCCTTCTGGAAAGATTCCGATGATTTCACCCGAGCGAAGGGCGCGAAGTGCGGCAACGAAAGATGCTGTACCGCTGCTGCGATCGACGCAAATATGATGCATACCTCGCATGAGTGGTCCTGCTAATTTATTATCGAATATCTCTTTCTTCGCCATAAACCTGACATAGCGTCCTGCGGGGAGAGCTGCCGTTCCCGTAAGTGCAAAATCTAGATATCCAATGTGATTGATAGAAAGAACTGCGCCACCTTCGAGAGGAATGTTCTCTACACCTTCAAAATCAAATTTCAGACCTAAATACTTCCAAAATAGTTTAATTGCGCCGATGACCGGGGGATAGACGAGGTCAGCCACGCTTCTCCTGAGCCTGCTTGTATAGGCGACCGGCGCGATATGAACTGCGTACAAGTGGGCCGCTCATCACGCCGCTAAACCCAATATCTTCGGCTTCTTTTGCAAGCTCAACAAACTCATCTGGTTTAACCCATCGCTCTACAGGGTGATGCTTATTTGTTGGACGAAGATATTGAGTAATCGTAATCAAGTCACACCCTGCTGCATGAAGATCAATGAGCGCTTGCGAGATCTCATCTCGCGTTTCTCCAAGGCCAAGAATCAAGTTTGATTTAGTAATTAATCCAAATTCCCTTGCCTGAGTTATTACATTGAGGGATCTCTCATATGTGAATGCAGGACGGATTCGCTTAAAGATTCTTGGAACTGTTTCTAGATTATGCGCAAAGACTTCTGGGCGAGTTTCAAAGACTTCATTGAGAAGAATTGGATTACCGCTGAAATCTGGTGCGAGCATTTCAACCCCAGTTCCAGGATTTAACTCGTGGACCTTGCGAATTGTCTCTGCATAAAGCCAAGCGCCTTCATCTTCAAGGTCATCGCGAGTAACGCCAGTAATTGTTGCGTACTTAAGCCCCATCGCCTGAACTGATTCGGCAACTCTGCGTGGTTCATCGCGATCAAGTGGCTCTGGCTTGCCGGTATCGATATTGCAGAAATCGCAGCGACGAGTGCAACGCTCTCCGCCAATGAGGAAAGTTGCTTCTTTGTCTTCCCAACATTCAAAGATATTTGGGCATGCTGCTTCCTGGCAGACCGTATGCAGGCCTTCTGTCTTTACAAGAGAGCGTAAGCGCGTGTATTCAGGTCCCATATTGGCTCGAGTTTTGATCCACTCAGGCTTTCGTTCGATTGGAGTTTCAGTATTACGCGCTTCGATACGAAGAAGCTTGCGTCCTTCTGGTGCGATAGTCATGCGCTCACCTTCGATAAAGTTGTTGAAACATTCTTCTCGACTATGGGTAGGACTTCAATAATATCGATATCCCGGGCCAGCTCTTGACTCAAGGATGTCACTTCAGCATCGCTGATGCCGCAAGGAATGATTTTTGAAAATGGTTTTAGATCTGGGTTCACATTGAGGGCAAATCCATGCATTGTCACCCCGGATGCGACTCGAATTCCGATAGCAGCAATCTTTCGTTCGCTCCGAGAATCCTGAATCCATACCCCCGAACGCCCTGCAATTCTGGTTGTAGAAATTCCAAAATGTGCACAGACATCAATGAGTGCAGCTTCAATCTCACGAACGAATCCAACGAGCTCATGAGGATTTGCTAATTTAACAATTGGATAACCAACAAGTTGTCCTGGTCCGTGCCAGGTGATCTTTCCACCTCTGTCGACATCTATAACAGGAGTGCCATCAGCTGGCTTCTCTTCGCTCAACGTTCTTTTGCCGGCGGTATAGGTGGATGGATGCTCAAGAAGTAAGAGAGAGTTATTGCGAACCCCGTTAGCTACATCCGAATGGATCGAACGTTGTAATTCGAGAGCGGTGAGGTATTCGATGCTGCCTAGGCGTTGCACATCGAGAGAGTTGGATGAAATTTCAGCTCCAAATGGAGCGCTTGCAACGGGCACAGGGACAGCCTAAAGGTAGGCTTGGCGCCTAGCCAATCGCATCTCGCGGACCAATGCTTGAAAGGTATTAAATCTCCATGTCTCTTGCGCAAACTCGCAGTAACCGTAAACCGTTCGCCCTTGCGATGCTGGTCGTTTTCAGCTGGTTCATCATTATTGGGTTCTTTGGACCACTTTTCGGCAAGCTCACATCTGTCCAGGAGAATAACAACTCCTCATTCCTGCCAAAGGGTGCAGAAGCAACTCAAGCGTCAGAGGTAATTCAGACTTTCTCGGGTAAAGATTCATTCTCATTTCCTACCCTAATTCTCTTTGAAGGAAAGGTTTCTGATTCAAGGCTGGCTGCAATCAACGAACACATGGCTGGCGTTGGTGCACTGACCCTTGATGGAACTGATGCAAAGATTTCAGATTTCGTTGCGCCGGGTCAAGCTATTTCAGTTTTCCCGTCAGAAGATGGGAAAGCGATTCTCGCCAATGTGCCACTTGACGGAAATTCGATCGCAGAGTTGCTACCAAATGAGAAGCCAGTTCTACCGGCGATTGTCGAGGCGCTTCGTCAAGATATCAAACCTTTAGCGGAAGCCAATGGTGTCAGCCATTATGTAACAGGGCCGGCAGGGTTGCTGGGCGACCTCTTTGGTGCATTCGGCACTCTCGACTCAACGCTCTTGCTTACAACTCTTGCAGTTGTCGCTGTTATTTTGATTGTTGTTTATCGTTCTCCAGTTCTGTGGATCATTCCGCTTCTGTCTGCGCTGTTTGCGTTATCAACCGCTGGTGGAATTGTTTATCTTCTTGCAAAGGCAGACATCATCGATGTCGATGGCCAGTCGCAAGGAATTCTCTCCGTACTCGTAATTGGCGCCGCAACTGATTACGCACTCTTATTGATTGCACGTTATCGCGAAGAGTTGCATCATCACGAGAATCGCTTCGATGCAATGCGCGCTGCTTATAAAGGTGTCTGGGAGCCAATTCTTGCTTCAGGCTCAACTGTTGCCATTGCTCTTCTAGTTCTACTCTTTAGCCAGCTGACAAATACCGCGGGACTTGGTCCCATTGGTGCAATCGGAATTGTTTCTTCGATGATTACGATTTTGACTTTACTTCCAGCCTTACTTCTACTCTTCGGTCGCTGGATCTTCTGGCCACGCGTGCCAAAGAATGATGGCGATGATCATGTTCTTGAAGGAATGTGGTCGAAGGTCGGTTCTGCAATCGGTCGCAATCCACGCAAAGCATGGGTAATTACAGGTTCAGTGCTTCTGATTTTTGCCTTTGCATCTACAACGCTGAAGGCAGATGGAATCGGAACGGTTGATACCTTTACGGGAAAGCCTGAATCTGTTGTTGGTCAAAAGTTATTGCTCAAGCACTTCCCAGGTGGAGAAGGTGACCCAACACAAGTTGTAGTAAGTGCCGACAAGATTGAAGCGGTAACAACTGCCCTTACTGGAGCGCCAGGGGTTTCAACTATTACTCCGATGATGGATGGTCTTCCAATCCCAGGAAAACCTGCACCTGCCGTCAAAATCGTTAATAACAGAGCAATCCTTAACGTTACCTTGGATAAAGCTCCCGATAGCGTCGAGGCAGGAAATGATGTTCCTGAATTAAGACGACTAGCAAAAGCTGCTGACTCGACCGCACTCGTGGGTGGAACAAGCGCTGTTTATTATGATGTTCGTCAAGCAAATGATCGCGATAACAAGACAATTATCCCAATTATTCTGCTTGTCATCACAATAATTCTTGGATTGCTACTGCGCAGCATTATTAGCGCCATAGTCTTGTTGGGAACAGTTGTTCTCTCATACTTTGCAACACTTGGTGTCTGCGCACTGGTCTTCAATCATGTATTTGGTTTCGCAGGGGGAGACAATTCATTCCCACTCTTTGCCTTCATTTTCCTAGTTGCACTCGGAATCGATTACAACATCTTCTTGATGTCTCGCGTCCGTGAAGAGTCTCAGAAGATTGGAACTCGAGCAGGTGTGATTAAGGGCGTGACCGTGACAGGTGCAGTAATCACTTCTGCAGGAATTGTTCTAGCAGCAACATTCGCTGTTCTTGGGCTACTTCCGCTCGTTCCATTGGCAGAGCTTGGATTTGCGGTGGCATTTGGTGTTCTTCTAGACACAATCATCGTCCGGTCAATCTTGGTTCCAGCCCTCGTTCATGAGATCGGTCCGAAGATCTGGTGGCCATCAAAGCTTCAAAACAAATAGGGAACTATTAAGTAATCCACTATGAAAGTTGGAATTGCGGGGTATGGCTTAGCGGGGCGATCCTTTCATGGGGCGCTGCTTAAGTCCTGTGGATTTGACGTTAGTGCAATTCTGACGACGAATGCAACGCGAGCGCGGCAGGCGAAAGAAGATTTCCCTACCGTCAAAATCGCGGAGAGTATCGAAGCGCTCTTGGCGTGCGAACTCGATCTTGTGGTCATCGCTACGACAAATGACGTTCACGCATCGCTTGCTATTGCTTGCATCAAGGCGGGAATCCCTGTGGTTGTAGATAAACCTTTCGCAAGAAATTTTAAAGAGACTGAAAATGTGCTGGAAGCTTCAAATGCAGCTTCTGTGCCTGTCACGGTATTCTTCAACAGACTTTGGGATTCAGATACTTTGACGATTAAGAAAGTTTTAGGCCAAGGACTTATCGGTAAGCCATTTAGATTTGATTCACGATATGAACGATTCCGCCCAACAATCTCTCCAACATCCTGGAGAGAGAGCACGAGTCCAGAAAATGGTGGGGGGCTGCTCCTAGATCTCCAGACGCACCTTCTCTCAATCGCACTTCACCTTTTTGGAAAGTCAGAACTGACCTACGCAAGTGTTCGAGATATTCGCGGTAACTCAGAAGATGATGTCGCTCTGACGCTTCGTCACAATTCGGGAGTCGACTCTTATCTTGTAGCTAGTGCAATCTCGGGTGCTCCAGGACCACGAATTCGCCTATTGGGGACAGAGGGCGCACTTGTAATCCACGATTTAGATCCTCAAGAACCATTGTTGCGTTCAGGAGAGTTACCTGAAAATGGAATTTGGAATCTACCGACTTCATCACGAGCATTTTTGCACCGAGGGGAAATCGTTGAAGAGATTGACGGAGTTCCTGGCAACTATGGAAATTTCTACCTTCAAGTAAAGGGTGCACTCGCAGGGGAAAACGCCTGGCCAATTACTCACGAAGAGATCTTGGATGTAGCTCAGATGATTGATAAGGCGCGTGAGGTCAATGTCAGATAAACCAGTAGTAGTTATTGGCGCAGGGCTCGCTGGCTTAAGTGCGGCTCTGACTTTGCAAGAGGCCGGGCGCGAGGTTGAGATATTTGAAGGTAGCGACCGTGTAGGTGGACGCGTTGCAAGTGACCATATCGATGGATTTACTCTCGATCGAGGATTTCAACTGATAAATGCGAATTATCCCGAACTCCAAAGACTTGATGTCGTTAATGAGCTGGATTTTCAAACAGCAAGTCGCTCCATCGATATCTCACTTGGCGATAAGCGCTATTCATTAAGTGATCCCAGGCGTAATCCAATCTCGGCTCTGGATTCAAAGACAGGGACGCTGCTTGAGAAGTTGAAGTTTGCGCAGTATCTACTTCTCTCTGCTCGAAGTGAAAATTCCGTTGCAGCAGAACTCGAAGGGCTTGGGACTCTTTACACCCGAGTTCTTCGCCCTTTCTTATCTGGCGTGTTTCTCGCTGATCCAAACGTGATTGGAGCTGTGCAGGGCAAGGAGCTCATCCGCTCATTCATCTCTGGAAAACCAGGCTTACCTCGATTAGGTGCTGGTGCGCTTCCAGCGATTCTGGCAAAAAGAATAAGGACCATTCATCTCAACTCTCAAGTCGATTCAATCGCAGAATTTTCTGGACGCGAGGTCATTGTTGCAACGGATCTAACGACCTCTGCTCAGTTGCTTGATATTCCAAACGTTCCAAAGTTGGCTTCCTGCACAACTTGGTATCACGAGGTTCCTGCAGAGTTCTCAGATTCAAATAGATTGTTGCTAGATGGCGAGAAACGTGGTCCGGTTCTGAACTCGATCGTAATCTCAAATTTCGTTTCTTCCTATGCACCGATTGGTCGTTCGCTTCTCTCCACAACAACTATCGAGCACACATCTGAATCTGAAGTTCGTAGACATTTAGCATTGCTGTGGGGGAGAGAAAATCAATCAATGCCACTGATTGCAAAGTACGAGATTCCTAAAGCACTTCCTATTTTTGCTCCCGGAAGCGCTCAAGCGACATCATCAAAATTTGGGGATGGAGTTTTTCTTGCTGGAGATTTCAGAACTTCTGCATCACAGAACGGGGCGCTTTTATCCGGCCGCCTTGCTGCACAAGAACTTTTAAATAAGTAAATTACTCTTCGATGAGGGCGCTAAGAGCCGTAGTCACGTGAGGGTAATCCCACGTAAATCCAGAATCTGTCAGTACCTGAGGAATTACCTTCTTGCTTCCGAGAATCTCACTCGAGAATCCACCAAGAGCGATCTTTAGCGCAATTGCTGGGGCCGGGAAGAGCGCAGGTCTGTGCATTGCACGAGCAAGAGCCGATGTGAATTCCTGATTTGTCACGGGGTTCGGTGCCGTGAGATTAACTGGACCTTCAACTTTGCTATCGAGAAGATACGAGATTGCGCGAATTACATCGTGAAGAGTGATCCAAGACCACCATTGTTTTCCTGAACCTAACTTTCCGCCCAGACCTAGGCGAAAGAGGGGGAGCATCTTTCCTAGCGCTCCACCCGTTGGATCAAGAACTAAACCTGTTCGTATCTTTACTGTTCGCACTGAGCCCGCAAGATCAGCAGCTGCTTCCCATTCGCGGCAAACGGCGGCAAGGAAGTCATCGCCGACGCGATCACTTTCGACAACCGAACGGTTTCCAGATTCCCCATACCAACCGATAGCGCTGGCTGATATAAAGACTTGAGGATTTACTTCCGCAACTGCTTTTGCAATTGTCGTTGTTCCAAGTAAGCGAGAGTTAAGAATCTCTGATTTATATTTCTTACTCCATCGCTTATCGCCAACACCGACACCTGCAAGGTGAATAACAGCATCGACGCCACGGAGAGCTTCGATATCTACATAACCAGTCTGTGGATCCCACTGAATCTCATCGGCAGCAACGACAGGTCTGCGAACTAAACGTTGAACAGTGTGGCCTTCAGCTTTGAGATGCCCAACTAGCGCTGTACCAATAAGTCCCGAGGCACCTGTAATAGCGATACGTTGCGGTGACGACATCGAGTTAGAGACCTAGGTCAGCTTCGAAAGCGCCGCCTTCGAGACGCTCTTTAAGTGTGACTAGGAAACGCGCTGCATCTGCACCATCTACGACGCGATGATCGTATGAAAGTCCGAGGTAGACCATTGAGCGAATCGCAATTGTCTCGCCACCATCTTCACCCTTAACAACCATTGGACGCTTTACAACTGCACCAAGTCCGAGGATTGCAACCTGTGGCTGATTAATGATTGGTGTATCAAAGAGTGCTCCGCGAGAACCTGTGTTGGTCAGCGTAAATGTTCCGCCACCAAGTTCATCAGGAGTTACCTTGTTATCGCGTGTACGTGCTGCAAGGTCTGCAATCTTTCGTGCTACGCCGCCCATATTTAGATCACCAGCATTATGGATAACTGGAACGAGAAGCCCGCGTTCTGTATCGACAGCAACGCCAAGGTGTTCTGCGCCATGATAAATAATCTGATCGCCCTCAACGGATGAGTTGAGAACTGGATGCTGCTTCAGCGCTTCACATACAGCAACGGCAAAGAATGGAAGGAATGAGAGCTTGACGCCTTCACGCGCTTCAAATGTTGCCTTAGAGCGATCGCGCAAACGAGCAATCTTTGTAACATCTACTTCAATGACAGTTGTCAGCTGAGCTGAAACTTGGAGTGATTCCACCATACGAGCTGCAATAACTTTGCGAAGACGTGACATCGTCACAGTAGTTCCGCGAAGTGGCGATGCAACAGGGGCTGCAGGACGTGCTGCAGGTGCAGAAGATGCAACTGGTGAGCCGTGTGATGGGGCAGATGCTGGCTTTGCAGCGATGACATCTTCCTTGCGAATACGTCCGCCAATGCCCGAGCCGCGAACTGTTGAAAGATTTACACCAAGATCGTTAGCTAGCTTGCGAACAATCGGTGTTACGTAAGCATCCGTTGGTTGTGTAACCGGGGCTGCAGGTGCTTGAACGACTGGAGTTACTGGAGGAGATACTGGCGCAGGTGCTGGGGTTGAAGGAACTGCGACTGGAGTAGATGGTTGCGCTGGAACCTGTGCCACCGGAACCTGAGCAATTGGTTCGGACACAACTGGTGCCGGAACGCTGGCAACTGAGCCACTTGCACCGATTAATCCTAAACGTGCTCCAACCGCGACAGTTGTGTCAACTGCAACATCAATTGCTAGAAGAGTTCCTGCAACTGGTGATGGAATCTCTGTATCGACTTTATCTGTAGAAACTTCGAGGAGCGCTTCATCTACTGCAACTGAATCTCCAACGTTCTTAAGCCAACGTGTAACTGTTCCTTCGCTGACAGATTCACCGAGAGCAGGCATTGTGATGACCGTGCCCGCTCCACTTGCAGCAGGCGCTGGGGTTACAGGAACTTCGACTGGAGTAGATGGCTGAGCTGGAACCGCTGCCACCTGAACCTGAGCTATTGGCTCGGACACTGGTGGTGGAGTTGTTTCAACAACTGGTGCAGCTGCAGGTGTCGCGGCTGAACCTGACTCATTAATTACGGCTAATTCAGCACCAACTGCAACAGTCTGATCTACTGCAACAACAATCTTTGAGAGAACTCCTGCAACAGGCGATGGAATCTCTGTATCAACTTTATCTGTTGAAACTTCAAGGAGTGGTTCATCGACAGCGACCATGTCGCCTTCGTTCTTGAGCCAACGTGTAACTGTTCCTTCACTTACGCTCTCACCGAGAGCTGGCATTGTGACTGAGAATGTCATATTTATTTCTCCTCTTACTTAACCGTGTGCGTGAAGTGGCTTGCCTGCAAGAGCCATGTGAGCTTCGCCCATTGCCTCTGACAGTGTTGGATGTGCATGTACAAGTGGAGCAACATCATCTGCTGATGCTTCCCAGTTAAAGATCAATTGCGCTTCGGCCAAAAGCTCGCCGACTCGTGCGCCAACCATATGGATTCCAAGAACTGGACCGTTCTTCTGCGCAACGAGCTTGATAGAACCTGCAGTCTTAAGAATCTGTGCCTTTCCATTACCGGCCAAGTTGTAATCGAGTTCAACAACGTCATAACCACGTTCCTTAGCAAGCTTTGTTGAGAGTCCGACAGATGCAACCTCAGGCTCTGAATATGTAACACGAGGAACGCCATCGTAATTAATTGGACGAGGATTGAGCCCTGCGATTGTTTCGGCGACAAGAATTCCTTCTTGGAAGCCGACGTGAGCAAGCTGAAGTGTTGGGATGATGTCGCCGACAGCGAAGATTCCAGGGATATTTGTGCGGCAGTGATCATCGACTGTGATGTATCCGCGGTCCATGGCGATACCGACTTCTTGGTAACCAATTCCATCTGTGACTGGTCCGCGACCTACTGAGACGAGCAAGATATCGGCAGTAAATTCGCGACCATCTTCGAGAGTAACTGTGACGCCGTTTGCATCGACTCGGTGAGATTTGAAGCGAACGCCGAGTTCAAATTTAATTCCACGCTTACGGTATGCGCGCTCAAGAAGCTTGCTTGAAGATTCATCTTCGAGGGCAACAAGATGTGGCAGACCTTCAATGATTGTGACATCTGCACCGAATGACTTCCATACAGATGCGAATTCGCAACCGATGACTCCGCCACCCAAGACAATTGCGCTCTTTGGAACGTAATCCATCTTTGTGCCGTGATCTGAAGTTATGACCTTCGTGCCATCAATATCTAAGCCTGGAAGAGTGCGCGCATATGAACCTGTTGCAAGAACGATGTTCTTTCCTGTGTATTGCGCACCGTTTACTTCGACAGTGTTATTGGATACCAATCGACCTTCACCTTCAACGAAGGTGATATTTCTTGATTTAACCAAACCTTGTAGACCTTTATAGAGCCCGGCGATTACGCCATCCTTGTAACTATTTACTCCAGCCATATCAATTGAGTTGAAAGTTGCATTGACTCCAAATTGAGCTGATTCGCGAGCGCTATCTGCGACCTCGCCAGCGTGGAGGAGCGCCTTAGTTGGAATACATCCACGGTGCAAACAAGTGCCGCCGACCTTGTCCTTTTCAATGAGCGCAACAGTCAGACCTAACTGCGCTCCACGTAGAGCTGCCGCATAACCGCCGCTGCCACCGCCAAGAACTACAAGATCAAAATTCGACACAGAGTGACTCCTTTAAGCCTGGTCAAGATGATTCGCCAACAGGGCTATCTTGCCAGCCTTCGCGCCGCATTACTAACGCAAGGATTGGGGGTGCTACTCCCAGTCCTAAGATTTGGTTGCTTTGGCCTTAGTTGGCCGCCATCTCAACCAGTGAACGCAAAGCGACCCCAGTGCCGCCGACGGGGGTGTAGCCGTGTGCTGCTCCTTCATTAAAGGATGGTCCTGCGATATCGAGGTGGAGCCATGGCAAGTCACCTTCGATGAACTCCTTGAGGAAGAGCCCGGCAACCAACATGCCACCCATTCGTTCCCCAATATTTGCCATATCGGCGATTGGGGAGTCAAGCGATGCGCGAAGTTCAACAGGAAGAGGCATTGGCCAGAAAGATTCTCCTGTTACGTGAGTCATTTGCAAAAAGTGAGATGAGAATTCTTCATTGTTTGTCATCACCGCAGATGTCCTAGTTCCAAGTGCGACTACTTGTGCGCCAGTTAGCGTTGCCACATCGATAATCCCATCAAGATCTTTACTCTCTTGGGCTTTTACTAGTGCATCTCCAAGAACTAATCGGCCTTCGGCATCAGGATTGAGAACTTCAATAGTCTTGCCACCGTACATCGTGATGACATCACTCGGACGAGTTGCTGTATCGCTAACCATATTCTCGGCAAGTGGTGCCCATGCTTCGATTGCAACAGGTAACTCCAAAAGTGCAATTGCGATTGTTGCGGCGCAGACAGCGGCTGCTCCGCTCATATCTGACTTCATTGCCTCCATGCCAAGAGCAGGCTTGAGTGCAAGTCCTCCTGTGTCGAAGGTGATTCCTTTACCGACGAATGCATACTTCTTCTTTGCCTTGCCACTCTTTGGTGTGTATGTGATGCTCAATAAACGCGGGGGATTAACAGAACCCTGGCCAACGGCTGTGATTCCACCGTAGCCCTTTGACTTCAATTGACTCTCATTCATGACATTTACTTTGAGACCAATTGATGAGCCGCCAGCTTCTTTGACTGCATCAGATATAGCTTTGCAGAATGTTTCAGGAGTTAGGTGGCTAGGGGGAGTATTAATTAAGTCGCGCACCAAATTTGTATATCGCGCCAGAATCTCTGCGCTCTTAACCTCACTTTTCGCCTCGGCAGTTGCGGCAAGTTCAGCATGGATGGTGATTGATTTAAGAGGTGACTTTTGGGCGGACTTTGTAGACCCTCGAAAAGACGTAAATGAGTAGTTGCCAAGAGCTGCACCTTCAGCGATTGCCTTTACTGCGGCCACGCTTTTGGAAGGCAGTGAGATAGTGGCAGAGGAATTACCTGCAAGTGCGCGAGTTGCAGCTCCTGCAGCGCGTCGCAAGACTTCATTATTAAAAGTTGTAGCACTCTTACCTAGTCCGGTGAAAACAATGAGGCGTGTAGTTGTGCCAGGAATTTTGATTACTTCATCTGCTTTTCCAGTTGCGCCCATATCGTTGAGTAACGGAAGTAGGACCTTCGCATCGAGGGCTAGATCTCCCGATTCAATCTGAAGTGCGCCTTTAGCGCTCTTTGATGAAAGTCCTACGACTAGAACTTCGTCTTTCACTATTCCGTTTGAAAGGCGGATCGCTGACATCTCTGGACTCCCTCTAAGGCTTGCTATGGTTAAAACTGAGTTCTGGTGGTGCGTAAGTGTAAGTTGTCACTGTGAAAAACTCACCTTTACATCAGAAGCACCTTGATCTTCAGGCGAAGATGGCCGATTTCGGTGGTTGGCTAATGCCAATTGAATATCCCGGAGCGGGAGTTCTTGCTGAACACACCTCTGTGCGCGAACGAGTTGGACTCTTTGATGTATCCCACCTCGGAAAGGCGAGCGTCAAAGGACCGGGTGCTCTGGAATTCTTGAATCAGATGTTTACGAACGATCTCAATCGAATTACCGATGGCAAGGCCCAATACACACTCCTTTGCAATGAAGATGGTGGCGTTGTAGATGACCTAATCGCTTACCGAAACTCAGATAGTGATTTCTTTCTTATCCCAAACGCATCGAATACGAGCGCAGTTGTTGAGGTTCTAAAGTCAGAAGCTCCAAATGGACTTGAAGTCACGAATCTTCATAATTCATTTGCAGTACTTGCTCTCCAAGGACCCAAAGCAGTAGAAGTTATTAGAAGTTTTGGAATCAATCCAACGATGGATTACATGGCATTTGCTCATGTTGAAATTGCAGGGGTAGGAGTAATTCTCTGTCGCACCGGCTATACGGGTGAACATGGCTACGAGATTGTTCCATCGTGGGACGATGCCTCGATTGTCTGGGATGCTTTGGTGGAAGCGATGAAACCTTTCGATGGATTAATTTGTGGACTTGGCGCACGCGACACATTGCGAACTGAAATGGGTTATCCACTTCATGGCCACGAACTCACTCTTGAGATAACTCCCGTTCAGGCAAGTGCAGGCTGGGCCATTGGATGGAAGAAAGTTGAATTCAGAGGCAGTGAAACGCTTCGTAAACAGAAGGAAGAGAAGAAAGTTCCAACTCTTCACGCACTTAAGGCAAGCGATCGAGGAATCCCACGTGCTGGCATGCTCATTCGCAACTCTGAAGGAGCTGAAATTGGGGTGGTCACAAGTGGAACTTTCTCACCGACTCTTAAAGCAGGTATTGCGCTAGCGCTGATCAATCCTGGCTTTGAAATTGGTCAATCGGTAATCGTCGATGTGCGCGGAAGAGATTCAGTTGCAACTATCGTTGATTTGCCGATGGTTCAATCGCACGTTCGCTAATTGTTAGGGCATCTCTAAATTCAATCGGAGTAACAAATCTGGCGCGGGTATGAGCTCTTCGCAGCGCGCCCAAGACCGGCTTACCGGCGACTGCGAGTAAGACAGAGGTAAAGATTGCCCGCGGGATATCCCAAGCTAGCGCCGAAAGGAAATGATAGGTAAAGAATCTATCGATGTTCTCTGCAAATGCGCCGCCAGGAATATATGAAAGCTGTGAATCAACGCCGAGATACCAGGGCCAGAATTGGAGATCCATTGCGGTTCCAAAGAACTGCGCAGCGAGAATTCCATAAATAATAAGCGCAACAAGCTCACGACGCCCACGCAAACTACGTGGGATAAGTGCAACGCCAAGACCAATCCACGCTGCTGCAAAAGATTGATAGGCAAGCCATGGCCCTATGCCGCCTGTAATAAATGCAGAGAGAACCATGGAAAGTGCGCCGAGGAGAAAACCAAAAGCAGGACCAAATACTCGTGCACTTAAAATCAAGATGAACCACATCGGTTCAATGCCAACAGCTCCAGTGCCTAGGGGGCGAACTGCTGCAATCAGCGCGGAGAGAAGGGCTAGGAGTGCCACCGATTTCGCATCTAAATCACCATTGCTCACCTTGGCAAAGAAGAGAAAAAGTGCGATTGGAGTACAAGCGAGAAAGATCCATTGCGGTGCAGAAGAATCTGATGTTACGAAGAATGGCCAGAGAAAACCAAGGAGACTGACTGTGCTCACAAGAAAGAGTGTTGCTGCACTTGCCGCTGTGAATGAGATTATGTTTTTCGTCTTTAACTGGGTCTTCATCTGGGTCGTCATCGCTAGACCCCCAGCGCCGATACAACATCGTCAACGGTGAGCCATGGCTGTGGAGACATCACCTTTGCAACTTGTGGTGCAAAGGCTGGTGAGCTTAAAAGAACATCCAACGTGGAGCCATCGGCAACGATCTCACCTTCGGCAAGGAAAATAACTCGGTCTGCAAGTTCTGCGACAAGTTCAACATCGTGAGTCGCAAGAAGCACGGGAGAATCGAATTTCGTTGCGAACTCTTGAAGAGCAAGAGAGAAGAGCGCCTTTGCTTGGTAATCAAGTCCACGGGTGGGTTCATCAAGGATGAGAACGCGAGGATTGCCGGAAAGAACAATGCTTAATACAAGTGCTAGACGCTGACCTTCAGAGAGATCATGCGGGTGAGTATCGCCTGAGATATTTGGGACTAATCGATTAAGGAATTGGAATGTACTCCCAATTTCAATCTCATTCTCGCGATCGGCGCTCTCGCATTCTTGCCGAACACTTTGTAGATAGAGCAAATCGCTTGGTTCCTGGGGGACATAACCAATTGCGGTCCGTCGGTTGCGACCTTGCAGTGAGGTGGGATTGACTCCATTGACTGTCACCGAGCCTGATTGCGGTGACGCCACTCCAACAATTGTCTCGAGCAATGAGCTCTTGCCAGCGCCATTGCGCCCCATGAGGGCAACTATTTCTCCAGCTTTAATGCTTGCCGAAACCTTCTTGAGCGCATCCTTCTTCTCGTAGGCAACGACCACCGAATCAACATCAATAACTGTATGTTTTGAATTTGGAGCAGTGACAGGGGCTGGATGGATTTTCTCTCGCACATCAGAAGTTAATCGACGAACTTCTCGCACACTTCTTCCAATTTCACTTAAGTTCAGTGCTCGTGCAAGACGAATAATGGGCGGGACTAAATCAGCCTTCTGCAAAATCTCATCAGCGCTTCCAATAGATGTCTCGCCGTCACCTTCAATCAAAATGATGCGATCTACAAATTGGATAACTCTTTCCAGGCGATGCTCGGCAATGATTACTGTGACACTTAAATCGTGGACGAGGCGGTGAAGAACTGATAAAACTTCCTCTGCCGCAATCGGATCGAGAGCACTAGTGGGTTCGTCAAGGACCAATACTTTCGGGTGCATTACAAGTGCGGCTGCTATAGCAACTCGCTGTTGTTCTCCACCGCTTAGGGTTCGAATGGAACGGTCGCGGACCGCATTAAGTGAGAGCAAATCCAGTACTTCTTCAATTCGCTTACGCATGACATCAGAAGGGAAGTTGAGAGCCTCCATGCCAAATGCCAACTCTTCCTCAACGATATCTGTAACGAAACCATTGATTGGATTCTGTCCCACAATGCCTACGAGATGCGCGAGCGCTCCAGGCTTAACCTCGCGGGTTGAGATTCCATCTACAGTGATATTGCCGGCCAAGATTCCACCTGTGTGATGGGGCACTAAGCCATTAATTAAACGTAAAAGTGAAGATTTACCAGAACCGGTGTGGCCCATGACAAGGACCATCTCACCCTCTTCAATCTCACAGGAGAGTCCTTCGAGGATCGTCTTAGTTGATTGTGGGTAAATTAAAGAGACATTTGAGAACTTAATCATTGCGCCACCATCACGCCAGCAGTTAATAGAGCAAAGATAATTATGCCTGTATCCCGTAAATTCCATGCAGAAGGGCGGTAGCGAGAACGCCTTCTTGAAACACCGTAACCACGCGAATCCATAGATTCAGCTAATTGCAGCGATCTAGTTAAGGCTTCTTCCAATAATGGCAAGGCAAGATTTCTTATTCCGACTTTTTCAATTCCACGTAGTCGTTGAGCTTTTCTAATTCGCTGCAGACTTTGAACCAGTTGCGGAAAGACAGAAGCTGCAATAACCAGGGTGATACCGATTTCGTAGATAAAGAAGGGGAGTACTCGCAAGAGTTTATGTGGACTCGTGAGTGCCGATGCAGCACCGAAGAGCAGAATGATTGTTGCGATGATGATGCCCTCATGCAGAGATGAGGTAAGTCGCTCAGAGGTGACCGCACCACCAATGCGAATACCTGGCATCCACGAGGGTAGTTGCAGAATCGGTAGACGGAAGAGTTCTGTTCCTGGAATGGGAACTCCAATGAGAACTCCGACAATTGCACGAATCGCAATGATAAAAGCGGCAATGCGAAGAGACCAGGAGAATGTTGAGTTCCAAGGCGAGCCATCTGCTCTCACCTTCACAATGAGAATCGCTACACCCATTGCAGCAAGTGCCACCCAGGTTGAATCTAGGGTCACGACACCTATTGCGGTGAGAAGTGCCCAAATCCAAAGGGTTAATGGGTGTAGCGGCTTCTTCATTTTTTTTACTCTTGAATCGCTTATTACTTCTTCAGAAGTGCAGCAGGAGTTTCAATTTCGACGCCACACTCTTGACGTGGGTATCCGTTAAATCCGCAGATGAGCCCAGATGCCTCTGCTCGAACTTTGACTACCTGTCCAAGCACATCTATCCCTTGAGATTTCTTATCAGTTCTTACACAGCGAACCATTGTGCGTTTCACCTTTTCGCCAGCTGGCGCATATGCCTTCTTGCCGAAGTCGATCACAAGTGCGATTCGCTTCTTTCCAGGTACTGGCTTGATGTGGGAACAGATCGTTGCAAAATCAGGTTTCACGGAAGGCTCTTCGGATGGAATGTCATCGCTACTAAAAACAAATGACCAACCTTCCACTGCACCATCTTTAATGTCGACTGTGGGACCTGTCATTGCTGCAGTCCATGATGTTGCGCCAGGGGCTGCTTGGAAGTAGCCCCAATAGCGATAGCCCTTTGAAGCAGCTTCGGATGAAACGATGGAAGTTGTGGTTGAAATGAGCAGAATTAAAACTGCCAGTGATCCCTTAAATCTTTTATTCATGTTCTGGAGTCTCCTAGTTGAAGAGTCTCACAGGGGTAGCTCGCAAGCGGTTGATACGAAAGGTGCATCAAAAACCTTTGGACTACGCCCCGCAAACCTCGGCGGGTGTTGGTCAATTGCAAATAACTCGTTAGGTAATCCGACTTGAACAGTTAAATGAAATTAACCGTCTTACGGTTGCGGGTCAGCGTCGGATTTGCACCGAACTTCCCCTAAAGAGTTATCTCTAGATTTGTCTATTTAGTTGTGTATTGGGTTGTGGCGTAACCAAACCATAGGCGAGCGCCCTTGGCAACAAGCCACGCTAGGACTTAAGGTGCCAACATGGAATATCGCCGCCTCGGAAATTCAGGAATGTATATCTCAGAGATTGCATACGGGAATTGGATTACCCACGGCTCACAAGTTGAATCTGAAGCGGCAATCAAATGCGTAAGAACAGCGCTAGATGTTGGGATTACCACCTTCGACACGGCGGATGTTTATGCCGGAACCAAAGCTGAATCTGTCTTGGGTAAGGCTCTCAAGGGTGTTCGTCGCGAATCATATGAGTTGCTCACCAAAGTTTATTGGCCTACTGGTACAGGCAAGAATGATCGCGGGTTATCGCGCAAACACATCATGGAATCTTGTCACGCGTCCTTGAAGCGTTTAAATACAGATCACATAGATCTTTATCAAGCGCATAGATTTGATGTAGAAACCCCGTTGGAAGAAACCCTTCGCGCATTCGATGATTTGATTAGACAAGGAAAAGTTAATTACATTGGTTTCTCAGAGTGGACTGCACCTCAAATTTCACAAGCTCTCAAAATCCAAGATTCCCGTGGGTATGACAGATTTATCTCTAGCCAACCTCAGTACTCGGCTCTGTGGCGCGTTATTGAAGGTGAAGTTGTTCCGCTTTCAAAGAACGAGGGAATTAGCCAGATTGTCTGGTCACCTATGGCGCAAGGCGTCCTCACTGGAAAGTATCTGCCAGGAAAGAAGCCACCTGCAGGTTCGCGCGCGACAGACAAGAAGAGTGGTGCTGATTTCATCTCAACATTTATGAAGGATGAAATTCTGGAGGCTGTTCAGAATTTGCGCCCCATTGCGGATGCTCACGATCTAACAATTTCTCAACTTGCAATAGCTTGGGTTCTGCAGAATCAGAACGTTGCAGCGGCAATCATGGGCGCTACAAAGCCAGCTCAAGTCAAAGAGAATGTGAAGGCATCTGGGGTAAAACTCTCAAGCGACGCTATGAGCGCCATCGATAAAGTTTTAGGAAATCTACCTGAACGAAATTCGAAGTTGGATAGAACTCCTCGCCCAAGAGCCTAGTAACTTAATTGCAGTTAGAAAGCATCCCCGCGGTTGATTGCAGGCTTTGGTGTGCGCATTCTTCTCATCTGAGTTGAACGCAGCCAGCCGTACATAGCGATTCCCTTTGTTGAGGCATCTGGGAATTTCTCGGCAACCGACCTCTTCAACTTACGTCCAAGGAAGATTCCATCAATTACTGATGTGAGAAGAACGGAGTACATGATGATGATGCTTCCAAGTTGGAAGATTGGAGATGGAATCAAAGTCAGAATCAAAACGACGAAGATAATTGGCAAGAAGTATTCACCGATTGATCGACGTGAGTCGATGTAGTTACGCACATAACGCTTGACGGGGCCCTTGTCGCGAATCGGAAGTGCGTTCTCATCACCACGAAGATATGCAGCGCGGTTTGCAACTCTAGCTACGCGAGCGGATTCTTTAGCTCGCTTCTTCTCTTCCTTAGTTGATGCAGGTGCGAGGGATGAAACCTTGCGAGCGGCGATTGCATCTTTACGCTTAGGTGTTGGACGACCTTTTTTATCTACAGTCTTATCCGCTTTTGATTCAGTCATGGGCGCAACTATAGAGCGAGCATCTGCTCGAGAGCCAACTTCGAGTACTTGGCAATCGTGGAATCAACCTTAATTTCGTTGACTATGTGACCTGCTAGAACTGACTCCATCGCCCAGACCAGGTGAGGCAGATCAATGCGGTTCATAGTTGAGCAATAGCAAACGGTCTTATCAAGGAAAACAATTTCTTTATCAGGATTTTCGCTGGCCAATCTAGAGACGAGATTGAGCTCTGTGCCCACCGCCCATTTACTGCCGGCAGGGGAGTTTGAAACTGTTTGAATTATCTTCTCGGTGCTTCCAACGACATCGGCCGCGGTAACAACTTCATGCTGGCATTCTGGATGAACAATAATTTGAATTCCATCGATACGCCCACGAAGTTCATCGATTGATTCTTTAGTGAAACGACCATGAACCGAGCAGTGTCCACGCCATAGAATCATCTTCGCCCCACGAATCTCATCCTCGGTCAATCCACCCATCGGCTTCCATGGATTCCAGAGCACGCAATCCTCGATAGAGAGCCCCAATGAGAGAACTGCCGTATTGCGTCCAAGGTGCTGATCGGGGAGGAAGAGAACTTTCTCTGATTTATTAAAAGCCCACCTCAGAGTTTTCTCTGCATTAGACGAGGTACAGATCGTGCCGCCATGTTCGCCAGTAAAGCTTTTTATTGCAGCAGATGAATTCATATATGTGACTGGAGTTGTTCGAGATGCAACTCCGAGGTTCTCCAGTTGGCTCCAACATTCATTAACTTGATTTGCTGTAGCCATATCGGCCATTGAACAACCAGCCGCAAGATCGGGGAGAATTACTCTTTGTTTCGGAGATGTAAGAATGTCTGCACTCTCTGCCATGAAATGAACGCCGCAGAAAAATATGAATTCTGCTTCGCTCTGTTGAGCTGCTGCTTGTGCCAATTTGAAGGAATCACCTGTGATATCTGCGAAGGCAATTACTTCATCGCGCTGATAGTGATGTCCGAGAACGAGCGCTCGATCTCCCAAGGCTGCACGGGCCGTCTTCGCTCTCTCGATTAATTGAGGATCACTCGCTTCAGGAAGCTCGCCACTGCAAGAGACGCCCCGCTCGGACGCGAGATCCTTACCCTGTCCCAAGATGAGGAGGTCGCTAAGCGAGATGGTCATAGGCCTATTCTCATGTGTTTCGGTTAGCCACGGCAACCTGACGCGGGTATTCTTCCTCTCATGACTACTGAAACAACAAGCACTCCAGTCGAAATCACAACTGGCATCACCTTGACCGATGTCGCTGCAGCTAAAGTCTCAGCGCTCCTAGCTCAAGAGGGTCGAGATGATCTCTACCTCCGTGTTGCTGTACAACCTGGAGGTTGTTCAGGTCTTAAGTACCAGCTCTACTTCGATGATCGCAATCAGGATGGCGACATCACTCGTGAATTCGGTTCGGTAAAGGTTGTCGTAGACAAGATGAGCGATCCGTATCTCATGGGTGCATCAATTGATTTCGTCGACACAATTGAGAAGCAGGGCTTCACAATTGATAATCCAAATGCACAAGGTTCATGTGCATGCGGCGATTCATTTAACTAATTCATAACTTCTAGCTCTTATCTAGATAGATTGCGCCCATGAAAATTGGCGTCGCAGGCTCAGTTGGTTTAGACCACCTCATGACCTTTCCGGGGAAATTCACCGATTCACTTGTTGCTGGCTCACTTGAAAAGGTTTCACTGTCGTTCCTTGTTGATGGTCTAGATGTCAGACGCGGGGGATGCGCTGCAAATATCTCCTTCGGGCTAGGCGTTTTAGGACTAAACCCAATCTTGATTGCTGCAGTCGGCAAAGATTTTGCAGATTACGATGCTTGGCTAAAGCGTCACGGTGTCGATACTTCTCACGCCCTCGTATCGACAGAACAACACACAGCTCACTTCACGGTGACTACAGATACCGAGCTCAATCAGATCGCATCGTTTTTTCCAGGGGCAATGTCGGAAGCGCGAAATATTGAACTTAAACCAATCATCGACAAGGTTGGGTCTCTCGATATTTTGGTGGTTTCACCCGATGACCCTGAAGCGATGCTGCGCCACACAGAAGTTGCGCTCTCAATGGGGATTGCAGTGGCAGCCGATCCATCTCAGCAGATGGCGCGCATGAGTGGTGATGAAATTAAGAAACTCATCAATGGAGCCACATATCTCTTTATGAATGAGTATGAACTTGCCCTTGCAATTCAAAAAACCGGCTGGAGTGACCATGAAATTCTTCAGCGAGTTAAATATCGAATTGTCACTCTCGGTGCCGAAGGCGCACGCATCGAAAGCGTTGATGGAACTTTCATAAAAGTCGGTTGTGCGCAAGAGAAGGCAAAGATTGATCCAACCGGTGTTGGCGATTCGTTCCGCTCCGGCTTCGTGGCAGGTCTTGCATGGGGACTCTCCCTCGAACGATGCGCGCAGCTTGGATCAATGATTGCAACGTACGTTATTGAAACTACGGGAACGCAGGAATATAGATTTACCAGCCCAGAATTTCTAGCGAGATTTGCTGCTGCTTACGGTGACGATGCAGCGAAAGAGATTTCAGCTTATCTTCCTGCTTGATCTGAAATTATCTCTCTGAATTAATAATTGCCACAAGGGCGACAAGTAATTTATCAATCTCATCCTGCGTTGTTTCTGAACGCAACGTAAATCGAAGATGGCCCTCGGTGGCATATCCCATTGAAGCAATGACGTGACTTGGTTGCAGATCTGCAGGAGAGCAGGCCGACCCTGCATCGATATCAATTCCCTGTACTGCCAATTTGTGCGCAATAGCTTCATTGCGCACACCGGATACTGTGCAAGAAAGTACATGGCTAAGGCGAGGTGCATCTCTGCCAACAACTTCTACGCCCTCAATCTTGGTCAATCCATTTACTAAGTATTCGCAAATAGCTGGGCTTGCATCTGTAAAGGTGTCTAAAGCGATAGAAGCGGCGATGAGTAGAGGAAGTGAATAGGAACCTGGTGCACTTATCGGCGCAATATGAGGAAGGGGATATGTGTATTCGGCCCGATTGGCGATTGCGAGAATTGAAATTCCAGATGGACCATTCCATGAACGGGCATCAAAGAGTGCGCTATCCCAGCCCGGTGGAAGTGCAAGGCGAGGACCAGAGGAAGTTGCATCTATCGAAATGAATCGAGCGGTTTCGGAGCCAAGAAAAGATTGCTGGGTAATTCCAGTCTCGCCATTGGCTAGTTGAAGGCTGAGAGTTGTCTGTTCTGGTAAAGAGTTGGGATATTCAATCTGTCCATCTCGGGAAACTGGAACTTCAATTGAGTTAACTCCGCGAGTACGTGCGATGGAGCGGACCTTCCCTTTATCAATGGAAGAGTAAGCAAATGTTGATCCTTCTCTAAGGAAGCCAGCGATCGCAAGAAAGTGGCCAAGATTGGGCTCTCCGAGAACTTCAACAGAGGGAACTGGGATACCTAGCCTGCTCGCAATATTCTCGATCGATTGATTGCGCAGAATTGCCGCCCTGGATGCGGCCTGAGAAAGCTTCTTGGGATCTGCCCATCCTTGGTCAAAGGCAGCGAGCAGAGCCTCTCGAACGGCTTGCGAAAGGGGGCCTTCAGAGACGAAATTTCCTGTGACACGAACCACCGGATGAACGCTACTCGCTCTGAGAGACGTCCGCACATCTCGCCACTATCCTTGGTCCATGTCTTCTCAAGCTCGGCGCTCATGGCGCCCTTTACGCACAGTAGCGCTCATAACTCCCGCACTTCTGTTCCTGACTGGATGCTCATTCGATCTTAAGAATGTTTCAGGAATGGGTTACCCGAAAGGCGTCTCGAGCGTTAACGATATTTCGCTGACGCTATGGCAAGGAGCTTGGATCACAGCTGGAGTAGTCGGAGTATTTACTCTTATCCTAATTTTATGGCCTGCAGTTTTTCACCGTGCAAAAGCCGGTCAGCCGGAATTTCCAAAGCAGACTCAGTACAACGTTCCGGTAGAAATTCTCTACACGGTAATTCCATTTGTAATTGTGGCAGTTCTCTTCTACTTCACTGCAGTAAAAGAAAATAAGATTGTAGATAAGACAACACCTACAAAGCATGAAATTACTGTCAATGGATTCCAGTGGTCTTGGCAATTTGGATATCCAGAAGCAGGGGATAAGGCGCTCGTCACAGGAACCACTGAGAATCCACCGACTCTCTACCTACCTAAAGGTGAAAGCGTTCGATTCACAATTGACTCAAATGATGTAGTCCATGGATTCTGGATTCCAGCTTTTATGATCCAGATGCAGAACCTTCCAGGCGAGACCAATCATCTCCAATTCACCGCAAATAAACTTGGCGAGTACCCGGGTCGTTGCAACATTCTCTGCGGAAGAAATCACTCGCAGATGCTCTTCACTGTAAAAGTTGTTACTCCAGAGCGTTATCAGAAATATCTTGACTCACTGAAGGCGAGCGCAGCATGACAACATACGCAGAACGTCCCACAATCGCAGCGCCACGTCAGGGAGTTCAGAAAACTTCACGTGGGTCCCAATTTGTTAAGACAATTACTTCAACGGACCATAAGCGCATTGGTTACCTCTACTTAGGCACATCTTTCGCCTGGTTCCTCATTGGTGGATTGCTAGCGCTTCTTCTTCGTATCGAACTAACTCGCCCAGGCATGCAGTTCATGAGTGTCGAGCAGTACAACCAGATCTTCACAATGCACGGCACGATTATGTTGCTGATGTTTGCAACGCCACTCTTTGTTGGTTTTGCTAACGTCATCATGCCGCTTCAAATTGGTGCTGCGGATGTTGCTTTCCCTCGTTTAAATATGCTCTCATACTGGCTATTTCTCTTCGGTTCGATTCAGGCAGTCGCTGGATTTCTCACACCTGGTGGAGCAGCTTCATTTGGTTGGACTGCTTATGCGCCTCTTGCGAACTCAACATACTCACCCGGTATCGGTGGAGATCTCTGGGTAATGGGTCTTGCAATTTCTGGTCTCGGAACAATTCTTGGTGGCGTTAACTTCATTACAACGATCTTCACAATGCGCGCACCTGGCATGACGATGTTCCGCATGTCGATCTTCTCCTGGAACGTACTCCTTACTTCAATTTTGGTACTTCTCGCATTCCCACCACTCGCTGCCGCGCTTCTTGGGCTCGAGTCTGATCGCCTCTTTGGAACGCATCTCTTTGATCCAGCAAATGGTGGTGCAATGCTCTGGCAGCATCTCTTCTGGTTCTTTGGTCACCCCGAGGTATATATCCTCGCTCTCCCATTCTTCGGAATTGCTACAGAAATTCTTCCCGTGTTTAGTCGTAAACCAATCTTTGGTTACAAGGGATTGATTGCAGCAACAATCGCAATCTCTGCTCTATCTGTTGCAGTATGGGCTCACCATATGTTCGCAAGTGGAAAAGTACTTCTGCCCTTCTTCTCATTTATGACTTTCTTAATCGGTGTTCCTACCGGCGTTAAATTCTTCAACTGGATCGGAACTATGTGGCGCGGGCATGTCACCTTCGAAACCCCAATGCTCTGGGTTATGGGATTCCTCGTAACATTCTTATTCGGTGGCTTAACTGGAATCATCCTTGCCTCACCTCCTCTAGATTTCGCAGTCTCAGCTTCTTACTTCGTTGTTGCACACTTCCACTACGTTCTCTTCGGAACTGTGGTTTTTGCGATGTTCGCAGGCTTCTACTTCTGGTGGCCTAAGTTCACAGGCCGTATGCTCAATGAACGTCTAGGAAAGATTCACTTCTGGACACTTTTCTTCGGCTTCCACCTCACCTTCCTTATTCAGCACTGGCTAGGAATTAAGGGTTTCCCTCGTCGCTACGCCGATTACTTGGCAACAGATGGATTTACAGGGATGAATATGATTTCGACAGTTGGATCGTTCCTTCTCGCGCTCTCGATGATTCCGTTCTTCGTTAATGTATGGATAACTCGTAAATCCCCACTCGTAAATGTTGATGACCCATGGGGTTATGGCGCATCCCTCGAGTGGGCGACTTCTTGCCCACCACCACGCCACAACTTCACATCGATGCCACGTATTCGATCAGAACGCCCAGCATTCGATCTGCATCACCCACACATTAAGACAGAAGGTCACTAATAATGAATGCTAATTGGAAGTTATTTACTGGACTCTCTGTCTTCTATGTAATCATGGCAATTGTTTACTACTACGTCGGTGGTGAAGCTGTAGGAATCACTGGAATGATTTTGGCTGCCTGCTTAGCTGGAATGGTTGGTTTTTACGTCTGGTTTACCCAGAAGCGAATCGGCTTTGCAATTCCATCAGATAACGACAATGCCGAAATTGCAGATGATGCCGGCGAACTTGGCTTCTATAGCCCGCATTCATGGTGGCCACTTCCAGTTGCACTGAGCGCAACCGCAATGGGACTCGGTCTGATTATTGGTTGGTGGCTTACTCTTATCGCCCTGGGTGCACTTGTTATCAGCATCATCGGAATGGTGACTGAGTACGAGAAGCCTTCACTTTTAACAGATCATTAAGTAGCGACTCTCGTTCATGAGTAAGGTTCGCGCGTTCAATTAAAGGCGCTCTCTGAATAGTGAAACGAGTCATTGCTCTTGCTCCGTGGATCTTTATCGGCATCTGGAGCTCGGGATTCGTCGTTGCAAAGTATGGTTTTGAATCTGCAGATTCACTTTATTTCTTGGCTATCAGATTAGTTCTCGCGACTTTAATTCTCTTCGCACTCACCTTAGTAATGAGACAACCCGTCCGAATATCTCGTTCAGATTTCTACGCATCAGTGCTTATCGGCCTATCTCTCCATGGCCTTTACTTGGCAGGTGTTTGGTATGCCATCGAGCTTCGCGCCCCAGCAGGCCTCTCATCTGTCGTGACCAGTCTTCAACCAGTTCTTGTTTCACTGCTTGCCATTAGATTGCTAGGGGAGAAGCTGAGAAAGAGCCAAGGTATCGGCCTTGTGCTGGGAATTATTGGCGTCATCTTCGTCGTGCTTCCCAAACTCAGCGCCAGCGATGGATTTACCGCAGAGTCTTTGGCCTTCTTGATCATGGCTCTGTTTGGCAGCACTGCGGCCACCCTGCTGCAGAAGAAGATCGGCCATTCGATTCCGCTGATGATAGGAACAACGATTCAATTTGGCGCAGCGGCGATTGTTCTTATGGTCGTTTCATTTGCACTCGGTCGAACTCATTTTGAACTTACAGCGACCGCTTTCTGGTCTATGGCATGGGCAGTTCTCGTAACTTCCATTGCCGCCGTTCTATTGCTTCTATGGCTTCTCAATAGAGGAACAGCCGCAAAGGTCTCAAGTCTTCTCTATCTTGTGCCGCCGATGGCAGTGTTACAAGCGCTCATACTTTTCGGAGAAAAGGTAAACGCCCAGGCGATCATCGGAATTGTGATGACCTCGCTGGGCGTTGCCTTAGTTCTGCGAAGTTAATTCTTTCGCTTTAGTGATGTCCTTCTAATTCACGGCGTTCTGTCTCTGTCGCCTTAGGGACGGCTACCGCCGTTGCGCGTGAAATTCGGTTACGAAGCTTGTTCTTGAGAGCTCCTGGACGTCGGACACCTGCTCCGTCGTGCTCGGGGAGTTCGAGAGGCGCTAATTGTTCATGTGAAGTAAGAAGCCATGCCTTCTCGGCAGAAATTGGCTCGTGAACTTCAACAAACTCACCATTAGGCATTCGCACTAGTCGTCCAGTTTCGCGACCATGGAGAACGAGATCGCGATCGGCGCGCTGTAATGAGAGACAGAGCCTCTTTGTGATGACGAATGCAATTGGAGGCAGAACAATAATTCCGATTCTAGAGAACCACATCATCTGGTTAATCGTGAGATCGAAGGTCGTCGCAATAATGTCGTTTCCGCCATTGAGAAGAGATACCAATGTGAAAGTTAGCGCCATCGCTCCGATTGCAGTTCTATTTGGAGCATTGCGTGGACGATCAAGAAGATGATGTTCGCGCTTGTCATTTGTCGCCCAGCTCTCAATAAATGGATAGAGAGCGAGAGCTGTGAACATAATTCCTGGCAAAATCAGACCTGGAATCAGAATGTTCCATGAGATTGTGTGGCCAAAGGCGTGAGTTTCCAATGGAGGAGCCATACGAACAAGCCCATCGAGCCATCCCATATACCAATCGGGTTGAGAGCCGGCCGAGATTTGTCCCGGCGTATATGGTCCGTAGAGCCAGATTGGGTTGATAGATGCAACAGCTCCTAGGAAAGCGGTGACACCGAATACGATGAAGAAGAATCCGCCTGCCTTAGCCATATAAACGGGCATCAATGGATATCCAACTACATTCTTTTCAGTGCGTCCTGGTCCAGGGAATTGCGTGTGCTTCTGGTACCAAACGAGCATCAAGTGCACTGTAATGAGCGCCAAGAAAATTCCTGGCAACAAGAGAACGTGAACTGTATAAATGCGGGGAATAAATGCTTCGCCTGGGAATGCTCCTCCGAATGCAAAGAATGCAAGATATGAACCAACAACCGGAAGCGCTTGAATAATTGCTTCGGCGATTCGAATACCTGTACCTGAGAGAAGGTCATCCGGAAGGGAGTAACCCAAGAATCCTTCTACGATTCCGAGAGTCAGGAGTCCGACTCCGATAATCCAGTTAAATTCACGTGGCTTACGGAAAGCTCCTGTGAAATAAACGCGAAGAAGGTGGACGACAATTCCCACCATAAAAATCAGTGCAGCCCAGTGGTGAATCTGTCTCATTAAGAGACCGCCACGAACTTCAAATGAGATATCTAGAGTTGATGCGTAAGCCGCAGACATCTTTAAACCTTCAAGAGGTTCATATGAACCCTCGTAGATAACTTCCTTCATTGATGGGTCAAACCAGAAGGTAAGGAATGTTCCAGATAGAAGGAGAATGATGAATGAGTAGAGACAGATTTCTCCTAGAAGGAATGACCAGTGATCCGGAAAGACTTTGGTCAGATTCTTCTTCATCCACTTAGCAGCACCTGTGCGATCGTCTACATATCCTGCGACGTTACCGGCGACTCTTTCACGTGCTGTCATGATGAACGCTCCCAAAAGCTAGGTCCGACTGGTTCTGAAAATGGTGCTCCGGCGACTAGGTAGCCTTCTTCATCCACTGTGATATTTAACTGCGGAAGTGGTCTCGCCGCAGGTCCAAAAATAACCTTTGCAGCTCGCGTGACATCGAATGTTGATTGATGGCAAGGGCAGAGGAGATGTTTTGTCTGTTGTTCATAGAGTGCGACAGCACATCCCATATGAGAGCAGATCTTTGAGAATGCGATGATGCCTTCATGTGTCCAGGAAAGTCGCTCTGCATCTAGGTTGAACTCTTCAGGTCGAAGACGGATGAGAAGCACTGCATCTTTTGCGATGTCATCTAAGTGGCGTTCTTTACCTGGGGCAAGCTCCGGCAAGGTCTGAGCCACAGCGCCAACTTCCAAATCTTCGGGGCGAATTGGGCGGTCGCCAGGATCTGTAACTAGGCGAGTGCCTTTCTTCCAAGAAGTCTTTGATAATTCATTCTTTGGAAGTGGGCCGAGGTCACGCAGAAGTAGAAGCGGAGTAAGTGCAGACAATCCAAGTGCAGCACCCAGTGATCGCTTGATCAATGGTCGACGACCAAGACCTGCAGCAGATGCTCCTGCTTTTACAGTCTTTACAAAATCTTCTCGATCTTCATCTTCTGATCTGAACTCATGACGCTGGGCAATTACTTCTTCATCAGGCATAAGAGTTTTGGCCCAATGGATTAATCCAGCACCGATACAGAAGAGCGCGATAGCCATTCCCATACCGAGTCCGAATTGATGCAAGTTTGTCGAACCGAGAACCGGGATAAAGATGAAGACATCATCCTTAATAAAGATGTAAGAGTAAATAAGAATGAGTGTTCCAAGTGCGGAGAGGCCAAAGAGAATCGCAACTTGGCGCTCAGCGCGTGCGGCTGCCTTTGGATCTGTATCCGCTCTGCGATGAACGTGAGCTGGAAGTCCTGGATCTTTTATTAATTCGATCTCGTTAGACATATATTCCTATCTCGCTTTCATCGCCAACCAGACTGCTACACCAATGAGCAATCCGATTCCTAGTGTCCATACAAGTAAACCTTCTGTAACTGGCCCAACTCGACCAAGTGCTGCTCCGCCAAGCTGTGGTTCAGCTTCAGCTGCCTTAATCCATTTGATGATCGATAGCTTCTCTTCAGGAGTAAGAGTCTTATCGCTGAATACAGGCATTGATTGTGGGCCCGTAATCATCGCTTCATAAATGTGTCTTGGTTCTACACCCATAAGTGTTGGGGCGTACTTTCCTTGAGTAAGCGCTCCGCCTTGGGCTGCAAAGTTGTGGCACATAGCGCAATTGGTGCGGAAGAGTTCTCCGCCTTCTGCAACAGATCCATCGCGCTCGTAATTCAAGACTTCATCATTTGGAACTTCAGGTCCGGGCGCAAGTGATGCGACATATGTCGCAAGAGCGTTAACTTGCTCTGCGTTATAAAGAGGGGTCTTGCGCATAGCTTGAGTGCTCATATCCGCCATTGGCATTCTGCCTGTCGCAACCTGGAAATCTACCGATGCAGCTCCGACTCCGATCAGAGATGGTGCAATATCTCCGCCTTCGGCATTGAGACCATGACAGGAGGAGCATCCTTTTAGGAAGAGTTGCTTTCCTTCTTCAATAGTCGCTGAACGATCGGCAACTATTGTGCTGTCGGAGTTAACCGCACTCGCAACCTGAAATGTAGTTCCAATGGTGAAGAGAGCAAAGATCAGAAGAACTGGCCCTGCTGCACGATGTCTGCGTAGACGCGAGAGACGCTTCACTGTATTCCTTTCGGTTGGGTGGTTAATTTATTTGATGAGGTAAATAGCTGAGAAGAGTGCAATCCAAACTACATCTACGAAGTGCCAGTAGTAAGAAACTACAATTGCTGTAGTGGCCTGTCCTTGAGTGAAGCGACGAGCCTTAGCTACACGAACAAGAACGATTAGGAAGGCGATGAGACCGCCAGTTACGTGAAGTCCGTGGAATCCTGTTGCGATATAGAAGACTGAGCTATACGCAGTTGAGGAGAGGGCAACTCCTTCACTGACTAGCGATGCATACTCATAGATCTGACCGGCGATAAAGAATGCACCCATAAGAAAAGTAAGTGAGAACCATTCGCGCATTCCCCATGCAGAAACTCTTAGTAGTGAACCGGTTCTGCGCGCCTGATAACGCTCAGCGGCAAAAACGCCGAATTGGCATGTCACTGAAGAAAGAACAAGAACCGTTGTATTGAGAGCGGCAAAAGGAATATTGAGAACTTCAGTTGTCTCTGCCCAAATTTCTGGACCCTGCACTGCTCGTGTAGTGAAGTACATTGCGAAGAGCGCAGCGAAGAACATAAGTTCGCTGGAGAGCCAAACAATCGTTCCAACTGCTACTAAGTTGGGGCGAGTAATTTTGTGGTGGGAGCTCACGCTTGTACTTGTCATGGGTGGCATTATTCCCGAAAAGAGGCTTACTAACCTATTTAGAGGGGTTGAAAGGCTCTCCATTTTGAGCGCAAATGAGGTGAAAAGGGTCACCCAGAAATGAGGTTCGACAGAGCGGCCATCCCGATTAGACTTACCGCCATGTCCGAGAATTCGACCCAGCGAGAGCGCAAATATTCGATCGTTCTCTACTCAGATGACTCAACGGTTCGCCAAGCGGTCATCGGAGCTCTGGGTTCTCGCCTTGCCCCAGATATGGCCGAGCATATTGTTCACGAATTTGCGACTGCGCCAGCCCTCCGCCTCTTTGTAGATTCTAAGAAGCCTGGAAGCGAAATTCCGATCGACCTTTTCATCCTTGACGGAGAAACTGTTCCGGAAGGCGGACTAGGAATTGCCCGTCAATTGAAGGATGAGGTTTTCAACTGCCCACCTGTACTAGTTATGACCGGTCGCAAAGCTGATGCATGGCTTGCAGCATGGTCGCGCGCAGAGGCTAATGTTCTTCACCCGGTGGATCCATTTACTCTGGCTCACACAGTTGCTGATCTACTTCGAGCGCGAACAACTTCACTCTCTGCGCTTTAAAAGAATCTATTCCCATGTCTGAAAATTCTGCGACATGGATTGCTTGTATCGAGAAGATGAATTCAGGTCTAGATCTCGAGGCTGTTGAAATCCAAAGTGTCATGAGGGAAATTCTCTCGGGTTCTGCAAATACCGAGGGCATCAAGGAATTCCTACTTGTGCTCAAGGAAAAGGGCGAGACCTCTGAAGAAGTCGCAGCACTCGTTGCTGAAATGTATGAACACAGTGCTCCAATTAATATTTCCGAGCGGGCGGTAGACACTGTAGGAACTGGCGGCGATGGCGCTAACACTATAAACATTTCTACAACGGCAGCAATCATCGCAGCTGCTGCAGGAGCTCGAGTAGTTAAGCATGGAAGCCGAGCAGTCTCATCAAAATCGGGTGCATCAGATTTTCTGGAAGCTCTCGGAGTTTTTCCGGGACTTGATGGGAAGGGTGTCGAGAGAACAGTTCGTGAACTTGGAATTGGCTTCTGTTTTGCTCCGGTATTTCATCCATCAATGCGCTTTGCAGCACCCGCGCGAAAAGAGCTTGGCGTTGCAACTATTTTCAACATTCTTGGCCCCCTTTCAAATCCTGCTAAGCCAAAAGCAGCCGCTATTGGCGTTGCAAATGACCGAATGCATTTGGTCATGGCACAAGTGCTTGCTGAGAAAGGTTGCGATGGGTTCGTCTTCAGAGGCGACGATGGCTTAGATGAAATCACTTTAGCGACATCTACATCTGTCTTATCTATTGGTAAGGCAGAGATTTCAAGTGATCGAATCGATGCTAAAGATTTCGGAATCGATAATGCGCCCATCTCTGCAATCGCTGGGGGAGATTCAAACGAGAATGCTCGCATCAGTCTTGCAATTCTCTCAGGAGAGCGAGGTGCGCCAAGAGATGCAGTTCTGCTCAATGCCGCCGCCGCAATCGCTGCTTATGAAGGCAGCGTGGAACTCGATATAAAAGTTCGAATTACAGAAGGTTTGAAGCGTGCAACTGATGCGGTAGATAGTGGTGCTGCATCTAGTTTGCTTAATAAATGGGTCACTTTGACTCAGGAGATCGCGGCCTCTTAATTCGTTTGCCAAAGTTCATTAACTCTTCAAGGGTGTAAATATCTAAAGAGCCCAGGCGCTCAAGTAAGCCATGAAATACATCGACCGTTGCGCGCGCATCATCAAGGGCGCGGTGGTTAGGAGTTGTCGAGGTACCAAAGAATTCAGCGAGGGTTCCTAATTTACAATTAGGAACTTCATCACGAGTGAGGACTTTCCGCGCGATAATTGCAGTATCCAACACTGGAAAATTTGGCCAAGGATTTCCGATCACACTTGCGGAATATTTTAGAAAGGAGAGGTCAAAGGGCGCATTTTGAGCAACTAGAACTGTGCTTTGTTCTTCTCCTAGAAACTCCATCAATGAAGGAAAGATTTGAGAGGCTGTTGGAGCGCCAAAGAGCATCTCATCCGTAATTCCGGTCAGATCAGTGATATAGCTAGGGACTGGATGTTCGGGATTAACGAAAGAATTGAACTCCTGTAAAACTTCTCCGGCTCGAATCTTCACCGCGCCAATTTCGGTGATAGCGGCGCCAAGATGCGGGGCTCCACCTGTTGTTTCGAGATCTATGACCACAAAGGTTGTGTCAATTAATTTGCGACCGATATCTTGAAATGTTGACTGCCAAGTTGAATCGTTCACAACGCAAACAGTAGATGATTGCTCTGACTTTCAACTGGCGTTAATCTGTTGCACATGGGAGTAGATGGAGCACCGCTTGAATTAATCCGCGATTGGAGCGCGCCCGGAACGGGCTCAAAGAAGAAGGTCGGTGTTCTCCTGGTCCATGGATTTACCGGATCACCCGCAGGAATGAGGCCGTGGGCTGAGTTCCTCAACAAGCTTGGCTATACCGTTCGAACCCCTTTACTTCCTGGACATGGCACCAAGCCCGAAGATCTGAATCTTGTGAAATGGCAAGAATGGCCAGCGAAAGTTGAATCCGAATTAACACTTCTCTTGCAGAGCTGTGAAAAGGTTTTTATCTGCGGACTTTCGATGGGTGGCGGAACGACCCTCAACGTTGCTGCGAGATACTCCAGACAGTTGGCCGGAATAATTCTGGTCAATCCGATGATCCACGTGAAATTTGTGCCTCACCAACTCGCTTGGATAATTTCTCGTTTTCAGAAACTTCGCGATTCTGTCGGAGATGACATCAAGAGACCAGGCGTTACCGAGTATGGCTATGACAGTTTGCCAGCCGTTGGTGTTTATCAATTGCTAAAGATGCTTAACTACACCCGAAAAAGACTCCATGATGTGACAGTCCCTTTACAGATTTTTCATAGCGTTGAGGACCATACGCTGCCCGTGTCGAATACCGAGATAATTCTCAAAGAGATTGGTTCTCGTGAAAAACAGCGCATTGAGTTAATCAATAGCTATCACGTTGCCACGTTAGATTACGATGCAGAAATTATCTTTGAAAACTCAAGAATTTTTATCGAAGCGCATTCATAACGTTGCCAGCGGCTACAAATTCGCCAGCCGCAACAAGCTCCGGGGATAGATAGCGATCGGGGCCAGGACCTGGAACGCTCTTTCGGAGAGCGCTAATTACTTTGGCAGATGCAGGGCTTGGAGTAAGGGGAGAACGAAGTTCTATAGCCCGCGAAGCTGTTACTAATTCGATTGCAATAATGTTGGTGAGGTTTGAAAGAGCCTTACGAAGCTTTCTGGCAGCAGACCATCCCATAGAAACGTGATCTTCCTGCATCGCAGATGAAGGAATGGAATCTACGCTGGCAGGAGAAGCCAACCTCTTATTCTCACTCACCAGCGCGGCCTGTGTGTACTGCGCGATCATGAGGCCAGAATCCACGCCCGGGTCATCGGCAAGAAATGGTGGAAGACCTGCACTGCGGTTCTTATCTAGCGCTCTATCTGTTCGTCGCTCTGAAATGCTTCCTAGATCAGCGACAGCAATGGCAAGAAAATCAAGAACATAAGCAACAGGCGCTCCATGGAAATTTCCATTTGATGAGATGCGACCATCAGCGAGAACTACAGGATTATCAATCACGGCGCGAAGTTCGCGCTCCGCAACAACTGCTGCGTAGTCAACGGTATCCCGAACAGCGCCAGCAACTTGGGGCGCGCAGCGGAGAGAGTAAGCATCTTGTACGCGATCATCATTATGAAGATGTGAAGCAACAATTGCAGAATCCTTAAGGGTTTCTAGCATTATTGCTGCAGACTTAGCTTGACCTGGATGTGCTCGCAGAGGTTCATGAAGTTCAGGAATAAAGACTTTATCGGTACCTAGCAAACCTTCTACAGACATCGCCGCCACAACATCAGCCGAATCAAGAAGAGTGCGAAGATCAACAAGTGCCAGGATGAGCATTCCGAGCATTCCATCGGTTCCATTAATGAGAGCAAGACCTTCTTTTTCGGCTAAAAGAACTGGTTCAATGCCCGCATCTTTAAGTAACTGTGAAACGGGTTTCGCTAATCCAGTTGAATCGACCGCCTCGCCTTCACCCATTAGGACTAATGCGCAGTGCGCCAAGGGGGCTAAATCACCGCTGCAACCCAATGAACCAAATTCACGAACTAGGGGAGTAATTCCTGCGTTGAGAATTGCAGCCATAGTTGTTGCCACTACTGGTCGCACTCCGGTCTTTCCTGAACAGAGAGTCTTAAGTCGAAGTGCCATCAGCGCGCGAACGACTTCTCGTTCAATTGGTTCACCAACCCCAGCAGCATGTGAGCGAATCAGTGAGCGTTGTAACTGGGTGCGTAACTCTTGAGAAACATGTCGATTTGCTAGCGCTCCAAAACCTGTTGAAATTCCGTAGACGGGAACTTCACTTGCTGCGAGCTCTTCGACATGATCGCGAGAACTCTGCATTGCGGCGATAGATTCCTGAGAAATTTTGACAGTTGCTCCATTTCTCGCAATAGAAACGAGATCGTCAAAAGTCATTCCGGATGTCGAGATAGTTACTTCTGCCATGTTGTGACTGCTCTTCCTGATTTGTAGGTTTGCGAAACGAGATTCACACCCGGACGATATGCCAAGTGAATATAAGAATCGGTATTGAGAAGTGCTAGATCGGCTTGCATGCCAGGGACAATCTTTCCAATATCTGTGCGTCGAAGCGCCTTAGCGCCTCCCAGGGTAGCTGCAAGAACTGCTTCTTCAACGTTAAATCCCATGAGCGAGACAGCGGCAGCGATACAAAATGGCATTGAAGTTGTGTAGCTAGAACCTGGATTGCAATCACTAGCAATAGCAACCGTGGCGCCAGCATCAAGGAATTTTCGACCGATTTTTCCTTCATGCTGAGTAGAAAATTCTGCTCCCGGAAGAAGGGTTGCAACGGTCTGGCTTGCAGCAAGTGCCTGGATATCTTTATCAGTGGAATTGCTCAAGTGATCGGCAGATGCCGCACCTAACTCGATTGCTAGCTGAACTGCGTTGGTTCGCTGAAGTTGGTTTGCATGGATCCGGGGGATTAGCGCCTTAGAAATTCCAGCCTGAAGAATTCTTCTACTTTGCTCTTCAGTAAATGCCCCTGAATCGCAGAAAACATCGATCCATTTTGCAGTTGTTGCAGGAATAATCTTTTCGATAATTAGATTTACATATTCATCTGGATCACTCTTAAATTCGTTTGGGATCACATGTGCGGCAAGCAACGTTGTTTCATTGGTGAATTGAGATGCGATCTGGATAGAACGGGACTCATCAACTTCATTGAGCCCGTAACCAGATTTGATTTCAACTGTTGTTGTTCCGGAATTCAACGCCTCATTAAGTAATCGCTGAGCATTTGCGTGAAGAGTTGAATCGCTAGCTTTACGTGTCGCTTCGACTGTAGTTGCTATTCCACCCGCTGTGTATTTCTCACCCTTCGAACGGGCGGAGAACTCTTGAGCGCGATCTCCACCAAAGATTAGGTGGGTATGTGAGTCGACAAAGCCCGGGAGGAGAGTTTGACCGGTGCAATCGATCTCGTTATCAACTCCAGACTGAGAGCCAGTTCCGACAAACTTAATCTCGCTATCTTCGATGACCACGGTTGCTCCATGAAGAATTCCTAAAGAGCCCTCACCAATATTTGGGTCGTTAGTTACAAGTGTTGCGATGTTGGTAAATGCCGTTGAACTCACTTGCCGGTGACACCATTCATCATCGGAACATGTACGCCCTTTTCAATGGCAACTTCTTGTGCGTGGGCATATCCGGCATCAGCATGACGAATCACACCCATACCTGGATCGTTGGTCAGTACTCGTTCTAATTTCTGAGCGGCAAGTGCTGTTCCATCCGCAACGCTGACTTGTCCTGCGTGAATTGAGCGACCGATACCGACGCCACCACCATGATGTATAGAAACCCATGATGCGCCCGACGAAATATTGATCATTGCATTGAGTAGTGGCCAGTCTGCAATCGCATCTGACCCGTCGTACATAGCTTCAGATTCGCGGTATGGAGATGCAACGCTTCCACAATCCAAATGATCGCGCCCGATAACGATTGGTGCGCTTACTTCGCCTCGAGCAACTAGGTCGTTAAATGCAAGCCCCGCTTTATCTCTTTCGCCATAACCAAGCCAGCAAATTCGTGCTGGTAATCCTTCGAATTCGACTCGATCTTGCGCCATCTTGATCCAACGATGGAGATGCTTATTTTCAGGAAATAGATCCAGTACAGCCTGATCCGTACGAGCAATATCTTTCGCATCGCCCGATAGAGCAACCCATCTAAATGGACCCTTGCCTTCGCAGAAGAGCGGACGTATATATGCCGGAATAAAGCCGGGAAATTCAAAAGCTCGTTGGTATCCACCTTGACGAGCTTCATCACGGATGGAGTTACCGTAATCAAAGACGACAGAACCTTTATCTTGAAAGTCCACCATCGCTTCAACGTGCTTGGCCATAGATTCTTTAGAACGCTTGGCGAAGTCGACCGGATCTTTTGCTGCTAAATCACGTGAATTTTCGACATCGACGCCTTCAGGAATGTAGAAGAGAGGATCGTGAGCAGATGTCTGATCGGTAACAATATCTACGGGTACACCCATTGCATAAAGCTTGGGAAGAATCGTTGCACTATTCCCAACTAGACCAATTGAAATTGCGCGACGTTCGGTTCGAGCCTTTGTGGCACGTGCAACTGCATCTTCCAAACTATCTGCAATCTCATCGAGATAACGCTTCTTGAGGCGTCGCGCCAGACGTGAACCATCCACATCGATAATGAGACAGGTGCCTTCATTCATTGTGACAGCTAGAGGTTGAGCCCCACCCATTCCACCGCAACCGCCGGTCACTGTGAGAGTTCCTGCAAGTGTTCCGCCGAAATGCTTTTCAGCGACAGCGGCGAAAGTTTCATAAGTTCCTTGCAAAATACCTTGCGTACCGATGTAAATCCATGATCCTGCTGTCATCTGACCGTACATAGTCAGACCTAAATCTTCTAGTCTTCTAAATTCCGGCCATGTAGCCCAATCTCCAACGAGATTTGAATTAGCGAGAAGAACTCGCGGGGCCCACTCGTGGGTACGAAAGACTCCGACTGGTTTTCCGGATTGCACCAACATCGTCTCATCATCTTCAAGATCGGTGAGAGTTTTTACTAGCGCATCAAAAGATGCCCAGTTTCTCGCTGCCTTTCCAGTGCCACCGTATACGACTAACTTATCTGGGTGCTCAGCCACTTCAGGATCGAGGTTGTTTTGCAACATTCGCAGTGCGGCTTCTTGCCCCCAACCTTTGGCGCTCTTGCTTGTTCCTCGTGGGGCTCTAACTGGGCGTGGTCCTGAAATCATCTGGTGACTATATAGCGAAGGCGATGAAAATAGAATGAACGGATAGTCTTAGAGAATGAATTTGCCTCATGATCCGCTCTGGCCTCGCGCCACTTCGGTTATTGAAGACCACGATGGTTCACCGGTGGATGTACTCATTGTCGGAGTACCGGCAAGTGCAACCAGTATTTCTCAAACGGGAGCAGATGCCACTCCCGATGCGATTAGAGAAGCTCTTTCTAGGTACTCACTTGCACATTCAAATAGCGCTGTAAATCTACAGAAGATTCGCATTGCCGATGCAGGAAATGTCATCTCTCCGGATATTGATGAAGAAGCAACCATTTCACTTCTTCGCAATGCACAATTGAAGAGTGCCTTGATGATTGCTCTGGGTGGAGACAACTCGATTACATATGCCACACATATGGGATCTGAAGCCACAGGTCTAATCACATTTGACGCCCATTACGATCTCCGCGACGGCATTAGTAATGGGTCGCCCGTACGTAGATTGATAGAAGCCGGATTGTCTGGGAAGAGAGTTGTACAAATCGGAATTGCTGATTTCTCCAACTCTCCTGAATATGCAGCCAGAGCCAAGGAATACGGAATTACCGTAATTGCACGAAACCAACTTCGCGACGCGAGCATCTCCGAGATTTGGAGTAAAGCTCTCGGTATTGCTGGAGATCGTATTCATGTTGATTTTGATATGGACGTCTGCGACAGAAGTGTGGTTCCGGCTTGCCCGGCAGCTGCCCCAGGGGGAATCAGCGCTGACGAGATTCGTCAATTTGCATTTATGGCTGGAAGTTCCAAGAACGTTGTTTCAATGGATATTACAGAAATCGACTCCACGAAAGATTCAGAAGATGACAGAACAACACGCCTTGCGGCACTCGTCGTTCTGGAAGCGATAGCGGGTTTCTCAACTCGTATTTGAAATTGCAGTAACCGCTCTCTTGCTAAAGAATTAACGCGTGCACAAAATCATCGGAGCCCTCGGAGGAAATAAAGCCGCCGACGCCTTTCGTAAAACCGTCTCTGGTGATCCAAGTGGTGCGCCTCTTTGGGCACAACAAATGGCTATTGGTGATGACGTTGGATTATTTGGTGTCGATAGCGCCGTTTGGAAAGTCCATGGATGTATCTCGACTTTAGTCGGTGGCATTCGCGCGCTCTTGATGCAGGCAGCTCATCCGGCTGCTTTAACGGGAGTTGCAGAACATTCTCAATATGACACTGATCCGCTGGGGCGCTTGGAGCGCACTACGAGATGGTTGACGATTACTTCTTTTGGCTCAACAGAAGCGATTGCCCGTGAGGCACAACGCGTCAACGAGATTCATAAGAGGGTGCGTGGAGAATTTAAAGACAAGTCGGGAGATAGAGCTCAATATTCTGCCGCTGACCCACGTTACTTGTTGTGGGTTCATTGTGCCTTCACTGATTCATTTCTGCGCACATATGAAGAACTTGGTTATGACACAACTGATTTAGGCGATCAATACATCCGCGAATGGGCGAAAAGCGCCGAACCCTTGGGACTTTCTGATGCACCATTGTCTCGTAAAGAGATGAGCGATGAGATGACTCGCTTTGCATCTCAAGAAGTTGCTGCGATCGCGATGACTCCGCCAATAGTGAAATTCATTCTGAAGCCGCCCTTTAGCAAGGGTGGCCTCTTCTTCTATGTGATTCTGCGAAATGCAGCCATCTCAACTATCGATCAACCCTTTCTTCACATCCTCGGCCTTAAACGTCGCTCAAAGAAGTGGCTTCGATTAAGCCGAGTTCTCTTAGATTTCCTCTCTTACATGCTGGGCCATGAATCGCCTTCGCAGAAGATTGCCCGCGCCAGAATCGAGAGAATACAGTTGTCGCATGAGTGACTGCCTCTTCTGCAAAATTGTTTCCGGCAGTATCCCGTCGCGTAAAGTGTATGAAGATGATGAGACTCTGGCTTTTCTCGATATATTTCCTGCCAATCGTGGCCACACCCTTGTTATTCCCAAGAAGCATTCTCTTGATGTTCACGATACAGATGCAACGACATATGGTCTTGTCGCAGCCTCTGCAAAGAAGGTTGCAGATCTTCTACAAGGAAAGCTCGGCTCAGAAGGGACATCGATCTTCCAGATGAGTCGCGAGGCGGGATGGCAGACTGTTTTCCACTTACATATGCATATCATCCCTCGATGGTCAGGCGATAGCCTGCACAAGCCATGGGATATCAAGGCTGCAACTGATGAAGAACTTGAAGCAGTACTTCGAGAAATCCAGAGTTCATGAGCCGCTTGGGGAGCAACCCCGATGCAATTGTTATCGGTGCAGGAATAGTTGGCGCATCTTCTGCGCTCTCATTAACAAATGCTGGTTTAAAGGTAATGATTATTGATCGCGGAACCGTCGCGAGCGGAACCACGGGAGCCGGAGAAGGAAACATTCTTGTCTCCGATAAAGATCCCGGCCCTGAGTTAACGCTCGCTCTTCGCTCTCGTGACTTGTGGTTTGAGATGCAAGAGGATGTCGGAGACACCTTTGAGTTGGAAGCTAAAGGCGGTGTTGTCGTTGCTCGACACGATGATTCCCAACTTATGGCACTTGCAAAGGTGCAATCTGCTAACGGAGTAACTGCGCAGGTAGTCGGCAGTAAAGAGTTGCATCAACTAGAGCCGTATCTCCACCCTGAAATTTCCTCCGGTGTCTTCTATCCGCAAGATGCGCAATGTCAGCCGATGCTCGCTGCGGCAAAGATAATTCAAACTGTTATTGCGAGAGGTGGATCTTTAGTCTCTCGTTCGAAAGTTCTCGGTTTTGATATTAAAGATGGGGCTGTTTCCGCAGTAAATACATCAACCGGAAAGTACTCAGCACCTATAGTGATTAATGCGGCCGGAACATGGGCGGGGGAGATAGCCGCATTAGCGGGTTCAAATCTTCCCGTAGCGCCACGACGCGGATTCATCTTGGTAACCGAGCCTGCTCCTCAGTACATCTTCCATAAGGTTTATGACTCAGATTACGTTGCAAATGTCGCAAGCAGTGATGCCGATTTACAAACAAGCACAGTCGTTGAGGGAACTAGAAGTGGAACTATTCTTATCGGTGCAAGTCGTGAACGTGTTGGGTTCGACGGAAATATGAATTATGAAATTCTAAGGAAACTTGCACAGCAAGCCGTCTCTCTCTTTCCAGTTTTGCGAGATGTTCAATTACTTCGCGCCTATAGAGGATTTAGACCGTATGCACCGGATCATCTGCCGCTGATCGGTGAAGATTATGCAGTGAAAGGTCTGTGGCATTCAGCTGGACATGAAGGCGCGGGAATTGGTTTAGCTCCTGGTTCAGCGGCGCTTATCACTGATGCGATTCTTGGTCGCGATTCATTTATGAATCCCGCAGCCTTCTCACCTAAACGATTTGCGGAAGTATCTGTATGAGCACCGCAGAGAAGAGGGAAGTTTCCTTCACCTTCAACGGCATATCCTTCAAGGGAATTGAAGGGCAATCTATTGCGGCTGCACTAATGGCTACTGGTGTGCGAGAGTTGCGAAAGACACGATTCGAAGAAGAGCCACGTTTGATTTTCTGTGGCATCGGTATCTGTTTTGATTGCGTTGTAGTTGTGAACGGCGTTGCAAATCAGAGAGCATGTCTGATTGAAATTTCTGAAGGCGCCAAGATTGAGAGTCAGAAATGATCGCCATCATTGGTGCAGGACCTGCAGGACTTGCTGCTGCGAAAGTTGCAGCAGGAGCGGGGGTAGATGTTCTCCTTCTAGATTCTGCGCCGCGCCCAGGTGGGCAATATTGGCGCCACAGAGAAGATGTCGAGGGATATAAAGCTCATCGCGCTAGTAGTTACTTAGGCTCGGTAATCAACTCAGAGAACATAACTTACATTTATGGCGCACAAGTATGGAGCGCGATCCGCAATGAAAGTTCGGTAACACTTAACTACCTTCATCAAGGTTCTGAAAAATCGATCACAGTTGAAAAAGTTATTCTTGCAACGGGTGCTTATGATCGTTCAATCCCATTTACTGGTTGGGAGTTACCTGGGTCGATGACGCCAGGAGCTGCACAAGCGCTCCTTAAAGGCCACGGAGTAATTGCAGGTAGGAAAATTCTTCTTTCAGGTACAGGCCCTTTTCTTCTCCCTGTTGCTGTCGGCTTAGCCGAAGCGGGCGCCGAAGTTGTTGGAATTGTTGAAGCACATTCACCGCTGCGCTGGATACGATCACCGCTAGCGCTCATTCTCAATCCTCAGAAGGCTCTCGAACTGCTCTACTACCTGCGAAAGATTAGGAAGTATTCACTGAAGGTCTCTTTTGGAAGAGCTGTCATAGCTTTCAATGGAAACACCGCGACTCTTTCAAAGGTGAAGAGCAATCTTGAGAGTAAAGGCGAAGTTACTCAGATTGAATGTGATGTAGTCGCCGCTGGATGGGGATTTAATCCCGATGTCACACTTGGTGGAATTCTCGGATGTACGCAACGAGTGGATCGTGATGGAACCGTTATTTTCGATGTTGATAGAGAACAGAGAAGTTCCCAGAAGAATATTTGGATCGCAGGGGAGGCAACCGGTATTGGAGGCGCGGATGTCGCCCTTGCCGAGGGTGAAGTCGCAGCGCTCTCCGTATTGAACGCTTCAATTCCTTTCTCATTAAAATTTAAGAGATTTAGATTGCAACTCTTCGCCCGTGCGCTGCAGCGAAGTTATCCAGTTGGAAATGGTTGGCAGAGCTGGATAAGTGGCGAATGCAAGATTTGTCGGTGCGAAGAAGTTTCACATGGCGAGATTTGCCAGTCAGTTACAGAGCTTTCCGCTCACGATTCACGAACATCAAAGTTATTTACTAGAGCAGGGATGGGCCTTTGCCAAGGAAGGGTCTGTTCCAGAAATGTTAGCGAAATCATTGCTTGTGCCAGTGGTCACAAAGTCTCAGATCAAGAGCGAATCAGTTACAGCAATAGACCTATTGCAGCGCCAATCTCTTTAGGTGTATTGGCTGATGGAATTAACCCTCAATAGGCGATAACTTTCTCCCATGACAAAACCATGGAATGGCGTGTTAACTGCCACAGCGACTCCCTTTAAATCTGATCTCACCGTTGATTACGACAAGTATGCTGAGCATGTTGCATGGCTTGCGGAGAATGGAACTCATGGGGTGATTCCTAACGGATCGCTAGGTGAGTATCAGGTTCTTACTGCAGAAGAGCGCGCAAAGATGGTTGAGGTTGCAGTTGCTGCAGCCCCTAAGGGATTTAACGTTGTTCCAGGTGTAGCTGCATATGGTGCATCAGAGTCTCGTAAGTGGACTGAGCACGCGCAGAAGGCGGGAGCTGGAGCGGTAATGCTTCTTCCACCAAATGCCTATCGTGCATCGGATGATGAAGTAGTCGCGCACTACAAGGAGGTCGCTAAGGTCGGAATGCCGATCATTGCCTACAACAACCCATTTGATACAAAGGTTGATCTAACTCCAAAGCTCGTCTCACGCATTGCCGATGAAGTTCCGGAAGTTATTGCAATCAAGGAATTCTCAGGCGATGTGCGCCGCATTTGGCAGATTAAGAAACTCGCTCCAAGAATTGAAGTAATTGTCGGCGCCGACGATGTCTTCCTCGAACTATCGACTGCTGGAATTTCTGGCTGGATCGCTGGATTCCCGAATGCGCTGCCAAAAGAGTCAATGGAGCTATATAACCTTGCTACCGCAGGAAACTATAAGGAGGCAGCGCCAATGTATGCGGCGCTCCACGATGTTTTCCACTGGGATTCAAAGAAGGAATTTATCCAAGCAATCAAGCTAGGAATGGATCACGTTGGTCGCTATGGTGGACCAACACGTCTTCCACGTTTACCTCTTCCAAAGCATGAGCAGGATCAAATCCATCGCGAGATGGATGTTGCGCTGGCATACTTCAAGAATCGTTAATTCATGAAGAGCATTCGCACAGTTACAACGGTTGAGACTCATACCGAAGGTATGCCAACTCGCGTTGTGACATCAGGAATCGGAGAGATTCCTGGTGCGACGATGTTCGATAAGCGCCTTCACTTCATGGAGCATATGGATTTCTGGCGCCAATGGTTGATGTTTGAACCTCGTGGCCATAGCGCCATGAGTGGTGCAATATTGCAGAAGTCGACTCGTCCCGATGCTGATTGGGGAGTTGTCTACATTGAAGTTTCAGGCTGCCTTCCCATGTGCGGCCACGGAACTATCGGTGTTGCAACGGCGCTCGTTGAGAAGAAATTGGTGGATGTTGTTGAACCAGTAACAACGATCCGACTCGATACACCCGCAGGGCTGGTGGTAGTAGATGTCGCTGTTGTCGATGGAAGGGCGAAGAATGTAACGCTGACTAACGTTCCTTCATTCTCATATGCCCTCGATCAAGAAGTAGATGTTCCTGGTCTCGGGAAGCTCAAGTACGACATGGCATATGGTGGAAATTTCTATGCAATTGTTCCTATTGAACGCGTTGGAATTGAATTTAAGCGAGAGAACGGTCAGAAACTTCTCGATCTTGGTCTGATCATCTCCGATGCGATTAATGAACAGAATCGACCAGTTCATCCAGAGAATCCTGATATTGCAATCTGTCATCACATTGATTTCATCTCGCCAGGTTCTGAAGGGCCACTGCATTGGCGTAACGGAATGGCGATTCACCCAGGTTGGTTTGATCGATCACCGTGCGGTACTGGAACGTCGGCTCGGTTGGCTCAGATGGTTGCTCGAGGTGAATTAAATGAGGGCGATGTTCTAAAGAATGAATCATGGATTGGATCTCATTTCGAAGGACGCATCAAGGAGCGCACCAAAGTTGGTTCTTACGATGCAATTGTCCCAATGATCACAGGTCGCGCTTGGGTAATGGGTGAATCAACATGGATGCTCGATGAGAATGACCCATTTCCAAACGGATTTATTGTTTAGTTCGCCTTACTCTAATTAATTCGTTGTTCAACTTTCCAGGGATTTGAATCTTGGAGAGATGGTGGCAGCACATCTTGTGCAAATGATTGATAGGCAACTGGTCTCATAAATCGATAGATCGCATCAATACCTACTGAAGTTGTATGCGTCGAGGATGATGGCCATGGGCCGCCATGTTGCATAGCTTCGGTAACCGCAACTCCAGTAGGGAATCCATTCCAGATAACTCGACCAGCGCGCTCAGAAAGAATCGAGAGAAGCGAGACGACGTTATCTGATGAAACTCCCTGAATAGTCGCAGTGAGTTGGCCTTGAAGTTGTTCTGCGATTGTTACATAGTCGGTTTCATCTGCGGTGACGATTACAGATGTTGGACCGAAGTGTTCTTCAAGGAGTTCGTGGTTCTTCCGGGCTGTCGCCCAGTCAGTGAGAAAAATTGTTGGAGTTACACCAAAGCCAGAGGCGTTCTCTAGGCCTGAAAGAACTGTGACGGCACCGCTCGCTGCAATTTGGGCGATTGCCTTTGAATATCGATCTGCAATTGAGGCAGAGAGCAATGGTCCTACCTTAAGTGTTGCAAGGTGTGCGGCGATTTCATCTAGGAAAGCTGTAGCACTTCTTGGAACAAAAACGAGACCTGGCTTTGTGCAGAATTGACCTGAACCTAGTAGCGCAGAATCAACTAGCCCCTTTGCGAGATCGGTAGATCGCTCGATGATTGCACCTTGAGTTACGAATACTGGATTAAGGCTTCCCATTTCAGCAAAGACTGGGATTGGAACTTCGCGTTCAGACGAAATCTTTATCAGAATTCGACCGACTGCTTCTGAGCCAGTAAATCCGATTGCTTGCACATCAGGATGAGATGCGAGCCAGTGAGTAATCTTCGGATCTACACCCTGCACTACGTTGAAGATATCTTCAGAGAGATTGCACTTCTTCAGCGCTTCCTTCACCGCTGATTCAACGGTCGCACATGTATGGGGATGTGCAGGATGGCCCTTTGCAACAACAGGATTACCAGATGCAAGGGCTGATGCTGCATCGCCGCCGGCAACCGAGAAAGCAAGAGGGAAGTTACTAGCTGCAAAGATTGCAACGACACCGAGAGGTTGATTCTGTCGACGAATATCAGGGCGAGGTGCGGGGGAGTAATTGGGATCTGCCTTGTCGATTACGACTCTTAAGTGGCGACCAGTCTCAACGAGATCTGCAAATAATTTGAATTGCACAGTTGTTCGTGTGATTTCTCCACCAATACGACCTTCAGGTAAACCGGTCTCAGCGCAGGCAGATGCAATGAGCGCATCCCGCTTGCCCTCTATGGAATCAGCAATTGAGCGAAGAAGTTCGGCTGTCGCCTTCGGTGAGAGCGCTGCAAAATCTTTTGCCACTGCCTTTGCGCGGGAGATAACTTCCTGAACTTCGCTCTGAGTGTTCTCGTGGATTGCTGCTCCATAAACACTTCCATCAACTGGCTGCACGGCGTTAAATGTCATGTGGCGAATCTTACGAGTATTCTCGCCCAATGCAGACCTCATCTCGCAAGGTAGGAATTCTTGCCGTGCTTGGTTCTGCTCTCTGTTTTGGCACAACTGGAACTACTCAGCAACTAGGTGTTCCTGATATCTCACCCCTTGCCGTTGGAGCCGCCCGCCTCTTGTGTGGCTCGCTCTTCCTATTTCTCTTTGCATATATACAGCGGGGTGGAAGAGGAACTTTTCGGGCCTCTCGTAGGGATCTCTTAATCTGTGGTCTCGGGGTCGCTATATATCAACTGACATTCTTCTCAGCTGTTCACATCACCGGGATCGCGATTTCAACAGTTACAGCTCTTGGAAGCGTTCCAACATTTTCGGCAATAGTCGCTTATTTCGTCCTAGGGGAGAAGCCTCAAAAGAGTTGGTACTTGGGAACGTCGGTAACCGTCATTGGAATCATTCTCGTTGGCACTGCTAATGGAGTGGACTCTTTTAAACCAATCGGACTCTTATTAGCCGCAATCGCAGGCCTAGGCTTCGCTGTTTTCAATGTCATTAGTCGCCGGTCACTTGCACGGGGCGCACAAGATATTTGGTTGACCGCAACTTCCTTTGGAATTGCAGCGCTCTTCACATCCCCATTTCTATTCGCGCAGAACCCTGAATGGATATCAACTCGTGATGGAGCACTCTCAGTTCTCTGGCTGGGACTTGTTCCAACGGCAATCGGCTATTTCTTATTTACATTTGGACTGAAGAGAGTTGATTCCAGCACTGCGGCAACCGTTGTCCTTGCTGAACCTGCAACAGCGACAATATTGGCTGCACTAATTATTGGAGAGAGTCTCGTTCTTCAGAGCTTCCTGGGAATTGCGATCGTTGCAGCAGGAATTCTCTATATCTCTAAATCCAAGGCTTAGAAGTCATAGAGCGCGAGGAAGAGCGCTACAGAGAACATCACTAAGGCAATAATCGAGTCGAGAACTTTCCAGAAAATTGGACGCGACATAAATCGTGAAGCAGCCTTCGCGCCAAAGCCGATCGCTGAGAACCAGAAAAAACTCCCGAGTGATGCACCTAGGGCGAAGTACCAGCGATCATCCTCAAATTGATTGGCGATACTGCCTAGGAGAATTACAGTATCTAAATACACATGCGGATTAAGAAATGTAAATCCAAGAACAGAGAGAACGACAGTCTTCTTCGATGAAGATGAACCGGTGCCCACCTCGAGGGATTGGTTTGATAGAACCGAACGAACAGCCTTAACTCCAAACCAAGTCAGATAGAGAACTCCGAACCAGCGAATGAATTCCAAGAGATCGGGCTTGCTCTGAATCAGAGTTCCGAGGCCACCTGTTCCGAGAAAGATAAGAACCGCATCGGATGCGGCACAGATGAGCACAACAAGTAGAACATGGGATCGAGAGAGCCCCTGCCTAATCACGAAGATATTCTGCGCCCCGATAGCGATAATGAGGGAGAGGCCGGTAAAAAGACCTGGCAGGAGCGCAATCACCCTGAAAATCTACCGCACTTATTGCGTGTTCAACTCTGGTTACTTGGGAGTTAAGTTCTAACATTTTTCTAACCTTCCCCGGTTACAGGACTCTGTAACCCAATTGGATGTAACTGGAAGGAAAACAATGTCGCTTCTATCTTGGAATCTCCATGGAAACGGTAAGTCTGTTAAAGATGGAGAAGTAGTAAAGCCCGATGAGCGCTTAGCATGGCCATTAACAATTGGCGTAGGTGTTCAGCACATCGCAGCAATGTTTGGTGCAACATTCTTAGTCCCAATCATTACTGGATTCCCGCCAAGCACAACACTTTTCTTCTCTGGCGTTGGAACTATTCTCTTCTTAATCATTACTAAGAATCGAGTTCCTAGCTACCTTGGCTCTTCCTTTGCGTTCCTAGCTCCTATCGCTGCTGCACAAGCTAGCGGGGGAATCGCAGTTGCACTCGGTGGTGTTGTCGCAACTGGTGTGATGCTGGCTGTCGTTGGACTGATCGTTAATGCAGTGGGAATCGGTTGGATTAACTGGCTACTTCCACCACTTGTAACAGGTTCAATCGTGATGATCATTGGATTTAACCTTGCAGGAGCAGCAAACAATAACTTTAAGGCTGCACCAGTTACAGCGCTGATTACTCTTGCATCCGTTGCAATCATCGGTGCAGTATCTAAGGGATTCCTCAGCCGCATCAGCATCTTCGGTGGAATCGTTATTGGTTATGCCTACGCGGCACTTCAAGGCGATATCAACTTCGACGGAGTGAAATCAGCGAAGTGGATTGCAGCTCCTTCATTTACGACCCCTTCCTTTGATACCAATGCAATCTTGCTCTTTATCCCTGTAGTTCTCGTTCTCATCGCTGAGAACGTAGGACACGTCAAGGCAGTTGCTGCAATGACCGGTAAAGATCTTGATGATCAAATGGGTAATGCTCTCTTCGCAGATGGCCTTGCAACAACGCTTGCAGGCGCTGGTGGTGGATCAGGAACAACTACCTACGCTGAAAATATCGGTGTAATGGCAGCAACCCGTATCTACTCAACAGCTGCTTATTGGGTAGCGGGTATTGGCGCAATCCTTCTCTCACTCTCACCTAAGTTTGGCGCAGTACTTAGCGCTACTCCTGCAGGTGTACTTGGTGGAGTCGGCGTAGCGCTCTACGGAATGATCGGAATTCTCGGTGCAAAGATTTGGATCGAGAATAAGGTCAACTTCGGAAACTCAACAAACCTATTCATCGCAGCTACAACGCTTATCGTTGGTATCGCTGATATGACATGGAAGCGTGGAGATTACTCATTCGGTGGAATCATCAACGGTACTTTGGTCGCGGTAGTCGGATACCAACTCCTTCGCGCACTGAACAAGGCTGCAGGTAAAGCCGAATAATCTGTTGTAAAGAAGAGGGGCTCACCTCCAGTAAATCTGGTTGGTGGGCCTCTCTACTTTTTTGTAGGTGTGAAAGTAATCGGTAGAGAAGTAGGACCAGTGTTTCCAGAATCGGGCAAGTAAGTGGCGCCATCTGCGATCTTCATATCTGGCAAGCGGGCTGCAAGAGCTTTAAACGCTTCCTTCATATCAAGGCGAGCGACATAGTGCCCGATGCAGTGGTGCATTCCGCCACCAAATCCAAAGTGAGGTGCACGCTCTTTCTCAATATCAAATTCAGGGCTTTCGAACTTAGCCGGGTCTGATCCAGCTGGAATCGTAAGTAGGTGAACTGTTGTTCCCTGCTTAATCGTGATCTCTTTATATTCGATATCGACAGAGGCTTCTCGCGATACCCAAGTAATTGTTGGATTGACTCGCATCACTTCTTCAACTGCCAAACGACCGAGTTCAGGATTCTCGCCAAGCTTCTGCCATTGAGCTGGATTTGCAGAGAAGGTTTGCATGCCCAATCCGAGCTGATTTCGAGTTGTATCAAAGCCTGCAAAGACAATCATGCTGACAAGTGAAAGCAGTTCATCATTTGTAATCTTCTGACCATCTAGATTGGCCTTAACAAGGGTTCCCACGAAATCATCTGAATCCGTTCCAATACGAGAATCAATGAGCTTCTGGGAAATATCGAGGATTCCTTGAAGCCCATGCTCGATCACCGGTAAATCGTTCTTAATAGTTACCGAAAATACATACCCAAGTTCGGTTGCATAATCTGCAAGTTCGCGCCAACGCTCTTTCGGAAGACCAAGTAACTCAGTGATTACCCGTGCCGAGAATGGTTCGGCAAATTCAGACATAAATTCGCAGGTGCCTTTTTCACAGAAGTTATCAATCAATTCATTTGCAAGGCGCGCAAAGAATGGCGTCATTGGTTCGATTGTTCTGGGGGAGAAGGCAGCGCTCGAGAGTTTGCGGAGTCTTAAGTGGTCGTCACCTTCCACGCTGAGGAGCATTGTCTGCCACCAAGTGGCGAGCAAACCTTCAGTAATTCCATAGTGTTCAGGCCAGCGACGAGTGCCCTGATACAGACGCTTATCTTTGAGGAGAGTATTTGCATCTTCATATCGCAAGATTGCGATGCTATAGGGAGTCTTTGCATACCAATGTTCTGATCGAGCCTTCATAACTTCGGCAGAACGAATCGAGAATCCTGCTTGGTTGAAATCGAGAAAGGCTAAATCTGAACTCACTTCTTAGCTCACTCTCTCTATATTCGAGGTGGAACTTAAGTGGACGATACTGGGATCGAACCAGTGACCCCCACAATGTCAATGTGGTGCTCTACCGCTGAGCCAATCGTCCGGGTCTTTCTTCGGTATATCTATTAAGTTGTTAAGAAAGTATAGCCGAGGAGATTAACGTGCGTAATCGTCTTGGATACGCTCAATATCGTCTTCGCCGAAGTATGTTCCGGTCTGAACTTCGATAAAGATCATCTCTTCAGTTCCTGAGTTTCCGATTCGGTGCAACTGTCCAACTTGAACATCTACGGTTTCACCTGGGCGTTTTGTAAAAGTTTCTTCTCCGAGAACAACATCGGCGACACCTTGAACAATGAACCAATGTTCTTGACGCTTCTGGTGGCGCTGCAAAGATAGACGATGTCCAGGTTGAACCCAGATTGTCTTCACCTTGTAGGTGGGAGTGTCCTGCAAGATTTCATATCGACCCCAAGGTCGAGTTGAATCGTTATCTGACATATCTACTCCGATGTGCTCTTGATTCTTTTATCTATTCAAACTGGAGGTCGGAACGGGATTTGAACCCGTGTAGAGGGATTTGCAGTCCCTTGCCTCGCCTCTCGGCCATCCGACCAAACTTTGTATATAGACAAACCGCCACCCGAAAATAAATTCTAAGCGGCGGTTAATCCGAGCGGACGACGGGGTTCGAACCCGCGACCTGAACCTTGGCAAGGTTCCGCGCTACCAGCTGCGCTACGTCCGCATTTTGTGCAGGGGCAAATCTAGCGCAGCAAGGCCTCAACTGCCAAAGCGTGAAAAAGAATGAGAGGAATTTGCCCCTTTAACTGCGTAGCCTTGGTCAGGTGTCGAACTTAGGGGATTACTTCTGGATGGGCGGTCGGTTGGCGACCAATCTTCAAGAGGTTAGCGATGATCCCGCAGTTCTCGATGATGGAAGATTTTGGGCGGTAGTCATTACCTTTGAAGGAGAGATGACATTTGCTCGCTTTGAAAATGTTGTTCAAGCACCTTTTCCAGATGCCGAATGGCAAGGATTTACATCTGCGTGGGAGTCCTCAATAAATAGGGATGGCTACATTCAATATGTAGAGAATATTCGCGAACTAATCGAAAGCGGAACGGTCTATCAAGTTAATGCTTGCTATGAGCTAGTCAATACTTCGTCGGGTTTCGAAATTAGTTTGAATGGACTTTTCAATCGATTACTGAAAGGTAATCCGGCTCCATTTGCACAGTACCTCAGGATTCCATCACTAGAGATTGCATCGGCATCTCCAGAGAGGCTTCTTAGTCGAAGCGGAAACTCAATTATCACCTCACCGATCAAGGGAACTCTTCGTGGGGATAAATCTGAATTTGGCGAGAAAGATAAAGCTGAAAACTTGATGATTGTAGATTTAATGAGAAATGATCTGGGAAAAATTTGTGCAGATGGTTCGGTAGAGGTATCTGAGCTATTCAGATCTGAAGCTCACCCTGGTTTGACGCACCTTGTCTCAGATGTACGGGGTGTGGTGCGAGAGAACATTGCTTGGCGAGAGATTATTGAGGCGCTAACTCCTGCAGGATCTGTAAGTGGGGCACCAAAGAGTTCTGCTCTTGCTGCTATTGCAGTAAACGAAAAAGTTCGTCGTGGCGTCTATTGCGGAGCACTTGGTTGGATAGAAGGTGACCGCGCCGAACTTGCAGTAGGAATTAGAACTTTTTGGAAGGGAACAGATTTCAAGGTTCGATTTGGAACGGGCGCAGGGATTACTTGGGGGAGCAATCCAGAGAGTGAATGGGGAGAGACTCAACTCAAGGCAGAGAAGTTGATTTCCATCGCAGGGGGCGAATTCAAATGACCCTGCTTATAGATAAATATGGTTTCCCACAAGCAAGTGGGATTTTCGAGACGATTAAGACAATCGAAGGAAAGCCCATCTCCTTAAATCGACACATGAGACGCGCATTAGATTCCGCTCGAGAACTTGGGATCCCGATGCCCAGCGAAGAAGTATTAAGGAATGAACTGCTAACAGTGCTTTCAAGTACTTGTTTTCCAGCAGGACGCCTTCGTATCTGCTTTTGGAAGGAGAGCTTTTCAGTAACTCATCATGAATATGAAGAGTTAAGCGAACCTGCTCGAGTGAATTTCCGAAGTGAGACTGTCCATGGCTCTGTACATAAGGAGTTTCCTTACGATGACCGATTTAGAATTCTTGAACTCGCTAAAGATGAGGGATTCGACGATTCGATTCTCTTTAATCGGAAGAATGAAATAACAGAGACAGCAGTATCTAATCTTGCTATGAGAATTGCGGATCAATGGGTAACGGCCCCAATCACATCAGGACTTCTGCCAGGAGTCGTTCGTGGAATTGCGATAGAGGAATGTGGAGTAAAGGTTCGCCCCATCCATATCTCCGAGATTCCAGATATCGAATCTGCCTTCCTCCTCTCGAGTCTTCGTTTAGCGCAGCCAATTTCGCATATTGGTGAGATGAAATTGAAAATAGGTGAGGCATCACTCGAGCTTGAGGCGCAAATAATCGCTTCATCCAAGCCTCTTTCGGTAGGCTAACCCCCATGTCTCAGATCTCGGTAACCGTAGATGGCTCGGCGGTAACTATTGATAGCGAGCAACGCCCAACCCAGATTTTCTCCGAGAATAAAGAGATCGTCGTTTGCAAGATTAATGGCGTCCTTATGGATCTATGGACTGATCTAAAAGATGGTGATGTAGTTGAAGGTGTTTCGATTTCTTCGTCTGAGGGCCTCGCGGTCCTTCGCCACTCAACTGCTCACGTAATGGCCCAAGCGGTTCAACAAGTATTTCCGGGAACTCGCTTAGGTATTGGCCCACCAATTACAGATGGCTTCTACTATGACTTCGATCCCGAGAACGCCTTCAATCCGCAAGATCTTGAAAAGATTGAAAGCGCGATGCGTAAAATTGTTAAAGAAGGTCAACGTTTCAAGCGTCGTGTAACCAACGAGCCAGATGCGCTTAAAGAGTTGGCGCACGAGCCTTACAAGTGCGAACTCATCGGTATCAAGGGTGGAAGCACCGATGAAACAAGCGTCGAAGTCGGCGGTGCAGAGTTAACAATTTATGACAACTTAGGCCGCGATGGAAAGCCTGTCTGGTCTGATCTCTGTCGAGGGCCACACCTTCCATCGACTAAACATGTTCCTGCATTTAAGTTGATGAGAAGTGCTGCTGCATATTGGCGAGGTTCTGAGAAGAACCCAATGCTCCAACGAATTTATGGAACCGCTTGGCCATCGCAAGATGAACTAAACGCCTATCTTGAACTTCTTGCTGAAGCAGAGAAGCGAGATCATCGCCGTCTTGGTCAAGAACTTGATCTATTCTCATTTCCAGAAGAAATTGGTTCAGGACTTGCCGTCTTTCACCCAAAGGGCGGAATCATCCGCAGAGCGATGGAAGATTATTCGCGCAAGCGCCATGAAGAAGAAGAGTACGAATTCGTTTACTCACCGCACTTAACTAAAGCTGCGCTCTTCCAGAAGTCTGGACACCTTGATTGGTACTCAGAAGGCATGTACCCACCAATGATTATGGATGAAGAGCTCCATGCCGATGGCACGATTAAGCGCGCTGGACAGCAGTACTACATGAAGCCGATGAACTGCCCATTCCATAACCTCATCTTCCAGTCACGACAACGTTCTTATCGCGAACTTCCGCTTCGTCTCTTCGAATTCGGAACCGTCTATCGATACGAAAAATCTGGCGTTCTCCATGGAATTACACGTGCCCGTGGATTTACCCAAGACGATGCTCACATTTATTGCACAAAAGAACAGATGCCAGGTGAGCTCGATTCACTTTTAACATTCGTACTTAACCTTCTCCGTGACTACGGTCTGCAGGATTTTTACCTAGAGCTTTCAACTCGTAACCCAGAAAAGTCAGTCGGAGAAGATTCAGATTGGAATGAAGCAACTGAAGCTCTGCGCAAGGCTGCACTTGCTCAAGGACTTGAACTTGTACTTGATGAAGGTGGCGCCGCTTTCTACGGACCAAAGATTTCTGTGCAAGCTAAAGATGCGATCGGCAGAACGTGGCAGATGTCTACGATTCAGGTTGATTTCCAACTTCCACAACGTTTCGAGCTTGAATTCTCCGCCGCGGATGGAAGTCGTCAACGCCCCGTAATGATTCATAGAGCGCTCTTTGGTTCGATCGAAAGATTTTTCGGAGTTCTCACAGAGCACTATTCAGGAGCATTTCCTCCATGGCTTGCACCTGTTCAAGTTGTTGCGATCCCGGTTGCAGATACCTTTAACGATTATCTCTTTGATGTTGCAAAGAAACTGAAAGCTGCTGGTATCCGCGTAGAAGTAGATGCCTCTGATGACCGCATGCAGAAGAAGGTTCGAAATGCTCAAATGCAGAAAGTTCCTTATATGTTGATTGCCGGCGAAGAAGATGTGAAATCTGGTGCAGTCTCTTTCCGCTATCGCAATGGCGAGCAGAAGAATGGAATCCCAGTAGCTCAAGCAATTGTTGAGATTCTCGAAACCATTGCAACTCGCAAGCAGGTTTAAGTAATGTCGAATATCGATGGCGCGGGTATGCCAGATGGTTGGCATCGACTCTGGGCGCCGCATCGCTTGGAGTATCTCCGTGGCGAGAACCGTCCTCTTGAGGGAAATGAAGTCGAGTGCCCTTTCTGTCGTATTCCAACACTCAGCGATGAAGAAGGTTTAATCGTTTACCGCGGAAAGAGTGCTTTCGTAGTCATGAATCTCTACCCGTATAACCCTGGACACCTCTTGGTATGCGCTTATAGGCACGTCGCAGATTTAACTGATCTCACTGATGAAGAACGACATGAAATTACAGATCTCTCTGCGCATGCGATGAGTGTTATCCGTAAGGTATCTAAGGCAGATGGATTTAATCTGGGTATGAATCAGGGGGCAATTTCAGGTGCGGGAGTTGCTGCCCATATTCATCAACACATTGTGCCGCGTTGGTCAGGGGATGCGAACTTTATGCCGATCATCGGAAAGACAAAGGTATTGCCACAACTGCTTACGACTACGAGAGAAGAGTTAGCTGCTGCTTGGTAATTGATTGAGATAGTCAAGAACGATGTCAACGCCTAACCCTGATGTGAGATTGATTGGAATCGCTGGAAAGATTATTCCTGCACCAAAGGCACCATCTTCCATCTCGGACATCTGATCAAAATACTCTTCACGAAATTCACGAACTAGCTCTTCATGTTCAGGCTCGCAATGGCGAATCGATTTAGGTGAGGTTGTGTAATCAATAATTGATAAATCTTGTAAGCGAATGAGTGCCGCAGGATTGCCGTCATCTCCGTGCAGAACTAAATACGGGGTAACTAGTTGATCAAAGACACGGTTAGCAACCATGACGGCATCTTCAAAGTCGAGTTCCTGTCCATCAAGTCCTGTAACCACAACGATTCTCGGAGTTTGATAATCATCGAAGGCCGCCCAATTCGCAATCGTCTCTGGATCTATTCCGGCCGAAGGGTTGACGGCAAAGATAGCCACATCAGTCTCGGAACCTGGCGCTTGGCCAACTTCTCCGCCCAACGCCGAGGCGATCGCCTGAGGCGAGGCAGAAACATGGCCATAAATATGGATACGTTTCACAACGCCGGAATTGGATGTTGGCACGAGGGAAAGCCTACGATGGTGCCGATGATTAGTGGCGCACTGAAACCAGCTGTTACTCGATTAATAAATCCTGTAGCTCGCCTCGCCCTGCAAATCGGCTTAACCCCTAATTCGGTGACAGTTCTTGGAGCTACAGGTCTAGTCACATCAGCTTTCTATTTCTATACCGATGAGAAATTCTTCATCGGAACCTTGATGATTACAGTTTTTTCTTTAAGTGATTTATTTGATGGAGCGATGGCGAGAATCTCAGAGAAGGGATCGAGTCTCTGGGGTGGATTCCTTGATTCCACAATAGATCGAATTACTGATTCAGCAATCATCATTGCAATTCTGATTCCCTTGATTTCAATGAAGGATTCGCTGGTGCCGGTGGCTCTCGTCACTCTTGTAACTGGTTTATTGATTCCATACATCAGGGCGAAAGCCGAAAGTTTCAATATCCAATGTGCAGTTGGTATTGCAGAGCGCACTGAGCGTCTCATCATTCTCCTTACGGCAATTGGCCTGCATGGCCTCGGCCTTCCTTATGCGCTGCCAGTCGGGCTCTGGCTTTTGGCTGTGTTAGGAGTTATCACGGTCATCCAGCGAGTGAGAACGGTCTTCATAGGTCTCCACTCATCATGAAGGATTCAATTACGGCTCTTGCATACTTTTCTGGATGGAGATTAGTTCGAACTCTGCCTGAAAAGACTGCCTATCGCCTCTTTTCCTTTATTGGTCGCAGAACAATAAAGGCGAATGGAAAGAGCGTTCAGCGACTGCGATTTAATCTATCTCGCGTAAAACCAGAAATTTCACAGAGCGAGCTAGATGACCTTGTTGCTCGTTCTTTCGATTCTTATATGCGCTATTGGTGTGACACCTTTAGAATTCAAGATTGGTCAGTTGAAAGAATCCAGAGAAGCGTGACATTGAAGGACGGGCATCTATTAATTGATGCTGTCAAAACTGGGAAGGGTGTGGTGGTCGCCCTTCCACATTCGGGCAACTGGGACCACGCAGGAGCATATTTCTGTTCGATAGGTCTGCCACTAGTAACGGTTGCTGAGCGATTAAAACCCGAAGCGCTCTTCCAAAAGTTTCTTGAATATAGAAATTCAATGGGCTTTGAAGTTCTTTCGTTAGATTCTCGTTCTTTTGTAACTCTAGTGAAGCGTGCTCGCGAGAAGCGTCTGATAGCTCTCGTCGCTGACCGAGATCTCTCTCGTTCTGGTGTTAATGTCGAATTCTTTGGGCACCCATCGCGAATGCCAGCAGGACCAGCTCTACTAGCAGTCAAGACTGGAATTCCCCTGGTGGTGGCACACGTTTCATATACAAAGGTAGGGATTCACATTGATTTCTCAGAGGTTGACGTTCCTACTGAAGGCGAAGAATCCGAGAGAGTCTCTAAAATTGTGCAGAGATGTGCTGATTTATTTGCAAAAGGGATTGCTGAACATCCTGAAGATTGGCATATGCTGCAGAGGATTTGGGTCGATGGAGACTTTAAGGAGCGCGAATAATGTCGCTAGGTAAGAAGCGCATTGGAATTGTCTGCCCTTACGGTTGGGATACGCCAGGTGGGGTTCAGAGCCATGTTGGTGATCTAGCCGAGTATTTGATTGCGCAGGGTCACTTCGTTTCAGTATTGGCGCCAGTTACAAATGAAGAAGGAATACCAGATTACGTAACAAGTGCTGGTCGCCCGATTGCAATTCCCTATAACGGAGCCGTTGCTCGAGTTCTATTCGGACCACTTGCATTTGCGCGAGTTAAACAATGGATTAGCGGCGGCAATTTCGATCTCTTGCATCTTCACGAACCGGCCATTCCTTCGATCTCACTGCTTGCTTGTTGGGCATCGGAAGGTCCACTTGTAGGAACATTTCATGCTGCATCGACGCGCCAGAAAATTGCCTTTGCAATTACGCCATTTATTGAACCTGTGATCGAGAAACTAATAGCGAGAATCGCAGTCTCTGAGGCAGCGCGCGAAACGCTACAAATTCATCTAGATACTGACGCTGTTGTTGTCCCTAATGGAATCTATGCCAAGAAATTTTCCGATGCTCACAGTGATTCCCGTTGGACTGGAAACACGATTGGCTTTATAGGACGTTTTGAAGAGAGTCGAAAAGGCCTCTCAATCCTCGTCGATGCTCTTCCTGCAATCATGGAAAAGGTTTCCGATGTGAGAGTTATCGTGGCAGGTCCCGGTAATCCCGAGACAATCCTTACTGAGATGCAGCCTCACCTTCGCAAGAGATTTACATTCCTTGGTCGTATATCTGAAGAAGATAAGGCGAATTTCATGTCGTCCGTTGCAATCTATGTCGCACCGAATACTGGAGGCGAATCATTTGGAATTATTCTTGCCGAGGCTCTCGCCGGTGGAGCGTCTGTTCTTGCAAGTGATATTCCGGCCTTTGACTCACTTCTCGGTCACGGAAAGTATGGATCTCTCTTTCAATCAGAGAATTCTCAAGATTTGGCGAAGCGAGCAATTGAACTCTTTAACAACCCCGAATTTAGACGGACAATTGCAAGAACTGGGCGCGAATATGCCCAGAGTTTCGATTGGGATGTCGTCGCTGAGAGAATTTACGATGTATATGAGATGGCGATGGTTGGCCACAATGGAGTTACTCTCTCTTCAGACAACCGCGCTTGGAACAAGTTGCTAGGGAGGAATTGATGAATAAATTTCTTGTCCTTGGGTTATTTGTCGCGGGCCTTGCTTGGTATCTCACATTCTTGGCAGGCCGCTTAGATCGTCTTCATAATCGCGTTGAGACGAGTTGGGCGAACTTAGATGGACTCTTGCAGCGTCGAGCTGCGATCGCGATTGAAATCGCTCGATCTGAAATCTCTGATCCAGCATCTTCGCTACTACTTACATTTGCAGCACACCAAGCTCGCGAGGCGAGTGTTCGCGATAGATCCCAAGCTGAGACAGGACTTACCGGCGCCCTTGGAATTCTCCTTGAAAATTCGAGAGATATCTCAACTCCTATTGAGTTGGACCTGGTCCGTGAGCTAGATGATTTAACGAGCAAGATCAAAGTGGCGATCGCCATGCATGTTGAAGCGGTCGATAGGACTCAAATGGTTCGCAAGAAGTTACTTATACGTCTATTCCGTCTAGCTGGCCATGCTCCAGCTCCTGTTGTTTATGAATTTGAAGGCGATGTTCTCTAAACGCCGCGCTGTTAAGGTTGCAGTTCTAGTAATTGCTGCAGGAGCGTTAGTTGCGATAACTCGCCCAGATTCATTGCCCTCGATCAAAATACCCTTTGTAAAGAGTGAACCGAAGAATTCGTTAAGCGGTCGCATCGGGGGAGATGGACCAATACTTGCTGTGAAATTAGATGACACACGATCTTCTCATCCACAAATTGGAGTCGAAGATGCCGATATCGTTTACATCGAGCAGGTCGAAGGTGGATTAACTCGCCTTGCGGCAATCTTCTCTTCGAAGATTCCTCAACGAATTGGTCCAGTTCGTTCAGCTCGTATCTCTGATATCGAATTGCTTGCCCAATTTGGAAGAGTGGGCTTCGCCTACAGTGGCGCGCAGAGCAAATTAAGACCCGTGCTTGCTGCGGCAAATTTAGAGAATGCAAGTGCTGAAAGAAACTCTTCAACCATTTACACGACAGATCCAGAGCGGGTGCAACCTTATGCAATGGTCTTGAAGGCAGATCTCTTGCTCGAATCGCTTACGACAAAAGGAATCAAACTGGCGAAGTCAAAATCTGCAGGGTGGAGCTTTGGTGATGCACCTGATGGTGGAGATATTGTTACTGATATTCATTTATCGTGGCCTGCGAGTTCATATGATGCGCATTGGTCGGAGGATGAAGATCGCTGGCTTCTAGATCATGTAGGTACTCCAAATTTCGCTGACTCGGGTGTACGTCTTGGAGCATCAACTTTGGTTATTCAAAAAGTTGCCATGACTGACTCAATCTATAAAGATAAAGTAGGTGGCGTGACTCCATTTTCACCAACTGTTGGTACAGGTCAGGGATATATCGCTCGTGATGGCAAGGTATTTAAGGCCATCTGGAATCGACCTGATGAAGCCAGTGGAACCAAATGGACCACAATAGATGGAGAGGAAATCTCCTTTAAAGAGGGTCAAATTTGGGTCGCTCTCATGGATAAAGAGCCAATTTTCACTAAACCTTCTGTAGATGCGACAAAGTCGGGTTCAAAGTAGACTTCACACCCCACCAATTTAGGAGCAATGAATATGTCTGAAGCAACTGGCACCGCACGCGTTAAGCGCGGAATGGCTGAGATGCTCAAGGGTGGCGTCATCATGGATGTCGTCAATGTTGAACAGGCGAAGATTGCAGAAGATGCTGGCGCATGTGCCGTTATGGCACTCGAGCGCGTGCCTGCCGATATCAGAGCGCAAGGTGGAGTCGCGCGCATGTCCGATCCAGACATGATTCAGAAGATTCAAGCAGCAGTCTCTATTCCAGTGATGGCAAAGGTTCGCATCGGTCATTTTGTTGAAGCACAGATCATCGAAAGCCTTGGCGTCGATTACATTGATGAATCCGAAGTTCTCACACCTGCTGATTACACCAACCATATTGATAAGTGGAATTTCAAAGTTCCGTTCGTTTGCGGTGCAACAAATCTCGGAGAAGCTCTGCGTCGAATCAATGAGGGTGCCGCGATGATCCGCTCAAAGGGTGAAGCGGGTACCGGAGATGTTTCAAATGCAATGACACATATGCGCACTATCGGAGGCGAGATCCGTCGCCTCACATCGATGCGCGAAGATGAACTTTATGTTGCAGCGAAGGAGCTCCAAGCTCCGTATGCTCTCGTGAAGGAAGTCGCAGAGACCGGCAAGCTTCCGGTTGTTCTCTTTACCGCTGGTGGAATTGCAACACCAGCTGACGCGGCGCTAATGATGCAGATGGGCGCTGATGGAGTCTTCATCGGTTCTGGAATTTTTAAATCCGGCAACCCTGCTCACCGTGCAGCTGCATGTGTTAAAGCGACTACATTCTTTGAAGATCCAAAGGTGCTTGCAGATGTTTCTCGCGGTCTTGGTGATGCGATGGTTGGAATCAACGTTTCTGATATTCCAGTACCTCATCGTCTCGCTGAACGTGGTTGGTAAGTTCGCAACATCTAATGAAGGTTGGAGTCTTAGCCTTACAAGGTGATTTCCGCGAGCATATAAATGCGGCGCTTAGTTGTGGTCATTCTGCAATTCCCGTACGACGTGAATCAGAGCTTGCAGAGATAGATTGCCTCATCCTGCCAGGTGGAGAATCGACAACGATCATTCATCTCGCTCAAACTTTCGGACTGTACGAACCGCTCAAGAAGGCAATTGCGGCAGGGCTACCTGCCTACGGGTCATGTGCAGGAATGATTCTCTTGGCCGAGAAGGTAATTGATGGAACTCCAAATCAGAAGACATTTGGCGGCCTTGAAATAACTGTTCGTCGAAATGCGTTCGGCCGACAAGTGGAATCCTTTGAAAGTGAACTCGATTTCTTAGGTGAGAAAATCAACGCCGTATTTATCCGCGCCCCGTGGGTTGAGGAGTACTCCAAGAACGTCACAGTTCTAGCTACGGCGGCTGGCCACCCAGTGGCTGTACGCCAAGGCAAAGTTCTGGCGACCAGTTTCCATCCTGAATTAACGGATGAATTAAGCGTCCACCGCTACTTTTTTGATGAGATCTGTAAAGCGGGTTAAAGTTTGCACATTAGGGAGAGCTAGCTCCCCTCGAAGTGATTGAGGTGTTCCATGTCAGGCCATTCCAAATGGGCAACGACAAAGCATAAGAAGGCTGTTATCGATAGCCGTCGCGCTAAGAATTTTGCAAAGTTGATTAAGGCGATTGAAGTGGCAGCTCGCAATGGTGGTCCAGAGGTTGATGGAAACCCAACGCTCTTTGATGCGATCGCAAAGGCAAAGAAGAATTCAATGCCTGCAGATAATATTGAGCGCGCTGTTAAACGAGGCGCAGGCCTTGAATCTGGTGGAGCTGATTGGCAGACAATCATGTATGAAGGCTACGGACCAAATGGTGTCGCAATCATGATCGAGTGTCTTTCAGATAATCGCAATCGCGCCGCATCAGAAGTTCGCGTTGCTGTTACGCGAAATGGCGGAACGATGGCTGATCCTGGTTCAGTCTCATATCTCTTTAATCGCAAAGGCGTCATCATCGTAAATAAGGCAATCGGAGCCACCGAAGATTCAATCTTGGAAGCCGCACTCGATGCAGGCGTAGAGGAAGTAAATGATCTTGGCGAATCCTTTGAAGTAGTCTGCGAAGCAAGCGATCTTGTTGCAGCACGAACCGCGCTACAGAGTGCAGGAATTGATTACGAATCCGCAGATTCTTCATTCCTGCCTTCGATGCAGATTCCTCTCGATGCTGAAGGGGCACAGAAGGTCTTCGAACTCATCGACGCCATTGAAGAGCTCGACGATGTGCAGAATGTGTATTCGAACTTCGATGTATCAGATGAGGTTATGGCGAGCCTTTCATAGGCTTTAAGGCCTTCTACACCTAGGCTTGGAAATTATGAGCCATCCACATTTACGCGTCCTGGGCGTTGACCCAGGTTTAACGCGCTGTGGAATCGGGGTTGTTGAAGGTGCTGTCGGCAAGCCGCTCTCTTTAGTTGGCGTGGGTGTCATCCTTACTCCAGTTGATGCGCCGCTCGAAAAACGATTGCTTCAACTTGAGGCAGAACTTGAGGAGTGGATTTCACTTCATAAACCAAGTGTCATTGCAGTTGAACGAGTCTTCTCACAACATAACGTTCGCACAGTTATGGGAACAGGGCAGGCAGCAGGGATTGCACTGCTAGTAGCTGCACGTAGAAATGTTCCGGTGGTGATGCACACTCCATCAGAGGTAAAGGCTGCTGTAACTGGGTCTGGCCGAGCAAATAAAGCTCAGGTCGCAGAGATGGTGAAGCGATTACTGAACTTAGAGACAATTCCTAAGCCAGTTGATAGCACGGATGCTCTTGCCTTAGCCATTTGTAATATTTGGCGAGGTGCTGGAAATTCGAGAATTGAAGAAGCCCTTAAGAGCGAAAAGAGTCGGCTGGCCAAGTTGGTGAAGAAGTGATCTCTCTTGTTACAGGAATCGTTCGATCGATTTCCAGCGATAAGGCAGTTGTTGAAGTTGGTGGGGTCGGATTATCACTCTCGATTACTTCACAGACCAGTTCGCAATTGCATCTAGGGGCGAACGCACAGCTCTTCACTTCTCTTGTTGTTCGCGAAGACTCGCTCACACTTTTTGGCTTTTTAGATGATCAAAGCCGAAATACATTTGAACTACTTCAAACAGTTTCTGGAATCGGACCGAAGGTCGCCTTAGCTGTCATGGGTTCACACACTTCTGAATCATTGGCAAAGGCGATTGCTCAAGAAGATATTAAGGCGATTGAAAAAGTACCTGGCATCGGTCGCAAGGGTGCTCAGAGACTAATTCTTGAATTAAAGGGGAAGCTAACCGATTTTGGATCAGCAGCAGTTTCGCAATCTCATCAGCCGATCTGGCGAGAACAGCTGATGTCGGCGCTGATTTCTTTGGGTTATTCATCGAAAGAGTCGGATAACGCGATCAATGAAGTGCTTGCTCAGTACAACGAACAGGGGATAGATCCTTCTAGCCTCGAACTTTCAGAGTTATTAAAGAGAGTTCTTCAATCAGGACGTAGAAGTTAAATGAGCGATGACCGTTTAGTTTCAAGTGATGCATCTGGTGATGAATCATCAATCGAGCATGCACTTCGGCCCAAGACGCTCGATGATTTCATTGGCCAACACCGAGTGCGTGAGCAAATAGATGTCCTTCTCTCTGCTGCGCGAAAAAGAGGTTCTGCCGCTGATCACATTTTGCTCAGTGGTCCGCCGGGTCTTGGTAAGACAACCCTTGCCATGATTTTGGCATCTGAAATGCAGACGCCGATACGGATAACAAGCGGTCCTGCAATCACTCATGCCGGCGATCTCGCTGCAATTCTCTCTTCCCTTGTTGAGGGCGAAATTCTCTTCCTAGATGAAATTCATCGCTTACCTAGACCTGCCGAAGAACTTCTCTATCTTGCGATGGAGGATTTCCGTGTAGATATTGTTGTCGGAAAAGGGCCAGGAGCCACTGCAATTCCATTGCAACTACCTCACTTCACCCTTGTTGGTGCCACTACGCGTGCCGGACTTCTTCCTTCACCACTTCGCGATCGTTTTGGATTTACCGCCCATTTAGATTTTTATGAATCAGCTGAACTTGAGGAAGTAATCTCCAGAAGCGCTTCGTTACTGACATTGGATATCGATAAGAAGGCGATAGCCGAAATTGCAGGTAGATCACGAGGCACTCCTCGTATCGCAAATAGACTTCTGCGAAGAGTGCGAGATTATGCGCAAGTAAGAGGCGCAGATAAATTGACTCACGAGGATGCCCAGAAGGCCCTGCTTATGTATGAAGTTGATGAGAAAGGACTGGATCGTCTAGACCGGTCTGTTCTGATTGCGCTGATCGAGCGATTTAATGGGGGACCGGTTGGGCTTTCAACTCTTGCTATCGCTGTCGGTGAAGAGACCGAGACCGTTGAATCAGTCGCTGAGCCATTCCTGGTTCGTAATGGATTTATGGCGCGCACGCCGAGGGGCAGGGTTGCAACTGCTCTGGGTTGGGAGCATGTGGGACGAACACCACCCGCAGGAAGTGCGACCCTTTTCGACACACCCGCGCCTGACGCCTAGACTCTGCTCTTATGTCCACACCTACTAAACCAGTGAAGACCTCGAGTCGCCCTCTCCGCTCTCTCATCCTTCTAGCGATTATTTTCGTTGGATTGATTGGTACAGCGCTCATTCAGGGAGCGAGCTCCGTGCGTCTAGGTCTTGATCTCCGCGGTGGAACGAGCGTTACGCTCCAACCTCGCGCTTCAAATGACTCGAATAAAATTACATCCGAAGCCATTGATCAGGCAGTCTCCATTATTCGTCAGCGCGTTAACTCACTCGGTGTGGCTGAGTCTGAAGTGACAGCGCAGGGAAGCGGAACCAATCGCCAGATTGTGATTTCGGTACCAGGAGATTCAGGTCGTCGCGTAGTTGACCTCGTTGGACAGACAGCAGAACTTCGATTTAGACAAGTGTTGGCAGAGTCAGGCGGACTAGCAGGAAGTGGAACTGATACTGCAACTCCTTCATCTGGTGTGAGCGCGGCAATTAATGCTCAATTCGCGGCGCTAGATTGCACCAATCCATCAAGCCTTCAGGGCACCGGTGCAGATGCGCCAACAGACACAATAGTTGCATGTTCTCGCGAAGGTGGAAGCAAGTACATCCTCGCTCCAGCTGAAGTATTGGGTCGTCAAGTGTCAAAAGCATCTTCTGGAATCGATCAACAAGGTGCAAGCGCTTGGTATGTATCACTCACATTTAACGGAGAAGGAACTAAAGCATTCGGTGCTCTTACTTCGCGCGTGACATCGCTTCCATCTCCGCAGAATCAAGTTGCAATCGTTCTCGATGGCTTAGTTGTTTCTGCTCCAGTGATTAACGAATCAATTCCATCTGGAAATGCCCAAATCACTGGTTCATTTACACAAGTTGAGGCTGCTGATCTTGCAAACGTTCTAAAGTACGGTGCTTTGCCACTTGCTTTCGATCGTGGAGAAATCCAACAAGTATCTCCAACGCTTGGTTCTGAGCAGCTCCGTGCGGGCCTGATTGCAGGAGCACTTGGTCTCGGATTGGTAATCATCTTCTCCGTTCTTTATTACCGCGCACTTGGTTTCGTAACAGTTGGGTCATTGCTTATCGCAGGAGCTCTTGTCTATCTACTGTTCCTAGTTCTAGGTGAAGCTATTGGCTTTACTTTGACACTTGCCGGTATCGCCGGAGCGATTGTTGCAATCGGAATTACGGCAGACTCGTTTATCGTTTACTTCGAACGTGTACGCGATGAAGCTCGTGAGGGTCGCTCACTGCGTTCAGCGGTTGAAAGTGGATGGGCGCGAGCTCGTCACACAATTATCGTTGCAGACATGATTTCAATCCTGGCTGCCGTACTTCTCTACTTCTTTGCGGTGGGCGGTGTACGAGGTTTCGCATTCACTCTAGGACTGACCACGCTTGTGGATCTCTTGGTTGTCTTTATTTTCAGTAAGCCGATGGTGACCATCATTGCTCGATGGGATTTCTTCTCATCTGGCCATCCACTCTCAGGTTTTTCAGATAAGAGCGTCGGAATCAAAAAGAATCTTTCATCTACTTCAGCTGTGGAGGCATAAGACAATGGCTAAATTATCTGGTCTCGGCGGTCGACTTTACTCTGGTGAAACTTCTTTCAATATCGTTGAAAACCGCAAACGTTGGTACTCAATTTCTGCACTCTTCATTCTCATCTCCATGGGTGCACTCGTTCTTCAAGGGCTACACCTTGGTCTTGAATTTAAGGGTGGGGCTTCTTACACACTTAATAAGTCGGATGTAACCATCGAACAGGCCCGATCTTCTGTTGAAGGTATCGGCATTCCCGGAGAAATCATCGTTCAAAAGATCGGCGACTCCAAGGTTCGCATCCAGACTGGAGCGCTCACCCCTGCTGAATCAACAGCAATTGAAACCGCACTCACAAAGACATTTGGCGTGACAACCGAGTCAATTGATACTCAGCTCGTCGGCCCATCATGGGGTAAAGAAATCACCAAGAAGGCGGCGTACGGTCTAATTGCCTTCCTTCTCGCCGTAATGCTCTTCCTTGCAATGGCATTTGAACCAAAGATGGCCATCGCTGCAATTGTCGCTGTTGTTCATGACGTCTTTATCACCGTTGGTATCTACGCACTTGTTGGTTTCGATGTTACGCCAGCAACTGTGATTGGATTCCTTACGATTCTCGGGTATTCGCTCTATGACACCGTTGTGGTCTTCGACAAAGTTCGCGAGAACACTAAATCAGTCGCCGCAACTAGCAAGCAGACTTATTCGCAAGCGGCCAACCTGGCAGTTAACCAGACAATTGTTCGTTCTGCGAATACATCGATCATTGCACTGCTTCCAGTGGCATCGATTCTCTTTGTAGGCGCAGGTCTACTCGGAGCCGGAACGCTAAAGGATTTGTCTCTTGCGCTCTTTATCGGCCTCGCTGTCGGAACTTACTCATCAATCTTTATCGCCCCTCCCTTCCTTGCTCAACTTCGCGAAAAAGAGCCAGCAATGCAGGCTCTTGCTAAGCGCGTTGCAGCACGCGGGGGAGCAGCGACACCTGCAGCTGAAGTTAAATCTGTTCGTCCTTCAACTGGTAGCGGACCTCGCAATCAACCAAAGCGCAAAGGTCGCAAATAACCTAAAGCTTTATGGATACAGAAACCTTAATTGCGCCACTTGTTGACGCGCTTAAGGAGCATCATCCGCACTCTAACGAGAGCGAAATCCGTCGCGCTTTTGATGTAGCTCACAAGGCGCATGAGGGACAGTTTCGTAAATCTGGTGAAGATTACATAACTCATCCCGTTGCGGTTTCATTGATTCTGGCTGAACTTGGTCTTAATGAGACAACGATTATCGCTTCGCTCTTGCACGATACCGTTGAAGATACTCCTTACTCACTTGACCAGCTTCGCGCTGATTTTGGCGACGAGATCTCAAATCTTGTAGATGGCGTCACCAAGTTAGATAAATTGACCTACGGTCCAACCGCTGAGGCTGAAACAGTTCGCAAGATGGTGATTGCGATGTCGCGCGACATTCGTGTTCTGGTAATTAAACTCGCAGATAGATTGCACAATGCACGCACATGGGGATTCGTATCAGGCGAAAGTGCATCAAGAAAAGCACGAGAGACGCTCGATATTTACGCACCACTGGCACACCGTCTTGGGATGAACGCAATCAAATGGGAGCTCGAAGATCTCTCTTTTGCTGTTCTGGAACCGAAGAAGTTTGAAGAGATTTCCCGACTCGTTGCAGAGAGATCACCTTCTCGTGATGCTCTCACTTCAGAGGTAATCTCAACGGTTGAATCCGATCTTGCCGCAGATTCAATTACTGCCAGTGTTACCGGTCGAAAGAAACACTTCTTCAGTGTTTATCAGAAGATGGTGGTTAGAGGCAGAGAATTTAATGACATTTATGACCTTGTAGGAATTCGAGTCTTAGTCAATGACGTGAAAGATTGCTACGCAGTTTTGGGTTCGATTCACGCTCGATGGAGTCCGGTGCCTGGTCGATTCAAAGATTACATTGCCATGCCTAAATTCAATCTCTATCAATCTCTTCATACAACAGTGATTGGGCCTACCGGAAAGGCGATTGAGATACAGATTAGAACGTATGAGATGCATTCACGAGCCGAGTTCGGTATCGCTGCACATTGGAAATATAAGCAAGGCGGAGATCCAGAGAGTAACTCTCCTGAAATGATGTGGTTGCGACAACTGCACGAGTGGCAGAAAGAGACGGAGGATCCCTCTGAATTTCTTGAGGCGCTGAGATTTGATCTTGGAAGCCCTGAAGTTTTTGTCTTCACTCCGAAGGGTTCTGTAGTCGCTCTTCCCGGGGGATCTACGCCTGTCGATTTTGCATTCTCGGTTCACACGGATGTTGGCCTTCGGTGTGCGGGAGCCAAGGTAAATGGTCGCCTTGTACCGCTAGAGTCCAAATTGAATAATGGTGACGTAATTGAAATCGTTACCAATAAGGGCGAACATGCAGGTCCAAGTCGCGATTGGCTCAATTTTGTCAAGAGTCCTCGTGCACGTTCAAAGATTAAAGCGTGGTTCAGTAAGGAGAGGCGCGAGGAAGCCATCGATGCTGGGCGTGAATCAATCGCGCGTCAGATGCGAAAGGCTGGATTGCCTCTTCAAAAGATTTTCGCGGGCCATTCATTATTGGAACTTGCCCATGATATGCATTACGCAGATATTGATGCTTTGTATAGCGCTGTTGGTGACGGTCACGTATCTGCATCTTCAATAATTGAAAAACTGATTGCAAGTATTGGTGCTGAAGATTCTCATCCGCAACCAACAATCGAACACATCCCAACTGGCGTGCAAGCGGCACGTAGGACGTCGAGTGCAATCGAAGTTGAGGGAGTAGATGACGTTCTTGTTAAGTTAGCTCGTTGCTGTACTCCGGTTCCAGGAGATGCAATCATGGGTTTTATTACGAAAGGTTCCGGAATTTCCGTGCATCGGGAAGATTGTGTCAATGCTGGAGATTTACGCGAGCATCAATCTGAAAGAGTTGTCGGTGTTAAGTGGCTCGCTGGTGCAGCAAGTATCTTCTTGGTAAATATTCAAGTTGAAGCGCTCGACAGAGCTCGCTTGTTAGCCGATGTCACTCGAACGCTCTCTGAACAACATGTGAATATTCTCAGCGCTGCTGTCAGTACGTCGAAAGATCGTGTAGCTATCTCACGATTCACCTTTGAAATGGCAGATGCAAAGCATCTAGATTCCGTACTTGCTGCAGTGAGAAATATTGAAGGCGTCTATGACGTCTACAGAACCTAGTTAGCTTAGAACTAGATAGATTAAGCTCTAGTTAAATTCAGCTAGGTGCTTCTTCGCCTCTTCAAGCCAAACGGTACGTGCTTCAGCAGATTCAAGGGCTTCTTTTGCCTTCTTCTCGTTGCCGACAGCAGATGCCTTTGCAGCAGCCTTCTTGTAGTTCTCTATCGATTCCTCGAGTTGTGTAACAACTTCAGCTGCACGAGCCTTTGCAGAAGGATCTGTCTTGCGCCAAATCTCAGCTTCGGCAGATTTGATCTCCTCTTCCACCTTTGCGATACGTGCATCAAAAGCAGCGCGCTTATCGCGGTGGGTGATTCCGATCTTCTCCCATGAGCGCATGAGATCGCGAAGTGAGTTCTTTGCAGCCTTCACATCTGTAAATGGAATGAGGGCTTCGATCTGAACGATGAGCTCTTCGCGCTTTGCAAGGTTTGCAACCATAGAAACTTCGCGCTTTTCAAGGTCTGCATTCTTGGCAGCGAAGAATTGATCCTGAGCTGCTTTAAAGCGCCCCCAATTCTTAGCATCATCGCTCTTCTTGCCACGTCCTGCAGCCTTCCAAGAATCCATTAACACTTTGAAGCGGCGAGCAGTAGCTACCCAATCTGTTGAAGTAGCAAGCTTTTCAGCTTCGTCGATGATCGCCTTCTTGGCCTCGGTAACTTTCTCGGAGGTTGCTTCCAACTGCGCAAAGTGGGTGCGACGTCGCTTATCAAACTTATTTCTCGACGCTGAAAAACGCTTCCAGAAATCCCCATCTGTCTTCTTATCCAAACGTGGCGCTGCCTTCCACTCTTCCAAAAGAGCTTTCAGGCGATCTCCTGTGACCTTCCAGTTCTCTGAGAGAGCAAGCGACTCTGCTTCAGCAACAATCTTCTCTTTCTCAACAATAATCTGTTCGCGACGAGCAGCCTTCGCCTCTGTCTCGGCAGCCTTCTTTGATTCGTATGCCTCGCGATGACCTTCAATAAGTGGCTCGATCTGTTCGACCGATTGAGCGAGTGCAGCCAAATCGCCAACTCCGTTGAGTTCACGAACTTGCTGGCGTAGCTTCTTAACCGCTTCGTAAGCATCCTGAGGAACCATTGCACCACTTGTAATGCGAGCTGCCGTTAGAGCTACCTCTGATGCAAGTGCTTCAAATTTTCTAACAAAGTAGGCGAGGGCTTCTTCAGCGCTCTTTCCCGGATATGAACCAACCGGCTTTTCGCCTTCATTTGTTCTTACAAAAACCGTGCCATCTTCACCAACGCGTCCGAACTGTGATGGATCTCCGATGAGTGCAGATGCTGCGCTAGGAGCTGCGTGTGTATTTGCCATAGATGTTGGATTGATATCGGTCATGATTTCCCCTTTTGCGCGTCGGCCGTGGCCTTCGTTGAATGTGAGCGAATGTTTAAGAGGTCAAAGGTACCCTGTGCACGCAGGTGGAGTAAATCCACGCTAGAAATAGGGGTCTTTCATGCTCGTTCTCTCGTACCCAGCCCCAATGTTTGCAACCAATTGTTGGGTGATTGCGCCGAGTGAGGGAAGTGAATGCCTCATCGTGGATCCCGGAATGCCGGATATCTCAGCAGAGATTTCTATGATTGTTGCAGAACATAATCTCAAGCCTGTCGCCGCTTTACTCACACATGCACATTTGGATCATACTTTTTCAATCAAACCCCTTGCGGATGGTTACGGGATACCTACATATATTCACTCGGAAGATCGCAGATTTATCGCTAATCCTGAAGGTTTACACGGTGAACAATTTAACGATCAGTTACGTGGTATGACTTTCTCTGAACCCCAGGATGTTCGCGAACTTCGCAATGAACAGATTCTTGATCTTCTCGGAATGAAAATTAAGGCGATTCACTCACCGGGACATACAAAGGGCTCCTTGATGTATCTCCTCAACGATGAAATTTTGATTAGCGGCGATGTGCTCTTTGCAGGTTCTGTTGGACGCACTGATCTGCCCACAGGAAGTCAGAAGGATATGAACGAGACTCTCAAAAAGAAGGTTTTGACTCTCGACGACTCAATTCGGGTCCTCACAGGACATGGTCCGGAAACAACGATTGAATTCGAGAGAAAAACCAACCCTTATCTGAAAGAATTACGGCCATGAAGTACGAGAAGCTCCAAGCCCCTAAAGGCGTTCGGGAATATCTTCCACCCGAATCCAGCGCCTTTGAATGGGTGCGTGAGAACCTCATCTCTCCTGCCAAAAACTCCGGCTATAAATTGATGGAGCTTCCGGTATTTGAAGATACAAATCTCTTCAGTCGTGGCGTCGGCGAATCAACTGATGTTGTCTCCAAGGAGATGTATACCTTTGAAGATCGCGGTGGACGTTCAATCACCCTTAGACCTGAAGGAACTGCGGGCGTGATGAGAGCTGTCATTGAACAGAATTTAGATCGTGGTCAACTTCCGGTAAAAGTTTGGTATTCAGGGCAGTACTTCAGAGCTGAAAGACCTCAGGCAGGCCGTTACCGGCAGTTCTATCAAGTGGGAATTGAAGCGATTGGTTTAGATGATCCCGCTATCGACGCTGAGGTCATTTCAATTGCAGATCAAGGATTTAAGAACCTTGGCCTAAAGAACTATCGCCTCGATCTGACATCACTCGGAGATGCTCAGTCGCGAGCAGCACATCGTGTAGATCTTCTTAAATTTATTGCAACCCTTGATTTAGACGAGGCAACTGAGGTGAGAGCCGCAATCAACCCGCTTAGACTCTTTGACGATAAGCGCCCCGAGATGCAAGAGAAGATGTTGAAGGCTCCTTTACTTCTTGATTACCTCTCTGCTGAATCGAAGTCCAACTTTGAAACCGTCCAGAGATATCTAACTTCGATGGGTATCACTTTTACTATCAATCCTCGAATGGTGCGAGGTCTGGACTATTACACGGGAACTACCTTTGAATTTATCCATCCCGATCTCGGCGCCCAATCTGGAATTGGTGGAGGCGGTCGATATGACGGATTGATGGAGATTTTGGGTGGCCAATCGCTTTCTGGAATCGGTTTTGGTTTGGGAGTCGATCGTGCACTTCTTGCAGCGATTGCTGAGAAGACGTTACCTGTATCTGAATTCAATTCAGATCTATTCATCATTCCGCTCGGTGATTCTGCGATGGAGTATGCACTTCGCTTAGCCCAGGATCTTCGATCGGCGAAGATTTCTGTTGAGCTCGCCTTTGGTGACCGTTCGCTGAAAGGCGCTATGAAGGCAGCAGATAAGTCTGGGGCTAGATACGCCGTAGTTCTAGGGGATTCAGAGTTGGAAGGTGGCACTGTCTCGCTCAAGAGAATGAGTGATGGGGAAGTAACTTCCGTTAAGATTACGGAGTTGCGACAAGAACTTGGCGAGAGAAGCTCGCGCTAGTTTCGATTTTTAAGGACGGGTTTTTCCATGTTAAGAAATCATGACGCTGGTTCACTGCGCGCCTCGCATGCAGGACAGGTAGTCACACTTGCGGGATGGGTTGCTCGTCGCCGCGATCATGGTGGAGTCGCCTTTATCGATCTTCGTGACGGATCTGGATCTGTCCAGGTTGTCATTAGAGATGAAAAGATGGCCGGTCAACTCCGCGCCGAGTGGTGTCTTCAAATTACAGGTGAGGTCGCTCTTCGCCCCGCAGGTAATGAGAATGCAAATATCCCAACCGGTGCTATTGAAGTGATGGGCGATGATGTTGTTGTATTAAGCGAATCTGCACCACTTCCATTTCCAGTTGATTCCGGAAGCGAGAGCGAGATTTCTGAAGAAGTTCGCCTTCGCTATAGATATCTAGATCTGCGACGTGAAGGACCAGCGGCAAACCTCCGCCTTCGTTCACGCGTCACATCTGCAATTCGCCGAGTCATGGAAGATCTTGAATTCCTAGAGATCGAGACACCCTATCTAACGCGTTCAACGCCCGAAGGCGCACGAGATTTCTTAGTTCCAGTTCGTTTGCAACCAGGCAGTTGGTATGCGCTTCCTCAATCGCCTCAGTTATTTAAACAGCTCTTGATGGTTGCAGGCATGGAGCGCTACTACCAGATTGCACGTTGTTTCCGAGATGAAGATTTCCGTGCAGATAGACAACCTGAATTTACTCAGCTCGATATTGAAATGTCATTTATCGATCAGGCAGATATCTTGGCCGTCGCCGAGAAAATTTTAGTGAAGGTCTGGAAGGAAGCAGTTGGATACGACATTCCAACTCCAATCCGTCATATGACGTATCTCGATGCAATGGATAAGTACGGATCAGATAAACCCGATCTTCGATTCGGTCTTGAATTAGTTGAGGTGACGGATTTCTTTAAGGAAACTCCATTTAGAGTTTTCCAAGCTCCTTATGTTGGCGCAGTTGTGATGCCTGGGGGAGCGAGTACTCCTCGCCGCGAACTCGATGCTTGGCAAGACTGGGCGAAGGCTCGTGGAGCAAAGGGCATTGCCTACATTCTCATCAATGAGGATGGAACGCTAGGTGGGCCAGTTTCTAAGAACATTTCCGAGACGGAGCAATCAGGTATTGCCGCACTTGTTGGAGCAAAGCCAGGAGATGCTATTTTCTTCGCTGCAGGCGAGAAGTCATCTTCGCAGCAGCTGCTAGGTGCCGCTCGTCTTGAAATTGGAAAGCGCGGCAATTTAATTGCTGAAGGTAAGTGGGAGTTCCTATGGGTGGTTGATGCGCCGATGTTTGAACCCACAGAAAATGGCGGCTGGACTGCGGTCCACCATCCATTCACGGGACCAAAGCCAGAATTCGCATCAACATTTAAGAGTGACCCTGCAAGCGCACTTGCATATGCATATGACATCGTTCTCAACGGAACTGAACTTGGCGGGGGATCGATTCGTATCCATGATCGCAATATTCAGAAGGATGTCTTCTCAGTTATCGGTCTCAGCGACGAAGAAGCGCAAAGCAAGTTCGGCTTCTTACTTGAAGCATTTAACTATGGCCCACCACCTCACGGAGGCATCGCACTGGGTCTGGACCGTGTCTGCGCCCTTCTTACCAATTCGGATTCCATCCGCGAGGTAATCGCATTCCCCAAGACAGCTAGCGGAGGAGATCCATTAACTGGGGCTCCAACACCAATTACTCCTGCGCAACGCAAGGAAGCTGCAATCGATTGGACCCCTCCGAAGGAGTAGTTCAGGTAGGCTAGAGAAATAATCTTCAAACTTTAATTGCAGAATAAGGAGCACAACGTGGGTCCAGGCGGAATAGCAACAATCATCGCTGCGGCATCCCTCTTCGTTCTAGCAGTTGCTGTTGCTTATGCTGTCTTTCGAGTTAGCCGGTTCATCGATGAGGCTAAGTTATCGCTCAAAGTTTTTACTGATGAGACAGCTCCTCTCTTGAGTGAATCGACTAAGACTCTGGAGCTCATTAACAGTCCGCTCGAGAGCTTCGCAAAGATTACAAAGAATGTCGAGGAAGTCAGTTCCAAGGTAACTGATGCGACAACAGGCTTCATGGATAAGAACGGTGCTGCCGTGAAGGTTGCAGGTGCTCTCCTAAGCGCAGCTCAAATTGGTAAAGGTCGTAAAACAAAGAAGAAGTCTGTTTAATTTAGAGATGATCGGTAATTAATCGTGGAATCCGCTGAAATTCGCGCGCGCTGGTTGCGCTTCTTTGAATCCGAGAATAGCCAAGGGCTCAAGCACACTGTTGTTCCGTCCGCTTCATTGATAGCCGATGACCCAAATCTACTTTTAGTAAATGCTGGAATGGTTCCATTCAAACCGTACTTCCTTGGCGAAGTAACTCCGCCATTTAAGAGAGCAACTTCAGTTCAAAAATGCGTCCGCACGCTAGATATCGATGAGGTCGGCAAGACAACTCGACACGCTTCGTTCTTCCAGATGTGCGGAAACTTCTCTTTTGGTGATTACTTTAAAGAGGGCGCTATCTCTTTGGCGTGGGAGTTGCTAACCCGTGCTATTGCTGACGGTGGATATGGATTTCCAGAAGAGAAGCTATGGGTCACCGTCTATTTAGATGATGACGAGGCGGCAGATATTTGGCATAAGAAGATCGGTGTACCTCGCGAACGAATTCAACGTCGAGATATGGCCGATAACTTCTGGTCTATGGGCGTACCTGGTCCGTGTGGTCCGTGCTCTGAGATTTACTACGACCGTGGTCCCGAGTACGGCGTTGATGGTGGACCGGTAGCTGACGAGAATCGATACCTTGAAATTTGGAATCTCGTATTCATGCAGAATGAGCGAGGCGCGGGGGGCGGTAAGGATGGCTATCCAATTCTTGGTGAACTGCCTGCAAAGAGCATTGATACAGGTTTAGGTCTCGAGCGCACTGCAGCTCTGCTTCAAGGCGTTGAGAATATTTATGAGATTGATACAACGATGATGATTCTCTCAAGAGCATCAGAGTTATCTGGCGTTAAGTACGGAACTTCTCAGAAATCTGACGTTGCATTGCGCGTCATTGCAGATCACGCTCGAACTTCAGCGATGCTTATTGGTGATGGTGTAACTCCGGGCAACGAAGGCCGTGGTTACGTATTACGACGAATGATGCGCAGAACCATTCGAAATATGAGACTCCTTGGCGTTAATGATCCAATTATGTCTGAGCTAACCATTGCCGCTATCGCTGCTATGGGTCCACAGTATCCAGAGCTGAATTCTGATAAGAAGAGAATCCTTAGCGTCTCGGTTTCGGAAGAGGAGTCATTCCTTCAGACGCTTAAGAGCGGTACACAGATATTCGATACAGCTTCTGCTGCTATTAAGAAATCGTCGAAGAATATCTTGCCTGGAGATGAAGTATTTAAGTTGCACGATACTTACGGTTTCCCTTTTGACCTCACCCTTGAGATGGCACGCGAGGTTGGACTAGAAGTTGATGAAGATGGCTTCCGCAGACTCATGACCGAACAGCGCGATCGCGCAAAGGCCGATGCAAAAGCAAAGAAGAGCGGTCATACAGATCTATCAGAATATAAGAAGATTGCAGATAAATCTGGGGCTACATCATTCTTGGGTTATTCAGATGTTAAATCTGAATCTAAGATCAACGGAATTCTTGTAGATGGCATTAGCGTCAGCGCTGCACAATCGGGCGATGAAGTAGAACTAGTTCTCGATCGCACACCGTTCTATGCAGAAGGTGGCGGACAGCTAGCAGATGGCGGAAAGATCACTCTCTCTTCAGGTGCTGTCATAGAAATCGATGATGTTCAAACTCCGGTCAATGGTTTATCTGTTCACAGAGGGCGAGTCATCTCCGGGGAAGTCTCTATCGGTTCTGATGCGCTAGCTGAAATTGATATTGAGAGACGTCATGCAATCTCGAGAGCACACACTGCAACGCATATGGTTCATAAAGCTTTTAGAGAGTTACTTGGCGAGACAGCTACGCAGGCGGGATCTGAGAATTCACCTGGTCGTTTTAGATTCGATTTCCCTAGTACGGGGGCGGTTCCAGCATCTGTTCTCAATGATGTTGAGGCTCGCGTGAATACTCTCCTCTTGGATAACTTGGCCGTCACTGCAGAAGTGATGACCCAGGATGAAGCTAAGAAGATTGGCGCCATGGCGCTCTTCGGTGAAAAATATGGCGATCAGGTTCGCGTCGTTAGCGTTGGAGATTGGGCACGTGAGCTCTGCGGCGGAACACACGTCGAGCGCTCAGGTCAGTTAGGCGTAGTTAAACTCCTTAGCGAATCTTCTGTAGGAGCCGGCGTTCGTCGCGTAGAAGCGCTAGTGGGCGTCGATGCGTATAAGTTCTTAGCTCGCGAACACATTCTTCTCAATTCACTTACTGAAATTGTTAAGGGATCAAAGACTGAGGAACTTCCGGAGAGGATCTCTGATCTTCTCAACCGAGTAAAAGAGATCGAAAAGGAATTAGCTCAAGTCAGATCCGTCCAAGCCATGGGAGAGATTTCAACACTCGCCAAGAGCGCCAAAGATATCAATGGGATTTCAACTGTAACTGCAGTCCTTGCAGATGGTGTTGTCGGTGATGATTTAAGAAAGATTGCACTTGATTTAAGAAATCTTGCAGAGAAATCGGTGATTGCGCTGATTAGCTCTAACGAAGGAAAACCAGTTCTAGTTGTTGCTGTCAGTGAAGCTGCTCGCGCCTTAGGAATTAAGGCTGGAACTCTCGTTAAGGCTGGATCAACAGTCCTTGGTGGTGGCGGTGGCGGCAAGGATGACTTCGCTCAAGGTGGCGGCAGCAATTCAAGTAAATCTGAAGAGGCGCTCGTAGCAATCTCTAAACTTATCTCTGAGAATTAATTCCATGAGAGGTCGTCGAATCGCCTTTGATTATGGAGATGTACGGATCGGCGTTGCAATCTGCGATCCCGATGGAATCCTCTCGTCACCACTTCCGGCGTTGAGAGCGAGCGACCCAAAGCTATTTACACTTATTGGGAACCTTTTTAATGAGCATGAACCATTAGCGGTTTTTGTTGGATTGCCTCTACACATGTCGGGATCAAATAGCGAGAGCGCTGAGAAATCCAAAACTTTTGGTAAAGAGCTCGAAGAACGTTTCGCGATTCCCGTTCGCTTTGTCGATGAGAGGCTCTCTACAGTTTCGGCCCAACGGAAGTTAAAAGAAGCCGGCGTATCTTCGCGAGAATCCAAGGAACTCGTTGATTCGATGGCAGCTGTATCGATCCTAGAGCTAGGTCTCCAGAGTGAATCATAGATTGCAATCGGAGAAAGTTAGAGTTGTGCTAGCTCTAGCCTTCGCCTTCCTTCTCACCATTTCGATCCGCGAAGTTAGGGGGATTGGCGGCTCATCGCCTGATTTCTCTTGCGGTCAAGGTTCAAGTGAAGAGGTATCGATCGAGATAACTTCGGGAGAGTCCGGTTCATCTATTGCTAGCTCTCTCTTTGCAAAGGGAGTTGTTAAATCTTCTCAATCCTTCTTTCGAGTTGCTGTCGGTGATGAGCGTTCAGCACAGATTGCACCCGGTACTCATCGCCTACAGAAGGGGCTCTGTTCTAAGGATGCGCTTAACCAACTCTTGGATTCAAAGAGAATTGTTGGCCTGGTAAATATCGTTGAGGGCGCCTGGATTAGTGAGATTCTTCCTCAGATGGTTAAAGCAGGTTTTGATTCTGCCGAAATATCGACGGCTCTTCGCAACGTTGATAAGCCTTCAGGGTTCACAAACCTTGAAGGGCTTCTATTTCCGGCCCAATATAGTTTCGAAAAGGGTGCATCGCCAAAAGGGGCACTCGCTTCGATGATCTCTAATGCGCAGAAAGCTATGAATAAGGCTGGATTCTTTAATTCCAAATCTACTTTCTCGCCACAACAGTTACTGATCATCGCCTCATTGCTTCAGGCAGAGGGAAACACAGGAGACTTTAAGAAGATTTCTCAAGTTGTGCGAAATAGATTGAAAATTGGAATGCCACTTCAATTTGATTCAACCGTGCATTACATCAAGAAGAGTCGAGGTAGCGTCTTTCTCAGCACGAAATCCACTTTAATCTCCTCCCCATATAACACTTACCGAAAGTACGGTTTGCCTCCAGGGCCAATTAACAATCCCGGTTTAGCTGCGATGCGTGCCGCGACAGATCCAACCCCAGGTGATTGGATATATTTCATCACTGTTGCACCGTTCGATACACGATTCACTTCTGACATCAAGCAGTTCAATGAGTGGAAGATTGAGTATAAGAAGAATCTACGGGCAGGCAAGTTCAGGAGTTCAGAATGATTAAGGGTGCAGTACTGGGTTCGCCTATAAGCCACTCCCTTTCTCCTCGTCTCCATACGGCAATATTCGATTACCTTAAAATTGAAGGTACTTACGAAGCAATTGAGGTGAAGTCAGGCGAACTTCAATCCTTCTTCGAATTGAGAGGTGACGAGTTCGATTATCTCTCTTTGACGATGCCACTTAAGGAAGAGGCTCTCGCACTTGATGTCCCCGTGGATGAGTTAACGCAACGGATTCAATCTGCAAATACTCTCGTCAGAAGTGAGAATGGATGGAGCCTCTCTTCTACCGATGGTTCCGGCTTTCTACAAGCTCTTTCCCATCAAAATTTAACGGAATTTAAATCTGTCCTCATCCTCGGGGCTGGGGGAACTGCTCGCGCAGTAGCTGGTTCACTTGATTCGGTTAGTGATGCAATTACGGTTCTAGGTAGATCATCGACTCGTAAGAAACCACTCGCAGATGCGATAAATAGCGCTGATTTCAGCTATCAAATATGGGAACAGAATATAGATTTCGAGAACTTCGATTTAGTGGTGAACACAACGCCAGCAGGTGCTGCAGATCTGCTTTCTGAGAACGTCATAGCGCCGATTTCAACCCCATTATTCGACGTGATCTATAAACCCTGGCCAACAGTTTTGGCTGCTCGTTGGATCGATTGTGGAGGATTAGTAATCAATGGTTTGGAGCTCCTTCTCTATCAAGGTATTGATCAGATTGAGAAGATTATTGGAGAGATCTCCGATCGCGAGGCGTTAGCTGTACACCTTCGCAAAGTACTGAACAGTTAACTTATACACAACATCAATTATCGCATGTTGCGACAAGGCTATTCTGCACTGTGGCTCTCATCATTATTCTGTTCTATATCTGCGCCCGGGATTTACGCTCACACATCATTTCAAATAGAAGCATTCTTATCCTTTCGATATTCATGCTTTCAACTTTTGGCTGTGAAATTCGCTTGATTGATGGCTTACTTGCATTCTTAGGGCTACTTGTAATCGGCATGCATTTGAGTCTTGGAGGGGGAGATATCAAATTGATTACATCTCTCGTTCTCTTTGCTGACATTAATTTTGGTCTCATCGAATACCTCGAGATGTCGATGGTTACGGGATCAGCCCATCTACTCATTGATTATGCGAGAAAAGGTAGAGTTTCGGGCAATATTGCTCTGGCGCCAACAATCTGCCTGCCACTACTTTTCAGTCTTGCCTCACGGTAAATGAGTCGCGGGAATCTTCGAGTATCTGCAAGAATAGGCGTATGCGTTGGATTACAGCAGGCGAATCTCATGGACAAGCACTATCGGCAATTGTTGAAGGGCTTCCTGCACATATCTCCATTACGACCGCGGATATTGATTTCCATCTTTCACGTCGCAGGCTAGGTGTTGGACGTGGCGCACGTCAGAACTTTGAGGCAGATAAAGTCACAATTCTTGGTGGGGTACGTCTCGGGATATCTCAAGGTGGACCGATCTCAATTCAGGTAGGGAATAGCGAATGGCCGAAATGGGAGAAGGTCATGTCGGCAGATCCTGTTCCACTCGATGAGATTGAGAAGCTTGCCCGTAATGCACCGCTAACTCGCCCTCGACCAGGTCACGCTGATTTAGTAGGAATGCAGAAATATGACTTTGATGATGCGCGACCAATTCTGGAGCGTGCAAGTGCACGCGAAACAGCGGCGAGAGTTGCACTGGGAGCGATTGCGCGAAACTTCTTAGAACAAGCACTTGGAATAAAAATTCTGAGCCACGTTGTCTCCATTGGTTCAGTGCGTATTCCAGATGAAATGAATCTTCCATCCCAGGATGATATGAATCGCATAGATGAAGATCCTGTTCGTTGCGCAGACCCTGCAACTAGTGCGCTAATGATTTCTGAAATCGAATCCGCCCACTCCGATGGAGATACGCTCGGAGGAGTCTGCGAGATTCTCGCCTATAACTTGCCACCTGGCCTTGGTTCACATGTGCATTGGGACCGCAGACTCGACGCTCGCTTAGCTGCGGCCATGATGGGAATTCAGGCGATCAAGGGCGTTGAAATCGGAGATGGTTTCAGAACCGCTACTCGTAGAGGATCGATTGCACACGATGAAATCGAACGTGATTCAGCTGGCAATATTGTTCGCAGAACTGATCGTGCTGGTGGTACCGAAGGCGGAATGTCCAACGGTGAGATTCTGCGCGTATCAATCGCGATGAAACCCATTTCAACTGTACCGAAAGCTCTCGACACTATTGATGTTCGTTCCGGAGAAGCTGCAAAGGCGATCAATCAACGTTCAGATGTTTGCGCAGTGCCCGCTGCTGGAGTTGTCGCAGAAGCAATGGCTGCGCTCGTTATTGCCGAGTCGGTACTAGAAAAATTTGGTGGAGACTCTGTTCAAGAGGTTCGCCGAAATTTTGAATCGTATATCGAAAATTTACCCTTCAAGTAGGCGATTATGGCTCCTCGCGCGATATTCATCGGTCCAATGGGTTCCGGTAAATCAACAATTGGTAAAGGTGTTGCTTCAGCTTTAGGAGTACCTTTTCGTGATACAGATTTGATTATTGAAGAGTTAGAGAAGATGCCCGTTTCACAGATCTTTATCGATAAAGGCGAGGATTACTTCCGCACAATTGAGAAGAAAGTTCTTCGGGATGAACTGCTCAGCGATGGTTCTGTACTTGCCCTGGGTGGTGGAGCACCGATCTCAGTTGATGCTCAATCTGCGCTCAAGGTTTCATCTGCGCCTGTGATTTATCTTGATATATCGCTAGCGAGCGTAGCCCCGCGAATAGGCTTCAACCGTGATCGTCCTTTGCTACTTCATAACCCTCGAGGTCAGTGGCAGACCTTGATGGAGGCACGTAGGCCGATTTATGAATCAATCGCTAACTTCACCATCGACGTTAATGGGAAATCTCAGCATGAGATTATTGCTGAAGTTCTGGAGGTTCTTTCGTGAGCGTTGTAACAATCCGGGCAGAGCGTGAATATGAAGTTCATATCGATGTTGATTTCCGTGAGCATCTTAAATTGATTTCTCAGAAGCGCGATAAAGTGGCTTTGATCTTCTCGCAGAATATGAAAGATCAGGTGAAAGATTTTCAGCTGGGGGATGCGGAGATCTTCTACTTTCCGGTTGCCGACTCTGAGGCCGCTAAGAGCACTAAGACGCTTCTTCAACTTTGGGATTGGTTGGGCGCTGCAGGATTTACTCGCTCTGATCTCATAGTTGGAATTGGCGGGGGAGCGATTACCGACCTAACAGGTTTCGCCGCAGCAACATGGTTACGAGGTATCGATTGGGTTGCAGTTCCGACAACTGTCGCAGGGATGGTTGATGCTGCAGTTGGTGGCAAAACAGGTATCAACAGTGAATACGGGAAGAATCTGATTGGCTCGTTTCATTCGCCGCAATCTGTAATCATCGACCTTCAATGGCTGCCAACGCTTACTGATAGAGATTTCGCTGCTGGACTCGCAGAGGTTGTTAAATGTGGCTTCATCAAGGATGTTGAAATCATCAATTTACTTAAAGGGAAATCGCTTCAAGAGATCAGGGAAGATCTTGCTTTGACCACAAAGCTCATTGAGAGATCTGTACAGGTTAAAGGCGAAGTTGTCTCGGTGGACTTTAAAGAGAGTTATGATCGTGAGATTCTTAATTATGGCCACACTTTTGGTCATGCTGTAGAGATCGATGCTAAATATTCACTTCGTCACGGCGAATGTGTCTCCATTGGAATGGTATTTATCGCCGAGCTCGCTTTCGAGCTAGATTTAATCTCGCAAGAGATTCTCGAGTCACACCTAGAGATCCTGCAGGACCTAGATCTACCAACAAAGTATTCCGATTCATCTTGGGAAGTCTTACTCGGTCATATGCGACTTGATAAGAAATCCCGAGGAAGCGTTCTTCGTTTCGTCGCACTCGATGGATTAGGCAAGACACAGCGAATTGAAGGCCCTAATGAGGGCGCGCTCGTATCCGCATATGAGAAGGTATCTTCATGAAGGTACTCGTGCTCAATGGTCCAAATCTTGGACGCCTAGATATTCGTGACTCTTCGATCTATGGGGATATGACTTATCCAAATCTTGTAAACCATATCGAGAACGCTGCAAAGACCCACGGCTTTGATGCTGATGTTCGCCAGAGTAATGATGAAGCCGAAATTATCGGATGGCTTCATGAGGCTGCAGATACCAACACCCCGGTAATCATCAATCCTGCTGCCTTTACCCATTATTCATATGCAATCCGAGATGCAGCGGAATTAGTTAAGGCACCTCTTATCGAAGTCCATCTCTCTAATCCGCTCTCTCGAGAAGAGTTCCGACATACATCAGTGATTTCTGGAGTAGCTAATGGAACTATCGGGGGCTTTGGACCCAATTCTTATGTTTTAGCCCTTATCGCTCTGAAGGCCTTAGTCGCATAATTTGATGAGGTAAACTTTCCTCATATCGTCCTTCGAAGTACGAGGACTTGAACTGGAGTTACTGTGGCAACAACGAATGATCTAAAGAATGGCATGACACTTGATATCGAAGGTCAGCTCTGGACCGTTGTTGAATTCCAACACGTTAAGCCAGGTAAGGGTCCAGCGTTTGTGCGCACAAAGCTCAAGCAAGTCATGACAGGTAAAGTTGTAGATAAAACATTTAACGCTGGCGTGAAGATCGAAGTTGCTATTCTTGAAAAGCGCGAAATGAACTTCCTATACAAGGAAGGTGACGATTTTGTATTTATGGATAATGTTAATTTTGATCAGATGAATATCTCGGCAGCAACGGTGGGAGACGCAGCTAATTACATGCTTGAGAATACAGAGGCGATAGTTGCGATTCATGAAGGCAATCCTCTTTACCTAGAGCTACCTGCATCTGTGCCTTTGAAGATCACTTATACAGAGCCAGGCCTTCAGGGTGACCGTTCATCCGGTGGAACAAAGCCAGCAACTGTTGAGACCGGAATCCAAATTCAGGTTCCACTCTTCATTAAGCAAGACGAGGTTGTTCTCGTTGATACTCGAGATGGTTCATACCAAGGCCGCGCTAACTAGTGTCAGCACGCAGTAAGGCACGTAAGCAAGCGCTTGACCTTCTCTACGAAGCGGATATTCGTGGTGGGTCAGCGCTCGAATTCTTGCAAAGTAGAGAAGTTGTTGAAGATGGACCCGATGCCCGTCCGATACGGGAATTCACGAAAGAGTTAATCTCAGGTATCTCAACTAATACTCGCAAGATTGATGAATTGATAACTACCTATGCGCAAGGCTGGGATATGGACCGTCTGCCAGCGGTTGATCGGAATATCTTGCGTCTGGCTATTTATGAGATTGTTTGGTCTTCCGATCTTCCTGATGGAATTGCCATCGATGAGGCTCTTACCTTGGCTAAGGAGTTATCTACAGATGAGTCTGCCGGATATATCCATGGTGTTCTTGGAAAGATCTCCTCGATAAAGGAAAGTATTCCGACTTAATTCATCTTCTTTTGAAGGAGAATTCCCGATTTGACGAGCCAGTCAATGGCTTCAATCTTCTGCATTGATAGAACTAGCGAGATTGTTCCCAAATCAGAGTTGCGCAAAGTGATTATTTCGCCATTCCAGTCTTGTCTATCTTCAACAATTTGTCTTAACAGTTGTGAAAGCATCGTTCTTCTTGCGTATTCGCCTTCGCCTATCGCCGTCCGTTGCAAAGCTCGAATATCAACGACTAATCGTGGGTAGGTAGAAAGAGTTATTGGCGATTTCTCGGTCAGAATCTCGCTCACAGGAATGTTATAAACCCTTGCGATTTCGATGGCTCTCTTAATCGTGAGGTTTCGACTTCCTCTTTCATATGAGCCTAGGACGACCGCTTTAATCGATCCGGCGCTGAGGGTCTCAACCTCATTAAGAGAGAGCGACCGTGATCGACGGATAGAGCGAAGGCGTGCACCAACCTGAGCGGGAGTGATTTCTGAGAACATCTGGCTACGGTAGTTGAGGCTGGGATACACGTCTGAGAGATATCCACAGAGATGGCGAGACGGGTGCTAATATTCGCCAACATCCTTTAACGACCCGTCCTGTGAGGCGGGGAAGGAGATTTACATGAGTCTTGCCCTGCCTGCGCCAGATATTGGCCGCGCCATTACGCGCATCTCCCATGAAATTATTGAGGGAAATTCAGGTTCAAAAAATATTACCCTCCTAGGGATCCCAACTCGTGGCGCTCATCTGGCACTTCGAATCGCTGAATGTATCGGCTCGATTGAAGGTACGGAGGTTCAGGTCGGCACTCTCGATATTACCTTGCATAGAGATGATCTTCGTCTTCGACCACCAAGAGCGCTTATGCCAACAGTTATTCCTTCGTTAGGAATTGAAGGCAGAGATGTAGTGCTTGTAGATGACGTTCTCTTCTCGGGTCGCACAATTAGAGCAGCCCTCGATGCGATAGGTGAAATCGGAAGACCGCGCACCGTTCAACTAGCAGTTCTGATAGATCGAGGGCATAGAGAGCTTCCCATTCGCGCTGATTACGTGGGAAAGAATCTCCCAACATCTTCAGAACAGATCATTAAAGTGCATTTAACTGAATTAGATGGCGTCGATGAAGTTCTCATTGAGGATGGAGTACGGCCATGAGACACCTTCTCTCTATCGCCGATCTAAGCAAGGTTGAAGCGATCAATATTTTAGATACTGCCGAGCTTCTCTCAAGAGCATCAGATGGTCCGATGAAGAAGTTGCCTACCCTGCGCGGAAAGACCATTGTCAACTTATTTGCTGAAGATTCAACTCGAACAAGAATCTCTTTTGAAGCCGCAGCCAAGCGCTTATCGGCAGATGTCATTAACTTCTCGGCTAAAGGTTCGAGTGTTAGCAAAGGTGAGTCCCTCAAAGATACTGCTCAAACTCTGCAGGCTATGGGTGCAGATGCTGTAATCATTCGTCATAACGCCTCTGGTGCCGCACACACATTAGCTGCCAATCAATGGATGACTGGATCTGTAATCAACGCGGGTGATGGAACCCATGAACACCCAAGTCAGGCTCTCCTTGATGCATTTACGATTCGCAAACATTTGGCGCACGGGGCCCAAGATTTAAGTGGCCTTCATGTGGCAATCGTTGGGGATGTTTTGCACTCTAGAGTTGCTCGCTCAAACGTCCTACTTCTTACTCAATTAGGTGCAACCGTAACGCTAGTGGCACCCCCAACTTTGCTTCCAGTCGGAGTCGAGACATGGCCAGTAAATATCGCATACAGCTTGGATGATGTTATTGAGAGCGTTGACGTAGTGATGATGCTTCGACTTCAATTAGAACGCATGTCAGAAATATTCTTTCCCAATGCACGTGAGTATTCACGATACTTCGCGCTTAACTCAGATCGCGTTAGAGTGATGAAGCCCAACGCAATCATTATGCATCCAGGTCCCATGAACCGTGGTCTAGAAATAACGGCTGACTCTGCCGACAGCGCGCGTTCAGTGATTCTTGATCAAGTCAAAAATGGCGTAAGTGTCCGAATGGCAATTCTTTATTTACTACTAGCAGGCGCTTCGCCAATTGGAGATTTAGTATGAGTTCAAGGTATCTCGTTAAGGGCGGAAAGCTTGCTAATGGCAAAGTCGCAGATATCGCGATTGTCGATGGATTGATTACCGAAGTTGGTGCAAATCTCTCACTTGATGGTGCTCAAGAAATTGATGCGAAGAACTCTGTTGTAATCCCTGGCCTTGTGGATCTTCATACACATCTGCGCGAACCAGGTAAAGAAGATGCAGAAACTGTTATGTCAGGATCGCAGGCAGCAGCTAAAGGGGGATATGTCGCGGTGAGCGCGATGGCTAATACCTCACCAGTTGCAGATACCGCTGGGGTAGTTGAACAAGTCTTTAGATTGGGACGAGAAGCTGGTCTTGTAGATGTTTTTCCCATTGGAGCGGTAACTAAGGGACTAGCTGGTGAAGAGCTTGCAGATATCGGAGCGATGGCTGATTCTCAGGCCAGAGTTCGAGTATTTAGTGATGATGGTAATTGCGTCTTCGATCCACTAGTGATGCGTCGTGCACTGGAGTATGTAAAGAAGTTTGATGGCGTTATTGCCCAACATGCCCAAGAGCCTCGTTTTACCGTTGGTTCGCAGATGAATGAAGGATTCGTTTCGTCACAACTAGGTTTGAAGGGATGGCCGGCAATCGCTGAAGAAGCAATTATCGCAAGAGATATTCTTCTAGCTGATCACGTTCAATCACGACTTCACATCTGCCATGTAACGACAGCTGGTGGGGTTGAAATTATTCGCTGGGCAAAGTCTCGTGGCATGAGAGTGACCGCCGAAGTTACCCCGCATCATTTAATTCTTACCGATGAATTAGCACGCAGTTACGATCCAATCTTCAAGGTCAATCCACCGCTGCGTTCTGAATCGGATGTGATAGCGCTACGCGAAGCGCTAGCCGATGGAACAATCGATATCGTCGCCACCGATCACGCTCCTCACGCAGCCGAGAGCAAGGAGTGCGAGTGGCAAGAAGCAGCCTTCGGAATGCTGGGACTGGAAACTGCGCTCTCGATTGTTAACCAGACGATGGTCCAGACAGGACTTCTTTCTTGGGAGCAACTTGTGGACCGCATGAGCCGTAAGCCTGCAGAGATCGGTCGCTACGCAGACCACGGCAAGACGCTCGAGAAAGGCGCTCCCGCCCACCTCACTGTGATAAATCCGACCGCGCTCAATAGGGTCGATCGTGACCGAGTTTCATCCCGAAGCAGGAATACTCCGTTCCATGGAATGGAGCTGCAAGGATTGGTTACAGCGACAATCTATGGCGGCAAACTCACCTTTAAGGCGGTTCAATCATGAGTAAAGCTTTCTTTGTACTCGATGATGGTCGCATATTTGAAGGCAAGTCCTGGGCTGCTACAGGAAAGACATTTGGTGAGGCGGTATTCCAGACTGGAATGACTGGTTACCAAGAGACGTTGACTGACCCTTCGTACCACAAGCAAGTCGTCGTTATGACTGCGCCCCATATTGGAAATACCGGCGTGAACAATTTCGATAACGAATCAAAGAAATATTGGGTTGCAGGTTTTGTGGTCCGAAATCCATCCTCAATAACCAGTAATTGGCGTAGTGAGGGCGATCTCGAATCAGAGCTAATTGCCCAAGGAATCGTTGGTATCCAAGGTGTCGATACACGAGCCATTACGCGACATTTACGTGATCGTGGAGCGATGAGAGTCGGAATTTTCTCCGGCGAAGAACTTTCGCGGGAAGAGATGGTCGTAGAAGTACGTAAGCAACCACTTATGTCAGGGTCAAATCTCGTTGACGATGTATCAACTCCAAAAACTTACGTTGTACCAGCTATTGGTGAGAAGCGATTTACCGTCGCAGCTCTCGATCTCGGAATTAAAGCTGCGACTCCAAGGCTGATGGCCGAGCGTGGAATAGAAGTTCATGTCATGCCACACAACTCAACATTGGCTGAGATTGAAGCCATTAAGCCCGATGGAGTATTTCTCTCCAACGGACCAGGTGATCCAGCGACAATGACTGCGACGATAGATCTTGTACGTGAAATTCTCGGAGATGAAATCCCAGTCTTTGGAATCTGCTTCGGTCATCAGATTCTCGGTCGTGCGTTAGGTTTTGAAACATATAAATTGCAATTTGGACACAGAGGAATCAATCAGCCTGTAATAGATAAGCGAAACGGAAAAGTGGAGATCACAGCCCATAACCATGGCTTCGCATTGAAAGCTCCAACAGATGCAGGATTCACAACAGTCTTCGGTCCAGGTCAAGTAACACATCTCTGTCTTAACGATGGTGTTGTTGAAGGTATCGAATTACTTGAACGTGGGGCTTTTAGCGTTCAGTATCACCCGGAGGCCGCTGCAGGTCCGCACGATGCTTCTTATCTTTTTGATCAGTTCGTTGAGATGATGCAGAAGTATCCGCGAATGGCGGTGGCTAACTAATGGCACGCGATACTTCAATTAAGAGCGTACTTGTAATTGGTTCTGGCCCAATCGTCATTGGACAAGCTTGCGAATTTGATTACTCGGGTACTCAAGCGTGTCGCGTATTGCGCGCGGAAGGCATTCGCGTAATTCTGGTTAACTCAAATCCGGCAACGATTATGACCGACCCGGAGTTCGCTGACGCAACATATATCGAGCCGATTACGCCTGAATTTATTGAACGCATCATCGCAAAAGAGCGGCCAGATGCCGTTCTTGCAACTCTCGGTGGACAGACTGCTCTCAATGCAGCGATAGGTCTCTACGAGGCTGGAACTCTGGATAAATACAATGTAAAACTCATTGGTGCCGATGTTGCAGCTATCGAGCGAGGCGAAAATCGCGAACTCTTTAGAGCAATCGTTGAGAAAGTTGGGGGAGAATCAGCTAAATCAATTATCTGCCACACAATGGATCAAGTGCTTGCAGCAGCAGCCGAACTCAAATTCCCTTGCGTGATCCGCCCTTCATTCACTATGGGTGGCCTGGGCTCAGGAATTGCATACGATGAAGAGACTCTGCGCCAGATAGCCGGAGCTGGCCTTCGACATAGCCCAACCTCGGAAGTACTGATCGAAGAATCGATCATTGGTTGGAAAGAGTATGAACTTGAAGTTATGCGCGACAAGGTTGATAACGTTGTGATTGTTTGCAGCATTGAAAATATCGATCCAATGGGTGTTCACACTGGTGATTCAATTACTGTCGCACCAGCACTTACTCTTACCGATGTTGAGTACCAGAAGCTCCGTAACCTGTCGATAGATATTATCCGTGAGGTAGGGGTTGATACAGGAGGCTGCAATATTCAGTTTGCGGTAAATCCTGATAATGGTCGCATTATCGTTATCGAGATGAATCCACGTGTATCTCGTTCAAGCGCACTAGCTTCCAAAGCAACTGGCTTTCCAATCGCAAAAATTGCTACAAAGCTGGCAATTGGTTACACACTTGATGAGATCAAAAATGACATCACGCAGGTAACTCCAGCTTCATTCGAACCGACTCTGGATTACATCGTTGTAAAGGCCCCGCGCTTTGCATTTGAGAAGTTCCAGGATGCAGATCCACGCTTAACAACAACGATGAAGAGCGTAGGCGAGGCGATGGCGATAGGTCGTTCATTCCCTGAAGCGTTGATGAAGGCGCTTCGTTCTTTGGAACGTAAAGAGGCGATCTTCTCCTTCCCTAAGGAGTTTGCGCCAACACTCAAGAATTCATTACTTGAATCTATGAAGATTCCTACTGAATACCGATTGCAACAGGTTCAGCTTGCGATGTGGACTGGGGCGACAAGCGACGAGATTTACGCATCTACAAAGATTGACCGTTGGTTCCTTCAGCAGATTGCAACAATTAATGAGACTGCTCGCGAAATCGCCTTACCAGGGGAGCTAAACGCGGAGATTCTCCAAACTGCCAAGTCGATGGGATTCTCAGATCTTCAAATAGCTAGGTTGCGTGGAATAGCAGAAGAGGATGTTCGCAAAGTTCGCCAACACCTCAATGTTCGACCTGTTTATAAGACAGTTGATACATGTGCGGCAGAGTTCGAAGCTTTCACGCCATATCACTATTCGAGCTACGAGGAAGAGACCGAGGTGCGTTCCCGCACTAAACCAGCTGTCATTATTCTCGGCAGTGGTCCAAATCGGATCGGTCAAGGAATTGAGTTCGATTACTCATGCGTCCATGCATCATTTACTCTTCGTGAAGCTGGTTTCGAAACTGTAATGATCAACTGTAATCCTGAGACAGTCTCAACGGATTACGACACCAGTGATCGCCTTTATTTTGAGCCACTTACATTGGAAGATGTCCTTGAAGTTGTTCATGCCGAGACTCTCGCGGGTCCTGTACTCGGTGTTATTACTCAACTAGGTGGACAGACTCCACTGAGTTTAGCTTCAGGGCTCAAAGCTGCCGGAGTAACAATCCTTGGAACAAGTCCAGATGCAATTAACTTGGCGGAGGAACGCGGGGCATTTGGAGCTGTTTTGCAGGAACAAGGTCTTACAGCACCTGAATTTGGTATGGCATCTTCTGAGATGGAGGCGCTATCAATCGCACAGCGTATTGGTTATCCAGTTCTGGTTCGTCCTAGCTTTGTTCTAGGTGGTCGTGGAATGGAAATTGTCTACGATGACCAGGCACTTGCCGGATTTATCTCCCGAGCAACAGATATCACGCCAGATCACCCGGTTCTTGTTGATCGGTTCTTAGATTCAGCGATCGAATTAGATGTCGATGCTCTTTATGACGGCACGGATTTGCTGCTTGGTGGAATTATGGAACATATTGAAGAGGCTGGTATTCACTCTGGAGACAGCGCGTGTGTTCTACCCGCAATGACAATCAATGAAGGGCAACGTAGCGCAATCCGAGAGGCGACGCTAAAGATCGCTCAAGGCGTTGGGGTACGTGGTCTCATTAATATTCAATTCGCGATGGCGGATAACATCCTCTACGTACTGGAAGCGAATCCTCGTGCATCTCGCACCGTTCCATTCGTTAGCAAAGCAACGGGTGTTCCGATGGCGAAAGCTGCTGCTCGGATTTCGTTAGGTACATCGATTGCGGAATTGAGAGCTGAAGGCTTACTTCCTGCAACTGGCGATGCGATTGCTAAGGGAATCAGTGTCAAGGAGGCAGTTCTTCCGTGGAATCGCTTTAGACGCGTAGACGGTCGTGGCGTTGATGCCGTGTTGGGACCCGAGATGCGATCTACAGGTGAAGTTATGGGTATTGCTGACAACTTCGGTGAAGCTTATGCAAAATCTCAGATAAGTTCATTCGGCCCTCTTCCCAAAGCCGGGACTGTATTTATTTCTCTTGCAGATAAAGATAAAGCTTCAGGAGTCGCCCCAGCTCGCGAGTTGATTGCACTTGGATTTAGAGTCTTGACTACCGATGGGACGGCGAATTTCCTAGGTGAAAATGGTATTTCAACCGTTATCGTTCGCAAGAACTCACAAGGAACGGGGCCACTAGGCGAGAAGACTATAGTCGAGATGCTCAACAGCGGTGATATTGATTTGGTAATCAACACTCCAGTAGGTCGTGGTACTCGTGCAGATGGATGGGCAATTAGAACTGCTTCAGTCCAGAGATCAATTCCGATCATCACAACTACAGCCGGTTTTAGCGCTGCGGTTGAAGGAATTAAGGAACTTCAGCGAGGCGATATGGGAGTTACGCCAATTCAAGAATGGTTGAAGCGATAATGAGCTCAATAAATCGCAGTGCATCACAGCAGATTGCAACAATTCTCTCTAATAAGCGAGTTGGTTCCTATCATCAAATATTGATTAGCGTTGGTGACTTAGTTAAGTCCTGCCGCCCTGGAAACTTCGTAGCGATTTCAGTCGGTGGCGATACTTCTCGAATGGTTCTACGTAGAGCATTTGCAATATCGCGTACTACAGATAGCAGTCAGTACGGTGGAACGATGGAGCTCATCGTTGCTCCTCATGGTTCAGGCTCTAAGTGGCTCTGTTCCCTGCCGGAAGGAACCGATATTGATATCGTCGCGCCCCTTGGCACCGCATTCGGAATTCCGACTGAACCAATCAACGCACTACTTATTGGTGGGGGTTATGGATCTGCTCCGCTATTTGGCCTTGCTGACGTTCTCAAGAATCGCAACTGCAAGGTAGATATGTTGCTCGGTGCCAGTGTTGGTTCAAAAATTTATGCACCTCTGGAAGGAAAGCGCTCGGTTAATTCGCTCAAGATTTACACTGAAGATGGGTCTATGGGGGAGAAGGGTAGAGTCACAGAGACACTTCTTGAGATAGTAAAGAATAGAAATATCGACGTTATCTACTCGTGCGGACCAATGGGAATGTTGCGTGCGATTACCGAGTTGGTTGCGGATACCGATGTTATTCATCAGTGTGCAGTTGAAGAGTCCATGGCTTGTGGCATTGGTATTTGCATGACCTGTGTGCTGCCAGTAGTTGCTGACGATGGTTCGGTATCAATGCTACGTTCATGTATTGATGGCCCAGTAATGGATGGATCTCGAGTGAAGTGGGATCTTGTTGGACAAGTTCCAGAGGCACAGCAATGAGCATTCCAGTGGATATGTCAACGACCCTTGGAAACGCATGGTTTCCATCTCCGGTATTTACTGCAAGTGGATGCGCAAGCAGCGGCAAAGAGTTAGCTCAATTCTTTCCCCTTAACAGTATCGGCGCAGTTGTTACGAAATCTGTCATGAGCAAGCCTCGCCACGGTCGACCAACTCCGCGTATGGCTGAGACGCCATCAGGGATGCTTAACTCAATTGGTTTGCAAGGTCCTGGAATTGATTCTTTCTTAGCTAATGATGTGCCTTGGCTTCTCGAGCAGAAAGCTCGAGTAATTGTCTCTATCGCTGGAGAAACAATTGAGGAGTACTCAACTCTTGCACGAAAGTTGCGTTCAGTCTCGGGACTCAGCGCTGTTGAAGTAAATATCTCTTGCCCAAATGTCGAAAACCGCGGATTGGTTTTCGCTTGTGACCCAGATGCATCACGCAGAGTAATCGATGGCGTTCGTAAAACTATTGGTGGAGAACTGCCCATCATTGCAAAGCTCAGCCCAGATGTAACGAATCTGCCTGAGATTGCCCGCGGAGTTGTCGATGCTGGCGCGGATTCGCTTGCCCTGATAAATACTGTTCTTGGAATGGTGATTAATCTTGACACGATGAAACCTCACCTTGGAGGCAAGACTGGTGGACTCTCAGGTCCTGCGATCCGACCAGTTGCGGTTAGGGCTATTTATCAAGTGCACGCTGCGCTTCCAACTACGCCAATCCTCGGAATGGGCGGTGTTTCTTCAGGTCGCGACGCCCTCGAATTGATTCTTGCAGGTGCGTCGGGAGTATCTGTTGGTACTGCAAGTTTCGGTAATCCAACGGCGCTCATCAAAATTCAAAATGAGCTTAGAGATTTACTTGCAGCACGTGGATTTGCAACCCTGAAGGATGCAATCGGATATGCACATAGAGATGAGATCTAATGAAAGCTCCAATTGTTCTCGCAGTCGACACATCAGATTTAGAGACTGCTAAGCGATGGGTAGAGGCAACGCACGAGAGCGTCTCTGTCTACAAATTGGGTCTTGAATTCTTTCTCAACTTTGGACAGGCTGGAGTATCTGCAATACAAGATGTCACTGACTCCGACATCTTTCTCGACCTTAAACTCCACGACATTCCTCATACCGTAGCTGGTGCAGCAAGCGCTGTTAAATCCTTATCGCCACGTTTCCTTACCGTGCACGCATCCGGTGGGAAGGAGATGGTTGCTGCTGCAGTAGGCGCACTTCCTGGCACTTCGATTACAGCGGTCACGATCCTGACCTCGCTCTCTGAAGAAGATCTCTTCGAAATTGGATATGCAAATAACGCGCTAGAGAGCGCGGTGGCACTTGCGAAGCTTTCCGTTAACGCTGGAGCAAAGGCGATTGTCTGCTCTCCGCTCGAGATTGCATCCATCCGATCAGCGATAGGTCCGGATATTGAAATTATTACGCCGGGTGTTCGTCCTCTCTCAGATGCGAAGAGCGATGACCAGAAACGCACTATGACCCCGGTTGATGCAATCACTGCGGGTGCTTCACTGTTGGTTATAGGTAGACCGATCACAGGCGCTTGGAAAGATGGCGCAGCTGCGATGTCGGCGCGCGCTCGGTCAATAGCAGATGAGATTCTCAAGTAAATTAGTCGCATGGGCCTTCCTCCAAAATTAACTCCTGAGGAGCGAAGCGCTGCCCTGGAGAAGGCTAAGCTCTCGCGCCAACGCAGAGCACAGGTGAAAGAAAAGGTAAGAACTGGCGATCTTTCAATCGCTCAAGTTTTAGAACTTTCTAAGAGTGATCAGATTATTGCAAAGATGCGAGTTCTTGAATTGCTGGAATCTAAGAGCGGAGTTGGAAAGATAAGAGCGGCCGGACTGCTTGAAAAATTGAACATTTCTCCAACACGACGTATTCAAGGTCTTGGTCGTTTGCAAGTTGAAGAGATACTCAAGGAGTTCCCTTCCCTGACTTCCACCTTAAGAGGAAAGTTGGTAGTCCTCTCTGGTCCTGGTGGAGTGGGTAAAAGCACGGTCGCAAAAGAGTTGAAACGCTCTTCTCCATTTGTAGTTAGTATTTCAGCGACAACAAGAGCTCCTCGCTTCAATGAGGTTGATGGCGTTGATTACCACTTCTTATCTAACGAGGATTTTGATAAATCTGTTAAACGAAATGAGTTTCTTGAATGGGCAGAATTTGCTGGCAGTAAGTACGGAACGCCGTCGGCTCCAGTCCTAAGCGCCATGGCAGATGGACACAGCGTTCTTCTTGAGATTGAAATTACCGGCGCTAAACAGGTTAAGAAGAAGATGCCAGAAGCGATCTTGGTCTTTCTCGAACCCCCTACATGGGAAGAACTCGTTGCTCGACTAGAGGGCAGAGGAACCGATAGTGCGGAACGACGAGCAGCACGCCTGGCTCTGGCCCAAGATGAGATGGCGGCCGCCTCATTCTTCGACAAGGTTGTGGTCAATGATCAGGTCGAGAAGGTAGTCGCAAGGCTGATAGACTTCGCGTCTGCCTAACCGGTTATTAGTATTTGGGAGTAAATAATGAGCGCTCATTTGGATGGAATTACAAACCCGCCAATCGATGAACTTCTTGATAAGGCTGGATCTAAGTACAGCCTCGTTCTCTACGCAGCAAAGCGTGCTCGCCAAATCAATGCTTACTACTCACAGCTCGGTGAAGGTCTCCTTGAGTATGTTGGCCCACTAGTAGATACACACGTTCACGAGAAGCCACTTTCAATCGCGCTTCGTGAGATTAACGAAGGTCTACTCACCATTGAAAATCTCGAACCAACTGCGTAACTCGTAAGAGCTCTTAACAATGCAGGTTCACGGCCGCGAAATAATTCTCGGTGTTGGTGGTGGAATTGCAGCCTATAAGTCGTGTGATTTGTTACGACGACTGCTCGATCTAGGATACAGAATTACCGTTGTTCCAACTCCTTCTAGTCTTAATTTTGTCGGCAAGGCAACATGGGAAGCGCTCTCCGGACGCAGTGTTACCACCGAAGTATTTGAAAGCGTTGAAGAAGTTCGCCATATATCTCTAGCGAAGAACTCAGAGTTTATCGTTATCGCTCCTGCGACGGCTGATCTGATTGCAAGGTTAGCAGCGGGTAGAGCAGATGATCTTCTGACGAATGTTGTATTGGCATCGAAATCAGAGATTCTCCTCGTGCCTGCGATGCACCCACAGATGTGGAGCAATCCTGCAACCTTGGCCAATGTTGAGACTTTGCGAAACAGGGGAGTGCATGTGATGGAGCCGGAAGTCGGCGCTCTTACAAGTGGCGATATTGGAAAAGGTCGCTTACCTGATACTCAACAGATTGTTGCAGAAATTCAATTTCTCCTGTCTTCGACTAATGATTATTCTGGCAAGAGCGTTCTGATTACAGCAGGTGGAACGCGTGAACCGATTGATCCTGTTCGCTTCATTGGCAATCGCTCATCAGGAAAACAGGGTTATGCCATTGCACGCGAAGCAGCTAAGCGTGGAGCGAAAGTTTCCCTCATCTCCGCTAACTCACAATTGCCTGATATCGACGGGGTAGAGATAATTCGCGTTGAGACTGCGCAAGAGTTGCAAACCGCTGTTGAAGATCGGTTTGCTGAATGTGACGTGCTTTTCATGAGCGCAGCTGTTGCAGATGCGAAACCTTTACGTACTGTTGATGAAAAGATTAAGAAGATTGACTATCGACACATTGAATTAACTGAGAACCCCGATATTCTGAAGAGTTTATCGGCTCAGAAGACAGACCAGATCATTGTTGCCTTTGCTGCAGAAACGAGCCATGACAGTAATTCAGCTCTGGCTAAACTCGAGAGCAAGGGCGCCGATATTCTCTATCTCAACGATATTTCCGGGGGAGATATCTTCAATTACGAGACTACGTACGGCGAGATATTCAAGAAAGATGGCAGTTCTATCAAGGTGGCGAAGACCACGAAAGACACGCTGGCTAGAGAACTACTAGATGCAGCCCTTATTCAGTTAGGTTAACCCAATGTCAAAGCGCCTATTTACCTCAGAGTCTGTAACCGAAGGACACCCAGATAAGATTGCCGATCAGATTTCGGATGCGATTCTCGATTCGCTCCTAGAGCAAGATGCAACTAGCCGTGTTGCTGTTGAAACTTTGATCACCACAGGTCAGGTCCATGTTGCTGGTGAAGTAACTACAAATGGTTACGCAGATGTGATGGGGATCGTTAGAGATACTGTCATTGGTATTGGATACGACTCATCAGTAAAGGGCTTCGACGGAAATAGCTGCGGCGTTTCAATCTCAATCGGTCAACAATCTCCAGATATTGCTCAGGGAGTCGATGATGCTTTTGAGCACCGTGTCGCTTCTGCTGTAGATCCACTAGATCTGCAGGGCGCTGGCGATCAAGGTTTGATGTTTGGTTACGCATGCGATGACACAAAAGAGTTAATGCCGTTACCTATCTGGCTTGCACATGAGCTCGCTCAGCAACTTTCAAAGGTTCGTAAGTCAGGGGCTCTCGGTTACTTGCGCCCTGATGGAAAGACTCAAGTCACCATTGAATATGATGGAGATAAGGCGATAGCGCTAGATACAGTTGTCATTTCTAGTCAGCATGCTGAAGAAGTCGATGTTGTGAAGAAATTAACTCCAGAAATTATCGCTCAGGTCATCGACCCAGTGCTTTCAAAGATTGATCTTCCTCGCAAAGATATGCGTGTCTTGATTAACCCAACCGGTCGTTTCGTCATCGGCGGTCCTATGGGCGATGCGGGACTTACCGGTCGAAAGATTATTGTTGATACCTACGGAGGAATGGCTCGCCATGGTGGCGGTGCATTCTCCGGAAAGGATCCTTCAAAGGTAGACCGTTCAGCGGCGTACGCAATGCGTTGGGTCGCTAAGAATGTTGTTGCGGCAGGCCTTGCAAAGCGTTGTGAAGTTCAAGTTGCTTATGCAATTGGAAAGGCTCAGCCAGTTGGAGTCTTCGTTGAGACATTCGGAACAGAAACAGTTCCTGTTCAGAAGATTCAAGATGCTGTTACGACAGTCTTTGATCTTCGCCCAGCTGCGATCATTCGCGATTTGGATTTGAAACGCCCTATCTACCAAGAGACTGCTGCATACGGTCACTTCGGTCGTGAATTGCCTAACTTCACTTGGGAGCGAACAGATAGAGTTTCTGCGCTGCAAGCCGCAGTTAAATAAATCGAATACTCAGTAGCTCGCTATGAAGCCACTTCGACTCAAAGCTGAAGTTGCGAAGAGAGAGTACGGTAAGGCAGAGCAGTCTAGATTTGTTGCCCAGATACAGGTTGATACTGGTGTTTACCATCTAGATCAACCGTATGACTACTCAATCCCAACAGGACTAGTCGATCAGGTTTCTGTTGGAATCCGAGTTCAAGTTCCGTTTGGCGATCGCGAGGTCGAAGGCTTGGTTCTCAGTGTTGCTGATGGATCTGCAGTCGGTGGACTCAAACCGATTTCAAAGGTGATCTCACCAATCTCGGTAGCCTCTTCAGAACTTTTGAAGTTGATCCTCGCTGTTTCAAAGGGCTGGGCCGCAAATCCGTACGATCTTATTCGTTCTGCTATTCCACCCAGAGTTGCATCGATTGAGAAGGAAGTGTGGAGAGCACCTGAAGTTAAGAGAATTTCTTCGAAAGAACGGAGAGAATTTTTACAGCTTCCATCACATAGAAATCCGTTTGAGGCGCTTTCGGAGTTGATTGGAAAGCAGAAAGGAAAGGGGAGTCTGCTTGTAATCGTTCCTGATTCCCGAACAATCTCTCGATTGAAATCTCTCAATCCAGATGCACTTGTTCTTGATTCATCCTTAGATAGAACTGACCGTTATCGAAATTTTCTTCAAGCGAGGTATTCGACAGACAATTTAGTTATTGGAACTCGAAGTGCAGTCTTTGCCGATATTCCCGATTTGGCACAAATAATCATCTTTGATGAGGGATCAGAGCATCTCTTTGAGCAGAGAACTCCTGGGTGGAACGCTAGAGATGTCGCACTCATCCGTGCGAAACTGCAGAAAGTTGATTTCTTAGCGGTGGGTTTTGCGCCAAGCGCCGAAGTCGCACGACAGATTGAATCGGGTGAAATTAAGTTTCGAGCAACTAGGAGCCGCATCAACGTAGAAAGTCACCAGCAGGAGTTTCAGGAGCTCCTTCCCGGGAGAATTATTCCCACGATTCGCTCGGCGCTTAAGGTTGGACCAGTCCTCTTCTTGGCTTCCAGAAAAGGTTACGCGCAAGCGATATCTTGTTCGAAGTGCAGGAATCTTTCGCTCTGCTCTTGCGGAGCTCGCCTCCTGAAGAAATCTGCCTCTTCACCTATCGAATGTTCGCTCTGTGATAACAAGTATTCAGATTGGAGTTGTACTTGGTGTTCAGGAAAGGTTCCTTATCTGCTTTCACGCGGATCAACGAGATATTCCCATGAGATAGGTAGAGCTTTCCCAGGAGTAAAGATCTCTCTTTCAGAAGGAGATTCAGTACTCGATGATCATGCATTAACTGAAGGTATTGTGATTGCAACACCTGGAAGTGCACCATATGTAGTTGGGGGTTATTCGGCAATTGTAGTTTTGGATTCTGATTGTCTTCTCAACGAATCCGATCTCAAATCGCTTGAGAGAGCGCAACAATTGATTTTTTCTCAAGGAGGTTTTTTATCTAAAGATGGAAAGATTCTTTTGGTCATCTCACACTCGAGTCCAATAATCGGAGCGCTCTCATCATGGAAACCTAGCCTTCTTGCTCATAGAGAGCTTGAAGAGAGAAAAGAGACAGGGCTTCCACCCTATGCAAAAGCAATATCGATAGATGTTGGACTCAATGAGACACAGCAGGTAATTCGTGGTTTTCAGGCGGCAAAAGAAGATGGCAGATTGCCTAGAGCCCTTCGTATTCTTGGCCCTATCCAAGTGAAGGGTGAAATGCAGCGGATTGTTTTATTGGGACCTTTGGACGAGGCTCAATCATTGGTAGCCCTCATACATGAGTATCAGCGACGCAGAAGCGCTTCAAAGAAGAGTTTGCTTGCAATGCGTATAGATCCGTATTCAATCACCAAGTAGGTAAGATACGACTATGACTGTGCAACCAATTCGACACTTCGGGGACCCTGTCTTGGTTACACCCGCTCAGTTGGTCGTTGATTTCGATAAAGAGCTCCGAAAGTTAGTAAAGGATTTAACAGAGACGATGCTCGAGGCTCCTGGCGCTGGACTTGCTGCGCCTCAGATTGGCGTTCCTCTTAGAGTATTTGTCTGGGATGTTGATGAAGCTATTGGTCATCTCGTTAACCCGACTCTCGAGCTGAGTTCGGAGCAACAAGAGGGTGATGAAGGTTGCTTAAGTTTCCCTGATTTGGTCTATCCAACGCCACGAGCATTCCGAGCCGTTGCCAAGGGTTTTACGATGCATGGAGAGCCAATAGTCGTAGAAGGAACTGAGCTCTTGGCGCGTGCCCTGCAACATGAGACAGATCATCTTGATGGAGTGCTCTTTATCGACCGTCTATCTGACGAGAATAGAAAATTAGCAATGAAAGAGATTCGCGAGTCTGAATGGTTTGGGATGAATTCACAGAATGGATTTACTCCAACAATTAAGGTTTCGCCTCACTCACCAGGTTTAGGAAAGTAGTTGCGTATTGCAGTTGCGGCGACTCCTGAAGTTGCCATCGATTCACTCAGCGCTCTTCAGATCTCCGATTTCGAATTAGCGTTCGTGATAACTCAGCCTGATAGGCCCGCTGGACGAGGGCAAGAGTTGAAAGAGAGTGCAGTAAGCGCATGGGCGGGCAGCGCAGGAATCAATTGTCATAAGCCAGAGACGAAGGATGAGTTCCTCACTTTAGCGTCCTCTGTGGACCTCATGATCACGATTGGTTACGGAAAAATCCTTAAGCTCGAAGAGTTAAGCGCTCCTACACATGGCTCAATCAATCTCCATTTCTCTCTGCTACCTAAATGGCGAGGTGCTGCGCCAGTGCAGAGATCTATCGAAGCAGGTGATGCAGTTACTGGAGTAACAGTCTTCCAATTAGATGAGGGGATGGATACGGGACCCATTTATCTAATGAAACGATTTGCACTTGATGATGACATTACCTCTGATGAGCTTTTCAAGGAGTTATCAGAGCTTGGATCAGAGGCGCTTCTCGAATCTTTGAAGATGATTGAAGATGGGGCGAAACCTACTCCGCAGAGTTCAACGGATGTGACGAAGGCAGCCAAGATCACAAAGGCTGAATGTCAGATTAACTGGAATGAGGATGCGTTGAAGATTTCCAGAAAGATCAGAGCTTTCACAACTCATCCAGGCGCATGGACTATTTTTCGGGGATCCACAGTAAAAATTGATTCACCGATTATTGAAGAGAAAGTTCTTAAGCCAGGCGAGATTCTATTTGAGGATAAGAAACTCTTCGTTGGTACATCTACATCTGCCTTGTCACTCGGGTTCATCACTCCACAAGGCAAGACGCGGACCGCAGTTCAATCATGGGTTAATGGTGCGCGCTTGCTGCCAGGTGAGCTCTTTGGTTAAAGCTCGTCGCGATTCTTTTAAATCACCTAAGCCCGATGCAGTACGCGTCTTGGTCTATGACATTCTCAGCGAGGTTAATCGAAGAGGCGGATACTCAAACCTTCTGCTTCCCCAGGCGCTAACGGCATCAAATTTCGAGGTTCGAGATAAGGGTTTTGCTACAGAATTATTGTACGGAACTCTGCGTATGCAGGGTCGCCACGACTACATCCTGCAGCAAGTGGCCGATAGACCTTGGAGTGAAGTTGATCCTGGGATTGTAGATATCTGCCGTCTGGGTGTCCATCAACTCTTTGAGATGCGTGTTGCGACCCACGCCGCCGTTGCTGCAACTGTAGAGCTTGCTCGAAAAGTTATCGGTGAATCAAAGGCATCCTATGTAAATGCGATACTGCGAAAGGTCAGTGCAAAGAGTTTAGAAGAGTGGCTTACACCCCTTGAAGAGATCAAAGATCCAGTTGTAAAACTAGCGATTCTTTATTCGCATCCTGAGTGGATTGTCTCGGCCTATTACGACCTTCTGAAAGATTTCGCCTTGGTAGAAGAAGAGTTAGCGGCCAATAATGTTCCTGCATCGCCAACGTTGGTCTCATGGCCGGGGGAGTCAACGCAGGCAGAACTCGTTGAACTTGGCGCTGTTGCTACGAAATTTTCACCTTACGGTGCACGTTTCGAAGGTTCGCCGGGATCGCTAGAACTTATTCGCCATCGCAAAGCTGGCGTGCAGGATGAAGGTTCGCAGCTTGTTGCAGATATCTTTATGAAGTTTGCCGACAAGGCAGAAAACATTCTCGATCTCTGCGCAGGTCCTGGCGGAAAGGCAGCGCTCATTTCCCATCTTGCTCGAAGTAAAGGAAAGAAGTTCGTTGCAAATGAAATCTCAGAACCTCGAGCAGCTCTCGTTAAGAAAGTCATTGGTTCTTTTCCGGTTATCGTCGGAGATGGACGAGATATCGCTTCTCAACCGGCTAGATTTGATGCAATTCTCGCTGATGTTCCTTGCACAGGTTTAGGTGCTTTGCGCAGACGCCCTGAAGTTCGCTGGCGCAGAACACTTCAGGACTTACGAGCTCTGACCGAGTTGCAACGTGAACTCTCAGAGGCGGCCATTTCTGTTCTCAACGATGGCGGTATTTTTGGTTATGCAACATGTAGTCCTCATTTCGCAGAGACTAGCGCCCAAGTGCAGATGATTTTAAAGAGCCATCCGGAACTCGAACAGCTGGATGTTGCCGAATGTATGCCTAGCGAACTTATCGGAGCCACGCGAGGCCCTAATCTTTCACTCTGGACAGGACGTCACGAGACTGATTCGATGTTCCTTGCAATATTTAGGAAGCGGGTGCAAGCATGAGCGAAGATATTCGCTTAACACCGAGCATCCTCAACGCTGACCGCGGAAACCTAGCAGCAGAGATTGCAAAGATTGCTAATGTCAGCGACTTTATCCACTTGGATGTTATGGATGACATTTTTGTTCCAAATTTCACCTTCGATTTCGATGCCGCTACCAAGATTATTAGAGAGACTTCGATTCCCGTAGATACCCATCTTATGGTTGCGAAGGTGGATCAGATAGCAATTGATTATGCGCAAGCTGGTTCTGCGAGCGTCACCTTCCATGTTGAGGCATGTAGCGATATCAGGGCGACCGCGGCTGGAATACGAAGCCACGGGTCGCGGGCAGCTTTCGCTCTAAAACCTGCAACCGAGATTGAACTTTATGAAGATCACCTCGACGAAATTGATATGGTTTTGATTATGACTGTCGAACCCGGTTTTGGCGGCCAGAAGTTTATGGTTGAGATGATGGAAAAGGTGAAGAGGACTAAGAAGTTGATGGGATCTCGCCCAATCTGGTTGCAGGTCGATGGAGGAGTATCTCTTGAGACTATTGAAATTGCTCGGGATGCTGGCGCAGATACCTTTGTCGCGGGAAGTGCTGTCTTTAACGCTGAAGATCCAGCTGCGATGGTCAATCTGTTGCGAGAGAAGATCACGACTCACTAATTACCAACCTGCTGTTGATTAACTCAAGTAAAGTATCCCCATGAAGACTTTTGACTCTCTCTGGATTGAACTCCAGCAGAAACTCGTGGATCGTCCAGCAGGTTCAGCAACGGTAGAAGCGGTTGACGCTGGCGTTCATGAGATTGGAAAGAAAGTTCTCGAGGAAGCGGGCGAGGTATGGATCGCCGCAGAACATGAATCAGATGAAGCTCTTGCTGAGGAGATTAGTCAACTGATTTATCGTCTCCAGACGCTCATGCTGGCGCGAGGTCTGACTCCAACCGACATTTACAAGTTTCTCTAAGGAGCAATCATGTTACGTATCGCTGTTCCGAATAAGGGATCACTGGCAGAATCTTCCATCGCAATTTTGAAAGAAGCTGGATACCGACAACGCGTTGATTCACGAGACCTTGTTCTTCTTGACTCAGAGAATGGTGTTGAGTTTTACTATTTGCGCCCAAGAGATATCGCAATCTATGTAGGTTCTGGCGAACTAGAAGCAGGAATTACAGGTCGTGATTTGCTTATCGATTCAGGAGCGTCGGCTGAAGAAGTTCTCAGCCTCGATTTCGGATCTTCAACCTTTAGATTTGCTGGTCCCGCAGATCAAGAGCTCACAGTCGGAAAGATAGCTGGCAAGCGAATAGCGACTGCCTATCCAGGTCTCGTTGAGAGCCACTTGAAATCGCTCAATGTTGCGGCGACAGTTGTTCGTCTCGATGGAGCGGTCGAAAGCAGTGTTCGTCTTGGAGTCGCAGATGTAATTGCCGATGTAGTCAGTACTGGAAATACTCTAAGACAAGCTGGACTTTCAATCTTCGGTGACCCGATTCTTCAATCAGAAGCGATATTGATTAAAGGTCCTAATGCGAAAATTGCTCAAGAACTTGAAATCCTCATTCGACGCCTGCAAGGTGTAGTAACCGCGCGCCAGTATGTTCTGCTTGATTACGATATTCCAAAGACCAAAGTTTCTGAGGCCTGTGCAATTACTCCAGGTCTTGAGTCACCGACTATTTCACCCTTGCAGAAGGAAGATTGGGTGGCGGTAAGAGCGATGGTTCTGCGAAAAGATACCAACCGACTCATGGATGAAATCTGGGCCTTGGGTGGACGAGGAATCCTCGTAACCGATATTCACGCTTGTCGCCTCTAACTAGAAAGCAATTCTTATTTGCGCGTTGCGCCCGCTTCCTCAATCTCTTCTCGAGTTATACCAAGTAGGTAGAGAACGGAATCAAGGAATGGTGCAGATACAGAACTATCTGCGGCTGCTTTAACTGCTGGTTTTGCGTTAAATGCGATTCCCATGCCAGCAATTGCGATCATATCCAAATCATTTGCACCGTCACCTATAGCGATAGTCTGCTCGAGATTGACTGATTCAAGGGCTGCAAAATCTCGGAGCGCCTGTGCTTTAGCTGCGCGATCGATAATCGGACCATCAACTTGCCCGGTAAGAAGACCGTTCTCAACACCAAGTGTGTTCGCGCGATAATGATTAATTGATAGATCCTTGAGAATGGGTTCAATGACCTCTGTAAACCCTCCGGATACGACTGCAACGCTGTGTCCAAGTTTCTTAAGAGTCTCAACAAGTGTTCTAGCACCAGGAGTTAGGAGTATTTGACCACGAACTTCGTCAATGACGCTCGCAGGTAAGCCCTTCAGTAGAGCTACGCGAGCCTTCAAGCTGGCAGAGAAATCGAGATCACCTCGCATGGCTTGCTCTGTGATGAGTCGTACTTGGTCTTCGACACCAGCGTGAGCGGCGAGAAGTTCAATTACTTCTTGTTGAATCAAAGTTGAATCAACATCGAGAACAACTAGCTTCTTTGCCCACCGCATCAGACCACCAGGAGAGACTGCTATGTCAATTCCAGATGTTGCTGCAACGCCTGCAAGATTATGGCGAAGGCTAGTCACATCTACGCCAGAGACTGTAAATTCAATTGCAGTTATCGGGTAACTAGCAGTTCTATGGATACGTTCGATATTGCCACTCTCTGAAGCAATAGCTTCCGCGATTGCGGCAATCGCAGATGGGGCAAGGGGATTAGCAAGTGCAACAACATGCACAAGGCCGCTCTTTGCAGCGATAGAAGAATCGCCTTGTTCGCTAAATGAGGTAGCGATATCGACGGAGAGACGATCTGCGCAGGCGGTGAGATCTTCATCTATGGCAGTCGCATGGTCTGGATTGAGGGAAATCAATACAGTCAGAATTAGCCGCTGCCTGATAACGACTTGTTCGATATCAAGGACAGTGACGGCAAAAGGGGCAAGCGTGTCGAAGAGCGCCTTAGTGATTCCTGGAGAGTCGACTCCCGAAACCAGAATTAACCCGGTAAAGAGGCTCTTTTCTTCGCTCATACGATGAGGTTATCGCGAATCACGTAGGTGATGTCGCCAATTTACGAGTGATTCTTAGGTGAAGGAGATATCTTTTCCACCTATGAGCACCAATAGCGTTCTTGAATTGAGAGATGTCTCAGTTCGACGCGGCGAGAGGGTAATTCTTGGTCCTCTTAATTTCGCTATACAACCGGGGGAGCGATGGGTAGTCCTCGGCCCTAACGGCGCCGGAAAATCCACTCTTCTTCAAATCCTTGCAACGAGAGCCTTTCCTACATCAGGCAAGGTATTGCTTCTCAATCAAGAGATGGGTCGCGTTGATCTTTGGGAACTCCGCACACGTATTGGAATTTGTGGCGCACTGGTATCTGAAGATATTCCATACGAAGAGAAAGTTCGCGACGTTGTACTTACCGCCGCGTATGCGATCTTAGGAAGATGGAATGAAGCATACGATTTATGGGATGAATCGAGAGCTGTAGCACTTCTTACAACATTCGGTGTTCGAGATCTCGCTGACCGAGAGTACGGAACTCTCAGTGAGGGTGAACGAAAGCGAGTTCAGATCTCACGCGCACTAATGGCAGATCCTGAGTTATTGCTTCTCGATGAACCCGCTGCAGGCCTTGATCTGGGTGGACGCGAAGATCTCTTAAAGAGATTCAGTATCTTTGCATCCGATCCGAGCGCCCCAGCTACGATTCTAGTAACGCACCATATTGAAGAGATTCCATCAGGTACGACCCACGCTCTTATTCTTAAGAATGGCATAGCGGCGGTATCTGGCCCCATCGCTGAGGTCATCACTAGCGAACATATGTCTAATATCTTTGAATTACCGATGGAAGTTCGCTTTGATGGATATCGGTTCTCTGCGCGTGCACTCTAGTTGGAATCCAGTACTCAAACCTTTCTCCGATAAAATCTCTGGGATTCTCAAAACTCTGGACGTCTCTGCCCTAACACCATCTCGAGATCTCATCTTCGCGGCCCTTGAGTTGCCACTTGCTGAAGTTAAGTGCGTGATTGTTGGTCAGGATCCTTACCCAACCGCGGGAAACGCGCATGGGTTAGCGTTCTCTGTCTCAAGAGAAGTGCAGAAGATTCCCGCATCACTGCACAATATCTTCAAAGAACTCAACTCTGATCTAGGAATCCCCGTTTCTTCTCACGGGAATCTAGAGGCATGGCAACGAGAGGGCGTACTTCTTCTCAATCGAATTCTTACAACTGAGGTTGGAGTTTCTAATGCACACCAAAATTTAGGTTGGCAAGAGATAACTAGTGCAATCGCTCAAGCTGCCGCTAATCAAGGAGCGATCGCAATCCTTTGGGGGAAGCAAGCGCAAGAGTTAGCTCCACTTTTCAAAGAGTGTGTCATCTCTGTTCATCCAAGCCCGCTGAGTGCTTATCGAGGGTTCTTTGGAAGTAAGCCCTTCTCAAGAGTTAATGAACTGCTCCTGAATCAGGGTAGAAGTCCAATTGATTGGCGTTTATAGAAGATTGTTTCGGCAAAGAAAGAGAATCGCCACCGCTCCTTTTGGAACGATGGCGATTCTCTTTACAACGTTTGAGTGGACTAACCAACCCAGGTATTAATTGGTGATGACAGGAAGTAAATCATGAAGAGACCTGATACCAAGAGAAGCAATGGATGTACATCCTTGCGACGTCCCTGGATATATCGGATTACTACGTGAGCTACGAATCCTGCGCCGATACCTACAGATATGTTGTAGGTAAATGGCATCAAGATGATTGTAAGGAATGCCGGAATAGCGATTCCGTAATCTTCCCAATCGATTGACTTGATCTGTGTCATCATCAAGAAACCAACGATAACGAGAGCAGGTGTTGCAGCCTCGTAAGGAATGATCGCTACAAGTGGTGCAAGGAATGTTGTAAGCAAGAAACAAATTCCAGTTACAACAGATGCAAGACCTGTACGAGCACCTTCGCCGACACCTGAAGCAGATTCGATGTAGCTGGTGTTTGAAGAAATGCTTCCAGCTCCACCTGCAACTGCCGCAAGTGAATCAACAAGAAGGATGCGATCGTTATTAGGGATGTTTCCATCCTTGTCGATGAGATTTGCTTCTGCGCCGATTGCTGTGACTGTACCTACAGTGTCAAAGAAGTCAGAGAGCAGAAGTGTGAATACCAAGAGAATTACGGTGATCAGCGGAACTCGGTCAAGTGATCCGAATAGGTTGAAGTCACCAAATAGTCCGAAATCTGGTGTGGCAACTACTGCATCTGGCATTGCTGGAACATTAAGTCCCCAACCCTTTGGGTTGACCTTGCCTGTAGCTCCATCAAAGTTAGGACCAATCTTGAATGCTGTTTCGATTGCAACTGCAACAGCTGTAGCAACAACGATTCCAATAAGGATTGCGCCCTTAACCTTCTTGACCATCAAACCGATAGTCAGGAAAAGACCGAGTGCGAAAACAATGATTGGCCAACCAACGAGAGTTCCGCCATCGCCAAGAGTTACAGGAACTGGACCTGTACCTGTACGACGTACGAAACCTGCATCAACGAGACCAATAAGTGCAATGAAGAGACCGATACCAACAGAGATAGCTACCTTGAGCTGAGCTGGTACTGCCTTGAAGACAGCTGTACGGAATCCTGTGAGAACAAGAATCGTAATGATCAAGCCTTCAAGGACAACGAGTCCCATTGCATCTGCCCAAGTCATCTTTGAAGCGATTCCAACTGCTACGAATGTATTAAGTCCGAGTCCAGTTGCGAGTGCGAGTGGATAGTTACCGACAACACCCATGAGAATGGTGAGAACACCAGCCATGAGAGCAGTCATTGCAGCTACGAGAGCTAGGTTTGGAGCATCTCCGCCACCAATGAATTTTCCATCAGCATCTTTTGCAAGACCGATGATGAGTGGGTTGAGAGCGACGATATATGCCATTGTGAAGAATGTGACCAGACCACCGCGAACTTCGCGACCTACAGTCGAACCACGTTCTGATATTTTGAAGAACGTATCGAGCATGACGAACCTTCCTGATTTTGTTAACGGGGGTGTTTGCGACCCCGTGTGAAGTGACGGCTCACAGACCGAGAGAAGTATCTAAAGGCTAGTTCAGTGACAAGGTTATTTGCGGGAAATACGCGCTACCAGACCTAGAAAAATGGCGACAGATTGACCGATTAAGAGAGCAAATAGGGCAGTTCCAGCTCCGACCGTTCCACCCAAAGCCCAACCGGCCAGTAAGACTGTTACTTCAATTGCCATTCGTACGCGCCCCACGCGAATACCTGTCCGGTGATGAAGGCCAGTCATTGCTCCATCTCGAGGCCCAGGCCCTAATCCGCACGTGATGTACAAGGCCGAGCCGAGACCAACGAGAGAAATGCCGACGAGGTCGTAGAGGATCCCAAATGCCAGTGTGTTCACTTCTGGAAAGATCATCGTTCCAATTTGAATAAAGGATGCGATCAATACGATATTTGAGAGTGTTCCAAAACCTGGTCGTTCTCGCAAGGGAATCCAGAGAAGGAGCACGAAGACGCTAATAAAAAATGTAGCCCATCCAATGGAGAGATTGGTCTTGAGGGTTACTCCCTCGGCTAGAACAGTCCATGGAGCATTTCCAATATTTCCCTGAATCAAAAGTGAATCACCGAGTCCGAAGATAGAGAGACCGAGGAAGAGGATTACAACTCGTTGAAGCGAAAGGTCCCATCGTCCGTTGGCAGTCCATGGCGTAATTGGGACCGTCTTATGGGGACGTAGCGCGTGGGCTAGAGATCTAAAGTTCATCACGCCAGTCTATAGTTGCGACCATGCTCGTTGGTTCAGGAACTCTTTTAAATGTTGCAGCTATTGCAATCGGCTCAGGAATTGGAATCACTCTCGGCAATCGCATGCGTGAGAGCTCGCAGAAACTAATTACCGACGTGTTGGGTCTCGTAACGCTTCTTGGCGCAACTTCAGCGCTTATTCCATTATGGAGAGAATCTTTCAATAGCCAGATCCCAAAGAGCACTGGCCTCTTGCTAATCCTTGGCTCAATGTTGATAGGTGGGGTACTTGGCTCTGCACTCAAACTCGAACAGCGACTTGATACATTCGGGGAGAATCTCCGTAAACGCTTTAGAGCATCAGAGGAGAGCCCATTTATTGAAGGATTTGTCTCTTCATCACTGCTCTTTGTGATTGGACCATTGGCAATTCTAGGAAGCATTAGTGATGGAGCAGGTCAGGGCATTGATCAGTTGATTTTGAAATCGTCTCTCGACTTCTTCGCAGCTATGGCCTTTGCATCAACACTAGGTTGGGGAGTCATGGCTTCAATCATCCCCGTCGGGATCTATCAAGGATTGTGGACAATCGCGGGATTCTCACTTGGATCCGTACTTGATCAGTATCAAATTGATGCGATGACTATCTGTGGTGGGTTAATGCTTATTGCTATTGCACTGCGGCTCTTGGATATCAAGAGAATCTCCGTTGGAAACTTGCTGCCTGCGCTCTTCCTTGCGCCGCTACTGGCAACAGCCCTTCACAGCTTTAACTAGTTTTTCTAGATAGTTGATGCGTCAATTACAAAGCGATATTTAACGTCGCTTGCCACAGTACGCGTATATGCCTCGTTGATGTAATCAGCCTTAATTACTTCGACGTCGCTTGTGATGTTGTGTGTACCGCAGAAATCGAGCATCTCTTGAAGCTCGGGAATGCCGCCAATCATGGATCCGCCAATTGAGCGTCGTCCATTGAGAAGCGAACCCACTTGAACGGCGTAGGGCTTACCTGGCAGACCAATTACAACAAGTGTTCCATCAAGCTTAAGTAGATTTAGATAGAGATTGATATCTATCTCAGCGCTGATTGTGTTGAGAATAATGTCAAATGACTTTTCATGCTTTGTAAAGATTGATTCATCTTTAGTGGAGATAAAATGATGAGCGCCCATTGCAAGAGCATCCTTCTCTTTCTGTGGAGAATGTGAGAGGACGGTAACTTCTGCACCCATCGCTACTGCGAACTTCACGCCCATATGTCCGAGGCCTCCTAGGCCCATGACTGCAACCTTCTTTCCAGGGCCTACGTTCCAATGCTTGATGGGGGAGTAGAGAGTGATTCCCGCACACAGAAGCGGAGCCACTCCTTCAAGGGGAAGATTTGCAGGAATCTTGACCGCATAGTCCTCGTTGATGACGAAGTAATTCGCATAGCCGCCCATTGCGACAGTTTTTCCATCTCGTTCTAGGCCGTTATACGTACCTGTCATTGATTCGAGGCAATATTGCTGAAGACCAGCTTTGCAGTTTTCGCATACTCGACATGAATCAACGAAGACTCCGACGCCAATGAGATCGCCAACCTTGAATTTCGATACAGAGGATCCCACCTTTGTAACAACGCCAGCTATCTCGTGGCCAGGAACCATAGGAAAGATTGCTGGTCCCCATTCCTCGCGAACCTGGTGAATATCAGAGTGGCAAATTCCAGCGTAAGAGATATCTAGAGCAACGTCATGTGCACCTACTTCGCGGCGGTCGAACTCGAATGGAACTAGGTCGGCTTTCGCTGACATCGCTGCATAGGCACGTGTATTCATCGATATACCTGTCTCTCTTAGTTGCGGTTATTACTCAGTGAATGGGAGTGGATCTAAACTCATATGACCTGAACGTGATGCGCGCGCAGTGACATTACGCATGTGATGACGTCTGCACAGTACTTCATAGGCAATCTCATCGCTCTTACCAACGTCACCGACGACAACTTGTTCGCCTTCAGTAACCATCACACCATTGACGGTACGTGCGTTGTGAGTAGCTCTAGAACCGCACCAACAGAGCGCTTCAACTTGAAGAGTATTGACGCGATCGGCAAGTTCAACAAGGCGTGCTGAACCCGGGAAAAGCTTCGTTCTAAAATCGGCCAAGATTCCAAATGCATAAACATCGATACCAAGGCCATCAACGATTTTTGCTAGGCCATCAATCTGATCTGGTTGATAAAACTGAGCTTCATCGCAGATGATGTAATCAATGCGATCGCCCATGGAAAGATGCTCGACAACGAACTTGTGGATGTCCAGGGAAGTCTCTACTTCGATTGCTTCTGACTGAAGTCCCAAACGCGAACTGATAACACCAGCACCTGCACGATCTTTGCTGGTGAAAATTAAGCCAGATCTGCCACGTGATTTATGGTTATGGGCTGTTTGGAGCGCCAACGTGGATTTACCGCTATCCATAGTTCCGCAGTAGTACACAAGTTCAGCCACGGGTGAATCTTGCCATGTAATAGATAAAAGCGCCCGCGGACACTTACGAGCCTAAACCTTGAGAAGAGCCTCAATAGAATTTTGATGAGATCGGGCTACATTGTCGCGACCGTTGAGAGATTCGATCTCAATCAGAACGGATACGAGTGAAACTTCTCCACCTACATCTGAGATGAGGTCTAAAGCTGCTGAAATAGTTCCACCGGTAGCGAGCACATCATCCATCAACAGGATTTTCGAACCAGGAGGAAAGGCATCTTGATGAATCTCTAACTCATCTTCGCCATATTCAAGGCCATATCTTCTTGAATATGTCCTCGAAGGGAGCTTGCCCTTCTTTCTTATCGGAATAAATCCTTTTCCCGTCATTGAGGCCAGAGCGCTTGCAAGAATAAAACCGCGAGCTTCGATACCAGCTATGTAATCCACATCTAAAGCAAGGGGTGATAATTTCTTGAGTAGTTTTGCGAAGGCCTCTGCATCAGCCAAGAGCGGCGTTATATCCCTGAATAGAATGCCAGGTTTTGGATAATCTTGAATTTCACGAATGAGAGATAGCGAGTCTTGAATGTCGAAATCTGTGCTCATTCTCTTCCCACCATTACTTGTGTCCGAAAGGGGACTTGAACCCCTAATCCCTTGCGAGAACTAGCACCTCAAGCTAGCGCGTCTGCCAATTCCGCCACCCGGACGAGTATCGGCGGTAAATATATCTATCTAGCGCCTTGTATGCAAAAGAGGCGAGATTAGCGAGAGAATATCTCTATGGCCACTTCACAAAGCCCTGAAAGCTTCCCGTCGATTGAGGATGAGGTCGTGTCAATCTGCCAGGATCTTATTCGCATTCCATCTGTAAATTTCGGGGAAGGCAAGGGTAATGAGAAAGTCATCGCCGAATATGTGGTCAATTCACTTGCAGAGGTTGGAATAGATGCAACTATCTATGAATCTGCGCCGAATAGATGCAACGTAGTTGCTCGAATTAAGGGAAGTGATTCATCGCGTGCGGGATTAGTAGTGCATGGTCACTTAGATGTCGTGCCCGCTAACGCTGAAGACTGGTCAGTGGATCCTTTCTCGGCAGTTATCAAAGATGGCATGATCTGGGGCAGAGGTGCCGTCGATATGAAGAATGTCGATGCCATGATTCTTTCAATTGTTCGTTCTTGGTCGCGCACTGGATTTATGCCGACCCGAGATATTGTCTTAGTATTTTTCGCAGATGAAGAAGCAGGAATGTCATATGGATCTCGGTGGATGACTGAGAATCATCCAGAAGTATTTTCCGGTTGTTCCGAAGCAATTTCTGAAGTCGGGGGATTCTCAGTAACCGTTGCCGATGGCAAACGACTCTATTTTGTCGAGGCTGCGCAGAAAGGCATTCATTGGATGAAGCTGACCGCGCGTGGTCGTGCCGGCCATGGTTCGATGATGAATGGCGATAATGCCCTAACGAAACTAACTGAAGCTGTTTCAAAAATTGGACGATACGAATGGCCTCAGACCTACACGAAAACCGTCAAAGTTCTCTTTAAGAAGATCGCAGAAGCCACGGGTAAGCCGTACGACGAATCAGATCTGCGCCCTTTGTTAAAGGAGATTGGCCCAACTGAGCGAATGATTGGCGCAACTTTGCAGAACACAGCAAACCCAACGATGTTGGAGGCGGGTTATAAGGCGAATGTAATCCCTGGTTCTGCTTCTGCAGTCATTGATGGTCGCTTCTTACCTGGATATGAAGATGAACTGAATCAAACTATTAGATCAATCATTGGGCAAGATATCGAGATTGAAACTATCTCTCGAGACATAGCTCTTGAAGTAGATTTTGAAGGCGATCTCGTTGAAGCAATGTGTAATGCGATCGTTAAGTTTGATCCCGAAGGAATACCCGTTCCTTATCTTATGAGTGGCGGAACGGACAATAAGGCGCTTTCTGAACTAGGAATTGTGGGTTACGGTTTTAGTCCACTTCAGCTTCCGGCTGATTTGGATTTCATGGCTCTATTCCACGGTGTAGATGAGCGCGTACCCATCTCGGGTCTCCATTTTGGAGTTAAAGTTTTAAAGGATTTTATGGAGAACGCTTAAGCCGAAATCTCATCTAGCGCAGTACGCACAATCTCCGGAAGAGTAATCTCTTCCGACTTTAAGATTCCGCGCAACTGGGCACCAGTACGCGCACCAACAATGGCGCTAGTAACTCCAGGAGTGTCACGCACCCACGCAAGAGCGGTTTCAAGCGGTGCATATCCAAGGCCTTCTGCCGCAACACATACAGCTTCAACAATTCTTGCAGACTTATCATTCAAATATGGCTCTACATGCTTTACGAAGTGAGGCGCGGCAGCGCGAGAGTCACTAGGTACTCCCTTTCGATATTTTCCGGTAAGTACGCCGCGTCCTAGGGGAGCCCAAGCAAGAATTCCAGTCTCTGTTTCTTGTGCGCAGTCGAGTATTTCTGCCTCTGCGCTTCTATTGAGAAGAGAATATTCAATTTGATTGGAGATAATTGGCGCTTTCGCAGTGTTGGATTCCTGAATCGTGATTGCACGTGCGCTCTGCCAGCCTGAAAAATTTGAAAGACCAACGTAGCGCGCCTTTCCAGATGTATACGCATAATCAAGAGCGGATAGTGAATCCTCGAGTGGGGTGAGCGGATCCCAAACATGAATCTGCCAAATATCCACGTAATCGGTTTCAAGTCGCGCGAGAGACTTATCTAGATCTGCAATGAGAGATTGACGAGAGTTGTTAATCTTTCGCGATCCATCCGAGATAGATACTCCCGCCTTCGTTGCAATCGCAACTTCTTCGCGTTTAAAGAGCGTTCCAATGAGACCACCAATTACGCGTTCGCTATCACCGTCACCGTAGGTGGAAGATGTGTCGAAGAAATTTCCACCTGCCTCGATATATGCGCGACACTGATCTGCAGCCTCGTGGGTATCGGTATCGCGACCCCATGTCATTGTGCCAAGACCTAGACGAGAGAGTGACAATCCACTCTTACCAACTCTTCTCATCTCCATAATGCGGACCTTAGCAAGGGATAAGTGAAAAAGGGCTGATTACTATTTTCGCGCTAACCTACGTGTTGTGAGCCGGATATTTCTCTTAAGACATGCCTTATCTGTCGCCAATGATTCCGGGGTTCTAGCAGGTCAAATTTCAGGAATTGCTTTAAGCAGCGCTGGCAGAGAGCAGGCTCTTGATCTAGTCGAGAGAATCGGTTCGATAAAATTCGACTCAGTGCGCGTAAGCCCTATGCAAAGATGCCAGGAAACAATTGCTCCTTGGATTGAATCTGCTTACGGGTCTGGTCTTGCACAGTACACGCTCGATGATCAAATTATTGAGATGGATTACGGAACCTGGAGTGGAAAGAAGTTATCAAAACTTTCCCGGGAGAAGCTATGGAAGCAGATTCAATCCCAACCAAGCAGAGTGACGTTTCCAGATGGAGAGAAGTTTTCCGCTATGCAGAAGCGCTCATTTAAAACTATGCAGGAGCTCGGTAGCACAAAGAAAGGAACTAGCCATTTACTTGTGAGTCATGGGGATGTGATCAAGGCAATCATTGCATCCTGTCTGAAGATGAAATTAGATGATTTTCAATCACTCATTGTCGACCCTGCGTCAGTAACTGTCATAGATTTTGATGGAGAAACTTCTCGGCTAATTGCCTACAACGACAAAACAAATAATTTCGCAAAGTTCATGAAAACATCGAAATCGATGAAAGCCCTTCTCGGTGGCGGTGCTGGCGCCAAAGGCAAGAAGTCGTCATGAACCATCGCGTAATAGAATTCAATAAACCAGATCGATTTACAGTTGGCACTGTTGGCCAACCTGGCGATAGAACCTTCTTCATTCAGGCAGAAGATGGTGTACGACTCATCTCGGTATCCCTCGAAAAGAGTCAAGTGCAGGCACTTGCAGAACGGCTCGTTTTTATGCTGAAGGAGATTAAGCAAGTAGTACCCACCTTCTCGTTAATGGTTTTACCTCGCGACGAAAAGCCATTGAGTTCACCCATCGAAGAAGAGTTTCGAGTTGGAATTATTGGTATTGCTTACGATCAAAGTGCTGGACTTATCCAAATTGACCTGCAGGCTATATCCGATGAAGAGAGCAATGAAGCAGACTTTGTTGATGTGGATGATTTAAGTAGCGATAAAGACATTTTACGGGTCTCCATTACACCCGATGAGGCTTCCAGATTTTCGAAACGCGCGATGACCGTCGTTGGAGCTGGACGTTTACCATGTCCATTCTGCGGTGGACCTATCGATGCTCGTGGCCATCTCTGCCCAAGGGCTAATGGTTATCGCAGATGAATGCTCTCGAGAAGTTAATGACGGAAGGAGAGCTTGCTGTCACAGGTCGCCTAGTAGATGCATCTAATGCAACTCTTTTCGGAACAATTGTTTCGGGGGACGAGGAAGTTCGAGTTATCTATAAGCCAATCGCAGGCGAGAGACCTTTATGGGATTTCGCAGATGGAAATCTTGCTCAACGTGAATATGCCGCATATTTGGTGAGCGAGTTCGGTGGCTGGAATCTTGTTCCGCTCACAATTTTGCGAGAAGGCCCTTTTGGTGCAGGAATGGTTCAACAATGGATAGATATCGACGAAACCATCGATTTATCTCTCTATTATCGTGAGAACAATGCATCTCTTCGGGAGATGGCACTCTTTGATGCAGTTGTAAATAACACCGATCGTAAAATTGGCCATCTCATTCCGACGGTCGAGGGAAAACTATTTGGATGTGACCATGGAGTCACATTTCATGAAGAGGATAAATTGAGGACCGTACTTTGGCAGTGGTCATCCCAACCGCTATCGAATGAGGAGAATAATCGGCTCAAGAATCTACTTTGGATAATCAAGAGTGAAGAAAAGCTATTGACGGGTCTGATAAGCGAGAAAGAGTTCAAAGCCCTCATCGGTAGAGTTGAACGATTATTGACTGAAGGTACTTTCCCTGAGCCAAGTGACCAATGGCCAGCCGTGCCTTGGCCACCCTTTTAAAGTAAAGTCCTCACATGCACTCGTGGCCATCGCTCTACATTCCTGAGCTAAGTACCAAGTATGTGCTTAAGCCGCTTTCTCTCTTCGACAGTGCTGATCAAAAGATTTCGTCGTTGCCAAAGAAGGATCTCTACCGCCTCTATGTCTGTGGCATAACTCCTTACGACGCAACTCATCTTGGCCATGCTTCTACCTACTTAACCTTCGATCTAGTTAATCGATATCTGAGGGCTACTGGAGCAAGCGTTCTATTTGTCCAGAACATTACAGATATAGATGATCCGTTACTCGAACGAGCCAATCGCGATGGTCAGGATTGGAGAGAGTTAGCTCAATCCCAAATAGATCTCTTCAGGGGAGATATGACCGATCTCCACGTCATTCCTCCGGATAGCTATATCGGTGTTGTTGAAGCGATGGGTGTGATTACAGATTCAATTTCTAATCTGATCAGTAAAGAGAGTACTTACCAGGTTGATAGTGATATCTACTTTAGAGTCCACACGGATCCAGAGTTCGGATCACGCTCACATTTATCTGCAGATGAGGCTCTTAAAATATTCAGCGAACGAGGTGGAGATCCGCAACGTCCGGGCAAGGAAGATCCACTCGATGCTCTGCTCTGGTTATCGCAACGCGAGGGCGAGCCAGGTTGGCCAAGTGATTTCGGCTTAGGTCGTCCAGGTTGGCATATTGAATGTTCAGCCATCGCGCTTAAATATTTAGAGGTCTCATCAGAAGATGATTATTCAATTGATATTCAAGGTGGAGGTAGTGACTTAATCTTCCCTCATCACGAAATGTCAGCTGCTCAATCTGTTGCAATCACGGGGCAGAAATTTTCACGAATGTATGTGCATGCAGGCATGGTTGGTCTCGATGGCGAGAAGATGAGTAAATCACTTGGGAATTTGGTTTTCGTCTCTCGCTTAATTGCCGAAGGCGTAGAACCAGCTTCTATTCGCTGGGCTCTTATGGACCATAACTACCGAGAAGATTTGATGTGGAAGAACGATCTAATCGTAGTTGCGCAGTTGGAGATTGATCGCCTGAGAAAGAACCTATCTCGAGTCGATGTTGCGCCAACTGCAGAACTCATTCAGAGTATTTGTGACTCACTAAGTCATAACTTGGATACACCAACAGCGCTTAAACTGATTCGCTCTTGGATGGATAAGACCGAGTCGGGAGATTCAGGGGGAGAGGCCGGAGAACTTTCACGCGCGCTTGATACCCTGCTGGGACTAGCGCTTTAATCGCCACTCTGTCTGCGCAAGAAACGCTCTAGCTCCCGGGCGATGGATTCACCTGTAGCTTCCGGAAGTTCAGCTGCATCTTTGCTCTCTTCCAAAGCTTTCACATATTCCGCTACATCAGAATCTTCCTTAGCGAGGTCTGTTACTTCATCTTCCCAACGTGATGATTCTGAAGGCAGATCGCCTTGAGGAATAGTGATCTCAAGAAAATCTTCGATTGCATTTACTAGCGCGAGAATCGCCTTGGGGGACGGAGAGTTAGATGCGTAATGTGGAACCGCTGCCCACAGCGAGATCGCATCCATGCCTCTGCGAAGACATGCATCCTGAATCACCCCAAGAATTCCAGTTGGGCCTTCATATTTACTGATCTCGACTCCGAGACGTTTGGCAATATCGGGATGCGCACCGCTTCCACTGACTGTGATCGGTCTGGTATGTGGAGTATCCGCAAGCATCGATCCCATCGTGATGATCATCTCTACTTCTAAATCATCTGCGAGGTCGAGTAATTCTGATGTAAAACTCTTCCACTTCATCGAAGGTTCAACTCCGTTAACCACTACAAAATCGTGCGGCAGTGAAGGTGTTCGCAAGCCGAATACTTGAGTTCCAGGCCATGTCAGGTTACGAACACTGGATTCGTCGACAAAGATTGTTGGTCGATTTACTTGAAAGTCATAGAAATCTTCTGGGTCAACATCGGCAATCAGTTCAGGTACGACATCAAATACAGGATCAGTCCAGCAACCAAGAAGGTGAGAAGCTGCGCCAGTTGCCGCCTCGGCAGCATCATTCCAACCGGTAAATGCAATAACCATGACAGGGGATCGAAGGGCCGGAATCTGATGAATCTCCACAAAGCCCACCTTACGGTAACCTCAGCGCCGTGACGAGTGAGAAAACACCGCAGAAGGTTGTCGATGGCGCTCTTCGACGAGCCTTGGCCAGCGGCACCGTCATCGCTGATGGAGCGATGGGAACAATGCTCCAGGCGGCAGATCCTTCACTCGAAGATTTTCAAGGACTCGAAGGCTGCAATGAAATCCTCAACGTAACGCGGCCTGATCTCGTTCGTTCTGTTCATGACAAATATTTATCTGTCGGAGTCGATGCAATTGAAACGAATACTTTTGGCGCCAATTGGGCGAACCTCGCCGAGTACGACATAGAAGATCGCATCTACGAATTGGCATTTGCAGGGGGAAAGATTGCACGCGAAGCTGCGGATGCTGCAACCACTCCTGAACATCCTCGCTTTGTTCTAGGTTCGCTCGGACCCGGGACCAAGTTACCGAGTCTTGGGCATACGACTTATCAAAAATTGAAAGATGCGTACTACACGGCATCGAAGGGACTCGTTGATTCTGGCACAGACGCGCTTCTCATTGAAACTACTCAAGATCTGCTGCAAGCAAAAGCTGCAGTAAATGGGGCACGTCAAGCTGTCCAGGAATCTTCGCGCGATGTAGTGGTAATCGCGCAAGTGACTGTTGAAACAACGGGAACGATGTTGCTCGGTTCTGAAATCGGTGCTGCGCTGAATGCACTTGAGCCGCTAGATATTGATCTCATTGGCCTCAACTGTGCGACAGGACCTGCAGAGATGTCCGAACACCTTCGCTACCTCTCAAAGAATTCCAAAGTAGCTATCTCGGTAATGCCAAATGCGGGCCTTCCAATTCTCGGAAAGAATGGTGCCGAATATCCGCTTGGTCCCGAAGAGTTAGCGGTTGCACTTGAGACATTCGTTAACGATTATGGAATCTCGCTCATTGGTGGATGTTGCGGAACAACACCTGAACATTTACAAGCCGTCGTGAAGAAGCTTTCTCACCACTCAATCAAATCTCGAGATGTTTCGATCGATCCAGGTGCGTCTTCGATTTATCAGTACGTGCCCTTTAGGCAAGATAAGACTTATCTCGCCATCGGTGAGCGCACAAATGCAAATGGATCTCGAGCCTTCCGAGATGCACTTGTTGCTGAAGATTGGGCCACTTGTGTTGAGATAGCTCGAGATCAAATTCGTGATGGTGCGCATATGCTCGATCTCTCTGTCGACTACGTCGGACGAGATGGCGCTAAAGATATGTACGAGATCGCATCTCGTTTCGCCACCTCTTCAACCTTGCCAATCGTTCTAGATTCAACGGAACCACTTGTTCTCAAGGCTGGCCTTGAGGCGCTAGGTGGTCGCTGTGTAATCAACTCCGTTAATTATGAAGATGGAGATGGGTCTACTTCTCGTTTCGCTCGAATCATGCCTCTCGTTAAAGAACATGGCGCATCGGTTGTCGCCCTCACTATCGATGAAGAAGGTCAGGCTCGAACAGCAGAGTGGAAGCTTCGCGTTGCTCGCCGCTTGATTAGTGACTTAACAACAAACTGGGATATGAACGTGGGCGATATCTTGATTGACGCGCTTACATTTCCAATCGCCACAGGGCAAGAAGAGACCCGTCGCGACGGTTTAGAGACAATCAATGCGATCAGAACTCTTAAAGCGGAATTCCCGCAAGTGCAGACAACTCTGGGTGTCAGCAACGTTTCCTTTGGATTAAATCCGGCTGCTCGTGTTGTCTTGAACTCTGTCTTCTTGCATGAGTGCGTTCAAGCTGGACTCGATTCTGCAATTGTTCATCCTTCGAAGATCACTCCAATGGCTCGTATCGATGAGCGCCAAAAGGAAGTTGCTCTCGATTTGATTTACGACCGCAGAAAGTTTGATGGAGATAACGTTACGTACGATCCACTAACCGAGTTCCTGCAGCTCTTTGAGGGCGTTGAGCTTGCAGCATCGCGAAATGTAAGAGCATCTGAACTCGCAGCTCTTCCTCTTCGCGAGCGTCTTGAGCGCCGAATCATCGATGGTGAAAAGGTTGGACTTACTGATGATCTAGACAGTGCGATGCAAGAGGGGATTGCGCCGTTACAAATTATCAATGACCACCTCTTAGAGGGAATGAAGGTTGTCGGAGAGCTCTTCGGCAAAGGAGAGATGCAACTTCCATTCGTGCTCCAGAGCGCAGAGGTAATGAAATCAGCTGTTGCATATCTCGAACCTCATATGGAGAAGCTAGATGATGCAGGTCGCGGAAGAATCTTGCTTGCTACGGTGAAGGGCGATGTCCACGATATCGGCAAGAACCTCGTTGACATCATTCTCTCCAACAACGGTTATCAAGTTGTGAATATCGGAATCAAGCAGACGGTCAATCAGATTATTGATGGCGCACTTGAAAATGAAGTTGATGCCATTGGCATGTCTGGTCTGCTTGTTAAGTCAACAGTCATAATGCGAGAGAACTTAGAAGAGATTACTGCGCGTGGCCTGGATCAGAAGTGGCCGGTCATCCTTGGAGGCGCAGCTCTTACTCGTTCATATGTCGAAGAGGATTTGGCCCAACTCTTCCCTGGTGAGGTTCGATATGCAAGAGATGCTTTTGAAGGATTGCGTCTTATGGATGCAATCATGGCCGTTAAGCGCGGCGAAGAAGGCGCTGCACTTCCTGCCCTGCGAGAGCGCAAAGTTAAGAGAGTCGACAGATCATCAGTTGAGAAAGTTATCGACACAAATCGAAGCGATGTTGCGCTAGATATCGATATTCCGGCCGCTCCATTCTTTGGCTCTCGAATTGTTAAGGGAATTCCTCTCGCCGATTACGTTGGCATGCTCGATGAGCGTGCTTTATTCGTTGGACAGTGGGGGCTAAAGGGCGCACGTGGTGAATTCGAAGCGATGGCCGAAAGTGAGGGTCGTCCAAGACTTCGCCAACTTCTCAATGAGGTTCAATCAAATGGTTGGCTCGAAGCAGCTGTTGTATACGGATATTTCCCTTGTGTCTCTGATGGAAACGATCTCATCATCTTGCATCATGAGGGTCCCGATAAGGGCAAGGAGCGCACTCGCTTCTCATTTCCTCGCCAATCGAGAGATAGAAGACTCTGTCTTGCAGATTTCTTCGCGCCAATCGATTCAGGTCGTACAGATGTTGTTGCTTTCCACGTTGTAACAATGGGAAATACAGTTAGTAAGGCGGCGAATGAACTATTTGCAGCCGATAAGTATCGTGAATATCTCGAGCTTCACGGACTATCAGTTCAGTTAACTGAGGCCCTTGCTGAACATTGGCACGCACGAATTCGCGAGGAACTCTCGGTGCGCAATATGGATTCACCAGATCTACAAGGAATTCTTGATCAGGGTTATCGCGGCTCTCGATATTCGTTCGGTTACCCAGCTTGCCCAGATATCGAGCAACAGGTTCAACTATGTGAACTTTTGGAGCCAGAACGTATCGGGGTTGAACTCTCCGAAGAGTTCCAGCTCCACCCCGAACAATCAACGTCCGCGATTATTGTTCATCACCTTGAGGCGAAGTACTTCAACGCTAATTAGTGTGAGCAGGGCAAATCGCCTTAAAGAAGCACCAGTCACATAAGCGTGATTTCTTAGTCGGAAAATCTGAACTCTCAATAGCGGTAAGAATTTCTTGCCCGATATTGTTCAGAATCTTCTCAGTAGATTTCAGCTGAGGTTCAGTTGGATTTGATTCTAAGACCCTGCTATCGCCTAGATAAATGAGTTTGAGCATCCGGGGGAGGACACCGTGATTCTGCCAATACAAGAGCGCGTAAACACGCAATTGAAATAGGGCCTTCTCTTCCCAACCTGGCTTTGGAGATTTCCCAGTTTTGTAATCAACGATTCGAACTTCACCAGTAGGGGCGATATCTAAGCGATCGACATAACCATGCAGATAAATCTCATCGGAGATGTCTCGTTCTAGATGTAGCTCTCGGTATGTTGATTCGAAACTCTCTGGGTTCTCGAGAGAGAAGTAATTTGTGAGAAGTGCGCGTGCTCGATCGAACCACTCTTTCTCATCGAGCACTAAGGCTCCGAGTTCAGGCTTCTCTTCTAATTGTTTCGCCCAGATTGATGGAAGCAGTGAGGCCGCTTTCTCAAAAGTGCGATCGACCTTCGGTAGTTCAAATAGATCTTCGAGTACCGAATGAATCATCTTTCCGCGTTCGGCATCGACACTTGGGGGTTCCGGAAGAAGGTCAATTGCCCGGTACTTATAGAGCTGAGGACAATTGGTGAAGTCATTCATTCGACTCGGTGATAGGCGTAAGCGCTCCATGATGCGCGACGATACAGCGCGATGCCGACATAGATGCTCATCCTCGCCTAAGATGCCCCTGTGTCTAAAGATGGCTTCTTCAAAGCAGGTGATCGCATTCAACTCACCGACCCAAAGGGAAAGCTCTATAGCTTCACAATTACCCCCGGCAAAGAGTGGCATACACATAAAGGTTGGATCACTCACGATGATTTAATCGGGCTACCGGAAGGATCAGTAGTAAACACTACTGCGGGATTGAAATTCACCGCATTCATTCCATTGCTTGCAGATTACGTTCTCTCAATGCCCCGTGGAGCAACAATCGTTTATCCTAAGGATGCAGCAATGATCGTCGGTGTCGCCGATATTTACCCAGGTGCACGAGTTCTTGAAGCTGGTGTGGGCAGCGGTGCGCTTACTCTCTCGCTCCTACGTGCAGTTGGTCCGACTGGTTTTGTACATTCTGTCGAACGTCGTCAAGATTTCGCCGATAACGCGACAGCGAATCTGACTAACTACTTCTCTGGTTTACCTGAGAATTGGAAGTTGGATGTTGGTTCGGTTCAGGAACAAGAATTCACAGAGAAGTTTGATCGAGTCGTGCTGGATATGTTGGCTCCATGGGAATGTGTAGATATGGCCGCGAACGTTCTACGTCCCGGGGGAGTCTTTCTTGCATACGTTGCAACTACAACCCAACTATCTGCCATTGCCGAGGCGCTTAAATCAGATGGTCATTTCACAGAGCCCGAGTCCTCAGAAACAATCGTCCGAGGATGGCATCACGAAGGTTTAGCTGTTAGACCTCAACAGAGAATGATCGGCCACACTGGTTTCCTAATTCAGAGCAGAAGAATGGCACCGGGTGTTGAAGTTCTTGCTCGACGCAGAAGACCAGCTAAAGGCGCATACGGTGTCCCGGAAGAGTGAGCGTTTAGTTAATTTAACTATTGCACTCTTGGCCACATCACGCTGGTTAACCAAATCTGAGATCTACAGATCAATTGATGGCTACTCCGGAGATATCGAAGCTAAAGAGAGAATGTTTGAGCGCGATAAAGAAGAGCTTCGAAATCTAGGGATTGATATCGAGGTTGGGTCATTTGATCCTCTCTTTGAAGATGAAGTTGGATACAGGATTCGTCCTGAAAAATACAAGATACAAATTTCTAATCTTTCTCAGCTTCAATTCTCACTTATTTCTTTTGCTACGCAGTTGTGGAAGGGAGCGGTTCTTGGCTCACAAGCCAACTCCGCTCTTCTCAAATTGAAATCACTCGGGATTGAGAGTGATACGGAAGGACTATCTCTCCAACCGAAACCGCTAGAGGTTTCAGATGAGAGCATCGTTCATATCATCGATGCAATCTCCTCAAAGAAGGTCATCTCCTTCGGTTACACAAACAAGGATTCAGTATCAGAGGAACGTGCTATCGAACCGTTTGGTGTGGGAACAAAGAATGGCTTTTGGTACGTGGCCGGAAATGATTTAGACCAAAAGGAGATTCGACTTTTTAGATTAGATAGATTCTCCACTCCAGTAAAGGAGCAAGGTCGCGCAGGGGCATTTGATCCTCCAGAGAATTTCGTTATGTCAGATTTGCTGCGGAGTCAAGCGAGAATACAGAACTGCAAAATCAAGGTAAGAAGAGATAAGGCTCACGCCTTGCGAAAATATTCAACGTTGATTTCAACGGAAGCAGATTGGGACCTCCTCGAGTATTCATATGCATCAAGGTCACAGTTGCTCCAAGATATCTTGTGGCATCGAGATGATGTGATAGTTATTGAGCCCCAAGACCTCGTAAATGAGTTGAAAGATTCACTCAAAAAAGTTGAGGCAGCTCATGGCTAAGAGATCTACCCCCATGGAGAAGGCGGCAAGATTGCTCGATCTCGTGCCTTTCCTCTATAAGAATCAAGGCATCTCGATTGAAAGTCTCGCGCAAGAGTTTGATGTTTCTCGTGAAGAAATTCTTTCAGACCTTAACACCCTGTGGATGTGTGGCGAGAGTCGATTTGATCTAATTGAACTCGAATTCGATTCTGGCTATGTCTACATTCGCAACGCTGAGGCGATTAATCTCGTTCGCTCTCTCTCAACCCAAGAAATGATTTCAATCTTCTTCGGACTTGATCTACTGGAGGAAGAACTTGGGGACCAGAGGCCAGATCTCAAGATTGAAATTGCATCCCTGAAATCTCAGATCAACCCCGAGCTCTCCTCAAAAGTTTCTGCCAATCCGGCGGTCTCAGCATCACTTCTTGAGTCGATTGATAAAGCCATCTCCACGCGCTCAATGTTGGAGATTCAATATCACTCAATCGCTGAGGACTTATTCTCAACCCGAGTAGTTTCTCCCATCGAAAAGATTCGACGAGATGGGCAAGATTTCCTTATCGCTTTCTGCACGGCTGCGGACTCGCTTAGAACCTTTAGGCTCGATCGCATAAGACGGGCTGAAGTTCTCAATCAAAAGTCGGAGTCGAAGGAGGCGAATGCTGAAGAGGAAGTTCGAATCTCTGTCACCCTTCAGGTCCATGGCAATACTCGACTACTCAAAGAAACTTTCGACAAGTGGATTGAACTCGGCAATGGCAAGTTTCAGATTGAAGTTTTCAATTCGGCCTGGTTAATCCGTGAAATCATCGCATCACAGGGGGATTTCGAGCTTCTAGAACCAGTAGGGCTTCGCCAAGAAGTGAAGCGACAAATTCAGGCGACAAGCTCTCAATATCGCTGATTATTCGACAGTGCGATAATCTTTCCCCATGCCTTTCTTACGCGAACCAAGTCACATCCTGCTATTGCTGATCGTTGTTGTAATCCTCTTTGGAGCAAAGCGCCTACCGGATTCTGCCCGCTCGCTCGGAAAATCGATGCGAATCTTTAAGAGCGAGATGAAAGAGATGAAGGAAGAAGGCAAGAAGCCTGAAGATAAAGATCCGGGCTCTGTAGAAAAGTAGAGGATCATTAATGTCGACCTCCACTGGCGGTCGTATGCCGCTGATTGATCATCTTCGAGAGTTGCGTTCTCGAGTTGTAAGGTCGGCATCTGTAATTGCCTTGTCATCCATTATTGGTTGGTTTTACTACAACGAAATCATCACAAAACTTGCCGAACCTGTATGCGATCTCAAAGCGGCACAAAGTACCGGCTCTGATAATTGTGGCGCTCTCTACATAAATGGTGTTTTAGGTCCGCTCAATCTTCAGATCAAAGTAGCAATATTGGCCGGAGTAATTATCGCCGCACCAATCTGGCTCTACCAGCTCTGGGCCTTCATAGCTCCAGCTCTCCATCGCAAAGAGAAACGAAACTCAATCTTCTTTATCGTTGCAGCAACGCCATTCTTTGCGGCGGGCGCATATCTCGGTTACACAATTCTGCCGATCGCAGTAGAAGTTTTATTTGGTTTTACTCCAGATGCGCTCAATAATCTCGTGAAGTTCGATGATTATCTCGACTTTGTAATGCGAGCAATCTTGCTCTTCGGAATCGCCTTTGAACTTCCCGTCTTCCTCATCACCTTCAATCTCATCGGTTTTCTCTCAGGGAAAGCTATTTTAAAACCTTGGCGTGCTTGGGTCTTTGGCATCACCCTCTTTGTCGCCGGATTTACACCGAGTGCAGATCCTCTCTCCATGCTCGCACTAGCTATTCCTCTTATCCTTCTTTACTTACTTTCTGGTGGATTCGCCTTGTTGAATGACCGGAGACGAGCAAAGAAGAGCCAGCAGGAGTAATTGATGTGGCTCGTTGCGATAAATCCATCTTCAGGTCACGGCAAGGGCGCCACATTTGGTACACGCGTACTGAATTTTCTTACTTCCAATGGAGCCCATTACCAAGTTTTTTCTGCGCAGAGCGCACATCAACTTCGGAAAGAAGTAGAAGTTGCATTAGATACTGGAGATTTTAAGGGAGTGATTTCAGTTGGGGGAGACGGTCTTGCTCATCTCCTCTTGCAGTTAGCGGTTCCTCGCTCTATTCCGTTTGCAGTCATTCCAGCAGGCACAGGAAATGACATAGTGAGAACTTTGGGATGGTCCCTAACAGATATCGACAGTTTTCTAGATCGAGTACTGACTACACCAGCGCAACCAATCGATTTAGGTAACGTCGACTCCGAATGGTTTGCAGCAATTCTTTCAACGGGTTTCGATTCAGTTGTAAATGAAAGGGCAAATTCGTTAAGTTGGCCGAAGGGTCCACAGAGATATAACGCTGCTATCGCTTTGGAGCTTCCGAAGTTTCGTCCGATTGAATATGAGATCACTATGGATTCATTGAAGATCACTACCGATGCAATGTTGATTGCAGTGGGGAACGGGCGTTCATATGGCGGAGGGATGCTTGTTTGTCCTCACGCTCAATTAAGTGATGGCCTCTTTGATGTCATGATTCTCGAACCGGTTAGTAAAATTGAATTTCTCAAGGTATTTCCGAAGGTCTTCACGGGTACTCATATTTCACATCCTGCAGTAAAAACCTATAGAACGAAGAAGATTTCTATCAATGCCGATGCTGTGGCATATGCAGATGGCGAACGGATAGGGCAGGCTCCAGTTTCGGCAGAGTGCATCGCATCTGCTGGACTAACATGGACCCTATGACAACGCCAGCGGAGCAATATGCAGCGGCGAAGAAGAGGGCAAGCCATCCACTGACGATCAAATTCATCGAGCAATTTGATTTCGGTTTTGACGAGTTTCAGATTGCTGCATGCCAGGCCGTTGAGGATGGCAAGGGCGTCCTAGTAGCGGCCCCAACCGGTGCGGGCAAGACAGTTGTTGGTGAATTTGCTGCATTTAGCGCTCTCGCGCAAGGTAAGAAATGCTTCTACACAACTCCAATCAAAGCTCTCTCTAATCAGAAGTTTGCAGAGTTTCAGGAACGATTTGGTGAAGAACGAGTTGGTTTGCTAACCGGAGATACAAATATCAACTCCGAAGCAGATATCTTGGTGATGACCACCGAAGTCCTGCGAAATATGCTTTATGCAAATTCCTCAACTTTGAAGAACCTCGGCTCAGTTGTAATGGATGAAGTCCATTATCTTGCAGATAAATTCCGAGGAGCTGTCTGGGAAGAAGTATTGATTCATCTCATGGAGAGCGTTCAGGTAATCTCACTTTCTGCGACAGTATCTAACGCTGAAGAGTTTGGTGAGTGGTTAGGCGAGGTTCGTGGAACAACCGAAGTCATCGTGAGTGAAATACGACCGATTCCGCTTTATCAGCACGTTCTAATCGGCGACAGAATGATCGATCTATTTAGCGAACCAACGCGTGTGAATCCCGAAATTCTCGCCGCTGAGCGCGAAGCGATGAGACGTAGCAAAGTTCCTCGCCATCGCCGCGAGAGGTATTCTGAAAATGAGAGCCGTCTATCTCGTGCCGATATTGTTGAGAAACTTCAGCGAGAGAATTTACTTCCCGCTATTACCTTTATCTTCTCTCGGGCAGGATGCGATGCCGCGGTAAAGCAATGTCTTAATGAGGGTGTTAAGTTGACGACCACAGAGGAACGGATTGAGATAGTTGCAACAGCGCAGAGATACACACAGAACCTAGCTGAGGAAGATCTCGAGATTCTGGGATATAGGGATTGGATGACTGCTCTTGAACGTGGAATAGCGGCCCACCATGCGGGCCTACTTCCCAGCTTTAAAGGCGCGGTTGAAGATCTCTTTAAACGTGGCCTAGTAAAGGCAGTATTCGCAACTGAAACACTTGCACTTGGAATCAATATGCCTGCACGAACTGTTGTATTAGAGAAGTTAACAAAGTGGAACGGCGAAGCTCATGTGTCTATTACTCCGGGGGAGTACACCCAGTTAACTGGGCGCGCAGGTCGCCGTGGAATCGATATTGAAGGTAATGCAGTAGTTCAATGGTCTCCAACTGTGGATTCAGCAATGGTTGCGGGACTTGCATCAACTCGTACATATCCATTGCGTTCATCATTTGCACCTACTTACAACATGTCTATCAACCTCATTGCAAGGTTTGGTCGCGAACGGGCGCGCGGAAGTCTTGAATCTTCATTTGCGCAATTCCAAGCAGATAGAGCAGTCGTCGGACTTGTACGCCAGATAAGAAAGAATGATTCAGCGGCGGCTGAACAGAGCGAATCAGCGGTATGCCACTTAGGTGACTTCTCTGAGTATTCGCGGCTAAGAATCGATATCAAGGAACTTGAACGTCTACTTAGTAAGAGAGATGGTCGACGAACTTTTGATCAACGTCAACGAGTGCGCATGGAGAATGAACTCGATGGAATGCGCAGAGCGCTCCGTAAGCACGATTGTCACGCCTGTAATGACCGAGAAACTCATGCTCGATTCGCCGAACGCGCTGATCGTTTGAATCGAGAGTCTGATGGACTTCGCGCCCGTGTTGAGAACCGCACTCATGTTATTGCAAAAACTTTTGATCGAATTTGTAACGTTTTGGGTCACTTGGGATATATCGAAGGGGAGAAGCCTCTCGAACAAGGAAAGATTCTCGCAAAGATTTATGCCGAATCAGATCTACTTCTTACAGAATCAATCCGCAAGGGAGTATTCGATAACCTCTCTGCTCCAGAACTGCTCTCTGTTGCCTCAGCGATGATCTTTGAAAGTCGAAGTTCTGAAAATTACGCACCGAAGATGCCGCATCAGAACGTTGCCAACGCTTTAGCCACTGTTGCAAAGATTTGGGTTGAGCTTGAAGATATCGAAAATGAGTTTGATGTTAAAACTCAACGTGAACCTGACTTTGGTTTCTGCTACGCCTCATATCGATGGGCAAATGGACATTCGTTGAGCAATGTACTTAAGGGTACCGACATGACTGTTGGTGACTTCGTACGTTCCATTAAGCAACTTATTGATTTGCTGACCCAGATTGGGGGAGCGGCAGAACATTTACGTCCAATCTGTCGAGATGGCGTAAAGCGTTTGGACCGAGGAGTTGTTTCATATATGTTGGGTGAACTATGACTTTAATGCTTCTCGATAGCGCTTCACTTTGGTATCGCGCTTACTATGGAATGCCCGACACCTTGTTGTCACCTTCTGGCGCACCGGTCAATGCGATTCGTGGTTATCTCGATATGACTGCTCGCTTAATCGGAATGTACTCACCGGATCGAATTGTTGCCTGCATCGAAGGAGATTGGCGTCCATCTTGGCGCGTGGATCTCTTTCCTGCATATAAAGCTAATCGTTTGGAAGATGAAAGTGATGTTGAGGAAGAACCAGAGACGTTAACCCCGCAGATTCCAATCCTTCTCGATCTCCTAGATGCATTTGGTATTCCGATGTTAGGTGTCGATGACTACGAAGCAGATGATGTGATGGCGACATTCGCCGTAAAGGAGAAGGGCCCTATCCGTGTCGTGACGGGTGATCGTGATTTATTCCAACTTGTTGATGACAAGCGAGATGTAAAGGTTGTTTATTTGGCTCGAGGAATATCGCAACACGATCTAGTTGATATTAAGTGGGTTGCGGATAAATATGGAATCCCGGGGGAGCGGTATGCACTCTTTGCCATGTTTAGAGGAGATCCTTCAGATGGGCTACCTGGGGTAAAGGGTATAGGCGAGAAAGGTGCTGCGCTGATTGCGAATAACTTTGCAACTGTTGAAGAGGCGCTGAAAGGTGCGAAAGCTGGACATGAATCCTTAACTCCTAATTTGGCGAAGAAGATTATTGAAGGGGCTGATTACCTCAAGATCGCACCTACTTTGGTTCATTGCGCTAAAGATGTCGCTATTCCAAAGATGGATATCTCGATGCCAAAAAAGCCGGAAGATTTATCTGAAATTTATGCAATGCAAACTGAACATGGGCTTGGTGCAAGCGTTGATAGATTAATATCAGCGCTTAACTGGTAGGAAGGCAGGGCATTATCGTGAAAGCCGTCATTCTCGTTCCTACCTACAATGAAGCCACCTCAATCGTCGAGCTTCTAAATTCATTGGGGAAGATTCAGCAGAGTCAGAATTTCACCGTTGTAGTTCTCGACGATAATTCTCCCGATAAGACTGCAGATATTGTCGAATCTATGAAACTTTCTTGGGTAAAAGTTCTTAGGCGACCAGGTAAAGCCGGTTTGGGAGCCGCATATCGGGCGGGATTTGCTGAAGTTCTCACAGAGGTTGAATATCAATACATCGTCACGATGGATGCAGATGGTTCACATAGAGTTGAAGATTTACCTGCAATGTTAAGCGCAGCTCGCAAAGAACCTGCTCAATCTAAAGTGATCGTTCTTGGTACTCGTTGGATGGCAGGCGGATCCGTTGTTAATTGGCCTCGGAGTCGACAATTGCTCTCTAAATCAGGTACCAAATATGCTCGATTGGCCTTAAGAATTCCCCTCAATGACTTAACTGGCGGATTTAGAATCTATAGTCGATCATTATTGCTTTCATTGAATTTGGATCAGATGTTTGCAACTGGATATTGCTTTCAAATTGAGATGGCGATGGCCAGTGATTTGGCTGGCGCAAAGAAGATCGAAGTTCCAATTACCTTTGTTGAAAGAATTAATGGCGTATCTAAGATGAGTAGAGCGATTGTTATCGAGGCGTTGTGGCAGACAACCCTGTGGGGCCTCGCTCGAACCTTTAGACCTAACGCCGATAAGTTACATTATGTAAACTAAATCAGAATCGGTCAGGCAAAGCTCTCGATTGGTTCGCAGGAACAAACCAGGTTCCTATCCCCGTATGCCCCGTCTATACGCCCCGTAGTAGGCCAGTATTTGCCCTTCTGGCCGATTAATTCGCCTGGAATTAGTCCAGTGAAGGTCGAAGGAAAAGCGCCTCGTTCACGGCTATAACTGCGATCCCAATTGCTATTGGCGATTGCTGCAACTGTGTGAGGCGCGTGGCGAAGGGCCGAATCTTCAACGGCGATCTTGCCCTCGATAATCTCGTCGATTTCGAACTTGATAGCAATCATTGCATCTATGAAACGGTTCATCTCGAGGATATCTTCCGATTCAGTTGGTTCAATCATCAGCGTTCCAGGCACAGGGAAAGACATCGTTGGAGCGTGGAAACCAAAGTCCATTAGACGTTTTGCAACATCGTCAACCGTTACACCGCTGATCTTAGTTATCTCGCGTAAATCAAGAATGCATTCGTGCGCTACGAGACCTTTTTCGCCAGTGTAGAGAACCGGGAAGTAATTCTTTAAGCGATATGCCATGTAATTGGCGCTCAAGATTGCAACTTCAGTTGCATGAGTGAGCCCTGCTCCCCCCATTAAGCGAATGTATGCCCATGAGATTGGCAAGATACTTGCTGATCCAAAGGGAGCCGCAGAAATTGGACCAGGCCCAGTTGCAGGACCAGCAGATGAATCAAGTGGATGGTTAGGAAGGAACGGCGCCAAGTGTGCGCGAGCGATAACTGGACCAACGCCTGGTCCCCCACCACCGTGTGGAATACAGAAAGTTTTATGGAGATTGAGGTGCGAAACATCTGCACCAAACTTTCCAGGTTGTGCAAGTCCAACGAGCGCATTGAGATTTGCTCCATCAACATAAACCTGACCGCCTGCGTTATGAACTGCTTCGCAGATTTGGGAGATCGCAGATTCAAAAACACCATGAGTCGATGGGTAGGTAACCATCAGAGCCGCTAAGGCACCAGCATGTTCTGCAATCTTGGCGTTGATATCGTCGAGGCTGACGTTTCCTTGTTCGTCGCAAGAGATTACAACTACTTTCATTCCAGCCATTACTGCACTTGCAGCATTAGTTCCGTGTGCACTGGATGGAATCAAACAAATGTTTCTAGATTGATCGCCACGTGAATCATGATAATTTCTAATTGCAAGAAGGCCGGCGAATTCACCTTGGCTTCCAGCATTGGGTTGAAGTGAAACAGCGTCGTAGCCAGTGATATCAACTAACCACTGCGATAACTGGGAAATCAACTTACGCGAACCAACGCTCTGGTCAGCTGGTGCAAATGGATGAAGCGATGAAAATTCAGGCCATGTCACAGCTTCCATCTCGGTAACAGAGTTCAACTTCATAGTGCAAGAACCCAGAGGAATCATTGTGCGATCGAGTGCAAGATCGCGATCTGAAAGAGTGCGTAAATAACGCATCATTGAAGTTTCAGAGTGATAAGTGTTGAAGACTGGATGCTTAAGGAATTCAGAAGATCTCTTAACTGCTGGCGCGATACCACTCCCCTGTGCCGACTTGGGCTCCACGCCGAACACGTCGAGGATTATCTTGAAATTCGCAGGCGTAATTGTTTCATCCAACGAAATTCGTACATGGTTGGCATCGACAACGCCCAAATTAATTCTTGCCTTACGAGCCTTTGAGTGAATTGCTGAAGCATCAGAGACCTTGATGGTGAGAGTGTCGAAGTAACTCTTATTCATCGCATGAACGACAGTTGCCAACTGCGATGTGAAATCTTGAATACGAGATGCGATAGCTGTTAATCCCTTAGGTCCATGCCACATCGCATAGAAGGCGCTCATATTTGCAAGCAGTACTTGAGCCGTGCAGATATTGCTTGTCGCTTTATCGCGGCGAATATGCTGTTCGCGGGTTTGTAGGGCTAAGCGAAATGCTGGATTGCCATGAGAATCAACGCTCTGCCCGATAAGTCGACCAGGAAGAGATCTCTCTAGTCCCTCACGTACTGCCATGAAACCTGCATGGGGTCCACCGAAGCCCATTGGAACACCGAATCGTTGAGCAGAACCAACTGCAATATCTGCGCCCCACTCCCCTGGCGCTTTGAGAAGTGTCAAAGCTAGAAGATCAGTTGCCGCGATAAAAAGCGCGTTCTTTGCATGCGCATCTTGCGCTGCCTTAGCAAAATCATTAATTGTTCCGGTTGTATCTGGATACTGAACAAGTACACCGAAGTAATCCAGACTTTGATCGATATTAAGGGCGTCTACTTCTAAAACCTCAATACCTAGCGGCTTTGCGCGGGTTATCACTACAGCCTTTGTCTGAACGTGAAGATTCTTATCAATGAGGAAGAGCGCGGAATCATCGCTCTTTGAATTACGTCGAGCAAGTGTCATAGCTTCGGCTGCCGCAGTTCCTTCATCGAGCATCGATGCGTTAGAGACTGCAAGTGCCGTCATCTCGCAAACGACTGTTTGGAATGCGAAGAGAGCTTCCAGGCGACCTTGAGAAATTTCAGGTTGATACGGTGTGTATGCCGTATACCAAGCTGGATTTTCCAGAACATTTCGCTTGATTACCGGTGGAGTTATAGTTCCGTAATAACCGCCACCGATTAGCGATGTGAAAACTTCATTCTCTGATGCCATTTCACGTAACTCTGTAATGACTTCTACTTCGCTCTTGGCGCTATCGAGAACTTCAGATAACTTCTTCTCGATGACAATGTTCTCTGGAACTACATCAGAGATAAAGCTCTTGATATCTGAATACCCGAGAACTGAGAGCATCTCACTCTCTTGCGCTCCAGATGGGCCAATATGACGATCTTCAAAGTTCTGATAATCGCTCATATCGCAATCGCCTCACATCATTCAGTGAGCAGCCCAGATTGGAACTGCTAGAGGCGAAATATATGAGTTCTAAGCGCCTTTCGCCTTACGACGGAGCGAGAGTTCATCGTTATTTTCAGCACCAACAGTTTCACCGTTAACTTCACCTTGAAGGGTTGCAAGTGATCCCTCTACTTCATGCCACACCTTGCCGACGGCGATGCCAAAGACACCTTGCCCACCGGCGAGTAAGTCGATAATTTCATCAGGGCTTGCACATTCATAAATTGATGCGCCATCGCTCATAAGAGTGATTCGTTCGAGTTCTGTTACTCCCCTGTTGCGGAGATGATCTACTGCCGTGCGAATATTTTGAAGCGAAACCCCTGCATCCAATAAACGCTTAACAATCTTTAAAACCAAGATATCTCTGAAACCGTAAAGTCGCGCGCTTCCAGATCCTGTTGCTGTACGGATTGATGGTTCAACCAAACCTGTACGCGCCCAGTAATCGAGCTGGCGATAGGAAATACCTGCGGCAGAACATGCAGTTGCTCCGCGATATCCAATTTCAAATTCTTGTTCAGTCACGAGAGGGGGCTCGCTTTCGTTGTGGGGTTGGCTAAAGGTTACGCCTGAGGTCCCCGAAAATGCATGAGCGACACGAACGAAACCTCAGGTAGAGGTTGAGGCTTTCTAGGCCCTATCCCGCGAAGTCTTCAGGGTTGATCTGGTCCAGGAACTCTCTAAAAGCTTCAAGTTCCTGGTCCCCCGCAGCAGCCGCCCCTTCTGCTACCTGCTCAGGGATATCTATCCCAATCTTATCTAGCAAGTCGTTATCAATCATGATGTTGGTCTTAGTTCGAAGGGCGATCGCTATCGCATCCGAAGGTCTGGCTGAGAGTGGGGGAAGCGCCTTCTCGGAATCTCGCAGATGTAGCTCAGCGTAGAAGACTCCATCAACAATCGAAGTGATGTGTACTGCTGTGAGAGTCACATCGACACGATCAAGAAGGTCGCGGATGAGGTCGTGCGTCAAAGGTCTGGTTGCTTCAAGCCCCTGCTGAGCAAAAGCTATCGATGTAGCTTCAACAGCTCCGACCCAGATTGGAAGGAATCGAGTGCCTTCGATTTCGCGTAAGAGAACTATCGGTTGATTGCTAGGCATCTCAATGCGCACACCAACAACTTCTGCCGGAATCAACATGGGAATCTACCGTCGCAATTAATCTTAGAAATTAACTTTAGAGATTAACGTGGGCGATTAAGTCCGCCGCGAACAAGTGCGGCATGGAGGCGAACCGAGAGAGATGCTATCTCCTTCTGAACTTCCTCAGCACGAGCCTTCGCTTCGGTGCTCTTCTGGCGAGTAAATGGAGTGATGACCTGCTCGATCAAACCAATTTCCCGATCGGCAGCAGATTTAAATGAACGCAGGTGGCGAGGTTCGATACCAAAGCCAGCCATCTCGGCCACTGCCTTAGCAACAGAGAGAGCATCTCCGTCGTAGTGACGTCCACGAATTGTGATGAGCCCGAAAGATTCAAGTTCTACGAGTTGGCTATCGTCGAGTGAAGATGCCTTGAGAAGCTCTTCGCGAGATAGACGCATCTCTGATTGTTCTGCAAAGGCTGCTGGTGCGAATTCACCGTCAACTGTTGCAAGACCAAGAGTCGGGCGAGGTGAAGCGGTTCCGCCCTGAGGTGCTGGTTGAAGACCGCGATCGAGAGCGTCGAGGTTCTCCTTGATTACCTTAAGGGGAAGATATTGATCGCGCTGTGCCAAGAGCACGTAGCGAAGACGATCTAGATCTGCAGTAGTGAATTTTCTATAACCGGAAGGGGTTCGCTGCGGCTCAATAAGTCCTTCAGATTCAAGGAAGCGAATCTTCGAAATTGTGATGTCAGAGAAATCTCCGCGCAACTTTGTGAGGACTTCACCAATACTTAGATAGGCACGTGCTGGAACGCTCAACTTACTTCTCCCCCGCGTTATGTGCTGTGGAAACAGCTGTTATGAATAAAAGGTGATACTTACCGATCTGAATCTCATCTCCTGCAACTAGCTTTTTCTCAGTGACAGATTCATTGTTGATATAAGAACCGTTAAGGCTTCCTGAATCTTTGAAGCTGAAGGTTGGTGCCGCTCCGTCGCTAGAGAGTTCGATTGATGCATGTTTTCTAGAGACTGTTACATCATCGAGAAAAATCGAGTTCTCAGGAGATCTTCCGATAGTGACACCTTCTGAAGTCACTAGGAATCGAGCGCCCTTCTGCGCTCCACGATGGATAAAGACCATCGCAGATTTACCATCTGAAGAAAGAGCCTTTTCGACAATCTCTCGCTCATCTTGCGTTGCCTGAGCAAGAAAATCTTGGATCAAGCCAGCTGGGGAATCGCCGACTACTGAGCGAAGACCGAGATGAAGGGTCGTGGTGAGTTCATTCTGTGAATCTGGCTTAGCCATGAACTTCCCCTTCCTAGACGCCCTTCGACGTCAACTTAAGGGTGACAGTAGAGAGTTGGGCAAGAGAAATCAAGCCGGGATTTACGCGGTAATTGCTCCATATTCAGCTGCCGAAAGCAACCCTGAAGGCTCAGCTGCGACCTGAATCTCAACTAACCAACCCGCGCCATATGGGTCGGAGTTAATTGCCTCTGGGGTATCAGAAAGTGATTCATTAATTGCGACAACAGTTCCAGAGACGGGTGCAAAAATCTCAGAGACGCTCTTTGTTGATTCAACTTCCCCGCAGACAGAATCTGCAACTACAGATTCCCCCACCTTCGGCATCTGTACATAAACAATGTCCCCGAGAGCACCTTGTGCGTAATCAGTAATACCCATTCGAAATGTAAGTGCCGCATCAGCAGGTGCAACCCACTCGTGTTCCTTCGTGTACTGAAGTTCCGCAGGAATATTGGACATCTTTAGACGCTCCTCATAATTTCTAACCCTCGATAATTCGATTCGATGCCGGCACCTTAGCGCTTCGAAGCCCTGTTTGGAAATATCCAAGAGCCGTTGCGCAGTAGAGCGCTACCCCCCAGATCGCAAATGCCCACCCAAAGACAAATGCAATGGTGCCGTACCACGTATCGCTTAGGGCGAGTAGAAGGAATGGGAATGCATAAAGAAGATTGAAGGTTGCTGCCTTACCAAGATAAGTGACGGTTAGCGGCGGTTGACCTTTGAAATGCAGTACCGCAGCCAAGATAGCCATCGAAAGGTCACGAATTACCAATACAGCAATCAGCCAAAGTGGAATCGCATCACGAATATAGAGAACGATAAGCGTTGCAACTATGTAGAGGCGATCAATCGTTGGATCAGCAATCTCGCCAAACTTAGATTCTTGATTAAGAGCACGAGCCAACTTCCCATCAAAGTAATCTGTAGCTCCACCGATCATTAAGACCAAGATTGCCCAACCGTCGTTATTGCCTGACTGAGCTAGAAGAATAAAGAGAGGGATTCCTAAGAAGCGTAAGAAGGTAAGAGCATTAGGAATCGTTAACACTCTTACTGCTCCTTATCTCGTTCTTTCACGCGAATCGCTACCTGCACAGGAGTGCCAGGGAATTTGAACTCTTCACGCAAACGACGTTCGATAAATCTACGGTAAGAAGCTTCGATCCAACCAGATGAGAAGACAACGAACTTAGGCGGCGCGATTCCAGCCTGGGTCGCGTAGTAAACCTTCGGTTGTTTTCCACCGCGTACTGGTGGTGGCGTTGCTCCGATAAGAGCGCCAAGGAATGAGTTGAGTTTTGAAGTCGGAACTCGACGTTCCCATGAATCGATCGCAGTGCGAAGTGCAGGAGCCAGACGATCTCTATGCCAACCTGTCTTAGCCGCGACGTTAACAATCTGTGCCCACTCAACTTGATCCAAGTGGCGTTCAATCTCTTTATCTAATTGCGTGCGACGATCTTCATCAACGAGATCCCACTTATTCATAACAATCACCATTGCTTTACCAGCTTCTTCAACCATGGTGATGATTCGAAGATCTTGCTCAGAAATTGGCACTGATGCATCTAAAACAACAACCGCACATTCGCAACGCTCTAGAGCTGTTTGAGTTCTCAGAGTTGCGTAATAATCAGTGCCACTGGCTTGGTTCGCGCGTTTCTTAAGCCCAGCGGTATCAACAAAACGCCAGATGCTTCCACCGAATTCAATGAGTTCATCAATCGGATCACGCGTTGTTCCAGCGACATCGTCAACGATTGAGCGACTTTCGCCTGCGAGTGCGTTGAAGAGTGATGACTTTCCAACATTTGGTCGACCGATCAGTGCAATTCGACGATAACCATCTTGAACTTGAGCAGCTCCAACTTCTGGAAGTTCCTTAACAATTGTGTCGAGAAGATCTCCGCTACCGCGACCGTGGAGAGCGGAAACGAAGTGCGGCTCCCCCAACCCGATATTCCAAAGTGCGTGTGCATCTGACTCGTCGTTATCGCCATCAACTTTATTTGCAACAAGAATTGTTGGCTTCTTCGCTTTGCGAAGTTCCTGGACCAAAACATCATCTTCATCAAGAGCGCCTACTTGAGCATCAACAACAAAGCAGAGAACATCACCTTCTTGCATCGCGAGCTCTGCACTTGCACTTACTTGAACAGAAATTCCATCAGGCTTTGATTCCCAACCGCCTGTATCCATGATTATGAAACGGCGACCGCCCCATTCGCATTCGTATTGAACGCGATCACGTGTAACACCAGGAGTATCTTCAACAATCGCTTCACGACGGCCAATAAATCTATTGATGAGTGTTGATTTACCAACGTTAGGACGCCCCAGAATTGCAACGATTGGCAATCCTAGAAGTGAGCGCTGGGAGAGAAGTTCCCAGATGCGATCAACAGTCTCTTCAAGGTTTAACTCAGTTGAATCGATGTGGACAGCGTCCGACGCCATTGTGAGAGGAGAAACAGTCCTCGTTGAATCGATTTGATCGCGATTGGCAAGTGATTCCTCAACTGCAGCTACGCCGCGAGAATCTTCCTTCTGTTCTGCATCGCGTCTCGCAGCTCGTGCAGTGATATCTGCGGTTAAATAAACTTTTAACGCCGCATCAGGGCAGACAACTGTTCCGATATCGCGACCTTCAACGACAATGCCTCGATCAGCTTTGGAAATAATCTTTCGTTGCAGATCAAGTAGTTCAGCACGTACTTCTGGAAGTGCGCTTATCTTCGAGACGTGATCTGTAACTTCGTTACTTCTAATCTCGACTGAAACATTCTTATCGCCAACAAAAACTTGGGGATCTCTCGGATCGGAATTGAAAGTAATAGGCGTGTCGATAACCGCTGCAATAATATCTTTTGGACTTTCACTCTTTATCGATAAAGCAATGTATGTAATTGCTCGATAAAGGGCTCCGGTATCTAGATAACTCCAACCAGCGCGTATAGCAATATTTTTAGATGTGCTGGATTTACCAGAGCCGCTTGGGCCATCTAGTGCAACAACAATCATCTTGGGAGCCAATCTTTCTTAGGTAACGCATTCTATTGCGTGAAGGTATATAACTGTGAATCACGCTCGTGGTGCGTGAACGCTCCATCCAGCTTTCAATAAGTGATCAGATAATTTCCCTAAATCTGTAGGTGATATTGCTAATGTGATAAGACCCGTCTCTTGTCCTGGAGAGTGTTCTATCGAGAGATCTTCGATATTGACATTGGCACGAGCGCATTCATTGAAGATTGCAGCTAACTGTCCAGGTTTATCCTCGATAACAATTGGAAGGTAGGCATATTCGCGAACTTTTCCACCATGTTTACCTGGAATCGCAGCGCGTCCAATTTGACCATCGGAGATCATCTCCTCGACCGCAGCTTCATCTCCGATTACATCGATAAATGCAGATAAATCTTCACCGAACTTCTTCAACAGAGGCTTAATCGAAGCGCTATTTGCCGCAATGATCTCTCTCCAGAGCTTTGGATCTGATCCAGCAATTCTCGTTGTATCTCGAAGACCAGAACCAGCCAAGGAAAGCCAACCATCAGGATTGCCCGATAACTGCTTAGCGAGCAGGGATGCAATTACCTGCGGAAGATGAGAAATCAAGGCGACAGCCTGGTCATGTTCAGTGACCGGAAGATCGATTAGATCTGCTCCAAGTGCGGCTATCAACTCTTTAGCGGTGGCGACGACCTCATCCTCGACACCGGTGGAGTCGATAATCCATGCCCGGCCTTGGAAGAGATCTGAGCGAGCAGACTCTGCTCCCCCGACTTCACGACCAGCCATTGGATGAGTTGGAAGGAAACGCTCATTGTCGAGCTTTGAAGTTGATACCTCTACCTTAACTTTAGTCTTTACTGAGGCAACATCTATAAATGCGCCCTTAAAGTCCCGTCTCTCGAGTTCCGAAATCACTGATGTGAAGGCTGAGATTGGAACGGCAGAGATAACAAGTTCCGGCATGAAAGGTGGGCTTGGCATAGGCCCGACTAGATTCTGAGCTAGAGCCTCTGCGCGCTTATCGGAGTCAATCATGCGTACCTCGACCCCAAGTGAGGCTAAGGCCAGTGCAATAGATGTGCCGATTAGACCAGATCCATAGATTTCGACCTTATTGAAAGATAGCTTTACGCTCATTTTTGACGCCCTTACTGAGCAATATCTCGGCGTAGAGCCTTGGCGCCATGGAGATAGATATGCGAGATCTCCTTCGCACTCTTTGGTGTTTCTACATGGGCCATAACCCGAATAGTGCGCTCAAGCGCGCCTGGAACATCGATTTCAACGGCGCAGATTAGGGGCACTGATTCAAAGCCGACTTCACGAGCATATGCGGCAGGGAAAGCTGCATTGAGATCCGGGCTCGCAGTGAAAAGGACTGAGATCACTTCGTTAGGGGTAAGGCCGTTGGATGTGAGTATCTCTGTCAGGAGCTCCTTAACCCCTGAAGCGATTGCCTCAGGTGAATTCTCGGCGACTTGGGTCGCACCTCGTATCGCTCGCACTGACATTAGAGAAGCATACAACCCTGCCCTAGTTTGAGGTGGAATGGTTACATCGTTTTGCCGACATATCAACTAAACGCTTAATAACAACTTGAGAGGGCGCCAATATTCATTAATGGATCAGTTGAAGTGAGGGCTACTTATTGAATATCGATAAATTAATATTTGCGGGTACTTATTGAGCGTGTATATATCGATAAATCGCTATACGAAGGACTCAGGATTGGTTCTATAGATTTATAGATAAATTTATATATTAGTACAGAGTTGATTTATGGATTAATATCTAAAGCAGTTTGCAGGCTAATCAATTCGCCACTATTTAGATCTCGCCATCTTCCCTCGAGGGTCTCCCCTAGAGAGATAGGTCCAAACTTAGTTCTGATCAACCTCAGAACCTGGACATCGACTGCTTCCATGAGGCGACGAATGATGTGATATCGACCTTCGTGGATGGTGACCTCAATCCACTGAGGAGATAGGTGCTTGAAATCCAGAACGCGCCCCATTCCATCCTCAAGCTCGACACCTTTGAGAAGGGTCTTCTCTACCCCCACAGGAAGCTTCCCATCGAACTCGATAATGTATGTCTTCTCCAGCCCGTAGGAGGGATGAGTTGCGCGGAAGGTCAGATCTCCATCATTTGTGAGCAGGATCAGGCCTTCAGAATCCTTATCGAGTCGACCGACGTGGAATAAACGCTCAGTTCTTAGGTCAATAAAGTCGGCTAAAGAAGGGCGACCTTCAGGGTCGAACATCGTTGACAACACGCCTCTTGGTTTATGAAGTGCAAGATAAGTCTTAGACAAAGAGCGAGTAATTGTCTCACCATCAACGGCTACCTTGACCTTTTCAGGGTCGAACTTGGCTCCAAGCTCTCGTATTTGGTGTCCATCGACGGTGACACGGCCATCCATGATGAGCTCATCGGCTCCACGGCGGCTGGTGATTCCGGCATCGGCAATTATCTTATTGAGGCGCATCTCGGCCATGTGGCTATCCATTCTCGACAGTCAACTTCGCCCATTGATGAGGGCGACGGTGGTGAGGAGAGTCTAGGCGGTTACTTAGTCAGTTAGCGAATCGAGGATCTCATCGAGACCATCAAGGTCAGGCAGATGAGGCGCAAGAGGCGGTAGATCGGTGAGGGCGTTGAGGCCAAGGCGCTCAAGGAAGTAGCTGGTCGTCTTGTAGAGGATAGCTCCGGTCTCATTCTCAATTCCGTATTCGTCGACCAGCCCACGGGTAATGAGGGTCTTCATAACCGCCTCGACATTGACTCCGCGGATGGCAGAGACTCGAGCACGCGAGACCGGCTGGCGGTAGGCGATGACAGCGAGGGTCTCGAGGGCCGCCTGAGTGAGGCGGTTCTGCTGACCATCTAGGACGAACTTCTCGACGACTGGCGAGCAATCAGGGTGGCTATAGAAGCGCCATCCCCCATTGATCGCTCGCAAGGTGAATCCACGGTCTTCATAGCTGGGAACTAACGCCTCGAGAGCGTCTACAACCTGATCGACCGTTACTTCCAAGACGGAAGCTAGGGTTAACTCTGTGACCGGCTCATCCACGACCATAAGGATCGCCTCGATTGAACGGGCAAGGGCAGCTGGATCAAATACATGCGAGAGCTGTTCCGAAGATTCGACCTCTTCTGCTGCGCTCTCAACCTCTGGATTAGACATTATCGACCTCTTCTGTCTCATTTTCTAGAACTACGGGGATATCAAACTCATCTGTAACCAGAATCTCGCCCTCATCTGAGCCTACCCAGCTGATCTGGAGCTCGCCAAGTGCCATGACTTGCTCGAAACGAAGGGCTCCCTGACGGTAGAGATCCAGAAGTGCTAGGAATCGAGCGACCACCACAAGAGTGGAATCTGCCCCCTGGATGAGATTTCTGAAGGAGAGGACCTTTGACTTGCGAAGGGCCTCAACAACGAGCTTGGACTCCTCGGTGACGCTCACCAGAGCGCTGTGAAGGTGCTCTACAGCCACGACTGGCGCTGACTTAGGGGTCAGAACACGCTCGGCGATAGCGGCAAAGCGAGCCGCTCCGACTCCGATGAGCACCTCAGGCAAGAGCGAGGCCAAGGCAGGGTCGAGAGCCACTACACGCGGGAATGACTTGTCGGCGGCCAGTATTCGGTCTTGGAAATCTGCCGCAATCTCCTTAAAGGCTCTGTATTGGAGCAGGCGGGCGAAGAGGATATCTCTAGCCTCAAGGATCGCTAGATCTTCCTCATCTTCGATCTCACCGCTTGGAAGGAGGCGAGCAGCCTTGAGGTCGAGCAAGGTGGCGGCGATAACGAGGAACTCTGTGGCTTGGTCGAGCATCCAACCTTCGCCAGACTCTTCGAGCTTACGGATAAAGGAGATGAACTCGTCCGTGACCAGGCTGAGCGAGACTTCAGTGATATCGAGCTTATGGCGAGAGATCAGCTGCAGGAGCAGGTCAAAGGGGCCATCAAAGTTGGTGAGGTGGACGTTAAATCCCTTATCAGGCGCGCTTTCAACAGGGTTCTCCCCTGCGATTGGCGCTGCATCAACGAGATTTTCCACGAGCGAACAGTAACTCCTTACTTGCAGAACGCCGCGCATTACGCGTAGAGTCGGTTAAATACGAAAAGAGGTTTCTCGCTTGAACGCTAAATCGACATTTGACGATGATGTGGCTACAACAGCCAATCTCCTCGGCATAGAACCTCAGAACTTCCCTATCCCTGCGGCAATCACCGAGCATGGCGGGGCGAAGATCATCTCTATCTTTAATCAGAAGGGTGGCGTCGGAAAGACGACATCGACTATCAACCTTGGCGCTGCGCTCGCAGAACTTGGTCGCCGAGTATTGCTCGTCGACTTCGACCCTCAAGGCGGTCTATCACTTGGCCTCGGAGTAAATGCCCACAGCCTTCCACTAGAGAACACTGTCTATTACGCGCTGATGACACCGGATGCAAATATTGATGAGATTGTTTTGAAATCATCTGTAGCCAATCTAGATTTCTTACCAGCTAACCGCGATCTCGGAACCGCTGAAACAACTCTCGGTGCAGAAATTGGTGGTCAGCAATATCTCAAGCGCGCACTTTCACGTTTACGTTCTGAGTACGACGTCATCCTGATTGATTGCCAACCAACAATGGGTCAGCTAACTATCAACGCACTTGTCGCGTCAGATGAAGTTATTGTTCCGTTGCAATGTGAGTATTTTGCTCTGCACGGGTTTATCGAACTTAAGGGCAATATCGATAAGGTTCGCAGCTTCTTAAACCCAGAGCTGAAATTAGTCGGAATATTGGCAACTATGTATGATCGAAAGACGCTACATAACCGCGAGGTTCTTACAGCGATTCTCGAGAAGTATCCTGAGGATGTCTTCGAAACAATTATTGCCAAAACGATTCGCTTCTCTGAAACAACTGTTGCAGGTGAACCAATCACCGCTTATGCATCATCTTCAGGTGGAGCTCAGTCATATCGACGACTTGCACGAGAACTAATCGCACGAGGAGGAGCACGATGAGTAAGAGAGCTAGCCTGCCGGGAGCAGATGAACTTTTCCGCGCCAATACACCTGCGCTAAGCGCTGTTCGCGAAGTTGCGCAAACACCTGCTCAAGCCGCTCCTGTTGCTGCGCCAGCAATCGGCACTTCTGCACCAAAGAGCAAGAAGGGTGTGCGAACAATTTCTCGCCGCCGAGTTACAGCAGCTGAGAAGTCACCTTCTGGGCGCGAACTTCATGAAGAGAAAATTACTGTGTACTTATCTACAGATGAACTCTTTGATCTCGATCAAGCTCGATTGATGCTTCGCGGTGATCTTGGTCTAGCAGTTGATCGCGGTCGTATTGTTCGAGAATCAATCGCAGTAATCATTGCCGACCTTGAGGCTAAGGGCGATCAAAGTATTCTTGCGCGACGTCTTCGCGGCATCTAATAAATAGAAAGCAAATTAACTCTAGCTACTTAGCCCTGGGGTGCGCTGAACTGTAACTCTCTCGCACTTTATCTATTGTTATAAGGGTGTAAATCTGAGTTGTTGTAACTGAGCTGTGTCCGAGCAACTCCTGTACAACTCTGATATCTGCTCCCCCATCCAATAGATGAGTCGCGTAAGAGTGGCGAAATACGTGTGGTGAAACCCGTCCAGATAAACCGGTTGCATCTGCTGCATCGAGAACGATCTGCCATGCAGATTGCCTAGATAGCCTTCCTCCGCGAGAATTCAGAAAGAGCGCTGTTGTTCCTTTGCTGTTCTTCTCGGCAAGCGCAGGTCTGGTTCGCACCAAATAATCATCAAGTGCGGAGATTGCATACTTTCCCAGCGGAACAAATCTCTCTTTTGAACCTTTGCCCTTTAACTTCAGCACTGAAACTTCGTCATCGGCCAACTTCGAAATAGAGATATCGGTTGTATTGATTCCAATAATCTCGCTGACTCGTCCTCCAGTTGAATAGAGAAGTTCAAGAATTGCATAATCCCTTGAGGAGATTGGATCGCCTTCGCGTTTTGCGCTCTCAATTAACTTCGTAACTTCATCGATACTCAACGCCTTTGGCAACTTTCTTGGAAGTTTATGAGTGAGTGATTCCAACATCGGATTCTCAATTGAGCTCTCGATACTCATATATTTATAGAAACCTTTGAGGGAAGAGATAGCCCGATTAATACTTGAGAGAGTTAACTTTGCCGACTTCAAAGAGACCTCAAATTTCACAATATCGTCAGTTTTTAACTCATCGAAGTTGAGACGATTTGCTTGTAGGTACTCCCCCAGTTTGCCCAGATCTCTCTGGTAGGACTGCAGGGTATTTTCAGCTAAACCACGTTCAATACGTAGGTGGTTTAGATAATTACTCTTTGCAGTTTCGAAATTCACCAAACAACTACTTGTTATTTAATTCTTAGAAGCAATGGCAGCTGCGATGAGACCTACAAAGAGCGGATGAGGCCTTGTAGGACGTGAACGGAGCTCTGGGTGAGCTTGTGTTCCGACATAATATGGATGGACTTCACGAGGAAGTTCAACGAATTCAACCAAATCGCGATCTTTGAATATGCCGGAGAAATTCAGTCCAGCTGCCGAAATCTGATCACGATACTTATTGTTGACTTCATAGCGATGACGATGGCGCTCTGAAATCTCAGTCGCGCCGTAAACACCAGCGACGATTGAACCAGGAGTCAATGAGGCCTTGTAGAGACCAAGTCTCATTGAGCCGCCCATATCTCCATCGCCTGCAACAATATTCTTTTGATCATCCATAGTTGCAATTACATGAGTTCCGCTCTCAGGTGTGAATTCAGCAGAATTTGCATCCTTGATACCAGCGAGATTACGCGCTGCCTCAATGACCATGCATTGCAATCCAAGGCAGAGACCGAGAGTAGGAATCTTATTCTCGCGAGCAAATTTAAGAGCGCCCAACTTTCCTTCGATGCCTCGAATTCCAAATCCGCCAGGAACGCAGATTGCATCGATTTCACCGAGAGCAGCCTTCGCGCCTTCGAGAGTTTCACAGTTATCGCTAGGAACCCAGACAAGTTCAACTCTTGCGTCATTTGCAAAGCCACCTGCACGTAACGCTTCAGAGACAGAAAGATAAGCATCGGGCAGATCAATGTACTTTCCAACAAGAGCAACTTTTACATGGTGCTTTGGAGAGTGAACCTTCTTAAGTAAGTCATCCCATTCGCCCCATTGAACTTCGTGACCACCTAAAGAGAGACGACGAACGATGTATGAATCCAAACCTTCATTGAAGAGAACCTTGGGAATGTCGTAGATTGAAGGTGCATCAACTGCAGCAACAACAGCCTCAACATCAACATCGCACATCAGGGAGATCTTCTTTTTAATTCCTTCAGGAATAGGACGATCGCATCTAAGTACAACCGCATCTGGTGCAATACCGATACTGCGAAGGGCTGCAATGCTGTGCTGAGTCGGCTTTGTCTTTAACTCACCTGATGGTCCGATATAGGGAACCAGCGAGATGTGCAGGTAGAAAACATTATCGCGTCCTACTTCCTGGCGAAGTTGACGAGCTGCTTCCAAAAATGGCTGAGATTCAATATCGCCGACAGTTCCACCGATCTCAGTGATAACTACATCAACTTGATCAGAATCATTTGCGAGCATGCGTTCTTTAATCTCATTAGTGATATGTGGAATAACCTGCACGGTTTCACCGAGATACTCACCACGACGTTCACGGGCGATTACACGGGAATAAACTTGACCTGTAGTTACATTTGCTGAACCTTCGAGGTTGCGGTCGAGAAATCTCTCGTAATGTCCGATATCGAGATCTGTCTCAGCGCCATCGTCGGTGACAAATACTTCACCATGTTGGAATGGGTTCATCGTCCCTGGATCCACATTGAGATACGGGTCGAGCTTCTGCATTGTGACGCGAATACCGCGTGCCACGAGAAGTCTTCCGAGAGATGAGGCTGTGAGCCCCTTACCTAAACTTGAGGCGACTCCGCCTGTTACGAAAATATGCTTGGTCACATGCGGCTGGCTCATGGAAGACGAACCTATCACCGAAGAGGGCTCTAACCTCGCAGGGCCAGGAGTTCTGCCGCGTGTTCTCGCGCACTTGTTGACTCCTCGAGCCCGGCAAGCATTCGAGCGATCTCTTCGATTCGCTCGGAGCTCTCAAGTTTGGAGACACCGGAGGCAACCACCGAACCATCGCTGCTCTTCTTAACTACGAAGTGGGTATCTGCCCAGGCGGCAACCTGAGGTAGGTGCGTTACCACAATAACTTGAGAGTTCTTCGATAGTTCATGCAACCTTTTACCAACTTCAATCGCAGCTTTCCCACCGACTCCAGCATCTACTTCATCGAAGATATATGTTCCGACTGGGTGAGTCTTAGCAATCACAACTTCAAGTGCCAACATGATGCGCGACATTTCTCCACCTGATGCACCTTTTCCAAGTGCAATCTTCGGTCCATCATTGTGAGCCTGAATCATCATTGTTACTTCATCACAACCTAGTTGAGTAAAGTCACTTTCTTTAAGTGTGCCCGCATAATCCGCGCTCTTCACATCTGCATAAAAAGTCGTGTGAGGCATTGAGAGCGCTTTGATTTCCGCAGTGACCGAAGTCGAGAGTTTCTTCGCAGCACTCTCTCGTTCCTTTGTCAGACTCTGCGCACTCTTAAGAAGCTCCTTCTTGATTAAAGATAGCTCTTTCTCAAGCTCCGCGATTCGATCATCTCCACCTTCTAAATCTGCAATTGATTCCTTGCCTGATTTAGCTTTTGCGGCAAGCGAAATCAAAGCTTCATCACCTACTTCAGTCGAAGACCATCTTTTGATAAATGAATGGAGCTCGGCTTTACGAGATTGAAGTGCATCGAGTCGAACAGGGTCCGCTTCAAGTGATGTTGAGTAACTGGCTAGATCTGTTGATGCATCATCGAGAATAAAGACCGCTTCAGAGACTCGATCAGAGATTTCTTCAAGACGAGAATCTTTCCCTTTTGCTGCATCCAACGCTCTTCGCGCTGCATGAAGAAGTGTCAGTGCCCCGTCTTCTTCTCCATTGAGCGCATCAGTTGCAGTAGAACTCGCGATTCTCAAATCTTCTACGCTTGAAAGGCGATTAATCTCATCATCGGTAGCGCTGCATTCACCGCGAACTGCCTTAAGTGATGTCCAGGCACTCAGGAACTCCTTAAGCTCTGCAATCTCTCCATCACACTTATTTGCAGATGCTTTCATCGTTGAAATACGAGATTTTAGTTCTAAGTAGCTCTCGTAATTTATGCGATACGCATCTAGCGCACTAAGTAGTGCATCTCCCCCAAATCGATCAAGAAGTTCACGCTGCCTGGCAGGTTTCACAATCTGATGATTAGCGGCTTGCCCATGAATCTCAATAAGTGAATCCGCTAGAGTAGAAAGTGTTGCTGCGGGAACGGCAGTTCCCCCACAAATTGCTTTGCTCTTTCCATCACCATTAACTGTTCGGGTGATAATCAACGAGCTATCTTCAATTACCGCACCAACTTCTTCAAGATCGCTATGGAGCGACTTTGGTACAGAGAATGTTGCGCTAGCAATGAGGCGATCGGATCCATGTCTAACGAGTGCGCTATCGCTCTTGCCACCAAGCACGAGCGATAGCGCAGTGAGAATCATTGTTTTTCCTGCGCCAGTCTCACCGGTTAATACATTGAGACCGGGACCAAGCTCTAGCTCTGATTGATCAATAATTCCGAGATTTCGAATTGAGATCTCTTCTAGATAAGAACGTTCACTCACCGCGCCATCCCTCTACGGGAAGTTTGAATTTAGCAACGAGACGATCCGTAAAGAGAGTGGATGAGACGTGAGATAACTTAATTGTTTGAGTATCGCGAGTGATGATTACCCGATCACCTGATTGCAGAGGGATCTTCCGGAGCGCATCGGCAGAGAGAAGAGCCTCTGATGATTCAACTGTCACGATAATTTCAGATTTCGGGGAGACCACCATTGGTCTGGAGAAGAGCGCATGAGCAGAGATGGGAAGAAGTACTAGGGCTTCAATCTCAGGCCAGAGAACCGGTCCGCCAGCGCTAAATGCATATGCCGTTGAGCCAGTTGGAGTTGAACAGATAACTCCATCGCAGCCCCAGTGCGAAAGTGGACGGCGATCAATTTCAACGAAGAGTTCAACCATTGTTGTGCCATCGCGTTCAACAGTTACTTCATTGAGCGCCCAACCATTAGAGATCTCTTTGCCGTTTCGTTCGACAGAGAATTTGAGAACCATGCGATTTTCGCTCACATAACTCTTTTTGATGATTGCATCCGCGATTGCTTGAATACTTGGTCGATTTACCTCGGCCAAAAATCCAACCTGCCCTAAGTTAATTCCTAAGAGTGGAATATCTCTAGAGAGAGTTACTTCAGCGGCTCGAAGAATCGTCCCATCGCCACCCAATACAACTGCGACTTCAATTTCTGGAAGTTCGGTGGTCGATACTTTCTTGATACCTTCGATAGAAACATCGGAAACCGTATAGAGGCTAAAACCTGCCGAGAAGAGAAGGGGGGCTAATTCTCCAGCGGCCTTAATTGCTTCTGGCCGCGAAGGATTTATAAGAAAAGCAAGACTTCTAATACTCATTATGCCGGTCCCATCTCGATTGCTAAATCGAGTGCAGCTTCATCGATTGCAGGTGCACCGCGACGTAACCATAAGAAGTATTCGACATTCCCTGCTGGTCCCGGAAGTGGACTTGCAGCGATTCCCAACGTTCCGAGACCGACATCGTAAGCAGACTCAGCAACATCTAGCACTGCTGATCTGCGAAGCGCGGGATCTCGAACAACTCCCCCGGCGCCGAGCTTCTCGCGACCAACTTCAAATTGCGGTTTAACCATAAGGACAAAGTCCGCACTTGGCTTTGAGACTGCAGCTAGTGCGGGCAATACAAGTGAGAGAGAGATGAAGGATAGGTCTGCTACGACCAGGTCAATATCTTCGCCAACTTGATCACCGGTCAAATGACGAATATTTGTGCGATCTAAAATCTTTACGCGTTCATCTTGGCGAAGTTCCCACGCCAATTGGCCATAACCAACATCAACTGCGACGACGAGTTGTGCTCCGCGACGCAAGAGTACGTCGGTAAAACCACCAGTAGACGCTCCCGCATCGAGACATTTCTTACCTTCAACTACAACGCCGCTAAAAGCATCAAGGGCGCCCGCTAATTTATGACCACCGCGAGAGACGAAATCATCGCGATCGCCTTGTAGAACAATTGAAGTCTCAGCATCTACTTGCGAGGCAGGTTTAGTTGCAGGTATTCCATTTACGAGCACTGACCGTGACTCAATGAGGTCGGCTGCATGCTCACGCGAACGCGCGAGTTCGCGTCGAACGAGTTCAGCATCAAGTCGAGTTTTCATAGTTGCTCTTTAGAGGTTATCAATCTCTTTAAGTGAGGTCTGTAATTTTTGGTGGAGCGCTTCAAATCGTGCTGAGTGCTCAGAGAGATCACTGGCATCAATATCCTCGAGTTCCGTACGAACCTCTTGGACGAGATTAATCTCAGTCTCGTTATTTACATCTTCCATTACTTCGCCCCTGATCTCTTTACAGATTTTTTAACTGCAGCTTTCTTCGCGGTTGTTTTCTTAACTGGAGCCTTCTTCATAGATGTTTTTTTGGCAGTCTTCTTCAGCGCCGCAACTTCAGCTGCAAGTGCATCGAACTCTTCCCGCTTGATAAAGCCCATCTTAAGAACAACGCTCTCAACTTCTTCATGGATCTTTGACTTTACCGATTCTGCACTCTCCTTAGCCCAATCGTTCAAGGCAGCGCCGATTTCAGCGGGAGTGCGTTCTCCATCGGAGAGCTTCTGAACATAGCCTTTGAGGGTTGAAAAGATCTCTGACGGTTGTGGTTTAGCCATGGTCTTAGAGTATCGACTAGGCGAGAGTTAGGGCTTCTAGATGCGGGAGATCTCAGCTGCCTCTACCTGCCAGCGGCTAGCTAGACCGGTGGGTGCCTGCCAGAAGCGTCGATGGATAGAACCTGAGATCTCAATCCATTCATCGCTCTTTAGGGTGAGGGCAATCTTCCGACTCTTGGCGCTCCAGGCGCCGATATCGAGGGTATCCACACCCTCTCGCTCACTTCTGGTCACTATGAGTCGAAATTCAACGACCTTATCTCCGCTAGGAAGTTCCTTGGTAGTTGCAGGTGCGGACACTCTGCCCCTAATGAGCAAATCATTGAGTGAGTAATCTGGAACTTCTTCTTCAACCTTCCTCTTTGTAGCAGCCATCTTCAACCCCTTTATTAGTTATGAAGGGGCGATGATTAAGTAGATGGGTGACTTCGAGAAGGGAAGGATTTTGAATCTGTGGATTACAGCTTCTCTGCGCGCTCCTGTGCATCGGTCATCTCATCGATATCTAGTTCTGCGCATTTAGCAAACCATTCTCGCGCTTCATCTTTGCGATTAGCTGCATCAAGTGCATCTGCATAGGCATAACGAAGTCGAAGAGCCCATTCATCGGTCTCATTCTTCAACTCTTTGCATTGCAGAGTAACAACGGCTGCATCAAACTCTTTTAGGTCGCGTCGGGCTCCGGATGCAACGATGCGCATTTCGATCTCTTCAGCTTTTTCAAGACGCTTGACCTCTGCAGAACCAGCCAAATTCAATGCTTTTAGAGGGTTTCCGAGACCTCGTTCGCAATCGGCCATAACTGGCCACATCGACACATCTCCTGAAATTCTATTTGCTGCACGTAATTCTTTAAGCGCAATCTCATAATGTCCTGCGCGATATGCGGCATAACCCGCAGTCTCGCGAACAACTGCAAGTCGACCAGCATGGTGTGCAGCAGCAACTGCATGTTTATGTGAAAGCTCTGGATCAACATCCATGTAGAGATTTACGCAGACTATATGTCGTGCAACAACTTTTGCATTCTCTGCAGACAAACTCAATAACTCTGCTCGAACGCTCTTCTCTAGCTCTTCACCTGTGACATCTTCAGGAATATCAGGCTCAAAGATACGTGGACGAATTCGTGATTGATCGCGTTCTTGCGGAGCGGGACGAAACCCGCGTGGGTCGTTGACTTTACGACCTTGAGAAACTTGACGAGTTGCTCCAGCGCGATCAGATCCTCCACCGCGAGCTGGGCGTTCATCTCTAGAAGATGAAGAAGGACGTCCAGATGAAGAACGATCACTTGAAGGACGTGATGAAGATGGTCGACCAGATGAGGGACGACCTGATGATGATGGTCGTGAACTACGTGGACGCTCTTCCATTTTCACACTCCGATTTCTTTCATTAATTTTAACTTCTTTTCTCACTTGAGAAATAAAAAAGGGGCGCTTACGAATAAGCGCCCCTTTTTATAAAAGAAGTCCGGCAACGTTCTACTCTCCCACAAGGTCACCCGTGCAGTACCATCGACGCTGTGAGGCTTAACTTCCGGGTTCGGAATGGGACCGGGTGTTTCCCTCACGCTATGGTTGCCGAAACGCTATTGAGTTTTGGACATGAACTCACAAATTAAGTCTGATCAAAAATAAATTTGATCTTCTTATTTGTGGTTCTCGACCGTATCTCGAGAACCACACAGTGGACGCGTAGCAACTTTGTAGTTAAATCCTCGGCCTATTAGTAGTGGTCAGCTCCAAGTCTTACGACTCTTCCACTTCCACCCTATCAACCCAGTAGTCTCCTGGGGGCCTTACTTGGTAAACCAATGAGAAACCTAATCTTGAAGCGAGCTTCCCGCTTAGATGCTTTCAGCGGTTATCCCTTCCGAACGTAGCTAATCGGCGGTGCTCCTGGCGGAACAACCGACACACCAGAGGTTCGTCCGACCCGGTCCTCTCGTACTAGGGTCAGCCCTTCTCAAGTTTCTTACGCGCACAGAAGATAGGGACCGAACTGTCTCACGACGTTCTGAACCCAGCTCGCGTGCCTCTTTAATGGGCGAACAGCCCAACCCTTGGGACCTACTCCAGCCCCAGGATGAGACGAGCCGACATCGAGGTGCCAAACCTTGCCGTCGATATGGACTCTTGGGCAAGATCAGCCTGTTATCCCCGGGGTACCTTTTATCCGTTGAGCGACGGCGCTTCCACAAGCCACCGCCGGATCACTAGTTCCTGCTTTCGCACCTGCTCGACATGTCTGTCTCACAGTTAAGCTCCCTTGTGCACTTACACTCGACACCTGATTGCCAACCAGGTTGAGGGAACCTTTGAGCGCCTCCGTTACTTTTTAGGAGGCGACCGCCCCAGTCAAACTACCCACCAGACACTGTCCCTGATCCGGATTACGGACCGAGGTTAGAAGTTCAAAACGATCAGAGTGGTATTTCAACGATGACTCCACAAACACTGGCGTGCCCGCTTCAAAGTCTCCCACCTATGCTACACAAACCGTTCCGAACACCAATATCAAGATATAGTAAAGGTCCCGGGGTCTTTCCGTCTTTCTGCGCGTAACGAGCATCTTTACTCGTAATGCAATTTCGCCGAGTTTACGGATGAGACAGCGCTCAAGTCGTTACGCCATTCGTGCAGGTCGGAACTTACCCGACAAGGAATTTCGCTACCTTAGGATGGTTATAGTTACCACCGCCGTTTACTGGGGCTTAAGTTCTCAGCTTCGCCTTGCGGCTAACCAGTCCCCTTAACCTTCCAGCACCGGGCAGGCGTCAGTCCGTATACATCGTATTGCTACTTCGCACGGACCTGTGTTTTTGGTAAACAGTCGCTTGAGCCTGGTCTCTGCGGCCTTCCAGCGCTTCGGAGGAAAACTCCTACACGCTAAAGGGCCCCCCTTCTCCCGAAGTTACGGGGGCATTTTGCCGAGTTCCTTATCCATAATTATCTCGATCGCCTTGGTATTCTCTACCTGACCACCTGTGTCGGTTTCGGGTACGGGTCACTTATTTTCTCGCTAGATGCTTTTCTTGACAGCATAGGATCATCCACTTCACCTTACGGCTCGGCATCAGCTCTCAGGCATGTGTTACGCGGATTTGCCTACGTAACGCCCTACGACCTTACCCCGGGACAACCATCGCCCGGGTTGGACTACCTTCCTGTGTCACACCATTGCTGAACTACTACAACACCGGGTCAGCGGTTCCATCAATCTGACAAAAGCCAGATCAACTTCACGGCCTTAGCATTAGTTGGCTCGTTCTGGGCGAAAATAAGCGAGTACTGGAATATCAACCAGTTGTCCATCGACTACGCCTGACGGCCTCGCCTTAGGTCCCGACTTACCCTGGGCGGATTAGCCTGGCCCAGGAACCCTTGGTCTTTCGGCGGAGGGGTTTCTCACCCCTCTCTCGCTACTCATGTCTACATTCTCACTTGTGTGACTTCCACGGCTAGATTCCTCTGCCGCTTCACCAGTCACACAACGCTCTCCTACCCATCCAAGCTCCTGGATCTTGCGACCGGGATAGTGCTTGAATGATAGAACTTCGGTGCTGTGCTTGAGCCCCGTTACATTGTCGGCGCGAAATCACTTGACCAGTGAGCTATTACGCACTCTTTTAAGGGTGGCTGCTTCTAAGCCAACCTCCTGGTTGTCTATGCGACTTCACATCCTTTTCCACTTAGCACAGGCTTTGGGACCTTAGTTGCTATTCTGGGTTGTTTCCCTCTCGACCATGAAGCTTATCCCCCACAGTCTCACTGCTGCGCTCTCACTTACCGGCATTCGGAGTTTGGCTGATGTTGGTAATCTTGTAGGACCCCTCGACCATCCAGTAGCTCTACCTCCGGTAAGAAACACGCAACGCTGCACCTAAATGCATTTCGGAGAGAACCAGCTATCACGAAGTTTGATTGGCCTTTCACCCCTACACACAGCTCATCCCCTAATTTTTCAACATTAGTGGGTTCGGTCCTCCACGCGGTCTTACCCGCGCTTCAACCTGGCCATGCGTAGATCACCTCGCTTCGGGTCTAGATCGTGCTACTCAAGCGCCCTATTCAGACTCGCTTTCGCTACGGCTTCCCCTCAACGGGTTAACCTTGCAACACGACACTAACTCGTAGACTCATTCTTCAAAAGGCACGCTGTCACAACTTACGTCGCTCCAACGGCTTGTACGCACACGGTTTCAGATTCTATTTCACTCCCCTTACGGGGTTCTTTTCACCTTTCCCTCACGGTACTAGTCCGCTATCGGTCATCAGAGAGTATTTAGGCTTAGCGGGTGGTCCCGCCAGATTCATACCGAATTCCTCGAGTTCGGTATTACTTGGGATACCAATAAAGAGTTAACTAAGTTTCGACTACGGGGTTCTCACCCTCTATGACTGGCTTTCCCACGCCATTCATCTACTTAGCTAGTTTTTGACTCTTTGGTTGAACGGCAGTCCAACCTAACTGGTCCCACAACACCGATACTGCAACGCCTGCCGGCTTGGCACAGTATTGGTTTGGCCTCTTCCGTTTTCGCTCGCCACTACTAACGGAATCACGGTTGTTTTCTCTTCCTGTGGGTACTGAGATGTTTCACTTCCCCACGTTCCCTTTATCTGCCCTATATATTCAGGCAGAAATAACTGGACATTACTCCAGCTGGGTTTCCCCATTCGGAAATCCTCGGATCAAAGTTCGTTTGACAACTCCCCGAGGCTTATCGCAGCCTACTACGTCCTTCATCGGCTTCTGATGCCAAGGCATCCGCCATGTGCGCTTAATAATTTTTCCACAAAGATGCTCGCGTCCACTGTGTAGTTCTCAAAATACGGGCGGTACTCAATAAGAGTTGAGACTTGAAGATCAATAAATTGACTTCAGTATCTCTTCTTATTAAGTCCAGAGGTTTGGCGCTAGCCGTCCCCTCAGGACCCAACAACGTGCCTAGTTGAAATTCGAATATCAGTGGTTTTCCACTCCCTCGAAAGGGCTGTACTAGCGTGAATTCTTAAATAAACCTAAGTCAATGCTCCACTTATGAGCCGAGAAGTTGAATGAAGCTAACTATTAACTTCTCTTCTCGATGCTCCTTAGAAAGGAGGTGATCCAGCCGCACCTTCCGGTACGGCTACCTTGTTACGACTTCATCCCAATCACCGATCCCACCTTTGGCAGCTCCCTCCTTGCGGTTGGGCCACTGACTTTGGGTGTTACCGACTTTCGTGATGTGACGGGCGGTGTGTACAAGCCCCGGGAACGTATTCACCGTAGCGTTGCTGATCTACGATTACTAGCAACTCCGACTTCATGGGGTCGAGTTGCAGACCCCAATCCGAACTGAGACTGGCTTTCTCGGATTCGCTCCACCTTGCGGTATTGCAGCCGTTTGTACCAGCCATTGTAGCATGCGTGCAGCCCAAGACATAAGGGGCATGATGATTTGACGTCATCCCCACCTTCCTCCGAGTTAACCCCGGCAGTCTCCTGTGAGTCCCCAACTAAATGCTGGCAACACAGAACGAGGGTTGCGCTCGTTGCGGGACTTAACCCAACATCTCACGACACGAGCTGACGACAACCATGCACCACCTGTATACAGACCTTGCGGCTACGACATCTCTGCCGTATTCCTGTATATGTCAAGCCTTGGTAAGGTTCTTCGCGTTGCGTCGAATTAAGCCGCATGCTCCGCTGCTTGTGCGGGGCCCCGTCAATTCCTTTGAGTTTTAATCTTGCGATCGTACTCCCCAGGCGGGGCGCTTAATGCGTTAGCTGCGTCGCACAAACCGTGGAAGGTTCGCACAACTAGCGCCCACCGTTTACGGCGTGGACTACCAGGGTATCTAATCCTGTTCGCTCCCCACGCTTTCGCTCCTCAGTGTCAGTATTGGCCCAGAGACCTGCCTTCGCCATCGGTGTTCCTCCTGATATCTGCGCATTCCACCGCTACACCAGGAATTCCAGTCTCCCCTACCAAACTCCAGCTCGACCGTATCGGATGCAGGTCAGGGGTTGAGCCCCTGATTTTCACATCCGACGTATCGAACCACCTACGAGCTCTTTACGCCCAATAATTCCGGACAACGCTTGCACCCTATGTATTACCGCGGCTGCTGGCACATAGTTAGCCGGTGCTTCTTCTGTAGGTACCGTCACTTTCGCTTCTTCCCTACTGAAAGAGGTTTACAACCCGAAGGCCTTCATCCCTCACGCGGCGTCGCTGGGTCAGAGTTTCCTCCATTGCCCAATATTCCCCACTGCTGCCTCCCGTAGGAGTCTGGGCCGTGTCTCAGTCCCAGTGTGGCCGGTCGCCCTCTCAGGCCGGCTACCCGTCGTCGCCTTGGTGAGCCATTACCTCACCAACAAGCTGATAGGCCGCGAAGTCATCTTCAACCGAAAAACTTTCCAGCCCCGATCATGCGATCAAGGCTCATATCCGGTATTAGCCCCGGTTTCCCGGAGTTATCCCAGAGTTGAAGGCAGATTCTTCACGTGTTCCTCACCCGTTCGCCGCTAATTCACACCCGAAGGTGTTTCATCGCTCGACTTGCATGTGTTAAGCACGCCGCCAGCGTTCGTCCTGAGCCAGGATCAAACTCTCCATAGAAAGTTTTTTTCATGGCTTACGAGACAAACAAACTGTCGTTTATTTTGTCTTTACCAAAGGAAATCAACGAGTATTTCCAGGCGCTGAAAACAGCGTCTGGTACATACTTCATTGAAGTATTTATTTAGAGAATGGCGAATTAACACCATTCTCTGGCATTGACTTATGGCACGCTGTTGAGTTCTCAAGGTACGGATGCGCACTGCTTTGCGGAATCTCTTCCACTTTTCAGGGCAGACCGCCAAATCTAGTCCATGGCTACGCGCACGTCAAAACGGCGGTAATGGCCTTAATCTGGAGGAAATGCTGTACGGCCTCGTAAAAGTCCGTTCCACAGCAAGGAGCGTAACTATAGGGCGGTCCCCCACCACGGTCAAATCGGGGGTGAAACCAACCCCGGAACAGGGTCACTTTGGGCAGAAAATGGAAAAACCTTCACTTTTATGCGTAAAAAGTGAAGGTTTTCGTCCTTGAGAACTCGTTAAATCAGCTCTACTGCGGCTAGGTCTCGCTTGCCCTTGCGTAAAACTGCATATTTTCCGCATAAAAAGTGGCTTTTTTCGAGGCGGAAATCTTCAGCAGCGACCTTCTCATTATTGAGATATGCGCCACCCTCCTTAACGATACGACGGGCAGCCGATTTCGAATCAACAACGCCCGTTGCGGCCAAGAGATCTACCCACGTTGGAATTTCTTCACCGCTCTTTACTTGAACTCGTGGAAGTTCTGAAAGTGCACCAGCAAGTGTTGCTTCATCAAGTTCTGTTAGATCTCCTTGACCAAAGAGTGCTCGTGCAGCATCTTCAACGCGTTGTGCAATCTCTGGACTATGTACAAGTGATGTTAATTCACGAGCTAATTCACGATGTGCTTCGCGTGCACCTGGATTCTCATTATGCGACTTCTCGAGCGCTTCAATCTCCGCACGTGATTTAAATGAGAATACCTTCAGGAAGTTGATGACATCTTTATCATCAGAGTTAAGCCAGTATTGAAAGAAGGCATAAGGCGATGTCATCTCAGGATCGAGCCAGACAGAACCTCCAGCAGTCTTTCCAAACTTTGTTCCGTCTGCCTTTGTCAGAAGAGGAACAGTCAGTGCATGAGCGCTTCCAGATTCAACGCGGCGAATGAGATCTAGACCTGCGGTGATATTTCCCCACTGGTCAGAACCACCAATTTGAAGAGTGCAATTGTGGCGACGATAAAGTTCAAGGTAATCCATTGATTGCAGAACTTGATATGAAAATTCAGTATATGAAATTCCATCTTTCTCAAGACGAGTAGATACTGCATCCTTATTAAGCATCTGATTAACACTGAAGTGCTTGCCGATGTCACGAAGGAATTCAATCGCTGACATTGGCGCAGTCCAGTCAAGGTTATTGACCATCACAGCTGGATTTGTCTTGCTGTCGAAATCCATAAACTTTGAGAGTTGCTTCTTGATGCGATCTACCCACTGCGCAACCACATCTGTTGTGTTCAGCGTTCGCTCTTCATTCTTTCCACTTGGATCTCCCACAAGCCCCGTCGCTCCCCCAACTAATGGAAGCGGGTTATGGCCAGCTAGTTGGAAGCGGCGAAGCACGAAGAGAACAACGAGATTTCCAACGTGAATACTTGGGGCTGTTGGGTCGAAACCAACATAGAGGGTGATCGGCTTCTTCAGCGCTTCGCGAAGAGCTTTCTCATCGGTCGTCTGAGCAATAAGACCACGCCACTTGAGATCATCTAGCAAATCAGTCATATCGGTAATCACTGGCCCATCATCTCGGAGAATGTCTTTGCCTTGCTTAGGAATTCTTTACGACTCGCGGCAGTTGATTTCAACGCCCCGTCAATCTGCACCTTAAAAGACGCAGGAGATGTTCCACCGATAGTTGTACGAGAATCGAGGGCCCCGTGCACAGTTAACACATCACGAACGCTGGACTTGAGCTCTGGATGCACTGATGCGAACTCTTCATCAGTGAGTTGATGTAACTGACGTCCTGATGCTTCACACATCGCTACACATTTTCCTGCAGCTTCGTGGGCATGCGCAAATGGCACGTGAGCACGAACTAGATAATCTGCTATTTCTGTCGCAAGTGAGAAACCAAGCGGCGCGGCAAGGGCCATCTTCTCGCGATCGAAATCAGTTGTTGCAACCATTCCTGTTACTGCAGGAAGAACTAGAAGCAGAGTGTCGATTGAATCAAAGAGCGGTTCTTTATCTTCTTGAAGATCGCGATTGTAGGCAAAAGGTAAACCTTTGAGCATTGTTAATACTCCGGTTAGGTTTCCAACAAGTCTTCCAGCTTTTCCTCGAGCAAGTTCTGCCATATCTGGATTCTTCTTCTGAGGCATGATTGAGGATCCAGTTGAATATGCATCAGCAATCTTTGCCCAACCAAATTCTGTTGTTGCCCAAATGCACCACTCTTCGCCGATACGGGAGAGATGGATACCGACCATCGAGAGAATGAAGAGCGCTTCGGCCACAAAGTCACGATCCGAAACGCCATCGATTGAATTTGCAGAGTTCGAAGTGAAACCTAGGTCGCGAGCTGTAACTTCAGGTGAAATAGGCAGAGAAGAACCAGCCAGTGCACCTGAACCAAGTGGGCTTACTGATGTTCTCTTAAGCCAATCAGAGATTCGATCTAGATCTCGCTCAAACGATTGAATGTGCTTTGCTATCTCATGTCCGAAGAGAACAGGTTGAGCATGCTGGAGATGGGTAAATCCTGGAGCTGGCGCATCGCCATATTCAGATGCTTTTGCAATCAACGCATCCTGAAGGTTCAGAATCTGCGATGCAACTTCGAGCATATGGTCGATTGCAAATAATTTTAGGTCAGTGGCAACCTGGTCATTACGTGAACGGCCAGCGCGCAGTGAACCGCCGATGGCTCCCAACTTCTCAGTGAGGCCACGTTCTAGAGCGCTATGAACATCTTCGTCGCTTTCATTAGCGACAAACTTGCCTGATACGACTTCGCTCTGAAGCTCTTTCAGTGCAGCTCTGATCGAAGAAACGACCTTAGCTTCAAGAAGTCCTGATGATTCGAGGACCGAGAGATGGGCTAATGATGAACGCAGGTCATAAGGCGCAAGACGCCAATCAAAGTGGACGCTACGAGAGAGCGCGAAGACAGCATCTGCTGGTCTTTCTGAAAATCGTCCGCCCCAGAGCGCCATTACTTCTTCCCTCTACTCTTTTTAATCTGACCGTAAGCCAGTAATTCTCTCGCTAAATGGGCTCCACCCGTGGCTTTTCTCGATACAACGAGAACCGTGTCATCACCGGCAATCGTGCCGATAATCTCGGAAATTCCAGAGTGATCGAGAGAGCTAGCAAGAAGTTGGGCTCCCCCAGGTGGCGTGCGCACTACAGCGAGATTTCCACTGGATTCCACAGAGATAATGAGATCCGATGGAACAGGCATCGTGCGAGATATTGATTCATCATCTGAATCCGAGATTCGATAGACAGAATCCCCGGAAGAATTTCTTCCGCGAACAGCACCAATCTCTTCAAGGTCTCGGCTCGCCGTTGCCTGAGTAACCGGGAAGCCAGCCTTTTTAAGGTGTTTAACTAGATCTGATTGCGAGTGAATGAGTCCGGCCTTAATAAGAGAAATCGCCTTGGCTCTTCGTGCTGTAACGCTAGACATTCTTTGACTCCTTCACTGCTTGAGTAAATATCGCTACGAACTTCTCCGCCTGTTTCATGGAGATATTGAGCGCAGGTGCGATACGAATGACTGATTCACCCGGAGCGTTAATCAATAGTCCGAGCTCCTGAGATCTCTTCACAACCTTCTTTGCAACTGGTTCATCTAGCGTCGCACCAATCAGCAATCCAGCGCCACGTACTTCCTGGACCCCTTCAATGAGTGCAATCTCTGTGAGCAAATATTCCGAGATGGCATTAACGCTATTGAGAATCCTCTCTTTCTCTATGCTCTTAATGACAGCAAGTGCTGCAGCAGTCGCAATGGGATTGCCCCCAAAAGTGGAACCGTGATCCCCTGCTTCGAAGAGATGTGAAGCCTTACCAAGTGCGATCATTGCGCCAAGAGGCAGTCCGCCACCCAGGCCCTTAGCCAAAGTGATTACATCTGGCTTAATTCCTGAGTACTCATACCCAAACCAATCACCTGTTCTGCCCATACCGGTCTGGACGCAATCGAATACCAGTAGCGCTCCGTTGTCGTCGCAGTATTGACGTAAGTTCTTTAGGTAATCAACCGGTGGAACGATTACGCCCGCTTCTCCCATAATCGGTTCAACAATAACCATCGCTGTTCTCTTATTTATCGCACGCTTCATCGCAATCGAATCACCAAAAGGAACATGCTTAATTCCTCTAATGAGCGGCTTAAATGGATTGCGCTTGGAAGGTTGCCCGGTCAAAGAGAGTGCTCCCATGGTGCGACCATGGAAGGCTTCTTTCGTTGCAACAATTCGAATCTTCCCAGTCTTGCGAGAGAGCTTGAGCGCAGCTTCATTTGCTTCAGCGCCTGAATTACAGAAGAAAGTTCGTGCACTCTTGTCGCCGGTCATCTTCTGAAGTGTCTCCGCGAGCTCGAGTACATTCGGGTGGGCATAGAAGTTACTGACGTGGCCAAGAGTTGAAACCTGTTTTGTCACCGCTTTTGCAATTGCTGGGTGTGCATGACCAAGTACATTCGTTGCAATACCTGCGAGAAAATCTAGGTACGTCTTTCCATCGCTAGCCTTAACTAAAGACCCTTTACCGGAGATCAATTCGAGTGTTGGGGTTCCATAGTTATCTTGGAGAGCCTTCTGCCATCGCTTCATGCAACCACCAACGTTCCGCCCTCACCTAAGAGAGCACTCTTAAGTGCTGATGGATTTGTTCCATCAATGATTCTCACCGCTTTTGCCCCGGCTGCAATTGCATCTAAACATGCCTGCACCTTCGGAGCCATTCCTTCTGCGAAAGTTGCCTTCATCGATTCAAGTTCGGATGCAGTGATATTTGAGATGAGAGAGTCTTTATCTGGCCAATTTCTATAGATTCCCTCAACATCGGTCATGATTATTAACCACTTAGCATCGAGAGCGCCTGCAAGCGCGGCTGCAGCGATATCAGCGTTGACGTTATAGCCAAACTTTCCATCAGCGCTTTTAGCAATTGGAGAAAGTACAGGCACTTTTCCGCCATCAATCAATTCCATTATGCTCTTTATATCCACTGAAGTAACGGTCCCAACTAACCCGAGATCTGCCGTAGTTCCATCGACAAGTCTCGTCTGTCGTTCTGCAATCAGAGTGCCTGACGTTCTGCCTGATAAAGCAACAGCCTGGACTCCTTGAGCGCTGAGTGAATTGGCAACTGCCGGACCAACTTCGTTAGCAAGCACTTGCTCCACAACGGCAAATGTCTCAGGTGTAGTAACTCTGAAACCACCAAGAAAGTGAGACTCAATTCCGGCTGCTTTGAGCGCTTCGCCAATCTGCGGCCCTCCACCATGCACGATTACAGGAGTGACTTCAGATGCAATTGCCTCTGCAATCGCCTTTGCAAATGCGCCATGTTCATCAGTCATTGCGTGACCGCCAAATTTGATGACTATCATGTCGAATATGCCGAATTCTCATGGACATAATCATGTGATAAATCATTTGTCATAACTGTTGCGGTTGCGGTTCCCATATTGAGATCAACTTCAAGCTCGACTAAGCGTTCTGTGAACGAGACAAGGTTCTTATCTTCAAATGGTGCTGATTGCTTTGCCACATGGATACCGTTGAGATAAACATCGATATTGAGGGCATCCATCTGTGCATCGGCTGTACCGACTGCCGCCAGAACGCGACCCCAGTTGGGGTCAGCACCAAAGATTGCGCACTTCAAGAGATTATTGCGAGCACAAGCACGAGCTACTTCGACTGCCTCGTTTTCAGTAGCTGCTCCCTTAATCGTAATGGCAACAGTCTTAGTAGAGCCTTCGGCATCTGCAATCAACTGCGCCGCCAAAGATCCGCAAATTTCCATAAGTGCAGACTCAAGTTCAGCTTCAGTTAGTTCAACACCTGATGCACCGCTTCCCATTAAGAGTACGGTGTCATTAGTTGATGTGCAGCCATCAGAATCAATACGGTTAAAGGTTCTGTCAGTGACTCTAGTAAAGATTTCTTGAGCGTTATCTGGAAGAACCGCGTCGGTCATAACAACCGAGAGCATTGTTGCGAGAGCCGGTGCAAGCATGCCTGCGCCCTTTGCAAATCCTGCAAAGTCAGCACCCTTAACGGTGGATACAGCAACCTTAGGCACGCTATCTGTAGTCATGATTGCGCGGGAGACATCATCGAGTGAATCGATCCTTAACGTGGTTGCGATTGATTCGAGTCCAGAGATGATCTTAGGCATCGGCAAGAGTTCGCCGATTAGTCCGGTAGAACATACGACAACTTCTCCTGAGGAAATATTGAGAAGCTCTCCGACTTTCTCAGCAGTCTGGTGGGTATCTGCAAAACCTTGTGGCCCTGTACAAGCATTAGCGCCACCCGAATTAAGAATCGCCGCACGTACCAATTTTCCCTTTGTTACTTCACGTGACCAAATAACAGGTGCTGCAACTACTTTATTTGTCGTATAGACCGCAGCAGCATCGAACCGAGGACCATCATTAACAATAAGCGTCAGATCAAGTGCTCCAGTTGATTTTAATCCCGCTGCGATTGCAGATCCTCTAAAGCCCTTTGGCAGACTACTCATACTCCAAGCCCATCGAATCGAAGGCCATCGGCCTCATCTAAGCCACACATCAAGTTTGCATTTTGAATTGCTTGCGCGGCAGCGCCTTTACCAAGATTATCAATTGCAACCGAGACAACAAGACGTGATGTGTGTTCATCAACGGCAACCTGAATCTGTACATGGTTAGAACCCGTAAGGGCTGCAGTCTTTGGCATTGCTCCTATAGGCAGAACGGTTACGAACTGAGATTTTGCAAAGAAAGTCGAATAAATCTTGTGTGCCTCTTCAGCAGAAACCTTCCTCGAAAGTTTTGCAGTGATGGTGGAGAGAATTCCTCGTGGCATTGGAGCAAGAATCGGAGTGAAAGACACTTTCGCCTGCATGCCCGCAATCTTGGAGAGCGCTTGTTCTACCTCTGGAGTGTGCTGATGAACTCCCCCGAATTTGTATGAGGAGAGCGAGCCCGCTACTTCGCTAGCAATCAGGTTGATCTTGGCACTTCTTCCAGCGCCAGTAGTTCCGGAGGCTGCGACAACAACTACATCCCTAAGGTCTGCTATTGCTGATGCTGGAGCGGCACCGAGTGCGATAGATGTTGCATAGCATCCAGGGTTGGCAACCTTTGTTGATTTCTGAATCTCACTCTTGAAGGGTTCGATATCGGCAAGACCATAAGTCCATGCTCCCGCATGAACTCCGCCGTAATACTTCTCCCACTGGTATGCATCTTCTAGCCTGTAATCAGCTCCAAGATCAACGATCTTTGCACTGGTAGGAAGCTGACCAATCACCTTTGCAGATTCTCCATGAGGAAGGGCAAGGAAAATCAGATCACATTGAGCAAAATCATCCGCAGCGAAGGCGCTGAACTTCTGTCCGGCATAACTCTGCAGTTGAGGATGGATAGATGTTATCTGCTCCCCCGCATTTGAGTGCGCGGTGATAGCCGTAACCTTGAAATGAGGATGGAAGGCCAGAAGGCGCAATAACTCGCCGCCGGCATAACCACTAGCTCCAACTACTCCGATTTTCATGGAGCGACTATAGCATAATTATGCATTAATCTGCATATTTATACATATTTATGCAGTGCGGAGAATAGCTCCTGTTGCCTTGACGGCAGCTGCGACTGCGGATTCGCGCATCTCGGTGACCTCTGCCCCAGTGAGGGTTCGATCTGGTGCGCGGAAGACAAGTGAGAAGGCAAGTGAAATCTTGCCATCACCTAACTTGTCGTAGCGGTCAAAGAGAGAGATAGATTCAAGGAGTTCTCCTGCGCCAGCGCGAAGTGCGGACTCAACCTCAGCAGCAGAAACTCCTGCATCGACAATGAGCGCAACGTCTTGAAGGGCTGCAGGCATCGTTCCAACTGTTGTTGGTCGAACTAAATCTGAATCCGGGAGGGCGCTGAGTCCAACAGCGAAAGCTACAGAGCGCTCAGGTAATCCGTACTTGGAGATTATTCGAGGATGAAGTTCTCCGGCATGCGCCACTGCTTTTCCATCAACAATTAATTCAGCGCATCGTCCTGGATGCCAAGGTGCAAAATCAGATCTCTTAACAGTCCATTGAAGATTGCATAGCTGCAGAATGTCCTGCGCATAAGCGATTGCATCTTGCCAGTTATAAGGGCGCGCCTTGCCTTGCCAATCTTCTTCTTCAGACTTTCCGACGAGCAAACCAGCTACGTGATAAGCCTGTGGAGGAACGCTTGCGAAGATCTCGTCAATAACTTTCTTATCTGGACGCTTAGATAAATCTGGTGAGATAAATGGAATAAGCTTCTGAGAGCTACGGAAGATTGAGCCCATTTCAAAGATTGCGAAATCCTTCGCGCCTCGACTGATATTACGAGCGGCTACTTCAATAAGTCCTGGGACTAAGTGCACTCGCATCAACGGGAATTCCTCAGACATTGGGTTTGCGATTCGATAAGTTGAAGCGCGTTCGCCCAGGAATCCCATCGAATCGATGGTCTCTTGGTTGGTAAATGGGAAGGTCTGAACTTCTGCAAGGCCTCGGCTTGCAAGCATCGCAGCCACAGCGCGACGGCGCTTCTGTGTCGGAGTCAAAGATGCATGTTTTGGACGCGGAGGAAGAATTGACGGAATCTTGTCATACCCGATCATGCGAGCTACTTCTTCTGCAAAGTCGGCAGAAGTTAAGAGATCGGAACGCCAAGCTGGTGGATCTACTTCGAAAGTCTTCTCATTAACATCGCAACCGATAGTTTGAAGAATCTTTGCTATCTCTGATGGAGAGATTTCAACACCGAGAATTCGTGAAATGTAAGCGGGGTCTACTTTTACTACCGGTGCGAAGCGGGGCTCACCATCAACAACAGTCGCCACGTGCTGAGCAGAACTATTTTCAGTCAGTAACTGAACAAAGCGAGCAGAAGCGAACTGGGCTAGTGATGGGTCAACGCTACGTTCAAGGCGACGAGATGCCTCGGAAGATAATTTATGGCGACGTGAATTCTTAGCGACGTAGACTGGATCGAATCGAACAGCTTCAAGTGCAATCTCAGTTGTGGTCTCTGAAATTTCAGATAAAGCCCCACCCATTGTTCCGGCCAGAGCCAGCGGCTGTTCATCATCGCAGACCATCAAATCATCAGCATCAAGCTGGCGCACTTGGCCATCCAAAGTTGTAAATGGTTGTGCCTTACCTGCGCGCTTGATTGTCAGTCCGCCCTTAATCTTTGACTTATCAAATGCATGAAGCGGCTGACCAAGTTCGAGCATCACGTAATTCGTTACATCGACAACTAATGAGATAGAACGCATGCCCATCTTTTCAATTCTGCGGCGCATCCATAACGGCGTCGTCGCCGATGGATCAAAGTTTGAGAGAGTACGCAAGTAGAAGACAGATGCAGTTGCAGGATCTGCAATCTTGGCGGTTACGCCTTTACCTGTTTCGGCAAATGTAAGGTTACGAAGAGCATCGACAGGATCAGTGAACTTGAGATTAAGTGAGCCGGCCACCTCGCGAGCTATTCCGCGAATACTCAGCGCATAGCCACGGTCTGGATTTACAGCGACATCGAAGATGACATCGTTGATCATCAATCCTTCAATCGCATCAGCGCCAATTTTCACGGTGCCTTCTGCGAAAGTCATGATTCCTGAATGATCTTCGCCCAATCCAAGTTCGCGGGCGGAACAGATCATTCCATTGGAAGTCTTTCCATATGTTTCACGGGCACCAATTGCAAAGTCGCCAGGTAATACTGCGCCAGGAAGGGCAGCAACAATTAGGTCGCCAACAACGAAATTGGTAGCTCCGCAGATTACGTAGCGAACTTCTTTTTCACCGCAATCTAAACCTACATAGCGAACAGGCTTCTTAAATTCTGTGAGCTCTTCGATGCTAAGAACCTTTGCAAATACCAATGGTCCAGTCAGATCTGCGCCTTGCTTAATGATCTCTTCAACTTCAAAACCAACGCGAATAAGCGCATCAGAGATTTGCTCAGCTGTTATTGATTCAGGGATATCTACAAATTCTTTGATCCACGATAAAGGTGCGCGCATTTAGAGTCCGACTCCAAACTGACGAGTAAATCGAAGATCACCTTCGACGATGTCGTGCATATCGGTAATTCCGTGGCGAACCATCAGTGTTCTTTCAAGACCCATGCCGAATGCAAAACCTGTGTATACATCGGTATCAATTCCGCAGGTTGTAAGAACCTTTGGATTTACCATTCCGCAACCGCCCCATTCGATCCAGCGACCGTTGAAGAAGATATCTACTTCAGCACTTGGTTCGGTAAATGGGAAGAATGATGGGCGCAGGCGCGTGATGACATCTGGACCAAACATATGTCGCGCAAAATTATCGAGAGTTCCCTTGAGATGAGCCATCGTGATGCCCTTATCGATTACAAGGCCCTCAACCTGATGGAAAACCGGGCTGTGAGTTGCATCGAGTTCATCGGCGCGGAATGTGCGGCCAGGACAGATCATGTAAATCGGTGGCTCCTGGTTAAGCATTGAACGAATCTGTACCGGTGAAGTTTGAGTTCTTAAGACAACGCCAGATTCAATGGGTTCGATAAAGAATGTATCTTGCATGGTGCGAGCCGGATGGTCAGCTGGAATATTGAGAGCATCAAAGTTAAGCCAACCTGATTCAAGTTCTGGTCCTTCTTCAACTGAGAATCCTTGTTCGATGAAGAAATCAGAGACCTCGTTCTTAATAATTGAAATTGGATGAAGTCCGCCACGATGAGTACGCTGAACCGGCAAGGTGATATCTACAACTTCTTCCAAGAGAACTTTAGCATCGCGCTCAGCTTCCAATTTCTCAGTTGCAGATGCGAGAGCCTTAGCGATCTCGGCTTTGGCATCGCCGATTAACTTTCCTGCACTTGCCTTCTCATCTGGTGAAAGAGATCCAAGGCCACGACTAGCTAGTGAGATTGGCGCTTTATCCCCTGTGTGAGCAAGGCGGGCAACTTTGAGCGCTTCAAGATCAGATGCGGCAGTAAATGCTTTCTGGGCATCGCTTATCCACGATGCTATTTCTGCCGGATTCATGGCGGTAATTCTAACCTGCGACCTTTGTAGAAAGGGTGAACATTACGATGGAAGCGGCGGCCGATAAATTGAGGCTTTCAGCACGCCCAGCCATAGGAATGGTTACTTCAGTAACAGTCGCACCCAATGATGTACCTAGTGAGGCAGCTTCTACTCCCCTAGCTTCATTGCCAAAGATAGCGATGCAATCTCCAGGTATTTCAAGATCGAGAATTGAAGTAGTTGCATGAGATGAGAGAAGGAACTTCTGAGCATCTGGAAAACGTTTATCAACTTCGGCAAATGAGATGCCTTCAAATACTGGGATATTCCAGAGAGATCCTGCTGTCGAGCGCACCACTTTAGGTGAGAACATATCGACGGAATCTGGTGAAGTGATTACCGCAGATATACCCATGGCATCTGCGGTACGCAGAATTGTTCCCGCATTGCCTGGATCTTGGATCTGGTGGAGATAGATAAATGTAGATGAGCCTGTTGCTGACAATTCAGATAAATCAGATTCTGGCTTGTAACAAAGGGAGATTAAACCTTGAGGTGAAACGGTATCTGACATTGCTTTCATGACAGCTTCCGAGACTTCAACTATTTCAATATCGTTGAGATTGAACTCTGAGATCTTACTTAGACCAGCTTCGGTACCGTAGAGAATCTTTATCTCTGGACCGTTCTTCGAAGTCAGAGCCTCACGTGCACATTGCAAGCCTTCTGCAACGAATAGCCCTTGTTCGCGACGCTCTTTTGCGCCCTTAGAACCAATAAGAGCCTTCACTCGCGCAACATGTGGCGAGTGAAGGCTCTCAATCATTGGTCGTGCTACTTAAGCTGCTGGAAGGTTCTTACGTGCAACATCCACGAGAACCTTAAATGCAGCTGGATCGTTTGTTGCGATATCTGAAAGAACGCGACGATCTACTTCAAGACCTGAAGCCTTAAGCCCCTGGATGAAGCGGTTGTAAGTCATTCCATTTGCACGAGCTGCAGCGTTAATTCGCTGAATCCATAGCTGACGGAAATCGCCCTTCTTATCCTTACGGTCATTGAAGGCGTAGACCATTGAGTGCGTTACTTGCTCCTTCGCCTTTGTGAAAAGACGTGAACGTTGTCCGCGATATCCGCTGGCACGCTCGAGGGTTGTGCGACGCTTCTTTGCTGCGTGTACTCCGCGCTTGACTCTCATTTAGTCACGCTCCCTTACTTGAGACCAAGCATGCGCTTGGCTGTCATTGTGACGGTTGATTTAGCTGATGATTCTTGGCTCAAACGACGAGTAACGCGTGATGACTTGTGCTCCAAAAGGTGGCGCTTGCCTGCACGCTCGTGCATGATCTTTCCTGAACCTGTGACGCGAAAAGTCTTCTTCGCTCCACTGTGGGTTTTCATCTTTGGCATTTATCTTCTCCTGTTACTTCGTCGTCGTGTTTAAAACTATTCAGCAGCCGCTTCGGCCGCCTTCTCTTTCGCAGCTTTCGCTGCTTTCTGCTCTGCAACAACCTCGGTCTTCTTCTTAGTTGGACCGAGCACCATCGTCATCTGTCGTCCCTCTTGCTTTGGGGCGAATTCAACGAAAGCGATCTCTTTCACATCTTCTGCAAGACGTTGCAAGAGCTTGAAACCGAGCTCTGGACGAGTTTGTTCACGTCCGCGGAACTTCATCGTGATCTTCACCTTGTCGCCACCTTTGAGAAACTTCTCGACTGCTGAGCGCTTTGTCTCGTAGTCGTGATTCTCAATCTTTGGCGTCAATCGCACTTCCTTCACCACAATGTGGGTCTGGTTCTGACGTGCTTCGCGAGCTTTCTGCGCGATCTCGTACTTGTACTTTCCAAAGTCCATGATCTTGCATACTGGCGGAGTTGCTTCGGGTGCGATCTCTACGAGATCTAATCCGATTTCATCTGCCATCGCTAACGCTGCTTCGATATCTACAACTCCAACTTGTTCACCGGTGTAATTGATGAGACGAATTTGGGGTGTGCGGATACGGTCATTGATGCGCGGTTCTGTTGTGATTTCTGCTCCTAAGTTCGGTTTCACTTGAGTATCCAAGTTGCCGCAGAATTCGCGCACCGCATAGGAGGATGGAAATAGCTCTTAGCTACTTCTTCTTCCGACAAACCAATCTACTTAAAGTAGAAGAGGTGGGAGCGGTGAGCTCCTCTTGCAGCAGCCGGGGCTACTGGTCTGAGGCAAAGGTTACCGAAAGGCTTGAGGAAAGAGAAATCCGTGCGTAAAGAGGGTCTTCGCCCTTAGCCCATTGCGTGGAGGCCACCATCAACGTGGATGATCTCAGCCGTTGTCTTTGGGAACCAATCGCTCAAGAGGGCAACAGCACCCTTTGCCGCTGGAACTGGATCTGCGATATCCCAGAAGAGTGGGCTTCGGTCATTCCAGACATTTTCAAATTCTTGAAAGCCAGGAATTGATTTCGCAGCGATTGTCTTGATTGGACCTGCAGCAATCAAGTTGACTCGAACATTATCTTTACCAAGATCGCGAGCGAGATATCGAGATGTAGATTCAAGAGCTGCCTTTGCAACGCCCATCCAGTCATACTTTGGCCACGCAACCTGCGCATCAAAATCAAGTCCGACGACAGATGCACCATCTTTGAATAGCGGATGGCATGCCATGGTGAGCGACTTCAATGAGAATGCCGAAACCTGGACAGCGGTTGCTACATCTTCCCATTGTGTATTGAGGAAGTTTCCTCCGAGAGCTGCTTCGGGTGCGAAACCAATTGAATGTACAACTCCATCGAGGTGCGGAAGGTGCTTCTTAACCTCAGCAGCTAAGCCATCGAGATGCTCTTGACTTGTAACATCAAGTTCAATGATCGGAGCTGGTTTTGGTAGGCGTCCTGCAATTCGAGTTGTGAGACTTAGTCCTCGACCAAATCCAGTCAGTACAACGTTCGCACCTTCTTCTTGTGCAAGGCGAGCGATATGGAAGGCGATCGAACCGTCAGTGAGAACGCCAGTTACAAGAATATTCTTACCTTCGAGAATTCCCACGTTAATGCCCCATTCCTAATCCACCATCAACTGGAATGATGGCACCGGTTATATAACTTGCCTTGGGTGATGCGATAAAAGAGACAACATCTGCAATCTCTTCTGCTGAGCAAAAACGGCCAAGAGGAACTTGCCCCGCAATATCTGTGCGACGTTTCTCATCCAGGTCTGCTGTCATATCTGTCTCCACAAAACCAGGGGCAATAACATTTGCAGTTATGCCGCGACTTCCAAGTTCACGAGCAAATGATCGCGCCATTCCAACAAGCCCAGATTTAGACGCAGAGTAATTAACTTGGCCTGCTGCCCCAACGCTTCCCACAACCGAACCGACAAAGATCAAACGTCCCCGCTTTAACTTTAGAAGTCCCTTAGTCGCGCGCTTTGAAACTCGAAATGCTCCAGTGAGGTTGGCATCGATTACTGATTCAAAATCTTCATCGCTCATACGCATCACCAATGTGTCTTTAGTAATCCCAGCATTGGCCACGATGATTTCAGGTTGCCCTATTTCACTTTCAATCTTTGCAAATGCAGCATCAACGCTCTGGCTATCTGTGACATCCATCTGAACCGCTTCAAAGCCAGTCGGAGGTGTTCCGCTTCGGTAAGTAATGACGACTTTGTGGCCATCTTCCTTGAGAGCCTTCGCTATCGCCAGACCGATGCCGCGATTTCCGCCAGTTACCAGTGCGATTGATGTCGAGTCGCTCATGAGATAAAACTACCCTACTGTTGCCTTATGGCTAAAGAGGATGCAACATTCGACATCACAAGCGCGCCTAAAGGTTTATCTTCAGATCAAAGCGCACGTCAACGCCGCTATTTCTATTCAATGATGGTTCGAACTGCCTGCTTCATTCTCACAGTCGTACTCCCTAGCCCGTATCGATGGTTTGCACTCCTTGGGGCTGTTGTTCTGCCTTATATTGCGGTAGTTGTGGCAAATGCCGGACGTGAGACTGTTCTGCCTGGTGCTGCAATTCTTAAGAAGAGGCCGCGAGGAATTGAGTAAGTCAGCCAAGAAAGAAAGTTACTCCCTTCTCAAATCGCTCGTTGCCCTCTCGCTAATTTTTTTATGTCTATGGGCTGCTCAATGGCAATTTAATCGTGGCTTAGATAGAAGTGAGCGAAACTCTAAGATCGAAAGTCATGTGGCTATGAAACCGGTCCCCCTTGAAGACGTTGAATCAGATCCAGAACGTCATGAGTGGAAATCAGTGATAACTGCAGGAGCTTTCGATCTAAAAAACCAAATTCTTCTTCGTAATCGATATTTTGAGGGCGTCTACGGTTTTGAACTCTTGACGAGATTTACTGATACTCAAGGGAAGAGTTTCTGGGTCGATTGCGGCTGGGTCAAGGCTGGAGAGAATGCGCTCACACGTCCCGAACTTCCCGAGCTACCAAGAGGCGCTGTTGAAATAACTGGCCGGATGCGTCTAGACACCTCTCTTCCACAAGGTGCCTTCTTTGCAATTCCATCCGATCAGTCTGAAGGTTTGGTTTCGAAGGCAAATGCGCAGAGTGGAACCTCTACGGAGAATTTCTATCTCGACTTAGTCTCGGGTGATAACTCTTTATTGACGCCTGAAGTACCAGCACAATTGCCTGAACTTTCAGATGGTCCACACATGGCATATGCCCTGCAGTGGGTCTTCTTTGGCGGGCTAGTTATCTACGGCAGGTTTCTCATTCGTCGTGATGTCTTGTCTCGCGAAGAGCTCTGAGTACAAACCGCCCTTTGAAATCAACTCTTCGTGAGTCCCGCGTTCGACGATAAGACCTTTCTCTAAAACCAATATCTGGTCAGCTTCCATGACAGTGCTGAGGCGATGGGCAATGACGATAGAAGTTCTGCCCTTGAGCGCAACACGTAAAGCCTCTTGAACCAGTGACTCATTCTCGGAATCTAAATGAGCGGTTGCTTCATCGAGAATTACGATCGCTGGTGCTTTGAGCAAAAGTCGAGCGATAGCTAAACGCTGCTTCTCTCCACCTGAAAGTCTATGGCCGCGCTCTCCCACCATTGTGTCGAAACCATTTGGCAGTGATGAAACCAAATCCCAAATCTGTGCCGCTTTACAAGCGGCAATCATCTCGGCTTCAGTCGCATCTTCCTTTGCATAACGAAGATTTTCGGCGATCGTTTCATGGAAGAGGTGTGCATCTTGCATAACAACGCCAATGGAATCTCGTAGAGATTGCACTGTGTACTTGCGAATATCGTGGCCGCCAATATTTATTGAGCCACCAGTCACGTCATAGAGTCGAGGCAATAAAGCGCTCATCGTTGTCTTACCCGCACCTGACGGACCCACAATCGCAGCGAGCGTTCCGGCAGGAACTTCAAATGAGATTCCCTTAAGTACTTCCCCACTATCTACAGTTTCAGGACGTGAGGCAGATTCAAGTGAGGCGAGTGAGATTTCCTCAGCCTTGGGATATGTGAATTTAACATCTTTAAAGTTGATATCTAGCTCTTTTAATTCAACTCTCACTGCATCTGGCGAATCTGTAATCATCGGATGAAGATCTAGAACTTCGAATACTCTCTCGAAGGAGACGAGCGCCGTCATTACATCGATTCGAACATTTGAGAGAGCTGTCAGTGGGCCATAAAGTCTCGCTAGCAGGGCTGTAATAGCAAGGAGTGTTCCAACGGTTATCTCCTGGTTAATGGCGAGATGGCCACCAATCCCATATGCAAAAGCTGTTGCAACAGCTGCGACGCTGGTGATACCGACAAAGAAGATGCGGTTGAGCATCGCAGTTTGAATTCCGATATCTGCAACTTTACGAGCTCTGGAGCGGAAGAAATTCTCCTCTTTATCTGGTTTACCGTAGAGCGAGACCAATAAAGCACCAGATACGTTAAAGCGCTCTGTCATCGTACTCGACATGGTTGCGTTGAGATTAAATGCATCTCTCGTAAGCGCCTGAATTCGCTTTCCAACCCACTTCGTTGGAAGTAGGAATGCGGGAAGTAAGAGAAGGGATATCAGGGTGATCTGCCAAGAGAGAATCAACATCGTCGTAACTACAAGTACGAGAGAGACCACATTGCTGACAACCCCCGATAACGTGCCAGTAAATGCTTGCTGCGCACCCATAACATCTGAATTGATGCGCGATATCAGGGCGCCCGTCTGAGTGCGAGTAAAGAAGGCGATGGATTGACGTTGAATATGAGCAAACACTTGGGAGCGAAGGTCGTATATGAGGCCCTCCCCGATACGCGCCGAGAACCAACGTCCAAAGATATTAAAACCGGCATCGAGAACTGCCAAAAATCCCACTAGCAAAGCTAACTTTGTAACTAGCCCCGAGTCTTTTGGAATGACGCCTTTATCAATCAATTCACGAAGCAATAGCGGTGATGAAATAACTAATAGAGCCTCAATGATTACCGTTACAAGAAAGATTGAGATCTGAGTTTTATATGGCTTGCCATACGAAATAATTCGAGAAATAGTCCCAGGTTTTAACTTCTGCGATTTCACAGAAGGATCAGCGGTCATCGACCTGAAAGTCATCCAAACTGCATGTTGGGACATTTGTAACTAACTTTTTAAACTGTGAAGCCGAGAGCGCGAAGCTGCTCGCGACCGTCGTCTGAAATCTTATCTGGACCCCATGGCGGCATCCATACCCAGTTGATCTTCACATCATCTGTAAATGGAGCAAGAGCTTGACGAGTCTGATCCTCAATGACATCTTGCAATGGGCAGGCAGCAGAAGTGAGGGTCATATTGAGAACGGCGATATTGTTTTCATCGACCATCATGTCGTAGATGAGCCCAAGGTCAACAACGTTAATTCCTAGCTCAGGATCAACGACATCCTTCATCGCCTCGTTTATATCTTCTACCTTTGCAACCATAACCACATCCTACTTTCTTTTTACGAACTCTTGCTTGCTTTTGCTTGGATGCTCGCATCCTTAAAGGCCATCCACCCTAGAAGTGCGCACTTAATACGAGCTGGATACTGAGATACACCCGCAAGGGCCACAGCATCTTCAAGAAGACTCTCATCTCCCTTTTCTGCACCTTTGCTCTGCATTAAATGCATGAAGCTATCGGAGATCTTCTGTGCATCTTCAAGGCTTTTGCCCTTAACTAAATCGGTCATGATGGAAACACTTGCCTGAGAAATAGAGCAACCGACGCCATCCCAGGAAACCGACTTTATGAGATCTCCATCCAAGGTGACATTAAGCGTAATTTCATCACCGCAACTTGGATTGACGTGATGAACTTGCGCATCAAATTCAGTTGCTAGTTTCTTATTCTGAGGATTCTTATAGTGATCAAGAATGACTTCCTGATAAAGATTATCTAATTGCATCGCTATCCAAAGTATTTCTGAGCGCCGAGGATTCCATTGATGAGAGCGTCGATATCGCTCTTGGAGTTATAGAGATAGAAAGAAGCTCGCGTAGTTGCAGGAACTCCTAGCTTTCTCGTAAGAGGCCAAGCACAGTGATGGCCTGTTCTCACTGCGATTCCTTGACTGTCGAGGAATTGACCCAAATCATGAGGGTGAATTTCACCGACGGTAAATGAGAGCGTTCCACCGCGCATATCTAGATCATGAGGACCGATAATCTTTAGATCTTTGATCTCCTTCATCTTCTCAATTCCATAAGATGTCAGCGCAACTTCATGTTTATGAATTTGATCCATACCAACACCCGAGAGATATTCGAGCGCTGCACCTAATCCGACTGCCTGCGCCATATTGGGAACACCAGCTTCAAATTTGCGTGGAGCAGGCGCCCATGTTGCCGATGTCATGGTGACGCTTTCGATCATCGAGCCACCTGTTAGAAAAGGTGGCAACTCTTTAAGAAGTTCAGCTCTCCCCCAGAAAATACCAACACCTGTTGGACCAACTGTTTTATGTCCGGAGAAGGCTAGGAAATCTACATCTAGCTCTTTGACGTCAACTTTCATATGCGGAACCGATTGACATGCATCCAGAACAACAACGGCTCCAACTTCATGCGCACGCTTAACGATCTCCTGAAGAGGGTTAATTGTTCCGAGAACATTTGATTGATGAGTAAGGGCAACTACCTTTGTATCTTCCGTGATGATGCCATTGATATTGCTCAGATCGAGGCGTCCATCAGGAGTAACTTCAAACCATTTAAGCGATGCGCCAGTGCGTGCAGCTAGCTGCTGCCAAGGGATGAGATTGGCATGGTGCTCCATCTCAGTAACAACAATGGAGTTAGTTGAGTTGAGATGGAAGCGATTTCCAGGCAGCGCATTACCCATCGCGTAAGCAACGAGATTGAGAGATTCCGTGGCACTCTTTGTGAAGACAACTTCATCTACATTAGCCCCGATAAAGGTTGCGACGATCTGACGTGCGTTCTCCATAGCCGTTGTGGCCTCTTCGGCTAATTGATGTGCACCTCGGTGGGCTGCAGCATTATGTAGACGATAGAAGTTGCTCTCTGCATCGATGACAGAGTTCGGCTTCTGGCTCGTTGCGCCAGAGTCTAGATAGACCAACTTCTTTCCATCACGAATAGTCCGACCAAGGATCGGAAAATCTTTCGCAATTTCAAGAGCGTTTAAGGTCATTATTAGGCGCTGACGTACTCCGCATAACCATTGGCTTCGAGCTTATCTGCAAGCTCTGGACCGCCTTCTTCGACGATCTTTCCATTGGCAAATACATGGACGAAATCTGGCTTGATGTACTTGAGAATTCTTGTGTAGTGAGTGATGAGAAGAATTCCGTGGTTATTGGCAGTCTTGGCGCGAACCACACCTTCTGAAACGATACGAAGCGCATCCACGTCGAGACCTGAATCTGTCTCATCCAAGATTGCAAACTTTGGCTTGAGAAGTTCTAGCTGCATAATTTCATGACGCTTCTTCTCTCCGCCTGAGAATCCTTCATTGACGTTACGTTGAGCGAAAGATGGATCCATCTTGAGCGATTCCATTGCACTCTTTACTTCGCCAACCCATTCACGAAGCTTTGGTGCTTCTCCACGTAGAGCTGTTGCTGCTGTACGAAGGAAGTTTGAGACAGATACGCCAGGAACTTCAACTGGGTACTGCATCGCAAGAAATAGACCAGCCTTTGCGCGCTCATCTACCGACATCTCAAGAACATCTTCACCATCGAGAGTAACTGTGCCCGATGTGATTGTGTATTTAGGGTGTCCTGCAATTGAGTATGCAAGAGTTGATTTACCAGAACCGTTTGGTCCCATGATTGCGTGAGTCTCACCTGACTTGATAGTCAGATCTACGCCTTTAAGAATTTCAATTGCGCCTTGCTCTGTATCAACAGAAACCTTTAGGCCACGAATCACTAGAGTGTTCATTATCTTCTCCGTTACATCTCTACCGTGACGGAGTCTCCGTCGATGGTTACTGGATATGTCTTTACAGGTGCTACAGCAGGCGGAGTCAGTGCTTCACCTGTACGAAGATCAAACTCTGCTCCATGAAGCCAGCATTCGATCTTGAAATTTGAAATATCGCCTTCAGAAAGTGATGCATCAGAGTGGCTACAGACATCTCCGATTGCAAAGACCTCAGACCCAACTCGAGCGACGCAGATAGCTTCGCCATTCTTCTCAATGCGAACAGGCTTTCCTTCAGCAAGGGTTGCCAATGAAATATCTGACATTTACTTCCCTGCCTTTGCAAGCTCATTATCGATACGGTCCATGAGACGGTTCTGAATCTCTTCAATACCGATTTCAGAAACTATCTCGTTGAAGAATCCACGTACTACAAGACGACGCGCATCTTCCATATTGATTCCACGTGACATTAAGTAGAAGAGCTGTTCGTCATCAAAACGTCCTGTCGTTGATGCGTGTCCCGCTCCGACAATTTCTCCAGTTTCGATCTCAAGGTTAGGTACAGAATCTGCTCGAGCTCCATCTGAGAGAAGGAGGTTGCGGTTAAGTTCGTAGGTATCTGTTCCTTCAGCTGCTGCGCGAATAAAGACATCACCGATCCATACAGTGTGTGCCTTATCCCCCGCTAGAGCTCCCTTGTAGTTAACGCGAGACTTTGCATTCGGAACTTTGTGATCAACGAACATGCGATGCTCGAAGAATTGGCCTTCAGTTGCAAAGTAGACGCCAGATAAATCACAAGATGCTCCCGGTGCGATGAAATCTACTGTCGGAAGTAAGCGAACCAAATCTCCGCCTAGCGTGACGACGATTGATTTAAAGGCTGCATCTCTATCTACAACGGCATGGTGACGCGCTGCATGAATGGTCTTAGAACCCCACTCTTGAAGAGAGATAAAGGTGAGGTTTGCACCAGGCTCAACAAGGATCTCAAGATCCTCAGCAAGATGTGTATCCCCGGTGTTCTCGAGAACTACTGTTGCTTTGGAGTGATTGCCCGCCTTGATGAGAACACGAGAGAACTCGGCTTCATCGGTTCCAGAAGAAGAGCGATTGAGGAAGATTGGTTCGCTGAGTTCAGTGTTTGGTGCGATTGCAAGAACGGCACCTGTCTTCGTGAATTCACGAACGCGATTAACAATCGCATCGTCGGTCTCTGTTAGCGCGGTGACCTCTTCGAATTTAAGTGTAACTCCTGTTGGCAGTGCTGACTTTGCCGCGAGTGAGTTACGAAGAACAGGCTTTGCAGTTCCATCATGTAATCCGCCAAGACGCTTGAGTGGAGTAAATCTCCACGCCTCTTCACGTCCTGTAGGCGTGTGGTTCTCTAGAAGATTTGATTGAAGGGTTGTCATTAGCCGACTGCGCCTTCCATCTGAAGTTCGATGAGTCGATTGAGCTCTAGCGCGTACTCCATTGGAAGTTCGCGTGCAATAGGTTCGATAAATCCACGAACAATCATCGCCATCGCTTCATCTTCATTAAGTCCACGAGACATTAAGTAGAAGAGTTGGTCATCAGAGATCTTTGAAACCGTTGCTTCGTGACCCATCGATACATCGTCTTCCCGAATATCAACGTAAGGATAGGTATCAGAACGTGAAATTGTGTCGACCAGCAAAGCATCGCACTTAACTGTGCTTGCAGAGTGGTGTGCGCCTTCCTGAACCTGTACGAGACCGCGGTATGAAGTACGTCCACCACCACGAGCAACAGATTTAGAAATAACCGATGAAGATGTGTACGGAGCGGCGTGAACCATCTTCGCTCCTGAATCCTGGTGCTGACCAGGACCTGCAAATGCGAGAGAGAGAGTTTCTCCCTTTGCATGTGGACCCATCAACATAACTGCTGGGTACTTCATAGTTACCTTTGAGCCGATATTTCCATCGACCCACTCCATGGTTGCGCCTTCTGCACATGTTGCGCGCTTTGTTACCAAGTTGTAAACGTTGTTAGACCAGTTCTGAATCGTTGTGTAGCGCACACGTGCGCCCTTCTTCACGATGATCTCTACAACTGCTGAGTGAAGTGAATCTGACTTGTAAATAGGCGCTGTACAACCTTCTACATAGTGAATATATGAATCTTCATCTGCGATAATCAATGTACGTTCGAATTGACCCATATTCTCGGTGTTAATACGGAAGTAGGCCTGTAGAGGGATATCAACGTGAACACCCTTCGGTACATAGATAAATGAACCACCTGACCATACGGATGTATTGAGCGCTGCAAACTTATTATCTCCAACAGGGATGACAGAACCGAAGTACTCCTTAAAGAGTTCTGGGTGCTGCTTTAGCCCGCTATCTGTATCAAGGAAGATAACGCCTTGCTTTTCGAGGTCTTCGCGAATTGAGTGATAAACAACTTCTGACTCGTACTGAGCTGCAACACCTGAAACGAGGCGCTGCTTCTCTGCTTCTGGAATACCTAAGCGGTCGTAAGTATTCTTAATGTCATCTGGAAGATCATCCCAAGTAGTCGCTTGCTTCTCTGTTGAGCGAACGAAGTACTTGATTGTGTCGAAGAAAATACCTGAGAGATCAGATCCCCATGATGGCATCGGCTTCTTATCGAAGAGAGCCAAGCCCTTGAGGCGAAGGTCGAGCACCCACTGAGGTTCGCTCTTCTTAGCGCTAATGTCGCGAACAACTTCTTCGCTTAGACCGCGCTTAGCATTTGAACCTGCATCGTTACCGTCAGACCAACCGTATTCGTAATTTCCGAGGCCTTCGAGTTCAGGATGTGCTGTTGTCATTATTTCGCCTTTCCAGCGGTTGTTGTGACTTTCTTCAGTGAGGAAATCTTCGTATTGCTTAACTTTGGAATGTATGTTGTGCATACGCCATCGCCATGTGCGATTGTTGCCAATCTTTGTACGTGAGTTCCGAGTACTTGAGAGAACGCTTCTGTCTCTGCTTCGCAGAGTTGGGGAAATTCAGCAGCAACGTGAGCAATTGGGCAGTGATGCTGGCAGAGCTGTTCTCCATTTGCGCGAACTTCAATGCTGGCCGCATAACCTTGTTCGGTTAAGAATGTCGCAAGTGCATCTGATTTGTGAGAACGCTTCGCGATTGCGATCTCAGCCTTGCGCTTAATGTCTTCTGCACGACTATTTGCAAATGCTTGAATCATATGTTCGCCAGCTTGTGCTGACATAAATTTAAGTGCAGCGACTGCAAGATCGTCATACGAATGTTCAAATTGCTGACGACCACTGTCGGTCATAACAAAAACCTTAGATGGACGACCGCGACCACGAGATAGAGCGCTATGTGGATCACGCGCCTCGAGAATTCCATCTTCTACGAGGAGATCGAGGTGGCGGCGGATGCCTGCCGGTGTAAGTCCGAGACGTTCGCCCAGAACAACGGCGGTCGATGGCCCATTTTCGAGGACCGAGCGAGCTACCGCTTCACGGGTGCTGAGGTCATCGAATTTCACAACAGTATTGTGTCTTAATTCGCAGAGCCGTGCCACTTGAGCCAGCGTGTCCTACCCAGGCGTAGGTCATAGGCTACGGCCATGAGTAATTACGGCAGGCTTTCGAGGCGAGCCTTGCCAGCCCTAACCGGATTACTTCTCTTCCTTCAAAGCGCACTCGTGATTACCGGCGGCGCCGTTCGCCTTACCGGCTCGGGACTCGGCTGCCCAACATGGCCTGAGTGCGTTCCGGGCTCGTACTTGCCGATAGAAGGACAAGCTGAAGGCCAGTTTCACGCATGGATTGAATTTGGAAATCGCCTCCTAACATTTGCACTCTTCTTCGCCGCTGTTGCAACGATGATCGCAGTCATTCGATCAGGAAGACGCGATCTGAGAGTCTTGGCTGCAACACAGATCCTTGGAATTTTAGGTCAAGGGGTCCTTGGCGGAATTACCGTTCTGACAAATCTCAATCCACTCTCTGTGGCATCACACTTCTTGCTTTCGACAATTCTCATCGGCGCCGCTACCTCTTTACATTCGCGCAGACGAGCACCGCACGTACGAACATCCTCGACAAAGGTGAGAATTTCTAGAATCTCCCTCTTGCACGTAGCCATGTCATTTATTGCAATCGCAATTGGAACGTTGGTTACAGGCACAGGCCCACATGCTGGAGATATTGATTCTCCTCGGTTAGATTTTTCGATCGTAACAATTACGCGTTTTCATAGCCTCTCAGTCTGGCTACTTATGGCAATCACGATCTACTTCTACCGCTCCCCTGATTTGCGATATGAGACGAAGAATTGGTTAAAGATATTCTTTGGAATCTCTCTTCTACAGGGGCTAATTGGGTATATCCAGTATTTCAATGGAGTGCCAGAGCTACTCGTAGCATTCCATTTATTAGGTTCAGTACTAGTTTGGATCGCAGCGTGGCGTATCCGAATCTCCGTTATACGTAAACCCGCATAGATCCACAAAATATAGAAATCAAAAACAGGGAGTAACCATGTCACAGATCGCCGGTTGGACAGCACTAGATGATCGCGCAGTTGCTTACGCACGCGCCCTCGCAATGGATAGCGTCCAGAAGGTTGGCAATGGCCATCCTGGAACAGCGATGGCACTTGCACCTGTCGCCTACAACTTATTCCAACGCCATCTAATTCACGATCCTTCTGATCCACATTGGTTAGGTCGCGACCGCTTCATTCTCTCGTGCGGTCACTCTTCTCTGACTCTCTACACACAACTCTTCTTCAGCGGTTACGGCCTCGAGATGGAAGATATGAAATCTTTCCGCACGTGGGATTCACTCACACCTGGCCATCCTGAATTTGGCCACACAGCTGGTGTTGAGATGACGACGGGCCCACTAGGTGCAGGCGTTGCAACCGCTGTTGGATTTGCAATGGCGGCACGCTACGAACGCGGTTTACTTGATCCATCAGCGTCAGCAGGCGACTCCCCATTTGATCATTCGATCTGGGTTCTCTGCTCTGATGGAGATCTTCAAGAAGGTGTCTCCGGAGAAGCGTCATCACTTGCTGGAACTCAGCAACTCGGCAACCTCAATCTGATTTACGACGACAATAGAATTTCAATCGAAGGCGATACCCACGTCTCATTTACTGAAGATGTTGCAGCCCGTTATCGCGCATACGGTTGGCACGTTCAGGAAGTTGCAGCCCAAGCTGATGGCAATATCGATCTAGTTGCACTCGATGCAGCGATGGTTAAGGCAAAGGCTGAAACAACTAAGCCATCGATCATCCGCATGCACTCAGTCATCGCATGGCCTGCGCCAAAGCTTCGTGGAACAGCGAAGTCACATGGTTCAGCACTTGGTGATGAAGAAATCGCTGCGACTAAGAAGGAGCTTGGGTTAAACCCAGAAGAGACATTCGCAATGCCAGAAGATGTCTTTGCACATGTACGCGCCGTGAAAGATCGTGGCGCAGCGCTTCGTAAAGAATGGGACGGAAGATTCGCCAAGTGGCAGAGCGCCAATCCAGAGAAGGCGACACTTCTAAAACGTCTGACCTCTCGAGAACTTCCTCAAGGATGGGAAGGAAGCATTCCTGTATTTGAAGCTGGAAAAGATATGGCAACACGTTCAGCATCAGGCCATGTCATCAATGCAATTGCCAAGGTTTTACCCGAATTCTGGGGTGGCTCTGCAGATTTAGCTGATTCAAATATGACAACCATCGAAGGTGGAAACTCATTCTTGCCTGCAACTAGTGAGATGAAGAGCGCAGATCCTTACGGACGCATCATCCATTTCGGTATTCGCGAGCATGCGATGGGTTCAATTATCAATGGAATCGCACTCCACGGCCTATCACGTTCATTCGGTGGAACATTTGCTGTCTTTAGCGATTACATGCGCCCATCTGTCCGTCTTGCTGCGATCATGGATATTCCTTCAACATTTGTTTGGACACACGACTCAATTGGTGTCGGCGAAGATGGACCAACACATCAGCCAATCGAGCACTTTGCAGCTCTACGAGCTATTCCTAACTTCGCGGTGATTCGCCCGGCTGATGCAAATGAAGTTGCCGAATCATGGAAGGCAGTTCTAAAGCGCAATAAGCCAGCTGGTTTCTTACTTTCGCGCCAGAACTTGAGAACGGTGGATCGCACGACACATGGAGCTGTCTCTGGAGTTAACCAAGGCGCATATATTCTCAAAGAGGCGTCAGGTAAGCCACAAGTAACAATTATTGCTACGGGCTCAGAGGTACCGCTCGCGCTTGATTCTCAGATTGCTCTCGAAGCACAAGGGATCTCAACTCGCGTTGTAAGCGCTCCATGTCTGGAATGGTTTAACGAAGAGTCAAAGAGCTATCAAGAATCAGTAATCCCAAAGGATTCACTACGTGTCAGCATTGAAGCTGGAATCGCACTCGGTTGGCGAGAGTATGTCGGAAGTAATGGAATCATTATTTCTCTCGATCATTACGGTGCATCTGCCGCAGCTCCAAAACTCTTCGCAGAGTTTGGATTTACCGTAGAGCGAGTTGTCGGAGATATTCAAAAGGCTCTCGCCTAATGAAGGTATCTGGCCCACTTCTTAAGAAGGTGGATAGAAGTTCTGACCTCTATAAGAAGTTGGCAGCTGCCCATCCAAAGATTGCAGAGAAAGATTTCAATCTTTGGGGCGTCAAAGCATCTGCCGAGGCAGCGATACGTCTTAATTGGGTAGATCTACCGAGCGCATCACTCGCATTGCTTCCAGAGATTTCACGTATCGCGGAGAAGTTTGCACATTTAAAGAAAGTTGTCCTCTGCGGAATGGGTGGATCATCTCTTGGACCTGAAGTTATTGCGCAGAGTAATGCTCGTAACTTATTTATCTTCGACTCGACAGATCCTCAGTATGCGGTGCATGCCCTGGGCGCCAATCTCGAAACGACATTAGTAATCGTTAGTTCAAAATCTGGCTCAACGATTGAAACTTCTTCACAGCGCGCACTCTTCGAGGGCAAGTTCCGTGAAGCTGGTATCAATCCAACTGAACATATTCTCTTCGTCACCGACCCTGGCTCCCCCTTAGATATCGAAGTTCGAGGCGCAGGATTTACCGTCATCAACGCCGATCCCAATGTAGGCGGTCGCTTCAGCGTGCTAAGCGCATTCGGACTTGTTCCATCGGCGCTCATTGGCGTGGATATCGAGAAAATCCTGCGCGACGCAGAAAATGAGAAGGCTGGGTTCTTATCTGATCCTTCGCTGATCCTTGATATTGCCTATCTTTTAATCGCAGAATCTAAGCAGTACATCGCATTCACAGATGATCAATCAAAAGTTCCAGGGCTTTCTGATTGGATCGAACAGCTCATCGCTGAATCAACAGGTAAGGATTCTGTTGGCAGGCTTCCAATAGCCACAGAGAACGCGGACCTTGCAAAGGTTGGTGGATCGCTAACGGTCTCTTTTGCAGGTACTGGCACAGATCTTGTAGTTGAGGGCGAACTTGGGGCTCATTTTATTTTTTGGGAGTGGGTAACTGCTCTGCTTGGAGTTGGATTGAAGATTGATCCATTTAATCAGCCAAACGTTACAGAAGCGAAAGAGCAGACTGCCGCCTGTCTCGTTGAATGGAATAACGTACTTCCAGAGCTAACTCCAGAATGTCTTGATAGCGGAGTAGAAATCTTTGGTGATGGTCAATCTCTTAAAGATGCACTTGCTACATTTATTGAAGATGTTAAAGATGGTGGATATATCGCGATCATGGCTTATCTCGATCGCAGAGATGACGCCAAGCTTGCAGAACTGCGTTCAATACTTGCAGAAAAATCTGCGAAGCCAGCATCATTTGGTTGGGGGCCACGCTTCTTGCACTCAACTGGCCAATTCCATAAAGGTGGGCAGAAGAATGGATCCTTCTTGCAGATTACCGGGGATACGGACGTTGACTTCGAGATTCCTGGTCGTCCATTTACCTTGAAGACACTTCTCTTTGCACAAGCAATCGGTGATAACAGAGCGCTTGCTACAAGAAAATACCCGCTACTTCGTCTGCATTTACAGAACCGAAGTGCGGGTATTGATCAACTTCTTGCAGCTGCAAGAAGTCTTTAAGCTTTACTCAATATCATCTCCACGAAGCTTACGTAGCGCATCCTCGAGAATCTTCTCGCCTTCCTTATCTGTGCGACGCTCCTTCACATAAGCTAGGTGAGTCTTGTAAGGAACATTGACTACTGCACTTGGCGGATTGTTCTTATCGCGACCTGCTGGGAGACCGCACTTTGGACAATCCCATGAATCAGGGATAACAACTGTCTCTTCTACAGCAAAAGATGGACGTACTTCATGTCCATTTGCACACCAATATGAAACTGTTGCGCGCTCAATCTGATCTCCGCGTTCTGCCTCGCCCATTGGGCCGGCGCCGACACGACTTCCGCGAATTGCACTTGCCATGAATTAACCCTTCAAAACGAGTGAGAGGGCAACAACAGCTGCGAACCAGAGTCCGCCAACTACGATTGTGATGCGATCAAGATTTCGCTCTACGACTGATGAGCCGCCGTAATTTGATGAGATTCCGCCGCCGAAGAGATCTGAAAGTCCAGAACCCTTTCCCTTATGCAAGAGGACGAGAAGGATCATCACGATGCTCGTAATAATCAAGAAGATTGATAGCGCTAAAGCCACAGTAAAACTCCTTAAGAGGTAGGGGTACAGGATACCCGAATCGGCCAGAAACTCTTGAATTACGCCTGAGCGTGGAACTTTACGATTTTAGCTAGCTCTTCTGGATCAAGGCTTGCCCCACCAATGAGTGCACCGTCGACATCTTCCTGCTTCATGATTTCAACGATATTTGCAGACTTCACTGAACCACCATAGAGAATTCGCATATTTGACGCGATTTCGGCAGAACCAATTTGCTCTACTTCTTCGCGGATTGCTGCACAAACTTCCTGTGCATCTTCGGGGGTCGCCGTCTTTCCCGTTCCGATAGCCCAGACAGGTTCATATGCAATAACAATCTTCTTGAGCTCTGGCTTATGGAAACCTTCGAGACCGGCACGAAGTTGGCGGATTACATGTGAAACATGAGTTCCAGATTCGCGAACTGCGAGTTCTTCTCCAACGCAGAAAATTGGTGTGAGTTCATTTGCAAGTGCAGCCTTGATCTTGCGATTAATCAGAGCATCATCTTCCTTGTGAATAGCGCGACGTTCTGAGTGGCCGATCACAACAAAGGTGCAGCCAAGCTTGGCAAGCATTGATCCAGAGATATCTCCCGTGAAAGCTCCTGAACTCTCTGGTGAGAGATCCTGTGCACCGTATTGAAGGCGCAAACGATCTCCATCAACCATTGTCTGAATTGAACGGATATCCGTGAATGGCGGAATGATTGCAACATCTACAGCTTCGTAATCTTTATCTTCGAGTGAATAAACAAGTTTCTGCGCAACTGCAATCGCCTCAAGATGGTTGAGGTTCATCTTCCAATTGCCTGCCATTAGCGGTTTACGCATCATCTGCTCCTTAGAAAATAGTGAAGTGAAATTTAGAGATCGAGCGCTGTAAGTCCAGGAAGTTCTTTTCCTTCAAGGTATTCAAGTGAAGCTCCGCCACCTGTTGAGATATATCCGAACTGATTATCTGCAAAGCCAAGGGCGCGTACCGCCGCCGCTGAGTCTCCCCCGCCGACAACTGAGATTCCATCAACTTCTGTGAGCGCTTGAGCAATTACCTTAGTGCCATGTGCAAAGTTTGGAAATTCAAAGACTCCCATTGGGCCATTCCAAAATACTGTTTTGCAACCCTTGATTGCTGATGCAAATGCTGCTGCTGTTTCGGGTCCAATATCTAGACCCATCTGATCTGCAGGAATTGCATCGGCGCTAACCAAGCTAGGTGTTGCATCTGCTGAGAATGCTGGAGCTACGACAATATCTGTAGGAAGTAAGAGTTTTACTCCTGAATCTTCAGCTTGCTTGATTAGACCTTTAACTGTGTCAATCAAGTCACGTTCAACAAGTGAAGAACCAATCTCTTTTCCTTGCGCTGCAAGGAATGTGAAGAGCATGCCTCCACCGATAGCCATGACATCAACTTTTCCAAGAAGGTTTGCAATAACGCCAATCTTGTCTGAGACCTTTGAGCCGCCAAGAACAACGCCATAAGGGCGAACTGGATCTACGGTGAGCTTCTTAAGCACTTCAACTTCTGCAGCCACAAGTGTTCCTGCGGCATGAGGAAGTAACTTTGGAAGATCGAAGACAGATGCATGTTTGCGGTGAACAGCTCCAAAGCCATCACCCACATAGGCATCTGCAAGTGCTGCAAGTTCTGTAGCTAGTGCTACACGCTCTGATTCATCCTTCGATGTTTCAGCAGCTGCGTAGCGGATATTTTCAAGAAGCAGGATCTCACCGCTCGCAAGCGCTTCCGCCTTAGCAGTGACATCCGTACCAGTAATGGCCCCAGCAAATTGCACCGGCTTACCAAGTAATTCAGCTAGACGAACTGCAACTGGTGCAAGTGAAAGTTCTGGTTTTGCTTCGCCTTTTGGACGACCTAGATGTGCCGCAATAACAATGCTTGCTCCCTTTGCAAGGAGAGCGTTGATTGTCGGCAAGGATGCACGAATACGACCATCATCTGTGATCTTTCCTTCTTTCAAAGGAACATTGAGATCACAGCGAAGAAATACCCGCTTGCCAGTTACATCTAGGTCGGCCAATAAAGACATTAGAGAGACTTACCTACATAACCAACGAGGTCAACGAGGCGGTTTGAGTAACCCCATTCGTTGTCATACCAACCAACAACCTTTACCTGATTTCCGATTACCTTTGTAAGGCCTGAATCGAAGATACATGATGAAGGATCTGTGACGATATCTGAAGAGACGATTGGATCTTCAGTGTATGAAAGGAATCCCTTAAGTGGACCGTTAGCTGCTGCCTTCATAGCTGCGTTGATCTCTGCAGCTGTCGCTTCCTTTGCAAGTTCTACTGTGAGGTCTGTAGCTGAACCTGTAGGAACTGGCACGCGCATTGCATATCCATCGAGCTTGCCCTTGAGTTCTGGCATTACGAGAGAGATCGCCTTAGCTGCACCTGTAGATGTTGGAATCATATTTGTAGCTGCAGCGCGTGAACGACGGAGATCCTTATGTGGGAAATCAAGGATTACCTGGTCATTTGTGTAGGCGTGAATAGTCGTCATCAAGCCCTTAACGATGCCCCAGTTATCGTGGAGAACCTTCGCCATTGGAGCAAGGCAGTTAGTTGTGCATGATGCATTTGAAATTACGTTGTGGTTCGCTGGGTCGTACTTATCGTGGTTCACACCCATAACGATTGTGATGTCTTCGTCTGTTGCTGGTGCAGAGATGATGACCTTCTTCGCGCCTGCTGTGATGTGCTTCTTAGCATCTGCAGCTTTTGTGAAGTGACCAGTTGATTCAATAACGATATCCGCCTTAACAGATGCCCATGGAAGATTTGCTGGGTCGCGATCTGCGAATACCTTGATGGTCTTTCCACCAACAGTGATCGTGTCATCTGTATGTGTTACTTCTAGGCCAAGACGACCAAGGATTGAGTCGTACTTAAGAAGGTGAGCCAAAGTAGCGTTATCTGTTAGGTCGTTGATACCTACGATATTAATCTCTGGGTTAGTTAGTGCCGCACGAAAGAAGTTGCGACCAATACGTCCAAAACCATTAATTCCAACATTAATCATGAAAAACCTCTTCTAAGATAGTAAAGCGCCCTGCAATAAAGGTGGCTTTCGCTTACGCCACAACGTTGGGGGCTTGAGACCGTAGTCTATCAGGCGTAGAGGCTCTACTCGCCTAGCAAATCTGGCGAAAGTCCCGCCTCAGTATCTGGAATCCCGAGTTCAATGGCGCGCTTATCGGCCATCGCAAGTAAACGACGGATACGTCCTGCGATTGCATCCTTTGTCATTGGTGGCGTTGCAAGAGAACCTAACTCCTCAAGACTTGCCTGACCATGCGATATACGAAGTTCGCCAGCTTCCTTTAAATGATCTGGAATCTCTGGCCCCAAAATTTCCATCGCACGTTGAACTCGCGCTGCTGCTGCAACTGCTGCGCGTGCTGATCTGCGAAGGTTTGCATCATCAAAGTTTGCAAGTCGATTTGCGGTAGCTCGTACTTCGCGGCGCATACGTCGCTCTTCCCAAGCGAGAACGCTCTCGTGTGCGCCGAGGCGAGTGAGCAATACTCCGATTGCATCTCCATCGCGAATAACCACTCGATCAACGCCGCGAACTTCTCGTGCTTTAGCAACGATGTTGAGGCGACGTGCGGCTCCTACGAGTGCGAGAGCAGCTTCAGGTCCAGGACAGGTAATTTCTAGGGAAGATGAGCGACCAGGTTCTGTCAGTGATCCATGAGCGATAAATGCTCCACGCCAAGCAGCTTCTGCATCACAGACATTTGCAGCGACAACTTGCGGTGGAAGACCTCGAACTGGTCGTCCGTTTGCATCAATAAGACCTGTCTGGCGTGCAAGAGCATCACCTGATTCGATGACGCGAACAACATATCGAGAACCTTTACGTAGGCCGCTAGATGAGAGAACTGCAAGATCACTATCGTGTCCGTAAATATCAGCGATATCTTTCTTCAATCTTCGTGCGCTCTGCGATGTATCGAGCTCTACCTCGATAACTACTTTGCCTGAAGCGATATGGAGGCCACCTGCAAAACGAAGGAGTGAAGAGACCTCGGCCTTACGGCAGCAAGGCTTGGTTACGGAGAGACGACTGAGCTCATCCTTTACCGCTGCTGTCATTGCCATGGGGTTATCCAACCAGTATTTGTGAATCAATGTGCGAGAAAAGTGAGGCTAATTTTTTCACATCGTGATGTAAAGGCGATGTGCTGCTGCGTAAATCGGCCGAGAGAAACTCTGAACCTAAGGTTGAAAGATGCTTTCGCAACTCTTCTTGCCCCGCGGTCGTTGAATCGACCACGACAAGGTCAAATTTCAATCCAGGGGCGTATTCATTCAAAATTGCAAGATGCTCCAGAGGTGAATACCCGGCGTACTCCCCCGCGCTCTGATCAGAAATATCTAAATTCAGTAGGAGAATTTTCTTCGCCTTGGAAGAGATGATTGCATCTCTCTGCGCAGGTACGAGTAGATGTGGAATCACACTGGAGAACCATGAACCTGGCCCCATCGTTATCCACTCTGCATCTGCAATTGCATCCAATGACTCTTTTCGCGCTCCTGGATTTTCAGGAATGATGCGAATTGACTTGAAACGACCTTTTGCTGTTGCTACCTCTGCTTGGCCTCGAACGCTCTGAACTCCGGACTTATCTTCAAAAGTTGCTTCGATATCCAGTGGTTGATCTGCCATCGGAAGAACTCTTCCAATCACCTTAAGAAGTGAACCGACACGATCTAAACCTGCGACAGTATCTCCATCTCTATCCCACAGCGCTGCGAGTAGTAAATTGCCTATGGGATGACCATTGAGTTCGCCCTCGCTTGTAAAGCGATATTGCATAATCTCGGCCCAACTTCTGCCCCAATCATCATCACCACATAGCGCAGCAAGTGCCATGCGCAGATCACCTGGCGGCAAGATGGGAAATTCTTGGCGAAGTCGACCACTGGAGCCACCGTTATCGGCAACGGTAACTATCGCTGTTATCTCAGATGTAAATTGGCGAAGCGCAGTCAGGGTTGCGGCAAGGCCATGTCCCCCGCCAAGTGCAACTACCTTCTTTCTAGAACTCATTCACGTCCTACATCACGATGAGTTGCATGTGCGGAGATTTCAATCTCGCTCGCTTCCGCCGTCAATTGCTTTGCAATCTCTTCTGCAATTGCGACAGAGCGATGCTTTCCGCCTGTGCAACCAATTGCGATTGTTACGTACTTCTTACCCTCTCGGAAATATCCTGGGGTCATTTGGCGTACAACACTTACATAGCTTTTAACAAACTCTTCGACGCCATCGCTGGATAAGACCTTTTCAGATACTGGCGCATCAAGCCCATTGAGTGGACGTAACTCGGGTATCCAATGTGGATTGGGAATGAATCGACAATCAAGTACAAGATCGGCATCAACTGGGATTCCATACTTGTAGCCAAATGAAAGTACATTGATGCGCAGGGCAGGCAACATTCCAGCTGCGAATATTTCGGCTGTTCTCTTCTCGAGCTGATGGACATTGAGATTGGATGTATCGATCACTACATCTGCTTGTGCGCGAATTTCTTCCAACTTTGCGCGCTCACGTGAAATGCCATCAACTATCCGATCTTGCCCCTGCAATGGGTGCGGACGACGAGTGGATTCAAATCTCTGTACCAGCGCAGTATCGGATGCATCGAGAAAAAGGAGTCTATAAGGAACTGATTGGCTCTTTAACTTTGCTAGCGCGTTATTGAGTTCATCGAAGAACTTTCCTCCGCGAACATCTACGACAACAGCGAGTGCTGCATGGGTATCGAGCGCTTGTTCTGCTAATTGAGGCAGCAGGGCTGGAGGAAGGTTATCGACTACATACCAACCGAGATCCTCAAGAGCGTGAGCAACGGTCGAGCGCCCAGCACCGGACATTCCGGTTAGTACTAACAGCTCTTTAGTGATCCCTTGTTTCTCCGTCATGGCCTTTATTCTGCCTTAGCTGTCAAGTATCTCGCCGGTCTGCATATCTATCCCCGGATTAGATAGCGACTGAAGATGGGTAAAGATAATTGAGGCAATGGTTGCGCCTATTCCTGGGGTAGATGCCAGTTCTTCAACGCTCGCCTTTCGCATTGCTGTTACTGAACCGAATCTATCGAGAAGTGCTGCTCTCCGGGATTCACCTAGCTGTGGAATCTCATCGAGTAAAGATTCCAGCATTACCTTTGAGCGGCGACTTCGGTGGAATGTGATTGCAAATCTATGGGCTTCATCTCTAATTCTCTGCAAGAGATACATGCCTTCGCTTGTGCGAGGCAAGATCAGTGGATCTTTATCACCTGGCATCCAGACTTCTTCTAAACGCTTCGCCAACCCGCAGAGGGCAACGTCGGTAATACCTAACTCATCTAGAGCTCGTTGTGCCGCAGTGACTTGTGGCGCTCCACCGTCGACAACAATCAGTTGAGGTGGGTATGCAAATTTACTTAAACGACCGCCTGTCTCCGCAACCTCGCTTTGATTCACGTTTCTATCAGCGAGAAGTCTCTTCATGCGTCGTGTGATCACTTGATGCATTGCTCTTGTGTCATCTTGAGCGGTATTTGTATCGATGATAAATCGACGGTACTCGCTCTTCTTGGCAAGGCCATCTTCAAAGACAACCATCGAAGCGACTACCGATGTGCCCGAGATATTTGAAATGTCATAACACTCGATACGAAGCGGAGTTCTTGAAAGTTGCAGCTCTTCTTCAAGCTCGAGGAGCGCTTTGCCTGAGACTGCAGCATCGGTGGCTCTCTTGCTTAAGTACTGCACAAGGGCGTAATGAGCATTTCGTTCAACTGTTTGAAGAAGCTCCACTTTCTCGCCACGCTGTGGAACCTTGATTGAAACTTTTGATCCTCGTAGCGATGTGAGCCACTCCTCTAGCGCTACGCGGTCAACAGGTTCTTGATTCAAGAAAACCTCATGCGGAATATCGGTGGGAGCGCTCTGACTATAAATTGAGAAGAAGAGTGACGCTATTTGGTCATCACCCTCGAGGGCTTTCTCTTGATCGACAATCCACGAACGCGAACCCTTAATAGAGCCACGGCGAACCATAAAGATTGAGCCAGCAGCATGGAGACCTTCTTCATGCAATGAGATGAAATCCCCATCGAGGTCATCTGAGAGATTTCCTTGAGTTGATCTCTGCGCCTTTTCAAAAGATTCAATCTGATCGCGCAATCGAGCAGCACGCTCGAACTCCTCCATATCGGATGCAAGTTCCATCTCCTGTCTCAGGGTTGGCAGAAGATTCTCCATCCCTTTCTCCATAAATGAATCAAGCTTTACTGCAATATCTCGATGTTCTTCTGGTGTTACCCAACCAACACAAGGTGCCGCACATTTACCAATATCCCCCAGCAAGCATTGGCGCTTACTGCGCTGAGCACGTTGGAAATTTCCTGCACTGCAGGAACGAACTGGAAAGACTTTGAGAAGAACTTCGTAGGTATTTCGAAGCGCCCAGGCATTTGTATATGGGCCGAAATACTTCAGCCCCGGACGCTTCTCTTTGCGGGTGATGAAGATTCGTGGGAACTCATCACTCATTGAGATTGCTAAGTAGGGATAAGACTTATCGTCCTTAAACTGGACGTTGTAAGCAGGGTGATACTGCTTGATCCAAGAGAACTCCAGCGCTAGTGCTTCGAGCTCTGTTGCGACGATCGTCCAATCAACACGAACTGCCTCGTGAACCATTCGATATGTTTTTTGCGCAAGGTTTGAACCAAAGTAGGTTGTTAAACGATTTTTGAGGTTCTTCGCCTTACCAACGTAAATGACTTTATCGGCTCCGTTATAAAACCTGTATACGCCAGGTTCCTCAGGTATTTCACGTGGCCGATAACTTGATGGTTCTGCCATATCTACTTCTTCGTGGTTTTTTTCTTGGGCGTCACTCGATTTGTTGCAAGGATCTCCGCCAAGTACTGACCTGTGTAGCTCGCCTTAACAAGTGCAACCTCTTCCGGTGTTCCCTCTGCAACAACAGTTCCACCACGGAATCCACCTTCAGGGCCCATATCGATAACCCAGTCTGAGGATTTAATGACATCGAGATTATGTTCAATCACAATCACTGTATTTCCAGATTCAACGAGACGCTTTAGGACTCCTAGCAACTTATTCACATCTTCGAAGTGAAGGCCTGTTGTTGGTTCATCAAGAACATAGATGGTGCGACCAGTCGATCGGCGTTGTAGTTCTGTTGCGAGCTTAACGCGCTGTGCCTCGCCACCGGAAAGTGTTGGAGCAGATTGGCCAAGGCGAACATAACCGAGTCCAACATCGCATAAAGTCTTGAGATAACGAGCAATCGTTGGAACAGATTCAAAGAACTCGTGGGCAATCTCGATCGGCATATCGAGAACCTGTGCGATTGTCCTTCCCTTATAGTGAACTTCTAGAGTCTCGCGGTTGTACCGAGCACCATGGCAGACTTCGCACGGAACATAGACATCCGGCAAGAAGTTCATCTCGATGGTGATCGTTCCATCACCAGAGCAGTTCTCGCAGCGTCCACCCTTAACGTTAAAGGAGAAGCGGCCCTGCTGATATCCGCGAACCTTTGCTTCAGTGGTCTCTGCAAAGAGAGCGCGGACCTTATCGAATACGCCTGTATATGTTGCAGGGTTTGATCGCGGTGTGCGACCAATCGGTGATTGATCTACGTGCACAACTTTATCTAGCTGATCGATACCTGTGACGGTTCTGTGGCGACCTGGAACTAAACGCGCACCATTGAGCTTGTTGGCAAGAGTTGTATAAAGAATGTCATTAACAAGAGTCGACTTACCTGAGCCCGATACGCCTGTGACAGAGACGAAGAGCCCTAGCGGAATCGAGACCTCAATATCTTTGAGGTTATTCTCTTTCGCACCTTTAATCACAAGCTGACGCTTTACATCGACTGGACGACGGGTATCTGGAATTTCAATTGATCTGCGACCAGAGAGGTATGCACCAGTAATTGATTCTTCTGATGCAATCAACTCTTCATATGAACCGGAAACAACAACCTTGCCGCCGTGTTCGCCGGCGCCAGGTCCGATATCGACAACCCAATCGGCTGTGCGAATTGTTTCTTCATCGTGCTCTACAACAATCAAGGTATTTCCAAGATCGCGAAGGCGCGTCAAGGTATCTATCAAACGACGATTATCGCGTTGATGAAGACCAATAGATGGCTCGTCCAGAACATAGAGAACCCCGACAAGACCTGAACCGATTTGAGTTGCTAGACGGATGCGCTGTGCTTCTCCACCTGAAAGGGTTGCAGCTGGTCTATCAAGTGAAAGGTAATCAAGACCAACATCAAGCAAGAATCCAAGGCGTGCATGAACCTCTTTCATCACGCGTTCTGCGATTTGCGCTTCACGCTTATTGAGAGTGACCTCTTTGAGGAATGCCGCGCAGTCATCGATCGAAAGCGCACAGACTTCTGCGATGCTCTTTCCTCCAAGAGTGACTGCGAGTACTTCTGGCTTTAAACGCGCACCTTTACAGGTAGGGCAAGGTGTTTCGCGCATGTAAGCCTCGTACTTATCGCGGCTGTAATCGCTATCAGTCTCTGAATGGCGACGATGGATGAAAGGAATGACGCCTTCAAAACCCGTTGAGTAATTACGAACACGGCCATAGCGATTCTTATACTTAACGTGAACTTCATAATCAAAGCCGTTGATGATCGCCTCTTTGGCTTTGACGGAGAGTTTCTTCCAAGGGTTATCCATCGAGAATTTAAGTTCTGATGCAAGTGCTTCCAGTAAGCGAAGGAAGTACTCGGAAGATTGTTTACCTGTCCAAGGGGCGATAGCGCCTTCATTAATCGAAATCGAATCATCGGGAATGATGAGATCTTCATCGACCTCAAGTTTTGTGCCAATACCTGAACATTCAGGGCAAGCACCAAATGGTGAGTTAAATGAGAACGAACGTGGTTCGAGTTCTTCGAAGGAAAGGTTGCAATCATGGCACGCTAGATGCTCGCTGTATGTGTGCTCCTTCTCCCCTGACTTGGCATCCACGAAATCGAGAAGGACCAAACCATTTCCAAGTTTGAGTGCAGTTTCAATTGAATCTGTGAGTCGAGATTTGCTTTCAGCCTTTGCAGTTAGGCGATCGATAACAACTTCAATGGTGTGCTTCTCTTGCTTCTTAAGCTTTGGTGGTTCTGTAAGTGTGATGATCTCGCCATCAACGCGAGCACGTGAATATCCCTGTGTGACGAGCTCGGCAAAGAGATCAACGAATTCACCTTTACGTTCGCGGATAACTGGAGCCAGTACCTGGAACTTAGTTGTGGCCGGCATGGTCAGAATTTGATCAACTATTTGTTGTGGGCTCTGCCGCGATACTGCCTTCTTGCAATTTGGACAGTGAGGACGACCTGCGCGAGCGAAGAGCAATCTAAAGTAATCGTAAACTTCAGTAATCGTTCCTACAGTTGAGCGAGGATTTCTGTTCGTTGATTTCTGATCAATTGAAACGGCAGGAGATAGGCCTTCGATGAAATCAACATCAGGCTTATCCATCTGACCCAAGAACTGTCGCGCATATGCCGAGAGGGACTCGACGTAGCGTCGCTGACCTTCGGCGAAGATGGTGTCGAAGGCGAGGCTTGATTTTCCAGAGCCTGAGAGACCCGTAAAGACAATGAGGGCATCACGTGGAAGTTCGATAGAGACATCTTTGAGATTATGCTCGCGAGCACCGCGCACTACTAACTTATCGATGCTCATGTACCAGCCTCATCCATTCCACGAAGCTCGCGCTTCAGCTCTTTTAATTCATCACGGAGACGTGCAGCGAGTTCAAATTGAAGTTGATCTGCCGCACCTCTCATCTGTTCGGTGAGGGAGCCTATCAATGCAATTAACTCTTGGCGCGGCATGGAATCAGAGGATTTAGGGTTAAATGGCAGAGCGGTAGAAGATTTCTTCCCCTTAAGGGCCGCCAATATGTCATCTGTATCGTCGCTCTCTTGAGCAATGAGGTCTGTGATATCTGAGATCTTCTTACGGAGTGGTTGTGGGTCTACGCCTCGTTCAAGGTTGTATGCCACCTGCTTAGCACGGCGACGATTGGTTTCATCAATCGCCTTTGTCATCGCAGCAGTCATATTGTCGGCGTACATGTGAACTTCACCTGACACATTTCGAGCTGCGCGACCAATGGTTTGAATCAAAGATGTTGCAGAACGCAGGAAGCCTTCTTTATCTGCATCGAGAATTGCAACCAGTGAGACCTCAGGAAGATCGAGTCCTTCTCGGAGCAAATTGATTCCAATAAGAACGTCGTACTCGCCCATGCGAAGCTCGCGCAGAAGTTCGACTCTTCGCAATGTATCTACCTCTGAGTGCAGGTATCGAACCTTGACTCCGCGCTCTTGCAAATAATCGGTGAGGTCTTCAGACATCTTCTTTGTCAACGTTGTTACGAGTACGCGTTCGTTCTTCTCCGCGCGAATATTGATCTCATGCAGAAGATCATCGATCTGACCCTTAATTGGTTTGATAATGATTTGAGGATCAACGAGACCAGTTGGACGAATAACTTGTTCGACAACATCTCCCCCGACCTTCTCCAGTTCATACTTGCCGGGCGTTGCAGATAAGTAGATCTTCTGACCAGTGCGTTCTAAGAACTCCGGCCATTTCAGAGGTCTGTTATCGAGTGCGCTCGGGAGACGGAAGCCATGCTCAACCAGAGTTCGCTTTCGAGATGCATCGCCCTCGAACATTGCACCAATTTGCGGAACGGTGACGTGGCTTTCATCGATAACTACAAGGAAATCTTCTGGGAAGTAATCAAGGAGACAGTTAGGTGCAGAGCCTGGACCGCGATCATCAAGGTGACGTGAGTAGTTTTCGATTCCTGAACAGAAGCCGAGTTGCTCCATCATCTCTAGGTCGAATGTTGTGCGCATGCGAAGGCGTTGCTCTTCAAGCAACTTCCCCTGCTTCTTAAAGAGATTGAGTTGAATCTGAAGCTCATCTTGAATATCTGACATCGCACGCTTCATTGTCTCGGGACCTGCTGCGTAGTGCGTTGCCGGGAAGATATAGATCTCGGTCTCGTCGTGGACGATTTCACCGGTGAGCGGATTGAGGGTCATGATCTTTTCGATCTCATCACCGAACATCTCGATACGTACAGCTAGTTCCTCATACATCGGAATAATCTCGACGGTATCGCCACGGACTCTAAAAGTTCCCCGCTCGAAGGCCATATCGTTTCGCTTGTATTGAACATCGACGAACTTACGTAACAGAGCGTTTCGTTCAATCTCATCGCCTACTTTGAGGCGAATCATTCGGTCGATGTACTCCTGCGGAGTTCCTAACCCATAGATACATGAAACTGTTGCCACCACGATGACATCGCGACGAGTGAGAAGAGAGTTTGTAGCTGAGTGACGTAAGCGCTCGACCTCATCGTTAACACTCGAATCTTTTTCAATAAAAGTATCTGTCTGAGGAACGTATGCCTCAGGTTGGTAATAGTCGTAATAAGAGACAAAGTATTCAACCGCGTTATTAGGCAGTAACTCACGGAATTCATTTGCCAGCTGCGCCGCTAGAGTTTTATTTGGAGCAAGGACAAGAGTTGGTCTCTGCAGACGTTCGATGAGCCAAGCAGTGGTGGCCGATTTTCCGGTACCTGTTGCACCAAGAAGAACTACATCCTGCTCGCCAGCTGTGATTCGTTTAGCAATCTCCTCGATCGCCGCAGGCTGATCACCTGCAGGAACATAATCACTGATGACTTCAAAAGGTGCGACTCTTCTTTGGAGATCGGTTACCGGGCGCACAGAGTTAGCCTAGCGATTGAGGCAGAAGAACGCTCTCCCAGAGATTTTCGACCTGGCGCAGAAGGGAATCTTCATCCCCATCGTTTTGAATGATGTAATCCGCTATCGCTTCCCTAGATTCCTGTGTCGCCTGGGCTGCCATCCGCTTCTCTATTTGAGAGATGTATAGCCCCTTCTTGAGGAGTCTTGATTTACGAAGCTCTAAATCTGCTTCAACGGTGATGATGTAATCGAATTTCTCAGCTGCATCAGTTTCGACCAGTAGCGGAATTTCATAGATCAAAATGTCATCTTGGTCGAGATCTTCAACGGCCTCTGCAAATAACGCCTGAACGCGTGGGTGGATAATCTTCTCGAGATCCTTGCGGGCAACCTCATCACTGAAAACTATCTCAGCCAACTTCTTTCGATCGATATCTCCATTAAGAATGATCTCATCGCCGAAGCGAAGAAGCACTTCAGCAAAGCCGTCTGATCCGCGTTCGATAGCTATACGCGCTAATTGATCTGCATCGATAACGAGTGCACCAAGCTCTGCAAAATTCTGTGCAACAGTTGATTTTCCAGCACCAATTCCACCAGTAAGCGCGACTACCAACATGTACTTACCTTACCTTCCCACCGTATATAGCTGAAGAAGCGGCTGTCGTGCGCGCCATTAGGGAATAAAAAAGAGACTCATGCGGGGTAAGCGAGGTTAAGGAGCAGCTCGCGACCCGTATGAGTCTCTTTTTATTTAAATTATTCTGCAGTTACAGCAGCAGCTTCTTCAGCTGCCTTTGATTCTGCCTTCTGCTTCTTATGTGCAAGGAAGCGCTCTTGAGCAACAGCGTATTGACGCTCCCACTCTTCGCGCTGTGCATCAAATCCTGGCTTCCATTCCTGTGTATCAGGATCGAAACCTTCTGGATAGATGAAGTTTCCTTCTGCATCGTAGCGAGCTGCCATTCCGTACTGTGTTGGATCGAATGCTTCGATCTCAACTTCAGTTCCTTCATTAGCTTGCTTCAATGAGAGTGAGATGCGACGACGCTCTAGATCGATATCGATGATCTTCACGAAAAGCTCGTCATCTACTGCAACGACCTGCTCTGGAATTTCAACGTGGCGTTCTGCTAGCTCTGAGATGTGAACAAGTCCTTCGATTCCCTCATGTACGCGAATAAACGCACCGAATGGAACGAGCTTTGTTACTACACCTGGCACAACAGTGTTAATTGTGTGAGTGCGAGCAAATGCCTGCCATGGATCTTCTTGTGTTGCCTTGAGTGAGAGTGAAACACGCTCGCGCTCGAAATCAACTTCGAGAACTTCGACAGTTACTTCATCTCCAACTTCAACAACTTCACCTGGGTGATCGATGTGCTTCCATGAGAGCTCTGAAACGTGGACGAGACCGTCTACGCCACCGAGGTCAACGAATGCACCGAAGTTAACGATTGATGAGACAACGCCTGTACGAACCTGACCCTTTTGTAGCTGGTTAAGGAATTCAGTACGTGACTGTGACTGTGTCTGCTCAAGGAATGCGCGACGTGAAAGAACAACGTTGTTACGGTTCTTATCAAGTTCGATGATGCGAGCTTCAACCTGCTTACCGATGTAAGGAGTGAGATCGCGTACACGACGCATTTCAACGAGTGATGCTGGCAAGAAGCCACGTAGACCGATATCTACGATGAGTCCGCCCTTTACAACTTCAATGACTGTTCCGACGACAACTTCGTCGCGCTCCTTCTTGCCTTCGATCTCGCCCCATGCACGCTCGTACTGAGCACGCTTCTTGGAGAGAATCAGGCGACCTTCTTTATCTTCCTTCTGAAGAACAAGAGCTTCTACACGATCTCCGACCTTAACGATGTCGTTTGGATCTGCATCATGACGGATTGAAAGTTCGCGTGATGGAATTACGCCTTCTGTCTTGTAACCGACATCAAGGAGAACTTCCTCGCGATCAATTTGTACAACTGTGCCAGTGACGAGATCTCCGTCGCTGAAATTTCTGATTGTTCCTTCGATTGCGGCTAAGAAATCTTCCGCTGAACCAATGTCATTTACTGCTATTTGTGTAGTCAAGATGCTCCGTAGGGATAGAAAGTAGTAGGGATAAGGACTGGGCAAGAGTACGCGTGAGGGTGAATTGCAGGCAAATCCCCGCTTATAGAAGGTGCTTGGGCAGCGCCTTGGAGCAATAGAATTTCACGGTTATGAAGCGATATGCCGAACTATTTCGAGTCCCGAATGTCTGGGTTCTCGTTCTGGCTTGTTTTCCGGCTCGCGTCGCATATGGAATGGTCGCACTTGCAATCTTCTTTAAAGTCGAACAATCAACAGGTTCTATCTCAGTTGCAGGTTTAGCAATTGGGCTAAATGCCGCAGCCGGTTCTCTTACTGCTGGAATTCGTGGATCGATCATGGATAAATATGGACAGAGCTGGCCACTTCGCGTCATGGTCCCTGGATATGCATTTATGGCATTTGCTCTCAATGCATCAGATTCAAAGACACAGATGCTGGTTCTGGCATTTGCAATGGGGCTGAGCGCTCCCCCAATTAACTTATCGATTCGACCTTTGTGGAAGATTGTTGTTCCTGAAGATTTCTTACGCACTGCTTATGCAGTAGATACCGCCATCATGTCTGCAGCCGGTGTTGTTGGTCCAGTTATTGCAACATCTCTGGCGCTGTCATCACATCCTGAGCTGCCACTTAATGCTTGTGGAGTATTGATGCTTATCGGCGGCGGTTCACTTGCAATCACCAAAGTTTCTCGCAGTTGGATCCCTGAAAAGAAGGGCGCTGACCACATTCCACTGTGGCGCCATAAACCACTTCAACTATTAATGATCGAAGGATGCTTTATCGGGTTCGGATGGGGCGTCTTCGATGTTGCAGTTCCTGCTTTTACGACGATCGAGAAAGTTCCACATCTGACAGCGTGGATATTTGCAGCGATGGGCATCTCAAACATTCTCGGCGGATTACTTGCAGGTCTGGTCTCAAAGAGAACTTCATCTCTTCGCGCAATGCGCCGTACATATTTAGCTTGGTTCCTAGTTTCGATTCCGATTGCATTTACCTATCCCGGTTGGTCGATGGCGATTGCAGCAGCGCTTCTTGGTTTAGTCGGCGGTGCAATCCAGGTCTTTTATTGGGAGGTCATGGAAGCGATCAGACCCAAAGGTTCACCGACTGCGATGATGGGTTGGCTCTGGACAGTTGAGGGAACTTTGATGTCGATGGGTTCAGTTGCAGGTGGAGTCATCTCAGAGAAGATCTCACCAGCGTTTGCTTTAGGTATTACAACCATCAGCATCGGAATTGGATTTATTGTTCTTGGTATCGGTCGCAAGCATCTGGCGCCGGCCGATCGCTTACCAACTGATGAAGAAGATTTAGCGGCGATGGAAGATAACTCGCCAACTACTCGTTAGTGTGCTGCCTCGTTCCAACTCTTACCGATGCCTACTGATACATCCAGCGGAGCTTTAAGTGGATAGGCGCTGCCCATCTGAGTTCTCACCAACTCGGAAACCTCATCGATTTCGCTCTTTACAACTTCGAGAATCAATTCATCATGTACTTGAAGCAATAGGCGTGATTTGAATTTTCCTGCAACAAGGGCGTTCTGCACATTGAGCATCGCCTGCTTGATGATGTCGGCAGCCGATCCTTGAATGGGAGCATTCAGCGCCATGCGTTCTGCAACTTCCCTGCGCTGACGGTTATCGTGCATTAGATCTGGCAGATAGCGACGTCGACCCATAACCGTTTCGGTGTAACCCACTTTGCGCGCGTCTTCTACAACTGTCTTCAAATAATCGCGGATTCCGCCAAAGCGTTCAAAGTACTTATCCATCAGATCTTGAGCGGCAGGCGGCGTTAGATCAAGTTGAACGGCTAAGCCATATGAACTCAACCCATATGCAAGCCCATAGGACATCGCTTTAATCTGTCTGCGCATCTCTGGATCTACATCGGCAGCCTTTACGCCAAATACTTCAGCGGCCACCGTTGCGTGTAAGTCTTCGCCAGATTCAAATGCTTTCAGCAGATGGGCATCGTTAGAAAGATGGGCCATGATGCGCATTTCTATCTGACTGTAATCGGCGGTAAGAAGCGCGTCGTAGCCAGTGCCGGCAATAAAGCAATCACGAATCTTTCGCCCTTCTTCTGTGCGAACCGGGATGTTCTGAAGGTTCGGGCCTACGGACGAAAGGCGACCGGTAGCTGCAACAGTCTGCGCAAAGTGGGTATGGATTCTCTTATCTTTTTGAATCTCTACAAGAAGTCCTTCAATAGTTGTTGCAAGTTTCTTTGTTTCGCGGATACGCAAAAGCGCTGCAAGCACTGGATGGCCACTCTTTTCGAAGAGCCAATTAAGGGCATCGGCATCGGTTGTGTAGCCCGTCTTAATCTTCTTTGTCTTTGGCAGGCCCAGCTCTTCAAAGAGAACAACCTGAAGTTGTTTAGGAGAAGCCACATTAAATTCATGTCCCGCAGCATCATGGGCTGCCTTTGTTTCCCGCTTTACCTCGGCCTCGAAGAATGCGGCGAGGCTTTCGAGTTCCTTTTTATCTACCGCGATTCCGCGGTTCTCCATGATTGCAAGAAGTTCTGCGACGGGAAGTTCAAGTTTGTTGTAGAGATCTGATAGTCCGCGATCGATAAGTTCTTTCTCGAGTGAATCCTTTAACCCAAAGAGTGAGGTTGCAGTTGTGAGAAGCAGTTGTTCGGGAGTTGACTCGTCTAATTGGCTGCCATCGCCATATCGCTCCAGGAGATCTGAGACTTCTTGGGCACGAACACCTGGATTGATTAGGTATGCCGCTAGAGAAGTGTCGAATACAACTCCAGTAAATAGGCCTTCTCTACCAATCGATTTTCCATCATGGGCGATCTTCTGTACTGATTCAGTAGATGCCCAAGAGCCCATTTCAGAAGAGTGGACCAAGTAAGCAGCGCCCTTGGTAAGCGCCACTGCGTAGCGATGGACCTTGTCATCGAGTAATTCATATGCGATTGAGATAAGACCCTTATGTTCTGCAATTTTATTATCTAGTTCGGCGGGAGTTACTACCGCAGATTCAATATCAGAACCGAAGAGTGAGAATTCAGGTTCTACGCTCTTCTCTGTCTTCGAAGATTTAGCTGGAGCTTTCTCGGATGAGATAACTTTGAGACGATCTTTGAGTGTTTTGAATTCAAGTTGCTCGAAGAGTGCGGTCAGATCAGATTCTGCGACTCCGCTCCAGGCCAACGCATCGATAGTGAAATCTATTGGCGCATCGTGAAGAAGCTGGGTTAGCTTTCGATTGAGTTTTACATTCTCTACATTGGCGCGGAGCGAGTCGCCAACCTTGCCGGAGATCTTCTCTACATTTTCAAAGATCGCGCCAAGTGAGCCATATTCAATTACCCATTTAGCTGCAGTCTTCTCGCCAACGCCTGGAATCGATGGCAGGTTATCGCTTGGGTCTCCGCGAAGGGCTGCATAATCTGGGTACTGCTCGGGTGACATTCCGTACTTCTCGTGCACCGCTTCAGGCGTCATTCGCGCCATCTCGCTGACGCCACGCTTTGGATATAAGACTGTTGTTTGATCTGTAACCAATTGGAAGCTATCTCTATCCCCCGTACAGATTAGAACTTCAGCGCCTTCACTTTCGGCTCGCTTAGTAATTGTTGCGATGATGTCATCGGCTTCAAAGCCTTCTACCTCGAATTGGTTGATTCCAAAGCCTTTCACCAGTTCGTGAAGGAAAGACATCTGCGATCTAAATTCATCGGGGGTCTTAGCTCTATTTGCTTTGTACTCAGGAAAGAGCTCGGTGCGGAAAGTCTTACGTGAAACATCGAAGGCGACAGCGACATGGGTCGGCTTCTCATCCTTAAGGAGAGAGATCAGCATTGTTGCAAAGCCATAGATGGCATTTGTATGTTGGCCTTGCGCAGTAGTGAAGTTCTCGGCAGGTAGGGCAAAGAAAGCTCGATAAGCCATTGAATGGCCATCGATTAATAGCAGACGCTTGCCCTTAGACATGGCGCTCATCTTAGGTAACAAGTTACTATTTCGAACTATGACGCAGCCAGATTACTTAGCAATCATTAAAGAACGTGGACAAGGTGCCCTAGATCTCAAGATGGGTATCGAAATGCTTGAAGTCTCCCCCGAACGCCTTGTCGCGAGAATGCCTGTAGAAGGAAATACTCAACCCATTGGCCTTCTTCATGGTGGCGCAAACGTTGTTCTCGCTGAATCACTTGGCTCTATCGGCACTCAATTACATGCAGGGCCTGATCGTAAAATTGTTGGAGTCGATATCAATGCGACCCACCATAAATCAGCAACAAGTGGATATGTCACAGCTGTCGCAACACCAATCTCGCTTGGCAGAACACTCTGCGTATACGAGATCGTCATAACAAACGAGGCAGGTCAGCGAACTTGTACAGCTCGCATAACCTGCCTCATTCTTAATCCGTAATTACTTAGTGAGCACCCGTTCCGAGGTATGCCTCGCGGACTGCTGGATCGTTAAGTAGATCAGAAGCAGCTGCTTCCTTTGTAACGTTTCCTGTCTCGAGAATATATGCACGGTGTGCGCGCTGAAGCGCCTGCTGTGCATTCTGCTCTACAAGAAGAATTGTTACGCCCTGCTTATTGATCTCTGTGATGATGCGGAAGATATTTGCAATCATCTGTGGAGCAAGACCCATTGAAGGCTCATCAAGAAGCAGGACCTTTGGACGTGCCATCAAAGCGCGACCCATTGCAAGCATCTGCTGTTCTCCGCCTGAGAGAGTTCCGCCAGCTTGACCTACGCGTTCTTTCAAACGTGGGAACAACGTGTAAACGCGCTCTAGATCTTCGTTCATCTCGTGCTTAGCGTCCTTGCGATTGAATTTACCCATCTCAAGGTTTTCGAGAACAGTCATTCCCGGGAAAATTCCGCGACCTTCTGGAACCTGAGAGATACCAAGATCTACACGCTTATGTGCTGGGATCTTGTTGATATCTTCACCATCAAAGATTATTGAACCGTTTGATACTGGACGAAGACCAGAGATTGTCTTAAGAATTGTTGTCTTACCAGCACCATTTGCACCGATGAGAGTGACGATTTCACCTTGGTTTACGACGAAAGAAACGCCTTTAATCGCTTCAATCTTGCCGTAGTGAACACGAAGATCTTTAATTTCAAGACGCATCTGCAGGCACTCCTAGGTAAGCCTCGATAACACGAGGGTCGTTTTGAACAACTGATGGAAGATCATCTGCAATCTTCTGACCGAAGTCGAGGACTGCAACGCGATCTGAGATTCCCATAATGAGCGACATATCATGCTCAATCAAAAGCACCGTATATCCCTTATCGCGAATCTTCTTAATGAGATTTGCAAGCTCAACCTTTTCGGCAGGGTTAAAACCTGCAGCTGGTTCATCAAGCAGAAGTAACTGTGGCTCGGTACCCAGAGCACGTGCTATCTCAAGGCGTCGCTGATCTCCATATGGAAGATTCTTCGCCAATTGATCTGCACGATGGTCGATACCCATGAGAACTAAGAGCTCGTGTGCGCGAGCTTTGCTTTCACGTTCTTCGCGACGATTGAGCGGTGTTCCAAAGAGTGATCGAACAAGGCCGGTCTTCTTATGGACATCGGTAGCTGTAATGACATTCTCTAGGGCGGTCATATCTCCAAAGAGGCGAACGTTCTGGAATGTACGAGCTAAGCCAGCTTTCACGATGTGGTGGCGCTTCTTTCCCTTCAGGTTCTCACCATTAAAGAGAATGTCTCCAGAAGTTACCGGGTAAACACCTGTGACAACGTTGAAGACTGTGGTCTTACCAGCGCCGTTAGGACCGATTAGTGCGCAGATTTCGCCTTCGTTCACATGGAAGTTAACTTCGTTGAGAGCCGTGACGCCACCGAACTTAATTGTGACATTCTTGAGTTCAAGGATCTTCTTTGACATTTACTTTGAACCCTTCTCTGTTATTTTCTCTCGCTTCTTGCGAGGTAGCAAGCCATCTGGTCGAATATTCATCATGATGATGAGAACGAGACCGAAGACCAACTGACGTGTTTCAGTAAGGAATCGAATACGCTCAGGAGTATAGGCAAGGAGCGCTGCTCCAAGAATGACACCCCAGATATTTCCAATTCCACCAAAAACAACACAAGCAAGAATCAGGATTGAGACTTCAAACTTGAACATATCAGGTGAGATGACCATGACCTTGGAAGCAAAGATCACTCCTGCAGCGCCACCAACTGCGGCACCAATCACGAATGACCAGAGCTTGTACACAAGAGTATTGACGCCCATCAGTGCTGCAACATCCTCATCTTGGCGAATAGCCTCCCAAGCGCGACCCGGGCGACGAATCGTGAATCGACGGATCATCCAGATAGTAAGGAGGATAAGGACAAGAACGATGTAGTAGAAGTTTCGAGAATTTTCAAGATTGAACTCAATACCAAAAATCCCTGGTGGGTTGGGAATTCCAGGAATTCCGTTAGGTCCGCCGGTGACTTCAATATTCAAAGCTACGATTCGAACAATTTCTCCGAAACCGAGAGTGATGATTGCCAAGTAGTCGCCACGAAGACGAAGGGCAGGCAAACCAAGAATTACTCCTGAAACCATCGCAAAGAACATTCCCGCTGGAAGTGATTCCCAGGCATTCCACCCGTAGAGAGTTGAGAGAATTGCATGAGTGTATGCACCGATTGCAAAGAATGCGATGTATCCGAGGTCAAGAAGTCCTGATTTTCCAACAACAATATTTAGACCAAGTGCCATCAGGACAAACATTCCTATTGGGTAGACTAAGACGTCAATGTAGGAAGCAACAGGTGTATTCAAGAAGCTTGTAGGTCCAAATTCAGCGGCAAAGGGCAACAAACCTGATACTGCGATGCAGAGGAGTACGAAGACCACTCTTGTAGGGCGGTTCCAGCCAGACCAGATTCCTGCACCAATATCGCGCAGATTAAAACTCAGTATTTTTCTCATGATCATGTCCTTGTCTGCTGAACGGCTTCGCCGAAGAGGCCGTTAGGCTTAAATAGAAGTACCAATACAAGAACTACGAAGACTGTTACTGCCTTCCATTGCGATCCAATGACCGCAGAGGCGAACTGCTCCATGAGGCCCAGTGATATTCCGCCGTAGAAGGCGCCCTTCAGATTTCCGATGCCTCCCAAAACGGCAGCGGTAAAGGCTGCGATGCCAATATTAAAGCCGACGTTGAATGCAGTGTTCTCGTAAACTGTCATGAAGAGGAACGATGCCACTCCGGTAGTGAGACCACCGATTACGAAGGTAAGAGTGATAACTCGGTTGATATTAATGCCCATCAACTTTGAATTCTCTTCTGACATAGATACTGCACGGATAGATTTTCCAAGCCGGGTTTTGGTAACAAAGCGATTCAAAACAATGAAAATGATAATTGGGAGAATAATCGATAGAAGAGTATCGATTCTAAAATTAGCTCCCGCAAACTCGAAGACGCTAAATTTTTCGAGAAGTCGAGCACCCGAACGTGGTCGAGAGCCTGTGAGTAACCCTACAAACTCAAGAAGAACAATGGATACTCCGATAGCAGAAATAAGTGAAGCTAAACGGTTTGCACCCTTGGCTCGCAAGCGACGATAGGCAACCAACTCAACTAGCACTGCTACAAAGGCCGATACGAGCATCGAGGAGACAAGGCAGAAGAGAAGCGAGTACACGAGCTTAAAGCCATGGATAGGTTCCGTGACATTGGTGTAGCCAAGAAAAGTAGTTTGTACTGTCAGCGTTGCGAAAGTACCAAGCATAAACACTTCAGAGTTCGCGAAGTTGATGAGGCGCAGTACGCCGTACACCATTGTGTAACCAAGAGCTACCAGCGCATAGATTAAGCCGAGCGCGAGTCCTTGGAGAAGTAGAGATGGAAATTCAGTTGCAACTACAGAGAAATTCATTTTCGCCGATCTTGATACTAGTGAATTTTGAAGTCATGCAACGTGGCTATCTCTGTGAGTTAAACAGAGATAGCCACGCGTTAACGCATTTTTGGAGCTTTTAAATCAAGTTCGAGTTATGCAACTGCGTCGAACTCAATCTTTCCACCCTTAACGATGTATCCACCAACTGCACCAGCAACTGTTGGGTCGCCGTAACGGTTGAACTTGAACTGATCACCATTAGCTTGCTTGAATGTACCGTTGCTTACGCACTTCTGGATTGCTGAACGTGTAGTAGCTCCACCTTCGATGCACTGTAGGAATACATTTGTAGCAGCAAATGCTGTATCTGAGTAAAGACCAGGAGTCTTAACGCCTGTGATCTTTGTGAAGTTAGCGAGCTCAGTCTTTGACAAGATTGTGTCGAAAGGTGTTGAACCAGCTGTTAGACGTACAGCCTCTGCTGCAGTACCTGCGAAACCTGGGAAGAATGAAGTTAGAACTCCATCGCCACCAGCAAGGATGCCTGTGTATCCATTGTCGCGAAGAGTCTTAAATAGCTTCGCGCCGTCTGCATCGTAGCCACCGTAGACAACTACGTTAGCGCCAGAGTTCTTAACCTTTGAAGCAACAGATGAATAATCGTTTGTTCCCTGAGCAACTGAGTCAGTTCCAACGATTGTTCCGAGCTTCTTAGCTGTTGGTGTTACACCTGTCTTGATAAGTGGCTCACCGTATGTTGACTGGTCATCGATGAGGAAGTACTTAGGTGCTGTAATTCCCTTTGCTGACCAACGAGCAAGTGCTGGACCCTGGATTGCATCGTTCACCAAGACGCGGTGGAAGATTGGGAAGCCGTTTGACTTCGCCTTTGGGTTTGTAAGGTCAACAGCTGATGCTGATGGAGCAACCATTGTGAGGCCTGCAGCCTTGTATGCAGGGAATGAGTTACGAGCTTCACCTGAACATGATGTTCCGATGACGCCGATAACCTTCTTATTTGATGCAACACCAGGAGCAACTTGTGCTGCCTTAGTTCCGCTGCACTCTGTATCTGCATCGATCATTACAACCTTAACCTTAGGGTTCTTTGCGTTGTAAAGTGCGATTGCATAGACAGCACCTGGACGCTGATCCTTACCAAGACCTGCATATTCACCCGATAGTGGGCCCTGGAATGCAAGTGTTACTTCCTTCTTTGCTGCTGCGTTCGCTGGAGCTGTTGCAACTGCACCAAGTGCAAGTGTTGCAGCAGCGGCAATTGCGAAGCCGCTTACGATCTTCTTGTTCATGTATTGCCTTCCTGTTGTGTCTTTCATGTGTCCCGGGACAGGGAAGCCGTAAGGGTAATGCTCAACCCATGCTTGAGACAAGGCGGAAGGCGGATTTTCTCCGCATATATGGTTACTTTTTGATTACAAAAAACAGGGGAAATAGCCCTATTTATCGAGGGCGGCTTCAGGCGAGATGACGGCCTGGGCGACCTCTTTCATAGGCAATCGCCGGTCCATGGCAGCCCTTTGAATCCAGGAGAAGGCCTCGGGTTCTGAGAGGTTGAGAGCCTTCATCAAGATGCCCTTAGCTCTATCAATAACTTTGCGGGTCTCGAGGCGCTCATGGAGATCTGCGACTTCTTCGGCAAGTGATCGCATCTGGGTGTGGCGGCTGATGGCAATTTCGATTGCCGGAATGAGATCGCCAATCGTAAATGGCTTTACGACATAGGCCATAACGCCGGCGTCGCGAGCACGTTCTACAAGTTCGCGTTGGCTAAATGCGGTCAGCATTAAGACAGGTGCGATTGAGATAATTTTCTCAGCTGCCGAAATTCCATCGAGAACCGGCATCTTCACATCAAGGATTGCTAAATCTGGTTTGTGTTCTGTTGCAAGTGCAATTGCTTCTTCACCATTGGTTGCTTGCGCTACAACTTCATAACCAGCCTCTTGAAGCATTTCTACTAAGTCCATGCGAATGAGAGCTTCGTCTTCGGCTACGAGAATTCGTACCGCAGACTTCTGTGTTGCTTCATTGCTCATGTGCCTCGAGTCGGATTCGAACCGACACTATGCAGTGTTTGAGACTGCCCTCTCTACCGTTGGAGTACCGAGGCGTACTCCCCAATCGTATTAGAGATTCGAGAGATAGTAGAAATTAGCGCTTAGCGATAGGCAGCGACTACGCCGTTAACGGCATCGCCCACTGTGTGTACGCGCATCGCATTGGTTGAGCCAGGAATTCCTGGAGGTGAACCCGCCACGATAATTACAGGCTCGCCAACAGCAGCGCGCTTTCCATCGATAAGCATCTTGTCAGCCTGCAAGACCATTTCATCGGTGTGCTTAACCATTGGAGTTACCAGCGGTTCTACGCCCCATGAAAGAGCAAGTCGGTTGTAAGTGCCTTCTTCTGGAGTAATTGCAATGATTGGAATTGCTGAGCGAAGGCGGCTGATTCTGCGTGCAGAGTCACCCGATTGAGTGAAAGTTACGAGGAATTTAGCGCCGACAATGGCGCCAACTTCTGCAGCAGCCTTAGTGACAGCGCCACCCTTGGTGCGAGGTGCATGTGTCAAAGGACGGATGCGATCGAGACCATCTTGCTCAGTCTTAACAATGATGCGAGCCATTGTCTGCACTGCTTCAATAGCGAATTCTCCGACTGAGGTTTCACCTGAAAGCATCAAGGCATCTGCACCATCAAGGACTGCATTTGCGCAGTCAGTAGCCTCGGCGCGAGTTGGGCGTGAATTTGTAATCATTGAATCGAGCATCTGAGTTGCAACGATGACAGGCTTTGCAGCATCGCGAGCTAGTTCTACGCAACGCTTTTGAACCATTGGAACATCTTCGATTGGAAGTTCTACACCGAGATCTCCGCGAGCAACCATGATGCCATCGAAGGCTTCAACGATTTCTACAAGGTTTTCTACAGCTTGCGGCTTCTCAATCTTTGCAATAACCGGAACTCGAATTCCGACCTCATCCATGATTGCATGAACATCTTTAATATCTGCTGCATTTCGCACGAATGACAGCGCGATGAAATCTGCGCCTGCGCGAAGTCCCCAGCGAAGATCATCTGCATCTTTCTCAGACATTGCAGGAACAGATACTGCAACGCCAGGCAAGTTGATTCCCTTGTTATTGCTTACCGCACCTGGCTCGATGCACTTTGTGACTACATCGTTGCCCTTGACTTCAATAACTTCAACAGTAACTTTTCCATCGTCAATCAGGATGCGATCTCCAGCCTTGCAATCTCCTGGAAGGCCTTTATAAGTAGTACCGACACGCTCCTTAGTTCCTGGAACTTCGTCAGTAGTAATTGTAAAAATATCTCCGCGAGCTAAATCGTGTGGACCATTCTCAAAGCGAGCAAGGCGAATCTTGGGTCCTTGAAGGTCAACGAGAACTGCGACAGCTTTTCCTGATTCTTTAGCTGCAGCGCGTACGCGATCTAGGCGCCCTTGATGCTCTTCATACGATCCATGTGAAAGGTTGAGGCGTGCCATATTCATGCCTGCTTCGATGAGCTCCTTAACTTTCTCTGGAGACTCAACTGCTGGACCCATTGTGCAAACTATTTTCGCGCGACGCATGTGGCTACCTTACCTTTGGTTGTTGTGTACTAACGAGTTCTAAACTGTTAACGAGCGAGTTGTTGGTTCGATTGGAGCAGGAAGTTGTGTCTCCCCCGCCAAATAACGATCAACAGCTGCTGCTGCAGAACGTCCTTCTGCGATAGCCCACACAATCAGTGATTGTCCGCGGCCCGCATCACCTGCTACGAAGATTCCTTCCTCTGTTGATTGGAAGTTCTCATCGCGCTTGATATTTCCACGATCATCGAGAGCAACTTCTAGTTGATCGATGAGCGCTGATTTCTCAGGTCCCGTGAATCCCATTGCTAGGAAGACGAAATCTGCTGGAATCTCTTTCTCAGTTCCGGGAACTGGTTCGAACTTTCCATTTTCGAACTTAGTCTCAACAATTTTCAGAGCCTTGAGATTTCCATTTCCATCGCCGACAAACTCTTGCGTACTGACAGAGAAGACTCGGTTATCAAGCTCTTCATGGGCGCTAGAAACCCGGTAAATCATTGGATATGTCGGCCAAGGTTGTGATGAAGGACGTTCTTCTGTTGGTCTTGGCATGATCTCGAGCTGAGTAACACTTGCTGCGCCTTGGCGAACAGATGTGCCGAGGCAATCTGCACCAGTGTCGCCGCCACCCAAAATTACAACATGCTTTCCAGCAACGTTGATTGGCGGAACTTCAACTTCGCCTAGTGCTTGCTTATTGCCCCATGGCAAGAACTCCATCGCCTGATAGATGCCCTTATTTTCGCGACCAGGGATTGTGAGATCGCGCCATTGGGTTGCACCAATTGCAAGAACAATCGCATCGTACTTAGTACGAAGTTGCGAACCGGTTAGATCGACACCAACATTGACGCCAGGTCTGAAGCGAGTTCCCTCTTGCTCCATTTGTGCAAGTCTGCGATCAACGATGTGCTTCTCCATCTTAAATTCAGGAATTCCGTAGCGAAGTAAGCCGCCAATTTTCTCGGCGCGGTCATAGACAGCAACTGTGTGTCCTGCGCGAGTTAGCTGCTGCGCTGCGGCAAGGCCAGCAGGCCCTGAACCGATAACGGCAACTGTCTTACCTGAAAGACGTTCAGGTGCAAGAGGCTTAACGTTATTTGCATCGAAAGCTTCTTCGATTGTGCGAAGTTCAATTTGCTTAATTGTTACTGCATCACGATTGATGCCAACAACACAAGCTGTTTCGCACGGCGCAGGACATAAGCGACCTGTGAATTCTGGGAAATTATTGGTGACGTGAAGGCGATCGATCGCTTCATTCTTATCCCCGCGCCACATGAGGTCATTCCACTCAGGAATGAGATTGCCCAGCGGGCAACCTGAGTGACAGAAAGGAATACCGCAATCCATGCAGCGACCAGCTTGCTTCTGCAGGTGCTCCATTGATTGAGGTTCGTAAACTTCACGCCAATCTTGAATACGAACATCAACTGGACGACGCTTCGGAGTTTCGCGAGGAGTTGTTAGAAAGCCTTTTGGATCAGCCATTTGCTGCAACCTCCATTACATATTCATCGACAGGTAATCCCTCTCGAGTCGCCTTTTCAATCGCCGCAAGTACTCGTGCGTAATCGCGAGGCATGATCAATGAGAATCGTGCAATTTCCTTATCCCAATTTGCAAGTAGGTTCTCTGCAACCTTGGAACCTGTCTCGACATGGAATGAGGAGATATATCCACGCAAGATCTCTTTCTGATCTGCAGGTACTGCTAAGACATCAACCATCTCAGCGTTAACTACTGCAGTATCGAGATCGAGAACAAATGCGCGACCACCAGACATACCAGCTGCGATATTACGGCCTGTCCGACCGAGAATGACAACAGTTCCACCGGTCATGTACTCGAGCGCGTGGTCTCCTACACCTTCGGTGATTGCAAGTGCACCAGAGTTACGTACGCAGAATCTTTCTCCTGCAAGACCGCGGATAAAGATTTCGCCGGAAGTTGCACCGTAACCGATGACATTTCCTGCAATGACATTCTCTTCGGATTTAAATGTCGCTTTCTCATCTGGACGAACAACAACGCGTCCACCCGAGATGCCCTTGCCAACATAATCATTGGCATCGCCGTAGAGACGAAGAGCAAGACCTTGAGGAATAAAGGCCCCAAGTGATTGACCTGCAGAACCATGAAGAGTGACATCGATTGTGGATGCAGGTAATCCTTCAGCGCCATAGCGACGGGTTATCTCTGCACCTAACATTGTTCCGACAGTACGGTTGACGTTTCGTACCGGCATATCGATACGAACTGGCTCCTTCTTGTCGAGAGCAGCCTTAGAGAGTTCGATCAACTTGTTATCAAGAGCTGCAGCTAAACCGTGATCTTGCTTCGATGTGTTGTGTAGCGGTGAATCAACATCTGGACGGACAAGAAGTGGTGAAAGATCTAGCCCGCTCGCCTTCCAGTGATCGACTGCTGCGCGAGTATCGAGATACTCAACATGACCAATAGCCTCGAGGAGTGTCTTGAAGCCAAGTGATGCAAGAATCTCTCGTACTTCTTCTGCGATGTACTCGAAGAAAGTTTCCACGAATTCAGGTTTTCCAGAGAAGCGCTTACGAAGTTCTGGGTTCTGTGTTGCAACGCCTACTGGACATGTATCCAAGTGGCAGACGCGCATCATGATGCAGCCAGAGACTACAAGTGGAGCTGTTGCAAAGCCATATTCTTCAGCGCCAAGAAGGGCTGCAATTACAACATCGCGACCAGTCTTGAGTTGACCATCTGCTTGAACAACGATGCGATCGCGAAGGTTGTTGAGAAGAAGTGTCTGCTGAGTTTCAGCTAATCCAAGCTCCCATGGAGCACCAGCATGCTTAAGAGATGTCAGCGGTGATGCACCTGTTCCGCCATCATGACCAGAGATAAGAACGACATCTGCGTGCGCCTTTGAAACACCAGCAGCAACTGTTCCGACTCCAACTTCAGCAACGAGCTTTACATGCACGCGGGCATCTTTATTGGCGTTCTTGAGATCGTGGATCAATTGAGCAAGATCTTCAATTGAGTAGATATCGTGGTGAGGTGGAGGTGAAATAAGTCCCACACCAGGAGTTGAGTAACGAGCCTTAGCTACCCATGGATAGACCTTGTAACCAGGAAGCTGTCCGCCTTCTCCTGGCTTTGCACCCTGTGCAATCTTGATCTGAATATCCGTTGCATTGATCAGGTAATTACTTGTCACACCGAAGCGACCGGATGCAACCTGCTTGATTGCGCTCTTCTTTGAATCACCATTGGCCATAGGAATAAAGCGAGCTGGATCTTCTCCACCTTCACCTGTATTTGATTTGGCGCCAAGGCGGTTCATGGCAATTGCTAAAGTTTCGTGAACCTCTTGTGAGACAGAGCCATACGACATCGCTCCAGTTGAGAAGCGCTTTACGATCTCAGAGATTGGCTCTACTTCATCAATTGAAATAGGAGCGCGCTGACCTTCCTTAAATTGGAAGAGGCCACGAAGAGTCATCAGTGTCTTGCTCTGATCGTTGACCTTATCTGTGTAACGCTTAAAGATGTCATAGCGCTTATTGCGAGTTGAGTGCTGAAGTGCAAAGACAGTCTCTGGATTGAAGAGGTGTGGCTCTCCATCGCGACGCCACTGGTACTCGCCACCAACTGCAAGTCGCTTTGCACCAGGAATTTCTCCGCCTACTGGGTATGCGAAGTGATGGCGCTTAATGGTCTCTTCTGCAATGACATCGAGATCGACGCCACCAAGTCGAGAAGTTGTACCAACGAAGAATTCATCGACAACATCTTGTGCAAGACCGATTGCTTCAAAGACCTGTGCGCCTGTGTAAGAAGCGATCGTTGAGATACCCATCTTCGACATAACTTTAAGTACGCCCTTACCAAGCGCCTTAATAACATTGCGGACGGCCTTCTCGGGAGTGATACCAGTGATGATTCCTTGGTTAACCAAATCTTCTGCCGTCTCCATTACGAGATATGGATTAACTGCAGCAGCGCCGTAACCAATAAGAAGTGCAACATGGTGAACTTCGCGGACATCGCCAGCTTCAACTACGAGTCCTACCTTTGTGCGAGTCTTTTCGCGGATCAAATGGTGGTGAACTGCAGCTGTAAGAAGTAGTGAAGGAATCGGGCAATCTTCAGCATCGCCATCGCGATCTGAGAGCACGATGATGCGTGCGCCCTTCGCAATTGCTTCAGATACTTCCTTCTTAATCTCTTCTAAGCGAATGTGAAGAGTGTTTCCATCACCAGTTACTGGGAAGAGTCCGCGGACGACATATGACTGTAGACCTGGATAGTCATCATCAGCATTGACGTGAATAATCTTTGCAAGCTCATCATTATCAATTACAGGAAACGCCAATGAGATTTGCTTACATGAATCTGGACCTGGATCGAGCAAGTTATGTTCTGGTCCAATAGATCCACCAAGGCTTGTAACCAACTCTTCGCGAATTGCGTCGAGTGGTGGATTAGTTACCTGGGCGAAGAGTTGCGTGAAGTAATCAAAGAGAAGACGAGGCTTGGCAGAAAGAGCGGCTATTGGGGTATCAGTTCCCATTGAACCGAGGGCTTCTCCCCCACCTTTCGCCATCGGCGTGACAATAATTTTGATCTCTTCTTCTGTATATCCAAATGCTTTCTGGCGACGGATTACAGATTTGTGCGGATAGATAATGTGTTCGCGAGAAGGAAGATCAGATAGCTTGATCATTCCATCTGCAAGCCACTTTCCGTATGGCGCTGAATCTGCAAGTGAATCTTTAATCTCATCATCTTCGATGATGCGTCCTGCTTCGATATCAACCAAGAACATCTTTCCTGGTTGCAAGCGACCCTTGCGGACAATTTTCTCTGCAGGGAAATCCAGAACGCCAACTTCCGAAGCAAGCACAACGAGGCCATCATCTGTCACCCAGAAACGGGATGGACGTAGACCATTTCTATCGAGTACTGCACCTACTTGATGTCCATCTGTGAAAGTTACACAAGCAGGACCATCCCATGGCTCCATGAGAGATGCGTGGAATGCATAGAACTCGCGGCGCTTTGCAGACATAGTTGCATGGTTCTCCCACGCCTCAGGAATCATCATTAAGACTGCATGTGGAAGTGAACGTCCACCTAAGTAAAGAAGTTCGAGAACTTCATCAAAGGATGCAGAGTCAGAACCTGACATTTCAACGATTGGAAAGAGGCGCTTGAGATCTCCGGGAATCAAATTGCTTGCAAGAAGTGATTCACGGGCGCGCATCCAGTTGCGATTTCCCTTAACTGTATTGATCTCGCCATTGTGCGCGATAAATCGGTAAGGGTGGGCAAGAGGCCATGATGGGAAGGTGTTTGTTGAAAAGCGTGAGTGAACGAGTGCAAGCGGGGATACAACTCGAGAATCGCTTAAATCAGGGAAGAACTCTTCGAGTTGACCCGTTGTAAGCATCCCCTTGTAAACAATTGTCTGTGAAGACAATGATGGGAAGTAGAGATCAAGTCCATGTTCTGCGCGCTTGCGAAGTGCAAAAGCAAGGCGATCTAGAACAATTCCAGATTCATTCTTTAAGCCGCTCACAAAGAGTTGCTCGAACTTTGGCATGACTGAAAGTGCGGTCTTGCCGAGTGATGTCGAATTAATAGGAAGTTCACGCCAACCGAGAACTTTTAGACCTTCTTCGGTTGCAATCTTTTCAATTTCTGCACGAACTTCTGCGCCTTGTGCAATAAATGCAATACCAGTTGCATAGAAACCTTCAGCTGGTAAATCAAATTTAGTTTCTGCCTGGTAGAAAGCATCCGGAACACGAATGAGAATTCCTGCTCCATCACCGCTATCTGGTTCTGCACCAGATGCGCCACGGTGCTCAAGATTACGAAGAGCTGTTAGCGCCTTCTCGACAATCTCGTGTGTTGCAACTTTATTAAGGGTAGCCACCATTGCAACGCCGCATGCGTCGTGCTCTTGCGCAGGATCGTAGAGTCCTTGCGCTGCAGGATAGTTTGATGAGAGTGCCATATTGAGCCCTATCTCCTTTTTAATGTTACAAAAGGGACAACTTTGGCCCGACAAGATTTACTATCTTTAATTTAATTCTAAGAAGGGAAGCCTAGCAAGGGGGTGGTTTAGATGCCACTCACATGCAGGGCTTGTCCGATGCCCGCTGTGATAGCCATACCGAGAATTCCGCCGCCAATTACGCGCAAAGTTGGGATTAGGAGCCTAGATCCCGCGGTCTTAGCGCTGATCATTCCTGTCGCTACAAGGCCAAGAATTGTGAATGCAACGATGCTTGTGGCCGCCGCCCCAGGAGTCGGCGCAAAGGCTCCAGCAAATGGAATCAGCCCGCCTGCTGTAAATGAAATCGCAGATGCGACCGCCGCCTGAACTGGCCTCGCCTTGGTGTGTGGGTGCTGACCGAGTTCATCACGGAGGTGAGCCTCAAGCGGATCCTTCTTATGCATCGCATCGGCTACTTGAATAGCTAAATCACGGGTTAATCCACGCTTCATGTAAATTTCAACGAGCTCTTCAAATTCACCTTCAGGATCAATAGCTAGGTGTTCAATTTCAAGCAATCTATCTGATTCTTCAATATCGTTTTGAGAACGTACTGAGACATATTCACCGACAGCCATCGACATCGCACCTGCCGCAATACCTGCGGCACCAGCCGTCACCAAAAAACTGTGTTCGCCAGCTTGTGCGGCTGCAACGCCAATCATCAAACTTGCAGTTGATACCAAGCCATCATTTGCGCCGAGAACGGCTGCACGAAGCCACCCTGCACGATGTGTGCGGTGATGAAGGTTTCTTTGATAGACATCTTCTAAAGCCATATTTCTAGCCTACCGCTTTGAACGTAAAATTTTGGTGAAGAATGCTGCTGCGCCGAGAAAAAGCGCAGCCGAAAGATATTGATTAAGGCGTAGTCCTGCGAAGGAATGTGCCTGATCGATACGTAGCCCCTCAATAAAGAAGCGCCCCGCGCTATAGAGAAGAACATAGAGAGCGAAGATAGAACCCGCCGGAAGACGCGAAGTTAGAACTACTAAGAACCCTGCTGCCAAGGTGCACCACACAGCTTCATAAAGAAAAGTCGGATGGAAAGTTGAGTATGCGAGGTACTCGCTCGGTCTTGCATACATGGGAATTTCAAGAGCCCACGGCGCATCTAGAGGTCCACCAAATAATTCTGCATTAAACCAATTTCCGAAACGACCTACAGCTTGCGCGATAAGTAACCCCGGCGCAAGAGCATCTGCAAAATATGCAAAGGATGGGAGTTGGCGCTCTTCAGCAATGTTCTTATATGCAACGAAGGCTGCAAGTGCCCCTAAAGATATTGCACCCCAGATGCCCAGTCCGCCCCTCCATATTTTTGGAATCTCTAGGACTGATGCCCAAGTTGCAAAGTATTTCTCTGGCGTTGTAAGAACGTGATAGAGACGTCCACCAATTACTCCTGCAGGAATTGCATAGATTGCAACATCACCCACGACGTACTTTCCTTGTGGAAATTTTGCGACGAACCGTCTATTGCCTAACCCGATTGCAAAACCCGCTCCTACAATGATGCAAAGTGCATACATATGAATAGTGAGCGGGCCAACTGCAAACGCCGAAGTTGTCGGCGTTGGAATTGCAAAATGCAAGGATTAACCCTTTTCTACAGCAGCCTGGAATTGATTGCGATCGTAGTAAGCGTTTCCACGTGTGAGTTCCTTGCCGTTAATAAATACAGTGGGAGTTGAATTCACATTCTTTTTCGCACCTTCAGCTGCGACATTTCCTACCCAGTCAGCATATTCACCTTTGGTTACGCAATTTGTGAACTTCTGTGATGAGATTCCAACTGACTGACCTGCTGCAGCAAGAGCTGAATTTGACCATGCGCCAGAATTTTCCTTTGGCTGCGTCACATAAAGCATCTTGTGATAATCAAGGAACTTGCCCTCATCTGCAGAGCATGCAGCTGCATTTGCTGCAGCAATTGATTCTGGTCCGAGGAATGAAAGTGTGTGATAAACGACCGTTGCTTTCTTATCTGCAATCAATGCTTCGAGGTAATCACCTTGAGCTGCTTCAAATTGCGCGCATACCGGACACTGGAAATCCTCATACACATCAATGACTGGGACGCCTGAAAGATCTCCGTTAAACACGATGCCGTAGCCACGATCTGCAGAGACGCTTGCAGGGATTTTCGCATCGGAGTTTGTCTGCTTGGAAAGCAGAGTTGGAACGAGCATTATTAAGGTAACCCCGAGGACGACAGCGATCACGAGATTTCTAGTGAAGTTATCTTTTTCTGGCTTCTGCTTTGAGCTCATGTACTTATCCTTTATTCGTGGTTATTGAGAGCGGTAGAACTTTTATCGAGAGCAAATTTACTTTGTGGGTAGAGAAAAAGGTAAATCCCGAGCGCGGCTAAGCCTGCATCGCGTAGTAATTCAGGAAGATAACTCGCAGAACCGGGCTCAACCTGTCCTCCCCCACCAAAACAGCCACAGTCGATAGATAGACCCCGAGCCCATGCCTGAGAGATTCCAATGACAAATATCAACATCAAGAGGGCGCCAAGTATTCCCATAGCTCGTGTGCCTGCTCCAAGAATGAGAAGCAATCCCATCAAGATTTCTGCAAAAGGAAGAATTATTCCGATGAGATTTGCAACAGGGATTGGAAGCATTTCATAAGCACGCACAGCCATCTGAGATTTATCGAGAGCATCATACTTTAAATAACCTGCCGCTAAGAGAACTCCGCCCAAAATAAGGCGAGATGCGAGTCCGATCCATGGGGCGACTTTCTCAAACTGTAATTTACTCATCGTCCTTCACGTACTCCCTTTGAAAGCTCTGTCGCGAGTTCTGCAACTGCGCGCAATCCACCTTCTTCATCTTCTGCCTCTAACAACTTATTAATAAATGCCGACCCGACAATTACTCCATCGGCATATGCAGCAACGCCCTTGGCTTGTTCGCGAGTTGATACGCCAAGGCCAACTGCCACAGGCGTCTTTGACGTCTTGCGGATTCGTTCAACTAAATCTGACGCACCAGATGAGACGGTTGTGCGAGTTCCGGTGACTCCCATCAAACTTGCCGCGTAGATAAATCCAGCACATCGTGAAGTTACTTGCTCTAGTCGAAAATCTGTCGTGCTTGGCGCAACGACGTAGATTGGATTGATACCCGTTGCATCGACCGCTGATTTCCAACGAGAAGATTCCTCGATTGTTAGATCAGGGGTAATAACGCCCGAGCCACCGTTATCGTGCATGGCTTGCGCAAACTTCTCAACGCCGTACTTCTCAATTGGATTCCAGTAAGTCATCACAACTGACGGAACTCCCTTATCAGTTGCATATTTGAGCGCATCAAAAACTTCTGCTGCGCCTGTTCCCTGAGAAAGGGCACGATCTGCTGCTGCTTGAATGGTTGGGCCATCCATGACCGGATCGCTATAAGGAAAACCGATTTCAATTGCATCGACTCCGCCAGCGATAAATGCATCGATAACTTTCTTGCATCCATCTTGAGTAGGAAAACCTGCAGGAATATATGCAATGAGGGCGGCTCTATCTTCGCTTCTTACCTTGGTAAAGAGATCTTCGAGCGGTGTAGTCATTTATAGAGGAATTCCAAAGTAGGCAGCTGCGGTCTGAACATCTTTATCTCCGCGGCCTGAAAGATTGAGAAGGAGCGTTGCATTAGGTCCAAGTTCGCGACCAATCTGCATTGCACCTGCAAGTGCATGCGCAGTCTCGATTGCAGGAATGATTCCTTCGGTCTTAGAGAGCAATGAGAAAGCTTCCATCGCTTGCGCATCTGTGATTGCACGGTACTCAGCGCGACCAATGTCGTGAAGGTATGCGTGCTCAGGCCCGACGCCTGGATAATCTAAACCAGCTGAGATTGAGTGAGACTCGATGGTCTGGCCATTTTCGTCTTGCAATACATATGTGCGGTTTCCGTGAAGAACTCCCGGCGAGCCACCCGTAATTGTTGCAGCGTGGCGGCCTGTTTCAACACCGTCACCGGCTGCCTCGAGTCCAATCAGCCTCACGGATTCATCGCCAATAAAGCGATGGAATATCCCAATTGCATTAGATCCACCGCCTACACAGGCAAGAACTGCATCCGGTAATTTTCCAGTGAGCGCCAAAACTTGTTCACGAGATTCTTCGCCGATGATCTTATGGAAATCGCGGACCATCGATGGGAATGGGTGTGGACCTGCGACAGTACCCAATAAGTAATGTGTGGTCTCGACATTAGTTACCCAGTCGCGCATCGCTTCATTGATTGCATCTTTGAGTGTGCGTGAACCAGATGTCACTGGAACAACTTCAGCACCTAGTAACTTCATTCGAGCAACATTGAGGGCTTGACGTTTCGTATCCTCTTCGCCCATATAAACAACGCACTCGAGGCCCATGAGAGCTGCAGCGGTTGCAGATGCAACTCCATGTTGACCCGCGCCAGTTTCGGCAATGATGCGCTTCTTGCCCATGCGCTTAGTCAGGAGCGCTTGGCCAAGAACATTATTGATCTTATGACTTCCGGTGTGATTGAGATCTTCGCGCTTCAAAATAATTCGCGCACCGCCGCAATATTCAGAGAAACGCTTTGCTTCAGTAATGATGCTGGGGCGACCTGTATAGGTACGGTGAAGTTCAGCTAGCTCTGCAATAAAAGTCGGATCAGTCTGCGCTTTGATACGTGCTGCATCGAGCTCTTCAAGTGCGCCGATTAAAGCTTCGGGAACAAATCGACCGCCATATTGGCCGAAGTGGCCAGCTAGCTCTTCAACGGTCGTCATGTGTAAAGACTACCGGCGACCTAGTAATTCCTGCATGGCAGAAATTGGATCGCCCGATTTCACAAGGGCTTCCCCGACCAAAATCACAGTGGCACCGGCTGAGGCAGCTATTTCGACATCTTTACGAGAGGAGATTCCTGACTCGGCTACCCGGATGACTTCAGATGGAATTTCAGGGATGAGTTCAGCAAAGGCTTGGGTATCAACTTCAAGTGTCTTAAGGTTTCGCGAATTTACGCCAATCATCTTGGGCGAGATATCCATCGCACTCTCAAGTTCTTGTGCGGTATGAACTTCAACAAGAGAAGCCATTCCGAGTTCGCACGATAAGTCGTAGAAATCCTTTAGCTGTGATTTTGATAATGCGGCGACAATGAGCAAGACAATATCGGCGCTATGAGCACGTGCTTCTAGGAATTGATATTCATCAACCATGAAATCTTTTCGCAGTACTGGAAGTGAGACTCTCTTCTTCACTGCATCGAGATCTTCGAGCGAGCCACCAAAGCGACGTCGTTCAGTAAGCACGCTAATCGCACCCGCCCCAGCTTCCTGATACTGCTCGGCAAGTGCTGCAGGGTCGGCAATATCTGCAAGAGCACCTTTGCTGGGTGAAGAGCGCTTTACTTCGGCAATTACATTCATCTCGTTCTGTGAAAGTGATGCATAGGCATCAATCGGCGCAGAGGCATTCTCCATCGCTTCATGTATCCGTGAAAGTGGTAGGCGTCGCCCGGCTAAATCCTCGCGAACTCCCTCAATAATTGAATCTAGAACGCTCATCTAATTTCCTCTTGGATCTTCATCTGTGGGATCGATTCCGTGATCCAATGAGTTCCATTCTGAGAGTTTCTTTGGTGAGCGCTCATACTTTGACGATAACTTCAATGAGCGGCTCAGAGTTACAGCGACAACGGCTATGACTAAGAGCGAGATAGACAATTTCATGAAATTCTCATCTCATTTGCGGCTGCTATCGCACCCAGTACTGCTGCAGCTTTATTCAGCGTCTCTTCATATTCAGAGCGCGGATCTGAATCTGCAACGATTCCTGCACCCGCTTGCACATATGCCTTGCCATTATGAATAAGCGCTGTGCGAATGGCGATACACGCATCGATGTTGCCTGTGAAATCAAAGTATCCGATTGCGCCGCCATAGAGTGCGCGACGAGTTGGTTCGAGAGTTTCGATGATCTCCATCGCGCGTGGCTTTGGTGCTCCTGAAAGAGTTCCTGCAGGAAATACCGAGAAGAGTGCGTCAATCGGAGATTTATCTGTTGCAAGATCTCCGACAACCGTAGAAACAATATGCATCACGTGTGAGTAACGCTCAATATGCATGAAATCTACGACTTCAACGCTTCCGGAGGTGCAGATTCGTCCAAGATCGTTACGGCCAAGATCTACGAGCATTAAATGTTCTGCTCGCTCTTTAGGATCGGCTAAGAGTTCTTCTCCAAGGCGGATATCTTCCTCAACAGAAGCTGAGCGCTTTCGCGTACCTGCAATCGGGTGAACCATAACTTCTCTACCCGTAACCTTAACTAGCGCCTCGGGACTTGATCCCACAACATCGAAACCATCTTCAAATCTGAACAGATACATATAGGGGCTGGGGTTATTGAGGCGGAGCATTCGATAAATGTCGAGCGCATCTGCCTTTGCATCCATTGCAAATCGTTGTGAGAGAACAATTTGAAAAGCCTCTCCAGCTCGGATCTCCTCTTTAGCAAGATCGACTTTGGAGAGAAAGTCCGCTTCTTGCATATTGATCTCAAAAGCGGGCTTACTTGGTGCAGGAATCTCAGAGACATTTCCGGTAATTGGCTGCATCAGCTCGTTCTGCATTCGATCAAGACGTAATTGCGCATCGGTAAATGCTTCATCAATGCGTTCGTTAGAGCCGTCCCAGTTAATTGCATTGGCAATCAAGATGATTGTTCCATCGCTGTGATCGAGCACAGCCAAATCGCTGGTAAGAATGAAGGTGATCTCGGGTAGTGCTAAATCTTTTACAGAGAGTTCTGGCAACTTCTCTAATCTACGCACAGCGTCGTATCCCATATATCCAACGAGTCCACCGGTAAGTGTTGGCAAGCCTTCAATCTTTGGAGATTTCAGATGTGCAACGCTCATGCGCAGCGCAGTAAGCGGATCCATTCCTGTTGGTACACCAGCAGGTGGAGTGCCAATCCATGTTGCAAGACCATCTCTCTCGGTTAGCGAAGTCTTGCTATGAGCGCCAATAAAGGAGTATCGAGACCAGACTCCACCATGTTCTGCAGATTCCAAGAGGAAAGTTCCGGGCTTATTCTTCGCAAGTTTCTTATAGATATTAAGTGGAGTCTCGCCATCGGCTAACAATTTGCGATAAACAGGAATTACGTTGTTGCTCTTTGCGTGCTCTCTGAATTCCTCGAGGTTCATAGAGTCTGCACACCTTCTGCAGAGATCCTTCTATGGAAGCAACTGAGATCACCGGTGTGGCATGCCGCTCCAACTTGTTCGACCTTCATCAAGAGTGCATCTCCATCGCAATCGATATCTATTGAATGAACTAGTTGAGTATTGCCAGAGGTGGCGCCTTTCTCCCAGAGCTCATTGCGGCTGCGAGAGAAGTAAGTGGCTTTTCCTGACGCTAACGTGATCGCAAGCGATTGCGCGTTCATATAGGCGAGCATCAAGACTTCATTGCTCTTCACATCTTGAGTTACAACGGGGATAAGCGCTTGAGGGTCTTTAAGGAGCGCAGTTATTTCCGGGGAAAGTTCCGCGGAATGTTTTTGGCTCATGTCCTTATTCTGCCTTACGCAGTACGTGCATTGCGCACTGAATAGTTGTGATCACCGAGGTACTTCTTCACATCGCCTATGCGGTGAACGCCGAAGTGAAAGACACTGGCAGCCAAGAGAGCGTCAGCACCGGCATCTAGCGCTGCTGAGAAATCTTCAAGTGAACCTGCTCCCCCGCTTGCTATCAGAGGAACTTTGGAGACTGCGCGTACTGCAGTAATCATGCCGATGTCGTATCCGGCGCGAGTGCCATCAGCATCCATCGAGTTCAGAAGAATCTCACCCACGCCAAGTTGGCATGCTTTCTCTACCCAAGCAAGTGCATCGAGTCCCGCACTCTGCCTGCCGCCGTGAGTTGTAACTTCAAAACCAGATTCCGTTCTTGCTCTACGTGCATCGATTGAGATGACCAGAACTTGAGAGCCAAATCGATCTGCAATCTCTGCAATGAGTTCTGGGCGAGCAATTGCAGCTGTATTGATACTGATCTTGTCTGCGCCGGCACGGAGTAATCGGTCGACATCATCTACAGAACGAATACCGCCACCAACGGTTAAAGGAATAAAAACTTGCTCTGCTGTATGTCGAACTACATCGAGAGTCGTTTCTCTACCAGCCACACTTGCTGAAATATCGAGGAAGGTAAGTTCATCTGCACCTTCTGTGCCATAGAGAGCAGCCATCTCAACCGGATCTCCCGCATCTTGAAGATTGGTGAAATTCACTCCCTTTACAACTCTGCCATCTGTGACATCGAGGCACGGAATGATTCTTACCGAAAGGCTCATCGCTTCGTTAACTCCAGCGCTTCTTGCAAAGTGAAAGCCCCTGCATAAAGGGCTTTGCCTACGATTGCACCTTCGACTCCATCTGCTCGCAACGAGACTAGCGCTGCGATGTCATCTAGGCTGGAAATTCCACCAGATGCAATCACTGGCGCACTAGTAGCCGCACAAACTTCACGTAGCAAAGTCAGATTTGGTCCTTGAAGAGTTCCATCTTTAGTAACGTCGGTAACAACATAACGCTGGCAACCATCGCTCTCTAATCGTTTGATTGTTTCAAAGAGGTCGCCGCCTTCTTCGGTCCATCCGCGCGCCGCCAGTACATGCCCGCGAACATCAAGTCCCACTGCAATCTTGTCTCCATGTTCGGCAATAACTTTGGATGTCCACTCAGGATTTTCTAGTGCTGCAGTACCTAGATTGATACGGCGACAACCTGTTGCAAGTGCGCGCTTTAAAGATTCGTCATCACGGATGCCACCCGAGAGCTCAACTTTTATATCAAGCTTGCCAACTACTTCTGCCAAGAGTGCACTATTTTCACCGCGCCCAAATGCCGCATCGAGATCGACGAGGTGGAGCCACTCTGCACCCGCTGACTGAAATTCGAGCGCTACTTCAAGTGGGTTGCCATATGCAGTTTCAGCGCTGAGTTCACCTTGCACTAAACGAACCGCTCTTCCATCTTTGACATCGACTGCCGGTAATAGCTCTAGATAACTCATAACGATGATGTCCAATTCTTGATTAAGGCGAGCCCTGCATCTCCAGATTTTTCTGGGTGAAATTGTGTTGCACTTATCGCACCATCTTCTACGGCTGCTAGGAAATCTTCACCGTAGTGCGCCATTGTCGAGATGGAGCCGACCTTCTCTTTGACCGCATATGAGTGAACAAAATAGAAGGATTGATCTTCAACGCCTGAGAAGAGCGAGCTACCTTGAGGCGCTGAGACGGTATTCCATCCCATGTGCGGCGCAATCGGTGCGTTGAGTTTTTCAACTGTCGCGTTCCAGATTCCAACTCCCTGATGTGCGCCATGTTCAACGCCCGATGCAAAGAGAATCTGCATGCCCACGCAAATCCCGAGCGTTGGACGTTTTAGTTCAATTCTCTCCCGTACAAGTTGATCACCTCGAACAGATTGCAGACCTGTCATGCAGGCAGAAAATGCACCAACCCCAGGTACTACTAAACCCTCTGCGTTGAGCGCAACTTCATAATCTGAAGTGATCTGTACATCTTTGCCGGAAGTTTCAAATGCGCGTTGAGCTGAACGTAAGTTTCCTGATCCGTAATCGAGAATTGCAATCACGAATTTAGAGTGAACCCTTTGTTGATGGAATTCCAGCAACACGTGGATCGATTGCAACCGCATCACGAAGAGCGCGAGCGACCGCTTTAAATTGAGCCTCAAATACATGGTGTGCATTCCGTCCTTCAAGGACACGGACATGAAGTGCAATGCGTGCCTCGGCGACAATGGATTCCCAGATGTGCTTGCCAAGTGTTGTGTCGAATGTCCCGATGAGTTCAACTATTTCTGGCTGGCGGTGAACTAAGTATGGGCGACCAGAGAGATCGACAGCAGCCTGGACCAAGACTTCATCAAGTGGAACCATCGCATCACCAAAGCGACGAATACCTGCTTTATCACCAAGGGCTTCGCGAAGTGCCTGACCAAATGCAAGAGAGGTATCTTCAACTGTGTGGTGCGAGTCGACATCAACATCACCCGTTGTCTTAACAGTGAGATCGAATCCTGAGTGCTTTCCTAATTGCGAGAGCATGTGGTCAAAGAAAGGAACACCGGTCTCTACTGAGATTTCGCCAGTTCCGTCGAGATTAATCTCAACGAGGACACTTGACTCTTTCGTTGTGCGTTCGACGCGTGCTTTTCTCATTACATCTCCCCCAGGCATGCCGATAGTGAATCGATAAATTTCTTATTCTCGGCCTCATTGCCAATGGTGACTCTTAAGTAACCCAATAATCCCACATCTCGGATTAGAACTCCTCTATCAAGCAGGCGACGCCAGAGATCTTCAGAAGATGGCTTAAATCCGGTGAAGAGTAAGAAGTTAGAACTACTTGGGATAACTGTCAGCCCAAGGTTTGCAAGATCGATTGCCATCTTCTCTCTCGCGGTGCGCAATTGCGAGACAGCACCAAGTAATTCGCCTTGGAAATCGAGTGCTACCTCTGCAGCCGCCTGAGTAAGTGCACTGAGGTGATAGGGCAATCTCACTAAGAAGAGTGCGCTAATTACGGAAGGGTTGGCGACTAGATATCCAACTCGTGCTCCTGCAAATGCAAATGCTTTGCTCATGGTGCGGATAACAACAATCTGCGGATACTTCTCGATCAACGTGACAGCAGAGACTTCATCAGAGAATTCAGCATAGGCCTCATCAACAACGAGAAGTCCCGGAACCTTCTTTGCTAACTTCTCAATATCTTCAAGAGTGAGTGATTCACCAGTTGGATTATTGGGTGTAGTGATAAATGTAAGTGCAGGTTGTGCGCTGTTAATTTGTTCTATTGCGCTCTCGATATCGAGGGAGAAATCACCGTTGCGAGTGCCGGCAATCCATGGAACTTGGCAGACTTTTGCGATCAGTGGATGCATCGAATAAGAAGGTGTAAAGCCAAGCGCCGATGACTTTCCGAAGGCTAAGAAGAGAGATTGAATGATTTCGTTGCTGCCATTAGCCGCCCAGATATTTTCACTTGTCAGTCTTGTGCCGGAGAGCGAGTTGATGAAATTAGCTAGCTTGCTGCGAAGCTTCGTTGCATCTCTATCTGGATAACGATTGAGGCTCGTGGCAACTTCTGCAACACGCAGTGAAATCGCCTGAGCCAGCTCTTTAGATGGCGGATATGGGTTCTCATTTGTATTCATCACGGCATCAGCTGGAAGTTGCGGAGCACCATAAGGCGATAGAGCGCGAAGGTCATCACGCAGGGGCAGCCATGATGGCCAATTCATCTGAGTCATGAATTCTCCAGACGTGCAGTGATCGCTTCACCGTGTGCTGGCAAATCTTCAGAGTTTGCAAGAGTAATCACTGTCTGTGCAATGTCTCGGAAAGCTTCTTCGCCATATTCAATGAAGTGAAGGCCGCGTAGGAAAGTTTGTACGGAGAGACCGCTGCTGTGACATGCGCATCCACCTGTTGGTAAGACGTGATTGGAACCTGCCGAATAATCGCCGAGAGAGACAGGTGAGAAACGACCAATGAAGACTGCACCGGCGTTTCGTATCTTGCGCGCATCTGCGGCCGAATTCTTAGTTTGAATTTCTAAATGTTCTGCTGCATATGCGTTAACGACATCAAGACCTTGCTCGATTGAATCAACCAGGGCTATAGCAGATTGTTTTCCACCAAGGGCTTCTCTGATTCGATCTGAGTGCTTGGTTTTCGCCACCCGAAGAGCGAGTTCTTTTTCAACATCTGCCGACAATTTTTCTGAGGTTGTCACCAATATTGCTGCTGCAATGACATCGTGTTCTGCTTGGCTAATTAAATCCGAAGCAACATCTGCCGCTATCGCCGTTTCATCGGCTAGGACAGCAATCTCAGTAGGACCTGCCTCTGAATCAATTCCGATGATTCCGCGCAATGCTCTCTTTGCAGCAGCTACATAGATATTTCCAGGGCCGGTAACGAGATCACATTTCTGGCAGAGGTCTTTCATTCCATATCCGAAGAGGGCTATCGCTTGTGCTCCCCCAACTGCATAGACTTCTGTGATTCCAAGAAGCGCACATGTTGCAAGGATTGTTGGGTGAGGTAAACCGCCGAACTCTTTCTGCGGCGGAGATGCGACAGCGATACTTGGTACTTCTGCTATTTGCGCAGGTACAACATTCATAATCACGCTACTTGGATAGACAGCCCGGCCACCAGGGACATAAAGCCCAACGCGATCAACTGGAATCCAGCGTTCTGTGACCACACCGCCATCGACGACAACTGTCTTTGTATCAACGCGTCTTTGATCTAAGTGAACTTTGCGAATTCGCTCTATTGAGATTTCCAGTGCAGTGCGGATTGCGGGTTCTAGATCCGCAAGCGCAGAATCGAGTGCAGACTGCGGGACTCGAATTGATGGTGGTGTGACGCCATCAAATTCAACTGCAAGTGCGATGAGATCAGATTCAGAGCCCTCGCGAACGCGCTTCAAGATCGGTTCGATTGCAACCATCGCTTGCGCGACATCTAAGGATGCGCGTGGAAGAAGCTCGAGATAGCCAGCCTTATCGAGGGATTTTCCACGAAGATCTACGGTGCGAATCACCTTCGTATTCTACTTTGCTCATCGGAGCCGGCGAGATGAAATTAAACCCGAACGAGACAGTCGGGTCCGAGAATCGCTTTCAGATCTGCGCTCAAACTTGGTGATGATGTTACTAGCGCGTCAATCTTATGAGTTGTTGATTTCTGCTGATCGATTACTTGCAGGTGAACTTCGCGCTTACCTGGATGTGAGCGAAGAATCTCCTTGATTCGCTCAACGATGGGTGGCGTTACTTGTGCAGCGGGAACTGAGATCAGCAACGGCCCAGTTGGCGCCGCAGAGATATCTGGCATCTTCATTTCGAGGGCGGTAAAGCGAACTTGCTCATCGGTGCGCGAGAAGCGACCGCGAACAACAACGACTCGGTCCTCAGTCAGCGAGAGCGCATATTGATTGTAAGTATTTGAGAAGAAGAGAACTTCAATCGCACCTTCAAGATCTTCCACGTTAACGACCGCCCACGATGCTCCTTGACGTGAAACTTTTCGTTGGATTCCGGTGATAAGGCCACCGATTGTGACAACGCCTTCTGGTGGACTGTCATCGAGTAATTGGCTGATCGACATATCCGTATGTGAGCGTAGAACATGTTCAACGCCAAGTAGTGGATGATCCGAAACGTAGAGGCCAAGCATCTCGCGCTCAAAAGTAAGAAGAGTGGACTTATCCCATTCAGTTTGCGGAATCTCAACATCGAGACCAACTACCGTTGAAACGGTATCGCCGCCAAATAAATCGAATTGCCCGATCGCTTCTGCGCGCTTAGTCTCGATAACTGAGTCAATTGCTTCAAGGTGAATAGCCATCAACCCTTTTCGAGGATGGTTTAGCGAATCAAAGGCTCCCGCTTTTATGAGAGATTCAATGGTCTTCTTATTGCAGACATTGGCATCAACTTTTGCAAGGAAATCTCCGAATGATTGGAATGCACCTTTGGCTGTGCGTGAAGCTTTGATCGATGCGACAACGCCTTCGCCAACATTTCTAATTGCAGCCAGTCCAAAGCGGATATCTTTTCCGCGAGGGGTGTATTCGGCATCTGATTCATTGACATCTGGCGGAAGTACCTTGATTCCCATGCGACGACACTCTGAAAGATAGAGTGCAGATTTATCTTTATCGTCTCGCACGCTTGTAAGAAGGGCAGCCATATATTCGGTTGGGAAATTTGCCTTGAGGTAAGCGGTCCAGAATGAGACAACACCGTATCCAGCGCTGTGTGCGCGGTTGAATGCGTAATCAGAGAATGGAATTAGAACTTCCCAGAGGCGCTTGATGGCAGCTTCAGAGAATCCGTTCTCCTTCATTCCTGCTTCAAATGGGATGTATTCCTTATCAAGGATCTCTTTATTCTTTTTACCCATCGCTTTACGCAAGAGATCTGCGCGTCCGAGAGTAAAGCCAGCAACTTTTTGAGCAATCGCCATTACCTGCTCTTGATAAACAATGAGTCCGTAGGTATCGCCGAGAATTTCTTGCAGCGCTTCAGAGAGTTCAGGGTGAATTGGTTCGACAGGCTTGCGACCATTCTTGCGGTCTGCATAGTTGTTGTGTGCATTCTCGCCCATCGGCCCTGGTCGATAAAGTGCGATAACCGCTGAGATATCGGCGAATGAATCTGGAGCCATACTGCGAAGTAGTGCACGCATTGGTCCACCGTCGAGTTGGAAAACACCCAAGGTATCTCCGCGCGAAAGAAGTTCGAAAGTTTTTTGATCTGCAAGTGGTAGATCTTCTAAAACGATATCGATATTTTGATTTGCTTTGATATTAAGAAGTGCATCATCGAGAACGGAAAGGTTACGCAATCCAAGGAAGTCCATCTTGAGAAGGCCAGTCGACTCGCAAGCGCCCATATCGAATTGTGTGATGATTGCGCCATCGGCCTCGCGGCGATGAATTGGAATTACATCAAGAAGTGGTTCGCGCGAGAGGATTACACCCGCAGCGTGAACTCCCCACTGTCGTTTAAGGCCTTCTAAACCTTTTGCGAGATCAACTACTCGCTTTGAATCAGGATCACTCTCGTACAAGCTGCGGAATTCTCCCGCTTCTCCGTGACGTGGATCTTTGCTATCAAATACGCCAGAGAGCGTGATGTCCTTGCCCATAACTGAAGGCGGAAGAGCCTTGGTGAGTTTTTCACCAATTGCATACGGATACCCAAGAACACGTGTTGCATCTTTAAGTGATTGCTTCGATTTAATTGTTCCGTAGGTAATGATTTGAGCGACACGATCTTCGCCGTACTTCTCTGTTGCGTAGCGAATCATTTCGGAGCGTCTACGTTCGTCGAAATCAAGGTCGATATCGGGCATCGAGATACGTTCAGGATTTAAGAAGCGCTCGAAGAGAAGTCCGTGTTCGATTGGATCGAGGCCAGTAATTCCTAGTGCATATGCAACTAGCGAACCTGCTGCAGATCCGCGACCTGGGCCAACGCGAATTCCAACTTTCTTTGCATGCGTCACAAGGTCTGCAACAACAAGGAAGTAACCTGGAAAGCCCATCTTGATCATGACATCGAGTTCATAATTTAATCGGGTGAAATGTTCTGGTGTTGCGCGATCACCCATCTTCTCTTTTAGCCCGCGTTCAGATTCCTTACGAAGCCAAGAATCTTCAGTCTCGCCTTTAGGAACATCGAAGGCAGGCATCAAATTTTCATCTTCACGCAGCTTTACATTGCAACGCTCGGCGATAAGTAAGGTGTTATCGCAAGACTCTGGGATTTCTTTGAATAATTCGCGCATCTCAGCTGGAGTCTTGAGGTAGAACTCATGATTATCAAATTTGAAACGCTTTGGATCAGCGAGAGTAGAACCTGATTGGACACAGAGAAGTGCCTCGTGGGCAGCTCCATCTTCATGGAATGTGTAATGCAGATCGTTCGTGGCAAGAAGCGGAAGTTTCAGCTCTTTACCTAGTTTGAGAAGATCGGCCTTTACTCGACTTTCAATATCAATCTGATGATCCATAACTTCAAGGAAGAAATTATTTGCACCGAAAATATCCCGGTAATCACTTGCTGCACGTAACGCTTCTTTGTAATTGCCCATACGAAGACGGGTTTGAATTTCGCCTCCAGGACATCCGGTTGTTGCGATGAGCCCATCTGCATAGCGTGAGAGAAGCTCACGATCCATACGTGGCTTGTAGTAATAGCCTTCAAGGGATGCAAGCGATGAGAGTTTGAAGAGATTTGAGAGCCCGTGGTTATTCTCGGCAAGAATGGTCATGTGCGTGTAAGCGCCACCACCTGAAACATCATCTTCTCCGCCATCGGCCCACTGAACGCGTTTCTTATCAAAACGAGATTCAGGAGCAACATAGGCTTCAATACCGATGATTGGTTTTACGCCAGCTTTAGTTGCTTGTTTATAGAAATCAAAAGCGCCAAAAACATTTCCGTGATCTGTCATTGCAATCGCCGGCATTTCTTGGCGAGCAACTTCTTTTACTAGATCTCCGACGCGCGCGGCACCATCGAGCATCGAGTACTCAGTATGTACATGGAGGTGTACAAAAGAGTCTTTCGTCGATGCCCGTGAAGCTGAAAAATCTTCAGATGACATGGTGGCGCAACATTAGCGCCTAAGGCAGGACCGCCTCGGATAGCAACGCCAGAGAGGCCTGAAGGTCTGCGGGATATGGAGCCTTTAGCGTGAGTGGAATTCCTGTAACAGGATGGTTGAAGCGCAGCTCCAAAGCATGAAGCCAAGGTCGAGACATCTGCATCTTCTTACCGAGAACTGGATCTGCACCGTATGTCGTATCTCCCACAAGTGGATGGCTTAGTGCAGAGAAGTGAACACGGATCTGGTGAGTGCGTCCGGTTTCGAGTTCAACCTTTACAAGTGAAACAGAGCGGTAGTACTCGATAACTTCGTAATGCGTGATGCTCTCTTTACCGGTGGCAACGACGGCAAAGCGGTGATCCTCTTTTGGATGGCGATCGATAGGGGCATCAATCGTTCCAGTTGACGGATCCATGTGGCCCTGTACAAGTGCGTGATAAGTCTTTTCGACCTCATGATTTCTAAACATATCTTTCAACTTCAAGTAAGCGGCATCCGTCTTAGCGATAATCATTAGGCCTGATGTTCCTGCATCGAGGCGATGAACAACACCTGCACGCTCTGCTGGACCTGATGTCGAAATTGTGTAGCCAGCTGCAAGAAGTGCGCCAACAACTGTAGGGCCCATCCAGCCAGGACTTGGATGCGCTGCACATCCAACAGGCTTATCAATGACCACAATGTCATCGTCGTTATAGACAACGGTCAGTCCCACAAGCGGTGTGAGTGGAATCGGATCTTGATTAAGAGGCGCAGGCATCAAGACCTCAATAACTTGACCAGCTAAAACTCGCTCGGATTTCTGCATCGCTTGTCCATTAGTTCTGATATCGCCATCTTCAAGAAGTTTGACGATTGCAGTACGAGATAGACCTAAGACGCGTGTTAGGGCGCTATCAATACGCTCACCTTCAACGCCTTCAGGAACGCTGAGCGTTCGCAATTCTCTGGACATGTTGCCTACCTTACCGGTGTTATCGGTTGAATATTTCTCAGAGTTAAGGCGAAAGAAATGAAGGCAGCAATCACGATTGCAGAATCTGCAAGGTTAAATACAGGCCAATTCGGAATTTGAATCCAATCGATGACATGGCCGCTGAGCCATCCTGGCTCGCGGAAGATGCGATCAGTGAGATTTCCTATGACTCCACCTAGAAGCAATCCAGCAGTGATTTGCCAGCCAGAAGAGGTAATTCGCTTGGCGTAGTAAGTAACCGCTCCAACCACTGCAAGTGCAAGGAGTGCGAAAGCGATTGAGAAACCAGTCGCAAAACTAAATGCTGCACCTGAATTTCTGACTAAGGTAAACGAGAGGAAATCTCCAATAATTTTTCGGGGTTGTGAATCAAAGTTCGAGATTGCCCATTGTTTTGTTGCAAAATCAAAGAGCCAGATAGTCCAAGCAGTAAGGAATATTCGGCGCACTTTAGCGCCGCTCTTCTTTCTGTTTGCAGAGCATGCAGAGAGTTGCACGAGGGAATACCTGAAGACGAGCCTTGCCAATAGCAGATCCACAATCTTCGCAGAGACCGTAACTCTTATTTTCGATACGTTCTAATGCGCGCTCTGTCTGCAGGACCATATCGCGAGCGTTGATGACAAGTGACATCTCGTGTTCGCGTTCAAAAGTTTTTGTTCCTGAATCAGCCTGATCATCGCCAGCGCCTTCACCGGAATCCGCAATGAGATCATCCATCTCAGCTTCAACGGTTGCTAACTCTTTACGTAAGCGGTCTAGATCTTTAGTGATATCAGCTTTAATAGTTTTAAGTTCTGCCGCAGTCCATGGCGCTTCACCTTCGGATGCAACCACTGGAGTAGGCGCTGCCTTAATTGGCTTAAGAGGTGCAACTTTCTTTCCGCTCTTAACTGGACGCGGTGGTGGTGGCATAACTAAACGGCGCTCTTCAACAACTGGTGCTGCAGTTGGTGCCATTACAGTTGCTACAGATACTGTCTGAGATTTCTCATCAACGGTAAGAGTTGTCTTTCCAACTTTAGAAGGAAATGGACGTCCCGGTACATTCTTAACGGGGACTTTCTTCTCTGCTGCTTTCTTAACCGGAATACTCTTCTTAGCTGGCGCCTTTTTAGCAGGAGCCTTCTTGGCGGCAACTTTTTTAGCTGGCGCCTTTTTTGCAGGTGCCTTCTTCGCTACCGCTTTCTTTGCGACAGCCTTCTTGGCAGGGGCCTTCTTAGCCGCCTTCTTAACAACTTTTTTACCTGGCACGCCGCGCACCTTATGCGTTTTTCCGCTCGTAACCAACTCTGCCACGCATGGTTTAGACTCTGACCCGCAAGAGCTTGCGCGAAAAGTGCGTTGAAGAGGCCATCACCTCGGGAGCACGCTGGAAGATCCGCCTCACACGAGTCGGGGTAGACCCAGCCGAAGGCAAGAGAAATAAAGAGATATCGACTGCACCAGTGGTGGATATAAGGCGGGTGGTACCGCGAACTCATATCGAGTTCGTCCCTCCAAGAGTTCATAACTTCTTGGGGGATTTTTTATGTCATCACCATTTCGCGCGCTGAGTGCGCAGATCGATCTGCCTGCAATGGAGCGTTCGATCCTTGGTTTCTGGGCTGAGAATGCAATCTTCGAGAAGAGCACCGAATCTCGTGCAGATGGAACTCCGTGGACATTTTATGAAGGTCCCCCAACTGCCAATGGCATGCCCGGAACACACCATATTGAAGCTCGTGTATTTAAAGATGTATTCCCTCGTTTTCACACAATGAAAGGGAAGTATGTAACTCGCAAAGCTGGCTGGGATTGCCACGGCTTACCAGTGGAAATTGCAGTAGAGAAAGAACTTGGATTTACCGGAAAAGGCGATATCGAAAAGTATGGAATCGCACCCTTTAACGATAAGTGTCGTGAATCTGTAACACGTCACGTTGATGCATTTACGACGATGACAGAGCGCATGGGCTTCTGGGTTGATTTCGATCAGGCTTACTGGACGATGGCTCCAGAGTATGTCGAATCTGTTTGGTGGAGCCTGAAAGAGATTTGGAAGAAAGGCTTGCTCGTTCAGGATCATCGAGTTGCCCCGTATTGTCCACGTTGCGGAACCGGTCTTTCGGATCACGAGCTTTCGCAAGGGTATGAAACAGTTGTCGATCCATCAGTCTTCGTGCGATTCCCCGTTACATCAGGAGATCTTGCAGACCTCGGTGCATCCCTCTTGGTATGGACAACTACTCCATGGACTCTCGTATCGAATACTGCAATTGCGGTACACCCAGATGTTGATTATGTAGCTGTTAAGGCAACTGTCGATGATGTTTCAGAGATCCTTGTTGTTGCAGAGCCACTCCTAGCAAAAGTGGCAGGCGAGCAAGAGATTTTAAAGACTTTCAAGGGGCGCGAGCTTGAGCGTATTACTTATAAGCGTCCATTTGATTACATTGAAATACCAGATTCACATTTTGTCGTTCTCGCTACCTATGTAACAACTGAAGATGGAACTGGACTTGTTCACCAATCCCCCGCCTTTGGCGCAGATGACTTACTCGTTTGTCGCTCTTACGGCCTTCCGGTTGTGAATCCGATTGCACCTGATGGAACATTCCTGCCTGATACACCCGTCGTCGGCGGTCTCTTCTTCAAGGAAGCAGATAAGCCTCTGGTTAAGGAGCTCAAAGCAAGTGGCGCACTTTATAAGCATCAACCATACGAGCACGAGTACCCACATTGCTGGCGCTGCCACACAGCACTTATTTACTACGCACAACCATCTTGGTATATCCGAACCACTTCGATTAAAGACGAATTAATTCGAGAAAACGCAAAGACCGATTGGCATCCAGAGACCATTAAGACTGGTCGCTATGGTGATTGGCTCAATAACAATATCGACTGGGCACTTTCACGTAATCGCTATTGGGGTACACCGCTACCTATTTGGCGCTGCGAAAATAAGCATGAAATCTGCGTTGATTCACTTAAGGAACTGGGTGATCTTGCAGGAAAGGAACTCAGTAATCTCGATCCACATCGTCCATTTGTCGATGACATCACCTTCGGATGCGCTGAATGTTCTTCAACAATGGTGCGCGTACCGGAAGTAATCGACTGTTGGTATGACTCCGGCGCAATGCCATTTGCGCAGTGGGGCTATCCACATAAGCCAGGTTCGGTCGAGAAGTTTAAAGCTGCATATCCAGCTGACTTTATCTGCGAAGCAATTGATCAGACTCGTGGCTGGTTCTACACACTTATGACTATCGGAACTCTTGTATTCGATGAAAGTTCTTATAAGAGCGTCCTCTGCCTTGGCCATATCTTGGATAAAGATGGCAGAAAGATGAGCAAGCACCTCGGCAATGTTCTTGAACCTATTTCGCTTATGGATCAACATGGCGCAGATGCTGTTCGCTGGTACATGCTTGCCGCTGGCTCTCCTTGGTCTGCGCGACGTGTGGGCCATGATGCAATCTCGGATGTTGTGCGAAAGACTCTTCTTACTTACTGGAACACAATTTCTTTCCATGCCTTGTATGCACAAGCATCAAACTTTGAGCTCTCACAGAGTCCTGCTCTTAAGGATCGCACTTTGATGGATCGATGGATTCTTAGCGAGCTTAACGTTCTTATCGCAGAAGTTGATAAGGCCTATAGCGACTTTGATTCACAGAGCGCGGGCAGAGTTCTTGCACGCTTCATCGATGAACTCTCCAATTGGTACGTTCGTCGCTCACGCCGTCGCTTCTGGGATGGAGATGTTGCAGCGCTTGCGACTTTGCACGAATGTCTCTTAACTCTTACTCAGCTACTTGCACCTATGGTTCCCTTTATTGCAGAACACACCTGGCAAGAGCTAATCCGTGTTGCAGATCCTAAGGCTGCTGACTCTGTGCACCTTACGGATTTCCCAATCTCGCAGAGCGCACTTATTGACCTCCATCTCAATGCTCAAGTCGCCATGACTCGCAGAGTCGTGGAACTTGGGCGAGCCGCTCGCGCTGAATCGGGGATCAAGATTAGGCAACCACTTCAACGCGCTCTTATTTCCGCACAAGGTTGGTCTGAACTTCCTGGTGATATGAAAGAACAAATCTCAGATGAGCTCAACGTTCTCGATCTCGAGGATATTGCAGATGCAGATGGGGATCTTGTAGATATTTCCGTGAAGGCGAACTTCAAATCACTGGGCGCCAAGTACGGCAAGGCGGTGCAAGATGTTGCAAAGCTTATTGCTGCAACCGATGCAACTGTTCTCGTTAAGCAGCTGCGTTCCACTGGGGCTGCAACAGTCGGTGAATTCGAAATTGCACTTGATGATCTAGTGATTACAGAGGTACCGAAGAGTGGATGGATGGTCTCAAGCCATGATGGTGAGAGCGTTGCTCTAGACCTTGCCCTCTCCCCTGAACTCATTGCATCAGGACACGTCCGTGAAGTCATCAGACTTATCCAAGAGCGTCGTAAGAGCGATGGCTTTGAAATCTCTGATCGCATTCACGTTCTCTGGAACGCACCGAGTGATTTAGCAAAGACGATCACAGCAAATATCGGGCATATTTCTGAGGAAGTTCTTGCTCTATCGATGAGCGAAGATGCTGGAGTTCCTGAAGTAGAGAGCGAACTCGGAGTTAATATCTCTCTAAATAAAGCCTAAGAAGCTGAGGTATTACTTTAGAGAATTACTCGAATTGCGCCTTGCAATAAATTAATTGCAATGAGCAAGACGATAAATGAGAGGTCGAGAGCAATTCCGCCTAGTCGTAGAGGTGGGACAAAGCGCTGCACGTATTTCATTGGTGGATCTGTAATCGAATAAATAAATTCAAAGAACGCCAAGAAGATCGGATTTGGACGCCAGTTGCGTGCAAACATACGTACATAATCGATGATGATTCGAGCGAAAAGTGCGAGCTTGAAGAGCCCAAGGATCTGCAGAAGTATCGAAGTAATCAAGGCAGGAACTTAGCTCTGATTGAAGAAGGTTGCCTGCGCTGCAGTCTTATCTTCATTGCTCACACTCACATTTGCCGGTGAGAGCAAGAAAACTTTAAGGCTGATGCGCTCGATACGGCCATGAAGGCCAAAGACAAGTCCGCTTGCAAAGTCAACGAGACGCTTTCGCTCGCTCTCTTCCATATCATCAAGATTAATGATGACTGGATTTCCTTCACGGTAATACTCGCCAACTTTGCGAGCCTCAGAGTAAGAACGTGGCTGGAGAGTAATGATGTTGTATGAAGAAGCTGGTTCTTCAATCATCGCTGGTTGTGTTGCAGAGTGTGCAACTGAGTGAGTTCCGAGAACAGTGACACCTGTGCGTTCGCGACTTGTTCGCTCAGTACTTGGGCGAGATGCAACCTGACGTGCAGGTGCTTCGATCGCTTGTGACTCTTCATCTGTATCGACGAGGCCCAGGAAGCCCATCATTTTATTGAGTGCTGACATGCGCTTAGGCTACCTGCGAGCGGTGCGTGGACCGAGGATTTGGCTACCTACGCGAATATGTGTCGCACCATATTCAATGGCGACTTCGAAGTCTCCTGACATGCCAGCGGAGAGATATTTCGCATGCGGAAATTCACTTTGGAATCGCTTATGAATAGCGCCCACTCTTTCAAATCCATCATGGGGTTCAATCCCCAGTGGAAGAACGCACATCAACCCTTGAAGATTAAGGTGAGCCATATCGCTGACATTCTGAGCAAGAGTAGTGAGATCGCCTTCCTGGACTCCCCCGCGGGAAGGATCGCCATCGAGTGAGAGTTGAAGAAAGATATCAATCGGTTTGGTGAGAAGGCTCTGTAATTTCTGCGCATGAGAGAGCTGGTCAAGTGAGTGAATAACATCGGCCCATTGCGCAATATCTTTCAATTTTCGACCTTGGATTCCGCCTTGAAAATGCCATGTTGCATTGACAGCTGCTGATTTCTCAGCACCTTCTTCGGTTCTATTCTCGCCAAAGTTTTCAACACCCAAATCCTTAAGAATCTGCACATCACTTGCTGGATAAGTCTTCGTCACAGCTATGAGAGTGACCTCAGGATTGGCAATTCGTGATTGGACCTCGTGAAGATTCTCGCTTATTTCATCGATACGAGTCATAGTGAGATAACCCCCACTTGCCTGCCAGTGACTCCATCACGTCGATATGAAAATAACTGAGGGTCTTCGACCGTGCAATTTCCTTCTTGAGCCACCGATACTCCCTCTTTTCGAAGAACGGTTGTGAGAGCAGCAGGAAGATCTAGCGCGTAACTTCCGTCGATACGAGCAGCCGCCGCATCGGGATGAAGTTGCACGACTTCATTGAATATCTCTTCAGAAACTTCGTAGCACTTTCCGCAAATAGATGGGCCCATGATTGCTGAGATTGCTGTTGCGCCTATCTCTCTCATGAGTTCAATCGTGCGAAGAGCCACACCATTAACTAGCCCTTTACGACCTACGTGTACGGCTCCAACTGCTTGTGCCGATGAGAGTAGAAGGGGAATGCAATCAGCAACTTGGACTGCGAGATTTATTCCGGGAATTCCAGTAACCAAGGAGTCAACAACTGGGTCTGAATCAATGACGCTTTCTATAAGAGCAATTCTATTTCCATGCTCTTGTGACATGAATTGAATTGGACCCACTCGCCCTTTGAGGGACTCTCGATTTGCCATCACAGTTGCAGGATCATCACCGACATGAAGGCCAAAGTTGAGAGATGCAAACGCACCGGTGCTTGCGCCTCCGGTGCGATTGGTAAAGCTGTAATTCATAGAATTACTTCATAAAGTCAGGGACATCAATCTCGTCTTCAGAGACCATCTCCTCGAATGTCACGCGCTTACGAGGAGCAGATGAATCGAGATCGAGAGCAACAGAGAGTGGATCATTTGATGGAATCGGATCTGCTACTCCACCGAGCGTCTGTGCATTAATGACAGGCATATCAACCTTCTTAGGCTCGCCTCCAGCAAAACCAGCTGCAATCACAGTGATACGAACTTCATCACCTAGAGCATCATCAATCGTTGTTCCGAAAATAATGCGTGCATCTGGATGAGCTGCATTCTGTACAAGTTCGCATGCTTCATTGATTTCAAACAGCCCAAGATCGGAACCGCCAGCAACAGAGAGCAGGACTCCCATAGCACCGTCGATTGAGGCTTCAAGAAGTGGGCTTGAAATTGCAAGTTCTGCAGCGCGGGCTGCGCGGTTGTCTCCACGAGCTGAACCGATGCCCATCAATGCTGAACCAGCATCTGTCATCACTGTCTTTACATCTGCGAAGTCAAGGTTAATTAAGCCTGGCTGTGTAATGATCTCTGTAATTCCCTGTACACCTGAAAGTAGTACTTGATCTGCGCTCTTAAAGGCATCAACTGCGGTAATTGCGCGATCTGAAATTGCAAGAAGTCGATCATTTGGAATAACAATAAGTGTGTCAACTTGTTCACGAAGCAGTTCGATTCCTTCGTCAGCTTGACGAGTACGAATCTTTCCTTCAAATGAGAATGGCTTTGTAACTACACCAATAGTGAGTGCACCGAGATCGCGTGCAATTTTGGCAACGATTGGCGCACCGCCTGTACCCGTGCCACCACCTTCACCTGCGGTAACAAAAACCATATCCGCGCCACGAAGAATTTCTTCAATCTCTTCAGTGTGATCGATCGCTGCTTGTCGACCTTTCTCAGGTGCAGCACCTGCACCGAGACCCTTAGTTGATGCACGACCAATATCTAATTTCACATCTGCATCACTCATTAATAAATGTTGCGCATCTGTATTTATCGCGATGAACTCGACGCCTTTTAAACCGACATCAATCATTCGGTTAATTGCATTTACTCCGCCGCCGCCGATACCGACAACCTTGATGACAGCTAAGTAGTTCTGTGGTGCAGCCACGTGAGTCCCCCTTAAGAACTGTAAACCTCTACTTGAGAATTACATTTCTACCATTTATCTTGGCGCTGAAGGTATGGGGTTAGTTAGTAGTAATCAAAGACCGCCACGAACTATTTTCTCAACTACACATTTACACATTGATAAGAATTAACTTTAAAAATTATTTAACAATTGGTGCATGAGGTGCAGATAAATCAACTCTCTTAATTCGCTTATTTTCCGCTTGCTCTAGAAGTGCGTTAAATACTTCCACCTTCAAAGGATTTTCCTCATTGGCACCCCACTTCACTGAAAGGTTTCTGCCCTTATAGGAAATTGAGAGCTGGAAGTTAGCTTCATTAATTGCTGTCAATGAAGTGACTTGATCCCTGAATTCGACCGGCAAGGCGCGAAAGAGTGCAACGGCCTTAACTCCCAAGGCAGGAGTAGACGCAGATACTTTTGGCAGTTCTCGCCCATCGAATCCCGGCAATTCAAATATCTTTCCAGAAGCGTCGAGGGTCTTGCCGTTGTAATAAGCCTTCGGAGTTCGAGGGGTAACTGCGATCTCTACCTGGCCGGAAATCCAATTTCGAGTTATCGCAATCTCTTTAATCCAAGGAAGCGATTGAATTCGATGCTCAGCCGATCTCGGTTCGATGCGAGCGAGCTTCTGTCCAACTGATATCTCAGAGGAACTGAGCACAAGTTCCTTCGAAACTTTAGTTGGAGCGCCCGAGACCGAGATCTCCTTAACAGTGAAAACGCTCGACCAAGCCAATAAATAAATGAGTGCAGCAAAGATGATGCCGATAGAAATGGAAGTTCGAACTAATCGCTGTGAATTACGCAAAACGCCTCTGCAACCCTTCGGCGATAATCGGTGCAAGTGAATTAACATCGCCAGCACCCAGCGTAATAATCACATCACCAGGTTTTGCCATCTCAATCACACGTTCAGATGCACTGACAAAATTTGGAATGAAGTGACCGTGTTTCATCTTTTCAGCGATTAACTCGGATGAAACACCAGGAATTGGTTTCTCGCTCGCTGCGTAAATTTCGAGGAGCGTTACATCATCTGCTGCATCGAGCGTTCTTGCAAATTCATTGAGGAAGGCTTGGGTGCGCGAATATCTATGCGGCTGAAAAATAACCAGAAGGCGACCATCGCCTGCATATCGGCGTGCAGCATCTAGAGTCACTTTGATCTCTGTTGGATGATGACCGTAATCATCGATGATGCGGATTCCGTGTTCTGTCGCCTTCAGTTCAAAGCGACGCCCTGCACCCCTAAAGCTGTGTAGGCCTTCAAGTAGTTGATGTGCGGGCAACCCAAGTGAAAGTCCCATCGCTAGGCATGCTGCAGCATTGAGAACGTTATGGTGGCCAGGAACTTGTAGTTCAAGAGTTCCGACCGCCCGGCCCTTCCAGAGAATTCGAGATGTAGAACCCATTGGAAGCAATGAGATTTGATCCACGCGAAGGTCGGCGCTCTCTAGGACTCCATATGAAATTTGTGTATATGAGGCGCTCTGAGCACCGAGTTTTGCAGAGCCAGCGTCATCGGCGCAGTAGACGAGGTAGCCACTGGGATCAATAGTGGATGCAAATTTTTCGAAGACGGCAGTTACTTGATCAGCGGTCTCGAAGAAATCGACATGATCGTGCTCAATATTTGTGACGATTGCAGCAAGCGGCTTGTACTCGATAAAGGAACCATCTGATTCATCTGCTTCTGCAACAAAGTAGTCGCCTGTCCCGCGATGTGCGTTAGATCCTGATGCCATCAGAGTTCCACCAATAGCAAAAGATGGATCCACGCCACATCCTTGAAGAGCTACTGTCATCATCGAAGAGGTAGTGGTTTTGCCATGTGTTCCTGCAACGGCGATGCTCTTAGAACCTCGCATCAGAAGAGCTAACGCTTGAGCACGAGTCAGAATTGGAATAGACCTCTGCACTGCATAGGCCATCTCGGGATTGCTTGCAGATATCGCTGTTGAATAAATGACAACATCGGCATCGGCGACATTTTCCTGAGCGTGGTTACTGTAAACGGTGGCGCCAAGAGCTTTGAGCGCAGTGAGAACACTGGAATCTTTAGCATCAGAACCACTTACCTGAATTCCATCGGTAAGTGCAATACGTGCTAATCCGCTCATGCCAGATCCACCGATGCCGATGAAATGTATCTTCTGGCCGAGCAATGATTGCACCTACTTACCTCCAGCTATTGCAAACTCCATAAGTGCTGTCATCTTAGAGGAAGCATCTATATCTTTACGTGAACCAGCTACTGGAGCTTTAAGACTTGCACTCAGTAAGCGTGAAATATTTTCAACAAGCCACGGAGCTGTGAAATTCCGTTGTTGGGCAATCTCGGCACGAGACTCTGCTACCAACGAAAGTGCATTGAGCTCTTGTTCCCCATTTCCTACGGGAAGCGGAATAAAAAGTGCATACCGACCTAGAGTATTTATCTCAGAGCATGAAACTGCACCGCTTCTCGAAATAATGAGATCTGCAGCTAGATAAGCGCTAGCCATGTCAGAGATATATGAAACCGCCTTGTAATCAACACCAGACTCAGGCAAATGATTATGTGAACCTACGGAGTGAAAGATCTGCAATCCAGCTGCGTTAAGTTGAGTCTGTGCAGCCTCAATGACTGAGTTAATTGCAACAGATCCTTGAGATCCGCCAAAGATAAATACCAAAGGTTTACTTGAATCAAATCCAAGTCGATGCTTTGCATCCTTGCGAGCTTTCTCCCAATTGCTCTCAGCGCCATGGAATGCGCTATCGACATCTGGGCGCAGTGGAAGTCCGGCAAGAAGAGATTGTGAAAGCTTTCCTTGTGAGACTGGGTACGCCACTGCGGTGTGGTCGGTAAAGAGCGCACCAAGACGATTGGCAAGTCCTGGACGGGCATTTGCCTCATGGATCACAATCGGAAGGCGGCGAATTCGAGCTGCGAGATATGCGGGCGCTGAAACATATCCCCCGAAACCAATAAGGAGATCTGCGCCCTTAAGAATTCGCAATGTCTGTGCAATGGAGCGGATCAGCGAGAAAGGCACTAATAAAAAAGATGGCGATAGCTTGCGAGAAATTTTTACCTTCGTAATAAGAGCTAATTCAAATCCAGCTTCGGGGACCAATCGAGTTTCAAGACCTGATGAAGTTCCAAGAAAGAGAATTTCTGACTTCGGGTGGCTCTTCTTCCATTGACGCGCTACGGCAAGTGCAGGTTCGATATGACCGGCTGTTCCACCACCAGCGAAGATTATGCGAGTCATTTACTTCTCTTCTTCACAATCTCACGACGAACTTCTGGATCTCTTAACGCCGTACCAGCTACAAAACCAAGAGAACAGATCATCGCTGCAAGTGCGGATCCACCATATGAAACGAGCGGCAAGGTCACGCCAACTACGGGAAGAAGGCTTGTCGCAGAGCCAATATTAAGAAATGACTGGACTGCAATCCAAGTTGCGATACCTGCGCATGCATAACGGCTCATAGGGTCCTGAGCTCGAAGTGCAATTCTAAAGATTGCATAAACTAGTGCGCCGATAAGGATGAGCGTTGCAAGTGTTCCAACTAGACCGAGTTCTTCACCGATAACGGAGAAGATAAAGTCGGTGTGAGCCTCAGGAAGATTTCCCCACTTCTGGCGACTGCCGCCGAGTCCAACGCCAAATAATCCACCGCTCGCTAGGCCAAGCAAACTATGCGCCGGTTGCCATCCAAGATCTTTGTAATCTTCGGGGGCGAATGGATTGAGAAAGACAAGGAATCTCTTAGAACGATATCCAGATGTGACGATGAGTGCGGTTAGCGCAAGAGCGCCAAAGGCAGTGATAGTTCCAAGAAGACGTAACTTAATTCCAGATACAAAGAGTAGCCCTACGAGAATCATGGCGATGACAGAAGCTGTTCCTAAGTCATTTCCGATCATGACCAAGAAGAGAACGATGAGAAATGCGGGAGTAATTAACTTCATGACATTTGTTTCAAAGCGACCATTGAGCTCGCGACGTGCTAATTGATTACTCGCCCAAAGAATCATAAAAAACTTAGCAAACTCACTTGGTTGTACATCAAAGATTTTAAAGTCAATCCAGTTGGTATTACCGTGAACAGTTTTGCCAACTCCGGGAATGATGAGAATTGCAAGAATGAAGGCAGAAATGATGAAACCAAATCGAGCCACTTTCTCCCATGTGGAGACAGTCAATTTTGATAGGTACATTGCAAAGGGAATTGAGACCAAGAGAAAGACAAATTGACGAATGACGATTGAGAGCGCTGAACCTCTTGTATCAATTGCATGAATTGATGATGCTGAGAAGACCATGATGAGACCAAGAAAACTTAAGGCGCCCGCGTTAATCAGCAATAGATAGAGATGATTAACCGGCTTAGCCAGCAGGGTCTGTGGGGAATTACTTCTCATGGTTTATTACCTTCTTTACTGCGCTTACGAACCTATCTCCGCGATCTGCGTAAGACAAGAATTGATCCATAGATGCACACGCTGGCGCTAGCAGGACGGTATCCCCCGGTTTCATTCGGGCACTTGCTGCTTCTACAACAGACTCCATCAAAGAATTACTTGCTGAACCTTTTGCATAATCTTCGGGAGAATCAATTAATACTATTTCAACCTCAGGTGCATGATTTCTTAACTCTTCTGCGATGAGATCTCTATCTTCCCCGATAAGTATTGCAACACGTACGCGACTCTTGACGCGCTTGACTAGCTCTCCCATCGTTGCGCCCTTTGCCAATCCCCCGGCAATCCAGATCACTGAGAGCGCAGACATAATCGATGCGGCAGCTGCATGAGGATTCGTAGCTTTCGAATCATTAATCCAAGTGATCTCATCTTTCTGCAATATTGTTTCGATGCGATGGCGACCTGGTTTGAATGTTTGAATTGCTTCACGAATTTTCAGGTGATCGATTCCAACGACTCGCGACAAACCCGCTGCAGCAAGTGCATTTGCAACATTATGTGGCACTGTGGGCGAAACGTCCTTAAGTTCACAGAACATTGAAGCTTCCATTGGATCCGCTACGAAGGCGCGATCGACGAGGAGTTCTTCAACAATTCCTATTTCACCTGGGGCTGGAGTATCTAACGAGAAGAAAACTTTTCTGCCGAGCCAGTGGTTAGCACGGGTCAGAACTTCAGAATCATCACCATTGAGAATTGCCGTCGTGGATTTATCAAGAAGTGAAATTTTGGCAGCAGCATAAGCATCGAAAGTTCCATGCCAATCAACATGATCTTCTGCAATGTTAAGTACTGCACCAGCAATGAAATTCGCATCCTGAAGCCAATGAAGTTGAAAGGATGAAAGCTCCAAGACTAAGTATTCATACTTTTCAGAGGATTCGACCGCTTCAATTACAGTTGTTCCAACATTTCCGCAGGCAAGTGCAGAGTGACCACCCGTACGGATTATGTGAGCTGCAAGTTCTACAGTTGAAGTCTTTCCATTTGTTCCTGTCAGTCCGAGCCATTTCTGCGATACTGGCTTCAGGCTCCAGGCAAGATCAATCTCATTGATAATGGAAACTTCGTTCTTTCGTGCAGCGACTACTAGCGCGTGATCTTCACGCCAACCAGGAGAAATCAAGAGCGCATCAAAGGCTGTGATCTCAATATCGGATGGTTTTACAACTTTAAATTCAGAATTCTCAAAACTCTTCTCATCTACTAAAAGAACTTCTGCGCCACGTTTTTGTAGCGCTCTTGCTGCTGCAACCCCTGTGACGCCAGCACCGGCAATGAGAATCTTCTTCTCACTGAAATTAAGGTATGGGTTCTGGGTCATATTTGTCTCTAGAGATTAACTAGCGACCCACTGTGTGTAGAAGAGGCCTAGCCCGAGTGCAACGCTTAACCCGGCAATGATCCAGAAGCGAAGAACAATCGTGACTTCTCCCCATCCCATCAATTCAAAGTGGTGCTGCAGCGGCGCCATCTTAAAAAGTCGCTTTCCACCTGTAATTTTAAAGTAAACAACTTGCAGGGCGACAGAGAGGGTAATAATGACGAAGAGCCCACCTAGCGGAATGAGTAATAACTCAACGCGCAATGATGTTGCAAGACCTGCAAGTGCGCCACCAAGTGCAAGCGACCCTGTATCTCCCATGAAAATTTTGGCTGGCGATGCATTCCACCAGAGGAATCCAGTACATGCTCCTGCAAAAGCTGCAGCAAGAACAGCTAGGTCGAGCGGATCTCGAACGTTGTAACAATTCTCCGTTGCAATAACAGCGCAGCTCTGACCAAACTCCCAAACTCCGATAAGGACGAATGCCAGGAATGTCATCACTGAAGCACCGGTTGCAAGCCCATCTAAACCATCTGTGAGATTTACGCCGTTACTTGTTGCAGTAACCATAAAAGCTACCCAAATTACGACAAGGACAACGCCTAGCGTGATGCTGGTATCTCGAACGGTTGAAAGTTGAAGCGAGATTGGCGTCAGGCCATCTCCATCGGGGAAATGGATTCCCAGGTAACCAAAGATCGAAGCGAAGAGCACCTGGCCGAATATCTTCTGCTTACCTGAAATTCCAGCAGAATTTTGCTTAGAGACTTTTAGATAGTCGTCGATAAATCCGACAAGACCGAGAGAAATTACTAGTCCAAGAATCAAAATCGCTGACATGGAAATAGTGCTTCCGAATATTAAGTGTGCGATGAGATATGCAAAGAGGGCTGAGAGGATAATGATGATTCCGCCCATTGTTGGAGTTCCGCGCTTCGTGTGGTGTGTTGCAGGACCATCGTCGCGAATAAATTGACCATAACCTCTACGCGCCAACGCCTTAATGAGCGCGGGAGTGCCAAAGAGTGAGAAAAGAAGTGCGAGAGCTCCAGCAATTAAAATCAGTTTCACTCTTCACTTGCTCCATTTCTCAACTGCTGCGAAATCATTTCTGCTAACTCTTCTAGCTTCTCGGAACGAGATGCCTTAATGAGAAGAACATCGCCTTTCTCCAAATTCTCTGCAAGTGTGAGGGCTTGCGCCTTATCGTCGCAGAGGTGAATTGTCGTCGGACCGTTCTTATCAATCGCCGCTGCATATTCTGGAGCGCCGACGCAGACAAGATGGTCTATACCCAACTCTTGAGCAAGGGTGCCAATAGCGGCATGGTCAGATTGGGATGACTCGCCGAGTTCATGCATCTTTCCAAGAAATGCCCAAGACTGCCCACCTCTCTCCTGTGCGAAGAGAGTAAGAGTTGAGAGCGCAGCAGACATTGCTTCTGGGCTTGCGTTATATGAATCGTTAATCAGAAGTACGCCAGGGAGTTCTGTGATCTCCATGCGCCAACGCGCATTGGATTCTGCAGTGGAGAGCCCGCCTGAAATTTGGTCAAGTGAGAGCCCTAGCTCTGTTGCGATAGCGGCAACGGCCAGAGCGTTAGCGACTTGATGTAGCCCAATGATGCGAAGTCCCACAGCACTTCTACCTTCGGGGGTTATTAAATCAAAGTGGGCGCGACCTTCACGAAATTCAATATCTGTAGCTCGAATATCGCACTTGCTGTCTTCACCGAATAGAACGCTCTTTCCTTTATGAAGCTGGGACATCTTTGGCGTGTAAGTGTCGTAATTACCCAGAATGGCAACTGCACCGTCTTTGAGCGATGAGATCAATTCTGACTTTGCTTGTGCAATCACTTCGACAGAACCGAATTCACCCACATGCGCACTTCCAACTTTGAGCACCACTCCGATATTTGGCTCAGCTATCTCTGCTAGCCGAGCAATATCACCAAGATGGCGCGCACCCATCTCGACGATGCAGTAACGAGTCTTATCCGTGCAGCGAAGTAGAGAGATTGGGGCACCGAGATCATTATTGAAGTTTCCAGAGGGCGCAACTGTTTCTGCAACGCTTGAGAGGACAGATGCAAGAAGTTCTTTTGTAGTTGTCTTGCCCTGGGAGCCGGTAATTCCGATAACGATCAGATCTCTTAAATCTCTTCTAACATGATTCGCAAGTGCACCTAACGCCTTCGTGACATCTTCAACGAGAATGTGGTTTCCTTCGATGGATTTACTCGTGAGTGCAAGAACGGCTCCGTGAGCAAAGGCATCTTGGGCGAAATCATGACCATCGGCGCTCTCGCCTTTCAGCGCCAGAAATAGCGAGCCGTTGATTGCATCAGCCGAGTTAAGGACCGGGGCTTGTGTAACTAAGAGATCTTCTCCGTGAAGTTCTCCGCCTACGATCTTTGCAATTTCAGATGCTTGTAATGGAATCATCTTCGAGCCTCAATCGCTCGAGCCAATTGAAGTCGATCATCGAATGGTGTCTTGACCTTTTTAATTTCTTGACCGCTCTCGTGACCCTTGCCGAGGATAAGAACAGTATCCCCTGCCTTTGCTTGAGCGACGGCATACTGAATCGCTTCATCTCTATCCGTAATGATTTTCGAGCATTCAGTAATTGTGAGCCCGCTCGTCATATCTTTCAGAATTTCAGAAGGTTCTTCACTGCGCGGGTTATCACTTGTAAAGATAGCTATATCGCTTCCTTTAAGAAGTGCCTCGCCCATCATTGGACGCTTTCCTTTATCGCGATCTCCGCCACAACCAAGAACTGCAATCACTTTCCCTGAGGTAAATTCGCGTGCAGCCGCTAATACGTTCTCAACAGCATCTGGTGAATGCGCATAATCAACAAGCGCGGTGAAATCTTGACCGATGAATATAGGTTCGAGTCGACCCGGTGCACCAATCAGGTTTGGGATTATTGTCGCAAGTTCTATCGGGTCAACCCCAGATGCATGTGCAATCGCAACTGCCATAAGCAAATTATCTAAGTTGTATCCGCCAAAGAGCTGTGTCTTTGACTCAATTAAAATTCCTTCTGAACCACGGATGCTGAACTGCGTACCAGCCATGCCAGCGTGCACTTCGGTAAAGTGCCAAGTTCCAGCTTTATCGAATCTAGATAGCGTGACGACCGGAATCTCGCTCTTAGCTGAAAGTTTCTTTCCATATTCAGAATCAATATTGATATAGCCAGAATCTGCATATTCAAAGGTAAATAACTTTGATTTAGCTTCAAAGTAGCTCTGCATATCTCCATGGAAATCAAGGTGATCTTGCGAAAGATTAGTAAAACCAACAATCGAGAAGTGCGAGCCTTTAACGCGATTCAGAGTTATTGCGTGGCTTGAGACCTCCATAACTAGATGGCGCATATGGCGCTCACGCATCGACGCTGCCAATGATTGTAGATCAGCTGCCTCAGGCGTTGTTCTAGTACTAGGAATGGTTTCAGCGCCAATGCGAGTTTCAACCGTTCCGATCAACCCGGAATCTCGGCCAGCTTCCTGAAATATTTGGTAAAGAAGAGTTGTGACAGTTGTCTTTCCATTTGTACCGGTAATACCAATCGAATGAAGATCACGAGTTGGGTCTTTATAAAGTGCCGAGGCAACTAGTGCGCCAGCGCTTCTCACATCGGCAACAACAATCGTTGGGAGGTTCTTTGTCATAACTGCACCTTGTGCATCAGTGAGTATGGCTACCGCTCCATTCTGAATTGCCGCATCAGCAAAGGATGCCCCGTGTACTTTGGCACCGGGAATGGCGAGAAAGAGATCTCCACTTTCAATATCAGAGTCACTATTTGCAATTCCTGTAACCAGTTGATCGGATTCGAAATCAGCACCAACAAGGTTCGCAACGTCAGTTAATGAGAGCGAGAAAGTTGAAAGTGGGCGAATCATCGCTTTTTAGCCGCAATCGCTGTTGCACGAGTTCCCTTAAGCTCTTTCTGAGTGAGAGCCACCGGCAACACCTTTGTACCAGTTGGGGCAACGTGTTCTGATTGAAGAACAAATGTCATAACTTTCTTAAAGACCGGACCACCAAGTGCGCCACCGTAGTGGCCATTCTTTGGATCTTGCAGAGTAACGCTGATGACGTAACGAGGAGCATCGGCGGGTGCAAAACCGATAAATGATGCGGTGTATCCACTGTATCGACCGGTCTTCTCTTCATATCGCATCGCTGTTCCAGTCTTGCCTGCTACGCGATAACCAGGAATTGCAGCGCTAGGAGCCGTTCCGTTTGCGGTTACAACACTCTCCATCATGATGCGAAGTTTGACTGCCGTGTCTTCGCTGATGACACGAGTAGTCGTGCGGTTAGCAGCCGGCGTGAAGTGGCCTGATGCATCACTTGTTCCTGCAATTACTGTTGGTGAAACTCGAACCCCATTATTTGCAATCGTTGCAAAAACGCTCGTCGCCTGCATTGCTGTAACAGAATATCCCTGACCAAAGGCCACCGTTGGCGCTGTTGTACCTGACCAATCAGAGACCGGACGGAGCAGACCAGCAGATTCTCCAGGTAGTCCAGAACCGGTCTTAACGCCAATGCCAAATTTTGTTAGGTACTTGTGAAGCGTATCGTTGCCTAAGGTTTCACCAATTTTAATTGTTCCTGTATTACTTGATACTGCCAAGATTCCAGAGGTTGTTAACTTCTGCAGCGGATGCCGGTCGTGATCATGGAAAAATGAACCACCGCGTTTAATTTTGTAAGGAACGTCGATAACTGTGGTTGGCGTAATCGTCTTCTCTTCGAGAGCTGCCGCCATCGTCATAACTTTTCCTGTTGATCCAGGTTCATAAACATCCTGGACAGATGGATTACGCATCAAAGAAAGCGCAACCTTCTTTGTATTATTTGGATTAAAAGTTGGCGCGGTCGCATGCGCCACAATGGCACCCGTTTTTGGGTCCATCACAATCACAGTTCCGCTTGAAGCTGCATACTGCTTTACTGCCTTAGAAATAGCTTCTGCTGCAACCCATTGAACATCACGATCAATAGTTAAGCGAACGTTGGTACCAGCTTTCGCTGCCACGAGTTCCTGTTGCGACCCCGGAATCTCAGCTCCATATCCGCGGGCGTAGGAATATCGGCCTTCTGTACCGGTGATAAGTGAGTTCATTCCCGATTCAATTCCAGATGCTCCGACGCCATCGGCTCTAACGAAGCCAATCAATGATGAGATGAGTTCGCCGGAAGGATATTCACGTATATATACGCGCTCAGGGAAGAAGCCAATAATGCGCTTATCAAGATCTTTATTTTCAAGAACTTTGTTGTAGCTATATAGAGCCTTAGTCAAACTCTCCCACATTGCTGGACGAGCATTTCTCAAAACGATTGCGTATTTACGAGTGCCAGTAATGCTCTGTTCGATATCAGTTGCAGGAAGGTTGAGGATTGGAGCGACAAATTCAGCTACTCGTGCAGGATCTGTAATCTGAGTTTGGTCAACAACGATATTGATTGCCGAGACGCTCTTTGCAAATGAAACTCCATTGACATCTGTAATTTCACCTCTAGGGGCTGGAATCACGCGAGTTGATTTCATTTCGTAGGCGGCTTTTTCTTGATATGCCCCAGCTTGAATAACCTGAACACGGACAAGTTGGCATGCAAAGAGAACGAGAACGCCAAAAATCACAGTTACGAGAATTCCAATTCTTGATTTTGCCAAGTGTAAATTACCCACGATTAACTCCTGACTCACTCTTTGCAGTCAGATCAAGAAAGACTGGAGTTTCTGAAGGGCGCATACCTAATTCCGCTGCTGTCGCTGCGAGATTTTCAGGAGCAGCATGAGAATCAATAGCTCTAGTAATTGCATCTCTCTGATCGGCAACTTGTTTTGCCTCTAACTTTAGATTTGAGAGAGTAAAGGCATCTTGAGCGAGCAATGTGTTAATTCCAAGGAGCGCAAGGAAGCCTACGAGACTTACAACTGTAAGAAATTTTGCGAAGTATTTATGTGTTGCACGACTGCTGCTATTTACATCTGGGAATAACCCCAAGATGATTTCTGCAGTGCGCTCTGTGACTGCTTTTCGTTCTCTAGATTTTGGAGCAACACTTGGAGCCTGGCTTTTACGGGCGATCGCTATGGACACTATGCAGCCACCCTCTCGATTGCACGAAGGCGAACTGATGCCGAGCGTGGATTGCTTTCGAGTTCTTCTGCATTGGGCGTCTCACTTGAGCGGAAGACAAGTGAGAACTTTGCTGCAAATTCTGGAAGCTCTACGGGTAGATCGCGTGGGCTCTTTGAAGTTGATGCTTCGGTGAAGATCTCTTTGACGATGCGATCTTCAAGTGACTGGAATGACATGACTACAAGACGTCCGCCAACCATCAGTAGATCTAGCGCGTCAGGAAGTGCTCGAGAGATTGCGCCGAGCTCATCGTTAGCTTCGATACGAAGGGCCTGGAAAGTGCGCTTTGCTGGATTGCCGCCCGTGCGACGCGTAGCTGCAGGAATGCTCTCTTTAACTAACGCTGCAAGTTCTGCAGTCGAGTTCATCGGCGCCTTTGCGCGAGCTTTTACAATATTCTCAACAATTCTTGTTGCAAACTTCTCTTCACCGTAGGCGCGCAATATATGAACAAGCTTTCCTGGCTCGTAGGTATTGAGAATCTCTGAAGCCGTAACTCCTCGACTGCGATCCATACGCATATCGAGTGGCGCATCATGTGAGTATGAGAATCCGCGATCTGTTTCATCGAGTTGAATAGATGAGACACCGAGATCAAAGAGGGCGCCATTAATCTTCTTAAAACCAAATTGTGCAACGACATCTGAGATCTCGTCGAAGACGCAGTGCGCAGTTTTTAGGCGGTCACCAAATGGAGCTAATCGTTTGCTTGCGCGCTCTAGTGCAATCTGATCGCGATCGATGCCAATAACAGTGAGGTTTTCAAAGCGCTCTAGTAGCGCTTCTGTGTGGCCACCAAGGCCGAGTGTTCCGTCGACAATAACTGGATTTTCTGAAGCGAGAATTGCGGGAGCAAGTAGATCAACGCAGCGATCGCGCATTACAGATATGTGTTCCATCTTCTCCCCCTTCTCTTTCCTTACCGATTACTTGTTCATCAATTACTGATTACGTGTTGAGCGCTCATCTCTGGTCACCGCCGGCCGACGGATCTATTGCGATAGCGACGCCGGGGAAGGGACGTCGCTGCCGGCCCCATTTTTAAGGAGAGGTCGGCGGTGGCCACAAATGAGCGCTCTATGTAGTTTTTTCTTGCTATTCAGTTTTGCTTGCTATTAAGTTGTTAAATGTTTTTTGCTGATGTTTAAAAAAGTCCCGGAAAAACTTCTTCAGAAACATCAGCAAAACTCTTTTCGCGATCGGTGAGGTATTCACTCCATGCAGCGCTATCCCAGATTTCAACGCGGGTATTTGCACCGATAACGACGCACTCTTTTTCAAGTCCTGCATATGTGCGAAGTCCTTGTGGGATCGTGACGCGACCTTGACGGTCAGGAATTTCATCGTGTGCGCCGGCAAACATCACGCGCTGGTAATCGCGAGCGCTCTTTGCTGTGACAGGCGCTTGACGCAACGTTTCAGTGATCGTTGCAAATTCACTTGCTGGAAAAACATAAAGGCATCGCTCTTGACCCTTGGTAATAACAAGGCCTGTAGAGAGCTCTTCGCGGAATTTCGCGGGAAGGATCAGGCGTCCTTTTTCATCAAGGCGTGGTTCATGAGTTCCGAGAAACATTCTTAAACCACCTTCCCCAAGGTCATTGAGCGTGAATTTCCCGCTCAATTCCCCACTTTACACCACTTTCCCCCTTTTTTCTCCACTTTGGGCCACTATTTTCCCTGTCTCTCCCCATTGCGCCCCACCGTCTTGCCTAGCTTTTTGGGCACGAAAAAAGCCCCGACCGGATGGGTCAGGGCCTTGAGAGGAAAGGACTATTTATTCGAAGTTGCGGCGATCCCAGCGCTCTTGCATACGGTCAGAGAAGGATGTGCGGGAGCCTTTTATGCGTGGTGCGCCCTTCACAGCGCCACTAGCGACCGCTGAGATTGAGCGAACGAGCGTCAACACGCCTGAGAGCGCAAAGAGGAAGCCAAGCACGCCTACTGGAGTGTTCTTAGCGACCAACCCAGCAAAGATCACTGCGATTCCGAGTACGACAAGGCTGAGCCCGAGGAATAGACGGGGCTTTGTTGCCGCCATTGTTGAGCCTGCGAGGGTCGTCTGAAGGCGTGGGTCATCAGCTGCCAGAGATGCTTCCATCTCAGCTAGCAAGCGACGCTCGCGATCGGAAAGTGACATAAATACACTGTAGAACACTTCTAATTTGAACGCTAGTTGGACTCTTCAGGCTCAATCAAACGCCCTGGGCGCACGCTTTCTCGGCCAAAACGGGCCTTTGCCTTATCTATGGCGGAATCTGCATCGCGCCACCCCTTCTCGCGGGCTCCGAATTCAAGCTGCACAGGTGATGCTTCCGTGAGATTTCCCAGTGAGACACCGACAAGTCGGATGCGCGCTCCATCGTTGCGAAGCGCAAGGTATAACTTCTTCACAATTTCGTAGACCTCTTGGGTTCCATCAATTGCAAGCGGCACAGTCTTTGAACGCGTTATCGATGTGAAATCTGCAAATTTAATTTTGATGCTGATTGTCTTTGCAAAGAGATTTCTTTCGCGAAGACGTCCAGTTGATTTCTCGGTCATGCGCAGAAATTCCCGCAGGATTTCTTCAGGGCTATCTATATCTCTCGCGAAAGTTTCCTCGTTGCCGATACTTTTCTCGGGTTCATCAGGAATCACGTCGCGGTAATCGCGCCCCCAGGCAAGTTCATAGAGTGATTCACCGGTTGCATCGCCCAGTGCGCGGATCAAGGTAGAACGTGGAGTGTTGGCGATATCTGCAACAGTATGGAGACCTAGTCGATCTAAAGATTCTGCTGTCTTTGGTCCGACTCCCCATATTGCACGTACAGGAAGTGGGTGGAGAAATTCCAGGATGCGATCTGATTTAATCTCGAGCATTCCATTTGGTTTGCAATGTTGGGATGCTAGCTTTGCAATAAATTTAGATTGCGCAATGCCCACCGAACAAGTGATTCCTTCATCTTTCTCTACCTGCGCTCTGATCTTTTGTGCAATCTCGCGCCCATCGCCAAAGAGTCTCTGTGAACCGGTGACATCGAGAAATGCTTCATCGAGTGAGATCGGTTCTACAAGCGGCGTATAAGAATGAAATATCTGCATCACCCGTTCGGAAATTTCTGCATAGCGATGATGTTCGGGTGCGATAAAGATTGCATGCGGCGCCATCCGCTTCGCGCGCCCCACTGGCATCGCAGCGCGGATTCCAAATTTACGTGCCTCGTAATTTGCAGAGAGAACAACCCCTCGAACGCCAGCTCCTACAACGAGCGCCTTACCTTTATATTGCGGGTTATCGAGTTCGGCAACGGATGCATAGAAGGCATCCATATCGACATGCAGAATTACTGATTCTTCCTCTGCCGCGCTCATATCGCCACACTATCCCTTTCTTCCTTTTCTTTGACCCATTTCTCATAGGCGATGCGCAGATCCCATACAGCAGTTGCCCGTATTGATATTCCTCGTTCTCCGGTGCGACGAGTCTGTCCGCGCACAAGCAGCAGCGATGTCGAATACAAAGTTGAGGCATGGTCAACTTGTGCATCAGGAAAGAATGTTGAATCGCTGCAACCATATCCATCATCGAGAGTTAAGAAGATGACGCGGCGACCGGAGCGAACTGGTGGTGTCTGCAGGGCAACTTTTACTCCGGCGACAAGGACAGATGATTCAGATCGAAGCCCAAGAAGATCGGAAGATTTCACTGCGCCGATTGCATTGAGAAATTCAGAGTAGAAGCTGAGCATATGTTGGGTGACATCCATCCCTAACTTCTCTATTTCAGCGCGCACTTTTTCAGCCGAATTCATAGGTGCGAGTCCACTGCTTTCAAGTGCTGGTGCTGCAAAACCAAAGGTCAACTGTGAACCCGGAAGATGGGCAACGGGTGATTTCTGTAGATCGGTAAAGTGCAGCAAGAGATCTCGTTGGTTGGTGTGAATCGAATCAAAGGCGCCAGTGAGGATAAGATTTTCAATAATGGGAGTCGATGCACCTGATCTGCGATAGAAATCGGCGAGATCTATATATGGCTGACCCAGAACGATGGATGCAATCTCTTTCTCGGATATTCCGGCAACTGTAGAAAGTGCGATACGGATTGCATCTCTATCGAGAGTGCGTTCGACGCGATAATCGGAAGATGATTTATTGATATCAAGCGGCGCGATACCGACGCCCATCTGCCTGGCTTCATCGAGCATCAACCGCTTTGGATACATGCCAGGATCATGAGTCAGTACACCTGCCATAAATGCTGCAGGGTAATGAGTCTTAAGCCATGCAGATTGATAAGTGGGAAGTGCGAATGCTGCGGCATGTGCTTTACAGAAACCAAAGGATGCAAAGGCGCGCAATACATCCCAGATTTCGGTAATTACCTTTAACTCGTAACCTCGCTCTGTTGCGGCAGGGAAGAACCAATCGCAGACCTCTTGTTGTCCGGCCCTATCCCCCAATGCGCGACGTTTTTCGTCGGCGGCAGCGAGAGATATGCCAGTCATGATCGAGATAATTGAGATAACTTGTTCGTGAAATACAACAACGCCTTCTGTTTCAGATAAGACGGGCAGTAGATCAGGATGAATGATCTGCGCTGGGTTCCAGCCATGTCGCGCATTGAGAAATGGACGGATCATGTCGCTCTTAACCGGCCCCGGTCTAAAGAGCGAGATATCGATAATCAAATCGCTAAAGGTGCGTGGTTGAAGTTTTCCCACAAGCTCGCGTTGTCCGGGGCTTTCGACTTGGAAGATGCCCAAGGTGCGCGTTGATTGAATCAGTGAATATGTATCTGCATCATCGAGCGGTACTGCATCGATATCAACTTCCTTCTGATCTACTCGTGATATCTCGTGCACTGCATGGGCGATTGTTGATTGCATGCGAACGCCCAAGATATCGAGTTTCAGTAAGCCGATATCTTCCACATCATCTTTATCGAATTCGACCATAGGAAATCCACCAGCGTTAAGTTGAATAGGTGCGCGGTCGAGAAAAGCTGCATCAGATAAGACCATTGCGCATGGATGCATCGCAAGATGTCGCGGAAGACCATCAAGGCGCGCTGCAAGTGCAATCGTTGCGCGAGTAAGAGGTGCAGATGTATTGAGCCCCTTAAGTTCGGGAAGTGAGTTAAGCGCTGCATCGATATTGCCTGCACGAATATGGGGCATCGACTTTGCCAGTAAATCGATCTCCATTGCAGGCATGCCCAGTGCCGCACCTGCATCGCGAATCGCATTACGTGCACGATAGGTATCGACCATTGCAACAGTTGCACATCGCGAGAGCGCACCTGGCTTGCTCCAATCTTGGGCACCATAACGTTTAAAGACCATCTCGTAGATCTCAAGACGTCGTGCAGATTCGACATCGATATCGATATCAGGAAGTGCGCGGCGAAGCGGAGAACAGAAACGTTCCATCAATAAACCATGCTGCATCGGATCAACGCCTGAGATTCCGAGTAAGTGACAGATCAGCGATCCCGCACCGCTGCCACGTGCTGCTACGCGAATATTGGCAGCTCGCGCCATATCGGTGATATCTGCAACGGTGAGGAAGTAAGACTCGTATCCCAGAGTTGCAACAGTTGCGAGTTCATCATCAAGACGTGCACGCGCTTTTGCGATTGTTGCGCCATCGTTATAGCGCCAGTTGATACCTGCTTCAGAACGCGCACGGAGCAAGGTGCGCATGCCAGCAGGCGAATCTGCACCGACAACATCTGCTTCAGGTAAATGAATTGCACCTAAACCAATATCGCGTTGCGGTGATAAGACTGCGCGTTCTGCCCATTGTCTTGTTGTCTTGAGCAGCGCACGCGCCGTGCGTTCGCCGGCAGCTTGTGCAATCTCTGCAGCAAGTAGCGACATCTCTTGTGCATCTTTGAGATACGCCTCGGCGTTACGACGTTCGACGTTACGTGGATGAAGCGGCACCAATTGGCGAGCGCTATCGAGGACATCGGCAACTGGCCCATCCGCGCGATCGCGCATACGTACTGCATTGGTAATGACTGCATCAATATCGTTATCGCGAGCAAAGATCAGCGAACGCGCAGCATGGGCGGTAGAGCGCGGCCCGCTACCTGCAACGAGGTGCGAGACGCATTCGATGGCATGGTCTGCGAATAAGTCGCGGGTACGGTTAAAGATTTCAAGGGCTGCATCAAAGCGGTGCGCTGCAATGGCTTGCGATACAGGTGATTCGGGGCCATGAAGTAGATGCAGGTTCGATGTATAGCTGCTGAATTTCTCTAGGAGCTCGAGAGTCAATACTGGTTTACGGTCGCCTACATTCATATGCAGTCCTGTCATGAGACGAACAAGACTGCGCCATCCCCCATCGCTATGAGCCAAGATCGTTACTCGTGGCAAGGTGCCTGAGGTATCACCCAGATGGATAGGTAAGTTGACTCCGAGAATCGGTGCAACGCCATGAGATACACATGCCTTGGTAAAACGGATAGCACCAGCTAAGCCATCGCGATCTGTGAGCGCGAGCGCCGGCATCTCAAATTCAGATGCACGTGCCACAAGATCGCGTGGTTGCGTTGTTCCGTATTTAAGTGAATATGCACTCGCTGTGCGTAGGTGAATGAAACTCACAGTGACCTGATAATCCACTGCCCTGTTGTCTCGTCGCGTTCGAGTTCAAATGTTGTCAGCGCACCGATAGGAGCTGCCTCAACTTTCCATAAGGCGCGTGCTTGATCATCGGGACGGAAGATTCCATCGCTAATGCGGTTCCACCATCCACCTGCCTCGCACCATCTAGATAGAACTGAGTGGATACGAAAGCGCTTGCCTTTAAATGTGAATTCGATCGGCGTTAACCCGCCATCGGATACGACCTCGTGAGGCCTTACTACTTCTGCTGCCATTTTTTACTACTTCCCCTGGTACTTGTGCATAATTCGAACAGATGTTCGAAAAGTAACGGAGACCTCTGACAAGGGCAACTCCCCTAGATTGAAGGCGGAGCCAGTTTGGATCCACGCTCAAAGCGAGCTCAGACAGGCTCGATCGAAAGGGCCTTTGAGCGTGTCGGAAGGCAAATATAGTTGAAATTTCAACTACTCTAAGGGGGTAAGAATCCGCTTAAACCTTAGGAGAAACAATTGAACGCAGTACTAGTTATCGGGCGCATCCTTTTCGCCCTTCTATTCATCACATCAGGTCTGGCTCACTTCGCAAAGCTTGAGGCAATGACAGGCTATGCAAAGTACAAGAAGCTTCCAGCAGCGAAGTTCGGTGTACTTATCTCAGGCCTCTTCTTCCTACTAGGCGGCGTATACATCGCAGCTGGATTCTGGGTTGACCTTGGCGCGCTTATGCTCGCTGTCACACTCATCCTTGCAGCAATCATCTTCCACAACTTCTGGAAAGAGACAGATGCAACTGCAAAGCAGAATGAGCAGATCGCATTTAACAAGGATCTCTCACTTGCAGGCGCAGCACTTATCCTCTTTGCACTCGTTGCAACAGGTGCGCTTACAGATTTCGGCCCAAGCGTCGGAACTCTTGCATTCTTCAATCTCTAAACAATCCGTACGGAAAGCCCCTCGAGAAATCGGGGGGCTTTTCCATTTCCACCTGAGAAGATAAGACTATGGAAATACTGGGCGCCCTGATTGCAGGTTGCGCGATAGGTGCGGTTCTTGGATTTGTCGGTGCAGGTGGAGCGATGCTCTCTGTACCGATTCTTATCTACGGCTTTGACTTCGATCCCAACCTTGCTACGACTGCAGCCCTTGCCATCGTCTTTCTCGCCGCTGCATCTGGGTTAATTCCGAAAGCACGTAAGAAGCAAGTTCTCTATCGCGATGCTTTTGTTATCTGGGCTATCGGATTAGTGACAAACCTAGGTTTCTCATCGATTGTTGAAAGCCTGCCAGATGCCTTCATTACAACTGGCTTTGCAGTCATTCTCATTCTTGCGGGTGTATCAATGCTCCGCCCACCAAAGCTCGATGCACATAAACGCATGCCGATACCCGTTCTGATTGTGATGTCACTCGTCATCGGTTCGATCACAGGACTCTTTGGCATCGGTGGCGGCTTCCTTGCAATCCCCGTGCTGGTTCTCTTCTTCGGCACTCCGCAAAATATTGCAGCAGGTACATCGCTACTGATTATTTCCATTAACTCATTGACTGCTTTTATCGGCCATAACTCACAATGGGACGATGTGCAGTGGCATATTCCAATATTTATCGGCGGATCTGCAATCGTTGCCGCCCAAATCGCTTCACTCTTCTCGCATTACACAAATCCAGAGAAGCTACGAAAAGCCTTTGCTTATCTGCTCTTTCTTATTTCAGCATTTACAGTGCTGCAGACCTGGCTTTAAATACTATTTAAGCTCGCGCACCTTGATGTACTTTGACTGGTGACCTGCAACGAAGAAGAGCGCTACAGGAAATGCAAATGCCACAGGAAGTGATGTCGCTTCTGCAATTCCACCCATCAAGGTAGGTCCAGCAAAATATGCAGCAATTGCAATTAATCCAATTCGTGCAAGACCCACAGATGGCGCAACTCCCGGAATTGATGCTGCCGCTAAATTAAATGCAGGGAAGAATGGACCAATTCCGATGCCCGCTGCCGCAAAACCAATGCAGACAATTACTAGTCCCCAAATTTGATGAGAATCCGAGAGCGGAATTCCGATTGCAAGGCATGCACCCCAGACAGATCCGCCAATGTAGCCGCCGTACTTAACTGTGTTGACATGGCCCCATTGTTCAAATGATTTATCTCCGAGCAAGCGACTGGCAATCATTGCAAGTGAGAAAGTTGTTGCCGCTGCAGCGTTAAGGCCTTTGCCAATTCCCATGTGATCTTGGAGAAGAATTCCGCTCCACTCATAGGATCCACCTTCGGGAATCAGAGATGCCATAAGCCCGATGCCGAGCGCCCACAAGATCAGCGACTCTTTGCCAAAGAGTGGAACTTTAGATTCAGTTACTTCGTCTGGCTCGCCAAGATGTCCGTCGATATCTGCCGACAGTAAGAATGGATTCGAAATAAGAAAAGCAATGAACGTTAAAGCTGCAATCAACCACAAGTTAGTTCGAGGAGAAACTAGGTTTGCAATCAAACCACCAATCAAGGTTGCGCTAAATGCGCCCACTGACCAGAGCCCGTGAAAGGTCGACATCCAACGACCATTGGTATGTTTCTCAATTTCAACAGCTTGTGCATTAATGGCAATATCCATAAAGGCCACATTGAAACCAGTAATAAACATTCCAATCAATAAAACCGTCACGCTATTTGCCGCACCCATAATTGCCACACCTACCGGCAATAGGACTCCTGAAATTTGAATAACTAACTTTGATGAATGCATATGAACAACTCGACCAGAGATTTGAGCTCCAGGAATTGCACCCAACGTACTTCCGAGCAAGACGAGACCAAACTGACCATCACTTAAGCCAAGAGAATCCTTAATCTCTGGGATACGAGGAACCCAAGCAAGACCAGCAAAGCCCAGCAGGAAGAAGGCTGCCCACAGAGAGTTACGCGCACGAATTCCACGTTGATAAAGACTCAAATCTTTATTGCTCTGGGATGCCGAAGACATTTGGTGACGATATCTCATAAAGTTCGCATATGGATGGAATTCTCGAGAAGGCTGCAGTGAAAAGATTTCAGGAAGCGGCTACAAAGCTCGGTGTTAAAGGTCAAGTAAATATTCTCTCTGAAACAGCACGTACCGCTGTCGATGCGGCCAATGGCCTTGGAATCGAAGTTGGCCAAATTGCATCATCACTGATCTTCAAACTTCCATCCGGTAATCCATTACTGATAATCACAAGTGGTCGCCATCGCGTAGATACCGATCTCGTTGCAAAGAATTTAGGAATTACAGAACTTGGCCGCGCAGATGCCAATTATGTAAAAGAAGTCTCAGGCTATTCCGTTGGTGGCGTCTCTCCCATCGGCTGGACTTCCCAACCCGAAGTAACGCTTATTGATCAGGCACTCAATGACTATCCCGTTGTATGGGCAGCATCAGGACATCCTCACGCTGTCTACCCAACATCTTTCGATGAACTCATTGCGTGCACTAGTGCGTCACCAATGATTGTTGGTGACTAGCTCTTATATCCGTCAACGCGATAGCTAACCGCTACCCACTTCGAACCAATAGCAGCCTTCGGAGCCTTCGATGAAGGAAGTAATTGTACTTTCGTCACAAGTGTCTTGCGCTTGGCTTTGATCATCTTGCACACTGCAGTGGCCTGACTTGATGCTAGCGCACGAGCTTTAGCCATTGTGGTTCGCTTCGGATAGATATAACCAATGCACGTCACTGTCGCACGCTTCTTAAGAGTAGAGACGTACCTGTTTAGATAGGCGCTGTCGAAGGTGCTGAGCTTTAGCGTTGATGAAATTGAGTACAAAGTAAGCTCTGGAACAAAGTTCTGAGCAACGAGTGCAACTGCACGTGCTGCATCTTCTTCTGCTTTTAGTTTTGCGGCAGCCTGAGCATCTTCTTCTGCTTTTAGTTTTGCCCCAAGATCGGCTGCTTCCTGCGCTGCCTTAATTTCCGCTTCTGCCTTTTCCCGAGCAATCTTTAACTCTTCAGCTGCCTTAGCTTCCGTTGCCTTTATCTTTTCGGAGTCATCTACCAAAGGTGAAGGTGTATTTATAAAGGCACCACCACCGCCTCCACCACCGCCTCCACCACCGCCTCCACCACCGCCTCCACCACCTGGTGGAAGAGGTGCGTCAACGGGATTTGCGATGACAATTTCTGGATCCACTCGAAGATCAATTACTACGAAACCGTCTTGGCTTGCAGTAGCTAATACCGTTGATGTGTCATTGACGATTGAATATACCTTTGCGCCAGATTTGATTCCTGCATTGGTTATTTTCATTCTAATTGCGTTTTTTGTTGGATCTACGTCCGGAACTGTTTCATCCGGCGCCTTCCAGGCAACAACTACCGAAAGCAACAAATTTGATACACCTGTAAGAACGGTAGCCGCACGAGATGTATTACCTTGCAGATATGCAGTAATTACTGTGTTATCCGGCAAGGAGTCAGCAAAGTAGTCAACCTCTACTCGAGTACCTGACCGTGTGGCTGAAATTCCGCCATCATTACCTGCAGTCGCAATAATATTACCGAACGATGTTGGGCTGGTTAAGCCAACAAGAGATGATTGAGTCCACTTGGCATAGACAGTCTCAGTTTCATTTGAAGTAAATGCCGAACCACCAGTTCCTCGAAGTGTCGCCCACGTCTTATCGGTATACCAGCCATCAAATTTATAGTTACTTCGAACTGGAATCTGCCAAGTGCTCGGCATTGTCAAAACAGTGAAAGTCTCCGAGGCGGTTGTCGCCGTCCCACTTTCAGGTGAGTACGTAATCGTGTAAACCTTTGGCATCCAGATGGCATACAAAGTCTTATCTCCGACAACCGTCCACGATGGCAGAACGGATGCAGTTGTTGTTTCTGCCCATCCAACGAGCGAGTAATTGCTTCGAGTGGCAGTTGGAGCAGAGGCAAGCGCATCTGAGTTGAAGTCCAATGTGGCAGCACTTCCATTGCTTCCACCGTTCGCATTGAATGCCACTTGGTGAGTATCGATTACCCATTGAGCAGTTAAAGTGACAGCAGAATTACTAACCGTAAAGGTAGATCCAGGTAAATACTCAACGTTGTTGGCATCTTTCCATTTCGCAAAGCTGTGACCATTTTTCGTTACTGATGATCCACTTGCAACAGTGAAAGTCTCTGCAGGGGCCAAACTGACCTGTGTAGGTGCTGTTCCGTCTGACCCAGCACCCCCTGAGTAGGAAATTGAATATTTAGAGAAGTATGTGAACGCACCGGCACTTGTCACGCTGCCACCAGCGGTGGTAACAACAACATCTTTGGCTCCATCAGTTCGAGCGGGAGTCGTGATCGTGATTGCTGTTGAAGTGTTAGTAATTATTGACGCGACAGCACCTCCAACAGTTACCGATGTTGCTGCATCCAAGTTAGCACCAGATATGGTTGTTGAGGTTCCACCGGTTCCAATTCCAGAGGTGACAGAAAGGGAACTAATCGTCGGAGGCGATGCAAATGGAGATTCCGAACTAAGTGTTGCTCCTCCGTTTGTTATCGCCTCCGCCCTCGAAGAACCATCACCAAGAAATGAAGCAAACGAATAAGGGGTGTTGAGTAAAATCTTTGTCTTCGTTGTATCTGTAATTGCGGCGATATTTGTCCCTGATGATTGTGTGGCGCCCAACGGAGAGGTTGGAACTGTAAAGTTTCCAGAATAGACAGCCAAACCCTTCACATATCGGAAATTACTCATGTATCCCCGAAAACCACCTTCATTATTCAGTGGCCACTTTTCACCCAACGTAATCCGGCTTGAACCAAAATCGCGAGTATCGGATCCAGATGAAGCAAGAACACCATTCAAGAAGATTTTTCCAACACCTGAGCTTCGTTCAAACACAAGGTGATTCCAAGTTGCAGTCGCGGGACGAGCCGTGCTTGTTGTGTAATTATCGGGTGCTTGGTAGACAAGTATTTTTGGGTTGAGATAATTTGGACTTGTCCAAGCTCCATTGAAATCGTAGAAAAGATCAAAACCGTTGGAGTTTGATCCCGCCCCAGTAGTTTTAGTTCCATCACGCGTACCTATAATGTTTGTTGAAATTTTCGAAGGATTAGTTGCCGAATCCATTAAATTCTTAAACCAGAGCTCATATGTGAAGTCACCAGTGCCTGGCCCCAAACCTGCAAGGTCTACTGAAACTGTTTTACGTGTTCCTCCCGCACCATATGTATTATCTAAATAAAAGCTGCCTGGGATCGTGGCTGCGAACGGAGACAAATTATCTGGAACTGGGTCATAACCCGATTTACTGAGCGAAGCCTGCAAACCATTGCCATTTGAACCGATAATTGTCGAACCGTTCCCTGAGGAGTCCAAGATTGATGTTGCAAGAGTTCCGTCATACAAGGTATTCAAGAGGAGGCTTGTTTGTCCGGCAGTAATTGCAGAAATATTTGTACTTGAAGCTTGAGTTGCTTGCAAGTCTGTCGTTGGTGAGGTAAAGACTTGAGCATTTAGCGCATCATTATGCAAAGGCGATCCATAAACTGCGCTGTTGACAATTCGGACATTGCTTATCTGTCCCTGAAGTGAATGTGTAACTGAACCCGGTCCGTCGCCGATATATACCGTACTTCCTGGTCCACCTAAATTAGCCGTGTAATTTGCTTTATACGCATACAGCTTTCCATTTAGATAGATTGCCAAATAATTGTCACTGTATCTCGTCAATACAAAGTGGGTCCATGTGTTAGCCACAATGCATGGACTCCCCTGGGTCAGACCTATATCTCCAACGCCTTGTTGAAGCAATGCCAAACATCCACTGTTATCAGATTGGACTATCCACTTGCTTCCGCCAGTGCCTCCACTGCCCTGGACTAGATCTGCATAGCCAGTTGCAAATCTGCTTGCACGCTTAACCCACATTTCAATCGAGAACGCACCGGAGAAGTCATAAAGTGAGGTGTTGGCATTTGGTGGATTAATCTGGATGAATTGCCTTCCGGCAACGCCTCCTGTTGCGGCAGAATCGTTGAAGTAGATACTTCCGGGAGTTGAAGCATTTGCCTGCGTTGCTAATGGCCCCATCACCCCGAAAAAAGGTGCCAGTAGTGCAACAACAAGAATCTTTCCAACGTTCGCCCTGAAGGAGAAGATATTCATCGTCACCTGCTACTTAACATAAATCTCTACTCGGCGGTTCTTGGCTAAATCTGCCTTTGAGCTTCCAGAAGAAATTGGCTTAGTTGATGCATACCAACCGGTCTTAATCTTTTGATCAGGAAGTAACGATCGAATTAATCTTGCAACAGCCTTAGCTCGATTCTGCGAAAGTAATAGATTGTCGGTTCCGCCCTTGTTATCGGTGTGCCCGTAGCTCAACAGTGTTGATGGGTCAGACTCGGCAATTACCGAAGCCAAATTCTTAATAACTTTCTTTGAGGCGTCGTTGATGAAGTACGTGCCTGTTGCAAAGTAGATGGTGCCGATCTTCTTCATCGCCTTAGAAGGCTGAACATTGGCAGCAGGAGGTTCTTTCTCAACTACTGGCAAAGCTGGCTCGGGAGTGACTTCCTTTGCCTTAGTTATGTAGAGAATTGAAATTCCAGCTTCTTCGAGTGAAGCGATGAAGTCGCTAGCTGCTTTTACTTTCTGAGCCTCGCGTCCTTTAATTGCCTTTTCTAGCGCTTTCTTCCAGGTAACAGCACTAGTCGCACTTCCCTCGATTCTGTTGAGGTAGGCGTTATCGCGAGCCTTGTAATAGTCGTAATTGGCTTGTGAAATCTGCTTAACTTTCTCAGACTCTAAGATTTTGATTGAGTCCTCATCGAGCGAGGATTGAGTTGAAGTGATTCCCTCTTGAGAAACCACCACTTCACAGCTCAACGTTGAATTCTCATAAGCATCGCTCTTATTGAATTGAGCGAGCTGGAAAATTGCAGTACTTGAATCAACTACCAAACCATTTGAAAGCAGGCGAATGACTTGGGTGTAAGCGGTAAGGCTCTCCTCAGAGCGAGCGTTACGGATAAAACTGTACTCACCAGAGTTACATGTGATGAAGGAATCGCTACGAGAGATTCTTGGTCGCGCAATCATCTTGATTAATGAGGGCGGAAGAACTGTCACTTCAACAGTTGGTGGAGCCGCAACGATTGCAAAGTTGGCGGCCACAACGATTGGATCGTTTGTAAATGAGACCGTGATTGTGCCATCTTGAGTGGCAGTACCTAGAAGTGTTGGTACTCCCCCAATAATCTGCCAGGCCTTAGCTCCTGCGTAAATAGAGTTATTCGTGATTGTCATTTGAATTGCTGAGCGTGCGATAGGGACAGTCTTTGCAGTCGCAATATCATCGCCAAGAGACCATGACAGCGCCATATTGACGATGTAATCGTTATCATTACTGATAGCCGTTTTTGCAATATTTTGGTTGAGGATTCTCCAGAAAATGATCTCGGTTCCTGCATCGAATGCGAGTGAAGGAATGACAACGCGAACAGAGCTACCGCCACCTCCACTTACGGTTGTATCAATGGACTCATTTCCGGTGATATTCCACTTCAGTACTTGTTGTTTATCTGCCGCAGCAAGTCCATACATAGAGCTCTGGGTCCATTGCGCCGTCAGATTTATATTGCTATCGGTAACTAGGTAAGTATCCCCAGGTTGATAACTTGTCGGACCAGATTTCCAACCCGTGAATCGGAAGTCACTTCGTGTAGGACCCGCCGCTACGGTAAATGTCTGATTGGAATAGTAGGTAGCACCCGAAGCGAGCCCCGAGACTGAACCAAGGGTTCCTGATGAATATGTAAGAGTTCTTGTCTCAACGATTCCAGGAATAACTCTAATCTCGGCAGACGAAGTTCCGGCACCATAAGGGGTAACGGCTCGCAATTTAATATCTGCAGAAACTGCATTTGAAAGACCGCTTGAAATCACAATTGGAGCTGTCACTGATTCCGGAGATCTACTGACCCAAGAACCATTGTTTATTGAATACTGGTAATTGGAGATGCTGTACCCACCGTTGTTTTCAGGCGCAGTAAATCCAATCGAAACCGAGTTATTGAGCGCTGCGTAACTTAAATTTGTTGGTTGAGATGCAGGCCCGGTGGGAGTTACAGATCTCGAGACTGACGCTGCGCCAACGTCGCCAGATGAATTTCGACCGGCAACTCTAAAGGTGTAAGAGGTTCCATTCGTAAGGCCTGTCACTGTTTCGATAGTTGCTGGTGCCGGAATAACAGAGAACGGCTTATATGAAGCATCTGGTTCGGAAGTTTCTTTGTAGTCAACTAAGTAATCAAATGGCGCCTCTCCGCCATTTGGCGCGTTCCAATCCACTACGACTTGCGCATTACCTGGAGCAACTGGAAGTTGAGCTGCGCTCAATGGATAGCGAAAAACTACTGCACTTTCGGATGGAAATCGCCATCCTTTGCCAGAAAAACCCTTATTTTTAGCAGTAGGAGAATCGGGGACAGGTACGAGTGGAATTCCGTCACTTGGAGTGTATCCCCCGCAACAAACAGATCCACCATTAACTAAATTGGAGTCGATGGCGCCACCAATTTTGCCTGATGCCCAGACCGCACCGGTTAGCGCAATTCTTAAATCACCCAAAGAAACCGGGTACGTACCAATTTCAACGATGCTTCCACCGCCGGTCGCCCACCCCTGAAAATAGTTATTTACAAGGAGATATCCATCTGCAGTACTTGCAAGGCCTATGGGCGCTCGGTTAACTGCAACCTGTGCTCCAGTGTAACTTGCAATATCTTTTCCATTAATTGTCCCGGCCCAATTTTCACCAGCACTACCACCCATTGCGACGATGTAGAGAAAAGTCTCTCCGGCAACTGGGACAACATCCACGACAGCCGCTTCCTGAATTTGTGTCGGCCATTCGTCATTATTCTGAAAAAACAGTCTCGTCGCATTTGCATCGTCACCCATGAAAACTGCAAAGTCGTTATCCGCAATAACCTGGAGTCGAACTTCTGAAAAACCTGGTGGAAGCGGAGCAGCATGTGCAGCGTCTACGAGAACTAGCGTGTTGAGCGAGAGTGCAATCAGCGCAAGGGCAGAGAGGCGGCTAAGCACCGATCTCTTGGATAGTGATCTCATTGGCGGTCCTTTTGGTGGCATCAGGGGTGATAATGAATATAAGAATACCTTTCTTTTATAGGGATAGCACTCTTATATTGGAGAACTCTTCTCGATTACCCCCTCACTCGCCTAGAATCTGGGCATGCCTCGAAGCGCGAAAAAGTCAGTAGCCCCAGAATTTGGGCGTAAAGCTGCCTATGTAGCTCGAAATCGAGCGGCCCTTTTGAAGTCAACGCAAGAGGTTCTGGGCATAAAGGGCCAGGCAGTGACTATTGAAGATATCGCCGAGCATGCCGAGATCGCGGTCAGCACCATCTATAAACATTTCAAAGATAAAGATGCCCTTGTTGAGGCGACGATTCTCTGGGGATTTAAATCATGGGAAGAGTGGGCGCTCAATCAAGTCGCAGATATATCAGATCCCCTAGAGCAGCTTGTGATGCCGATGCGCCTCTTCGTGAGAGTAAACGAGACTCATCCTCACCATGCTCATTCGGTGGTCAACTTCTTCAACATCACAAAGAGCATCGCCCCTGAGGTGCGAATAAATCTTCAAAATCACCTTTTGCTGCTCAATAAAATTAAGGTTCTCAACGTTGAAGATCCTGTAGCTGCCGCAAATAACATATCTGCAATCATGCTTTTTACTTTAATGGATCAAACTACAAATCCGAAGGCGAAAATCTCCGAAGCTGACCAGGCAATCAGATCAGCCTTGAGCATGATTGGCATTAGTGATGCCAAGGCAAAGAAGTTGACTGAATCTAAAATTCCAGACCTCACGGCTTAAAGAAGTTCGGCTAATAACTTCTCTACGCGCTGCTTAATTTCATCGCGGATCACGCGCACAGATTCGATGCCCTGTCCTGCAGGATCATCGAGAACCCAATCTTCATATCTTTTGCCGGGATAGAACGGGCAGACATCACCGCAGCCCATTGTGATTACCGCATCTGATTCTTGAACAGCTTCAGTTGTTAAAACTTTGGGAGTGTTATTGGCAATGTCGATACCAACTTCAGCCATCGCTTCAACTGCGATTGGGTTGATGGAATCCTTAGGCGCAGATCCAGCTGAGAGAACTTCGACGCGACCTGCGCCGAGTTCGCGCATAAATCCTGCCGCCATCTGGGAGCGACCAGCGTTGTGAACACAGACAAAGAGAACGGTTGGCTTACTCATTTATTTTCCTGACTTTGCGTTTGATGTGAGTGCTTTGAATCCGAGGTAACCAAGTAATCCGCCGATAATTTCGGCGAGAACGAAAAGTGGAGCTGAACTTGGAGCTATTCCTGAAAAGGTATCTGAAAACATTCGACCAAATACTGCTGCAGGGTTAGCAAACGATGTTGAGGATGTGAAGAAGTACGCAGCGCCAATCCAGGCTGCCACCAAGCGGGCAATCTTCTTATCTTCCTTCTGCTTGAGAGCTAAGAGAATAATCAGGATTAATCCAGCGGTCGCGACTACTTCGCCGAGAAGAAGGTTGGCTCCTGTGCGCTCTTTCTGCGAGATGTAGATTGCAGAAAAATCAAACATCAGATTTGCAATTATTGCTCCGACGGCTGCACCTGCTAGTTGGGCTAAAACGTATAAGGCAAATACTTTTGGCTTTATCTTTTTTGTAAAGAGTTCAACGACAGTGACTATTGGGTTGAAGTGGGCGCCGCTAATTGGCCCAAGCAAGGTAATAATGATGTAGAGAACGAAGACTGTTGCGATCGTATTGATGAGCAATTGGATTCCGATATCGCGACTCAGCGATGTAGCCATCGCGCCTGATCCCACGACAGTGGCAATGAGGGTGGCAGTTCCTAGGAACTCACTCGCTAGCTTTCTGCGCAACATGATGGTGGGTATCCTTTGCCTATGAGCAGCGGCGTGACAAACAATGAGAAAGTCACAGTCGCTTACTTCTTCTCTATCAGCCGTAAGAGTATTGCCTTCGCATTCTGGAGCATGGCTATCGACAGGGTTCGTAGCCGAAAGTTCACCGGGATTTCATTTTCAAAGCTTTTGGGCACCGGCACCGGTCGGACATTTACACCGAGCGATGCCGACCTGACCCGTTGGGGAATGGTCGTGGTTATCGATAAGTCACGCCTTGAAGAGTTCGATCGCTCTGGGATTGTTACTCGATGGCGCAAACGCTCGACCAGTGAGTTCCGTGCAGTGTTAGCACCGCTTTCATCTCATGGTTTATGGGCGAAGCAGAACCCTTTTGATTTCACTTCAGAGCAGAGCGATCCGAATTCAAAGATTGCCGCAATCACCAGAGCGCGCATTAAGTGGAATAAGAATCTGATCTTCTGGAAATCTACACCACCAGTCGTTATCGACTTACATCAATCTCCCGGATTAATTACTGCCATTGGCATTGGTGAGGCTCCCATCGGACTACAGGGAACTTTCTCACTATGGGAATCTGCAGCAGCGCTTCGGGATTTTGCCTATAAAGGTGATGCTCATAAAGTTGCAATCAAGCAGACTCAGAAAATCGGCTGGTATAGCGAAGAGTTATTCTCGCGCTTTGAAGTACTCGAACTTCGCGGTGAGATTTCTGCGAATACCCGTCCTTAGGGCAGAATTACGCCATGTCGATTCGCCACTACAACCCGCGCCGTAAGCGCCGTGGTGGAATCACGCCTAAAGCTAGAAACTTTCTCTACGCATCCGTTCTTGCAACTATTTTTCTGCAGATTTCATATCCACTGATCGATGGAGAAGCACTTCGTATCGTCACGATCGCAACAATTTATGCCGGCGCCTTTGCCATGGTTTTACATGGACATCTCTCTTATGGTTTCAAGTATTCATCTCGATATTTTCCACTCGCTTTCCTCTTTGGATTAGGAGTAGAAGCGTTAGGCCTTCACACAGGTTGGCCATTTGGTCTTTATGAATATTCGCCAACGCTAGGTCCAGATCTTTTCGGTGTTCCGTTGGTCGTTCCATTTGCTTGGGTGATGATGATTCATCCCGCACTTACTGCAGCGCGTCGCGTTTCTGATAGCTGGGTATGGCTTTATGGCGGCGCAATCATGGCGGCATGGGATCTCTTCCTTGATCCACTTATGGTTGGAGCAGGTCGCTGGACCTGGGAAGTTAATGGTTCGCATGTGCCATTTACGCCGGATATTCCACTTTCAAATCTCTTTGGTTGGTTACTTGCAGGAATCACAATTGTGGCGCTCTTGCACCTTGCACTCCCCCGCGAACGACGTAAAGAGAGCGCGTCGCTTGCAGCAATTGATGTTCTTTTAGTGTGGACACTCTTTTCAGGGATCGTTGGCAATCTCTTCTTCTTCGATCGCCCGGGCCTTGCAATCTTCGGCGGGTTTATTCTCGGCGCACTACTTACTCCTTACTTCTTCTCTAGCTGGCTCGGCAATAAAGATTCATAAAGATGGAGTTAACTCTCTTCGCAATCGCCTACCTACTTCTTTTGATTTCACTCTTTAATTACTACACCATTCGTATTCCGAAGAACTCTGCGCCAGTGCAAGCTTCAGTAACGCTCTTACTGCCAGTTCGCAATGAAGAAGAGAACATCGCTGAGTGCATAGCAGCCCTCAAGAGCCAAAGCGGTGTTGAGAATCTGAAATTCATCATCATTAACGATCAATCAACGGATAAGACAGCAGCGTTACTTGCTTCCGCTATAGCTGACGATGCACGATTCACTGTTGTAGAAACAGAAGGTCCGCGAACAGGTTGGCTGGGAAAGGTCTCAGCACTCCAAAGCGGCTACGAAGCAGCTGGTGCAGAATTTATCGTCACACTTGATGCTGACGTACGCCTGAGTTCTGGCGCTCTTTGCCGTGTAATCAATCAGCTTTCAGAACTCAACCTGGATTTCATTTCTCCGTATCCACGCCAAGAAGCAAGAACCGTTGCAGAAAAGTTAATCCAGCCCCTGTTGCACTGGTCTTGGATGAGCACAATTATTCTGCGACTTGCAGAGAAGAAACCACATCCATCCACCGCTGTGGCCAATGGCCAATTCTTCATAGCTCGAAAGAGCGCACTCGATGCAGTTGGCGGTTTCCAATCAGTTCAGAATCAAATTCTGGATGACATTGAGATCGCACGTTCTCTTATCAAGAGTGGATTCCGTGGAGTAGTTACTGAAGGTGCAGAGATTGCACATACTCGTATGTATCAAAACTTCTCAGAGATTCGAGAAGGCTATGGGAAATCTCTACATAAGGCATTCGGCGGCAAACTAGGCGCGGTCGTGGCAACGTCATTTATTGCGATGACCGGAATACTTCCTGTTGTATTTGCCCTTCGTGGTTCACTGATCGCAACGATTACATTTCTCTTGATTGCATTTACTCGCGCACTGAGCGCTCTACGTGCAAAATCCAATCCGTTTTATGCCCTTCTTCACCCCATTTCTAGCGCGCTCCTTATCTATCTCATCGCATACTCTTGGCGTAAGCGCGGAAGCATCCAATGGAAAGGTCGCACTGTATGACCGGCCATGTGGGAAAAGTGAAGAACCCTGAAAATATTGCAGTTGTTGGTGCAGGTATCGGTGGGCTCTGTACAGCAGCGCGCCTTGCTAAAGCGGGACATAAAGTCACAATCTTTGAAAGCTCTGATCGCACGGGTGGTAAGTGCAGAACAGAGTGGATTGGTCGATATGCCTTTGATACCGGACCTTCACTCCTAACGCTTCCAGCCGTTTACCGTGATTTCTTCCAGCGCACAGGTGATGTCATGGGTCGTGTTCTTGAAATTGAAGAAGTCAATCCATCTTTCGATTATCGATTCCATGATGGAAAGAGCGTTAAGTTCTCTAATCTTTCACGGAAGAAAACCCTCGCAGCTATTGAAGATTCCTTCGGCAAAGATGCCTCAGATGAATGGGATCGCGTCATGTTGCAGGCAGAGGCGATGTGGGATGTCTCGCGCGAACCCTTTATTGAATCTGAGTTGAAATCACCGGCATCGCTTCTGAAACGCCCTCGTCTGATTCGTGATCTCAAGACGATTGCGCCATGGAAATCACTTCGCGCTATTGGAATTAAGAACCCGTACCTTGCAAAGATCATGGATCGCTATGCAACCTACAGCGGATCCGATCCGCGTTCTGCTCCAGCAGTCCTTTCAACGATTGCCTTTGTAGAGGAAGCATTTGGCGCATGGCACATTAAGGGCGGCATCGGAACTTTGGCTGAGAAGATCACTGAACGCTGCGAAAAGCTAGGTGTGGAAATTCGCCTCAATACTCGTGTCGATGAGATTACTACCAAGAGCGGCAAAGTCACGGGCATCCACGTTGCAGGTCATTACGAGAACTTTGATCGAGTCGTTGCAAATGCTGATGCTGGCCTTGTCTATAACAAGTTACTTGCACCAACTAATACCGTTGTAAAGGTGCGTAAACAGCTAGCGAAATCTGAGCCATCGCTAGCGGGCTTCTCGTTACTGCTCGGACTTAAGCCAAGCAAGGCAGAACCAATCGCTCATCACACCATCCTCTTTCCCGAGAATTACGATCTTGAATTTGAGGCAATCTTTAGCAGTAAGACTCCGGTTGAGAAGCCAACGATTTATATCTGCGCTCCACGTGATCCATTAATGGTCAAGGATCCAAACCATGAGGCGTGGTTTGTACTAGTCAATGCTCCGCGCCATAGCACCACTGGTGATGGCTTTAACTGGGGCGATAAAGATTTCAACTATCGCTACGCGCAAGAAATCATCACGCAGATTGAATCAGCGGGAATTCCAATTCGTGAACGCCTAGAAGTTCTCGAGATACGCACTCCCCTGGATCTTCAAGAATCTGTCAACGCACCAGGTGGTTCTATCTATGGATCATCAAGTAATGGGGCGCGTTCTGCATTTTCCCGCGCAAAGAATCGCTCACCGATAAAAGGTCTCTATCTTGTTGGTGGTTCTGCACATCCCGGTGGTGGGTTGCCACTTGTTGGCTTAAGTGCCGAAATTGTTGCTAACGCAATATTAGAAAAGTAACGCGCATAACCCTTAGGAAGCTATAGGTCAGAGCTCCCAGGAATACATAGGAAAGTACCTCTATCCCCGGTAATTCAAAGATAAAGATGAGCAAGGCACTCGCCATAAAGATTGCACGAACAGGGCGCTCCGTTGGAGTGACAACACCTATTTGGCTATGACCAAGTGATGCAAGGCGAGCTCGTGCATACTCTTGTGTCGATGCGATAGTCCACATCGAAATCGCAATCCATGCAGGTACGCCAACTTTCCAACCCATGTAAAGCCAGAGCGCTTCAGAAATCCTGTCCGCGAGTGAATCAAGGAGCGATCCCCAATTACTCTCGCGCTGCTGCACAATTGCAACGCTTCCATCAATTCCGTCGAAGATAAGAGAAGTTACGAGAAGCAGTAAGGCGATCTCTGCATAATCTGAGAAAGCCATTGCAACTGCGGTGAGTAGACCTAAGAGAGTAAGAAAATTTGGCGAAACGCGTAGCGCGCTACAGATTCGCGCCATTTGATAAGAAATCGAAAGCCACCAAGAGACTGCACCCTTAATCTCTGCGCCTCCATGAAGTGCGCTCCAGCGTGCCTCAAATTCTGCTTGAGTTAAGACATTCATCGCACATCCTTGATTTGAGAGTAAATCTCGCGAGTCGCAGATGAAGTATTCATTGTGTAGAAGTGAAGGCCGGGCGCCCCTGCATCAAGTAACTCTTGGCAAAGCTTCGTTGCAATCTCGACTCCAACTTTGCGAACATCATCAGGGTTATCTTCAACCTTCGAGAAGGCTTCAGAGATCTGCGCTGGAATCGGAGTTCCACTGAGCTCTGCCATGCGATTGAGTTGCTTTACATTTGTGACAGGCAGGATTCCAGGAATGATCGGTAGCGCAGATCCCTTTGCATCTAACTTATCTACAAGGATCTTCCACTTATCGAATTCAAAGAAGAATTGAGTTGTTGCAAAGGTTGCACCGCGGCGCTCTTTCTCAATCAGAACATCTACATCTTTATCAATGTCACCATTAGATGCTGGGTGTCCATCAGGAAAAGCTGCAACACCAATAGTGAATCCACCAAATTCAGCGGCAAGAGTGACGAGTTCATCTGCATGATTTAAGCCGCCCGCAGTTTGACTCCATGGTGCACGTGGTCCACCGGTTGGATCTCCGCGCAGCGCGAGAATGCTCTTGATTCCTGCATCGCGATACTTTCCTAAAATTTCAATTAACTCATCACGAGTAGAACCAACACAGGTCAAGTGCGCAACCGTTGGAATATGTGTTCGTGCTGTTATCTCAGAGGTAATGCGAATTGTGCGATCGCGAGTGGAGCCACCTGCTCCATAGGTCACCGAGATGAAATCTGGGGCGATTGATTCAAGTTGTGACATCGCGCTCCAGAGACGTTCTTCACCTTCTGGGTCTTTGGGCGGGAAAAATTCAAAGGAGTACGTCACTTTCGTATTCTCGCCAGACTTCGCGCTGCGTATCTCCACAGCCTCAGGGTACCGTTGCGCCGTGGATAAAGAGGTCATGGAGAGCGCATCTGCCGTTCGCGATGCTGTTAAAGATGAACTCACCCAATATCTTGCAGAGCAACGTGACTATCTGACCAGCATCGCATCTGAGTTGGTACCCGTCTGCGATGCTCTTGAAGATTACCTCTTGGAAGGTGGCAAGCGCCTTCGCCCTCTCTTTGCTTACGCAGGTTTCTTAAGTGCAGGTCGCATCCCAGAACGCAATGAAATCCGCGCAATGGCGAGCCTAGAACTTCTGCAGGCATGTGCACTTATTCATGACGATCTCATGGATGGATCAGATACGCGTCGTGGAAAACCTGCAATACATCGCCACTTTGAAAATTTACATCGCCAGAATTCGATGGCAGGAATCGCCACGCAGTTCGGAGAAGCGGCCGCTGTGCTGCTCGGCGACTTAGCGCTCGTTTGGTCTGACCATATGCTTCATAACTCCGGTATCGCTGATCCAAATCTCAAATCTGTACTTCGTATCCACGACGAGATGCGTATTGAATTGATGGCTGGCCAGTATCTCGATGTCCGCGAAGCTGGCGAAGTTGAGTACAGCGTTGAGCGATCACTACGAATCGCACGTTACAAATCAGGTAAGTACACAATCGAACGCCCACTGCATCTTGGTGCTGTAATGGCCCGACCTGATGCCAGTGAACATTCAGAACTTCTCAACTTACTCTCTGCTTACGGACTTCCGCTCGGTGAGGCATTTCAACTACGTGATGATCTTCTTGGAATCTTTGGCGACCCAAGCGTTACTGGAAAGCCAGCAGGAGACGATCTTCGCGAAGGTAAGCGCACAGTTCTGATGGCGATGACAATGGAGGCCGCATCAGATGCTGCTCGCACAGAACTCGTTGCAAACCTCGGAAAACCAGATTTAACCCCCGAGAAAATCGAATCTCTACGTTCATTGATTATCGAGACAGGAGCAGTTGATCAAGTTGAAAAACTTATCGATCGCCTTGCACAGGAATCCTCCGATGCAGCCAACTCTGCTGCGATCGATTCACAAGCACGTCCATTTCTCTTGGCACTCGCCGAGACTGCAATCCGTAGGAGCCACTGATGACAAAGCGCGTTAAAGGACCAACCGATCACGTCGTAGTTGTAGGTGCAGGACTTGGTGGGCTTAGCGCTGCGCTGCGTCTTGCAGGTGCTGGACGCAAGGTAACTGTCATTGAACGCGAAGCAGTTCCAGGTGGACGTAACGGTCTTCTTAATAAAGATGGGTACTCATTCGATACCGGCCCAACAGTTTTAACTATGCCATCCCTGATTCAAGATGCATTTAGCTGCGTTGGAGAGGATCTGAAAGATTGGCTTGAACTCATGCCGCTCTCACCTCTCTATCGTGCCTTTTATGCAGATGGCTCTCAGATTGATGTCCATGCAAATACAGCACAAATGGAAGAAGAGATTCGCACCAAGGTCTCTGCAGAAGAAGCGCTGGGCTATAGAAGGTATGTAGATTTTGTAACAAAGCTCTACAAGTATGAGATGAATGACTTCATCGATAAGAATATTGATTCACCGCTAAACCTCTTAACTCCAAACCTTGCCAAGTTGATTGCAATTGGCGGATTTAGACATTTACAACCTAAGGTCAATCAGTACCTCAAGGATCCTCGCCTACAGAAGGTTTATTCATTCCAAGCTATGTATGCCGGTGTTAGCCCACAGCAAGCGCTAGCCATTTATGCAGTCATTGCCTATATGGACTCCGTGAACGGCGTCTTCTTCCCTAAGGGCGGAATGCATGCAGTTCCACGTGCACTTGCTGCAGCTGCAACAAAGCATGGCGTTGAATTCAAATACAACACAACAGTTACTGGCCTTGATAAGCAGAACGGTCGCGTAAAGGCTGTGCTGACAAATACCGGTGAACGTATCGAGTGTGACGTTGTAGTTATGAACCCTGATTTGCCAGTGGTATGGCGCGATTTGCTCGGCAAGACCCCTCTCAATATCAAGCGCCTCAATTACTCACCATCATGTGCGACTCTGCTTATTGGTTCATCAAAGAAGTACGACCATATCGCTCACCACAATATTCACTTCGGTGAATCGTGGGATGGCGTATTCGATGAGCTCATCAATAAGAAGCAGTTGATGTCTGATCCATCAGTCTTGGTAACTGTTCCTACACATGACGACCCATCTCTGGCACCTGCCGGAAAGCAGTCCTATTACGTCTTATATCCGACTCCAAACCTTGATGCAGATATCGATTGGAAGAAGCAAGCGGGTCCATATCGCGATCAGATGATCAAGACTCTTGAAGATCGTGGTTACACAGGCTTTGGTGATGCAATCGAAACTGAAGTGATGACAACTCCGCTTGATTGGCAGGCGCAAGGAATGGAGCGCGGCGCACCATTTGCAAGCGCACATACCTTCTTCCAGACAGGTCCATTTAGACCACGCAATATGGCGGCAGGTTTTGAGAATGTTGTCTTTGCAGGTTCCGGCACACAACCAGGCGTTGGAGTACCAATGGTTCTCATCTCAGGACGACTAGCAGCAGAGCGCATTGTGGGTCCGGTTAAGTAAATGGATCAAGCGTTACAAGAGTCCTATCAAGAATGTAAGAGACTTAACTCTCTGCATGGCAAGACTTACTATCTTGCGACTCTTCTACTTCCAAAGAGCAAGCGACCTTACGTTCACGCTCTCTATGGCTTTGCTCGTTATGCCGATGAGATTGTCGATGATCTTGCGTCGACACTTTCACCGCAAGAGAAGGCTGATGCGCTTCGCTCTTGGTCTAACGGAGTGTTAGAGGATCTGAAGAAAGGTACAAGCTCAGACCATATCGGCCGCGCACTTGTAGATACTGCGAGAAAGTTCGATATCCCCCACCAGCACTTTGTAGATTTCTTGCACTCCATGGAGATGGATTTAACAATTACCGAATATCAGAGTTACGACGCTCTCCTTGAATATGTCTATGGGTCGGCTGCAGTCATCGGCCTTGAGATGGTCCCTATCTTGGGTTACTCAGATCAAAGTGCATTTGAAGCAGCTAAGAAACTTGGAATTGCATTTCAGCTCGCCAACTTCATTCGTGATGTCAATGAAGATTTAGATCGCGGCCGCGTTTATCTACCGCTCGATGAACTTGCTCGCTTTGGCGTCGATCGTGCCATGCTCGAACGCAGAGTCTTAACGCCTCAAATCGTCGAAGCGCTTAAGTTCCAGATTGCTCGCGTTCGCTCTCTTCAAGAAGAGGCTGATGCGGGCATCGCTTATCTCGATAAGACATCTCGCCCATGTATTCGTGCAGCGAGCGAGCTCTATTGTGGAATCGTTGATGAGGTCGAAGCTATTGGCTATGACATTTTCAAAAAGCGAGCAAAGACTTCGACTGCGCGACGAGCACGTGTTGCAGGTGCGGCGTATCTGCAGGCAATAGCTGCGCGTATTCGCTAAAGTAGTAATAACGGGAGCCAAGGTGGCTGAGAGGACTTCATAGAAGTCGACCGTCTGACTGGTCCGGTAATGCGGATCTAGAAATTGAGGTAGTTACATGTTCTCCACGTTTTTCACCGCTTGGGGCTATGAAGTCTCTTATCTTGAATTCGTTGCATCAATCGTTTCATTGATTGGAGTAGCGCTAGGCATCACAGGCAAGCGAATTACCTGGCCATGGTGGGCACTGAGCAGTGCACTGTACGGAATCTTCTTTCTACAGTACGACCTCTTTGCAAGCGCAGCTCTTCAAATAATCTTCATCGTTGCGGCAATCCTTGGATGGTTCGGATGGGAGCCAACAGGTGCAAAGCCAGGACCGGTCTCCAATAAATATCGCGTTGCAATTATCGCCTCAATACTTCTCGCCACCTTGGCGCTTGCTCCAGTTCTTAAATCAATCGGTGCGGCATCTACCTACGTTGATGCGATTCTCTTCTTCGGAAGTTTCGCAGCACAGATGCTGATGGTCTACGAAAAGTATGAGAGCTGGCCATTGTGGCTTGCAGTTGATGCAGGTTACGTCGCCCTCTATGCATCACAAGGACTTCTCTTCACAACGCTTCTCTATGTAGTGTTTACAGCTCTAGCAGCGCTCGGATGGAGTAAATGGTATGCAGCTCACCGCAGCGCTATTAGATCTCTGTAAAGGTAGCCCGAAATCAGTTATAGCAATTGATGGACCTGCTGGGGCTGGAAAGACAACACTTGCAACAAATCTAGCTCTTGCACTGGCGCAGGATTTATCGGTGCAGATTATTCATATGGATGATCTCTATGACGGCTGGCAGAACGCTTTGGGCTCACAACTCTCAGAGACTCTGACTCATATAGTTTCGTCTCACAAATCCGGCAGAAAAGTTAACTTCTCTCGCTATGACTGGTTTAAATCTTCATTTAAAGAGGCAGAGGAAATTCCTGAAGCTGATCTGCTAATTCTTGAAGGAGTCGGAAGCGGGCAGCTAGCTATCCGCGATCAATTAGCGGCTCTAATTTGGATTGATATCGATCGCTCATTAGGGCTAGAGAGAGTTATTTCACGCGATGGAAATTCAATAAAAGCACAGATGCAGTTGTGGCTTACAGAACAAGAGCAACACTTTGCCCGTGAAGGCACTCAGAACGCGGCCGATTTCATACTGACTACATAGAATTCCCTCCATGTCTGACCTGACCGGCGAGCTTATTGATGGGCGATATCAGCTCATCCGCCAGATGGCCAACGGTGGAATGGCGAGCATCTACGAGGCAATTGATACTCGCCTCGATCGCAAAGTTGCCGTCAAGATCATGCACGCACACCTTGCTCAAGATGAACAATTTGTAGAGAGATTTATCCGCGAGGCAAAAGCGGCGGCAGCCTTATCGCACCCCAATATCGTTGCGGTACAGGATCAAGGTTGGAACCAGAGCGGAACTCCGGCAATCTTTCTCGTGATGGAGATGATCGAAGGGCACACTCTTCGCGACTATCTCAATGAACAAGGAAATCTCTCTGTAAGCGATGGCGTGAAATTTCTTCTTCCAGTTTTAAGCGCCCTCGGTGCTGCACATAAGCTCGGCATTGTTCACCGCGATATCAAGCCTGAAAATATCTTGATCTCTAAAGAGGGTCGAGTAAAGATCGCCGACTTTGGTCTAGCTAAGGGACCACTTCTTGGCTCAACTATGACAGCTGAATCGAGCGTCATTTTGGGTAGCGTTTCATACCTATCCCCTGAGCAAGTCCAACGCGGGATCGCGGATTCTCGAAGTGATGTCTATTCAATCGGAATCACTGCCTTTGAAATCTTCACCGGCAAGAAACCATTTGAAGGTGCTGAACCTATTCAAATCGCATATATGCATGTCAATAATCGAGTTCCACATATCAGCGAATTTGTTGAGGGCGTTCCCCAAGCGCTCGATGATCTAATTTATCGAGCAACTAGTTCAGATCCAGATCAAAGACCACGCGATGCATCCATCTTCCATCAAGAGTTACAGTCACTTAATCCGCAGGAGAAGCAGCTAAGTCTCGAACTCGATATCCCGATTGCCCCAATGCGACCAAAGAAAGCGCCGAAATCCTTGAGAAAAAAGATTAAAGAGCTCACAGAATCAATTCCTGTTCCACAAACAAAAGAGACAACCGCTCAAGTCGCAAAACGTAAGAAGGCGAGCAAGCGCGTAAGACGTAATCGTTGGATTGCACTTGGTCTCGCAATTTCTCTCGGCGTCTTCGGTTGGTATGCGCTTATCGGTCCAGGCTCTCGCGTCGTCGTTCCATCAACTGTCGGTGCTACACAATCAGAAGTGAAATCAGTTCTTGATCCACTTGGTCTTACCTTTGTCGTTCTCGAGAAGCGCTATAGCGAAGAAATACCTGAAGGCTATGTCATCGAATCTAGCCCAGCTGCCGGAAAGCGCGTGGAACAAGGCGGGAGTATCAAGCTCATTATTTCAAAGGGTCCTGAGCGCTACTTAATCCCCCAGCTAACTGGACTTACACCAGAGGCAGCGAAGAACCTCATCTCCAAATTCCCAATTAAGTTTGAACCGATCGTAGAGGAGTTCAACACTGAAATTCCAAAGGGTTACGTGATTGGCTCGAACCCTGCTGCAGGTGAAAAGGTTAAGAGAAACTCTAAATTCATCATTATTGTCTCTAAAGGAATTGAACAAGTAGCTATTGCATCGTATGTCGGCAAGAGCGCAGAACAAGCTCTCAATGAACTTACAGAGTCTGGCTTTGATGTGAAATCCAAGTACGACTTCAGCGAGACCAGACTTTTAGGTGAAGTTATCTCTCAGACACCTGCGGGTGGCAAAGAAGCAGATAAAGGTTCTAAAGTTGAATTGATCGTCTCTAAGGGATCTCAATTCGCTTACATTCCAAATATCTTCTCAATAGATGAGGCAAAAGCAGTTCAGACTCTTAAAGATCTCGGACTTAAGGTCACTGTCAAGAAGATAGGTAAGAAGGCGGTGAAGAAGGTAACTGCCGTATCGCCAAAGGTCGGAAGCAAGGTAAAGCGTGGCAGTACTGTGACCATCACAGTAGGGTAAGCAAGTGAAGAAACCACGTATCGGTGCCCATACTCCTACTTCAGGTGGAATGGCTAAGCGCTCAATTGCTTATGCAGAACTCACTGGAGCAGAAGCGATTCAGGTATTTACCTCGAATCCTCGTGGCTGGGCGATGCCGGAGACAAACCATGAAGCAGATGCGCTCTTTCGCGAGAAGGCTGCAGCTCTCGATCTCGAGACTTATGTTCATGCACCGTTTCTTATCAACTTAGGTTCGCCAACTGAAGGCACTTATAAGAACTCACTTGCTTCAACAGAGTATTCGCTCAAGCGCGGAAAAGAGATCGGCGCACTTGGCGTTGTTGTTCATACGGGATCTGCAGTAAATGAAGATTTCATCGATAAGGCGTGGAAACAGATTAATAAGGGAATGATGCCGATTCTTGAAGCCCTTACCGATGATGCGCCTTATCTACTGCTTGAACCGACTGCAGGACAAGGGCAATCTCTTGTGAAGCGTCTTGAAGATCTTGAGTATTACCTCAAAGCACTTGAATATCACCCAAAGGTTGGTATCTGTCTCGATACCTGTCACGTCTTTGCCGCAGGCCATGACATCGCAAAGAAAGGTGGCATGAAAGAGACTCTTGATCTACTGGTTGAAGTTGCAGGCGCAGAACGCATCCAGCTTATTCACGCCAACGATTCAATGGATGTCTGCGGAGCTCTTAAAGATCGCCACCAAAATATCGGTGAAGGTTTCATCGGCATCGATCCATTTAAAGAGTTGATGAAACATCCGGCAGTTGCAAATGCTCCCCTAATTCTTGAGACTCCAGGAATGGAGCCAGAACACGGCGCAGAAATTGCACTCTTAAAGAAATTGCGTGGATGAGTTCAGCTCACGCACTTCGTATGCGCCTGGCCCCTTGGGCGCTTCTGGTGGTCTCGGCATCTTGGGGACTTGCCTTTGTTGTGATGAAAGATGCCATCGAACGACAGAGCGTCAATAGCTTTCTCTTCTCTCGTTTCTTACTCGCAGTACTCGTAATGTTCTTACTTAAGCCATCTGTTCTTAAAGCAATCAATCGCGAAGTACTTCGCAAAGGATTTATCGCAGGCTTATTTCTTGCAGCTGGGTACATTCTGCAGACGTTGGGTTTAGCTCTTACAGGAGCAGCAATCACCGGTTTTATTACTGGCCTCTACATCGTTGCAACTCCACTTCTCGCATCACTTCTTCTCAAAGAGCGAGTTACTAGATTTACATGGGGTTGTGTCGGTATTGCAACCGTCGGGCTCGCCCTTCTCTCGCTAAAGGGCTGGAGCCTCGGCTTTGGAGAATTCCTTGTTTTCTTATGTGCAATCGCATTTGCCGCACACATCATCGCTTTAAGCCGCTGGAGCAACGGCCTCGATGCTTATGCAATGACAATTGTGCAGCTTGCCACATGTGCACTTGCAACCGGAGTCATCTCATTTGCTCAAGGGTATGAAGCACCTGCCGATACTTCCGGATGGCTCGTAGTGATTTATACAGCTGTCATCTGTACTGCAGTCGCCTTCGTTGTACAGACCTGGTCTCAGGCGCATATGTCAGCAACAAAGGTTGCAGTCATTCTGACAATGGAAGTTGTCTTCGCTGCGCTCTTTGCAGTTATTTTTGGTGGCGAAACCCTCTCACTGCGCGCTCTTATTGGTGGCGTTCTGGTGATGGCAGCTATGTTTATGATTGTTCTCAAGGAGGGCTAACCAATGGCTATAGATCTTCGTTCCGATACCGTCACTCAACCCAGTGATGGAATGCGCGCTGAAATTGCCTCTGCGCCTGTCGGCGATGATGTTTATGGAGATGACCCAACTGTTAATTCACTCGAAGAGCGCGTAGCTGCGCTCTTCGGTAAAGAAGCAGGTCTCTTCTGCCCAACCGGCTCCCTTGCTAATCAATTGGCTATTCGTACCTTGGTAAAGCCAGGCGAAGAATTACTGGTTGAAACTCGTTCTCATATTGTCCGCGCAGAACTTGGCGCAGCAGCAACATTTAGCGGAATCACAACTCGCACATGGCCATCAAAAGATGGGCTCTTAGTTGCAGATGATGCACTTGCAATCGCCCACGAAAATGCAGGACCTTACTTGGTCTCTACCGCCGCGATTGCAGTTGAGAACACCCATAATTTCGGGGGCGGAACAGTTCAGCCGATTTCTGAGATTGAGAAACTTTCAACGCAAGCACATGCTCGAGGAATTGCCATGCACCTAGATGGCGCCCGTATCTGGAATGCTCATGTTGCATCTGGAACTTCATTTCTAGAATTTGGAAAGCACTTCGACACAATCAGCGTCTGTCTCTCAAAGGGGCTCGGCGCACCAGTGGGATCAGTGATGCTTTCGACAAAGGCACGCGTTGCTGAAGCTCGTATCTGGCGTAAGCGATATGGCGCGGGAATGCGACAGGTAGGAATTTTGGCAGCTGCCGGACATTACGCACTTGATAAGAACATTGATCGCCTGGCTGAAGACCATGCACGTGCAAAGAAGATTGCTGTCGCACTGCATGCCGTAGATTCATCACTCGTTGATCCCGCAAAGGTTGAGACAAATATCGTTGGGTTAGATTTATCGAAAATTGGAATCTCTGCTGCTGATCTAGCTACTCGTTGTAAAGACGCGGGACTTTGGATTAGCGCACTGGGTCCGCACTATGCGCGCCTTGTGACACATTTGGATTTCACAGATGTGCAATGTGACCAAGCGATTGAAATTTTAAAGCGCGCCCTCGTGGCGAAGTAACCACTCTTTCTTTCCTAAACCGTAAGCGTAATTTCCGAGCGCTCCCCCGGTCTTTACGATGCGATGGCACGGCACAACGATGACAATCGCATTTTTTGCACATGCACTTCCTGCAGCACGAACAGCGTTAGGACTTCCAGCTCGATCTGCAAGATCTGCATAAGAGATCACAGATCCAGGACGGACCTTCTTCATCGCCTTCCATGCTTCCTGTGAAAATGGAGCACCGGGCTGACTTACCTTGATTGCATTAAGCGCTGAGATATCTCCATCGAAGTAATCGCTGATGAGATCTGAAATTACGGGAATCTTCTTCACTTTCTTGATTTCACGCGATGCATAAAGTGCATCCAAACTATCTTGCAACGCTTTGAGATTTGAGAGATTTGCGGCCAAGAGCAGATGCTCATCGGCGATGAGATTGAGAGTTCCGACCGGTGTATCGAGGCTGGAAAGGAGTAACGTCACGCTCGCTAAATTAGCGGTCGCGTAACATTTCAGCAACCAAAAATGAGAGCTCAAGTGATTGAGAATGGTTGAGGCGCGGATCGCACGCTGTCTCGTAGCGTGACTCGAGATCTTTCTCAGAGACCTTATCTCCGCCGCCGAGGCATTCGGTGACATCGTCGCCAGTGAGTTCGATATGAATTCCACCCGGGTGGGTACCGAGCTTCTTATGGACTTCAAAGAACCCGCGTACTTCATCGAGGACATCTTCGAAGTTTCGTGTCTTGTAGCCATTCTTAGATTCAAAGGTATTGCCATGCATTGGATCGCAGACCCAGAGAACGTTTGCACCGCTCTTGGTGACGCCATCAACGAGAGCAGGAAGTGCCTCGCGAACTGTCTTTGCTCCCATGCGCGTAATGAAAGTAATTCGACCTGGCTCGTTATCTGGATTGAGCTTTGCAATAAGAGCAAGAGCATCTTCAACGGTCGACTTTGGTCCAAGCTTTACGCCGATTGGGTTACGAACCTTTGAAGCGAAATCAACATGTGCGCCATCGAGCTGACGTGTGCGTTCACCGATCCAGATGAAGTGGCCTGATACATCGTATGGAAGCTGTGTGCGTGAATCGATACGGGTTAGCGCCTTCTCGTATTCAATGATGAGCGCTTCGTGGCTTGCATAGAAATCAACAGCCTTAAATTGCTCTGGATCTACGCCAGCTGATTCCATAAATGCCAATGCGCGACCGATTTCGGTTGCCATCTGCTCGTACTTTTCACCGAACTGTGAATCGCGGATAAATCCCTTGTTCCACTCGTGAACCTGGCGAAGATCAGCAAAACCTCCGCGGGTAAATGCGCGAACTAAGTTAAGAGTTGCAGCAGATGTGTTGTAGACACGCACAAGACGTTGTGGGTCTGGAATACGTGAGCTTTCAGTGAATTCAATATCGTTTACAGCATCACCGCGATATGCAGGAAGGGTGACATCTCCTCGAGTCTCCATATCATTAGAGCGAGGTTTAGCGAATTGGCCAGCCATGCGCCCTACCTTGATTACCGGAAGGCTTGAGTAGTACTGAAGAACTGCAGCCATCTGCAAGATTGTCTTGATGCGATTACGAATTGAATCTGCTGTTGCGGATGCAAAGGTTTCGGCGCAGTCGCCACCCTGTAACCAGAATGCGCGACCGGCCGCAGCCTCTGCAATCTTTGCTTTGAGATCGTCGCACTCGCCCGCAAAGACGAGTGGAGGTAACGCCTTGAGATCTGCAACTGCTTTAGCAAGAGGTGCGCCATCTTTTCCACCAGGCCAATTTGGTTGCTGTGCAGCAACGAGGGCAGGGTCGAAGAGGTTCTCTGTGCCGGAAGCAGAAGTCATAGTCATAAGGGTAGAGCGTTCAGGTCTGATCTCGCGGGGAGATTAACCAAAGAACGAAGTGATCTCCTCGTATCGCTCGATTGGAACAGTCTTAAGCACATCAGTAGCTGATGCCAATGGAACACGGGCGATCTTTGTGCCGTGAAGTGCCATCATCTTTCCGAAGTCACCTTCGTGAACGGCTGTGATCGCCTCTAAGCCAAAGCGTGAGCTAAGGACGCGGTCAAATGCTGATGGTGTTCCACCGCGCTGAATGTGACCAAGAACTGTGCAACGAGTTTGGTAGCCAGTCTTTGTCTCGATCTCTGCAGCAAGCCAATCACCGATACCTGAAAGCTGTACGTGGCCGAATGCATCAAGTGGCTGATCCTTTGTGATCATGTCGCCATCTTGTGGGATTGCGCCTTCTGCAATAACGATGATTGGCGCTGTACCAGTTTCAAAACGTGACTTTACATAGTCGCAGACCTTTTCAACTGAGAACTTAACTTCTGGAATCAAGATGCACGCTGCATCGCCTGCGATTCCTGAGTGCAATGCGATCCATCCAGCGTGACGTCCCATAACCTCAACGATTAATGGGCGGTGGTGTGACTCTGCTGTTGTATGAAGGCGATCGATTGCCTCCATCGCAATATTGACTGAAGTGTCGAAGCCAAATGTGAAATCTGTGTTGTTGAGATCGTTATCGATTGTCTTTGGAACGCCAATAACTTTTACGCCAAGTGCATCGAGCTTTGTTGCAACGCCGAGAGTATCTTCTCCGCCGATTGCAATAAGAACGTCGATTCCTTGATCGCTGAGGTTCTGCTTGATGCGTTCTACGCCATTTTCGATCTTAAAAGGATTTGTTCGTGATGAGCCAAGGATTGTTCCGCCCTTAGCAAGGATTGGCTTAACTGTGGCGAGGTCGAGTGGCATCGTAAGAGCCTCAAGTGGACCCTTCCAGCCATCGCGGAATCCGACAAACTCGTATCCGTAATCTTTGATTCCCTTTGTTACTACTCCGCGGATAACACCGTTAAGTCCAGGACAATCTCCGCCACCTGTAAGAATTCCAATACGCATTACATGCTCCAAAATTAAGTGAGATATCGGCCAACTTGCTAGGCCGCACTGTGGTCATCATTGACTGGGACAGTCTAGCCTTAATTTATGAAGGTCGCCCTCATCCTCAATGACCACCTCAATCGCTACCGAGGAGTTCTCAAAGGCGCGACCCCCGCAACCCACCAGATTCTCGTTATTGAAAGTGCGCGAATGCTGGAGACTCGCAAGTGGCATATCCAACGACTCTTCTTCCTTCTAGCCGCACGCGATCACTTTCTTAAGGAGCTCGCGGGTGAAGGATTTACTGTCACATTTATTAAGAGCACCGATACTCGTTCTGGCATTGAGGAGTTTCGGAAGAAGAACCCTGGTCTTGAGATTGAAGTTGCGGAACCTTCATCACATAAACAATATGAAGAGTTAAAGAAGTGTGATCTGACTTTTATTGAGAATGATTTCTTTCTTACATCTCGCACTCACTTTGCTCAATGGGCTAGCGCACAGAAAAGTTTGGTGATGGAGAACTTCTATCGAGCGCAACGAGTGCGGCTAGATATCTTGATGGAAGGAAGCGAGCCAGTTGGTGGAAAGTGGAATTACGATGCAGATAATCGTTTGCCACCGCCAAAAGGTGCACATACGTGGCCAAAATATCTAGAACATCAACGCGATGAGATTGATAAAGCAGTTCTGAAAGAGATTAAAGATCGTGGTCTTAAAACTTTTGGCGACGATCCCGATGGCACTTGGGCAACAACGCGAGAAGGAGCGCTGAAGCAGTTAGACCACTTCATCAATTACGCCTTCGCTGAATTTGGCGCATACGAAGATGCCATGCCTAATGAGAGCTGGGCTGTAAACCACTCACTCTTGAGTCCATATCTCAACGTTGGACTCTTGCATGCGGATGAAGTCGTTGAGGCAGCTTTGAAAAAGTACTCAGAAGGTGGAATTCCACTGTCAGGCGCCGAAGGTTTTATTCGACAAATAATCGGATGGCGCGAGTACATCAACGGTCTCTACTGGCACTTCGGTGATCTCTACCGCGATGAAAATGCGCTTGCCGCCAATAGACCACTCCTGCCCCTCTTTGAAGATTCCAGCAAAACGAAGATGAATTGTGTTTCAACTCAGGTGCGAGATATCGAATCCCGCGCTTGGGTGCATCACATTCCGCGTCTGATGGTCTTGAGTAATCTTGCATTGATTACAGGAACATCACCTCAAGAATTTCTCGATTGGATGCGCCGGGCATTCATTGATGCAGCAGATTGGGTGATGGTTCCCAATGTCATCGGAATGAGTCTTCATGCAGATGGCGGAAGACTTGCTACAAAACCATATGCATCCGGTGGTTCATACATTTCAAAGATGGGCAATTTCTGCAAAGGTTGCGAATTCGACCCGAAGAAGCGAGTCGGAGAAGATGCATGTCCATTTACAACTCTTTATTGGGATTTTTTAGAGAGAAACCGCGAACGTTTTGCAAAGAATCATCGAATGGGACAACAGCTGGCTGGAATCAATCGCTTAAGCGATCTTCCCCAATTAAAGGAACGCGCTCAGGAAGTTCTAGAACTTCTCTCTCGCGGCGAACTCTGATTCAATAACGCCATGACTCTTGCTCCAGAAATCAAAGCTTTTCTCGAAGCTGGCGCAAAGGCTGGGTTACCGCAGGTGTGGGAAGCGCCCCTCGATGTAATACGACGCAACACTCAGACAAGGCCCGCACTAGCAGGACCTGCAGAACCCATCTTAGAAATTGAAAATAGATTTATCCCTGGGCCTACCGCTGATCTTCCCGTTCGTATCTATCGACCAACTAATAATCCAACTGCTCCTGCAATCGTGTACTTCCACGGTGGCGGCTGGGTTCTTAACTTCTTGGATATTTTTGATGCATCGCTTACGGCTCTCGCTAATCGAACTGGTGCAACAATCATCAGCGTCAATTACCAGAAGGCGCCAGAACATCCCTTTCCTATCCCCTTCGATGATTGCTATGCAACGCTGGAATGGGTTCTCGCTAACTCAGAAGTGTTAAGAATCAATCGGCAGAGCGTCGCAGTTGCGGGTGATAGCGCAGGTGGAAATTTAGCTTCCGCTGTGGCGCTCAAAGCACGTGACCAAAAGATTGAGCTCGCTTATCAATTGCTAATCTACCCTTGCAATGACCGAAACTATGAGACTCCTTCTTACATCAAGAATGCAACTGGTTACGGACTATCAACCCAGGCGATGCAATGGTTCTGGGATCAATACCTTCAAGGAGATAGCCACGACCATAATCCATATGCCATACCCGCCCGAGCAGATTCATTTAAGGATGTGGCGCCAGCAATTATTCTTACCGCTGAATATGATCCTCTGTTATCTGATAGCGAGCAGTATGTCGAACTACTTAAGGCAAGCGGCGTAGATGTTCGCTACCGTGAATTTAAGGGGATGATCCATGGCTTCTTTACCAACTTAGCGGTAACGCCAACAGCAATAGATGCAATTGCCTTTGTAGCTGGAGAGATAAAGGAAATTACGGGGTAACGCGCATTCCCTTACCGACAACGACGATGCCGCTCTCTGTAACGGTAAAGCGTTCGCGGTCGCGCTCTAGATCAACGCCAATCTGAGCACCAGCTTCAACTACGACGTTCTTATCAATAATTGCTTTGCGAATAACTGCGCGGTCACCAATCTTGACTCCAGGCATCAAGACTGCGCCATCGACAATCGCACCATCTCCGACATAGACATCGTAGGAAGTCACAGTGTGCTTTACATGTCCGCCTGCGATGATGGAACCCGCGCCCACGATGGAATCTTGTGCGATACCAGTCGAGCTAAATTTTGCAGGTGGCAGTGAAGGTGGATTGGTCAGCAGTGGCCATTCACGGTTATAGAGATTAAAGATTGGATGAATCGAGACTAAATCCATATGCGCGTCGTAATACGCATCGATTGAACCCACATCGCGCCAGTAGCCCTTATCGCGTTCGGTTGCACCTGGCACAACGTTATTTTCAAAGTCATAGACCTTTGCAACTCCCGCCTTTGTAAGCATAGGAATGATATTTCCACCAAGGTCATGTCGAGACTCGACATCTTCTGAATCAAGAATAAGTGACTCTTCCATGACATCGCGCTTGAAGATGTAGTTGCCCATTGATACGAGTGAGAGATCAGGATGACCTGGCATTGCAGGTGGATTTGAAGGCTTCTCATGGAATGCCTTAATGGTGATTCCATCATCAGCTAATTCGATGACGCCGAATTCGTGGGCCTCTGAACGTGGCATACGGATTGCGGCAATCGTGATTCCTGCACCTGTTTCGAGGTGCTGCTCAAACATTTGGCTTGGATCCATTCGGTAAACGTGGTCTGCACCGAATACCAAGACATGCTTTGGATTCTCATCCTGAATCAAATTGAAATTCTGCAAGATTGCATCAGCCGAACCTGTGTACCAACGTGGCCCAAGACGCTGCTGCGCAGGCACTGGAGTGATGTAATTTTCAAGAAGAGTCGACATACGCCATGTTGTAGTGATGTGACGGTCAAGTGAGTGAGATTTGTACTGTGTTAGAACTGCAATCTTTCGCATCTGCGCATTAACGAGATTTGATAGTACGAAATCAATAAGGCGGTACGAACCACCAAATGGAACAGCAGGCTTTGCGCGATCAGCAGTAAGTGGCATTAATCGCTTACCTTCACCGCCGGCTAGAACGATTCCGAGGGGAGCTTCGTATCTAGGCATGAGAGAAGGTTACCCAAGATGTCTCAATCAATCTAGAGCGCGTTACTCTTGCCCGGTGAGTAATACTCGAATTGGAATTGTCACCAAAGAGTGGCCACCTGCCGTTTACGGTGGCGCTGGTGTTCACGTCGTCCAACTAACCGAGGCTCTCAGAAAAGTTTCTGGCATCGAGGTCGACGTGCACTGCTTCGGCGGAACTCGAACAGATGGCTCTTTCGGTTATGAAACCCCAACAGAATTTGCCACAAGCAATCCGGCGCTGCAGGCCATTGCCACCGATCTCGCCATCGCTTCAAATCTTGGCGATGTGGATCTAATCCACTCGCATACTTGGTATGCAAATATGGCGGGCCACACAGCATCACTTCTCTACGGAACTCCACACATTGTCAGCGCACACTCACTGGAACCTCTTCGCCCCTGGAAGGCTGAGCAACTTGGCGGCGGGTACAAGATTTCTTCATGGGCTGAAAAAACTGCTTACGAATCTGCAGCGGCAATTATCGCCGTTAGCGATGGAATGCGCGCAGATGTCATTTCTGCATATCCAGATGTAGACCCTGCAAAGATAGTCACTATTCGCAATGGCGTTGATACAAGTAAATTCGCACCTAACGACGATGACTCTGTTTTGAAAGAGTTTGGAATTACCGGACGTTATGCAATGTTCGTTGGTCGCATTACACGCCAAAAAGGTTTGGCACATTTACTACGCGCATGGAAGAACGTTCCTGCTGAATATGGACTTGTACTAGCTGCCGGAAGCCCTGATGAAGAGATGATTGGTAATGAAGTTGCGGCACTTATTGCAGAACTTCAGGCGACAAGACCAAATGTCTGGTGGATTAAGGAGATGCTCCCCCACGACAAGCTCACCGCGGCCTTAACACATGCAGATTTATTCCTCTGCCCTTCTATTTACGAGCCACTCGGAATCGTTAACTTGGAAGCGATGGGATGTCAGACCGCCGTTCTTGCCTCACGTGTGGGTGGAATACCAGAAGTTGTTTCGCACAAATTAACTGGCGAGTTAGTGGATTACACATCCGACCATAAGAAATTTGAATCTGATCTCACTGATGCAATTTCATCGTTGATGAGCCAGCCTCAACTATTACAACAATATGGTGAAGCAGGACGCAAACGTGCGATCAGCGAATTCGGATGGGATGCAGTCGCCGCACAAACAATCTCGTTATATAGGAGCGTAATTAAGTAATGTCACGTCGCGGCTGGTTTCTCTTTATCCTCGTAGGTTTTCTCTGGGGTGTTCCTTACCTCTTTATTAAGGTTGCAGTTGATCCTGACAATGGCTTCTCTCCTGCTGCAGTTGTGTGCTTACGAACAGCTATTGGTGCAGCAATATTGATTCCTCTTGCTATTCGACAGGGCCAACTAGGCGCAGCACTGCGCGGAATTAAATACGTTGCCCCCTATGCCCTTCTTGAAATGATTGGTCCTTGGATTCTTATCGGTACCGCTGAACAGAAAATCTCATCGGGACTTGCAGGACTTCTTATTGCATCTGTTCCAATCTGGGCGACGATCTTTGCATCGATGCGTGGCGATAAAACTGTTTGGCACCACAAACGTTTAATGGGAATCATCATCGGCTTTATTGGACTTGTAGCGGTTGTCGGAATTGAGAGCATCAAGGGAAGTTCAGATCCACTATCAATCGGAATGGTTCTCGTTGCAGCAATTGGATATTCCTATGCGGTCATGATGGTTCAGGGCGCACTTCCCCATGTATCGGGAATTGCAATCAATGCGGTCGCTATGGCGATTACCGCGATCTTCTACCTGCCACTCACGGTAATTCAATGGCCAACTCACGAAATATCAACATCTGCAATCAATGCAATTATCGGCCTAGGTGTACTTTCCACGGGCGCTGCATTTGTCGCCTTCTTTACGCTTTCTGCAATTATTGGTGTTGCTCGAGGTTCACTTGTGACTTATCTGAATACCGCATTTGCAGTGGTACTCGGCGTGATTATTCTCGATGAACCATTTACGACAGGTATGGCGCTAGGCCTTCCACTCGTATTGATTGGCTCATACTTCGCGAGCCGAAAGCCCGTAGAAGCTAAATAGTTGCGATACTTGCTCAATGCTTGAAGCGCTCTTTCTCGGATTAATCCAAGGACTCACTGAATTTATTCCAGTTTCATCTAGCGCACATCTGCGCATCGTTGGAGAGTTTCTACCGGGCGCAAAAGATCCAGGAGCTACATTTACCGCCATCACACAAATTGGCACAGAGCTCGCAGTCCTGCTCTACTTCCGAAAAGATATATTCAGAATTCTCAGAGCTTGGTTCAAGCGCGATGGATCAAGTGATGCCCGCCTCGGAACTCTTATCATCATCGGAACGCTACCAATCGTTGCTCTTGGCTATCTTGGACAAAGCTACATTCGCGATAATTTCAGATCACTCTGGATTGTTGCGACGATGATGATTCTCTTCGGCCTTATTCTGGGCGCTGCAGATAAGTTAGGTAAGCGAGAGAAGTCTCTTGAGAAGTTAAATAAGCGCGATGGAATTCTCTACGGTTTCGCACAATCGCTCGCTCTGATTCCTGGAGTCTCTCGATCTGGCGCAACAATCGCGCTAGGTCGCACCTTGGGTTACACCCGTGAAGCAGCACTTCGATATTCATTCTTGCTAGCACTTCCTGCAGTCTTTGGCAGCGGTCTCTATGAACTCAAGAACGCACTTGGCGAATCAAGTACCAATGTCTTTACGATGAGCGAGACGTTTGGTGCAACAGTTGTGGCATTTATAGTTGGATACAGCGTTATCGCTTGGCTGATGAAATTTATTTCTGCTAAGACATTTACGCCATTTGTTATCTATCGCGTTGTTCTTGGCACTGCACTCCTAGTTGCCTTAGCAACTGGTTCAATCAACGCTCAGTAAAACCAAGTCTTTCGAGAAGTTTGGGATCTCTCTGCCACTCTTTAGAGACCTTAACGTGTAAGCCAAGGAAGATTCTTGCGCCAAGTTCGCGTTCGATATCTTTACGTGCGCGCATTCCAATATCTTTCAGACGTTCGCCTTGGTGACCCAAGATAATTCCGGTCTGTGAATCGCGTTCTACGTGGATGCTTGCATGGATATCAAAGAAGGGACGACTTCCTTTTTCTTCGCGCTCTGCCATCTCATCAATGGTGACCATAATTGAATGAGGCAGCTCTTCGCGGGCATCGCGCATTGCAGCTTCGCGAATGAGTTCGCAGATCAGTTGTTGGATATCTTGATCGCTCTTCATATCTTCAGGATAGAAAGCCGGACCAACAGGCAAGTTATCGCCAATGAGCTTTTCAAGAAGATCAATCTGTTCATGAATTGCAGCAGAGATTGGAACAATCTCATCCCAGGTAAATCCTTGAGCAAGCTCTGAGATACCAAGTAAACGAGTAGCAATATTCTTCTTTGAAACTAAATCTGTCTTTGTCACAAGTGCAAACTTCTTAGCACGTGGATACTTGGCAATTTCAGCTGCGATAAATACATCGCCAGCACCTGAAGTTTCATCTGCTGGTAGACACATCATCACAATATCGACTGAATCCATGCTCTCGTTGACGACAGCATTGAGGCGATGGCCAAGAAGTGTCTTTGGCTTATGAACTCCTGGTGTATCTACAAGCACTGCCTGAAACTCTGGATTGTTAACAATCCCGCGGATTGCATGGCGCGTAGTGTTGGGATGCGGTGAAGTAATCGCAATCTTGCGCCCCACCAATGCATTGATAAGAGTTGATTTTCCTGTATTTGGGCGGCCGACAATTGCGACAAAGCCCGAACGGAATTCACTCATGCGCCTATTCTCTCATTACATAGAGGCATTACCTAAAGGGCGGAGATTAGCTCCACTGCATCGGCAACCGAAGTCACAAGTTCTGCCGCTCTCTCGCCGATTAAGCGATGACAGCCCTCAGATGATGGAGAGTTAATTGGCCCGGGTATCGCCATCACCGGCTTCATTAACTCGGCAGCATCTCGTGCAGTTCGAAGAGATCCGCTACGAAAGGCAGCCTCAACAACCAGTGTGCTGACTGAAAGTGCTGCAATCAGGCGATTGCGAGTTAAGAATCTATGTGGCATCGCAATTGTTCCGGGCATTACCTCAGAAATAATTGCACCGTTCTCGCAGATTTCATCAAACAAGCGAGAGTTGCCTACTGGATATTGAATATCGATACCGGATGCAATGACAGCAATTGTTCGTCCCTCGGCAACTAACGCCCCACGATGTGCAGCTGTATCAACGCCGTAGGCTCCCCCGCTGATGATCTGCCAATCGCGATCGACAAATCCTGCGGCGAAATCACCTGCGATACGGATTCCATAAGGAGTTGGATTTCGAGTTCCGACTATTGCCAGCGATCTCTGCGACAAAATTGTGGGGTCACCTTTCACAATTAGCGCAATTGGCGGCACTGCTAGATCCTCTACAGATTTGGGCCAATCAGCGCTCTCTGGCGTTAAGTAAGTTCCACCGGCTTTCTCAATTCCTGTAAGGCTTTCATCGCAATTAAATGCAGAAATCTTCTCGATGAGGTGGCCGTATTTAATCGTGTCATATCTGCCATCCAGTAATCGGTCATATGTTGCACTGGCTCCCCGTTCTGCAATCTCGCGTCCCCAGAAAGCAATGCCGGGTTCGATGCAGGCAAAGAGAGCAAGACGTTTCTGCGATTCATTCATATATCAGAACCCTCTCTTAAAGAGTAAGCGCGCTGTACATCGCCGAGAGTTGCAACTTCGCGTTGTCCTAAATCAGCCAAGGTCCATGCAAGGCGAATGATTTTGTGAAGTCCTCGCGCAGTAAGCCTCTCGCGATCGAGTTCATCATGGAGAAAATTCATTGCAGCTTTCTCTGGGCGATATGTTGTTCGTAGCTCACGGCTTGGAATATGGGCATTGAGTTTCCATGTCTTGTGGGCAAAGCGTTTACTCGCTGCCGCTCTTGCTGCAATGACTCGCTCTCGAATCTGTGCACTCGTTTCACCGAGTTCCGTTGCAGCCATTTCAACGCGAGAGACAGGTTCTACTTGGACTCGCATATCGATGCGATCCATCAGCGGTCCGGATAATCGGCCCAAGTAACGCCTCACTGCAAGGGATGAACATTCGCAACCTCGTCCTTTGCCGCTGAACTTTCCACATGGACATGGGTTGGCTGCAAGCACAAGTAAGAATTCGGCAGGGAAGGTTATATTCCCAACGCTTCGCGTAATAGTGATTGTTCCGGATTCCAGTGGTTGTCGTAATGAATCCAGGACACCTGTTGCACACTCTGGTGCTTCATCTATAAAGAGAACCCCGTGATGTGCAAGTGAACACGCACCCGGTTTAATGATGTGCGAGCCACCGCCCACGATTGCAACGCGTGATGCTGTGTGATGTGGTGAGACGATTGGAGCGATTCGCGACATTGGCGAACGTTGAATAAATGATCCAGATATTGAATGCACCGCAGTTACTTCCAGTGCCTGGTCTAAAGTTAATGAAGGCATAATCGTTGGAATCCGAGATGCAATCATCGTCTTTCCAGCACCTGGAGGACCCACTAGAAGTAAGTGGTGTCCGCCTGTTGCGGCAACCTCGGCGGCAAAGCGCGCTTTGCTCTGCCCTGCCACATCGGAAAAATCGAGTAACGGCTCACTTATGTGATCTTGTAGATCTAACTCTTGCGCTTCAGGTTTAATTCCAGTGCGCATCCACTGCAAAACATCGCGCAGATTTTCGAAGGCCAGAATCTGCATCTGCGGCATCAACTGAGCTTCATCACGATTGGCAAAGGGAATAATTGCTCTGGTTACACCGCTCTTATAGGCAGCAATCAGTGCAGGCAGTACTCCGCGCACGGATCGAATCTTTCCATCGAGTGCGAGCTCACCTAATACAACTGTTTCTTGTAGGCAATCTTGTGGAAGAACCTGGTTTGCAATCAGGATGCTTAAGGCAATGGATAAGTCGAAACTTGAGCCGCTCTTAGGTAACCAAGCTGGCGACATCGATACAGTCACTTTGCGATTGGGCCAGATTTCATTGCAATTGGTAATCGCTGCGCGCACTCGGTCTCGCGACTCTTGCAGCGCTGCATCTGGTAGGCCCAGTAATGAATACATAGGAATTCCATCTGAGATATCGACTTCAATCTCAACGAGACTTCCGGTAATTCCGAGCAGTGCAACGCTCTGGGTGTGACCGATACTCACAGAATTCCACCACGATATTCCAGGGTATGAGACCCATCGCTTGCAATAAGAATTGCAACTACATCAATCGCATAATCGCACCCCAAGCATCCATGTGTTGCAAGCCAGGCGAGTGCCAGACGTTGCATCCGATGGGCTTTCTCGCGATTGATTGCTTCGAAGGGATGGCCAAAGGCGAGTGAACTTCTGGTCTTGACCTCAATAAAGTGAAAGATCCCATCACTGGAGAGTGAGATCAGATCTATCTCGCCTTCCTTGATGCGCCAATTACGATCAAGAATCTCATCGCCTCGAGCAGTTACAAACTCTGCAGTTTTACATTCACCAAATGCACCCATACGTTGCTTTGGTCCCGGTCTCTTTACACGTGTAGACATTGGCGCAGAGTAGGTATCTAACTAGCGTAAGAAAGAGATACACAACGCTGCTGTGTAAAACTCCTGATGCGAAATTACTTGAGGAGAGCTGCGATATTTGAGAAGGACCTGCGATGTTCTGCACAAGGTCCATGTTCTGCAAGGGCTGCAGTATGTGCGGCCGTGATATAGCCCTTATGTTTTGCAAAGCCATATTGTGGATACTTCTTATCAAGTTCAATCATCTCGCGGTCACGAGTCACCTTGGCGATAATCGATGCAGCGCTGATTGCAGTTACAACCTGATCGCCCTTCCAGACGGCAACGTTCGGAACTGCCAGCCCTTCAATCGCATAACCATCTGTCAGCACGTAGGCAGGTTCGATGCTCAGCCCAGCAACAGCTCTGCGCATTCCATCGAGATTAGCTGCATGAACACCGCGCGCATCGATTTCATCGACTGAGACTCGAATAATGCTAACGCTTTCTGCGATATTCACGATAACGTCGAATAGCTCTTCGCGCTTGTTTTCAGATATCTCTTTTGAATCACGAACCTGTGCAAGTTCAGGAGCAAAAGGATCTTTCAGAATAACTGCGGCTATTACGAGTGGACCTGCACATGGACCACGCCCTGCTTCATCAACTCCAGCGATAGGTGAGATTCCCGCCTTATGAAGAAGTTCTTCAATTGCTTTCATGCGGCGGATTACTTAATGGGATTTTGCGATGAAACGAAACTCAAATTCTTAAACGGCCAGATGATGGCGTACACGCGACCGGTAACTTTTGAGACCGGTACAAATCCATTGTTGACATCATCTTGGTGGTAACGAGAATCAGCAGATGATCCACGGTGATCGCCCATAACCCAGATTTTGCCTTCAGGCACGGTGATATTAAATTTCATATCGCTTGGCTTATTGCCCTTGAAAATATATGGCTCATTTGTCTCTTTGCCATTGATTGTTAACTTGCCATCTTTAGCGCAGCAAATGACTTTATCCCCGGCTACACCAATGACGCGCTTAACTAAGAATTGCTTAGCTGGGTTGGGAAGAACGCCCACGAGAACAAGGCCTTCTTTGATCTTTGTAATTATCTTGTTTTGAGGATCAACATATTGCTCTGGGAGCCAGTTATCTGGATCTCTAAATACAACGACATCTCCACGGGAAATGCTCTTAGAAATAAAAGGAAGCTTATTTACTGCGACTCGATCTTGAACTTGAAGTGTGTTCTCCATAGAGCCTGAAGGGATATAGAAGAATTGCACGAGAAAGGTCTTGATAAGAAGTGAGACTGCGAGCGCAACGATTACAAGAATCGGGAACTCACGAAGGACTGAGCCCTTACGTGACATGGAAGAACTTGGTTTTATTCTGGCTTGTCAGTTGTGTCGGCTACTGCGACATCTTCTGTAGTCACAGCTTCAGCTGGAACCTCTGCCACCGCTTCAACCGCAGCTGGCTCGGACACAACTGGAGCTTCGACAACTGCCTCAACGACAGGAGCCTCTTCAACAACCGCAACTGGCTCAGGAACAACCTCAGCAATTGGTGTTGAAAGAATTCCATCACCGTAACCTTCAATACCATCGCGCTTTTCGCGAATCTTTGCAGCCTTACCGCGAAGATCGCGTAGGTAGTAAAGCTTTGCACGACGAACATCGCCCTTCTTGACGAGTTCAATCTTCTCAATAACTGGTGTGTGAACTGGGAATGTACGCTCTACGCCAACACCGTATGAAACTTTACGGATTGTGAAAGTCTCGCGGACTCCGTCGCCCTGGCGACCGATAACGATTCCTTGGAAGACCTGAAGACGTGACTTGTTACCTTCGATAACACGGACGTGGATCTTTAGCTCATCGCCTGCGCGGAACTGTGGAATGTCCTTGCGGAGTGAGGCAGCATCTACTACGTCGAGAATGTTCATCTTTGGTCCTGTTCATTACTTATCTATTAGGCACTGCGAGGTAACGCCGTGCAGACTGCGTATCTTGCCACAGAAGGGGCCTTGAGCGTAAATCGCCCTTTAGGCCCTGGAATTTACGCGAGAAATCCGAGGTGGGCCTCGAGCTGGCTATGTAGGTGTGGACCTGCCGCCATCGAGATTCTCATAGGGCCTTGGCCGTACTGCCTAAATGTGGCTCCGGCTTCAGTTGCGACCAATCCCCCTGCAGACCAATCCCACTCTTTCAGCCCAGCTTCGTAGTAACCATCAAGTGCTCCCATTGCGACATGACATAAGTCCACGGCTGCGGCTCCGTTGCGACGAAGATCGCGAACGATAGGAACAAGCTTTGAGAAATCTTCTAATTGAGTAACACGATGTGCGACATCGTATTGAAAACCCGTGGCAATCAGCGCGCGATCTAATTCAACAGGGTCATTGCACTTAATTGCATGCCCATTGTAGAAAGCACCACCACCGCGAGTTGCCCACCACGTTGAATTAATCGTTGGCGCAGTTACTACTCCGACAATTACGCCTTCGCTATCTTTTGCAGCGATAGAGACATTCCAGCCCGGAAGTCCGTAGAAGTAATTGACTGTTCCATCGAGTGGATCGATGACCCATGTGATTCCAGATTTGCTCTCGATTGATGCGCCTTCTTCGCCGATGATTCCATCATCAGGTCGAGCAGCTAATAGAGATTCGACGATGAATTTCTCTGCCTTGATATCCATCTGTGTTGCGATATCGATTGCCGTTGACTTGGATTCAATCTCAAAGGCCAGTGGGCGATCCATGAGCAGAGCGCCTGCCTCTGCGCCAACTTTCTGAGCCAAGGACAACAAATCTTTATACATATGCTCATCCTAGAGGGTCGAACTCTCGCAAAATTCGCGCTCAATCGGTTATTCTCACCCCATGACTGAGCTTCGCCTTACAGGTAAAAGTGACGATGGTAGCCACATCAACCTTGTCGATAACGACGGCACCGAGTTCTCTCTTCGCATTAGCGACACTCTTCGCGCAACTGTAAATCAGCCTCGCTTGAGTTCCGTTCCTTCTATCGAAACCGTCGAGACGATTTCTGTAAAAGAGATTCAACGTCGTCTTCGTGCAGGCGATAGCTTTGAACAAATTGCTCGCGAAGGACAAACAACCGTTGAAAAAGTGGAACGCTTCTCAGGTCCCATCATGCAAGAGCGCGAATACATTCTCGACCGTGCACGCGAACTAGTCATGCGTAAAGATGTCCATCGCATCGAAATGACCTTCCGCGATGTTGTTCTTGCAAAGCTTGCACCACGCGGCGTTGATACTGATGAAGTCAGCTGGAATACATGGCGCTTGGCAGATGGCACATGGCATATTGAATTGCACTACCCAAATCGTGATGGCAACGGCGTTGCTACATGGAACTTTGATCTATCTCGTCGCGCATTGGGTGCGACAGATGACAACGGTGCATGGCTGATTGATGAGGATGCACCTGCTCGCCCCACATCAACTGGAATCATTCATTCAGAGCCAACTCATCCATCACGCATTGAAACACCCAGAATTGATACACCTAGAGTTGATACACCTAGAGTTGATACACCTAGAGTTGCAGATATCTTCGAACCAGTTGTTGAAGAGAAACCAGAGACTCCACGTCTTGCAGTAATCCGCGAGACTCCGACGGCAGCAGATTCTCAAGATGGAATTACCGCTCGCGCAAAGGTTCCTTCATGGGATGAAATTATGTTTGGTCACAAGAGCTCTGACCCTGACTTGGAAAACCCAGAGGATAATTAATCTAGTTCTAACGCCCTCCCCTATTGTCTTTGTAAAAACCCTGAGTACTCTTCATTGGCATGAAGGCGCGTAAATTCTCCCTAGCTTTTCTTTCACTATTTCTTACTACTCAAATCTTTCTGCCTCAAGCTCAAGCCGATTTAGATGATGGATACCCAAAAGATCAACCAGCGCCAGGACGAACATGTCCTAATTCAGAAATTGGCGCTGAGACAATAAGTCCGTTTAATAACAAGATATTTGCCTGCATCGAGATCAATGGTGTGAAGAAGTGGTGGATAAAGGGCGAACCTCTGCCTGTTGAACCAACAGCGCCAACGGCGAAACCATCAGCGGGCACTGGTCAGGTTGAAGAAAAAATGCCACCCGGATTCGAACATTCATACATATTGCCCGTAAAATCAATTGCGAAAATGAAAGTGTATGAGGACGTTGTTTATGCAACTGAGTCAAAGAGCCAACGCCTTGACATCTATCTCCCAAAGGGGGCAAAGAATCCTCCTCTCATGGTCTGGATACATGGTGGTGGGTTTGTCTTTGGCGACGAGAACACCATGAAATTCGATGAGAGTGCAAAGCTCTTAGAAGTATTTATCAAAAATGGAATCGCTGTTGCATCCGTAAATTACAGATTGGCCACGGAAGCTCTCTACCCAGCCGCCGTTCAAGATTCGAAGATGGCTATTCGTTTTCTGCGAGCCAATGCTTCAAAATACGGCTACAACCCAAAGAAATTTGCGACGGGTGGGGACTCTGCGGGTTCTTACCTAGCAATGGCTGCGGGATTTACTGGAAGCCAAAAGTCTTTGTTTGATACTCCAACTGACCCAAACTTGAAAACCAGTGCGTCAGTCTCATTTGTATTTGATCTATTTGGAAACGTTAATTTCGAAACGATGGCTGCGAATAAGATCAAATACCCTTGCGGTGTTGAAGACCCCTATGCAAGTGGAGCGGATCCAAACTTTAATCCCTGGTTTGGGGACACGTCCATACCTGAAATTAAAGCTCAACTTCAATCAGGAAATCTTTATCCATATTTGAAAACCTTGAAGCCAATGCCAACTGTCTATATCTTCCACGGAACGGCCGATTGTTCTGTCAGTCAATATGATTCCATTGAACTCAACAAAGTTATCAAAAGCCAAAAAGGAACGAGCTACCTCTATCTAGTACCTGGTGAAATCCATGGCGGGCCAAAAGTTTGGACATCTGTCATGAAGCAGGTGCCAGTCTTAGCGAAGAAGTTCTCCCAGCTAAAATAAATTAACCTACAACGCGAGATAGAAGCGGCACTGAACTTTCTACCGCTGAATCTCCACCATGATGGCCAACCATCTCGCCCTCTTTATCTGCGCGTTCTGGATCAAGTAATACGACTCCACCGCGTGCAATAGCAATCACATCACCTGCTCGCTCTGAGGCATCGAGTGAGACTTCGCTTCCAAATAATCCTGATTCAATCGCAGTTGCACGCGAGTGCATTAAGACCTTATCTCCAAGCGCTTCACGCCAACGATGCAGAACTTCATCAACTGCAGCAGGTGATGACTTCTCAGCTAGATAGAGATGACGAGCACGTGGTTCACCTGCAATAACTGAAATATCTGTCAGTAAATCGTTATCGACGCCCATAACAATCTTCTCTTCAACATTGATCATGCCGTGATCGGCTGTAACCCAGATACGAGTGCCCTTAGGTGCTTTCTCAATAAGAGAGCCCACAAGTGAATCGATGCCCTTGAGTGCTGCAATCCACTTATCTGAACCAACGCCATCTGAGTGTCCTGCAGAGTCGAGATCGTTGACGTAGAGGTAGATAAATGACGGTGCTGCACTCAGTGCTGTCATGGTTTCGCTCAACAAATCCGAGACGATATTGGCGCCCCTGTAGTTCGCTCCCCTAAATACTGCGCGAGTAAACCCTGAATTTTCATAGCGCTTAGCTGCGATATGTGTTGTTGTAATTCCTGCAGCCATTGCGCGCTCAAAAAGAGTTGGGACTGGTTGCCAGATTGATGGGTCAACTCGTTCATCCCACTTCAATGAGTTAAGAACTCGTCCCCCACTGCGCGGTACTTGAACTGTGTAGCCAAGCATTCCGTGAGCACCAGGCATGACTCCTGTTGTTAGCGTTGCAAGGCTTGTAGCTGTTGTTGATGGAAAAGATGTTTGTACAGTTCCGTGCGATGCAAGTGAGACCAGGTTAGGTGCATGTGTTGCGTAAATACCCAAGACATCTGCACCAAATCCATCAACAAGGAATAGGAGTTCGCGGCCGTTGGGACTTTCACCACAATTAATTGAATCTGACCCTGTTGCTAAACCGAGGCTCGAGAAGATTGAGGGCATGATTTGCGACAGGTGCACAGCACTATGGTCTCACGAGTATTGTTGCGACTATGAATTCTTTCGTAACATCCCCCGAGGTGGCAGCTGCTCTTGCAGCAGGTAAGCCGGTAGTCGCACTTGAATCAACGATTATTAGCCACGGCCTTCCGCGTCCATCGAATCTAGAAGTTGCTCGCGAGGTCGAAGATATTGTCCGCGCACATGGAGCGACACCGGCAACGATTGCAATTCTCGATGGCAAGGTTTGTATTGGGCTCACCGATGAACAACTTGTAGCGATTGCCAATCGTGATGACATCGCAAAAGCTTCAAGTCGCGATTTAGCGATCATCGCAGCAACCGGTAAGAGTGCAGCAACAACAGTGGCAGCAACAGCCCATCTTGCAGTTCTTGCTGGCATCCATGTTTTTGCAACAGGTGGCTTAGGCGGAGTCCACCGTGGCGCAAACGAATCTTTTGATGAATCAGCAGATTTAACAGCACTGGCAGATCTCGATATCACCGTTGTCTGTGCAGGAGTGAAATCGATTCTCGATGTTGCAGCAACTCTTGAACGTCTTGAGACGCTTGCCATCGGAGTTGTTGGCTATCAAACAAACGCCTTCCCTGGTTTCTATCTGACTGACTCTGGATTTACTCTCGAGCATCGAGTTGAGAGCGCGAAAGATATCGCAGCAATTATTGCTGCACGTCACGGACTTAAGACAGATATCCATGCACTTATCGTTGCTAACCCAGTTGCACAAGAGATGGATCGCAAGCGCCATGATGCAATCTTGAAGAGCGGCCTTGAAGGTGCCACAAAGAATGGCATCACAGGAAAAGCTGTTACGCCATTCTTGCTCGAGCACTTCCATACAGCGTCCGAAGGTGAATCGCTCAAGGTAAATATCGAGATTATTAAATCCAACTCGGCCCTTGCTGCAGATATCGCAGTCGCTTCACAGAAGTAGCGAGTAGATAAAGGTGGCAACAAAGGTTCTCTGCATCGGTGATGTAATGCTCGATGTTGTAACCAAGATTGCCGTCCTGCCATCTGCCATTAATTACGGAAGTGATACCGCCTCTGAAATTTCGACACATGGCGGGGGCGCTGCAGGAAATGTTGCTTCTTGGCTCACTCGAACAGATTCAGAAGCGACAATCGTTGGGCATGTAGGCGATGATGCAGCTGGGGCTGCCCTCATTAGTGAATTCGATGCACTTGGCGTTCATCACGAGAATTTAGTGATCGAGGGTGCGCGATCAGGTGTAGTTGTAGTCCTTGTTGATCCCACTGGTGAACGCACAATGTTTCCCGACAACGGCGCTAACTCTGGGCTCCAGATTGGCGATCTTCCCGAGTTGGAAACTTTTAGCGCCGTGTATCTCTCGGGCTACTCTCCCCTAGATCCTTCATCTCTACCCGGAATTAAAGAGATGGTTGCTGAAATCCGCGCAGCAAAGATTCCTATCTACTTCGATCCCGCCTCGGTTGGCGCAATGAAAGAGATCGATGTTCAGGAAGTAAAGTCCTGGCTGCCTCTCTTTGATTGCTTATTACTTAATGAAGAGGAAGCGATTTACTTAACTGGCGAGAGTGATCTCGAGAAAGCACTCAATGCGTTGCTGATTTGTTGCTCGACCGTTGTGATCAAGAGAGGTTCTCAGGGCGCCATCGGAAAAATTCGAGGCGGCCAATCAATTTCAGTTGCGGCAGTAGAGGCAGATGTAGTCGATACAACTGGGGCCGGAGATTCTTTCGCGGCGGGATTTATTTCTGAATTCACTCAATCTCATGATTTACATCGCTCTTTATCGGCAGGGGCTGCGATTGCCGCCCGATGTGTGGCAATCATCGGCGCTAGACCGCGTGTAGGTACCGAGGTTTAACCACTTCACTTGGCAGAATACGCGCCATGGCAACGAAGAAGACAGCAGCTCCCAAGAAGTCGGCAAAGGTCGTAGGACCAAAGCCTGGTGAATATCCAGGAAAGATCGTCGATATCGATGTCTCTTCAGAAATGTCTGAATCATTTCTCGAGTACGCATACTCAGTTATCTATTCACGCGCACTTCCTGATGCTCGCGATGGTCTGAAGCCTGTTCACCGCCGCATCCTTCATCAGATGGCAGATATGGGTCTTCGCCCAGAGCGCGGCCATGTAAAGAGCGCACGTGTTGTCGGTGAAGTTATGGGTAAGTTGCACCCTCACGGTGACTCTGCAATTTACGATGCACTCGTTCGTATGGCGCAATCATTTTCAATGCAGCTTCCACTAATCGATGGCCACGGAAACTTTGGTTCACTCGATGCAGGTCCTGCTGCAATGCGTTACACAGAAGCACGCTTGGCACCTACTGCAATGGCGATGGTGGCAGAGGCAGACGAAAACACTGTCGACTTCGGACCCAACTATGACGGCCAGCTCTCTGAGCCACTTGTTCTTCCAGCAGCATTTCCTAACTTGCTTGTTAATGGCGGTTCAGGAATTGCAGTTGGTATGGCGACAAATATGGCGCCTCACAACCTTGGCGAAGTCATCGCCGCAACTAAATTCCTCATCGATAACCCTAAGGCGACTCTCAATCAGTTGATGAAGCACATTCCTGCTCCAGATTTCCCTACAGGTGGAGAAATCGTTGGACTCGAAGGCGTGCGCGAGGCATACGCAACCGGTAAGGGCTCATTTAAGGTCCGTGCAACGACAGAGATTTCAAAAGTTACTTCACGCAAAATGGGAATCATCATCAAGGAGCTCCCATTTAATATCGGACCTGAAAAGGTTGTCGAGCGCATTGCAGATCTTGCAAAGGCGAAGAAGATTCAAGGAATCTCAGACATCATCGACCTTACAGATGGCCAGACAGGCACCAACGTCGTTATCGAACTTAAGAATGGCTTTGAACCAGAAGATGTTCTTGAAAAGCTCTACAAGCTAACCCCAATGGAAGATGCCTTTGCTATTAACGCTGTGGCACTTGTTAAGGGAAAGCCTCAGACACTAGGCCTTAAGGAACTTCTGCAGGTATTTATCGATCACCGTATCGAAGTTGTTCGTCGCCGCTCAGAGTTCCGCAAGGCAAAGGCTGAAGATCGCCTCTCATTGGTAGATGGCCTCCTTAAGGCAATCATCGATATCGATAAGGTCATCAAGATCATCCGCGGAAGCGATGATGCAGCTGCTGCTAAAGAGAAATTGATTAAGGATTTCAGACTCAACGATGAACAGGCTACATATATTCTCGATATGCCACTTCGTCGCTTGACCAAGATGAGCAAGCTTGAACTTGAGACTGAATCTAAGGAACTTAAGGCAATCATCGCCGCATTGGTGACTTTGCTTAAGAGCGAAGATGCAATCCGCAAGCAAGTTTCTGAAGAGCTCACTGCGGCAAGTAAATCTTTCGCAACTCCTCGCCGAACACGTATCGGCAAGGAGTAATTTCTTATCCCACGCACACTGTGGGAGACTTCGCCAAATGATCGCTACAACTGCCCTTGAACTTCGCGCCGGTGCGCGCCTTCTGGTCTCGGGAGTCACCGTACGTATCAACAGCGGCGATCGCATTGGATTCGTTGGCCGAAATGGCGCTGGTAAATCAACTCTCGCAAAAGTACTCGCAGGCGAAACCCTTCCTGCAGGCGGCGGCGTTCAGCGCACAGGAAAAATTGGTTACCTCCCACAAGATCCACGCACAGGTGAAGATCAAGGAACAGCGCTCGACAGAATTTTATCTGCACGCGACCTAGACCAGATTGCTATTCGTATGACACAAGTAGAACACGAGATGTCTACTACAGAGGGCGCTGAACTAGAAAAAGCTCTAGAGCGTTACACCCGAGTCGATGCAGAATTTAACGCAGCAGGTGGATACGCAGCTACCGCTGAAGCTGAAGCAATTGCGCACTCACTCGGTGTTTCGGAATCGGTATTTAACAATCAACTAGAAACTCTCTCAGGTGGTCAACGCCGTCGAATCGAACTTGCTCGCATCCTCTTCTCTGGTGCAGAAACACTTCTTCTCGATGAGCCTACTAACCACCTCGATGCTGATTCCATTGTTTGGCTTCGAAACTACCTCGTTAACTACGCAGGTGGGCTTGTCATCATCTCCCACGATGTTAACTTGATCGAAACTGTCGTAAATAAAGTCTTCTACATCGATGGAAACCGAAATGTTATCGATGTCTATAACTTGGGCTGGAAGCAGTACCTCTTACAGCGGGAGCAAGATGAGCATCGCCGCAAGAAAGAGCGCGCAAACGCTGAGAAGAAGGCAGAAATCTTGCAGAAGCAGGGCGAGAAGATGCGCGCTAAAGCTTCTAAGGCCACCGCCGCTCAAGGCATGTTACGTCGCGCCGAGAAACTTCGCTCATCACTCGATGATGTTCGCGTCAAAGATAAGGTCGCAAAGCTGCGCTTTCCTACTCCTGCTCCTTGTGGCAAGACTCCCCTATCGGGTGAAGAACTCTCCAAGAACTACGGCTCACTTGAAATCTTTACCGACGTCTCGTGCGTTATCGATAAGGGCTCTCGCGTTGTAATCCTTGGACTCAACGGCGCTGGAAAGACAACACTTCTTAAGATTCTGGCTAACCAACTTGAATCCGATACCGGAAAAGTTGAACATGGCCACGGCTTAAAGCTTGGCTACTACGCCCAGGAACATGAAATGCTCGACTTCGAGCGAACCATTCTTGAAAATATGATGTCCTCTAAAGATGATCTTCGCGAACCAGAAGCGCGTAACGTTCTGGGATCATTCTTATTCGTTGGCGATGATGTTCATAAGCCGGTCAAGGTTCTCTCAGGTGGAGAACGAACCCGTTTAGCACTGGCTACCTTGGTTGTATCAGCCGCAAATGTTCTCTTGCTCGATGAGCCTACAAATAACTTAGATCCAGCATCACGTGAAGAGATCCTTGGAGCGCTTGGTGAATATCAAGGCGCTGTCATCATGGTCTCTCACGATGAAGGAGCAGTTCAGGCACTTAAGCCTGAGCGCGTGATCTTGCTGCCTGATGGCGATGAAGATATCTGGAAAGATGAATATTTCGACCTAGTAAGTATTGATTAACCATTACCCTTTTGGGGTGAGAACTAAGTCATCTCTTCCCAAAGGTTTACTTATTGCCATTGCAATTGCCCTTGTTCCGGTTACCGCCTTTTCAGCTCCGAAAGTGACTCCAGGAAGTACATGCAAAGTTTTGAACCAAAAAGTTGTTTACCAAAATAAGACCTTTACCTGCACCAAATCAGGCAAGAAGTTAAATTGGAATAAGGGGGTGGCTGTAAAGAGACCAACACCTACCCCTACCACTACACCAACACCTACCCCTACCCCTACCACTACCACTACACCAACACCCATAGTTTTAACTTGGGGCAACATCGCCGATAACTATCGTGAGATTTCAATAGATGTCTACAACAAACGCCAGACTCACATAGACATTAATTATCAACCAAAATTTAAGTTAGATGTTTTAGTGGGGCCAAATACAAAACCAAGCATCATTAATCCCACTGCCGCCTTTAGCCTGGCATCCAATATGTTACGAAATTTTAATCAACCCGAAGAAGTTTATGCGATTTATTACAATTTCATTGATAAGGGATGGGCTAAGAAATTTTTTCAGGAAAAAGATGGAGCACCATACTTGAGTTCCAAGATAGATTATTCATGCCCCAGTGAAAATGACTGTGAAATCGCCGGCGGAGGTAATTTACGAACTTGGCAAGGTTATGTTGAGACTGCAGTCCCGAAGAATCCTTGGTGGACTGATCGAAGTCAATATGCTGGACAAGACATTCATGAATTTACACACGTTGTTCAGTCGTACCAACAAAAACCGTTGACGGGCGATTGGTTAAGCACGATCCCTGTGTGGCTTTCTGAAGGACAGGCGACACTTTTTCAAGTATTAGGGGGGAATCAGACATTAAATTCATATACATCAAATCAAGCAAATCAAATTAAGAGGTTTGCACCCGATGCAACATTAATAGATTTCTCTCCAGATTCAATTTTACGTTTCTACGATCTACTTACTCCAGGAAAGAATCCTGATATTTACCTCTCCAATCCTTCATTTTATAGGTACGTTTTTTCATTAGGTTATGCAACTGTTGAGGCCCTTACTGCAATTGGAGGAATAGATTCGACTATGACCCTCGTTAACAAGTCTGTGAATGGCACTCCATTTAATCAAGCATTTAAAAACATTTATGGCATTGAATGGGCTGCAGCCGCTCCCATCCTTGCCGAAGTGGTATCAAAACAAGCTAAGTAGTACCTGTCTGAACTCTTAACGCCATTGGCCCCAGACGTGGTGATAAACGCTTAGGCGTCGATCTGCTCGCGATCAATCTCAGCCGTTGCAATAAATTCCTTACGTGGCGCAACATCTGAACCCATCAAAAGCTCAAACATCTTCTCTGCAGCCTCTGCATCTGGAACTGTGATGCGGCGAAGTGTGCGTGCATCTGGATCCATTGTAGTTTCGCGGAGCTGATCTGCATCCATCTCACCAAGACCTTTGTATCGCTGAATTGGTTCCTTCCAGCGCTTACCGTTCTTCTTCAAATCTGCAGTGACCTTCTTCATCTCATCATCTGAGTATGTGTAGATGTATTCGCCCTTCTTGCCGCCTGCGCCCATTGTTTCAATGCGGTGCAGCGGTGGAATAGCGGCAAAGACGCGACCAGCATCGAGCATTGGGCGCATGTAGCGATACATAAGAGTGAGTAGAAGACATCGAATATGTGCGCCGTCGACATCGGCATCTGACATCAAGATCACGCGGCCATAGCGAGCATCATCGAGTTCAAATGATTTACCAGAGCCTGCACCGATAACCTGAATAATCGAGCCGCACTCTTTATCATCGAGCATCTGTGAAAGTGATGCCTTCTGGACATTAAGAATCTTTCCGCGAATCGGCAAGATCGCCTGGAATTCAGAGTTACGTGCAGCCTTTGTTGTGCCAAGTGCAGAGTCGCCCTCAACGATAAAGAGTTCGGTGCGCGTTACATCTTCTGAACGACAGTCAGAGAGCTTGGTAGGAAGTGATGAAGATTCGAGAGCATTCTTACGGCGTTGAAGATCTTTATGGGCACGGGCGCTAATACGCGTACGTGATGCACCAGCGATCTTCTCCATGATCAACTTGCCATTTGCCTTGTCGATACGACGAGTTGTTGAGAAGAACTCCTTCAACTTATCGGCAACGACCGTTGAGACAATCTTTGTTGCTGCAGCAGTTCCAAGAACTTCCTTAGTCTGACCTTCGAACTGTGGCTCTGACATACGCACTGTGACGACAGCTGTGAGGCCTTCCATCACGTCATCCTTGATGACATCTGCTTCGTTCTTCTTCAGAATTCCGGCGCCACGCATAGCCTCGTTAAATGCCTTAGTGATTGCGCGTTCGAAGCCAAGGACGTGAGAACCGCCCTTAGGGGTAGCAATAATGTTTACAAATGAGCGAAGCGTTGTATCGAAACCTTCGCCCCACTTCATCGCAATATCAACTTCCATATCGCGCTCTACATCCGTAGAGACCATATGTCCCTTGTCATCAAGAACTGGAACAGTCTCTTGGTAATGCCCTGTGCCGTAGATGCGAATTACTTCGCCGACTGGCTGATCTGGCTGCAAGAAATCGCAGTATTCAGAGATGCCGCCCTTATGGAAGAAGACCTGAGTTGTCTTCTCTTTCTTGCGGTTATCGTTAACAGTAATTGAGAGCCCTGGAACTAAGAATGATGTCTGGCGTGCGCGTGCATAGATATCTTCTAGATCGAGCTCTGCATCTTTAAGGAAGATCTGACGATCTGACCACCACTTTGTACGTGTGCCAGTTACCTTTGCAGAAATCTTTCCAATTGTGCGAAGACCTGATTGCGGTGTGAACTCCGCCTTTGGTCCATCGCCATCGAATACGCCGGCGACTCCGCGCTTAAATGACATCCAATAAATTTTGCCGTTACGGTCGACCTCAACATCGAGACGTTCTGCTAGCGCATTAACAACTGATGCACCTACGCCGTGGAGACCACCAGATGCTGCATAAGATCCGCCGCCGAACTTTCCACCTGCGTGAAGCTTTGTCATTACAACTTCAACGCCGGTAAGACCGGTCTTTGGTTCCTTATCGACAGGAATTCCGCGGCCATCGTCATGAACTTCAACAGAGCCGTCTGCTTCAAGATTAATTTCAATTTTCTTACAGTGGCCTGCAAGGGATTCATCTACAGAGTTATCGATGATCTCCCAGAGACAGTGCTGCAATCCACGAGAATCTGTGGAGCCGATATACATACCGGGGCGCTTACGAACTGCATCGAGGCCCTCGAGGACAGCTAGGTCCTTTGCGGTATAGCTATCTTTAGAATCTGTCTCAGGGGTAAAGTTCAATTCGTCAGCCACGGTGGCAAAGATTAGCCAGCGAACCCTTCGCATCTGCGTAAGCGCGCCGAAGAGTCTCAAATATCGATAATTTCCGGATATTTATGCGCTCAGACCGATAAAAATTAACAAAATCGAAATCAATTTAAAGAGCGGGGAATAAAAGGAACTGGCATGATGTTCCATAGATGTACAGCACCACCCACTTAAAGCGAACGGAGAGCGCGATGACCGAGCAAGTAATCCTCGAATCCACACCTCTAAATGCCCTTGATCGATGCGATCGTTGTGGCGCACAGGCTTATGTCCGTGCAACTTTGCTCAATGGTGGAGAGCTCATGTTCTGCGCACATCACGGCAAGGAATATGCCGAGAAGCTAAAGACTGTTGCGGCTGCGATTCAAGATGAATCAGAGAAGCTGGTTGAAGTTAAGTAATTATTAAGAATTAATAGACGGGCACTCGCTATTAGCGGGTGCCCGTTCTTCTTACTACCCAGACTTTCAGGGACCCGGTTGAACTGCTATAGGCGCTATTTGTTGGATTCAACGTGGATGTCAGAGTCACTTGTTTCTGAACAGCTGGTTTCCATGTGCAGGTCTTAGTCGATCCACTGACTGCCTTGTTGTAGCACCCTGCAATTCTCTTTCCATCGGCAAAAAATGAGATCCGCCCTGCTTGATCAACGGTCGCAGTAATAACAATGTTCTGCCCCTTAGGAGCTTGTGTGACTCCGCCGGCTAGTGAGAGGGAAACTGTGGTGACCCCATTAACGACTGTGACAGAAAGGGTCGTCGTTGTTGCCACTTCATAGTTTGTTGAATCACTTGGCGTAAGAACTGCCGTCAGCGATGCGCCACCGAGTGCGCCAGGAGTCCAGGAACATGTGGCAGTTCCGGCACTGGATGAGACAGAAGAACATCCTGAAATGGATGAGCCACCAAGTTTGAAGTTCACAGATCCTGCCTGAGAGACAGTTGCTGTGATGGTGATGGCGCCACCGAGTGGTGCATCGGTTGCTGAATTAGGAAGTGCAATCGTGATTGTCGTCGATGCTTTATTGACGGTGATCACCAACTGCTTCAGACCTGTTTGTGGTGTGCCGGCAGAATCTGTTGCGATGACATTCTGTGTGTAGGTGCCGGCGGCAGTTGATGCAGAAGCAGTGACTACTCCGCCCGAGATTGAGACTCCACTCGGTGTTGCAGAGAGTGTGTAGGTGTATGGACTAGTGCCGCCTGTTGATGTGTAGGTTGTAGTTGATGCAGCGCTTCCATAGGTCGTTGTCAAAGTTGCATCACCTGTGATCACGACAGCAGATGGTGTTGCAGAGACAGCCGTTGATGAATCTCCATTACCTGCGCCGTTGACTGCGCGAATCCGCACGTTATAGGCAGTTCCGTTGGTAAGACCAGAGATTGATATCGGAGAGGTTGTTGCAACCGGCGATCGAGTCGTCCAATTGGAACCGTTATCAGTTGAGTATTGGTAGTTGGTGATGGAAGAGCCATTAGATGCCCCTGCGGTGAAGGCAACGGAGAGCGCTCCATTACTCGGTGTAATTGAAGTAATCGTTGGAGCTGCAGGAGTTTGTGCAACGAGGACAGAAGTCAGAGTTGGGGCAGTAAAAGTCAAAGGCGAGAGCGCATTGGTCGCAAGGTCTGCAATCGCACCACTATTGAGATCTAGGGTTGTCGATACTGCGATGCCATCGGTATCAAACTCACCACTTGCCGTTGCAACGGTATATCTAAATGTCGCCGTCTTGGAATCGGTCAGCGAAACAAATGTTGCATATTTTGTCAGCGACCCAACGGTGAGAGTTAATCTCGGGGTACCGGAAACGGTGACAGATTCTGAGAAGTTGACTGTGAAATTCAGTGCGTTGCCGGGAAAATATGTTGAGTTAGAAGGTGCTGAAACCAATGAGATAGTAGGAGCAGTCTGATCAATAACTACAGTTGATGCTGCTGTATTTGTGCTTGGAGCTGTCTGTAGATCAGCATTGGTAACTGCATTTGCCGTCATTGTCAGAATCACCGTTCCGGGCGAACATCCTGAGAGGATGACCGTGTAGGTGGTGCCAGATCCTGAGGGTGAACCAATTGTGCAGGTAGATGAACCTGTTCCCGATTTAGAAAAGTCGCTCGCAGCAAGCCCTGTAACGGCTTCACTGAAGGTGATGTTGTAAGTGATGTTTGATGAATTAGTGATAGTAGTTGTGGGTGAAAAAGTAGTTAAAGATGGACCTAGTGAAGTTATTGTTACAAATCCTTGGGTTCTGCTGCTATAAATAGAGGAAGAGACGTTGGATCCAGAGTTGAATGAACCTCCACCACCGCCAGCTCCTCTATCCGATGATGAGTCATTAGAGCCGTTTCCACCTCCCGAGTAGCCACCGCCACCGGCGCCAACCGATGCTGTGGAATATGCATCTCCACCACCGCCACCACCGCCACCAAAGCCTCCCTCGTTATTACCATTAAGGCTAAAACTGGCACCACCTGTACCGCCATTAAGGGGCGAAAGGGCAAAATTTGCAGTGCCGCAGAACTGTGCAGCCGTTGTTGAGTTCCCCTTCCATCCAGCACCAGCGGCCGCATCCCAGCAATTCCCATTCGCATCAAATGTAACTCCAGCAGAACCATTTGTACCACCAGTGCCTGGCGCACCGTTGGGAGTATTCACCGCGCCTGCTGCTCCTAATGTTCCTGCAACCCCACTTGTGGTTGTTGAAGCATCTTGACCAAATTTGGTGGACCCACCACCATCACCACCGCCACCACCGGCGGCAATTAGCGGCTCTGCTGTAGAAGTCGACAACCACACAAAACTTCCACCACCACCACCACCCGAGAAATTGCTCGACGAGATCCCACGTTGGCCGACAACAACACGAATAACATTTCCTTGGGTAAGAGAAAACTCACCATAGATTGATGCACCTCTACCTGCGTTGTCACCTCCCCCAGCAGCGCCCACAGCTTGGATTGAATACCTGCCAGTTGCCGGAACAATCCAGTCTTGAATACCTTGAGACGTAACGGTTACGGAGCCACTCAAGGTTGTAGAGGTATAGGCGCTCGTAACTTGTGGCTGTGTCGGCCCACTTCTGCCAGTTGCGCTTGCATTTGTAAATGAATAAGTGGTTGCTGCGGAAGCCTTGATTGGAGAGAGTACCGAAACCATAACCGTGAGAATCAACCCGGTTCGGAGCAGTAGTTTCATAATTTCAGTCTAGGGGTATTGGGTTTAGAAGCCAAAGAATTATGCCTGAGTGCGTTCCTTGTGAGAGCCAACGCGCAACTTTCTCTAGCACTCGCTATTAGCGGGTGCCCGTTCTTCTTACTACCCAAACTTTCAGGGACCCGGTTGAATTGCTATAGGCGCTATTTGTTGGATTCAACGTGGATGTCAGGGTCACTTGTTTCTGAACAGCTGGTTTCCATGTGCAGGTCTTAGTCGATCCACTGACTGCCTTGTTGTAGCACCCTGCAATTCTCTTTCCATCGGCAAAAAATGAGATCCGCCCTGCTTGATCAACGGTCGCAGTAATAACAATGTTCTGCCCCTTAGGAGCTTGTGTGACTCCGCCGGCTAGTGAGAGGGAAACTGTGGTGACCCCATTAACGACTGTGACTGAAAGGGTCGTCGTTGTTGCCACTTCATAGTTTGTTGAATCACTTGGCGTTAGAACTGCCGTCAGCGATGCGCCACCGAGTGCGCCAGGAGTCCAGGAACATGTGGCAGTTCCGGCACTCGATGAGACAGAAGAACATCCTGAGATCGATGAGCCGCCGAGCTTAAAGTTCACAGACCCTGCCTGAGAGACAGTTGCTGTGATGGTGATTGCCCCACCGAGTGGTGCATCGGTTGCTGAATTAGGAAGTGCAATCGTGATTGTCGTCGATGCTTTATTGACGGTGATGACCAACTGCTTAGAACCAGTCTGAAATGCACTATCTGTTGCGATGACATTCTGTGTGTAGGTGCCGGCGGCAGTTGATGCAGAAGCAGTGACTACTCCACCAGATATGGAAACACCGCTCGGTGTTGCAGAGAGTGTGTAGGTGTAAGGACTAGTGCCGCCTGTTGATGTGTAGGTTGTAGTTGATGCAGCGCTTCCATAGGTCGTTGTCAAAGTTGCATCACCTGAGACAACAACAGCAGATGGTGTTGCAGAGACAGCCGTTGATGAATCTCCACTACCTGCGCCGTTGACTGCGCGAATCCGCACGTTATAGGCAGTTCCGTTGGTAAGACCAGAGATTGATATCGGAGAGGTTGTTGCAACCGGCGATCGAGTCGTCCAATTGGAACCGTTATCAGTTGAATATTCATAGTTGGAAATAGCAGAGCCATTGGTTGCCCCTGCAGTAAAGGCAACCGAGAGCGTTCCGCTGCTGGGGGTGATGGATGTAATGGTCGGAGCTGCCGGAGTTTGAGCCACCAGTACGGATGTCAGTGTGGGAGCGGTAAAAGTCAGAGGCGAGAGGGCGTTAGTTGCAAGGTCTGCAATCGCACCGCTATTGAGATCAAGGGTTGTCGACACGGCAATTCCATCGGTATCAAACTCACCACTTGCCGTTGCAACGGTATATCTAAATGTTGCCGTCTTGGAATCGGTAAGTGAGACAAATGATGCATATTTAGTAAGCGAGCCGACAGTCAGCGTTAGACGCGGGCTTCCAGTGACCGTCACGGATTCAGAGAAATTCACCGTGAAATTAAGTGCTCCGGCAGGAAGATAAGTTGAGTTAGAGGGTGCCGAGACTGAAGAGATGATGGGAGCGGTTTGGTCTATCACGACAGTCGCTGCTGCAGTATTCGAGCCTGGCGCTGTCTGCGGATCGGCATTGGTTATTGCGTTCGCCAGCATCGTCAAAATTACTGTACCTGGTGAACACCCAGAAAGTGCCACAGTGTAGGTAGTGCCGGAACCTGATGGTGCACCTATTGTGCAGGTGGAAGAACCAGTGCCAGATACTGAAAAATCATTTGAAGCAAGTCCTGTGACCGCTTCGCTAAACACAATGTTGTAAGTAATGTTTGATGAATTAGTGAGAGTAGTTGTGGGCGAAAAAGTAGTAAGTGATGGGCCCAAAGATTCAATCGCTACAAAGCCATGTACTGGCGTTCCTGCACGTGCGTAGGATCTAGAAGTATCCACTGTGAGTGAAGGGGTGCTAAATCCATTTGCATAACTTCCTCCTCCTCCAGCAACCCAACCTCCGTTGCCGCCCGTATACCCTCCTCCACCGCCACCGCCGTTACAACCTGCGCCATGTCCGCCACCACCAAATCCACCTTGTGCAACCGAACTGGTGCTACCGCCACCAAGTGCCGTGGTGGATAATGCTTTTGCTACTGCAGATCCACCACCACCATCGTCGTATCCATCTCCAAACCAACCAGAACCGCCATCTCCGTAACATGAGCCAGCACCTTGTCCGCCATAACCCACATCAGTGTAAGCATTACTTGTAGTTCCTCTCAACGGTGTAGAACCGGAACTAAAACTATTCGCGGATGTGTTTGAATAAAAGGTTGTAGTTGATCCCGAAGAATACGTGGAGCCAGGCGACATTCCTGAAGTTGAAGTGCTTGCATCTCCTCCATTTGCACTCGCGTCTTGGCGAGTTCCTCCACCTCCGCCAGCCACAATCAGATTCGAATTATCGTTCCCTGTTCCTATCCGGACAAAAGAAGCTCCGCCACCGCCGCCATGATTTGCATTGGCGGTTCCCGCTTGGCCCACGACTATAAATAACTTTGTTCCAGCCGTTAAAGATTTAGTTGCGGTTATTCGTACGGACCTACCACCACGAGTGTTGGAGCCCTGAGTAGAAGCAGCTCCATGTGCGCCCACAACCGTGAATGAATAACTACCCGAGTTCGGCACTAACCACTCTTGAATTCCTTGTGTTGTTATCGTGACATTGCCTGCCAAAGAAGTCCCTGAGTAAGCCGATGTAATTTGAGCCTGAGTCGGGCCAATGGGTCCTGTAATTCCTGCATTTGTGAATGAATAGGTTGTTGCAGCGTATGCCTTAATCGGAGAGAGAACTGAAACCAGAATGGCGAGGATTAATCCCGTTCGAAGAAGCGGTCTCATATTCTTAGTCTAAGCGCTTTGAGATTAGAAGCAAAGAAAACTAGTTCTGTGCCTTCTCTTTGTGCGATCCATCGCAGAGTGGCTTATCTTTTGAGAGGCCACAACCGCAGAATTTTGGATTCTCTCGCGTCTCGATGAGATTCCCTTCAGCATCGACCATATCGACAGTTCCTGTAATTCGGATAGAGCCACTCTTGGGGTTGATGAAGACCTTTGGATTAGTCACGAAGAAAGCCGATTTTAATCGAGGTAATCGCGCAGTGATTGCGAACGTGATGGGTGACGAAGCTTCGACATTGTCTTAGATTCGATCTGGCGAATACGTTCACGAGTTACGCCGTGAACCTTGCCGATCTCATCAAGTGTCTTTGGCTGTCCATCTGTAAGTCCGTAGCGAGCCTTGATGACATCTGCCTCGCGGTTGGTAAGACCACCAAGAACCTGCATCAACTGCTCTTGCAAGATTGTGAATGTAACTGACTCTTCTGGCTTTACAGCTTCAGAATCTTCAATCAAATCACCGAACTCGGAGTCTCCTTCTTCACCAAGTGGTGTGTGAAGCGAGATTGGTTCGCGGCCGTACTTCTGAACTTCGACAACCTTTTCAGGTGTCATATCAAGTTCTTTAGCGAGCTCTTCTGGTGTCGGTTCGCGACCTAAATCTTGAAGCATCTGGCGCTGAACACGTGCCAACTTATTGATGACTTCAACCATGTGAACTGGAATGCGAATTGTGCGAGCCTGGTCAGCCATCGCACGTGTGATCGCCTGACGGATCCACCATGTTGCGTAGGTAGAGAACTTGTAACCCTTTGTGTAGTCGAACTTCTCAACTGCACGGATAAGACCCAAGTTTCCTTCCTGGATCAAGTCAAGGAAGAGCATTCCGCGACCGGTGTAACGTTTTGCAAGAGAAACTACGAGACGAAGGTTTGCCTCTAACAAGTGGTTCTTTGCGCGCTTTCCATCTTCAACAATCCACTCGAGCTCGCGCTTGAGTTTCTTATCAATCTTCTTTGTATTCTTTAGCGCTTCTTCGGCAAAGAGACCTGCTTCAACACGTGTAGCAAGTTCTACTTCGAGCTCTGCATTAAGAAGTGCAACGCGACCGATCTGCTTAAGGTAATCCTTAACAGGGTCTGCAGTCGCTCCAGCTGTAAGAACTGTCTGCTCTGGTGGGAGGCGCTTGATTTCAATCTGGATAAATCGAGCTTGTTCGTTGAAGAAGTATTGAAGTTCTTCGAGGTTCTTGAGGTATCCCTGGTTGATTGACTCTGCAATGAGCTTTGCTGACTTCTCATTGAAGGTGCTCATCGCAAACTGCTGCTGAATCTGCTTGTAAGTCAGAGCCTTTGCATCAGCCTGATCAATGTTGTGCTTTGGAGCAACTTCGACGCCCTGAATTTTGCCGTTGATCGCTTCGAGAACGAGATTTACATTCTTAAGGTCTTTCTTATGCTTCTCGCGCTCGTTCTTATCTTCTTCTTCATCATCTGCATCTGTGTCGAGAAGAGTAAATGAGCCTTCTTCGTTCTTTGTCTCATCTGAAAGCGTTACGACGCGAGGCTGATCTTTTCCATCTGCCTCTGCATCGATGATATCTGTCGCCTCTGCGATGAGAGTCTCTACATCTTCTAGTTCTACTTCCTCAACAACAATCTCGTTGCCATCTTCATCAAGCACAATTGCTGCCTTTGCGCCCTTTGCTGGAGCTTCTGCAACCGGCTTTGGCTCTTCCTTTGGCGCAATCAGTGCAAGCTGCACCTTAGAAAGTATGCGGCTTGGTGAACCAAGTCCTGCCTTGCGAGCCTTCTCAGTGCTTTCCGGAATCTCAATATCTAACTGACGCGCTTCTAGTGCGAGCGCCATAAATTCTTTCTTAACAGCCTTGCGATAATTGTCGATACCGCTTGCAGCAAGTGACTCAACGATCTCTTTCTGACGCCCAATCGCGTTCTTAAGATCTACAAGTTGCTGTACTTCTTTCGCAGTTAGCTCTTTCTTCACTTCAACCTTGACTGGCTTAACAGGCTTTACCGGCTTTGCTGCAACTTTCTTAACAGGCGCAGCCTTCTTTGCAACAGCCTTCTTTGCAACGGCTTTCTTAGCGACTGCCTTCTTTGCGGGTGCAGCCTTCTTTGCAGGAGCCTTTTTCGCAACGGCCTTCTTAGCAGGAGCGGCTTTCTTGCCTTTTGCCTTGTTTTTGAGCGCACTAAATACAGCCACAATTGTCCTTTTTGGTTTTTCCCCGAACTGCTCGAGGTAATACCTATATTGTACCCGCAACCTGCAAGGCGTGCCGAATCGCATCGCCCATCGCTTCTGCTTCAACTAAGAATCCGTCGTGGCCAAAGTCAGAACTAATCACGATTGGAGCTGCCGCGGTGGGCGTTAACTCAGATATCTCAACCTGAAGTCGAGGGACGAAGAGGCGATCGGTATCGATAGAGACCACTACGACCGGCACTGTGATGGCTGAGAGCGCCTTGGCGACTCCCCCGCGGTCTCGGCCAACGTCGTGTGAGTTCATCGCATCCGTGAGGGCGATATAGGTATTGGCATCAAATCTCTTCGCCAACTTATCTGCCTGATGGTCCAGGTATGACTCAACGGCGTAGCGCCCGGTCTCATCTCCCTGAAGCTGGCGACCGAAGCGCACATCCATCTCAGATTCTGTGCGGTAAGTCAGGTGGGCAATCCTGCGTGCGATTCCCATTCCATCTAGCGGCCCGCGTAGTTGCTCGTAGTAATCGCCACCATTGAAATTCGGGTCAGATTTAATTGCGCGGATCTGCACTGATGCAGTTCCGATTTGATCGCCTGTAGCAACAGCAGATGAACCGATGGTGCAGATTGCCCCCACGCGATCAGGCAATTGAATCGCCCATTCGAGAGAGCGCATTCCACCAAGGGATGGGCCGACGGCCAGTAAGTACTTATCAATTCCTAGCGCATTACTAAATGCAATCTCTGCGTTGACCATGTCGCGAATTGTGATAATCGGAAAGCGAGAGCCGTAACGCTTTCCGTCAGGTGCGATGCTCGATGGACCAGTCGATCCCTGACATCCGCCGATAACGTTGGGACAGACTATGAAGTATTTATCTGTATCAAATGGGAGTCCTGGGCCGACCATCTGTGGCCACCAGCCTGTGACATCAGACCAACCGGTCATTGCATGGTTGATCAGGATTGCATTGGATTTATCTTTATTAAGAGTGCCCCACGTTTGGTAGGCGATAGTGATATCAGGAAGAGTCTCGCCATTTTCAAGAAGTAGAAAACCAATCTTGATAAATTTACGATCGCCCGGATCATCGCCTTCAAGCCACGCACCGGTGACTTCTGTTGTAGGTCGCTTGCTCATTTATAAATCCTTCACGCACTTGCAGCTACCTTTGATTTGCAACAAAGATCGAACTGCCTGGTCGTCACCCGGAGCACCCCACCGCGGTGGAGGGTTGCCGTCCAGTAAGCCGGGGCTATCAACTAGAACTCGTGACCGGTAGAAATATTACCCGAAGATTCCCGCTACGACTTTTGGATGGAGCTCTCTGCGCATCGCGGTGAAGGATTGTGCAGGCCATCCTGCGGTAAAGACGCGGCGCAGTAAGAGCGCCAACGAGTACTTCTCATCATCGGCCAGGGCTCGATCAAGGGCTTTCTGCGCAAGGGCTCCCTCACCGCGTTCGTAAGCCAAGGCTGCAAAGACCGATGCAATCGGTGCCACAAAACCTCGAGGAGCCGCCACCAGAAGTTCGCGCCACATCTGCCAATACCAATCCGTCGTCTCTGGGGTGTGGCTACCTAGCGCGAAATCTCGAACTTGAATATCACTCATTCGGCCAATTACTCGCGCAACTAATTCGCGATCTTCAGTATTGCGCCCTGCCTCGAATTCACCTGCGAGATCAATGACAGCCGTTGCTCCATCGCGCTGTAAATCATTGAGTTCTTCTGCATCACTTTCTACCCAATAAGAATTTACTTCAGCAAGCCAATCGGGATCTAAAGAAGATGGCAGGGCGGCAATAGAGTCAATTAATTGATCAACGTTTTGATACGGCATCGGGTGCCCTGCAATGACATGTTCTGCTGCGATTCGAGATGAATCGATCTCGGGAACCTCGCTGCCTTCGGGCGGGCAACATGTTGCATCAATGCAGATAAGCGATCTGAAGCGATTGCTCTGCACAAGGAGTGACTCTTTGATATCGACATTGGCACGCATCAAAGCAGCGCTGGCGTTGATTAAGACGCTCTCCCCGGTCTGGCATTCGTCAGGAATATATGCAACTAGAAATGCGCCATCGGCATCTTCGCGAGTGAAATGTGTCGCCAGCAAGTCATAGCTGGCACTTGTCTCAGAGCTAGGTAAATCAACGCGCATCGCCATTCCGACTGAGTCATCTTTGAGAGCTACAAGAACCAATGAATTGCTGGGGTGATAGCCGATGAGAAATGGAACGGCTGCAAGGAGATCGTGCGGGGATGTGAGTGTGGACATGGAGAACCTTTCGTAGCGATTGTTATTAATTAGCGAGATAAGTGAACGGGTGCAGAGAATCGTGTAGGGGCTGCAACGACTGTGATTGGAACGATTGCCACTGATTCGATCTTGCCTGGAATCTTTGTAGTGACACCTTGGACGGTAAATTCCCCATCCCACTTTGTAATCAGTTGCACGAGATAGTGGCCAGGTTTTGAATAAGAATGTTGAATCTCTCCATCTGGGTATGGAGCCCCAGCGTTTCGAGTTAAATAGATAACTCCGTCGCCGTAATGCCAGAGAAATGTTGGTTTCAGTGAGACCTCTACAACTTCGCCAACAATCTTTATCTTCTTAGTGACTACGGCTGGCAGATCGCACCAGAAGAAGACCGGAACCTTGATCAGCGGTTGAAAGGATGGCGAATATGCAATGCCGGCAGTCGGCAGAATTTCAACCAACTTATCGCTCAGAGATGTCGCTGCAGAAGTCGATTTCTTTCGAGCCGGCCTCTTCACAACAGGCTTCTTTGTTGCCGTTGTGACCTTCGGTTTTGCAGATGCGGTGACCTTTGGAACTGGCGCAACATTCTTAGGAACAACAGCCTTGCGACTCTTTACCGGCGCAGGTGCCACAGATTTCTTCTCAACGGGCCCACTACCTTTTCGCCCTTCGATAACAATCTTTCCATCTTGGGTATAGACCTCGATGCAAGCTTTCTCGATGCACTCTTGCGCATCTGCAGGAGCCGGCACTAAGAGCACAATCACTGCCATTATTAGCGTTCTCTTCATGCGCGGCAGGGTAGGTCGTTGCTTTCCAGCAAAACGAGATTAAAAAGCGAACTGTGGATAGTTATGACACTCTAGGGGTATGGCTGCGCGCGATGGTGATGGATGGATCGAGTGCGCATGCGGCTCTAAACATTGGGGCAAGCACGGAGCTGCAGGTCTTCTCATTATTCGCGATGGCGCAATCTTCTTGCAGCACCGCGCACCGTGGGTTCATAACGGCGATACATGGGGAATTCCTGGTGGTGCACGTGATTCTCACGAGAGCGTCATTGAAGGTGCAATCCGAGAAGCAGTCGAAGAGACCGGAATTAAACCTGAAGATTTAGAGCCTGTTCATACCTTTACCGATGATCACAATGGCTGGAGTTATTCAACAGTTATTGCACGAGCAAATGAGAAGCTTGAGGGCCACGAACTCAATGATGAATCACATGAGGTGCGTTGGGTGAAATTCGATGATGTAACGAGATTGCCACTGCACCCAAGTTTTGCAAAGACATGGCCTCAGGTGCGTCTATTGATTGACGAGCTAGAGAGTTTCTCGTAATCGTTTTAGCGAATCACGAACTACTTCGCCATCACTTGTTCGCCACAGCGGTGGCATTGAATTCAAAATAACGCTGCCATAGCGCTTTGTAACGATGCGCGAATCTAAAATCGCCACAACACCGCGATCATCGATACTTCTGATCAAACGCCCTGCACCTTGTGCAAGCAATAACGCTGCTCGAGGCACAGATACCTGCATAAATCCTGAACCACCTGAAGCATCGGCGAGTGATGATCGAGCAGACATCACAGGTTCATCGGGACGCGGGAATGGAATGCGGTCGATAGCAACCAAGATGCAGGAATTTCCCGGAACATCGACTCCCTGCCAGAGCGACATCGTGCCGAGCAAGATTGAGGTTTCATCTTTTGCAAAGCGTTCCACCAAAGGCCCCACTGCATCACCACGTTTTTGAGTGATGATTGAAATAGGAAGATCTACTAATACCGAACGCAGATGTGCATCGGCAGCCTCTACTCCTCGCCATGAGCTAAAGAGCGCCAAGGTGCGACCGCCTGCTGCATCAATTAACTCGCCAAGTTCATCAAGGACGGCTTGGCTTGGGCCATCACGACCTGGCTCAGGTAAGTGCTTTGGCATATAGAGAACGCCTTGATTAGCGAAGTCGAATGGTGAACCGACATCGAGCATCTGCACATTGGCAGGATCGATATCGCCATCACCGGATTCTTGATCAACATCAGAGCCGACAACGAAACCAATGCTGCGCGCCATCGCATCAAAGTTATTGCCCACTGTCAAAGTTGCAGAGGTTGCAATTACCGGGGTCTTTGTTAACAAATTACTGCGCAATACATGCGAAACAGATAATGGCGCTAAGTGCAGAGTCGAGAATGTTGGCTCGTACCAGAGGACATGTTCATCGCCCATCTTCAGTAATTTGCCGGCTGTTGTAGCAATCTCTTGTACAGCGCCCTTTACTCGTGCACGTTCTGCATTTTCATCTGGATCAATGATCTCGTCATCTGCTGAAATCAACTGCACAAAAGTGGTTGCCGCTTCCTTTAGCTTTCTTATCGGCGCTTCGAGAACACTTGGGATCTCTTCTAAACGACCCTGCGATGAGAAATCTCCCTTAATCATCTCGCCGTAATCGGCCATCGAATCATGGAAGCTATCTGCGGCATTTGTTAAGGCATCGGAAGGTTTTCCTGGCATGTACTTACGTGCCATCGCAGCAGCGCGTTGTACGCGACCGGAAGTCAGCTCCTCGGTGACCGCCTGCGTTGTGCGATCCATAAACTCGTGGGCTTCATCAAGAATCACTGCATCGCGCTCGGGCAGGATCGGATGAGAATCAACAATTTCGATTGCAAGCAAGGTGTGGTTTGTAACTACAACATCGGCCTCTTGCGCACGAGCTTTCGCCTTCGCTGCAAAACACTGAGCACCCCAGGCACATGCATCTGCACCCACGCATTCGCGACCAGATAATGAATTAGCCGCCCAGACTCTGCGATCAACCTCTGGCGCATCATCGCGATCACCAGATACCCCTGGAGTCTTCGCCCATGCAATTAAACGCTTTGCATCTTTCTCAAGATAGGAAGATTCAAGCAATAACTCCGCATCAGGGTCGGTATCTTCTGCATTCATCTTTTGAAGGCATACATAGTTACCAACGCCTTTATAGATGCCATAAGTAATCGAACGGCCCAACGCTTTTTCAAGGGCTGGAACAACTGCAGGAAGATCTCGTTCTACAAGTTGTCTCTGCAGTGCAAGAGTTGCTGTTGCGACCAATACTTTTCGTCCGTGAACAAGTGCCGGCACTAAATATGCAAGTGACTTTCCGGTTCCGGTACCTGCCTGAACCATGAGGTGGTGGCGATCGGTAAGTGCATTAGCAACAGCTTCTGCCATCTCAATCTGCCCATCGCGAGTTGAGCCACCGATTGCGGCAACTGCAGCATCGAGGGCCTTTCTCACTTGTGCAGATAGCTCACTCATGAGTGGCACTTTAACGGTTGAGAGACGATGGCGATGGGCGTGACATCCACGGGTGGGTAGAGTAAATATAGTTGAAATTTCAACTATATTAAGTTAGCCTCAATTTATGACAAAGATTCCTGCTCTCTATATCGGCCACGGTGCTCCGTTGCTGCTCGATGATCCGATTTGGTCGTCAGAGATTGCATCTATAGCGAAGAAGTTTGAGAAACCTAAAGCAATTTTGATTGTCTCTGCACACTGGGAATCTGCACCGATATCCATCTCCTCAGCAATCGCCGGTACCCCCCTTGTCTATGACTTTGGTGGCTTTGCCCAGAAGTTCTACGAGATGACTTATGAGACACCTGATGCAACAGCTCTTGCTGCACGCATAGCTGCGATGATGCCTGATAACGAATCCCTGCATCAATCAACGCGAGGTCTAGACCATGGCGCATGGGTCCCCTTAAAGATTATGTATCCCGATGCAGATATTCCAGTACTTCAGATGTCTATGCCAACTTCAGATCCTGGAAAGTTGATTGAAATCGGAAAACGTCTGCAACCACTTCGCGACGAAGGCGTTTTAATAATCGGCTCTGGATTTATGACACACGGCCTTCCGTTCTTACGCGACTTCTCGATTAATGCAGCAGTTCCGGGTTGGTCATCAGATTTTGACCAATGGGCTGCAGATGCACTATCCCGCGGGGATGTTGATGCACTGGCTTCCTATAAAGATTTAGCACCTGCTGTGCAGTATGCCCATCCAACTGTTGAGCACTTTACGCCGCTCTTTGTAACTTTAGGAGCTGCAACAAACCCCGAGAGTATTTCCGAGACCCTCGTAGAAGGTTACTGGATGGGACTTTCAAAGCGTTCGCTTCTTGTCGCTTAGAGCTCGAGCAATTTAAGCGCTGCAATAGCACTGTCGTAACCCTTATCTTCTTTACTTTCGGGGCGACCACAGCGATCGATTGCTTGATCAAGGTCGTTACACATCAAGACTCCGTAACCAATTGGCTTTGAGAATTTAAGCTGTACATCGATTACGCCCTGCGTGACACCTTGGCAGACATAATCAAAGTGCGGTGTCTCGCCTTTAAGGACAAGGCCTACTGCAACAACTGCGTCATAACCCTTTTCAAATGCTTTCTGCGCAGCAAGTGGAATCTCAAATGAACCCGGCACATAAATAACTTTTGCTTCAGGAACTTTTGCCTCCAGAAGTGCTCGTTGGGCACCGGCGATAAGGTCATTACAAATATCTAAATGCCAGGAAGAAGAGATGATTGCGAAACGAGAATGTGGCATCTGTGGAACTGAGATATCTGGTGCGTGGCCGGCCATTATTTTCCCCCGAGATTTCGAGCATGACCTAGGCGCTCTGCCTTGGTCTGTAGATACTTCTTGTTAAATTCATTCTCTGCAATATCAAGTGATATTTGTTCGCATGCAATACCTGAATCCAAGACCGCCTGAACTTTCACTGGATTGCTTGTCAGCAACTTAATGGCTGTGACCTTGAGGTTCTTCAAGATTGCAATTGCTTCATGCCAGTCACGTGAATCGATCTGGTGTCCCAATTGCAGATTTGCATCAACGGTATCTAGGCCAGAATTCTGCAGAAGGTAAGCCTTCAGTTTTTCTGTGAGTCCAATGCCACGACCTTCGTGATCGCGCATATAAAGAATGTATCCGCAGCCATAGGCTTCAATCGCGGCGATAGATGCATCGAGCTGCTGGCCGCAATCACAGCGTTGTGAATGCACAACATCGCCGGTAAAGCATTCAGAGTGAATGCGAACCATTGGGGTCTTATCCGTGGTGCAGTAGCGCATCACAACTTGCTCGCGATGTTTGAGAGAAGGATACGTTGCGATATCCCATTCTTGTTTCTTTAACTGAACTGGTACCCATTCAAAATCATGGCGCGGATAAGTTGCAACTGTTGATGGTTGTTCAAGGCGCTCCTGATAGCTGCGAATATCTGCAATCGATACAACTGGAATCTGATGTTCTGTTGCGAAATCGAGGAGCTCTTGTCCTCGTGCCATCGATCCATCTTTTGCCACGATTTCAGATAACAGCGCTGCAGGGTATGCACCTGTGAGTTCGGCAAGAGCTACCCCTGCTTCAGTATGTCCTTGGCGCTCTGCAAGTCCTTGTGAATGTGCAATCAACGGAAATATATGGCCCGGACGAATGAAATCTGTTGCACGCGATGTCGCACTTCCAAGTGCGCGAATCGTTGCTGTGCGCTCCTTTGCACTGACGCCAGTAGTGAGACCTTCCGCAAGATCGACAGAGACGGTAAAGGCAGTTTTGCGAACATCTTGATTCTGTTCGACCATATAAGGAAGGCGCAGACGGTGTGCTTGATCAGCGGTAATAGCAACGCACAGGATTCCTGTTGTGTGGCGAACGATGAACGCTGTCTTTTCTGCTGTTGCATGCTCTGCCAACATAATGAGGTCGCCCTCATTCTCGCGGTCGTGATCATCGACCACAATGAGCATTTCACCGCGCCTAAATCGATCGAGAGCATCTGCAAAATTAATCAGCATTCTTCGCTCCTTTGGAAATCAAACGCTCAACGTACTTCGCCAAGATATCGACCTCGATATTTACCAAGTCACCGCTCTTCTTCGTTGAAAGATTGGTCTTTGCCAGTGTCTCTGGGATTAGCCATAAAGTCACTACGTTCTTTGCATCATCGAGTGCGCCAACAGTCAGCGAAACGCCATCGACGGTGATTGAACCTTGTGCAACGACATATTTCATAAGATGTTCTGGCACGGTGATATCGAACTGCACCCACTTCTCGCCTGGTGCTGATTGCACAACAGTTGCTACGCCATCGACATGGCCCTGCACGATATGGCCACCCATACGCATATCCATCTGCGCTGCGAGTTCGAGATTAACTGGCGTTCCCACTTCAACCTGAGCAAGAGAAGTCAGATTTAGCGTCTGCACCATGACATCTGCTGTAAAACTTCCATCGTTAATTGATGTCGCTGTTAAGCAAACTCCGTTAACAGCGATGGAATCCCCCACTGATAGCTCTGCAGTAGATGCAGGTGCTGAAATCGTGAAGATCGCAGAGCTTTCTCCACGCGCAATATCAACTACTTTTCCAAGTTCTGTGACAAGACCTGTGAACATTTAGCGCCCCTTCACAATGCGATAGTGGGATTTGATATCAGAACCCATAACAACCGAAGAGATCAGTTCGAGTTCGATATGGTCATTGAGCGTTGAAATTCCTAGATGACTGACAAACTCTTTACCTGCGCCCAACAACTTTGGCGCCTGATAAACAATCAGTTCATCGATATTGCCGCTAGCCATCAACGCTGACCCGAGAGTTGGACCTGCTTCTACAAGTACTTGATTGAAATTCTCTTCCTTCAAGACCGAGATAAGTTCAGGAATCGACTTTGATTTCACGAGCACTGTGCGAGCCTCATCGTCGAAAACTTTATGTGTTGATGGCACAACTTGTTCGCCACTGATGATGCGCACTGGACGGGCTGCATAGCCCTTCGGGATCAGATGAGGATTATCGACAAGGGCAGTATTGGTGCCAATCAAAATGGCATCTGAATGTGCGCGAAGCTTCTGTACATCCTCGCGAGATTCAGGACCACTAATCCATTGCGATGTTCCATCACTTGCCGCAACTTTGCTATCCAGAGTTGTCGCTACTTTCCAGATCATCAGCGGGCGACCTACCGCCTCTTTACGAAGCCAGGCGCGCTGCGCGAATTCAAGATCAGCCGATTCAACATGCTCTACTTCAACACCTGCATCACGAAGCTTCTGCGCTCCCCCTGCGGCAATCGGATTGGGATCGCTGACTGCATAAACCACTTTCGAAATTCCGGCGTCAATAATCGCCTGGGTGCATGGTGGCGTTGCACCGGTATGTGCACACGGTTCGAGAGAGATAACGATCGTTGCACCACGTGCTGCAGCGCCCGCCTTTGTAATTGCTACAACTTCGGCATGGTCGATCGACTTAGTGCGATCGTGAATTCCATCAGAGATGAGATCGCCTTGCGGGCTATAGATAGCAGCTGCAACATTTGGGTTAGGGGAAGACTTGCCTTGTGCCGATTGGCAAAGAGCAGATAGATGCGCGTACGCGTCATCGATAAACATGGTGCACCGATTCCGCTGTTATCTCTCATCCGGACTTTAACCGTCGGTCTCAGAGTTTCACTGAGTCAACCGCCCACTGGATGTGTGCGGGTCGCGGACTATAACCGCCGGTTCGAAATTACATCGACCCCGATAACAACTGACGCACAGTCTACGCCATTGCCTCCACCTCTCGCCAACGCAGAAAGCCCCCGAACCTTTGCAGGAACGAGGGCCTTAACTGCCTGGTTACTTACATTGAGAAGGCTTCAAGGTGGTTATTAGAAGCTGCGAGCAAGAGATCAAGGGCTGCCTTAACATCTGCAGGCATCGCCTTTGCTAGTAACTTCTCTAGTGAAGCGATATCAACTTCTTCAATCTTTACACCAACTGCCATCGCTTCGAGAATTCCGGCAGACCCTTGCTTTGTCAGTGTGTTGTAAAGGGCTTGAATATCCTTATTTACAAAGACGCCAGCTGCCTTACCTGTAGTTGGGTTAGTCAACTTGTACTTCTTAAGAAGCGCGGCGATGTAATCCATATGTGTCTGCTCTGATCGTGTGATATTTGAAAATTTGCGTGTTGTGACCTTGGTTGCAAGGTATGCATACACATCGCGAGCGAGCTTCTCTTCTTCGATCAGGTACTTAAGCTGCGCCTTTTGTGTAGTAGTCAAGGTTGTGGGTGTTGCAGCGGAAGCACCTGGTGCCAAAGCTAGAGCAGCGAGAAGTGATGCTGTAACGAGCGCTGATGTCTTCTTAACTTTTAACATTTTTACTTCCTTCGAAAGCGCTTCTTGTTGTTCCTATCTGGAACTCTTTCGCCTTCAAGAGAAGGTTCTGATATCAAGCAGAGTATTTATGTAACGGTGGCTGATTAATTCCTGTGAACCGCGCGTAAATCAATGGTGTGAGTGGTAGCCCCAAATGAATCGACCGAAAATATTGTGGAATGCAAAACCCCGCCGAAGTGAATCGGCGGGGTTTTTGAACGGGGTTATTTAATTTTTAGCTGCAGCCAGATGTATTTCCGCATCCTTCGCAAACGAAGCATGCACCTGACATACGCATCTTTACACCGCATGTCATACATAGTGGCGCATCTGATTTGATACCCATTGACTCGAGTAGATCAGATGATGAGCCGATTGTTGGTGCGACTGTTGCAGCAGGAGCTGCTTCAATCTTTACCGCGACCGGCTTTACCTCAGCTTTTGCAGGAGCAGGAGCCGCCGCAGCAACTGCTGTCGGTGCTTTTGGGGTATCAGCACTCGCGATTGGTGCATATTCGCCACCGTTATCGAGAGCTGCTGCACGCTCTGCTGATGTGTAGAGACCCATTGCTGAACGCTGTTCGAATGGTAGGTAATCAAGTGCCAAGCGACGGAAGATGTAATCCATCATTGACTGTGCCATACGGATGTCAGCATCATCTGTCATACCTGCTGGTTCGAAGCGAAGGTTTGTGAACTTCTCAACGAATGTCTCTAGCGGTACTCCGTACTGAAGTCCGATCGATACAGCGATTGAGAATGCATCCATGACGCCTGCAAGAGTTGAACCCTGCTTGCCAAGCTTCAAGAAGACTTCACCAAGTGCGCCATCTGCATAGGCACCTGCTGTCATGTAACCCTCTGCTCCACCAACTGAGAATGAAGTTGTTGTTGCTGGGCGTGCCTTTGGAAGTCGCTTACGAACTGGAGTTGCTGCAGCTTCTACTGGAGCTTCCTTCTTCTTCGCCTTGCCATCTGAAAGTGGCTGACCGACCTTGCAGTTATCGCGGTAAACAGCGAGCGCCTTAAGACCGAGCTTCCAACCTTCGTAGTAAACCTCTTCAACTTCTTCAACAGTTGCATCCTCTGGGAGGTTAACTGTCTTTGAAATTGCACCCGATAGGAATGGCTGGCATGCAGCCATCATGCGGACGTGGCCCATTGGAGCGATTGATCGTGCACCAAGTGCGCAATCGAATACGTCGTAGTGCTCCTGCTTAAGTCCTGGAGCATCGATGACGTGACCGTTTGCAGCGATGAATTCAACAATTGCTTCGATTGTCTCTTCTGTGTATCCGAGCTTACGAAGTGCTTGTGGAACTGTCTGGTTAACGATCTGCATAGATCCGCCACCGACAAGCTTCTTGAACTTAACGAGTGAGAAGTCTGGCTCGATACCTGTTGTATCGCAATCCATCATCAGACCAATTGTTCCTGTAGGTGCAAGAACTGAGATCTGCGCATTGCGCCATCCGTTCTTATCGCCTGTTGAAAGACATGCATCCCACGCCTTATTTGCTTCTGCCCATACATCGATATCAAGAGTTGTCTCTTGACGAGCTGCAGATGATGCAGCTGCGTGCTTACGCATAACGCGAGCATGTGCTGTTGCGTTACGTGCGAAGCCGTCGTATGGACCAACAATTGCTGCAAGTTCTGCAGAGCGCTTGTAGGTAATACCTGTCATAAGAGATGTGATTGCACCAGCAAGTGCGCGTCCACCCTCTGAGTCGTATGCAAGACCTGATGCCATAAGAAGCGCGCCGAGGTTTGCATATCCGATTCCGAGCTGACGGTAAGCCTTTGTTGTCTCACCGATAGCTTCTGTTGGGAAGTCTGCGAAACAGATTGAGATATCCATCGCGGTGATGATCATCTCTGCTGCCTTGCCGAATGTCTTTGCATCAAATGAACCATCAGCCTTGAGGAACTTCATCAAGTTAAGTGAAGCCAAGTTACATGATGAGTTATCAAGTGACATGTACTCAGAGCAAGGGTTAGACGCATTGATGCGACCTGTCTCTGGGTTTGTGTGCCAATCATTGATGGTGTCGTCGTACTGGATTCCAGGATCAGCACATGCCCATGCAGCTTCTGCCATCTTGCGGAAGAGGCCACGAGCATCTGTTGTCTCGATAACTTCACCAGTTGAACGAGCCTTGAGACCGAACTCTGTGTGGTTCTCGTATGCACGCATGAACTCATCGCTTACGCGGACTGAGTTATTTGCATTCTGATACTGAACAGAGATGATGTCTTTTCCACCGAGGTCCATATCAAAGCCAGCATCGCGGAGTGCGCGAATCTTCTGCTCTTCTGAAACCTTCGTCTCGATGAATTCTTCGATATCTGGGTGATCAACATCTAGAACAACCATCTTTGCAGCACGACGGGTTGCGCCACCTGACTTGATTGTTCCTGCAGATGCATCAGCACCACGCATAAATGAAACTGGACCAGATGCGGTTCCACCTGACTTGAGAAGTTCCTTTGATGAACGAATACGTGAAAGGTTAAGGCCGGCACCAGATCCGCCCTTAAAGATCATTCCTTCTTCGCGGTACCAATTAAGAATTGAATCCATAGTGTCATCAACAGACAAGATAAAGCATGCAGAAACTTGCTGTGGGGCAGCTGTTCCTACGTTAAACCAGACTGGGGAGTTAAATGAGAAGATCTGGTGCAAGAGCATGTATGTAAGTTCGTGCTCAAAGATTGTTGCATCTTTCTCTGTTGCAAAGTATCCAAATTCTTTTCCAGCTTTTGCATATGTAAGTACTACGCGATCGATGACCTGCTTAAGAGACCATTCGCGATTTTCAGCACCTACTGCGCCACGGAAGTACTTGGTTGTAACGATTGTTGATGCGTTTACTGACCAGAAGTCTGCAAACTCAACACCGCGTTGTTCGAAAACAACTTCGCCTGTCTTCCAATTCTGTTGTACGACATCGCGACGATCCCAGGTGACCTGGTCGTATGGGTGGATGCCCTCTGTTGTGTAAATGCGTTCGATAGTAAGACCCTTGCCTGTCTTAGCTTTCGACGATGGTCGATTGATGACCGTATCTGACATGTTTTATTTCCCCGTCTTCTGATTACTTGTAACTGTTGATTTTTCTGGTGTTTTTACTGCTGATGTTGCTGGTGTTGCCTGATTTATATTCGAAGGAAGGGCGCGGAGAAGTGCAATCTCACCTTCGAAATCTTCAAGGGATGCAAAGTTACGGTACACAGACGCGTATCGGAGGTAAGCCACCTCATCGAGTTCGCGGAGTGGCGCAAGAATTGCCAGCCCTACTTCTTGAGCTTCGATTTCAGCCTGACCTGTTGAGCGAAGGGTCTCTTCTACTCGTTGGGCCAGGAGAACCAAATCATCTTCATCTACTGGGCGACCTTGGCACGCCTTGCGCACGCCGACAAGAACTTTCTCGCGGCTAAATGGCTCGGTAGCACCTGATCGCTTGATGATGTTAAGAAGCGCTACCTCTTGTGTAGAAAAGCGCTGTCCACATTTAGGGCATTCGCGGCGGCGACGGATTTCTGTGCCGTCGAGAACCGGACGAGAGTCGACGACTCGAGAATCATCATGTCTGCAGAACGGACAAATCATTTCGGCGTGTCTCCCTTCGAATGCTCACTTTTTCCCAAAATCGGGTGTATTGGCGAATTGGCTAAACTACCGTAAAACCACTACTTATGGAAGTTTTTACCGTTTCGACCCCTACATATAGTGTGAACTGTAAAGCAAATCTTGAGAGTTTGCAGGATGAAACGCTCGAGCCGAAGGCGTGTCGTCGAAAAGAAGCTAGCTAAGGGATTTAGCCGAGGGGAATGCGGATCTTCTGCCCTGCTTCAACATCGACTGAAGTAAGTGAGTTGACCTCGAGGATCTCAGAGACCAAGCCACGAACATCGCCTGAATCGGGCGCCATACGTGTAGCAAGGGACCAGATTGTCTCGCCTGGAGCCACTGTGACGGTGATAAACGAGGTAGCTGCAGCAGGTGCCACATCGGTACCCGCCCCCGCCTTGGCGCTGACAAGCGAGCCAAGGACGATCGCAAGAGAGAGGACCACGAGGGTACGAGCCAAACGACCACGGCGATTGAGAACAATGCCAGACGGACGGACGTTTGATGAACCTAGATAAAACCCTTGATTTACACTGGTTATAGCGCTCATGGTCTTCTGCTCCTGCACTTGCTAAAACCTTGGGGAAGGTTTTCGAACACTTGTTCGATAGGAAAACCATACAGCCCACCACCGACACCTGCAAGTTATTTTCGAACATTTGTTTGAATTTATCCCCAACCTGTGGAATCATCTGTGTATGGCCAAAAAAGCAACCTCCCCCGAAGGCAAGGCAGAGCTCTCAGCTCGCCAGCTCACCATCCTCGAGTTCATCAAGAGCTCCTCAGATTCCCAGGGCTATGCCCCATCTATGCGCGAGATCGGCGATGCCGCCGGCCTGAACTCCCCCGCATCAGTTAAGTACCAGCTCGATATCCTCGAAGAGAAGGGCTTCATCCGCCGCGATGAAAACCGTGGTCGCGCCATGGAAGTCGTTCTTCCTGATCACATGACTGGCGAAGGCGCCTCTACAGATAAGACTCGTTTTATCCCACTCGTTGGTTCAATCGCAGCAGGTGTACCCATCACTGCAGATCAACAAGTTGAAGAGACTCTTCCACTTCCAGAATCTCTCGTCGGCAAGGGCGATCTCTTTATGCTCAAAGTCAAAGGCGAATCAATGATCGATGCCGCGATCTGCGATGGCGATTACGTAGTTATCCGCCAGCAGAAAGATGCCAACAATGGCGAGATCGTTGCCGCAATGATCGATGGCGAAGCAACTGTAAAAACTTTCTCACGCAAGGGCGGCCATATCTGGCTACTTCCTGCAAACGATGACTTCGCACCTATCGATGGCGATAACTGCGAGATCCTCGGAAAAGTTACTGCAGTCCTTCGCAGTATCTAGCACTACTTTTTAGCGCTAGCTGCATTTACTTCTTGGGTTCAACATCCTTCAAGATGCGATGAATTTCTTCTGCCATCAACTTAATCTCAGCAAGCTCTAGCAGCGCAGCCTCGTGGGTCTCATCAATCTTCTGATCTACCGCAGCAGATGCAACGCCTTGCCCCACCATGATGATCGAGAGCAATACCAACTGTAAAAAAGTCTGCGCTACCCACGCCACGATAACCAAGGTATCCCCCGTGCGAAGGGCAGCCGGCAATGAAATCAGCGCAATTGCTGCAAAGAGGTAGGCGCACCACATCGATGAAACAAATGATGTGATCTTCTCGGCTACGCGCTGATTAAATTCATTGATTCTGCTCATCTACCAAGCATAGAACTTGCACACCCCAATCCCTTAAGATTTCACCATGCCTAAAGATCCAAGTCGCGAGGCCCACTTCCCCGCTATCGAAAAGCGCTACGGCGAGAAGATGAGCTACTGGTTTAAGGTCATGAAAGAAGTAAAAGACCTCAAATACCCAGAACAAATCGCACACTTACGCGAGAACTACGGCTTCTCGCAGGCCCACGCCAACGCCCTCGTTATGTATTCACGCGGCTCTACTTCATCAAAGCGATTCGATACACCGGCCGAGTACTACAAAACAATCGCACCACAACAAGCCACCACAATGAAGAAGATCTTTAAAGCGATCATGACCAAACACCCAAAGACAGAACTCGTTATCGCCTGGAACCAACCGATGGTCAAACTCGGCAATGATTACATCTTCGGCATGTCAGCATCTAAAAACCACATCTTGATGGCTCCCTGGAGCAACGATGTCCTCGATGCCTTCCGCGAAAAGATGAGCCACTTAACTCTCAATAAGAAAACAATCGGCATCCCCAACGACTGGGATGTCGAAGAGAAGTTAATCCTCGCCATGGTCAAAGCCCGTATCGCCGAAACCAAGTAACTACTTACTTTCGCGAATGGCCTTTATATCTTTTCCTATCTGAAAGAAATTAACAATTAACTCGATGCTCATCCGCGTGTAAATCAGGAGTAGGAAATAAACAGCTGGAATTCCAATTAGGAACAAAAAGACGAATCCCCCTGGCAAGTAAGAAGAGTTAGCGAGGAGTAAGACGAACATAACTACGGCGACAATCGTCCAAAGAACTACAGTGATTCCATACAGAAGTTGAAAATATGAAACTGACACAAATTTCTCAAACTTAAAATCGAAGAGATCGCCGAGCAAATTGCCCTCACTTGCTGGCTTTGAACTCACTTTTGGACTTGAACTGACTTCTGGCTTTGAGCAATTATTGCAATAGGCAACACCGTCTCGAATTGAAAAGCCCGATTTTGAAATTATGTCCACCGTGCATGTGCAATATGTTGCCATAGTTATTTATCCCATCCTGATGTTTCGTTGAATTGATCCGCAAAGCCTGCTGATGCACAAGCTCTCTGCCCAGAAGCAGCAAGCTTTCTAATCGGTTCCAAAGCTCGATTAACTAATGCAGATTCTGTTTTGATGTCAGATATGGAATCTCCATAAATACCCAGGTTATTCGCAAGTCTCTGAATTGCCTCTTCAAGACCCGGCTGTCCTAAAGTTTGACCACTTGTAGTACCCATGAGTTCAGCTTGAATATCACGAGCACTTAAATTCAAGGAATTGATTTCAGAACCAGACAACCCGCCATCTGAAACATTCTTTTCGAGTGTCAGATTGAGGAGTGCCAGGGTTTTCTTTGCTGCAGTGCCCAAAGCTAAACATGGCTCGACCTTAATATCCTCTTTTGGCGCAACCGGTTTTGGCGGTTCGGGCTTTAAGTAGTTGGTTGCTCCCACCAATGCGCCGATAGTAATTACTCCGATTGCTCCCCATATTTTGAGCTTTTTCCCATTATCTTGCATGAATCTTTCTCTACGTAGACGCGATTCCTCGGCAGCCGCTTCTTGGCGCAATCGCAGAGCTTTTTCGCTCTTAGCCCTCTCAATTAATTGATGAGCCTCTTCCTCTTTCGCTCGTTCGCGCGCTTCAGCAATCATTGCACTTCTTGCCAAAGCTTCCTTTTCCACAATTCCATCTAATTTTGATCGTTTATCAGGTTGCGCAAGTGACTTATCTCGATCCAGGGCTGCTGCGTAATAAGGGAATAAGTTGGCTTCAGGAAGTTGAATTTTGCAACTTGGGCAAATGGCAGCTACTTTTGAAAGACTAGTTCCGCAGAATGGACAACTCATAGAACTAGAGCCTACTTCGTCCGCGCCCAAATTTAAATGATTTATCAAACTTTTTGAAACCGCTCTCCCTACAAAAAAGCCCCAGGTGACTAATCCCGGGGCCTTTAAGTGTGTGCCTCGCTGGCGGGATTTGAACCCGCGACCTACCTCTTAGTCATAGAGGCGCTCTATCCGCTGAGCTACAGCGAGACACGAATGCAAAGTAGAAGGATTACTTGGAGTTGCTACGAGAAAAATTCCTTCATGTGGAAAAGAAAATATTTACTCAAATTGTGAGTTTATTCGGTACTCTAATTTCACTTAGTCATAGGGGCGCTCGTTTTCGGAGCGACAGAGAAAAACCCGCAGAGCGATCTGCGGGTTTTTTTGTCCCCGTCTCCAATGTCTACGCGCCTTGTAAATCAGGTATGCCAACCTAGCGAGAAGACATACAAGAAAGTTATCACACTCATTTCTTCTGATTGCAGGCTCCACAACCCAAAAATGTCACCGACAGTCACTACCCTTTACCCATGAGCTGGTTTGCAAACTTCAAAGCCAATCGCGCTGCAAAGCGCGCCCAGAATGAACACGACGCCCTACACGCAATCTGGCAAGAAGATGTCGACTGCCTCCGCAAGATCATCGACGCCATCACCGCCGCATCCAAAGGCGAAGACTCTGTCCCTAACTCACTGATGCAAAAACCCGGCGAACACACTCTCTGGTCTGGCCAAGGCATCTTCCACGAAACCGGTCGCACCGCATCTACCTATGTCGGCGGATCATCCGGTGTCTCTATCCCCATCGGCGGCGGAATCCGCTTCCGAGTCGGCGCCATGAAAGGCCAAGTCGTACCCGGTGAAGAACTACAAGTAGATAAAGATCAAGGCGTCGTCATGCTCACCACCGAACGCCTCATCTTCAGCGGCCCCAACCACACTCGCGAATGGAACTTCGACAAGGTCTTAATGCTCTCCACCAACGAAGACGAATCCGATTACTTCATCAGCGTCTCCAACCGTCAGAAAACATCCGGAGTCCGCTTCCACCCAACCGTCGGCCGCGAATTCAACCGCTTCCTAGGCTCTGCAACATCAGCCCATGAAAGCGGCTACGACGCAGTCCTCAAAGAGTTACGCAAACTTGAAAAAGAAGTAATCGAACTCAAACCCAAACTAGCTATAACGTCAGAGCGAGCCGCACTCCAATAAGCGGAGATGGCGAATTCGGATCAAAACCAATCCTCACCGGAACCTCAAAGCTCTTCTTCCCACTTTTCTTAATCATCGCCGTAACCACACCCGAATCACTCGCAGCGATATACCCAACCTGCACACCCTCAACAACAACCTTTACCGCAGTCGAATCAAACTCATTCGTCGGCTCCGGCTCCAACACCGCCGTTGCCACTATCTGCCCACTATCAAATGCTTCATGTGCCCGAATCAGCTTCAACAAGTTTTCTCTCTGAAAACTCTCCCCCACAACCTCATACTCATATCCCCCAGAATCGAGTGCAGCTCTCTCATCAACCGAGATCTCATCTGCATGAATCGAATCAGATGCCTGCTTGATGAAGTCGATGCGCTCGCTCTTCGATGCCTTACTCGAAGAAGGATTGCGCAGAACCAAGAACGCAACGATGGCTACGAGGGGAATGAAGGCGAAGTAGGTGTTCATGACTCAAGGATATGGGTGGGTGCTGACGCCACAAGCAGATTAGAGATATCGCGAGTCGATCCCACACCTTGTCAGTGCTTCTTCATATGCTTCACCCCGGAGGCAATAAGTGACGTATAAATCAAAAGGCTTTAAAGAACCCTCAAAACCAGTCGGAAACGTGGCTGAGCTGTTTGCTGGCGTCGGTGGATTCCGCATTGGCCTGGCACGTGCTGGATGGAAAACAACATTTTCGAATCAATGGGAACCCTCTACTAAAGTCCAACACGCCTCAGACGTGTACGTTGCAAGATTTGGTGAAGAAGGCCATACAAATATTGATATCGCCAAAATCAAATCTCTCCCAAAAAATATTGACTTACTTGTGGGTGGGTTTCCTTGCCAGGATTACTCGGTGGCAAAAACTCTTAATTCCTCAAAGGGTCTGAAAGGCAAAAAAGGCGTACTTTGGTGGGAAATTCTTCGCTTAGTAAATGGCCAGAAACCTAAATTCATTTTTCTAGAGAATGTAGATCGGTTACTGAAGTCTCCCTCAAACCAGCGAGGTCGAGATTTCGCCGTGATGCTCAAAACCCTTGGGGATGAGGGCTACACAATTGAGTGGCGAGTAGTAAATGCAGCCGAATACGGTTTCCCCCAAAGACGTATTCGAGTCTTTATTGTTGCAACTAAGAATAAATCGTCTAAGAAATTGAATCCTCGCGATGTGATTGCGCAAAAAGGTATCTTGGCTCGCGCCCTCCCGATTGAGAAATTAGTTGAAGAGCTGGACGAGATTGACCTTACTCAAGATGCAGACGAAATTAGTGCACGTTTCAATAAAGGTAAGGACAAAAGCCCATTCCTCAACGCCGGCGTGATGATCGATGGAATTGCTTACACTGTAAAAACTCAGGCAAAATTATCTGACACCGCTGAGGTTCTTGGTGATGTATTGCAAGCTGACTCCCAGGTCCCAGATGAATATTGGGTCGAAGAAAAAAGGCTGAAAGAATGGAAATACTTAAAAGGTGCAAAAAGCATTGAGCGCACACATAAAGCTAGCGGGGTTACATATAACTATGCCGAAGGGAAAATGGCTTTCCCGGACCTTTTAACAAATCCAAGTAGAACAATTCTTACCGGTGAAGGCGGGACGACGCCTTCACGTTTCAAGCACATAATTAAAACAAAGAATGGCTATCGACGTCTCACTCCAATCGAGCTTGAGAGATTAAATGGATTCCCTGATAACTGGAGTCTCACCGGTTCGGATGGAAAAACGATTTCCGACGCAAAGAGAGCATTTTTTATGGGCAATGCACTGGTCATTGGCCTAATTGAAAAAGTTGGAAAAGTGATTGCGGCAGAAATCAGCACTAAATAGTAGAAACAACATCCGCTATATAAGAGGCGTTAAGCCAGAAACACTGTTTTGTCCTCATGTCGCCCTGAGGTGTTAGACCCTTATCGTTCCCGTCCTTAGCCTTTGGTCGCACATGTGCGACATGGCTTTCTGTCATGCCAGGGAGGTCATGTGCATTGATGGCCACCCGCCTTTGCGTATCGCGCCAGACGCGCTCAGCTTCTAATCTGTCTTCATAAGGCATATTCCAATAGCCAACTTTTTCCAATCTTTCGACCCCGTCGCTGTCAACCTTGAACACGACAAAGAGGAACTTGCGTTCTACTTTTTCAAAGAATGAAGACTCTTCCCAGACCTCACTTCCAATCTTCAGAAAGTCAAAGGAAGGAAATGACATCGACTCTTTGGGCTTGCCACTTACCTGGAGTCGAACAGTCTTCATCTCAATTCCCGCTTTTTCAATTTCGGATACCGAAGATCCACCTTTGGCCAAGATTTTCGTGGCTAATTCACGATGAAAGCCTTTGTGGTTTTTGTCCCTCTTGAAGTGGTTCATCGCTAGAGAAAGCTCTTCAATGCTATTTCCAAGGTATTTAGCGAACCTCTTTTGCGTGGCCTCCTCAATCGAGAGATTGGGACTAGCTCCGAGGAGCGAAACGGACTGACTCCCAAGAATCAACTGATTCAAGTAATTTTGCTTGAAGGAGAAGGCTCTCGCTGGAGCACCAACTTCTGAAAATGGTTGAGACCTTAACTTTTCCTTGACTCCTCCTGCACCTTTTCGACACGCTCCTAGATAGAAGGTGTCTCCTTCGGAGATTTCATGTGCTTTTCCTTTAAGAACTTTCCCTTGAATTTTCTCCCAGTCTGATCTGATTATTGGTAAATCACTTTCAGGAATTTCATATAAAAGAGGATCAAGCACAAATCTCCGCTCGACAACAGGTACATCCTTAGCGAATAAATAGAACATGATTAACATGCGCTTACATTTATTGTAGAAATTATTTGAATGCCATGATTCCTTTACTATATGTTCATAATTAATCATTGTTAGCACTAGTCGCTCTTTCGCAACATACTTGCCAGATTTGTTCTTCTTTACCCCAGTTACTTTGAGCTCAACACCTGCCTCTGGAAAATCGGGATTGTGGTCATTCGGTGGCTCGTGTTTGAAGTAGTACTTTTCAACAAGAGTTCCTAGTTTTCCTCTATCCTTCAGATTTTCCAGATTCTCGGGCAAATCAACGGCCTCCGAAAGAGACTTGCCGGTGAGCAAAAGAGCAAAATTGTAAATTGACTCGGCTGAATCTTTTTCGTAATCACGACGAGTTAATTCCATATTTCAACTCCTTAGTCTGGTTGAGATTTACCACTGATTCCCAGGGAAGCAAATAGCCTTAGCTTGAATGCTTATCCGCATTGACTATGCCTCCAGTCTCGAATCATTCCTCATGCTTGCATTTCACTCTCTATGATCATTTGGAATTCCTTGTCAATTCCATAAAGTTCAAAAACAAGAATATCTAACTTGCTCCGTAACTCAAAAATCTCAGTTTCAAATTGAAATCCGCTTTGATTTTTTGTCCCAAGTTCAAGGAGTTTTTCTACGTATCCATTAACGATGTTTTTGACAGATTTATCAAATATCTTTACAGGAAGAGAATCAATTTCATAAATATTTATACTGTTATTCGTGGAAATCTTACGATAATACCAATTCAGTAATTTCGAATTCAGTAGGGCCAACAGTTCAAAATCTGAGACAGATTTGTTTGTGGTAAGTGACTCCAGGACGTTCGCGTTATGTCCCACAACTATATTTGGAGGTACTAATGCTGCTTTAAGGCGATAAGTGTTGCCCATATTTGCAATTCCCTGCATTATTAAACGTTCATTCTTCACCGAACTCAGAGTTCCTTGCAGTTCAGAAGGTTTGAGCGTGATTCGACGTGGTGATGAACCAGATTCATCTAGTGATAGCGAAAACGCTCCTACGTGTTCACCTCGCACCAACAGGAATCCACTTGCCTTATCGCTAATATCTTGCTTCCTAAGTGAAAGATTCAAATCACCCTGGTAGATTTTATAGAATTTGTTGAGAGGGAAAGACTTTGCGCCGATCTGCTCAATTAATATCAATTCCTTCTCAGACTTGATTAATGGAAAATACAGATTTTCTCCGAACAATCTCTCTATTTCTGCCCACTTTATGTCTGCATGGGATTCAGGAGGCAAGACGGCCTTATTCAGACCCACTGACAGCTTAAAGTCAGCGGAGGTTTCCCCATTAGAAAACTGAAATATGGCAGTCGCCTGAGTTACGGATTCAAACACACGTTCTTTCTCAGGAAATTCAATCAGGAATTGCAAAGAACCTTTCTCGCGAAACAATCGACGGATTCCCGTGGTATTTTTGTCAGCAATCAATGTGCTGGGCACTATGAACGTTAGAATTCCGCTAGTAGTTAGTAGCTGTTGTGATCGCTCTATAAAATGTCTATATAGATTTAATTTCCCTCCCAGTGCGTAGCTGTACGAAGGAATACCTCTTAAGTTGCGCTTTATCTCATCCGAATCGGCTCCTTCAAGGACTTTGTAGGGAGGGTTTCCAATTATTATATGGAAATTCGGAATTCCAAACATGTGGTTTTGATCAAAAAAGCCCGCGCTGGCCGATGCATCGAATGGGTGATAAGAGCGAAGTTGAGTTGTTCTCTTCGATTCACCAAATAGAGAAATCTCCCCAGAAATCAATCCTGCATAGGTAGTTCTATACTTCTTTTTCTTTGCCGAATTCTCAGTGTTAAAATACTCACGTCGAATCGATTCAAGCTTTAAACCCAGTTCAGCATCCTCTCCAAACATTAGGTTTCCACTTAAATCAAGAGGAGTTAAAGAATCTGCGCACACGAAACGAAAGTCCAGATTTGGAAGAGGCTTTACACCTTTAACGTTAACTTCTAAGTCAACCACAAGAGAAAGCCAAGCTCGTAGCCTGGAAATCTCCACGGCCATTGGTTCAATGTCAACCCCAAAAAGATTGTTGCTTATAATTTGCAACTTCATTTTATGAGTATCTTTTCCTAATGCAGGATCAAGCCGATCATAGACTTTCAAGAGAAGCTGTAACATTCCCATCGGAAATGCACCTGAACCGCAAGCTGGGTCAAGAATTCTTAAACTATTCAAAGCTGTTATCAAGTTCTCCTTGTACGGCTTCCAGTCTCTGCGCCAGTTATGATCTTGATCCTGAAATTCTCGGTCGCTTCCGTCAATTAACTGAATGAGTCGCTGCTCCAAGTTATTATCCGGAGGTAAAGCAGATCGCAGGTATTCTCTCAATGACTCCCTGCACATAAAATCAACAATTTCTCTTGGTGTATAGAAGGCACCTTTGGCTTTGCGCGCCTGCTCACCCGCCTCATCAGATATTTCAGCAAGTAAGTTCTCAAAAATTCTTCCCAGCATCTCGGGGTCAATTGCAACTTGCTGATACTGACTAGTACTTTCATCCGTTGTAAAATTGTATGAGTTTAGGAACGCGTAGAAATCATCGAAATAGTTGCTGGGGAAACGAAGGCTTTTGTTTTGATACAAGTCATCTGCCCTATTCTCAAAAAGCCCTCCATTTAGATATGGGGTAGAGAGGTCGGCGCTTTTCCTCTCATTGACAGGCTTACTGAGTACATCAAAAAAGAGAACTTCTAACTTCTCGCGATAGTAATTGGTGTCGTCTTCGTAATTGGTAGATGAGAAATAATCAAAACTTTTGTCGATGAATTCTTTCTTCCTTAGGAACCAACAAAAGACCAATCTTCCAATAAGCCTATTAGCAAATTGCGAAGCCTGATTCTCATCAAGAATCTCATTCTCAGCCAGAAACTGTCGGAGAGATACAAATCTTTCTGCAATGCCCTCATAGAACTTCTTATTAATCGGATGAAGATCGAAACTTTCCCATAACAATGTGTGCACAAATCTTTTATTTGAGAAATCTTCTATTGTTTCCCACTTGGCGAAAATTGCCTCAAAAGTTGCTGTCAGGTCACCGTGTAATTCAAGAATTCTGACGACATAGTTATTGCTCAATGCCACCAGTACGCGGTCAAAAGATTTGGGGACGATGAAATCAATCCCGACTCGAAGGTCTTCATAAAAAGGTTCATCTTCGAAGTTTGGAGTTAATGCCTGTGACCACGAAATAATTCTCTTGCTAGAGTTCTGAACGCCGAACATCTTGAAATCAATGTTCAAATGATTGTCTTGATAAATCTGATATGTGGCTTTGTGGTCCTTCACTTTGGTGTCACTTAGAAACCAACTTGCATTGGCAGCTAATTTTCGGCCATCGTCCGTGAACAATTCAAACAAATCTAAATTATTTGTATCAATACCGGAATCCAAGAGTTTCATAACTGACAGAATCAATCTCTTGCAACCCTCAAGCGAAGGGTTTGCTTCAATTTCCTTGGTGAGTGCGCGTACCTCATTGAAGTTACTCATTACTCCCCCTTTAAGTAGATCAAGGAAGTTGTTGCCGAGATTACTGAGGTTTCAACCTTGAGATCTTTTCCGGACTCAATCTTCTCTGCAACAGCAATCAACTCTTGCAGTAACACGCCGTACTGGGCTCCGCTTTTCTTGGCTGTCATGATTTTACGTTTGAGTGAGTCGACCTCTTTACGGTAATACAGATCATTAGTCTTAAAGGCGAATCTAACTGCATTAATTACCTCCGAACTAAACTGCAATTCGTGCAATAAGCGCAATACATCTTTCTCTTGGCCAATAGGCGCCCCCGTAGCCGCTTTATGCTGATAAACCTTTGCAGTTGAAGAGATTAGATCACTTATCGCGACTCGATTCTTTTCGAGTTTATCTACCTTTCGCTGATTGTCATCAGGAGAGGTTTTGAGCCACTCTAAAGCTTGAAGACTCGACAGGGCCTTTATGGACATGTCTGATTCGTCCACTGATACGAATTGATGCGCCACTCCTGTGGGCTGAAGTGTCAGCTCGACTAAGCCAAAAAGTTTCTCGGGAGCAGAGTGTTTATTCTCCGACTGTGGAAGTAAGGCCCACTTTCCATTAGGAATGGAGTAAATCTGATCTCTGTAAGCAAGATTCTCGCTGTGATTCTTATGGAACTCAAGTAGATCTAGGACGTAGTCATCCTCAGCGAGGAGGAAGTCGGCAGCCTTCTCCGCGTCTTCCAGCGCCTTAATGCGCTTCTGCTCATCTGAGTCGTAAATGTCTTTAACTGCATCACCGTACTCGATCGCATTTTCAGGTTCATCCAAAACAGGAGTATCGGTTCCGATGGTGTTTCGAATCATGTCAATCTTGCCTTGAAGACGCTGAACCAAATTCAGATATGAGTCCAGTTTCCTTTCAGGGCGCATGTTGTGGATGCTTACAGATTTGTGTTTCGTTCCTAAGCGATTCACGCGGCCGTTTCTCTGGATCATACGAACCGGGTTCCAGTGCAAATCATAGTTGATCAGAATTCCCGCATCCTGAAGATTCTGGCCTTCGGAAAGAACATCCGTTGCAACCAAATATTGAAGTTCTTTCTCATCGCTTTTCAGGGTGTAACGCTTTGATATTGGAGAGAAACGGGATGCTAGCTTCTCTGAATCTGATCCATTATTTGAGGATACAAAACCGATGTTTTCTTTAGTGATATTCGGATTCAGAGTAGCAAGATGCTCCTGAAGGTAGGTAACCGTGTCGGAGAAGTAGGAGAAGATAAGGACTTTGCTTCCAGCCGCTTTTGATTCAATCTCCTTAAGAATTTCTACCAAGCTTCGAATCTTAGAGTCATCTTTCTTTAGAATCTTTAGCTGCTCGCTGATAACTCGCACTAACTCTTGCTCGACAGCCACGTCCTCTAGAAGTTCTTGACTTGCGAAATCCTTGGAATTAAAGGATGCAACTTCACGTTCTTCTAATTCAGATGCAGAGAAATCCTCATCGTCGTCATCCCAACTAGCTTCTAGTGCAGCAAAATCGGTTATAGATAGGATTTTTCCTTCGCTTAGACCTTTGGCAAAGAAGTCCAATTTCTTTGAGTATGTGTTGAGCGAAGTTTCAAGAGCGCTGACAGAGGATTCCATTCTCTTTAGGAATATTGTTCTAAGGATTCCAAAAATCCCCACCTGTTGGAGCAGGCTCTTACTCTCGTCTCCTGGCAATCCCAGTTCGCGAATTTGATTCTTGGTTTTCCCATAATATTTTGTTTGGTAGAGACGCCACCTGTATGGGAGGAATCCCAACATAAGAATAAGTTGGAAGACGTAAAACATGGCTGACTCTTGCACCATGTTCTTCTCGTCCAATTGATGCATTTTGTCCAGCTGACGAATTGGGTGCTTGAAGATTTTTGCAGCCTCTGCCAGTGCCTCGGGATCAATGGAATAAATCAAATCGAGCGGAAGGGTTTTGCTGGCAACCTTCGAAACTTGGTCGCAGCTTTGTTGGGTAAATTCGTAATCATTTACATATGGCTTAACAACAGGGAATGTCGTTGGTTTACCGTCAATAATTAAGGAGCCGTACTCCTTTTGAATTCCCTGTCTAGTGCGTCTTACTACGAATGCTCGAATTATCGGGGTCATCTGTCGACGAACGTACTTAAAATCAATCTTGTTGTCACGCTTCAAATCTTGGTTGATCTTCTTCATGAGATTTTCAACAGCCTGATGGAAAGTAATTTGGATTGTTTGTCCATTTTCATCAATCGTTGTTACCTTCATGATTTCAGAGTTACCAGCTGCTCCAAGAAGGATCTGGGTTGTGATATCCATAAGACTGTTATTTATGGGCGTCGCAGTTACGAGAAGGACGTGAGCCTTAGGATTGCTGCGGATCCAATCAAGAAGTTGCTGGAATCTGACTCCACCAGAGTGACGCAGATTATGAGATTCATCAATTACGAATAATGAAACAGATGCGATCGCATCAAGTTCCTGCTTACGTTCAATTTCAGCGCTGTTCTGTAGGGTGATTGGTCGATAACCCAAAACTCCCTCTTCAGTAAGCTCTTTTTCCCACTGGCTGACAATGGACTTCGGGCAAATAATCTCAACTCTCTTTTTTCCTTCAGGGTCGTTCAGGTATCGCTTGATAACTCCAATTGAAGTCGAAGTTTTTCCTAAACCGACGGAGTCCGAAAGCATGGCAACTCCATACTTATTCAATCTTCTGGCTAGAGCATTAATATTCTTTTGCTGGAAGTCAAAGAGTGTCTTTCCGTTCTCAGACTTCTTGCCAAATTCCTCTTCGTCAAGGAGCTCTTCCTGATACAAATTATGGAGAGTCTTGATATATGTCTCGTAGGGACTGAAGAATAGATCGCCTAGTGGAGAATCCTGAACAATAGATATCAATTTTTCGTTCCAAGGTTCAGTCAATTCATCGTTCCACTTAGACTCGAACCAAGAGAGATGACTTGCCTGCTGTTCAGGTGTTTGCGGTTGGAATAGAACAACTCGTTCATCTGATTCGAGTTCATTCAACTCTGTGTTGGTTGTCAGACCATTCAAAGTGAAGTTAGACGATCCAATCAATCCGTAAGCTTTTTGGGAGTGAAAGTTTCCAAAAATGTAGGTCTTTGCGTGTAGGAATGTGCGACGGTAAACACGCACGTCCAGCTTTCCGCTCAAGAGCCACTCTTTAGTCTTAAGTGCTATTTGACGCAGCTCTGACTCAGGCGCAAGATTCTGTAAATCAATCTCAATGTCATGCGCTGGGAAATCTTCCTCTGGTGCCTCGACTTGAGCACGAGGAATCTGAGGCTCCCGACCAATGAGGATTCGGACCTTGTCGAATTTTTCAAGTTCGTCTTCCAGGGCCAGCATTGCTTTGAGGTCCCAGTAACCTGTTGCAATGGAAAGGTCCTTGAAGTCACCTGATACATCCTTTAGGACATCAAGGAGTCTAAAACGTTCGTTATCAATAATCTTTGGAATTGTCATCTAATTATCTCCTAGGTCCTTTGCAAAATTTAGAGGGTTTAGTTAAACGGGAATGACTTTGAATCCAAAGCCCAGTTGGTGATTTCAAGAGTGAGCTTCTTAAGTTCCTGATTACGAGAGCCTGGTGCTGTAACGACTGCTCCAGCTGCTGGACTTGGGAAGACGCCAGTGGTTAACCACTTATTGCCTGGCTTGATTGGTATCTGCATCTCCGGAGCAAGTTTCTTGAAGAAATTTGTGGCATCTTCAACGCTCATTCTTGGTTTGATGGATTTTCCTTGAGCATTTGTGGAGCTGGTTAACTCAAACCAAACTCCTGCTAGTACGCGAAACATGGTTCCGCTGCTTAGCAAGCTAGTCTTGCGGAAATCTTGAGGCGTCTTGGCGAAATCATCTGCAAAGGCTTTGTGCATAGAGTCTAGGAATTTCTTAGTGCGCTGTGTTACGTCTTCATCCAAATCGCCTAGTTCTTGCACTCGGCTGATGCGTCCAGTGATACCGACTGTTAGGGCTCTGATTGAATCGGCAAGTGTTTTAGCTGAAATTAGCATTTCACTATCGCCAGCAATTCTGTCCTTGTTAAAGTCGACTTTGCCATCGAGTAATGGGTGTGGGAAATCTGAAGCCACGATACTTGTGACTCGATTTACGAGCTTTGACTGATCAAATCCAATAGCGAGCGCCTTGACCATGCCTTGTGCATTATTGGCAATATCGGCAAAGATTTGGCGAGCCTCTTTAGCGGATGAGCAAATCAAGATATCGATTCCAATCGATTCCTTAACGCTTCTCTCCATATTTTCTTCAGCTTTTTCAACCCTTGCTTTTGCCAATTCAATTACCTTTGGCTGTCCAGCTTTCATAGCTTCAGACAAGTTGAGCTTCGAGGTTTGAAGCTCCTTGTTGAGCTGATCCATCCATAAGTGGAAACCTAAAATTCTGTGCTGTCCATCAAGAATTTTGATACTTTGACGTGAATTTCTAGGTACTGAAAGCACACCAAGAACCACAGATGGGTCGCGGACTAAATCATTGATCTGTGGAAGTGCATCGAAATCTAGAATGCCGATAGGGCACCAGAGCAGCAGACTTGGGCTGGCCCATTCCTTGTTTGAGTTAACGTAATCACGGAATAATCGACCGCGGTTTTCCTTGACGATTCGGTTGTCCTCTTGGGCTACCCCTACAGGTGGCGCATCTACACCTGCTGTTAGCTGGGCAATACACATATCAAGATGAAAAACCGGACGCCCACCCATGTACTTGCGGGTGGCGATAAATGTGTCCTCGCGGTGATATCCAGTGAGGACTTTGCCCTGTAGTAGATCTGCGCTCATTAGTTACTCCTTGTAGTTAAGATGTTACTAAGAGTAATAACTTCTTAAATCCTTGTCAAGTTATTAAATGGGATTTAGCCAACCTAATTTTGGGTTAATCACTTTAAATGCCCTGGAAACCAGGTTCCAGGCGTGACTTTGGCTAGAAATCCCCAAGAATCCCCGAAATAAGCGGCGACTTCCCCTGCGGAGGTCACTCTCAGCCGTCCACCGCTTGGCTTCCGGGCGATCAAGAGGGCTCCCAGGGTGTCTCCATCGGAAATCAAATCACCAAGGAGGTCTTCTGTAGCCCGATCCCTGACGCTGCCATTCATATGGAGTGTGTATGAATGAGAAATAAATGGGCCAGCCAATGGGGTGCCAACAGGGGTTTCATCATCACTAGTAAAGCGACCCAGCTCTGCGGCAATCTCGGATGCTGCCGCTTCCGGTTCAGGTGCATCCACCGCTACTTCAGTTTCATCGGGTGTGATGTGATCAAGGAGAGCTTGGCACTCAGAAACTACGGCAAGTTCCAAGGTCCAAGAGACTTTGCTGACGAGGATTGCTAGCGATTTGAGCTGCTCTGCATCTGCATTGATTGAGTTATGGACCCACAAGTGCCTCTCACCAAGTAAGTCTTCTAGGCGCTTGTAAAAATCTTTCCAATTGGCCTGAGGAACTAAGGCGGTGATGGGTGCGCGTAGGGGGGAACCGCCCTTGTGAGCTAATTCTTTTAAGAGAACTGAGGGGTCCTTGTAATTGAGGTCTGCCCCGACGTTCTGAACTTGCATCTCTGTCAACCAGTGAGGGCCTTTCGCCTTCTTAAGCCCCTTATCGATGAAGTCAAATAAATCGGATGCAAAAACATTGATGAGCCCACAGCCAGCCGAATTCACTTGTGTAGGGATACTTAAATCTGGCATTGCAATTCGATCAGCCACGTCTAAACCTCCAATTGATGCATAGAAGATAACTCATATATTTGCATCTAGCTAGTACGTGCCCCTTCATCCTCGACCTCATGCATCGCACTCCAGACCTTCATCAAAGGGTGGACAAAGTCGTAGCCTCGTGTGACAGCTACCTCTGATTTGAAGTTTTTGTACGTGATTTTTGTTGCCATGTGAGCCGCCCATCGAGAGAAGATCTCGTGAGTGACGATGACACGGTAGGGGTAATCGTTCTTCGGTGTGCTTATGATTTCTGTCTTCGCTGATTCTGCAAGTGGTTCGAGAGATTCGCGATCGCGTGATCGGACCATTAGGTCTTGGCCGTTGCTGACTGCGCTAACGAATCCGGTATTGGTAAAAAGCCACATAGTTCTTCTCCTTTTATTATGAAAGTTGTTGTGCGAATGAAGACCAGACTTCTGGTGTTCGTGAATCAGGGAGGTATCCCCCAGCACCGCCCATCAGGATCGGAATATCTGGGTAGATCTTCCTTATTTGCTCAGCGACAGATGTGTATCCGGCCACTGAATACTGCAGTGATGAGAGCGGATCTTCTTGATGTCCATCTGCTCCACATGCAATGAATATGAGATCAGGGTTGAACTCTTGAGCTCGTTGCAGGAATAGATTGACTCCGTATGTAAGTGCAATGTCACCTTTACCGAGCTCCCCCTCGAGCCCCGTTGCTGGAAGTGGAAAGTTGAATACTTTCTTACCTTCTTGATCTTCATTACCTGTTCCAGGAAATATTCCTTTCTCGTGGATTGAGAATGTCATTACATTGGGGTTATCAGCGGTGAGGTTCTCAGTTCCATCTCCGTGATGTGCATCGATATCGAGGATTGCCACCCTCTTGCCGAAGTCGCTTGTGGCGATATCTGCAGCGAGTGCAAAGTCAGCAAAGATGCAGAAACCCGATGAGTGGTCGTACTGCGCGTGATGCTTTGCACCTGGGTAGTGAATTGCTGTTGTGGTGATTCCTCGTAAAAGGAGTTCCAGTGCCGTGAGAGTGCCACCTGCGAAAGTGGCAGCAAGCTCTGCGAGATCAGGGCGAGGCCCTGACCATTGACTAGTTCTGTGTTCGTTGAGGACCTCATCTAGGTATTGCGATGAGTGCACTCTCTCGAGCTCTGCTCTTGTTGCTATGCGAGGTTCTATCTCAACTACTTCATTGCCTGCTGCTTGCATCGAATCGATGAATAGATTGCGGGCGTTAATGAAGCGTCTTCCCTGAGTTGGGTGGGATGGATCAAAGACCCAGTTTGCGTATTGCTCTGTGTGTATTAGGTATGTTGTCTTTGCGGTGTTCTCCTTATTTGTAATTGATGATTTGCTTGAATGACTCTGGGCAGGTGTTTACTGGCTCTTGATTTTTTCAAGCAATTCCTCGAAACCATTTTTTAGATTTCCTGGTGTAATCCAAACTCTTTGGGTCGTATTTGGATTCATGGTTTTATGTTCATATTGGGCAAGCTCGGGCACATTCTCAAGCCAGTATTCAGGCTGTCTATAGATAACAATAAACGCCTTTCGCGCCATTGCATCCCTCAAGAGTTCAAAGGTGAAAGCTTGAGTTGCGATGGGATTCGCAGGAAGCGCGAAGTTTCCTGAGTGATAAGGCAGGGCTTCGAGTGACATTACAGAATTTGCAACTTGATTCAATGAGCTCTCCTTGATGAGAGTTCCCAACGCTGCACGCCACCACTTACCGCCTGGGTCTGATGTGAGGCGAGGATCCAAAAAGTAATGTGGATATTCCAAGTTTTCTCCATGCAAATTCGCTATTGAGAGTTTTTCGCGGAATGGATTTAACTCCCGTTGGCCGGCGATGTTCTCTTTCGTAGCACCAGGATTGGCAAGCAAAATGACTACATTTGCATCTGTCTTGCCAATCCAAGGCTCAGGGGTGAGGAAAGGAATGAACTTGAAGTTCTTTGCTGCGATTCGATTGTGCTCATCAAAGGCAGTCTGATCGAGCGCATGAACCATAAAATCAGAGTATTCAAACTCTGACCACGGATTTCTATTCTTGTTCATTTCCTTTTCCTCCATTTATCTTGCTAGAAGTATCGAGTATTAAGCAGCTTGTTGTGAAGGTGATAGGCCTAGGAATCGCAGGCCATCTGCGAGGAGCCAATCAGCGAAGTTCTGATTGAAGAGCGCATCTTCTCCGCGACCTTCGCGAATTAGTGCGATTGCGCGCTCTGGTGACATTCCATCCTTGATCAGAATGAGAGCTGTTACGAGCCCTGATCGATTAAGACCAGCTTGGCAGCGAATTAGAACTCGATTGCCAGATTTCCAGCGGTCGTATCCGAATTCGACTGCTTGCTTGAGGCGTTGCAGATCGATGTCGGTGATTGATGCGTCAGGGACTCCGTAGCGGAATTCCTGAACGTTCCAATCAGCTGGGCGTGCCCATGCATACATGGTGACGATTGCATCGAAGGGAAGGTCGGTGCGCTTGCGGTTATTTGTTACAGGTAGGTGGATGACATCGAGGTCATCTGTTCCACCTTGGAACAAGTTTGGTGCGATCATTGAAAATAGTTCTGGGTACATGTGTTTCTCCTTAGCTTAAGTAATCTTCATCGGCGATGGTGCCTGTGGTGTCCTCATTACGGACGTTGCGTGAACGGGTCTTGCGTGAGTAGGACTCGGTCATGCGCTTTGATGAGTAGTGAATATCTTCGTTCTCGGCAGTTTGTGCCAAGGTGTCGATCTCATCTGCTTCTGCGCGGATGATCGCGAGTGACTCTGCACTGCGTTCATCAGTTGCGGGGATCAAAGAAGCCTCACGACGAAGGTTGGCCGCTGTGCCTTTGAGGCGGCCTGAGGCTTCCTTGATTTTTCCGCTGCGAAGTTCTTCAACTGCCAACGACTTAGCAGTCTGAGCTTCGAGGATCAATCGCTCGGCACGAACGATTGGGTCGGCGATGCGACCAGCAGCGACATCACCAGGGACAACGTTGACGTTGACCGGCATAGTGACGGAAATTTCTTGGCGCTGTGCGAGATCGAGATATTCGATAGTGATATCTGCAATCTTGCAAAGACCGAGAGCTGCAATCCCAGGTACTTCGATATTGATAACAAAGCGACGGTTTTCACCGCTATAGAGATCACCGAGCTGTACGACGTAGACTTCGCCATCTTTCCAATATGGAAGACGTTGAAGTACTTCGATAGCTGGTGCTGATGTCATTGCAGCAGTTGGGGTGAGGCGAAGAACTGCGTTGACGATTGTCTTGTCGAGAAGGTCATCGACTTCTGCAGCGATAGCACCGACAGCTTCGTCGATGGTTCCGGCAAAGCGGTGTGCTCCCCCGCCACCTTGTGCGAGCGCTTCAAGAATCGTCTCATCGTAACCATTGCCGAGTCCGATAGTTGAAGTGGTGACCTTGTCGCCGGCTGACTTTGTTGAGACGTCGGTAAAGAATTGTGGATCCTTCTCGCCGGCATTTGCATGGCCATCTGAGATCAGGAGCAGCGTTGAACCGCCTGCTGCTTGTACGCGATTGAGTTCGCGTAGACCCATGAGGTAACCGGCAGAGATATCTGTTGATCCGCCTGTGCGCATCTCGCGGATAGCTTTGCGAAGTGCCGGCATATTGTGATCTGCCATTGTGCGAGTTGGAACGACAACGAGTGCTGTGTCATCGAAGGCAACGAGGCCGAATGAATCCTGTGGTGCAAGGCGTTCGATGAGTTTAAGAAGTGAACCCTTGGCAGCTTCCAGCGGCTCGCCATCCATTGAACCCGAGCGATCAAGAACAACCTGTACGGCTTGGCCTGGGCGGCTTACGTGCTTTGGGTTTGCTGGTGCGGTGAGGTCGAGCATCAGCGTGAGATTGTCGGTGGCTTCCATTGCAACCATGTCGACATCGAGCAGAGCTTTTACATGCATGTGAATCTCCAGTTCTTAGGGCTTCCTTGTAGGTTTTTTGCCCTCTGTATTGGTAAACGAAAAAAGGGGTGAAAAGTCAATTAGACTTGTTAGGGATTCCTAACGGGGTGCTCGGATTCCGAGCGGTGAAGGTGTGTACGGAATCCGTACAGTGAGAGTGAAGCTGGAGGTAAGGCCTGGTTTGGCGGCCTTGCGAGTAGCGGGCTAGCCGGTTATCAGGCTTGACGAGCAGGCAGAGACGGGCGAAATGAGCGTGAACATCATTTAATCCCCCTTACTCTCTGTATGTAGCAATTATACCAAGGGCCACTGACAAGTTACTGGGAGTGATTGGGGTTTGCGATTCCGTCTAAAGATTTGCGGACCTTTTCTGCAATCTGTCCCAGCCGAGTAGCCACAATCTTGTTGGTTCGGTAGTCGAGGTACATGGCAATCTCATGATTGTCATAGCCGGCAGCAGAGAGAATCAGAATCTCCTTCTCTTTCTGGTTGAGAACGGAGAGCACTTCTTCAACTTGATCTCTTCGTTGAATCATCAGGCTCGGTGAGCGGACAGCATGACTGACCATCTCCATCTCCCATTGTTCATCGGTGAGGTCTCGGTTGGAGCCGCCGCCTCGAGCTTGAATCTTCTTAAATCTATCGATGTATTGGCGGTTAATTGTTAACGCTAGCCAGCCTTCGACGTTTGCTGGTCGGTTCTCTTGTTGCAGGAGTTTCTCTATCGCCTGGGCTGCGTAATCCTCTGGACCAAGGCTTGTGGCTTGCTTCTTTGAATTAGAAAGTTTGCGGGCAAGCTTCTGCCACTCATCCCATTCGCGGGCGCTTACTTCATCTTGCCAGGTCATACTGGATTCACTCCCCTCAACGAACCAATTTCCCTAGCATCGTATTGATCAAAGATTCTCTTAATCTCCTCTTCATCCCTGGCATCAACAATCTCCTTCTTGGCCGCATTTTCGATAACGATACCCAAAGGTGAGTATGGCAAATCAGCATTTCCTACTAATTTCGGGTCTTCGATGGTTCCGATATTTACTGGGATGCATACAACGGGCCAAGCCTTATCAGGCGCCTTTCGCAGAATGCGACCAAGACGTTGAACTAGCTGCAAACGGCGGCGCCTAACACCTGCAAAAATTCCGAAGGATAAAAGAGGGAGATTGACGCCTTCATCTAAAACTCTTGGGGAAACAAGTGCTCGAATTCTTCCTTCCTCAAAGAAATCAAAAACTTGCGACCTTTCACTCTGTTTGACTCTGTAATCAAGAAGCTGGCTATAAACCCGACTAGTTGTCAGTATGTACTGCAGTTGCTCCGCCAAATCAAGATAATCCGTAAATACAACAGTATGGCCCCAGCGATTGATGTAAGGAGCGAGAAGTTTTACAGTCGACTCCTTGGTTGCCTTGTTGCTCAGTAGCGAATCGAGCTCCTCATTTAAAGATTCCCATTCCTTAACCAAAGGCAGATATAAGTCATTTTCTTTAAGCGTGGAGATATCGCGGTGCACCTTCTCGGAATTGAATGAAATTTTCGTATAAAAACGAAGTTTATCTTCGACCGCTCTTATGCGACCCCAAATTCTCTCGTATTCAATTCTGACTTGTGGAGGTAGTAAAACTCTTATAAGCACCACGTCATACTGAGACACAACATCATCCTTTATTGCTTTTTTGAATGAATAGGTGAAGAGCGGAGATGCTCCGAAATAGTTTTCGTAAAGAGAGTACCTACCTAACACCGGTTCAAAAGTCGCTGTGAGGCCCATACGGCGTTCGAAATTGGGATGAAACACTTGTGAGTGGCTATCCCCCGAATAACGATGCACTTCATCCGCGATAAGAAGCATTGGTTCATTCAGACTTGGATGAAAATAGGGCTTCGCAGAATAAGTAGCTGCAACCGATACGACAACTTTTCGTGGTTTCGGTCTGGCTGCTCCTCGTTTCACATCACTTCCATATTCGCCCCCCAAGCCGCCTACGACTACAGATTCCTCCTCATCATTCTTGGCAAGGTAAAGATCTAGCTCGTTAATCCATTGTTCTTGCAATACTCGCGTCGGTACAACAACTACAACACCATATCCATCATCTAGCGCTTTTGCCGCGGCTAGTACTCCGAGAAGAGTCTTTCCTGAACCTGTAACTGCCTCAATAATTCCAACATAATTGTTCCTTTCCCAAGTTTCTAGCGCATCGTTCTGCCAAGTATGCATTTGACCATACAAGCGGTTCATTACCCGAGATTCATAAGTTTCTTCTTCTTCAAGATCTGCAAAGATTTCAAACTCATCTTCTTCATAAACGTCTGTATCGGTTTCATCATTTTCTTCGTAAATTTCATTTCCAAACTCATCAAATTCGACAAAGTGCATACCCGCAGATTCAAGGATTAGTCCATCGACTTCTGGATTCTCTTCATCTCCGTCAAAATAATCCGCGAGCCATGTTTGCCGGACATACTCCTGAACAAAATCATCATCAAATGGATCGTCTTCATCTGGTTCCGTCATTTTTACTCAATCTCGGCAATGTAAGAAATAGATTCTGCAGTTAAGGGACTCATGCCTTGGTAGATATTTACCTTGAGAAACTCAGCGATGGCTTCAAGTTCCTCTATCGAAAGTCTCTTAATGCCAGATATGTAGCTGTGATAGCTGCTTACTCGCGCATCGATATCCCAGTCACTCTCATATCCACTGCCGATTTCATGCATGAAGTTTCTGTCGTAGGCAATCTGGAACAAATCCTGAAAGTATCGATTTACAGGCGGGAGTCCTTCAATCCAAAGAAGGGGCTCTTTTCTTTTCTCAACTTCTGACTTCCTCCTTCTGGAGAGAATAAGTTCCTCATATTCAACTCTTGCTTCTTCCAGCTCTTCGACTTCCCTCACATAGTGGAAATACTCGTCGGCACCACGGTAGCTTGCTGGCTCCAACTCTTCGAAGGATGGAAGAGTGAATTCATTTACCCAGCGAGCAATCTCGTAGGCATCGCGAAGGTTCTGTGGAAAAAGGCAATCATAAAAAACGTGGTCTTCGAAGTCATAAGTGATCTGAAATTCAGCCAAATCAGACAGGGTTGATCCGACGGAAAGAGATTTAAACTTTGTGAGAATTTCGTGATACTTACTGGAATCTAAATGTGCATACAAGTTCTCTTTGTATCTGAAATGGTTTGGGACGGTCATCGACCATTTGGAGTCTTTATAAGAGTAAACACCCCATCGACTGGAGAGAAGTACGAGCTCCTGGATTACATGGCCTTTACGACTTACAACTAAAGCCAGTCTGTCGAATGGGTAGTAATTGAGATCAGTTACTGTATTCATCACTTATCCCAGTTCATATGCTCGATAAATTCCATGACATCCCATTGATAGGTTCCGGCTCTGCCCCATGTGAAATCTTTACCGGTTACGGTTTCGATGTCCAGGGTTCGCAAGTAATACTCTCCTTTGCGAGGGGTGAGGTTTGAAAGTTCTACGTTGACAGCTTCGCTAACCTGCTTGCCCTCGGCGCAGCTGGGATCGCAGAGGTTTTCGTAGAATATGCCGGTGCCGGTTGCTCCATTTTGGGACCAGGAAGTCCATTGGATCTTGTCTACATATAGACCGGCATCAGCGCAGGTAAAGGTGATTGCCTTGGGTTTGTACTCGGGATATTCGCAATCCCAGGTGAGAACTTCTGTCGGTTTTAACTTAATTGCAGCTGGTTCTTCGGGTCGCGTTACGAGGTAATTCGTAGCAAGTGCGGCGGATAGGAACACCGCACCTGCTACGAAGATTGTCCGAGAGTTCATCACGCAGCGATGGTCTCTTCGATGGTCTTGATTCGCTCAAGACGTTTGTGGGCTTCTTCCTCGCGATTGAGGGCTGTAAGAGCTTTTGCAAGCAGCTTATTTACCGCGACGATATCTTCCCAGTCCTTATCCTCATCGAGGGTAAGTAGTTCGAGTGATCGAAGTAAGTGCGTCTCTGCTTCTTCGTACTCTTCGCAGAGAAGGTGTGCTGCTCCTAGGCGGTACCGTGCGTAGGCTTCCATTCCGAGATCTTCAGCTACCTTCGTGTAGTTGAAGTAATGCAGTGCGTGGAACTTAGCTTCGGGGCCATTGTTAAGTGCGATATAGGAAAGTGCAAGATAGTTATCACACCAGTTAACGAATTCGGGGTTCTTTGCCTCTTTGCAGAGGGAGCGAGCGCTTAAGTAGCTATCGATTGCATCTTTGTGGCTATTAAGTTTCGCTAGCGCCATTCCAATGTTGAGGAGATCGATTCCCATTGTCATGGTTGTGATGTCTGGATATGTAATCGCTTTTGCGGCGATGTGGTTGTCGAGGGACCTGCGCCACTCGTCAATTTTGTACCAAGCTCGCCCCGCTGCGCGGAGCTCTTCAGCTTGACCCTCGCAATCTTCATCGATGAACTTCATCTTTGCTAACTCTTCATGAGTTTCTGCTGCTTCTTGATAACGCTTTAGATTTTCAAAGCAGTGAACTTTTCCGTGGTAGAGATGCATGATCTCTTTAAGGTAGATATCCAGTCCACCTTGTTTAAAGTAGATCTCGATCGATGTATCTACTAAATGCAGGCATTCGGTGTAGTTATCTCTTCTGTATGCAATGTGGCTTAGTTCATCAAGAACTTCAGCTCGTTCGGTTCCTTCAGTCGTGCTGATGCGTTCCCAGAGTTCTTGCTCTTGGGTGTCTTTCTCGTTGTTCTCGGCGCTCACCGTTTCCTTTCCTATAGAGACTGGTGCTTCTGACAGATGGAGAAGTTACAGACCGTCACTGACATCTTCGCTTCGGCCGGGGGTTGCGCTCGGGGCGGAGTTTTTGGGGGAAGCGGAGAGTAACATAGAATTCGAACAGGTGTTCGACACGCCCAAGAGGTCTCGAGCGTGGAAAGGGGGCTAGTAGCCCTTCTTAGGATCGACGATGACCGCCTTGGTGGCTTCACCTTGGGTGGTGAATTCGGCGTAGAGCTCTGGGTGGGCTTCTTTCAAACCTTTGCGATCCAGTGACTCAGTTACCTTTTCGGTGCGAGCCCATTTGAAGAGTCCATCAATCCCGGCGTGAGTACCGCAAGCTACCTTGATCTTGCTCTCTGCCTTCATCTTCGACCAAGTGGCTTCAGCAGATACGCGACGAAGCTCCAAACTAAATCCATGGAGTGACTCCTTCTTCTCCTTACCAGCTTTGATCTTTTCAACAAGCGGCTCAAATCCATCGACCATCGTCGCAAAGGACGGATCAAACTCTTTGAATTCCTTTTTGAATCCTCGGGAGCCAGAGAAAGTTGCTGTTCCTTTAATGGTGGATTTAGTGATTACGAATTTTGAATAAATCTTTTCGTATTTAGCCTTAAATGAATCCTCATCAAAGATGGCTTTGCCCTTTTTCTCCTGAACCTTCACAAAGGCTTCTACTTCTTCTTCCTCATCTTCATCTTCAAGCGCATCAGCGAAAATCTCTTTAATTTCGTCAAACATTTCATCACAAGACTTTAACTTGGCATTGGACTCAAGGTAAATTTCATTGAGCGCCTTTAGTTCATCTGTGGCCGGGACCAGCTCTTCATCAGATTTCTCTTTTGCTAACTTCTCGGCTTTCTGCAGGTCAGACGTAATCTCGGCCGCTTCTTTGGCCAGAGCTCCCGCCTCTTTCTGCACCTGAGACAACTCTTCGGCAGTGAGCAACATCCATTCGCCACGGACACCTAGTGGTGCAAACTTCTTATGGAGTAGCGTCTCGACTAATTCAACAAGATCTGTCTTCACGACACTTTCAATGTAGAGCTCGCGAGGATTACCAGTTTGGTGCTCAAGTAAACGTTGAGTGGAGTCGCGGTCAGCGTTATCAGCATTTTCGCGCACGATTCCAACCTTGAAGTAAGGGGTAATCTCCTTGGAGCGAAGGTCCTTCTCGCCAATAAAGTAAATCTCTCCTGCTGCCTGGCTCACTTATCCCCCTGTTTTATCGCTAACTCTGTTGCATATCCCAACATATCCATAAGGAATGGCTCAATCTCTGACTCTTCGGTGTCATCAATGGCAACAATTGTTGAAGCCTTAGAACGGCTAAGAGCAATGTAGGTGAGATTTACTATCGGCGGCTTAATGGATCCGCCTGTTCGCTTCGCCCATTTTTCGAGTTGCAGTAAATCAAAGATGATGACGTGCGATGCGCTGAGGCCTCTAATTCCTTGCAAAGTGACCAACCTGATTGCGCCTATTTTTGGAACATCTCGTCGGTTCTCTTTCGGTACAAGATCATGAAAATCAAGTGAGAATTCCTGAGCGACTTCCTCTAAGACTTCGCGCACTAATTCGTACCCACTTGAGATAGGAGCTTCATCTTCTTCGGCCTTCTTTGTAGATGGTGCAAGAACAGCAACCAGCAAATCTTCTCCGCGATTAGCCCGGCGAGAATCTTCGATTGCAGATAAAACTAAGTTCTTAATTGCCGATTTACGTTTGCGTTCGGAAGGGAGAAGTTCGACTTTAAAGTCATTTTTGGTTTGTGGGATCTCTAAATCAAGTTCAAATTGATTATCACTGGCAGGTTGTTGTGCAAATTTTCCCTTGAGCCACTCTTTCGCTTCTTCGAGATTGGGGAACTTCTCCCAGAACGATTGGGCTAAGAGGAATGCCTTAGTCGAGTTTCTAAAGGAGCGCTTTAAGTAATTCGGGTCAGAGGTTGCCAGGAACTCTTTCAGCCAAGGGCTTGGATGTGTTTCATCTTTAAAGAAGTTGTTGGTTTCTTGGCCCTTCCCGTAAGCAATAAACCAGGCTGAATTTGGTCGTGCGATTTGTTCCACAACCTTGAAGAAGCCATCTCGAAGATCTTGCGATTCATCTATCAGAATCACATCGTATTTGAGGAAACTCTTGCCATCTTCTGTTTCCAAGAATGCACGAACATTCTCAACAACTTGTTCTTCGCCATTGATACCCGTTGAATGACCGAGTTCTTTATAGAGTTCCCAGATATCAAAAACATCGATAAATCCGTACTCTTCAATACTCTTGCGGAGTATCTGATATTCACGCTTCTGGTCTGCTGCAAGAACTTTATTGAAACAGACATGAAGGACTCGAGCTCCAGCAGCTAGGTTTCTCAGCCCAATCTCACGAAGGATGGTTGTCTTTCCTGTACCTGGAGGTCCTTGAATCGAAACCTTATGGGGTTTCCCTAGTTCGTACTTATCTGCAATTCTCTGGGAATCCCTAACCGGACGAGATAACTCGGAGGACATAGATTTAGAGATCTCGATTTTGTGCTTACCCGGCGCAATCGCTTTTCGGAATTCCTCCATCTCTCCGTGTTCAGAGCGAGCGAGAAGTGGAGTTGCGGTGCCAAGCAAGGGGCGATCCCAGAGTCTTTGTAGAGCGCTGATTAACTTGTTGTAGCTGCTCAAATCATCCTTAAAAATACACATCTCTTCGAATGCGACGATTGAAGGATCTGTAAACCTCTGCTTCCAATCACTCCGAGTAATTTCGGACCACAAGACCGTAGATTGCAAGAATGGCATCTTCTTCTTATCTTTAAGTTTTGGAAATCGCCGCAAGTGATCACGTAACTTGAGTGAGCCGGTGAGTAATTGAGATTTTGGATGCTGGCGCTTCTGCCCTTCCTTGATAACAAATTCTGTCATCGTGAAAGTCTCAATAGATTCGATTGGCATCGATTTAATTTCGATGAGATAGAGGCCAACTTGGTTATCAAGCAGGATGAGATCAAGGTCCGTAATCCCGGCGATGTAATTAATATCGAACCAGAGTTCTAGACCAGGGTTAGAGAAGGTCTTTAAGGTTTGGCCGACAACATACTCACCATGATGACCCTGTCGGTCTTCTGGGAGCTCGGTATGAATAGTGGCCATGCTGAGAACTGTAAAGTGGGCGATGCTTAGAGGCAATCCTGGGGAAGAAACAATTGATGCCCGTTCGCATAGAACCAGAAACAGATTACGCTAGGGCCATAGAAAATGGGGAAGTCCAAATGCTCGAGTTGAAAATTGCTAAAGGGGTTAAATAGATGGCCCAGCATGTTCAGTTTAATGATGGCGTCATCTCTGGATTTATCAGAATTCCTCGCGAGCAAATACCAACCCCAGAAATTGTCCGATTTGGCGAATCACATACCGCGATTATGGGAAAAAATGGAAGTGGGAAGACGACCGTAATCAGCGAGATGGCTGTAACCCTTTTCCCGACACTTAACTTCAGAAGTGGCAGCGTAGAGAAGTATTGGTCTGGTGGATTGATGCTTAATCCCTTTGGCGCACGAAATGGGATTCATGAGTTGGTGCCAAAAACTAGAAACACGGGATCCAAATACGACAATATGCTTCATGGCGATTACACCAATGCAATTAATTATGGAGCAAGGTCTTTTGGAATATCCGTGGATTTATCCAATTCATATTACCTATCAAATTTTGTTTTCCCCGACACATTGAGCTTTTCCCATGTTCTCAATAGAGAAAAGTTGAACTGGGAACCGGAATGGGATGAGGAGTTAGAAAAGGAATTAATCAATCAAAATACCTTTTGCTTGATCAGTCATCCCGTGCCCGACGTAAGTGAATTTGACTTTGAATCCAAAGTGAATCCAAAACCCCTGATATCTAGAGTGGTTCAAATATCAGAGGACACCCCAAATGCTAGAGAAAAACGTTCACAAATAGTGAATTCTATGAAGTATTTTTCTGAAGAATTCTTATCCGCTGCTCAGCAGCGAATGAGAGAGATAAATCTGGAACAAGGTACTGATTTTGAAATTCCCGAAAGTATTGAATATGAAGATTTCATTAGAGCTTTGGCATACGGAAAAAGTAACTACATTAAGGACTCTGCTTCAGAAACTGGATTTAAAGAAGTTATCCTGGTTGAGGATTTGAGTAAGAATTCCCTTGTAACCCCATTCCTTCTACCAAGAATGCTACTTTTTGACGATTCCTTTGATTATCAAGCATTGGCCGCCAGATTTGCTAAAAAGGTTCCCTCCGTACTCTTCGAGTGGCCTCGTCAAGCATTCCAGGAAGACGTTGATTACTTAGTTGGGTCGGCTGTTGACCCACATTTGATTAGTACAGAGTTCAAAGATGATCTTGAAATGTTGACTGAAACTATCAATATCGGCTACGGAAGTGGATTCCACAAAGGTCAGATTGACTCTGACGCCAACAAAGAATCACGTTTAGCAAGGATTTCACGTGCGAACGAGATTTTAAAACAGTGGCGAATAGTTCCTGAATGGACGGAAGAGTATGAATGGCAAGGTGAGGCTAGACGTCTAACAAAAGGTTCCGAGATTCATATAGACGGAGATAAGATTTCATTTGAATCAGGAACCTGGGCAACCACAACTCCGAATGAATCTACTCGTCGCTGGATGATCAGAGCTTTACAAGTTGCTGCTCTTGAATCTTTTGAAACCCCATACAAAATTCTCTTCTGGGATGAACCAGAACTAGGGCTTCATCCAACCGCTATTGAATCAATTCGTGACAGGGTGTTGCCTTCATTAGAAGCGCTTGGAATGAAGGTTGTATTTACAACTCACTCAATGATCTTGGGTAATGCGGCTTCTAAAATTCTAAAGTGCAGCAGAAATCCAAAGAACTCTCGGGTGCCTGTTCTTAGAGAGCTACCCGAGGTTAATGAGAAATTTCTAGAGGAACTCGGATTGTCGCGATTGGATTTGCTCAGTTCAGTTTCCACTTTGCTGATTGTTGAAGGCGATCACGACAAAATAGTTTTGGAAACATATTTCGGCGATAAGCTAAAAAGAGAGCGCGTCAGAATACTAACTTTAGGTGGTACCTATGAGTTGATTTCACTTCCAGAGTCAGAAATCATTATGGACTTCCTGACCACTAAAATTGTCATTCTCCTTGACGGAGGAAGAAGATCATTGCTCACCCAAGGTAATGAGAATAAATTAGAAGAATTGAATGGTCACTTTAAAGTTAACAACCTGACGGATGCTCGCACACTCTTTAATTCTCTTCGCCAGATTTCAGGCCGAAAAGCAGAAGGCAAGAAGTTATTCGCTCTGCTGGAATTACTCATCAACCGGGCCGCGAAGGATAAATCGTTGCTTCCTAGGTTCAGCTTTCAAATGCTTCAAGAAGATGACATCATTCACTATTTAGATCCAAACTTAGTTCTCGCTCCAGTAGGAACTAAGAAGGATTGGAAAAGCTTACGATTTGAATATGCCGCGTGGAAGAAAAAATTGGATCAGCCAAATAATAACGAGAAGTTCTTGAGCGAAAAGGACTATTACAGGAAGTATCTTCGCGCGCCGATCACAAAAGATATCGTTAGGAAGGCATCAATAAAGCTGCTCGATGCTGCGCCACCAATCGAATTCGAGCGTTTAGGCGAAAAACTCTTTAAAGCTAATCCTGCGGATGGTGCGGCTGGACTTTAGATCAAACTTCTTGTCACTCCCCCGTGCTATCTTTTTCCTAGGTCAAGAACTAAGCGTTAAGCCCTTTAGCTTGCTTAGTACCAATCCGCGCATAACTCGCGCACGGTGGTTCTAAAGGAAGACCTGCCAGCGATGAAAGACACCGCTGGAAGAGCGGGTCTCATATGAGGTCCAGTTAGGACTACTTCTCATGCCACATTTAGGTCTATTGGTTTGCACAACATGTTTCGGTCTCACATCCGCAGGGCAAGGAATGCAAGTTTGCAGGTGTGAAGTTTATAAACCATATCCCGGGATTGATTGCCCGAGTGGGTATCACTTGTGCGATTTGTGCGCGTCATCTGTTGCAGGTGGAACAGGGCGTTACTCCTGGAATGTCTGCGAAGTTTGCCTGAAGTTCAATCGCAAGCTGGGCAGTACATACGGTGTCAATCTTCCGCTGGGAAGACATTCACTCATGAATGGGTTCGGCGTTCCTTTGAACGCAACAAAGAGAATTCAGGAAGAGGCGACTAAGGATCTCCTTCACTTCATTGATGTCGCAGGAAGCATCAGCGACTGGGGCAAGCTTCAGGCGCGAGTGCTCTTTGAATCAGTGCCGATGTGGCGAAAGGAGCCATACATATTGCTGAGTACATGGGAGGCGAAGTTTCACCTCTCGAAGGTGAAGGCGACGAGTAGATCCGTGCAGGCGTTTAAGGATTACTTGCGGGTGGATGATTTCGAGGAGTTGACCTGATTTGTCACCCCTCTCCCCTAGTCTCGGGACATGAGCCAAACACCTGCCAATAAGTTCATCGCTGCCATCGTCATCGTTTCTGCTCCATTTGCGATGGGTGCCTTCTTTCTAGCGTGGTCTCCTGCTGCGCAATATGAGAATTCGGATCCGAAGCGCGATGGGTATGTGCAACCGCGGAGCATTGAGCATTTGGTAGATCGCACGCAAGATTCGACGGTGACTGTCTTTTGCCGGACGGGCAAGGATTCGATGTCTCTGGGAACTGCGTGGGCGATTGATTTGAAGAATGGCAAGGATAAGAAATATCCGACTTCGCTGATTACTAATCATCATGTGATTGAGGATTGCATTCCGGCGGGTGGGAAGTTAACTGTGGCGGAGTTATATAAGAAGGAAGTTCCTGCAGAGATTGTTAAGTGGGATAAGAAGAATGATTTGGCTGTGTTGGCGACGGGGCTGAAATTAAAGACGCTGGAGCTATCTGATTTTGATCCGTGGCCAGGGTATTGGGTGATGGCTTTGGGAAGTGCGGATGGGTACGAGGGGTCTGTGGCATTTGGGTCGGTGCTTAATACAAATGAGTATGAGGTGTTGATTACGGCAAATACTTCGCATGGCAACAGCGGTGGGCCGTTAGTTGATAACGAGGGCAAGGTTGTTGGAACGGTCTCCTGGAGCAGTACGAAGGAGCAGTACAACGGTGCGATGTCTTTGAATGCGATGTGTCGCAAGATTATTAAGTGCGATGGGAAGTATTACTGGGATTACGAGGAGTGATAAGAAATTACTTGGAGTTATCGTGCGCTGAATGCAGAAAGTATGTGAGGTGAGGCTTTTTTGTATAGCTCGCTAACCGGCATGCCTAGGGATGCCTTGATGTTGTCTTCAAATTTGGTTCCGATCATTTGATTCTCAATGATTTTCTTGTAGGCATCAAACCCGTATTCAGCAATGAGCCACTCATAGAGAAGTGAGCCGAGAGAGTATGAGGCCTCATGCGCCTCAGAGAATTTGCGCTTATCCTCAATCTTCTTCAAGGCGCTTTCAACGGCCGCTGTCGAAGTCAGGGTTGCAAAGAGCTTTACATCCGTTTGCTGCTTCTTCTCTCGAATGAAATCAGTGTAGAGATCTAGATATTCCTTCTTTGTATTCGAAGCCAAGGCGAAAGAGATGGTGTTAGCTGATCCTTCTCTAAATGTGGTTGGGAAATGCAATGAGTAAAAATCTTGGCCATCCATCTTCTTATCGGCTCTCTTTTCATAGAGGGCATCGAATTTCTTTCTGAAGAAGTAATCTTGAGCAACATGCCAATACTCGTGAGGCATTACCTGAATTGCGTACCTGCGGAGAGATTTGGCACTGGCTTCACTTGAAACCAGCACGCCTGCATGACCTTCGAAGACGCCTGGTGTGGTTTCCATATACCAAGCAGCAAGGCCCAAGTTATGTTCCCGATACATGCCTTGGCGCCAATCTTCAAACCATGGAGTGAGTTCATCGAAATCTCGATTCAAAATCTTATGTGACCTAAGAAGTTTCTCATCCTTCTCGGTATACATGTAAATATTCATGACCTCTTTTTTGGTGAAAAATGGGCCAAGGAGTTTAGATGCATACTCGACTTGGGATGTGTAGAGCTTCTTAAGATCCTTAGGGAAGCTGCTGCTTGCGTGATAAACCAGAGTTACATTATCGAGATTACCCGAATCGGTTCTGGAACGTATTTGTGAATATGCCTTCAACTTAGTCTGTTCATAATGAACTGCCCGATTGGCCCAAGTAAGTTTTTTGCCTTTTTGTATGCAGATGTAATTAAGCCCCGAATCGGCATTCATTTGATTCACTTGCTTGCACGCCGAGCCTGGCTTTATGGCAGCCGACGCTAAGGGTGAAACAAATGGAAGTGAGAGAGCAATGCTGGCTGTGAGAGCAATTGCAAGTGTTCTCCTCATGTGCAAAATGGTAGCAATCAGAGAGGTTGCGTTCATATCACCCCTAAACTCAACACATGAACTTTCGCTCCGCTTCATCCGTAATTGGTATCGCACTTGTGCTGGTCTATGTCGTGGGTTCGGGGCTATGGGTCAATACGGGAGATGGTTGGTATCGCAGCCTTAATAAGCCATCGTTGCAGCCGCCGGATTTCATATTTGGATTGATCTGGCCATATAACTTTATTGTTCTGGGAATTGCCGCTGTCGTTGTAAGTCAGCGTGCGAGTAAGCCGGTTGTGTTTACGTATCTGGCTTTCTTTGCGGTGTCGGTGCTGGCAGCGCTTGTGTGGGCGTATCAGTTCTATCGTCCGCATGATCTTGTTGCGGCATCGATTGCGTTGACGGGAACTGTGGTGCTGACGGTTCCGATGGTTGTTATTTTGTTTACCGTTTCGGTGCCTATGGCATTTGCGGTGGTGCCGTATCAGGTGTGGGTGGCGGTTGCTTCGACGATTAGTTGGGGCTACAGCAAGCTGAATTAGTTCCTGGGCGTAGAATTCACTAATGCGTAAAGTGGGAACTGCAGGTCTAGCACTTTCTCTGGTGTTGGCGACCTTGCATTTCATGCCGCCAGCAGTTGCAGCTGACTACACATTTTCATGTTCTCCGGATCCGACTCCAGGGTCAGATGATCGTACATCTGAAACCTTAAATATAAGTTCGACAAAAACTATTCAGGTTAACAACTGCACTTGGGCTTATTCATCAGGTGCCGTATCTCCAGTAATGAGCGGCGGTTACATTGCAAGTGGGCAACTATTTACCTTTACTGGCGCGGGTAGTTTAAATGTGTATGTTCCGGGATCGTGGGGTAAAACTTGGACAATTACTTCATCGATTGTTTCTGCCCCCACAAACTCTTTAGCACCAGCGATTTCTGGCACTACCACTTTCGGGAGCGTTTTGACTGCGACATCTGGAACTTGGAGCGGTTCACCTACCTATGGCTATCAATGGCAAAGGGCTTCGACATCTGGTGGTAGTTACTCCAACATCTCAGGTGCAACTTCATCCACTTACACCTTGGCTAATGCAGATGTCGGGCAGTATCTCAAGGTGAATGTAACTGCGACCAATAGTGCGGGATCTGCGTCCGCACTTTCTTCAGCATCGGCCCAAATTAGCAAAGCAAACCAGTCAACTCTAACTTTGGGACTTTCGGCATCAAGCAAGAGTTTCCCTTATTCCCAAGACTTAACCTTGACGCCTTCTGGAGGGACAGGAACGGGGTCCACCACTTTTGCAATCTTTTCCGGTGGCACAGCGACAGGTTGTTCGCTTTCTTCTACTTCCTCCCCGTCAACGCTGACGGCTACTACATCCGGAACCTGCTTTATCCAGGCGACAAAAGCGAGTGACAGTAATTACAACTCTGCGACATCCGCATCGCAGACATTTACATTTGGCAAAGCAACTAATTCACTCTTATTTGGTACCACTGCATATTCAGCGCGGTATGGCGAAAATGTGACAGTTGTTGCTAGCGGTACGGGATCCGGTGCAATCACGTACTCGAAAGGCGCATCAAATGCCTGCGACATTAATACTTCTACCGGAGTAGTTACCGTTACAGCGAGCTCGGGAACGTGCACAATCTCCGCAAGTATCGCTACCGACGTGAACTATTTGACGGCAAGCTCATCAAATAGCGCAAACGTGACTGTAGGACCGGGACTAACAAATGCGACAATTACATTTGCTCCAGGAGATTTGATGTTCCGTACAGCCAAGACGATAACGGTCGTGGCTTCCGTTGCAGGCAAGGTAACTTTTAAAGCTGGAGATAAGCGCATTCCGGGATGCATTAATAAGGTCTCAAACGTGGGAAATTCATATACCGTTACTTGCAGTTACAAACCTTCAATACGAAATTCAATAAAAATTAGCGCTACCCTAATTCCGGATTTAGCATCTTATCTAGGTAAAGTCTCAGAGAGTGCCGTATATCGGGTATTGCCACGAGCCAGTACGCGTTGAGAACCCTGGGCGATGAGAAGGCTGATGATTCCAAGGCAGTTCAAACTTATTCACAATGCCTTGAGAGAGAAGCGGCAAAGTTACTTGATGAGACTGGTTCAAACCTTGACTATGCCAATGAGATGGCAGCACAGGCTTGCGCTGATCTTGAGTAACTATCGCAGTTAACGATTCTTCACCCAAATGGGAACACTGGTGGCTTTAAGGAATTCGTAGACCTTCTTAGCGGACTTTTTATCGATAAAGACTGAACCATTCGAACATGGTGCATTCGAGACGTGATCAATTCCCGCGATTGCGAGCCCTTTATAAAAGAAGACTGAGTAATAGATCTGCAGACCTGATTTCGTGTTGGTGTATCCGGGTTTAAAACGTTGAGCCTTAAAGACCCATGGAAATGTGGGTGTTGCGCTCTTACCTGTACACGCTTTCGTTGCAAGTACGACCTTTAACTGTTCATCGCAAATTTGCAGAAGTCCTGACTTGGTGAAAATCCAAATACCTTGGGCTGTGCAGGCTTTAGCTTTGATGGAGATTGTCTGTGGCTTCTCAGTTTTTGTTGGCTCTACCTTTACTGGTTCTGGTTTTGTTGGTTCAGCTTTCTCTGGTTCTGCTTTGACGGACTCCGTCAGGTGCGTTTCCGTTGATTCAACTTTCACATCCACTACGGGAGCAGGTGGGGTTGGCGGAACTGGTGCAGGTGGAGTAGGTGCAGGTGGTGTTGGTGCAGGTGGTGTTGGTGCAGGTGGTGTTGGTTCTACTCGGTTGGGCGAAGCGAGCAGAAGTGGGATTACATCTTGATTTCCAGCAGTGTCGAAGTAGGAGAAGTAGAACGCATGATCAATATCCCGATCAAATTCCCACACGTCATCAAAATCCATTCGACAAAAAGTAAGTAAATCCTCTTCTGAAAAAATTGGAAATGCCGGTCCGAAAGTAGGGCTGGTAGAAATAACGCAAACGGGCTCAAACATGGCTGGGTTAGTTGAGCGAGCTTCAGGAATTACAAAAGCGAGTTCTACTGCGGTTGCATTGACCAAATTTTGGGCTGAAACAGTTAAGGTGTCGCCAAAGTAGATGTAACCAGCGCTAGATTTCGAAGGGTCGAATCTTGTGATTTCAAAGGAAGTTATTTCTGGGGGAAGCTTAATGGTGAGATTGTGAGTCTCTAGCGCAGTGCTTGTATCTGTGATGTCCGTTGGGAATTGTCCAAATATGGAGAATGAAACCGTGGTGGTATCAGAACCAAATAAACCAACTTCGTATGGGGGGAAACTCTCCCGATCCGATGAACCCGGAATTGGAGCTCCGACGCAATTGTCTGGAAAATAGTCCTCTAGGAACCCAGCAAAGTCCGTCATATAAACCCTTAGCCGACTTCCGCTCGAAGAAATCTCCAAAGAATCTGCCATGTTTATGTAGCACGTCTTTCTTATTGGCTCCGATCCAGGGTTTGGCTGATAAATGGGCAGAGCCATTATGACGGCGCCATTCGCGCCCACTCCCCAGTAATCGTTCGCCGTAGCTGTTTCTTCAGCCAGGAAAGTGAACATTTCGTTAAAACGAATTACATTTCCTCCTTCATCACTTTCTACTACCGATCGGAGTTTAAAGAGCTCGAAAAAAATGAGAATATTTTGATTCTCGGAAAGATCACTTCCAGTTATATACATGCCCGAGTTGTGCCAAATTTCGGGGTCCGTATAAGAAACACCATCGATTTGAACCGACTTTACGCGATAGCCAAATTTAGGTCGAATATCAACGCGAAAGGTCTCTGTTTCGTAAACCAAGAATGATGTCTGAGTCTCTTCGATGGAAGCTCCCGCCGTCCAAGATTCCGTTTGAGCTGTGATCACGCCTCCTTTTCCATAGAACACTTTCGCAGTAACTTTGTGTATCTCGGTTCGAGGAGGGGGAATAAAATCAGATATCGAACTAGTGCTTAGATTCACTGGAGTAATGGCTGAAAAATTGCCTGACTTGTCAGTGAAATTTGTTTCGGAAACATACATGGAAAATGCAAGGCCGTTCACTGGATTCAAGAAATTGGTAGGGGGTGTGAAATTTTCTCGCTCCCAGCGAAGTGAAAGCTTAATTTGTAAACCTGCAAGATAGCCTGTGAAACCACCTGTGATCGAATCATTTCCGGAACCAATTAAAAGAGGCAAACCGCTTGTCGTTGCCGTTGCCGTTACCGTGTCAGTTGAGGAAGTAGTCGTAATGTATTCACCATCAATGAACCATGAATAGTCATTTGATTCTCGAGTAATCGCAATGTGATGCCAAGCGTCATCATTTGGGTTATGAATACTTGTGATGTTTTCACCACCAATCCAGAGGTAGATTCTTCCATCTTGCTCTTCGCTAATTGCGAAGAGATCTGTGTAGGCATGTCCATCTCCAAATTGGAGAATTCTTGGAAATTTATTTTGAGGGGATGTAGTTCTTTGCCACCATGAAATTGTGAAATTTCGATTGCCCATATCGAGCGTGGGAGTGCTTGTATCCGTAGCGATCAAATGGTCGTTCGAATCTCCGTAGAAAATTGTCGAAGCACCATTCTTGGCGACAAAATTTGAGATGAGTGGCGCAGCCTGGGGTACGTGCACAAGTTGAAGAACTAGGGCAAGAGCAAATACTCGTGACCATTTTTGTTTCATAAATTGAAGGCTAGGTTGCCGTATTCGTAGAAGCGATAAGGAAGTAGTGTTTTCCCTACCTTACTAATAGGTATATCTGCGATATTTGGAATGATGGGGCAATGGAGCTAGCTAGCGTTTTATTGGTTGATGACGACACATTTACGCGAACAGCTCTCTCGGCTGCCCTCAGTTCTCGCGGAATAAGTGTTGTGGCGGCGACAGATAACGCGGCAAACGCACTTGAAATTCTCAAGCAGCGCAATCCCGATGTAGCGATCGTTGATTTAGATTTGGGACCTGGCCCGAGCGGAATTGATATCTGTCACGCGCTGCGCGCACAAAAGCCAAATCTAGGATTGATTCTTCTGACTAGCTACACCGATCCACGAATTCACGATCCCTCAAATTCAAATCTTCCTAAAGGATGTCGATTCTTATCAAAGAATGAGCTGTCCGATTTTAAAGTATTGATTGAGGAGATTCTGATTGCCCGCAATAAACCATTTGCGCCGGCAAAGATACGTTTAGCGAGCGAGAACAAACTTACCGATGTGCAGTTAGAAGTGTTGATTGCGGTAGCTCAGGGTCTTTCATCGGCCGAGATAGCAGCCAATCGAGGTGTATCGGTAAAAGCTATCGAGGGAATTATCTCGAAGACTCACTCGGCTCTTGGAATCAAAAGCTCTAAATCCCTCAACCTTCGAGTGCAGCTCGCTAGAGCTTATTTTCAATTAACTGGGAAGATGCCACCTAATGCTTAAAGTCAATCTCCGGACTCTTAAAGAGAATGTATCGCTAAGCAAGGCTGGCTTCATTCTCTACTCCCCTATTTCAATCCTTGCATTTCCGGTAACCGTTCTCGTTATAAATCCTGGTGCATTCTTCTTGCTTCTATTGGGAACTGGGTTTCTACTTACTGTAGCGATGTTTCTAATCTATTTACCATTTACTTGGATTGACCAACGAATTGACCAAGCATCTTCCTTGGCAAAGTCACTTAATTTCCTAACTGCCGCTATTACTGTTGGTGCGATTCGAGGGTATTTATTCTTTTTGATTGTCGATGGACTAAATCTCAAAGCTCCTGGAGATCTTCTCAATCGCGTATTTGCCTCAACTGCAACAACCCTTTTTTGGTTGTCGGCCTCTAATATCCTCATAAACTTCAGTAGAACATTTCGTTCCAGGTACCAGCGCTCCCTTAACATCTTTATCAAGCAGAATATCGGCACGATTTCTTCTCTGGTTCCATCACTCCGGAGCACTACGGAAGTTGAAAGTCTGCAGATAGAACTCACAAAGAGTCTCTCATCTAAATTGCAGGATGGGGATGCCGAGAATCTAAGAGAAGTTGCTGACCTACTTAAATCAAAGATTAATCTTCAGCTAAGACCCTTGAGTCGCAGAATTTGGTTGCGTAGCCTTAATGAATATCCAGTGATTCGTTTTCCTCAGATGCTCAAAGACTCCATCCGCTTCCTCGATTACTCCAAGCAAGCGTTCGTTGGAATCATGCTTATTCTGGCTCTTCTCGATAATGTCTTCATTCGCAGTCTTTCCGAATCCATTGTTCGAACCGCAACATTCTTCGCCATTGTGCTGTTAGTTCTTTATTTCAGGCGTACGCGCTTGCTTCAACATAACTCACTTTTTCTAATAGTAATTGGGCTCGTACCTGTTGCTGGCAGTGAATATATATCCGACGTTCTCGGGTTCACCGGAAGTTGGACTGCAACACTTCTTATTTCACTTGTAGCTCCCGCTGTAATAATCGTTCTTTCGCTATTCAATTTAACTCTCCGCGATCATGCGCTCATAATTGAACTATTAGAGAATTATGAAATTACCAGGATGCCAGGGTCGCCAAAGTCATTTGACCCGGGAGAAAGACAGCTTGCGTCATACCTCCATAACTCGTTGCAATCCGAACTCTTAGCCATAGCTGGCCAACTTGAGGAAGCTGCAACTTCCAATAATCACGAGAAGTCTTCGGATATTCTTCAGAAAGTGAGTTCGTTAATCAATCGTTCTTTTATCGACGATTTTGAAAAGTTTTCGGAGTCACCGCTAGAAAGACTCGACGTGGTCAGAAAGTCTTGGGCTGGGATCCTAAATATCTCAATTGAAATTCCTACAGACCTTCTTGATTCTCCCGAACGTAATGCGAAACTTGTCCAAACCATTGAAGAATTTGCAGCAAATAGTTATCGGCACGGAAAAGCAAGCGAAATAAAAGTGATTGCCCACAGAAATGAAGTCGGACTCCAACTGACCTTGAGAAGTAATGGATCTCAGAGAATTTCAACTAAACGTGGACTCGGTAGCGAGTGGTTAGATCAGATCGCGCTGCAGCCCTGGAAACTAGAAAGTACAAAAGGCATTACTTCTTTAGAGATTACGATTTAGGGTAGAGAAAACCCGAATATTACTTTCCGGATTTACATTTTTCTGAGCAGTACTTCACGTTCTCCCAATCGCGTGCCCACTTTTTACGCCATTCAAAGGGGCGTTCGCAGCGAAGGCAGATCTTTGGCGGGAATCCGTTCTTGGTCTTTGCTACAACCATGGTGGCGATTCAATCGGTTCATCCCAGCTTTCAATAGGTGCTTGCAGTGGGTCATCGATCCATAAGAATTGTCCGTTGATATGTGCAGATTCATCCCTGACCAATTTCATTATTAAGTCTGCAGCTTTTGTCGGGTCATCTCCCCCGGTCTTTTCAACCCATTCAACCCATGATGTGTAATCGGCGCCATCTTCGCCAAGCGATGCTGCCTTTGCGCGGATATCTGCCCACATCTCGCTGCGAACATCGCCGGGGTGAATCACGTTTGCGGTGACGCCACTGCCGCTAATTTCTGCAGCCATGTGGCGAGTAAATTGATTGAGCGCAACTTTCGCTGTTGCGTAAGCGCTATTGAGCTTGCCAGGTTGATGCAGAGCTGCGGCGGAACTTAAATTAATGATGCGACCCCAGCGAGCATCGAGCATTGCGGGTAGGAATGCACGAGATGTGTAATACGGAGCGATTGCATCGATCATGATTGTCTCTAGCCATTGCTCTGGATCGCTATCTTTAATGAGCGAGATTGGGCCAAAGATTCCGGCGGCATTAACGAGAGTTTTTACGGTGCCGTATTTGGAAGCGACTTCTTTCTGAAGTTCAGTAACAAATCCGAGATTGCTGATATCGCCGGCGATGGATGTGATCTTTGGGTGAGTGTCATCGGGGTTGGGCTTGCGCGATACTGCAATGACTTCGTGTCCAGCGTTAGCTAGGGCAAGTGCGATCTCGCGACCGATTCCGCGTGAAGCGCCTGTGACAAGTGCTAACGACATGTACCGATAATAGGCGCTTTAGGTGGATTAGTAACTGTCAGTAATCAACGGAAATTCTCTTCCCCCATTGGCGAGATATCGATTGATTCCAAGTTTCTTTGGGTGATATAAAGAACCCCTCAGAGAGAAATCTCCGAGGGGTTCCTACTGCTAACTCGGACTAGCTTTCGCTAGAAAAGTCGCCGTTAGCGCGGCGACTTTTTCCTTTTCCAGATATAAATCTGAAGAAAGACTTGATAAAAGTCACCGCGATTTTGGTCCAGTTTATTTCCTGTTCCATGGCATTCACCTCCTTCCACTCTTCTCGAGCTTGGGGAGCGCTCGAGAAAACGCGTGCCCCAGATTTATTAGAGTGGTTTAGGTGATTCGCAGCGGTGGAAGGCTAGGTATCTAAAGAAGCAGAGAGAGTAAAAATCTCTTCAGATGTGGATAAGTTTGTTAGTGAACTAGTTTGCGTTCGAGAATTTTCGTGAGGACTTTTACAAGAAGCGAGCCACGGTGAGAAGCAATCCAGCGGTAGCTAAATCTTCCAATAAACCCTGATGCCCTGATGAGGGATGCAAGTACACGATTTCCTCGAGCATGAAGAAGAATCGCTACTGCGGCGGCACCTCGGTCGGTCTGTCCATCAACAATCGCAATAACTTCCTTCGCGCATTCTTCACGAGTGAGATTGAACCGAGATAAATCTGTGCTCTGAAATGCATGGGCAACGAATTCGAGCTTAAGCGCAAGCCAATTAACACTTGCGATACAGAATCTGCATTCGCCATCATGGATAACGGTGATCGAATCGTTCTTCACGATAACTTTTTAAGCGCTTTGATAATTGACCATGCCCAGTAGAAGAGTCCGAATTGCAAAGGAAGGCGGGCGTAAGCCATCCACGCTTCTGCCAATGGACGAGAGCTCCAGTCAATAGCCATCTTGATATTTGCTGGATAGACAGCGATAAATAATGCGAGTGCTGCACATGCTGCGATAAGTCTGATTGGTGTGGAGCCGATCTTCATTGATAGCGGTGCAAGTAGTGCCAAGCCAATAATGATTTCTGCAACGCCACTTGCATATGTGTAGAAGCGGGCATCGCCTGGAAGGAATGAGGGAACGATTGCATCAAGGGGCTTCGGGAAAAAGAAGTGACCGATACCTGCGGCGATAAGGAAAATTCCCATTACGCGTCCGATGCTATTCATGGGATGAGTCTAGATGTCGGTGGGGGTCTTTACGATCTGAGCCAGGGGGTAGATATGTTTCGGTGGTTAAGGCATAGGGCGATGGATGCAGAGCTAGCGCAGATTCTCGATGAGCACGATCGGGTTAAAAAGGATGCCAGCGATATTCGTGATTACCTGTTGTGGGTGCTTGAGAACAATAAGAACGGTGTCGAGAAATTTAGCGACGAGGCTCTCGAGAAAGCATCGGATCTAATTGAACAGGTGGGGCCAGGTGCTTTTTACTGGATGACTGATATCGCAGCGCAGATGGTTCTGTTATCAGAGGCAACGCTTCGCGGGTTTTCAACGAATGTCAGTATCGAACTAGGCGCCAATGCAACGTCTGAGTCAATTGTTGAAACGGTGGTGCGGCTGCCTTAGCGAGATGTCTTGCGGGCTTGGCGCCAGTGGTAGATATAGACAGGTGTTGCAATCGCCATAGTTGAGAATGTGGTGAAGATGTTCTTCAGGGCTTGGCGCTGCGAGTTATCTTCCTGCTGCTGCAAGAGGGCAGGGTCTGGCATATTCTCTTTAACAGCGTATGGGTCAACATAGGCAGGATCTGGGAATGCGAAGTTAACGATCGCGTTAACAAGAGCCACTGTGGAGAATAAAACGACGAGAAGAGTGACTAGGCAGACTGCGTAGAGGTAAAGCGAACGCCAATCGATTCCTGAGTGAACTTCTACAGGGGCTGCCTTCTTTACAGGAGCTTTCGCGGGTGTTGCTTTCTTTAATGCGCTCTTCTTTGTTGTGGCCATGGGGCAATCATCCCATGTAAGAGGTAATAAGTGCAGGTCCCAGAGATATCCTTACGCCATGGCTAACCACGGCAATATGTACGGACCTGCATTTACCTTCTTGGGTATTCCTGCGTGCGATCTCGATGATCCTTCTACCTACAAGGGCGCCGATGTCATCATCGTCGGAGCTCCTATCGATAGTGGAACATCACATCGCTCCGGTGCAAAGTTCGGTCCGCAGGCAATCCGTGGTGGCGACTATCTTCCGCATGATGGCGAACGTCCACATCTAGCCCTTCGTACAGATGGCTTGAAAGATCTTAAAGTTTTCGATGCTGGTGATCTCTTGATGCCTGGTGGAGATCTCGTTGCATCCCTTGCTGTCTTGCGTGAAGCAACAGAGAAGATTTCTCGCGCAGGAGCAATTGCAGTTGTTCTAGGCGGCGATCATTCAATCGCTTCTGCTGATGTTGCAGGTATTGCAAACCACTTGGGCCATGGAAATGTTTCTATGATCCACTTTGATGCACATGCTGATACCGGTGAAGATCAATGGGGCGCACTTGTTGGCCACGGAACTCCAATGCGTCGATTGATTGATGAAGGCTATGTTCGCGGAGATCGCTTCTTGCAACTTGGTCTTCGAGGTTACTGGCCGGATAACAAGACTCTCGAGTGGATGCGCGATCAAGGTATGCGCTCATATGAGATGACCGAGATTCATCATCGTGGGCTAAAGGCTGTACTTGATGAATCATTTGAAACACTTACAAGCGAGTGCGATGGGGTCTTCCTATCTGTCGATATCGATGTTGTAGATCCGGGAATGGCGCCAGGAACAGGGACTCCTGAACCGGGTGGAATGACTTCGCGCGAATTGCTTGAAGCTGTTCGTCGTATCTGTCTTGAACTACCTGTTGTCGGAATTGATGTTGTTGAAGTCGCGCCACCATTTGATAGCGCGGATATCACAGCAATCTTGGCAAACCGAGTTGTTCTTGAAGCGTTAAGTGCAATCGCTAAGCGCCGCAATGGATCAACATATGATCCAAAGCAGAACCTGCTTGACCGCTAATAAATTTGACTAGAGAGTCTCGAGAATCATCTGGACATCTTCCATTGATGTCCAAGGATTTACGAAGGCGAATCGCAAGATACTTTCACCTGCATGCTTTGATGGTGGAATAAAGCCGATCTGCTTTTCCAGTAAATCATCTGCCCATTGTTGATACTGGGCAGAGCTCCAGCCTTTACGAGTAAATGCAACGATGGAAAGTTCAGGATCGCGCACTAAATCAAGGTTTGGATGAGCTTTAATCAATTCGGCAGAGTCTTTTGCTAAGCGAATTCCTGCTTCTACCGCTTCGGAATATGCATCGCTACCGTGAGCCGCAAGTGAGAACCAGAAAGGTAATCCGCGTACGCGACGAGTTAAGTGGATTGCGTAATCAGAGGGTGACCAAGAATCATCATGGAGAGTCTCTAAATAGCTCGCATGCTGCGTATGCGTCTCTTTAGCAAGCGCAGGATTCTTGTAAACAAGTGCGCATGCATCAAATGGTGCGAAGAGCCACTTATGTGGATCGACGATAAATGAATCTGCATGTTCTACGCCGTTAAAGAGTGGTCGAACTGAAGGTGCACAGATTCCGGCTAACCCATATGCGCCATCGACGTGGAACCAGATACCTCGATCGCGGGCAACGGTGGCAAGTGATGCAAGGTCATCAACAACGCCAAGGTTGGTACTGCCTGCGGTTCCAACGATTGCGAAGACGCGCTTAGAAGTTGTGGCATGAAGTTCATCAATTGCTTTGCCGACATGTGCGCCATCAAGGCGAAGTTCGCCATTTGTTTCAATCTTGAGAACATCTACATCCATCACGTGAGCTGCGGAGGTAATTGATGAATGAGATTCCGCGCTACACGCAATGACCCAACTTGTTACATCAGGGTGCGCCTTGCGTGCTTGGTCGCGTGCGACAACGAGAGCGGAGAGATTTCCCATTGTTCCGCCCTGAACAAATACACCGCCAGAACTTTGCGGGAACCCGACCATATCGCTGAGCCAACGCAGTGCTTGGTTTTCTGCAAAGACTGCACCTGCTCCTTCTTGCCATGATCCGCCGTACAGTGATGATGCACCGACAACGAGATCGAAGAGGTTTGAGTATTCACTTGGTGCAGATGGAATGAAAGCTAAATTGCGTGGATGATCCGTAGAGATGCAAGCAAGTGCAAGAGTCTCAGTAAAGATTTCAAGGGTTTTCTTACCGCCAAGGCCTTTTGGCGTAATTGTGTTTCCTAGTTCTTCATATAAATCTTTTTCACTCCGAGGGCCATCTAATGGTGGGTTGGATTTAAGTCGCTCAAGGCTGTACTCCATGACAGCCTTTGCAAGCTCTTCTACTTCCTCGGTGAATTGATGCACGGGGTAACTCTAGGCTCTCTCTTCGGCATTTCTGAGCGCTTTTCTCATTTTTCCAGTGCTCGACTGACATAATTTTCAACATGGAAAAAATGGAATTGTTTCTCGAAAAAGTAATCTTCGCTGGTCGCTGGTTGTTGGCGCCGCTTTACATCGGTCTTCTTCTTGCACTCCTGCCGATTCTCTATCGCTTCTTCCACGCCTTCTGGCACATGATGACCCACATCCAGGGAGCCACTACTGGCGAAATTACCTTGCAAGTTCTCGAACTTTTGGACACCGTCCTTCTGGGTAACCTCATCATCATCGTTCTCTTTGCAGGCTACGAGAACTTCGTCTCGAAGATCACCGTTGCAGAAGGTGCAAAGGATCGCCCACACTGGATGGGACATGTTGATTACAGCGGCTTGAAAATTAAGTTGATTGGTTCACTCGTTGCAATCTCTGTCATTGAACTTCTCAAGGACTTTATGCATGAAGGAACATTCGATGCCAACCGCGAAGGCTGGCGTATCGGTATTCATATGACCTTCGTAATTTCAGGCGTTCTCTTTGCGCTGATGGACACAATGGCAGATCGTCACAAATCAGAACGTTAATTAACGTCGTTAACTAAGCAGTTGCAATAACTTTAGAGGTCATCTCTCCGATACCTTCAATACCGGTGACAACAACCTGTCCCGCCTTGAGGTATTTAGTTGGCTTAAAGCCCATTCCAACACCCTCTGGTGTTCCGGTATTGATGACATCTCCAGGCATGAGCTCCATAAATTGGCTGAGATACCAAACAATGTGGCTGATACCAAAGATCAAATCACTTGTGCGTGAATCTTGGCGCTTCTCGCCGTCGACGGTGCAATAAAGGCGAAGATCATCCGCGACTAATTCATCGCCTGTAATAATGTGTGGTCCCATTGGATTAAATGTTGGGAATGACTTTCCTTTAACCCACTGACCGGCGCGCTCAATCTGCCAGTGACGCTCAGATACATCTTGGCTCATTGAATATCCAAGGATGTAATCGCGTGCTTCTTCCTCGGATTTTAGATACAGCGCGCGCTTGCCAATAACAACTGCAAGCTCAACTTCGTAATCTGTCGCTGTTGAGTTAGGTGGAATAGCAATCTCATCGTTAGGGCCAATCAGGCAATCTGGGGCTTTCATAAAAACAACTGGCTCTGGTGGTGGAGTCATTCCTGACTCGGCTGCGTGCTTTGCATAGTTAAGGCCGATGCAGATGAGCTTCGTAGGGCGAGCAACAGGGCTACCGACTCGAAGACCAGCGATATCGAAGGGAGATCGTGTGCTGAGATCTGCTGCCTTAACTTTCTCAAGGGCTCCTGCCTCAAGTTCGTCGCGACTCCCGGAGCTGGCGCCGCCGGCGGATTTGGGTATATGGCACTTAAATTCTTAAACGCTAGACATCAAAGCGGAATCGAAACTTTCATAGCCTTAACTGAGCTTCAATCTCATTGCGTGGGCGCAGATCTCGTGATTACTGGAGAAGGCATGTATGACGCACAGAGTCTTCACGGCAAGGCACCTCTAGGTATCTACTCTGTTGCTTCCGGCCTCAACATTCCAGTGGTTCTTGTATGCGGCCAAGCGAAGGTAGACGAATCAATAGCTGGCTCCCCCCGTTTCGAAGAGATGTATACCTTGAATTCACTTGCGCCAGATATCAATACATGTATTTCAGATCCCAAACCAATAGTTGTAAAAATTGGTGAAACTATCGCTCAACGCTTCTCTCTCTAGTAGCTCAAAGGGTTAGATCAGCTTTAAGCGCTTGGCTTCCTCTCGAAGCTCATTGCGTGCACTCGGGTGCGCAGCCTTATCAATTAGATTCTTGGCTTGCTCACTCTGTGTGCGACCAAAACATGCTGCAGCTCCTTGTTCGGTAACAACAAAGGAGTGCTGGAAACTGGTGATGTTCTCAGTCAACCTTGGAACAATTGTTGAGACCTGAGCTTTTGGATGCCATGAAGGTAGAGCCATAAAAGATCGCCCGCCGCGGCTGTGAAGTGCGCCAACAATAAAATCAGTTGAGCCGCCGAAACCTGAGTAAATCTCGCCGCGAACATGTGAAGCATTTGCTTGATCGAAGAGATCAATTTGAAGTGCTGCGTTAATTGACTGCATCTTTGCTTGCTTTGCAATATTGCTTGGGTCATTAGTGCGTTCTGTACGGAGCATCTGCACCCGGCGGTTAAGGTGTAACCATTGATAGAGCTCATTGCTGCCGAAGATGAAGGATGCCGTTAAAAGAACATCGGGATCGAGAACGCCCATCTTATGTAGCTCAAAAACTCCATCGCTAAACATTTCTGTCCAGATTCGCAGCGCTTTGCGTTCTTTCAGTGAAGTTAGAACGGAATCTGGAATCGCTCCTATGCCTAATTGCAGAGTTGAACCATCTTCAATAAGCGATGCAATCCTCGCACCAATATCAAGAGACTCAGGTGCAAATGCTGTCTCTGCCTTTTCTTCTAGCGGTTCATCTACTTCAACTAAGTAATCAATCTCTGTCTCATAAATTTGAGCATCGCCATAGGTATATGGCATCTGCTTATTTGCCTGAGCAATCACAATTCCACCGTGCGCACGGGCGCTCTCGATAGCAGCAGGCAAGATATTGACTTCAGTACCTAAAGAGACTGTGTCATGGCGCCGTTCTGAGGTATGAATGAAGACTGCGTCGGGCCTGGCGAAATCTCTGATGACAACTGGAAGGAGCGAGAGACGAGATGGAATGTATTCAAGTCGTGGATGTCGCCTCATGCCGTGGCCCACAAAGGCGCTCTCGTAGGTGATTCCCTCGCGATCAGGAATCCCCTTCTGAGCATTGAGCATATGCAATCTAAATTTTTCGAGAGTTTGATCTGCAACAGCGAGCAAGGTGTGAGGCGTTGCGAAATTGCCCGATGCAATAATTCGAGGATTTTCTGGAAGGTGGGCAAGAACCGATTTCAATTGCTCGGTATTGATTACACGCATAAGTGAAACTTACCGCGATACAAAAAATGCCATCACCCAATTGAGAGTGATGGCACTTCTTTCATTTAACTTTGTAACTGGTGTAGCCCCGAAGGGATTCGAACCCTCGTAGCTGACTTGAGAAGCCAGAGTCCTAGGCCGCTAGACGACGGGGCCGTGCCTTGAAAAATTACTAGGACGTACATATTCAATTTTTTAATTTCATATTTAGTTGTACTGCTACTGCGCTGGGGTACCAGGACTCGAACCTAGACTTACTGAACCAGAATCAGCAGGGCTGCCAATTACCCCATACCCCAATATTTAATTTTCTTTCCCCTAAGTATGGCTACCTAGCGCAAGGTGAGAAGTTTACCCCACCGGCGCAAGGGAAATTTACAGCGCCAGAGCCGACGTTATGCGGTCAAGACAGGCCTGCTTACCTAGGAGCTCCATTGATTCAAAGAGCGGTGGAGAGATGGTGCTTCCGGTAGTTGCGATACGCAGCGCAGTAAATGCAATACGTGGCTTGAGTCCTAACTCTTCAATCAGAGATGCACGAAGTGCTGCCTCAATACTTTCATGGCTCCACGTTGCAAGGCTTTCAAGATCCTTCAGTGAACGCTTCAAAATATCTTTTGCAGCCGCATCCGAAATCTTTGGAGCAGCTTCTGCATCTACTGCAAAGTTCTTAACAAAGAGGAACTTCAAGAGAGCAGGAGCTTCATCTAACTTAACGATGCGCTCTTGAATTAGTGGAAGTGCCTTCATCACAAGGGCAATCTCTTCATCGCTACCTGCAATGACATCAGCCTTCTTCAAGAATGGGATCGTCCACTTAGCAAACTCATCAAGAGGTAGAGCGCGGATCTTATCTCCGTTGATCGCCTCTAACTTCTTCATATCAAAGCGGGCGGGCGAAGAGTGAACCTTCTCAACGGTAAAGAGCTCTGTTAGCTCCTTCATTGAGATATTTTCACGGTCATCACCAGGTGACCAACCGAGAAGAGCTAGATAATTACAGATTGCCTCAGGCAAGTAACCCTGTTCGCGATACCAAGCAATCGAAACTTCACCGTTGCGCTTAGAGAGCTTGGCGTTGTCTTGCCCCATCACAAAGGGAAGGTGAGCAAATACTGGGTATTCCTCAGGTTTAATGCCCATCGCTTGGTAAACACGGATCTGACGTGGAGTTGATGAGAGCAAATCTTCTCCACGTAGAACATGGGTAACACCCATCATTACATCATCGACTGCTACAGCAAGTGTGTAGAGAGGTGATCCGTCTGCACGTACCATAACGAAATCAGGAACAAACTTATGATCGAAGGCAACATCGCCACGAATTTCATCAGTAAATGTTGTTGTTCCATCAGGCATGCGCATGCGCACAACTGCTTCACGTCCTTGAGCCTTATAGGCAGCGATTTGATCTGCAGTTAAGTCGCGGCAGTGGCCGTTATAGCCTGGAGCGACATTTGCCTTGCGTTGTTCTTCACGAACAGCTTCGAGTTCTTCCGGTGAGCAGTAGCAATGGTAAGCATCGCCTTGATCGAGAAAAGTCTGTGCCCACTTTGCGTAAATATCTAGGCGTTGCGATTGAAGGTAGGGACCATTTGGGCCACCAACTTCTGGGCCCTCATCCCAATTAAGTCCCAGCCACTTTAACGTGTCGATCGCTGCCTGTATGTATTCATCTGTAACGCGAGTTGTATCTGTATCTTCGATACGGAATAAGAAAGTTCCACCTGTATGGCGCGCATATGCCCAATCAAAGAGGGCTGTACGGATATTTCCAACGTGCAGATCACCTGTAGGAGATGGTGCAAAACGTACCTTTACTTTTCTCGCTGTCATGGTCGGGCGCTCACCTTATTTGTTAATTGGCCAAGGCCATCGATGGAGATTGCAATAGTTGATTTCTCAGGCATCGGTCCGATTCCAGCAGGTGTGCCGGTAATAATGACGTCGCCTGGAAGAAGTGTCATAACCTGAGTAACAAAGTGAACGATATCTTCAACTTTAAAGATCATCTCGCTTAGAGTCGCATCTTGCTTGACTTCGCCATTGAGTGTTGTAGAGATACGTTGATTGCCAGGAATGAAATCTGTATCAATCCACGGGCCAATTGGGCAGAAGGTATCGAAAGATTTCGCACGCATCCATTGTCCATCTCGCTTCTGCAGCTCACGTGAAGTCACATCATTTGCCATCGTGTATCCAAAAATCACATCTTTTACACGCTCTCTTGGAACTTCCTTGCAGACGCGACCGATAACAATCGCTAGCTCTGCCTCATAGTCAATCGATGGCGCCATTGCAGGCCAAACGATTGTGTCGCCAGGGCCAATGACAGATGTATTTGGCTTTAAGAAAATGATTGGCTCTTCAGGAACTGCGCTACCCATCTCGGCTGCATGGTCTGCATAATTCTTTCCGACGCAGACAATCTTCGAGCGCGGAATTACTGGCGCCAATAAGCGAACCTTGGTGAGCTCGACTTTCGCTGCTGTCTTCTGAATACCGTGATAAATCGGGTCACCTGAAATGATCGAGATCTGATTATCTTCTTCGAGAATTCCAAAGAGTGGGTCAGTTCCTAGACCTGCATCTGGTTGAGGCGAAAATCTAACTACGCGCATAGGGCAATCTTATCTTTTGCTACGCGCAATACCCAATTGGTGGCTAAATAAGGTGATGGTCTCCGCTGGAATCAATATAGAAAACAGTAGCTTTTGGCGCAAATTCGGTGATGACAAGTGATGAAGCTGGCTTCTCTCCCACTGTTACGACAGATTCAATTCCTGTAATTCCTGATGCAAGAGCAACAGTTAAGACAGCTTGAAGAGAGTCGAGTTGTAGAGATGGGGCTGCAACATTGATCGCAACATAGGTGCGGCCCGTTGTATCGCGAAGGGCTGCCGCTTGCTTTGCTTGGCTGCGGGCAAGAGTTGATGAAGCAAGTGTGACAAGTTTGAGATCTTCAGGATTATTCATGTTCATCAACCTCCTGGTCTAGGCGCTCAATAATAACGGAGCTAATTCTGCGTCGACGTCCGATTGGACGCTCTGATGTAATCGAAAATCCATGGAGGTTGATAGTCGAACCAGCGATAGGTACACGCCCTAGCTTTTCAGCCATATATCCGCCGATGGTATCTACATCATCGAATTCTTCACGATCGATTTCGATTTTGAGTTCATCAGCCAAATCCTCAATATGCATTGATGCTTTAGCGCGAGCCTTTGTATCAGAGATCCAATTGAACTCTTCAACGCCATCATCGTATTCATCGGCAATCTCGCCAACAATCTCTTCGATAATATCTTCAATAGTGATGATTCCAGCTGTTCCACCATATTCATCTACGACGATTGCTAAGTGAATCTGATCGCGCTGCATCTCTTTCAGTAACTCTGCAGCTTCCTTATTTTCAGGAACGAAGACAGCAGGGCGCATATGCTGCTCAACTTTTTCAGTGGTTTCAGCTTCATGGTGATCTAGTGCGCGCTTAGCCAGATCCTTAACGTATGCGATTCCAATAATGTTATCGATATTCTCGCCAGTCACAGGAATACGTGAATATCCAGAGCGCAGTGCAAGGGAGAGAGCCTGGCGAAGCGATTTATCTTTTTCAATCCAGACCATATCTGTTCGGTGAACCATAAGTTCGCGCACCAAGGTATCGCCGAGTTCGAAGACATTCTGCAACATCTCATGTTCATCGGATTCAACTAGCCCGCGATCATGAGCATGATCCATGAGTTCACGTAATTCGTTCTCGTTGGTAAATAATCCCCACTGAAAGCCTTTATCCGGGGTAATCAAATTACCCAGAGCAATGACGCCCTTTGCAATTGGTGTATAGATAAAAGCGAGAGCAAGACTTATATTTTTGCGGATTGTGTTCAACGCTGCGACCATTCTTTAACAATCTTCTCTTGAAGTGCAAACATGACCTTCTCTTCATCAGGATCGGCATGGTCATATCCCAAGATATGAAGAAGGCCATGTGTAGCAAGAATGTAAATCTCATGTTCGACGCTATGGCCCGCATCGGATGCCTGTTTTGCAGCAACTGCGGGAGAAATCACAATATCGCCTAGCGTGACAACGTCATCGCCACTTTCTGGCATATCCATAGGGAATGAGAGAACATCCGTAGGGCCATCTTCTTCCATCCACTTAATGTGAAGTTCTTCCATCTCCTGTACATCGACAAAGCTCAGAGAGATTTCACACTGCGGGTTGAGCTCCATGTATTCGATGCCGTAATCCAGCAATGAGGTGATCTCTTTATCGGGCACGAGCGCGCCAGAACGATTAACTAATTCGATTGTCATAGTGTGTTTTAGTTGCTGCGTAGCGGACGAGGAACAGATTTCGTCGCATCATATTTATCGTACGCCTTGACGATATCTCCGATAAGGCGATGGCGAACAACATCTTCTGCTGTTAGCTCCATAAAGGAGATGTCATCAACGCCATCGAGAATATCTCTGATGATTCCAAGGCCTGAACGCTGGCCATTAGGGAGATCGTTTTGCGTGATGTCACCAGTAATAACCATCTTGGAACCGAAGCCAAGACGTGTGAGGAACATCTTCATCTGCTCGGGCGTTGTATTTTGCGCTTCATCCAAGATGATAAATGCATCATTTAGGGTGCGACCGCGCATAAAGGCAAGCGGCGCAACTTCGATCACGCCGGTCTGCATTAAACGAGGAATCGCATCGACATCAATCATGTCGTGCAGCGCATCAAAGAGCGGACGAAGGTACGGATCAATCTTCTCGTTTAGAGTTCCCGGTAGAAATCCTAACTTTTCGCCAGCTTCAACTGCTGGGCGAGACAAAATAATTCTGTTGACCTTCTTCGCCTGCAACGCCGCGACAGCCTTTGCCATTGCAAGGTATGTCTTACCTGTTCCGGCAGGACCAATTCCAAAGGTAATTGTGTTCTCTTCAATTGCATCGACATAAAGCTTCTGGTTTGCAGTCTTTGGGCGAATCGTGCGACCACGGTTAGAGACAATATTGAGCGAAAGAACTTCGGCAGGATGTTGCACTGGTTCTGCTTCTAACATCGCAATGCTGCGAGTAACGGCATCAACAGTCAGGCTCTGACCTGATCGGATAACAACCATCATCTCGGTCAATAGCTTTTCAAGTGCGATGCAATCGATATGTGGGCCGCGTAAGGTGATTTCATTTCCGCGAACTGTGACATTAACCGATGGAAAGGCCGCCTCGATTGCCAACATATTTGCATCAGAGACACCGACGAGTGCGACCATCGGAATGGCGGGCGGTACTGTGATTAAGAGGCGTTCCATATAACTGAAAATCTATCGGTAAAGGGGTGAATTCACCACACGGAAAGTGCGGTGTTGACGGCAGAAAGTGCCGCTAATCCGGCATGTGCCGAGCGCAGAATGGGGCGACCGAGGATGGCAACCTTGGCACCGGCGGCTGCAAAGGTATCTACCTCATCATCTGTGAGACCGCCTTCTGGCCCGATGATGATTGCAACCTTCTTTGCACCTGGAATGACGACTTTCGAGATTGGTTCAATCGCAGATTCGTGCAGAACAATTGCAAGATCAACTTTTGCGATTTCATCAATAATATTTTCAGTTGTTGCAACGCCGACAACAGTCGGAATGCGGAAACGACGTGATTGCTTACTTGCCTCGCGCGCTGTGGTCTGCAACTTTTCAATCTTATCTTCAGATTTTCCGATACTTCGCGCAGCTTTCCACATCACAATGCGATCGGCTCCACCCTCAGTGCAGAGTTCAATTGCTTCCTTAATGCGATCACCTTTTGGAATTGCTTGAATGACGGTAAGCGTTTGAGCAAGCGGGTCTTCAAATCCACTTTCGAGAACTTCTACACGAAGTGATTTCTTTGCAGCCTCTCGAACTACAACCTTCGACCAGGCGCCCTTGCCATCACTGAGATTGAAGATATCCCCCACATCTGTGCGAAGAACGCGCACTGCATGAAGAGCATCTTCATTCTGGAATTCATAGAGCGCTCCTACTGAAGTAGGAAGGTCGTCGACGAAGAAGAGAGTAAGCATTAGCGGCCGAAGGCATCTCTGAATTTAGAGAAGAGACCTTCTTTATGGCCCTTAATCTTTACATCGCCATCTTTCTCACCGCGCAGTTGAGCAAATTCTTTCAATAACTTCTCTTGCTCGCGATTGAGCTTATGTGGTGTGGCTACATCGACATGGACGATGAGATCTCCGCGGTTAGTTGTGCGCAAACGAGTCATTCCCTTGCCGCGTACCGGAATCATTGCACCGCTCTGGGTCCCGGCCTTGATTGCTACCTCTACAGGACCATCAAGAGTTTCAACCATAACTGATGTGCCCAGTGATGCTGCTGCGAATGAGATTTCAATTGCAATGTGTAGGTTATCTCCATCGCGAAGTAAGAATTCGTGATCAGATTCAACGATCTCTACATAGAGATCACCTGCTGGACCGCCACCTGCACCGACTTCACCGCGTCCAGCCATCTGGATTCGGTTTCCGGTCTCTACACCCGCTGGAACTTTAATATTGATTGTCTGACGTGCACGTACGCGGCCATCGCCTGCACATTCGCGGCAAGGATCGGTAATCACAGAACCATAACCAGAACAGTTATTACATGGACGTGATGTCATTACCTGGCCCAGGAATGACTTCTGAACAAATTGAGTTTCACCGCGACCCTTACAGACAGGACACATAGAAGGTGCGCTGTTGTTGGCAGTTCCCTGACCTTCACACTTTTCACAGACAACTGCAGATTCAAGAGTGATATCGCGCTCTGTTCCGAAGCACGCTTCGTGAAGATCTACTTCAATGCGAATAAGTGCATCTTGTCCTTGGCGCATACGTGGACGTGGTCCGCGATTTCCGCCGCCACCAAAGAATGCATCCATGATGTCGCTAAATCCACCGCCGCCGAATCCGCCACCGAATCCGCCTTGGCCACCCATGTCATATTGCTGGCGCTTCTGCGGATCACTTAAGGTGTCATAGGCAGCGGTGACTTCTTTAAATTTATTCTGTACTTCAGGATCTGGATTTACATCTGGGTGAAGTTCGCGTGCAATCTTGCGATATGCCTTCTTGATTTCATCGGCAGTTGCACCGCGATCAAGACCGAGTAAGTCGTAGTAATCAGCCATTACTTAGGGCTCTCTGCAATAAAGCGGCCAACGTAACGAGCTACGGCAGAGACTGCCGAAATCGAACCTGCATAATCCATACGAGTTGGGCCAAGTACTCCAAGAGAACCCATAGAAGGATCAGCTCCATAACCAACTGTGACGAGGGAAGTTGTCTGTAAGTTCGAATCCACTTGTTCGCTTCCGATAGTTACATGCACTGTTGGGTGAGCATCGCTTAATAGACGAAGTAGAACAACTTGCTCTTCAAGGGCCTCGAGAATCGGAGATAGCGTGGTTCCTAAATCTTCACCTGAACGCGCCAAGTTAGCGGTGCCTGAAATCGCCATCATTTCTCGGTTTGGTGCATCACCGAACTTTGGGTACTTCACGACTGCTACCTGCTTGGTGATATCTGCCAATAACTTTGCACTGCGCTTTACAACATCATCGATATCAAGAGATTCCGCTAAGAATGTTTCGATAGCGCGACGTTCTGGAGTAGAAAGTGGCTTAATTGCAGATAACTTATCGACAAATAATCTATAGCCGCGATCGGTTGGAATACGACCAGCGCTTGTATGAGGCTGTGTAATCAAACCTTCATCTTCAAGGATTGCCATCTCGTTGCGGATTGTTGCTGGGCTAATTCCGAGCGCACGCTTATCGGCAATCGCTTTAGAACCAACAGGCTCTTGAGTTTCGACATATTCGTCGACGATTGCTCGAAGAATCTCGAGGCGGCGATCAGTTGTCATAGTTTGCCAATCTTAGCGCGCACAACTTATCGGAGCATTTCGTGCGTCAGGCGGTCGGCAATGAGGCGACCCTTCGGGGTCAGAGCTAGCGAATTCTCGCGTTCAATGACATGTCCGCTCTTGATGTACTCCATGGTGCGCTCATACTGCGCAACAGTAAGGGCTGCTTTACGAACGCCTTCCGGCATGCGAATCGCGAGCATGATGTATTCAGATTTCTTTTCGTCATCGCCCAAGATTTCAGAATCTTTAATCGGCGAAAGACCTGCAAAGACTTTCTCCTTATATGCATTGGGGTGCTTCACATTCCAGAAACGCTTCTGATCAATATGTGAATGCGCTCCAGGACCAAGGCCCCACCAATTATTTGATTTCCAATAAGCAATATTGTGGCGACATTCATGACCCGGCTTTGACCAGTTAGATAGTTCGTACCACTTCATACCTTTTTGCAGCGCTTGTTGATCAATGAGCAAATACATATCTGCCATCAGATCATCATCGGGCATCGTGTATTCACCGCGTTTAATCTGCGCAGCTAGCTTCGTTCCCTCTTCAACTATCAACGCGTATGCACTGATGTGATCGGTATCGAGCGACAACGCTTCTTTGACTGTGCTCGCCCAATCCCCCAGCGTTTCACCAGGTGCTCCGTAGATAAGGTCAACAGAGATTGATGAGAATCCTGCCTCGCGAGCCATTTCAACAGCTTTGCGAACATTCTCGGGATTATGAGTGCGATCGAGAACTTTAAGAACTTCAGGATTGGAAGATTGCATTCCGAATGAGATTCGATTGAAGCCAACAGCAATTAGCTCTTTGAGTTTCTCAGCTGTGACCGAGTCGGGGTTGGCTTCAAGTGTTATCTCGCAATCATCGGTCAAGCCATTACGCGCCTTGATTGCCGCGATAACTCGACCTAAATCTTTTGGTGGCAGAAGCGATGGAGTTCCGCCACCGAAGAAGATGGTTGGAACTACTTCATCTTTCGGTGCGAATTCGAGCTCTTTAAGTACGGCATCGATGTAATCACCAGAGACGATCTCAAGAGATGCGCCATCTTGAAGCTCTGATGGTGTGTAGGTATTGAAGTCGCAGTAACCGCATCGTCTAACGCAGTAAGGGATATGAACGTAGAACGAGAGCATTGCTTTAGCCTTCGAGTTTGCGAGCTGCTTTAATCTTTTCGATATCAGCATCTGTCGCCAAAGCTGCAACGAATGCTTCTTGTGGAACTTCAACGCGTCCCACCATCTTCATGCGCTTCTTTCCTTCTTTCTGCTTCTCAAGAAGTTTGCGCTTACGAGAAATATCTCCGCCGTAACACTTTGCAAGAACATCTTTACGGATCGCGCGAATAGATTCGCGGGCAATAATGCGTGAGCCGATAGCCGCTTGAATAGGAACTTCGAATTGCTGGCGCGGAATAAGTTCCCGCAGCTTGCCGGTCATCATCACGCCATATGAGTAAGCCTTATCGCGGTGAACAATCGCGCTAAATGCGTCTACTGCCTCGCCTTGAAGCAAGATATCGACCTTGACGAGGTTTCCTTCTTCATCACCGAGCTCTTCGTAATCAAGTGATGCATAGCCACGTGTACGGCTCTTTAACTGATCGAAGAAGTCGAAGACGATTTCAGCAAGTGGAAGTGTGTAGCGAATTTCAACGCGATCCTCAGAGATGTAATCCATGCCCAGCATGACGCCACGGCGCTCCTGGCAGAGCTCCATGATTGTTCCGATAAATTCAGAAGGCGCCAGAATCGTTGACTTTACGATTGGTTCCTTTACGTTATTGATCTTTCCGTCTGGAAATTCTGAAGGATTGGTAACAACAAACTCTTTGCCATCTTCCATCGTTACGCGATAAACCACGTTCGGCGCTGTTGAGATCAAATTAAGTTTCGCTTCGCGCTCTAGTCGTTCGCGGACGATTTCCATATGGAGAAGTCCAAGGAAGCCGCAGCGGAAACCAAAGCCAAGTGCTGCAGAGCTTTCTGGTTCATATACAAGCGCTGCATCGTTGAGTTGAAGTTTCTCTAGTGCATCACGAAGTACAGGGAAATCAGCGCCATCGAGTGGGAATAAGCCAGAGAAGACCATCGGCTTTGGATCTTTATATCCGCCAAGGGCTTCTTTTGTGGGACGTGCAAAGTTTGTAATGGTGTCACCGACGCGAGATTGGCGAACATCCTTAACGCCGGTAATTAAATAACCTACCTCGCCTACACCAAGTCCCTTTGATGGAAGAGGTTCAGGAGAGATAACACCGACTTCGAGTGCTTCATGCTTAACACCTGTTGAGAACATCTGAATCTGTTCGCGTGGATTAATGCGACCATCGACAACACGAACATAGGTAACTACACCGCGATAAGCATCGTAGACAGAGTCAAAAATAAGTGCGCGAGCAGGTGCATCGGGATCGCCAACAGGTGCCGGAATTTGAGCGATGATTTGATCAAGAAGATCTGCAACGCCATCGCCAGTTTTACCTGAAACTTTCAATACATCTTCTACCTTGCAACCGATAAGGCCAGCAAGTTCTGCGGCAAACTTTTCAGGTTGCGCATTAGGAAGATCGATCTTATTCAGAACAGGAATAATCGTGAGGTTGTTCTCCATCGCAAGGTAAAGGTTTGCAAGTGTCTGCGCTTCGATTCCTTGTGCGCAGTCGACGAGCAGAACTGCGCCTTCGCATGCAGCAAGGGAGCGTGAAACTTCATAGGTAAAGTCAACGTGACCTGGTGTATCGATCATATTGAGGACATATTCCTGTCCATCAAGACCGCTGCGCCATGGCAAGCGAACCGCTTGCGACTTAATAGTGATTCCGCGTTCGCGTTCAATATCCATTCGATCGAGATATTGAGCGCGCATATTTCGAGCTTCTACAACTTCAGTAATTTGAAGCATGCGATCGGCCAACGTTGATTTGCCGTGATCGATATGGGCAATGATGCAGAAATTACGAATCTGCGCAGGATTTGTTGATGCTGGCTGAGGGGCCTTAGCAATGGAGATTGCAGGCACTTAAGTGACCTCTACCTTTAGATAATCTTTAGTAGCTGGAGTTGAATTAACGAACGCCGGCTTTAGCAGCTGCCTTAGCCATTGAAGACTTCTTATTTGCAGCAGCGTTCTTGTGAATAACACCCTTTGAAACTGCAACATCAAGAGCCTTTGAAGCTGCACGAAGCTCAGCAGTTGTTACAGCAGCGTCACCCTTTGCAACTGCGTCGCGGAACTTGCGAACTGCAGTCTTGATAGATGATGAGACAGACTTGTTGCGAAGGTATGCCTTCTCGTTTGTCTTAATACGCTTGATCTGCGACTTGATATTTGCCACGTGTATTGCTCCGTTTATGTGTATTTAGCCAAACCTTGTGATTTGTGCAGGCGCTTAGGTTATCAGCGCAGGGCTATCAGCCCAAAATCGAGATTTACCCCTGCTTTAACGCTGGGCACGAGCGGTGGCGATGGTCTGCAGCGCCTTTTCGAGGGCGAAGATCGGGTCAGATGAGGCCCCCTTCACATCAGCATCGGCCTTTGCGATCGCCTCGACAGCTGTGGCAATTCCACGTGGAGTCCAGCTCTGCAACTGGCGACGAGCTTTATCAATCTGCCACGGCGCCATTCCAAGTTGTCCTGCAAGTTCAAAAGATTTTGTTCCTTTATTTGTTCCGGAAACTTTCGCAAGTGAGCGCAGTGATGATGCAATTGCAGAGGTGACCATCACAGGATCAGTGCCGGTTTCTAGCGCGCTGCGAAGAGTAATGAGTGCAACCGGAAGGTTGCCATCGATAGTTGCATCTGCAACATCAAAGCCTGTAGTTTCAATTCGACCTTGGTGGAACTTATCGACGATTGCTTCATCGATTGCTCCTGCTGGTGCATCGAGTGAGATCTGAGAGACCGCTGATTGAAGTTCGCGAAGTTCATTACCGAGGGCGCCAACTAAAGCTTTGATTGCACCTGGTGTTGCTTTACGTCCTGCATCGAGAAATAGATCGCGAACGAAGGATTCTTTATCTGCCTCTTTCTTAATTGCATCACAGACAATGATTTCTGGCTTAGCCTTCTTAATTGCATCGAGCAACGCTTTACCTTTGACGCCACCTTTATGTAAGAAGACCACCGTCATCGTTGGGTCAGGCTGATCTAAGTAACGAGTGATCTCATCTTTAGAATCTTCGGGCAGGTCCTGCAAATCTTTAATTACCAGAGCGCGACGTTCAGAAAAGAGTGAGGGTGCAAGGCCATCTGCGATATCGCCAATCATGACATCGGCAGCCGATAGAGATGTGATCTCGGCCTTCTCTTCTTTTAGCTCAGTAAGGAGTTTATTGAGTGCGCGATCTGCGAGTGCACCTTCGGAGCCCAGAAGGAGATAGAAGGCGTTCATTTGCTCCCCCCCAATCCAAAAAACTAACTCCAATAAAAGAATCGAAACCACTTCTTACTTCGCTGAATTGAGATCTGGTGGTTGCGTGCCAATATTGCAACGGCGCCATCTCTATCAGTACGCAATACCTTAGCGCCTAAATCAGTCAGAGCCGAGATTGTGCTCGGCGCCGGATGTCCATATGTGTTCTTCGCGCCCACGCTGATGACAGCAAGTGCAGGCGATAGCTCTCGCATCAGTTCGGGATCTTGGAACTTCGAGCCGTGGTGTGAAACCTTGTAAATATCGACAGCACCTATCTGCTCTCGCAACTGCTCCTGTGCAAGAGGTTCGATATCGCCGCCGGCGAAGAGAGTGAAGTCAGGTGATCTAAAGAGCGCAGAGATACTCGAATTGTTAGGAGAGTTCTCACTTCCTTCCATCGGCCACTTCACATCTATTTCAATATTGCCAACTCGAGCACGGGTTCCGGCAAATATATTTCCAAACCAGATCTGGCCAACTTTCCTATTTTTCTTTGCGCCAGATAGCCCGCCAATGTGATCGGCATGTCCGTGAGTAAGGAGAATTAAGGGAATCTCTTTAACTCCTAATTGGCGCAGACATCTATCAATCAGTTGAGGGTCCGGACCAACATCTATCACTATCGCTCTATGGTTCTCTAAATTCAGAACCAGGGCATCGCCTTGTCCGATATCGCAATTAGCAATCTGCCAATCCCCTGCTGGAAAACGTTGCACCCACGAGAATCCAACAACAATTACAAGAAGTGGTATCAGCGCCTTTGCCTTGCCGATGTAAATAACCAACGCCAGAAATAGCGCTGCGACAAATCCATAAAGTCCAGTCTTTAAAGTGAAGACAGGAAAGGTTGAACTCCACTGTGCAATCCAGGTTATCCACTGCGCAAGTGGTTTGACCATCCAAATGAGTAGCCCAGCAAAAGGTGCAGAGATCGGGGAAATCAGCGCAGCTACAAAGCCCACAATTGTGATTGGCGCGACGACAGGTGCAGCAAGAATATTTGCGATGATGCTCATGGGGCTGATGTATCCCGAAAGAGCCACAATGACCGGCGAACAGAGCGCCATTGCAGCAATCGGTGGCGCCAGAATTTTTGGGCGAATCTTTGGTGCGATAAGCAATAAACCAGCTGTTGCCAGAACAGAGAGTGCGAATCCTGGGTCACGCGCTTGAAATGGATCTGCAATCACCACTGCAGCGATTGCAAAACCTAACGCAGGCAGCGGATCTCTTCCCTGGCGAGTGCCATAAGCAAAGAGAAGAACCGCGGCCATCGCAGCAGCTCGCAGAACAGATGGCGATGGGCGTACCAGTGCAATAAAAGATGCCAGTGCAATCGCTGTAGCAATGAGGCGGTAGTTAACTTTCCGGAAGATAAATTGCATTCCCCATAAGACAAAGGCAGAGACAATTGCAAAGTTAGCGCCACTCACAGCAACTAAGTGCGTAAGCCCTGAACGTCTCATCTCGTTCTTGAAATCAACGCTCTGTTTCGAGGTATCTCCAATAACCATCCCGGGAATCAGTGCGCCTGCATCTCCTGTACCCGTTGCATCGCGCAGCCCAAGGCGGATCTTTGCAAGGCCTTTCGCCCATCGCGATGGCTGAGTAATTACTTCTACATCGTTTCCAACGATGACAAGAGCTGCGACTCGCCCCTCTTTGCTCTTAAGTACTTTGCCCGACACGCGAATCTTCTGCCCAGGTAGCAAGTCCTTAACGCTCTTCGTCGATGCAATGACTCGAATCGGAATGCGAAGTCTGTAGCGGTTATCGAGAAGAGTTGCTTGACCCAAAAATGAGTAACTAGTTTCGGCCATAAAATCGCCAAAGACGCGAGGCGCCATCTTTGCTGGATCAGTTGTTACCTGAAGTTCAATCGTTGTGCTCTGGCCGCGATACTCGGATATTGCGCTGGATTCAAGGGCGGCAACTCTTATCGACATAATTGTTGAGCCGACGAGAACTGCAATTACTAGAACGAGATATTTCTGACGATTTCGCAAGATAAGTGAAGCCAGAATTGCAATGAGGCAGATGCTCCATGTGCGAGACCAACTCTGCACCAACGCACCTGCCCAGACCGCGCCCCCCAATGCGAGGGCGCGGCTGTCGATTACACGCGCAGCTTCTCTTTGAACTTTGCGAATGTAATCTCACCTATCCCAGGCACCTTCTTCAAATCCTCAATGGTTGTAAATGCGCCATTGGCCTTTCGATAACTGACAATCCGAGATGCTAAAACTGGTCCAATTCCATCGAGAGATTCAAACTCTTTTGCTGTCGCTCGATTGATTGCAACTGGTCCTGATGCGCGAACAGGTGCTCGCTTTGCACGCGTTGAACCACCACTGGAATATGAAGACGATGGAGAGTTTGGATAGACATAAATTTGCTCGCCATCTTTTAACAATCGCGCTTGATTGATATCCGAAGTATCGGCACTGATTCGCAAGCCCCCAGCCATACGAATCGCATCAACAACACGTGAATTAGTGGGCAAGTTGTAAACGCCTGGTTTCTTAACTGCCCCAGCAACATCGATAGTCAGTGATTGCGATATTGCTGGAGTATCAAATTCAAGCGGCGCAGCTATTACTTCCTGCGATGAACCACGCGTAACGAAGAGGGCTGATATTGCGACGACAAGCACCGCAACTATCGCTAAGCCCTTTTTCTGCATTGATGTGTAGTGGAGATCGCCCCACCAATTATTTACCTTCTCTATATATGTGTTTTCCATCCGCGGATGGTGAAGGAACTACAGAACTCTGGGATAGAAAATGGGTGCGGCTGGGGATTACAGAACGATGTTGACAAGCTTTGGAGCGCGAGCAATAACTTTCTTAGGCGTAGCGCCAGCAAGTTCAGCGACAATCGAAGGTAGCGCAAGGGCTGCAGCTTCGAAATCTGCATCGCTTATCGAAGGTGAAACTTTCATGCGATCTTTAATCTTGCCATTGATCTGAATAACGGCTTCTACTTCATCTGCAACGAGAAGTGCAGGATCCACAACTGGCCATCCGGCAGTTGCAATTGCAGGCTTATGGCCAAGGCGCTCCCACATCTCTTCTGCAGTAAATGGAGCAACGAGTGACAACATAATTGCAATCGCCTCAGTTGCCTCGCGCACTGCAGGATCTGCTGCACCGCAACCAGTATCAATCGCCTTACGGGTTGCGTTGACGAGCTCCATTACGCGAGCGATTGCTACGTTAAATCTAAATGATTCGACTGCAAATGCTGCATCGTGCAGAGCCTTATGAGTTGCCTTGCGAAGATCGAGATCTCCGGTTGTGAAATCAACGCCAGGTGCACTCGTGACATCACCGGAAAGTCTCCAAGCACGGCTTAAGAATTTAACGGAACCTGATGGTGAAACATCAGACCAATCCACATCATCTTCTGGTGGACCAGAGAAGACCATCGATAGACGAATCGCATCGACGCCGTGGTTTTCTAGTTCATCTGAGAGACGTACAAGGTTTCCGCGAGATTTCGACATCGCAGAACCATCCATGACAACCATGCCCTGGTTGAGCAGACGTGTAAATGGTTCGGTAAACGAAAGCATCTTCATGTCATATAAAACCTTGGTGAAGAAGCGAGAGTAAAGAAGGTGCAAGATTGCGTGAGTTACGCCGCCAACATATTGATCAACTGGAAGCCAGGTATCGATCTCTGCGCGATTAAATGGTTCTGTTGCATTAGTCGATGATGGATAGCGCAGGTAGTACCAAGATGAATCCACGAAGGTATCCATGGTGTCGGTATCGCGCATTGCAGGACCAGCACACTTAGGACACTTTGTATTGACCCACTCAGTTGCTGCAGCAAGTGGTGATTGCCCCTTTGGCTTGAGGTCGAGACCCTTTGCATCAGGAAGCAACAATGGAAGTTCTGAATCTGGAACAGGAACTTCGCCGCACTTATCGCAATGCACGATAGGAATCGGTGTGCCCCAGTAGCGCTGACGAGATACAAGCCAATCGCGCAGACGATAGTTACGTGAGCTCTTACCTAACTTATCTGACTCTAACTGCTTCGTAATCGCAGCGATTGCATCAACCTTTGTAAGTCCGTTAAGTGAGCCGGAGTTAATAAGTTTTCCATCACCTGTCGTTGCTATACCTGTTGCACTTGGATCTTCTTCGCCAGTTTCAACAACAACCTGAACCGGTAGTCCCATCGCCTTTGCGAAATCTAGGTCGCGTTGATCGTGAGCCGGAACAGCCATAATTGCGCCGGTGCCGTAATCAGCTAAAACGTAATCAGATGCCCAGATCGGAAGCTTTGCTCCATTAACTGGATTGATTGCAAAACGCTTAAGGTCAACACCCGACTTTGGACGATCTGTAGCTAAACGATCAATATCTGACGCAGCTCTAATCTTCTCAAGGTATGCGGTGAATTCAGCTTCAACTTCAGATCCTGATGCGAGTTCTGCAGCAAGTGCAGAGTCAGCCGCCACAACCATAAATGTTGCACCGTATAAAGTATCTGGACGAGTTGTGTAAATCGTTACAGGTTCCGTGCGACCTTCAATATTAAATTGGACATCGGCGCCTTGTGAGCGACCAATCCAGTTGCGCTGCATCATCAAGACTTTATCTGGCCACTTACCTTCGAGTTCTGACATGTCATCGAGCAAGCGATCTGCATAATCAGTGATCTTGAAGTACCACTGATTTAACTTCTTCTTTGTAACAGCTGAATCGCAACGTTCGCAGAGTCCTGCGACTACCTGCTCATTAGCAAGAACTGTCTGGCAACCTGGACACCAGTTAACTGCTGAATCTTTACGGTATGCCAAGCCACGTTCATGTAACTTTGTAAATAACCATTGGTTCCACTTGTAGTACTCGGGGTCGCATGTGTTAAAGACGCGATCCCAGTCGAAGGAACATGCATAGCGGCGCATCGATGCCTTCTGCGTTGCAATATTTTCGTAGGTCCAGATACGTGGATCTTCATTGCGCTTAATTGCAGCATTCTCTGCAGGAAGACCAAATGCATCCCAACCGATTGGGTGCATGACGTTGAAACCTTTTTGAATCCAGTAACGAGCGATGACATCGCCAAGTGCATATGCCTCTGCGTGACCCATATGTAGATCACCTGATGGGTATGGAAACATATCGAGTACATACTTCTTCGGGCGCGGGTCATCTGCTCGACCAGATTTAAATGGCTCGAGCTTGTCCCAAATCGGCAGCCACTTCTCTTGCACGTATGCAAAGTCGTATGCCGCGTGTTCGCGTTCTGTACTCACGTGGAGATAAGGGGAATCGAACCCCTAACCTCTTCCATGCCATGGAAGCGCGCTACCAATTGCGCCATATCCCCGTCAAAGTTTTTTTCAAGCCAAGACGAATGCGTACTTTACCGCACTGAATCAGGAACAACTCCGCCAGATTCCTCGCCAAAGACAGGCTCTGGAATCGATCCCGCATTATGTTCAACTAAGAGCCAGCCCTTTGGCGACTCTTCGAGAATCGACCATTGCGCATTAGATAGTCCGCCGATACGAGACCAGAATGGAATCGGAAGATTGAGGAAAGTTCCGATAATTGTTCGAGCTGTTCCACCATGGGTTGCAACTACAAGACGCTGATTATCTTTACCGTCGAGCGCTTCCATAATTGCAGCAAATCCTCGTGCGCCAACTTCGCTTCGGCGTTCACCGATTCCGCCGGCAGGGTTATCTCCACCCATAGACCATTCACGTAATTTATCAAGATCTACCTTGCGAATTTCATCACCGGTAAGACCTTCCCAGTTTCCGCAATTTGTTTCGCGAAGTCGCGGATCAGTTGTTACTTCTAATCCAGTTAACTTAACAAGTTCGTGTGCCGTGCTCTGTGCGCGTCCTAGATCACTTGCAATCATCAGAGTTGGCTTCATCGCAGCCAGGATTGGCGCCGCGTGTGTAGCTTGAAACATTCCGACTTCATTTAACGGAATATCTGTATGTCCTTGAAACTTATTGGCAACGTTCCAATCAGTCTGGCCATGGCGCCAGAGAATTACTTGATTACCCACGTGCTGCTTCCTCTTTCACAACTTCGAGTTCAATATGAGGACAGTCATTCCACAAGCGATCGAGCATGTAGTAACGACGAAGTTCTGTTGATTGAATATGGACGACGAGATCTGAGTAATCGAGAAGGACCCACTCTTCAGTTCCTTCGCGGCGAAGCGGCTTATCCCCCGCAAGACGGAGCTTCTCTTCTACCTCGTCGGCAATCGATCCGATCATCTTTGAATTTGTTGCGGTAACAATAAGGAAGACCTCACTGAGAACGCTCTGGTCAGATAGATCGAGAGCAACAAGCTCGCTACCGAATTTATCGGCAGCTGCGCGAGCAGCAATTTGTGTGCGTTCGACGCAGGCTTTACTTGCTGGCATAGAGGTTCTGCTCCTTTATATATGCAGCAACTGCTGCCGGTATTAGATCTGACTTGTTGGCGCGAATATCTGTCGCCGATACTACAATTGTATTGAGTTGAACATTGTGATTGCCTGGAAAGTCGGGGCGATCTATCACGAGAAATTCGACCATCTGCTTTAACTCATCTGCTCGATGCCACTGGTCAATCTTCTCGTAGGCATCGGTGCCAAGGATGAGAACGATCGTTGCACCTTCGTAAGTCTGAGCAATCGCCTCAACGGTATCTATTGCATAACTAGGACCATGTCGTAGTACTTCGATGGGATTTACCTCTACATGAGATGAGATCTCTGCAGGAAGTGCGCTTATCGCCAATTGGCACATCGCACGGCGCTGCGCACCAGTTGCAACAGGTGCGTTATCTCGTAGTCGTGGTTCACCGGCAGGAACGACAAGTAAGCGATCGACAATCTTCTTAGAAATTACCTCTTCGATAACGCGAATATGACCGTTATGGATGGGATCAAATGTGCCGCCGTAAAGCCCAACTTTCAAGGCAATTACTTATCTAGGCGAAGTGTGATGTACAAAAGAAATGAGAAGACTGCGAAGGCAATGACTCCGAAAACATAGGCCGGAACTGGAAGCTCACGCACAACCTCAGATGCAAGATTAATCATGAGTCAAAGGTTACTACTTACCTGCAAGAAGTTCTAAAAAGCGCGCCTCATCGATAATTGTGACGCCCAACTCTTGAGCCTTACCCATCTTGGAACCTGGGTCTGAGCCCACCAAAACATAATCAGTTTTCTTTGAGACAGAAGATGATGCCTTTCCGCCATGAGCGGTGATTGTCTCTGCAATTGAATCGCGGGTAAATCCTTCTAGGCCTCCGGTAACAACAAAGGTAAGACCAGCAAGAGTTTGTGGAAGATCTGCCGCCTTCTCATTAATCATTCGAACGCCAGCGCTGCTCCACTGTTCAATAATTCTCTGGTGCCAATCAACCTCAAACCATTCCACCACTGATTGCGCGATCACATCTCCGAGACCATCAATCTCTGACAAAGTTTCGACAGAAGCCTTTGAGATCGCATCCATGCTGCCTAAGTTATTTGCAAGTGCCTGCGCTGCAGTTGGCCCAACATGGCGAATCGAGAGCGCAACAATTGTTCGCCACAGTGGACGGCTCTTAGCGGTCTCAAGTGCTTCCAATAACTTCTCGAGATTCTTTCCTTTGCCGCCATCTTTCTTGGTAAAGAACGATGACTTCATTAACTGCTCTTCAGTAAGCGAGAAGATATCTGCCTCATCGACGATGATCTTGTCAGCAAGTAAAGCAACTGCTGCTTCATACCCCAGCACATCGATATCAAGTGCTGCGCGAGAGCCGATGTAGTAGATACGTTCACGAAGCTGCGCAGGGCAACTGCGGGTATTAGGGCAGCGAATATCAACATCGCCTTCAGTAATTGCACGTAACTCTGTTGCACACTCTGGGCAATGCGTTGGCATTACAAATGCTTTCTCTTTACCGGTGCGCTTATCAAGAACTGGCCCAAGTACTTCAGGAATGACATCGCCTGCCTTGCGAATAATGACGGTATCTCCGATTAAGACGCCTTTGCGTTCAATCTCTTCCTGGTTATGCAAGGTTGCATTGGTAACTGTTGACCCTGCAACTTTGACCGGCTCCATAAATGCAAATGGCGTGACGCGGCCTGTGCGTCCAACGCTGACCTTAATGTCGAGAAGCTTTGTTGTTACCTCTTCTGGTGGGTACTTATAAGCGATCGCCCATTTAGGGGCACGAGATGTAAAACCTAACTTCTTCTGCTCTGCAAGGTCATCAACCTTAATTACTACGCCGTCGATCTCGTGTTCTACATCGTGTCGATGGATATTGTAATTTTCAATGAAGGCTAGAACTTCCTTGCGGCTCTTGCAGACTTTAAAGCGGTTAGAAGTTGGCAAACCAAGAGCTTTCAGCTGCTTATAGGCATCCGATTGTGATGAAAAAGAGATCCCTTCATTTGCTCCAACGCCATGCACAACGACATCCAGTGCACGTGAGGCAGTTACTCGCGGATCTTTCTGTCGAAGTGAACCTGCTGCACAGTTGCGAGGATTGGCAAAGAGTGGCTTTCCAGCTTCTTCAAGTTCTTCATTGAGTTGGTTAAATGCATCGACAGGCAAGAAGACTTCTCCGCGAACTTCAATTCGTGAAGGGATCTTCTCGCCTTTTAAATTATGAGTAAGTCCCTTGATGGTCTTTACATTGAGAGTGACATCTTCACCCGTAGTGCCATTGCCACGTGTTAGAGCACGCATTAATTGACCGTTCTCGTATAAGAGATTGATAGCAAGGCCATCGACTTTCAGTTCACATAAGTATTCAGGTGAAGGTGAATCTTTCTCCACTCGATCAAACCAGGTATTGAGTTCTTCTTCATCAAAGACGTTATCAAGGCTCATCATCTTCTCGATGTGATCGTGTTGATCAAACGTTGTTGCAAATCCCCCACCGACGCCCAGTGATGGTGAATCTGGCTCGAGAAGTTCTGGGTGCTTTGCCTCTAGCGCTTGTAACTCTTTCAGCAGCTTATCGAATTGCGCATCGGTAATTGTGGGCGCATCTAAAACATAATATTTAAATTGATGATCACGAATCTCGGTAGTGAGTTCGGAAATTCTGTGGCGCGCTTGGTTTGTCATGCTGTCTCGCAGATAGTCGCCGAACCAACAACACGATCGCCGTCATAGATGACCATCGCTTGGCCTGTAGCAAGCCCCAGCAAAGGAGAATCGAGTTCTGCGACGAGCTGGCCGTTATCTAGATAGTAAGTGCAATCCAGAGCTGCGCCATGTGCACGTACCTGAACAAAGCCACGAAGTGGAGCCGCGCCAATTTCAGGGCCGCAGAAAATCGGTTTTTCACCGCGCATAGAAGTCACAGCGAGATCTTCTCGCGCACCTACGACAACGGTATTTGTCACTGGTTCAATCTTTAGAACAAATCGTGGCGAACCATCTGCGGTAGGAACGGTAAGACCTAAACCTTTTCGCTGTCCGATTGTGTATGTGTATGCACCTTTATGTTCGCCAATCTTGGTGCCATCTTGATCAACGATGGGTCCAACTTCACTACCCAATCGATCGCGCAGCCAACCTGCATTGTCCCCTGATGGAACAAAGCAAATATCGTGGCTATCCGGCTTCTGTGCAACAGCTAATCCGCGGGCTTCTGCCTCGATTCGAATATCAACTTTCTCAGTATCACCGAGAGGAAATATCGCACCGTTGATTTGTTCACGATTGAGAACTGCAAGAACGTATGACTGATCCTTAAGGGGATCAATTGCGCGATGCAGTGTGCGACCTTCAGACGTTTCTTGAGTACGCGCATAGTGACCCGTAACAACGCCATCGAATCCCATCGCCTTTGCGCGATCGAGAACTGCAGCAAATTTAATCTTCTCATTACAACGAAGGCATGGATTAGGAGTACGTCCTGCTGCATATTCGCTCATGAAATTTTCAACAACGCCTTCGTGAAATTCATCTGCCATATCCCAAATATAAAAAGGAATGCCGATGACATCTGCGGCCCGTCGTGCATCATGTGAATCTTCGATGGTGCAACATCCACGAGCACCGCTGCGGTACTTCTGCGGATTCGATGAGAGCGCAAGGTGCACGCCAATTACTTCATGCCCTGCCTCAACGGCGCGAGCTGCAGCTACTGCAGAATCGACTCCACCGCTCATGGCGGCGATGATCTTCATTTTCGACCCACAGCGTTGGCGGCAAGACCGCGTTCAATAACCGTTGGCAGCACCGAGAGCGCATAAGCAACATCGTCTTGGGTATTTGTTGAACCAAATGAGAAGCGCAGTGATGATTGAGATACAACATCGGTAAGACCCATCGCCATCAATACATGGCTTGGTCGATGAACACCTGCCGTGCATGCAGCACCTGTTGAACATGAAACTTTCTCTGAATCCATGAGCAAGAGCAGTGAATCGCTCTGTGTTCCTGGAAAAGTAATATTCGAAATTCCAGGAAGACGCAGCGCACCTTTGCCATTAATCACTGCATCGGGGCGAAGTGCTGTAACTCCAGCTTCAAATGAATCGCGTAGAGATTCAATTTTCTTCGCATCATAAAGATCCGCCTTTACCGCTGCAGCAAGTGCCACAATCGATGGAGCATTCAGTGTGCCGCTTCGAATATCTCGCTCTTGTCCCCCACCGTGAAGCAGAGGTGGAATCTCAACTGCGCGACGCAAGATCAGCGCACCGATACCGAGTGGCCCGCCAACTTTATGTCCGCTGATTGTCATTGCAAAGAGACCGAGCTCTTTAAAGGAAAGTGGGACTTTGGTAAAGCTCTGCACCGCATCAGAATGAACAGGAATATCTCCTGCAATCTTTACGACATCTGCAATTGGTTGAATAACGCCTGTCTCGTTATTACTATGCATGACAGAAATAAGTGCGATCTCTGCCCCACGTTCCTGCACAACTTTCTTCACAAAATCTAAATCAATGACACCTGATGCAGTAACAGGAATCTCAATAATCTCTGCGCCATCATGTTCTGCCAGCCAATGGGCAGGATCTAGTACTGCATGATGCTCGATACTAGAGATCAGAATGACTTTCATATCTGAGCGCCAGAAGAGACCTTTAATCGCAGCATTATTTGCTTCAGTTCCAGAGCCGGTGAAAATTACTTCACTTGCTTGGCAACCAATCGCCTTCGCAATGTCTTCGCGAGCATCTTCAACATCTTTACGAGTCGAGCGACCTTCAGTGTGCAGAGAAGATGGATTACCTAATTTACGCAAAGATGAATTCATCGCCTCGATTGCAGCATCGAACATCGGCGTAGTTGCCGCATGGTCGAGATAGACGCTCATGGGAGCAGTCTAGTTCGTGAAGGCTAATTAGCCTTTCTTGGCGAGAACGCCCTCAGTGGCCTTCGGCAATACGTTGAAGAGGTCGCCTACTACGCCGAAATCTGCGATATCAAAGATAGGCGCTTCCGGATCTTTATTAACCACAACGATTGTCTTTGAAGTCTGCATACCTGCGCGATGTTGGATTGCTCCAGAGATTCCGCATGCAACATAGAGAGCAGGGCTCACAGTCTTTCCTGTCTGTCCGACTTGATGTGAGTGTGGATACCAACCTGCATCTGTTGCAGCACGTGATGCTCCAACTGCTGCGCCTAATGAATCTGCAAATGTTTCAACTGGTGCGAAGTTGCCATCTGTTCCGCGTCCGCCTGAAACAACGATATTTGCCTCGGTAAGTTCTGGACGTCCACCCTTAACTGGTGGCTGTGAAGAGGAGACCTTTGCCTTCTTTGCATCTGCACTAACAACTGCAGAGCCATTTTCGATTGCAGGAGTTGATGCAGTGAAATCTGCTTCAACGCTATTTGGTCGCACAGTAATCACTGCAGTGCCATGTGAAACCTTTGACTTAACAGTTGTGGATCCACCAAATACAGATTGAGTTGCAGTTAAGTCTGCAGCAACATCGATTGCATCTGTAATGATTCCTGAATCTGTAAGGATTGAGACGCGAGCTGCAACTTCTTTACCGAATGCATGGGAAGCAATCAGAACGGCAGCTGGCGACTTCTCCTTAACAAGGTTTGCAAGTGCATCAGCCGATGCGGCAACGCCGTGTGATGCAAAGTCATCTGATTCAAGAACGATGACAGATTGAATTGGGCCAAGATTTACACTAGCAGCAAGTGCTGCGCCTTTTCCTGTTGGAGCAAGAACGACTGCAGTTACTGCGCCGATGCGAGCGCCTGCTGTTGCAAGCTCTGCCGTTGTTTTGGTCGCCTTATCGCCTGAAAAATCAGCGAGAATCAATACTGTGCTCATATCAACTTCTTCTCTGCTAGGAATGTTACGAGAGCGCTTCCGCCTTCGCCTTCATCATTGACCTTAACGCCGGCAGCGCGTGCAGGACGAGGTGTTGCCTCATTAACCTGTGACCATGCGCTCTGTGCTGCAACACCAATTGCAGCTAAATCTTTCGATTCAATTGTCTTCTTCTTCGCAGCCATGATTCCCTTAAAGGATGGGTAGCGAGGTTCATTAATCTTTTCTACAACGCTAAGTACTGCAGGGAAATCTGCAGAGATCTCATCAACGCCAGCTTCTGTAACGCGAGTAATAGAAACCTTTCCTGCGGGATCAACAGTCACCTTTGATGCAAATGTCAGCTGCGCCCACCCAAGGCGAGCGCTGATCATCGCTGGTACAACGCTCATACGTGCATCGGTTGATTCTGTTCCGCAGATAACGAGATCAAATCCACCATCTGCAATTACCTTTGCAAGAACAGCTGATGTTGCAATCGCATCAGAGCCGGCAAGAGATGCATCGCTGACCAAGATTGCATCGTTTGCGCCCATCGAAAGACCTTTACGTAGCGCCTCTGTTGCACGATCTGGCCCCATCGAAATGAGAGTGACTGTATGTGGACCACCTTCTTCATTGCCGCCATGTGCTTCAACGATGCGCAGCGCTTCTTCTACTGCGTATTCATCGAGATCATTGAGAACAGCATCCACGTTCTCGCGATCGAGGGCGCCATTGACCATCTTCTTCTCGGCCCATGAATCTGGAACTTGCTTCACACATACGGCGATCTTCATGGAGGAGATGTTACTGACCAGTAACCTCAATTTCAATCTCAAATGAGGACCGATATTAAAGAAGAGCAGGGCAAGATAGCGCCGTGCTTCCCGCAGACCCCAGAACCCTTGGCGCCACTCTTACCGATGGTGGCTGCAACTTCGCGCTCTGGTCCAATGCGGCAACTGCCGTTGAGCTCTGTCTCTTCAATGAGGTCAATGGAAAGTTAGTTGAAACGCGTTTCGCCTTATCGCATCGCAATGGTCCGATCTGGCATGGCTACCTCGCCGGTGTACGTGCCGGCCAGCGCTACGGATATCGCGTCTACGGAACATGGGCGCCTGAATATGGATCGCGCTTTAATGCTGCGAAATTATTAATCGACCCTTACGCCCACAAGTTAGATGGCGAACTTAATTACAGCGCAGAGATTTATGGACATGTTGCATCGGACGGAACTGGCGCCGGCGATACAACAGTGCGCGATGATCGCGATAGCGCAGGACATGTTCCTTACTCTGTTGTTACCGACTATCGCACTCGCGAAATCAACCGTCCGATTTATTCATGGACACAGGAAGTTATCTACGAAGCTCACGTGCAGGGCCTTACTGCAAAGAACCACGAGATTCCCAAATCAGAGCGCGGAACCTATAAAGCACTTGGCCACCCCAGCACGATTGCACATCTAAAAGAGATTGGCATTACCGCCCTAGAACTTCTGCCGATTCATTCTTATGTAACAGAACCTGGCATCTGGGATCGCGGGAGAAAGAATCATTGGGGCTATAACGCAATTGCATTTTCCGCTCCTCACGCGCAATACGCAGCGACAGATGATCCAACAACAGAGTTACAAGAAGCAGTTGATCGATTACACGATGCGGGCATCGAAGTATTTCTTGATGTTGTCTATAACCATACTGGTGAAGGTGGCGTAGGCGGACCAACGCTTTCTTTTAAAGGCATTGATAACAACGCTTGGTATCGCCATGACCACAATGGAAATTATGTGGATGTCACAGGTTGCGGCAATACAGTTGCAGCATCTAAACCTCACGGCGTGCGCCACATTATCGATTCACTTCGTTGGTGGGTTGAAGTCGTTGGCGTTGATGGTTTCCGCTTTGATCTTGCAACGGCGCTCTATGCAACTAGTTCTGCATCAGATTCAGCGCTGATGTCGGCTATCGAATCTGATTCAGTTTTGAGAAACTTTAAGATGATTGCAGAGCCGTGGGATATTTCAAGATATTCACTTGGCGATTTTCCTCATCCTTGGCGCGAATGGAATGATCGATATCGAGACTCTGTGCGTCAGTTCTGGTTAGGTGATCTTGCGCGTGGATATGGTGAAGGCGTTGCAGATGTGGCTGCCGGCATCAGTGGTTCATCAGATATTTTCTATTACCGCGGGCCAACATCATCAATAAACTTCGTAACCGCCCACGATGGATTTACTCTGAGCGATCTCACGATGTATTCCAATAAGCGTAATGAAGCTAACCAAGAAGACAATCGCGATGGTTCCAATGAGAATCGCTCATGGAATATGGGCGTTGAAGGCCCGAGCGAAGATCCTTCAATTCAGGCGCTACGCCTTACCTTGAAGAAATCGATGATGGCGACTCTGATGCTTTCTGCCGGTGTTCCTATGATTAATATGGGCGATGAAATCTGTCGCACACAAGATGGTTCCAATAATGGATATTCAATGCCGAAAGATATGTGGCCCGGTATCGAAGATTCACCAGAAACTTTTGGTGGTGGATGGGCCAACTCGTGGAACTTATCTCCTGAAGAACAAGATATGAAAGATGCTGTCGGTGAATTAGCGCGCATCAGAAAAACTTACTTAGCAGATGTTGCAGCAGAATTCTTCACAGGTCGCGTAGATCTTGGAACTCAGAGAAAAGATATTGCTTGGTTTAGTTTGGGTGGCCATGAGATGACTGAAGAACATTGGGCAGATGGTGAAAAGCGCAGCTTGAGCGTTCTTATTGAGGCAGGTCCACATCGCGGTTTATTGCTCTTGCTTAACTCTTCGCGAGAAGAAACATTATTTACTCTGCCTGATGAGAAATGGGGAACAAGTTTCCGCAGAATCTTTGATGCAGCATCTCCTGTACTGACGCATGAACCTGTAATTAGCCTTCCAACGCAGAAAGTAAGCGTTGCGCCACATTGTGCGCACGTTTGGCTTGTTACTCGTTCGTAATCCAATATATTAACCACGTGCTCGCAATCATCGCTCCGGGTCAAGGATCGCAAACTCCCGGAATGCTCGCCTCTTGGCTAGAAGACTCTGCGCAAGCCAAACTCTTATCTTCTTGGTCTGAAAGTATTGGTCTCGATCTTCTTCACCTTGGAACAACCGCAGATTCAGAGGAAATTAAAGACACTGCAAATGCACAACCCCTTATCGTTGCCGCAGGCTTACTCAGCGCTAGCGCTCTCAATCTTTCTGGAAAATTCTCATACGTTGCAGGACACTCTGTTGGAGAAATAACTGCGGCATCAATATCTGGTGCACTTTCGCCGCTTGATGCAATGAAGTTAGTTCGTGCGCGTGGAGTCGAGATGGCAAAAGCTGCAGCGACAGCGCCAGCAGGAATGTCTGCAGTTCTTGGTGGCGACCGCGAAGTAGTTTTAAAGGCGATTTCAGATTTAGGACTCGTTGCAGCAAATGACAATGGCGGTGGCCAGATTGTTGCAGCTGGAAGCCTTGATGCACTTGCGCAATTAGCTCCGGAAGGTGCTCGTGTTCGCGCATTGGCAGTTGCTGGTGCTTTTCATACCTCTTATATGCAACCAGCAGTCGATCCTCTTCGCACTCTTGCCCAATCACTCGCCGCAACAGATCCGGCGGTTTCCGTTATCTCCAATCGCGACGGCGAAGAAGTCAGCGATGGGCGAGAGATTCTCAATCGCATTGTTAGTCAGATTGCTAACCCTGTTCGCTGGGACTTGTGCATGCAGCGTCTTGCAACTCTCGGAGTTACTGGTGTCATCGAGGTTGCTCCTGCTGGAACGCTTGTCGGATTAATTAAGCGCGCTGTGCCTACAATTGAACAATTCGCTCTTAAGTCACCTGCAGATATCGATGCTGCACGAGAATTCGCTGCAGTCCACGGAGGTATCTAATGTCCAAGGTCATTGGAACAAAGACAGGTAGCGAGAGCCAGATCCTTGCTGTCGGTTCTTATCGCCCAAAGCGATTAGTGCCGAATTCAGAGATTGTCGATCGCATAGAATCTAGCGATGAGTGGATTCAGCAACGTACCGGAATTGAATCTCGTCGCTTTGCTGATGAATCTGAATCACTTCTCGAGATGGCTACATGGGCTGTCGAAGATGCTCTTAAAAATGCCAAGCTCTCAATTTCAGATATCGATACCTTGATCGTTGCAACGATTACCTTCCCATTTCAGGCGCCATCGGCTGCTACTGCAATCTTGCAGAAGTTAGGTCACCCAAAGGCTGCTGCATTTGATATCAATGCAGCGTGTGCTGGGTTCTCTTATGGCGTCTCAATGGCACACGACTTTATTAAGGCTGGCACATCAAAGACTGTGCTCGTTGTCGGTGCTGAGAAGATTTCTGATTTCACAGACCCGAATGATCGCGCAACCGCATTTATCTTCGCAGATGGCGCAGGCGCAGTCGTTATCGGTGCAAGTAAGGATGCTGGGATTGGCCCTGTCGAATGGGGATCGGACGCAGATAGCCGAGATGCAATTCAGATGAATCCTTCATGGATTGAGGTCCGCGATATTGAAACCCAGTTAACAAAAGCGGGAAGTAAATGGCCAAATATCTCTCAAGAAGGTCAGAAAGTATTTCGCTGGGCCGTTTTCTCAATGAGCAAGGCTGCAGTGAAGGCGCTAGAAGCAGCAGGACTCACTGTTAACGATATTGATGTTTTCATTCCGCATCAGGCAAATATTCGAATCATTGAAACAATGGCGAAAGAGATGAATATGCCTGACTCTGTTGTGATTGCAGACGATATTCGCACCAATGGAAATACATCTGCTGCTTCGATTCCGCTTGCGATGGATGCACTTCTCAAGAAACATCCAGAATTGCATGGGAAGCTGGCGCTCTTGATCGGATATGGCGCAGGTCTCGTTTACGCGGGCCAAGTTGTTAAATTGCCACCAAAACCATAATTTTCTTCGTAATATCCACCCGATTACTGGGAAGTAAGGCTACTTTTCATAGACAATTACACACCTGTCCCCAATACAGCAGTTCACATTAGTAAAGGAATAAAAATGGCGCTTTCACAAGCAGATGTACTTGCAGGAATCAAAGAGATCGTTGAAGAAGTAGCGGGCATCCCGGCTGCACAAATCGAGCTCGATAAGAACTTCACAGATGACCTAGAAGTTGACTCACTGAGCATGGTTGAAGTTGTTGTTGCATGCGAAGAGCGCTTTGGCGTGAAGATTCCTGATGAGAAGGTAACTGAGCTTGCAACAGTGGGCGATGCAGTTAACTTCATCGTTAACGCAGCAGCGTAAGTAGACTTTTAAAAGTAATTAGCGGTATGTCACAACGTCGCGTAGTAGTCACAGGCCTTGGAGCTACAACTCCACTGGGTTCCGATGTCGCCACAACTTGGAAGGCGCTCCTTGCCGGCCAAAGTGGCGTCCGTCTTCTGACTGAAGATTGGCGCGAACTACTTCCCGTGCACTTCGCTGCGCGCGTTGCGACAGAACCGGCAGATCAGATGGAGCGCGTTGAAATGCGCCGCCTAGATCGCTCAGAGCAGTTTGCACTCGTTGCTTCACGCGAGGCTTGGAAAGATGCAGGATCTCCAGACGATATTGATAAAGAGCGACTCGGAGTCGTTATTGCATCAGGTATCGGCGGAGTCATCACACTGCTTGATCAATTTGTTAATCTCAACGAAAAAGGCGCTCGTGGCGTAAGTCCACATACAGTGCCGATGCTGATGCCTAATGGGCCGGCAGCAAATGTTGGACTTGAGCTTCAAGCAAAGGCTGGCGTGCATACACCCGTCAGTGCCTGCGCATCTGGCGCCGAAGCAATCGGTTACGCCTTTGAAATGATTAAAAACAATCGCGCCGACATCATCGTGACCGGTGGCGTCGAAGCTGCGATTCATCAATTACCTATGGCTGGCTTTGCAGCTATGAAGGCGCTCTCAACTCGTAACGATAATCCTGCGGCAGCATCTCGTCCTTATGACGTTGATCGCGATGGATTTGTTCTTGGCGAAGGTGGCGGAATTCTTATCCTCGAAGAGTACGAATCTGCAAAGGCGCGTGGAGCAAAGATTTACTGCGAAATTGGTGGCCAAGGACTTACATCTGATGGTTATCACATCGCTGCACCGGATCCAGAAGGCTCTGGTGTTCAGCGCGCAATTAAATTTGCACTCGCAAATTCAGGCCTATCAACAAAAGATATTGTTCACTTAAACGCACACGCTACTTCGACACCTGCTGGCGATGTTGCAGAAGCAAATGCACTTCGCAAAGCACTTGGCGCAGATGCAGATCACGTTGCTGTCTCTGCTACGAAATCAATGACAGGTCACTTACTAGGTGGCGCTGGTGCAATTGAATCTGTCTTTATTGTTAAAGCACTTGAGGAGCGCCTTGCTCCCCCAACAATTAATATCGAGAACCTCGACCCAGCTGTCACAGTCGATGTTGTTCGCGACACACCTCGCCAACTTCCTGCGGGAGATATTGCGGCACTGAACGATTCATTTGGTTTTGGTGGCCATAACGTGGTGCTTGCATTTAAATCGCTCTAATCTAGAGCCATGACAACGCCGGTCAATCAACTGGACCCAGAGGCTCGTATCGCGCGCCTTGTTGATAACGGCGCATATGAATTACTGATCCCCCGCACTGATTGTGGAATGGTCGCGGCTACCGGATTAGTTAAGGGAAATAAAGTTGTTCTCTTCGCATCTGATCCCACCATTAAAGGTGGCGCGCTAGGTATTGAGGGTTCGCAGGTAATTGTTCAGGCATATCGCGCCGCAATGGGAGCACAATCTCCAATCATTGGTATCTGGCACTCAGGTGGTGCGCGATTAAGTGATGGCGTTGCATCTCTCAATGCATTCGGTGAAGTCTTCCAAGCGATGGTTACTGCAAGCGGTCGCATCCCACAGTTGTCGCTTGTCTTAGGACCAACAGCAGGTGGTGGTGCGTATGGACCAGCCCTTACAGATGTTGTTGTTCTTGCACCTGAAGGTCGCATCTTTGTAACCGGTCCTGACGTAGTTAAATCAGTAACCGGAGATATCGTTGATATGGCTTTACTTGGTGGACCTGAAGCGCATAGTAAGAACTCCGGAGTTGCGCACGTCATTGCACCCAGTGAAGAAGTTGCTTTCCGCGAGATTCAAGATCTCGTCTCGCTCTTTGCTAACCAAGGCCTCATGTCTGCAAACGTTGAGGATGTCCCACTTGCGCACTTAGTTCCAGAATCACAGAAGCGCATTTATGAAGTTCACCCGCTTGTCGATGCCATCCTCGATAAGGATGGTGAGAAGTTAGAGCTCCTTGATATGTGGGCAGAGAACATGACAACCGTCATCGGCAGATTAGGTGGACGTACCGTCGGTGTAATCGCAAACAACCCTCAAGTTATTGGTGGGGTTCTCGATTCCGCAGCTGGCGAGAAAGCCGCACGCTTTGTGCGAACCTGTGATGCCTTTGGAATTCCACTCGTTGTTATTGCAGATGTCACTGGATTCTTACCTGGCATTGGTCAAGAGTGGGAAGGCGCTGTGCGTCGCGGCGCAAAGTTATTGCACGCATTTGCTGAATCGGTGGTTCCTCGCGTCACAGTCATTACACGTAAAGCTTATGGCGGAGCCTTTGTTGCAATGAACTCGAAGTCGCTTGGTGCGACGCGAGTATTTGCCTGGCCTCAAGCAGAAGTTTCAGTTATGGGCGCAGTTGCAGCCGTGCGTGTTCTGCACCGTCGATTATTGGCAGATCTTCCAGCAGATCAGCGTGAAGATATGGAGCTAGAACTCGCAGCAGAACATGAGCGAGTATCAGGTGGAGTTGCCCGCGCAATCGAGATCGGCGCAGTCGATGAGATGATTGAGCCAGATAAGACTCGTAGCGCTATCGCAAAGGTATTAGGTGAGACTGAATATCGCCGTGGTTCTCACGGCAATATTCCGCTCTAATTAATAAACTTTTTAATTAACTTTAAAAGTTACTGAAACTGTTGAAGTAACTGTCTTCTCAATACTTGATGTGTCATATGCACCGGTATCTGCAGTCATTGTTGAATCAGGGGTTGTTACCTGGAAGACGCCAGATCGAACAGCCTGAACTGCTCCAACTTTTCCGCCCACTGCCTTAGTGATTGCAACGGCGCGAACCTTTGCATCCTTCATCGCCTTTTCAAGCAGTTGTGGGCGAAGCTTAGGTAGTGTTGAAAGGTAGTACTGTGGTCCGTAGTTGTTAACACTGACACCAGTTTGAAGGATCGATCCGATTCCTTGCGATAACTTGGAAACTAGCTGAACATCCTTTGAGCGGACAACAACATCGCGAGATGCGCGGTAATTCAAAATTCTTCCAGTGTTATTTCCATTTGAATATTCTTCATTGGCATATGTTGACACTGAACCCAGTGTTAGCTCGTCGGCAGGGATTCCGCCAGCAGTGAGGTACTTAGTAACTGCTGCGACATCGCTGCCAACTTTAGTTACAGCATCAGAGACTGTTTGGCGAGTCAGAGAGACATTGAGAGTCCAGACAACGTTATCGGCTGTTGCAGAAGTCTTTGCAGAACCAGTAACGGTAATTCCATTTGCACTACGATCGGCAAATCCAGCGCCAACTTTGACAAGTCCACCACCAAGTGCGATTGCAAGAATGAGGGCGATAGCGATGTAGAGAATTGACCTGCGGCGCTCTTGGGCTGTCATCGGAGTCTGTGTTGTCATGTTCTTATCCTATATCGCTCGCAACCGTGCAACTTCCTGTAAATCAACACCGCGCATTGGTTCGAGCGCTTCATCCCATGCTTCACCCAGTGCTACCACTAAATTCTCACGAACTTCCAAATCATCAAAAGATGAAAGTGCTTTTCGAATTACATTCTCTGAGATCAATATTGCACCTGATGCATCAACGTTTGCTCGGTGAATTCCTAGCTCTGGAGTGCAACGAAAGTACTCGCCGCCGTTTTTGCCAAACTCTTGGACTTCAAATCGAAGGTAATGCCAATTCTTAAGGGCCGTTGCAATCTTCGAAGCAAGACCAGCTTCACCGCGATACTCGATCGTTGTGCGAATTGTTCCGGCAGCAAGTGGTTGATCGCGCCATGTGTAATTGTGCGGAAGACCAAGAATTGCGTTAAGGCCCCACTCGATATGTTGGCGCAGGGCAGTAGGCGCAGAGTGGATTGTTACCAAACCTGCGATAGAGCTGTGGTGCATGAAGTACTCCTACCAAGGTGGCTTTGTGCGACCTTCCCCGATCCACAATTGCGACTCTTTGGTAAGTGAGTGCCTTATTTATACAACTTTCTTCTGACTTTGTGAATATGAGGCCGGTTATGAGGCTCATTTGAGCGTGATCGGCATACTCGTAGTTCAAATCAGGAATAGGAATACCGTTGCGTAACAGGTACCCTTTTCCTTAGTCGGACGCTTTATCAGTACCCGTTGTTAGATTTACTTCTTTACTCGGTATGGCTGTAGCAAGACGAAGACTGGTGGTCGAGGAATTCTCGAACGCCCAACATATCGAAGGAATAGTAAAAAATATGGCAACAGGTACAGTTAAGTGGTTCAACTCTGAAAAGGGTTTCGGTTTCATTGCAGTTGATGGTGGCGGACAAGATGTATTCGTTCACTACTCAGCAATCCAGGGAAACGGTTACAAGAGCCTTGAAGAGGGTCAGTCAGTTTCATTCGAGGTCGTCCAGGGTCCAAAGGGTCCTCAGGCAGACGCAGTGAACGCTAACTAATTTCACTTACGAGTAAGGCCCGCCTGAGAAATCGGCGGGCCTTATTTCATTTCTAAAGGAATTACTTTTTAGCCAAACTACTTTTTAGGTAGCGGCGGAATCTCTCCCACTTTAGCTTTACGAGCAGCTACAGCCTTTACCGGAGAAAGATCTTTACCTTTCTTCCACGCATCTAGATATTTCCACGGCAATACTTCTCCGCGACGCACCCACCATGTATCAGGTGGCGTTGGCCATGAAATTCCAAAGTGGAGATGTGGCGCCGTTCCTCGCGCACTGCCTGTGGATCCAATTGCACCCAGAACATCTCCGGTCATTACTGCGACACCTGGTTGAATATTTTCAGGGATAGAGCGAAGGTGGGAACCGTAGTAACGAACTCCATCTTCACCGATGATCGATACCGATAAACCGCCGCGAGTAATTCCTAAATTAGGTGGGCTCTTCCAGGTATCTACGCGATTGACTTCATCAACGATGCCATTAATTGGCGCAACAAACTTACATCCTGCCTTTGCCAAAATATCAGTAGCTGCATAGTCGTGATGAGCCCGGGCATAGTTGACTGCGCAGTTTGCAACTGGAAAAGTATAAATCGGAGCCGCTTGAGCAGGGGTTAGCGTCGTTGCAATTATCGCGAGCAGTAATACTTTCTTAACCATGGCACGAGCCTAGCCAATGAGGGTTACTTTTTAAGGGCGGCGCGGTCTAACTTTGCTGTGACTAACATGTGAGGAACCGTAAGCGCCCAAATTGTCACGAGGGTGAGCCATAAGAATTTATCGCTCAGATCTTGTTGTGAAAATCCCGCGAGTACTGCAATGAAGATAATCGTTCCAAAGAGTGCAGGAAGCCCAGGAATAACAGCTGCAATAAATGCTTGTCCAGGGCGACCACGAAGATAAGCGCTCTCTGAGTTAGGAAGAAGTGATGTAAGTCGAGCTGTGTGGCGAAGTGCATGCCAGCAACCAAAGTAGACAGCGAATGCGACAAGGGGCGGCGCCACAGATGCAAGAGCTGCAAGCAGTGCGACATCTAAAGCATCCCGGTATCGCTTACGTTGGAGCAATCCAAGAAGGCAGAGCGTTGTGATTGCAGCTACCGCCAAAATAATCTCCGTGGTGTATCCCTGGTGCCAATCGACTAGTGATTCATTTACCTTAGTAAGTGCTTCAGAACTTCTGCTATTTACCAAGGGAATCGCCACCGGCAATAAACCAGCTGCGGGCGCATAGAGCCAGGCGGGAATTCGAGAACCTGTGGCGCTTTTCAGCGAATCGAGTTCGTTAAGGAATGCCGAATCACCGATTCCAAAGTGAGTAGCGCTCATTACTACTACAAAGATGAAGCCCCATACATTCCATTTCAAGATTGCATAGATTGCAAGCAGAGCTATTGCTACATAGATAAAAATGAATATCGCCATTCGAATAGGCGCTGATCTGGGCAAAGTTACAAGGTGATCTAGTGCGCCATGTGGAATACCAACGGTTAACGCAATAGTGGCTAGAACAATCTGCCAATTCAGGGAGTCTGCACCAAGCCATTGCGAGAAGATGATCGAGAGGGCAATTGCTACAGCAACCGCTGCGCTAGAGAGAGTGCGGATTGCGCTAAATACTTTAAATTTCACCTCGACCATGAAGAACACATTAGCAATTTTTCCCCTGAGGTATGCAAAAATGCGAGCATGAAACAGTGGTCATATATGGCGATGCTCATATTTACCTTCTGCGGCTCAGCATGGCTTGAAATCTATTTGAAGACGGGTGTGCTGCGACGCATTAAGCGAGTTGCACTAAGTGTTCTTCCTATCAGTATTTTCTTTCTTGCCTGGGATGCATACGCAATTGCACAAGGCCACTGGTTCTTTGATCGCGAGCAAATCTTGGGAATCTACGGTCCATTAGATATTCCTCTCGAAGAGTACTTATTCTTTATGGTTATTCCCATGGCAGCGATATTTACTATTGAAGGGGTAACAACCGTGAAACCCCATTGGCGCAAAGATGAGTTCGGCGAATGATTTACTCAGATATCGCTATCGCAGCATTTGCAGTTGCCGTCATGGTAGATCTCTTCGGCTATAAGACTTCGATGCTCACTCGCCCAGCTTTTTGGACCTCGTATGCAATCATCTTGCCATTCCAATTCCTTACAAATTGGTGGCTGACATCAAGAAATATCGTGATGTACAACCCTGATGCGATCATGGGTTTACGCATATTCTCTGCACCGGCTGAAGATATTCTCTTCGGCTTCGCACTTGTATTATGCGTGATGGGTCTCTGGGAAGTCTGGGGCCGTAAAGGCTTCCAGCGTCACTAATAATTTGGAAGAGTTAATTCAGAAGAGTATTAGCCATGCGCCGCAGCAACTGCTGCATACATGATCTTTCCTTCGTGAACGTTGAGTCCAGCAGCGAGGCCTGCATCATCTGCAATCGCTTTCTCCCAGCCCTTATTGGCAAGTGCTAGAGAATACTTAAGCGTTGCATTTGAAAGTGCAGCAGTTGAAGTCGCGGGAACTGCGCCAGGCATATTTGCTACGCAGTAATAAAGTGAGTTGTGAACCTTAAATGTTGGGTCGGCGTGAGTAGTCGCATGTGAACCTTCGAAGCATCCACCTTGATCGATTGCAACATCTACGAGAACGCTGCCTGGCTTCATCTTTGCAACCATTGCATCGGTAACAAGCTTTGGAGCAGCAGCGCCAGGGATCAGGACTCCACCAATAACTAGATCTGCCTGAGTGACATGCTCTTCAATTGCATAGGAAGATGAAGCAATTGTCTTTACGCGCCCCTGAAAAATGTCATCAATCTCAGCAAGGCGCTTCAAGTTGATATCGAGAAGAACTACATCTGCGCGAAGACCAACTGCCATGGATGCCGCAGATACTCCAACGCTGCCGCCGCCAAGTACGACAACTTTTCCTGGAGCAACTCCCGGAACTCCCCCAAGGAGAACTCCTCGTCCGCCATTAGGGCGTTGAAGTGCAGCTGCACCAACCTGAATCGACATACGTCCAGCAACTTCAGACATCGGAGCAAGCAATGGAAGTGTCCGATTGAATTCCACTGTCTCGTAAGCGATGGCAGTGACGCCTGATTTGATAATGGCATCTGTGCATTCGCGAGATGCTGCTAGGTGAAGGTAAGTAAAGAGAATCTGTCCCTTGCGCATGCGGTGGTATTCCTCAGCGATTGGCTCTTTCACCTTAATGATCATCTCGGACTTCGCCCAGACCTCATCTGCTGTATCGAGGATTGTCGCTCCGGCTTTTACATAATCTGCATCTGTAATCGCAGATCCAACACCAGCTGACTTCTCTACAAAAACTGTATGTCCAGCTAAGACCAGGGCGTGAACACCTGCTGGAGTGGTTGATACACGGAATTCATTATTTTTGACTTCTTTTGGAATACCTACGAGCACAATTCACTCCTTAGTCAACGCTGACTATCTAGTTTCGGATGTACCCGATGTTACCCCCTAAAGAGCTTGAAAATGAAAAAGTAGTCCTTGTTCGGGCTTTATTACAGGAAGTTGCAATCCAAGATTCGCAAGTTGCTCTCCTGTGAGCTCCACAGATGGCCACCAGCCAGGGGCAGACTTCTGGATGAAGTGAGCCGAACTTAACTCTTCAACCAGAGTTACCTTATACAACGCCTTTGGATCCAGGCCATCAAAAGTAGTTGCCAGAGGGCCAAAATTGTCTAGTGACGTTAGTTGCATGTAAGTAAAGATTGCTTCTCTCTTGTCATGTGCAACTGTTCCATAGAGGTAGGCACTTCCATCGATGACATCACTGCGCACGACATTTCCGGAGTGAAGAAGATTTCTTTGCTGCTTATAGAAAGCAGCAAATTTCTTGAGCACTGACATTTCATGATCTGTGGCTTCAGTAATGTTCCACTCGATCCCAGCATGGCCAAAGAGTGCGTTAAGCGCCCGGAATTCTATGGAATGTGTTCGGTGCATCTGATGGCCAAGAGTTGGGCCAATGTGCGTTCCTAAAAATTCTGGCGGAATCACCATTGCTGTCCATCGTTGAATCTGTTGACGTTCCAGTGGGTCGTTTTGATCAGATGTCCAGAAGCGATCAGCATGGTCGATCATTCCAAGATCAATTCGTCCTCCACCTGAAGAACAGGATTCGATTTCTAACTTTGGGTGACGGCGCTTTAGCTCATCGAATAATGAATTAAGTGCCTGCGCTTGTTTATTAACAACAGGACGTCCATCTGAAATCGGATCAGATAAATGTCGATTGTGGTCCCACTTAATGTAGGCGATGTTGTTCTCAGATAGGACAGCATCAACCTGTGAGAGCACATGGTTATATGCACCTTCTTTTGTGAGGTCTAAAACTTGCTGATATCTGCCCATAACCGGAGTGCGGCCAGGTTCCTGCAGAATCCAATCTGGGTGAGCTCGATAAAGTTCCGAATCTGGATTTACCATTTCGCCCTCAAACCAGAGACCGAATTCAATTCCCTTTTCGTTTGCATATTTGATGATCGGCCCAAGTCCCTTAGGGAATACATCCTTGGAGACAATCCAATCTCCAAGTCCCGCACGATCATGGCGACGTGCGCCAAACCAGCCATCATCAAGGACAACTCGTTCTACGCCGACTTCTGCTGCGCGGTCGATAATTTTCTTGATTTTATCTTCGGCTAAATCAAAGTAGAGGGCCTCCCACATATTCAGAGCAAGCGGTCGCGCTTTCCTCTTTGTAATGTGGTTATCACGAGAGCGAATCCATTGATAATGATTATTTGTGACTCCATCTAAACCGGAATCACTAAATGTAGCCACAGCGCGAGGTGCTTTATAGCTCTCGCCTTTCTTTAAAATTACTTCGCCAGGCAGTAAATATTCACCAGCGCCAATAGATTTATGTCCATCGATAAGGCGTTCTACATGGTGGATATTGTTTCCGCTCCATGCCATTCCAAGTGACCAGGCATCACCTGAACGAAACCCTGTCTTACTATTGAGGGCAATTTGTGTAATTGTGTAATCGTGACCTGAACGTCCTTCGAATCCTTCACGGGTAGTAAGGCCATATCCCAAAGGACGTCTCTGGGGCTGGCGCTCTTTTGTCCAGTGTCCGTAGAAATCTAGAATTTCATCTGCGCTTTCAGCGAGTGGCAACCAGTACAAGAAGTGCTCTAATGAATAGTCACCGTCGGCAATATTTGTGACTGTGGCGTTGATCAGAAGTACATCTGAAGGTGTAAGTGAATATTCGATACTGATTTCTAGGCCAGCGATAGAATCTTCAAATACCGCGTTAAGTGACTGATCTTTCTGTATTGCAGATTTTAAAGTAAAAGAGTTGGAGACGTTGACGCCAGCGCGGTGACCGCGAAGTGCAGGGTGGCCAATAAAGCCACGAGAATGTTCGCGCAAGACCAAATTGCGAGGTGAGACATCGAGTCCGCCATGAAAAGAAGGTTTCTTAAGAGCTGCGCTTACAGCTGCTTCGCTCTTTTCACTGATTTCAATCTTCTTACCCCAATAGAGGATAGAAAGAGAATCTTCGCTCTTATCGAAAAGGATGGATGAGCGATTCTGACTCAGATGAAACACGATTATTTCCTGACTTTGAATTGTTGTGGGGATAGTAACTCGTAACAACTTCAACCGATATAGGAGAAGAGAAGCGCCGACTATTAATCGGCGCTTCTCCTTTCTACCTAGCTAGGAACTTACTTAGCCCTTAAGTGCAGCATTTGCTGCCTTATTTGCTGCTGTAAGTAGTGTCTGTGCCTTGCCTTGAGACTGGAAGATCTTCTCAAAGTATGGCTTTAGCGCTGCTGATACTGCAGCTTGGTTTGCAGCCATTGGCGGGATGAATGTCTTCTTAGGGTCTACAACTGATGTAAAGCCCTTGATGTCAACTCCAGCAGCCTTGAAAGCCTTGAAAGCCTTAGCTGTTGAAGTCTTGATTGCTGGGAATACTACGTGCTTTGATGCAACGATATCCTGGCACTCAGCTGACCCTGCGAAGAGAACCCACTTAAGTGAGTCTGCTTGGTTGGTTGACTTAGCATTGATCGAATCTGCTAGACCGTTGAACATGGACTTGTTTCCACCTGCAGCACCTGGCTGAGTTGCGAACTTAATGCCGCCGCTCTTGACCTTAAGTGTGTCGTTGATTTCCCATGATCCCTTGAGTGAAGAAACCAACTTGCCCGCATTCCAGAGAGCTGTTGTTCCAAGACCACCTGTCTTATTTGGATTCATAATGAATCCAGCCTTAATACCCTTTGCGATCCATGCAAAAACTTCTGCAAGCTTTGGATCGTCGTAGTAGTACTTAGTTCCCCATGGGTTCTTGTTGAGGTACTTGAATCCGTTTGAATTAGCAAGGCCTGCCCAGTATGTCTGTCCCCATGCATCGCCTGCATCTGGAGCTGATAGACCGTATGTTGCAACGTTATTCGCATCAAACTTCTTTGAAAGCGCGTTATTTCCATTCTTGTCTACTGTAACTGTGCGAAGGAACTTCTCGAAAGTTCCTCCATCTTTTGCATTCCAGCTTAGTGAGTTAACCATTGCTGCTGTGTAACCTGCAGCACCTGCTGAAGCTGCATCGTATGCAAGAGCGATTGTGTCAAAGTCCTTAGGAAGGCCGTACTGACCGCCATCCTTGCTCCATAGGTCGTAAAGACCTGGCTGGTAGATCTTTGTATCAACCTTTGCAGCCTTGACGCCTGCTGAGATATCTACAATCTGACCAGCGTTAAGGAATGTCTGGTAGTAAGCAAGGTGATCTGTGAATACATCAACTTTGCCATCACCTGTTGAGAGTGATGTCTTAATTGCTGTCCAGTAATCATCCCAGCCTGCCTGAGTAATCTTTACAGTAGTTCCTGTCTTAGCCTTGAATGCATCAGCACATGCTTGGTAAGCAGGCTGCTGACGATCATCCCACAACCAGTAATTGATTGTTGTCTCTGCACTAGCTTGAGTTGCTGCCACCACTGGAGCTACCGTCGCTGTAAAGACTGCAGCTGCTAGAGCTACTGCAACTTTCTTATTCATGCGTCGCATTTTCATCCTTTCATCCAGCCATCTGGTATTTCCAGGTGACCACCATTTGTCGTAAACAAGTGGTAAATCCGAACCGAGGGGTACGGAAATTCTCTTTTCTATTTAAATCCACCTAACTGAATCGAGCCGATCATTTTTTTGCCGAAGAGCGCCAAAATGATTACGACAGGAATAACGGTTAGGGTCGTTGCTGCCATCAGACCCGACCAGTCAGGTGATGTAGATGGTGATTGCGCTAGAAAGATTCGAAGTCCAACAGTAAGAACTCGTTGATTCTCATCATTGGCTACTAGATACGGCCATAGATATTCATTCCAAGCCGTTACTCCCGTAATCAATGCAAGAGTAAAAATTGGTGGCAGAGACATTGGAAGAACAATCAGACGCAGGCGCCCGAAAACACCAAGTCCATCAATCTCTGCAGCTTCTTCTATCTCTTTAGGAAATGAGATGAAGAACTGACGCATAAAGAAGACGGCAAATGGCGTTCCCAAAACAAATGGTGCTATCGAGCCAATAAATGTATTGAGAAGCCCGAGCTTGATAATCAAAATAAAGTTAGGAATTGTCGCGAACATCGCTGGAACCAGAAGGCCCGACATAAGAATGTAGAAAATTGCATTACGGCCACGGAAGTTCAGTCGAGCTAACGCATATCCCCCGCAGACAGCTGTGAAAACCGTTCCGAAGACAATTACCGCTGTGAACTTAACTGAATTCCACAGATAAAGCAGGAAGTTCAGGCTTGCGCCTGATCCACCCATCGCTTGTGCTTCTTCCAGGGTTGAGAAGCCGAGAATTCTCTTAAAGTTATTGAGAGACATTCCCTCAGGGAAAAGATCTAATTCACTTCCGAAGAGATTGCCATTTGGCGAGAGGGCAGTGCGCAACATCCAAAAAACTGGGAAGAGTGAGATAAAGAGCATTACCCCGAGAAATAGCCAGGCACCTGACTTGCCGATAGACATACGCTGCTTACGAGCATCCAAAATTGATTTACTCATGAGCCACTCAAATCTGATTCATTGGCACGAGCGATTCTCATCTGAATGAGAGAGAAGATTGCAAGGAAGAGAAGAAGAAGAGTTGCCATAGCAGCTCCGTACCCAATCTTGTACTGCTCAAAAACTTGCTCGAAAATATAAAAGTTAATCGCTCTAGTCGAGTTGATAGGTCCACCATCAGTAGCTACGACGATTGTGTCAAAAATTTGGAATGAACCAATAAATGAAACCACCATCACCATCACTAGAACTGGGCGCAAAAGTGGCAATGTAATTCTTGTGAAAAGTTTCCATTCCGAGGCTCCATCTAGAGATGCGGCTTCATAAAGATTCTTTGGAATCATCTGGATGCCTGCAAAAATTAAAAGAGCTGTATAACCGACATATCGCCAGGTGTTTACGAGAGCAACCGCGGGCATCGCCATGGTCTCTGACCCAAAGAACAAGAATGGTTCAACTCCAACAATCTCTAAGGCTTGATTTACAACACCGACGAGTGGATTAAGAATCCAGCGATAGAGCATTGCGGCTGATACACCTGGAATTAACCACGGCATCAGTAAGGCAATTTTGATCCAGGTTGCAGTTGCTAAACGATCCATTGCAATTGCTAGACCTAAGGCCAGAATAGTTTGGGAGCCAATATTGATGACAACATACTGAAGCGTTACTCGAATTGCGTTCCAAAAAATTGGATCTTGAAAAGCCTTAACGTAATTACTAAATCCAACGTTATCGCCAACGGTGGCAATATCAGAAGTATTGGTAAAGCTAAGTGCTACTCCACGAAGCGTTGGATAGATATAGAAAAGTGCAAAACCAATCATGATTGGCAAGAGAAGAATGAGTGCGTGCATTCCCTGCTTATTGCGGCGGGTACCGGCACTCTTTCGGCTAGTAAAGATGCTCATCTGGGGTTAGCACCAGGGAAAAAGGACTTGGAACGTTCCAATGAAGGAAGTATCTCTGTCATGTCATCCCCTGCCTTTGGTGTTGGAACGTTCCAACAGCAGTACTGAACAACATTGAGAGACCAGGGTCAAGATGTTTTCCTATCGATTCTGATAACAGTTTGATAACGTGACCCCTATGAAACGCCCGCCTACGCTCAATGACGTCGCCCGCGTCGCGAAGGTTTCACGCTCATTAGTCTCGCTCGTCTTCCAAGACTCCCCCAAGGTGAGCGATGAGAAGCGAGCAGCTGTGCTTAAGGCGGCCGCAAAGATCGGCTACCAACCCAATGAATCAGCTCGAAGGCTTAAGTCTTCCGTAACAAAGACAATTGGTGTGGTCCTCACCGATATACATAACCCTTATTACGGTGAAATCTTCTACGGTATTGAGAATGCGGGCTCTGAATCCGAGTACAAATTACTTATCGGAAACGCCGGTTTTGAATCAGATGACTTAAATCAACGTGCTCGCATCATGGGGGCACGTCAACTAGATACAGTCAAAACCGTCAGAAGTCAGATGGTCGATGGCCTGGTCTGTTCCTCTCTACGCACTAGCCCTGAAGATTTGTTTATCGCAATTGGCAGTACTCCGCTCGTGCTTATTGGACACACAACCCCGGCGCTCGCAAAGAAATATGACGTTGTCATTACAGATGAGCAGGATGCTGCAAAACAAATCGTCGATCACCTTGCCGATTTCGGACATAAGAGAATCACACATATTTCCGGCGGTACCGATTTCGGTCCCGCAGAGCGCACAAAGAGATTTCTAGCGGAGATGAAGAGGCAAGGCCTCGGAAATTATGCAGAAGTAATCGAAGGTTCCTGGTCACAGGAAGCTGGATACAACGGTGCAGAAGAGATACTGAATCAGAAAGTCTTACCAACTGCTATTTATGCAGCGAATGATCTCATCGCAATGGGAGTCCTGGCCAAGCTTCGTGAACGAAAAATTCGCGTCCCAGAAGATATTTCGGTTGTTGGGTTCGATAATTCAACTCTTGCCCATCTCAAGATTGCAGATATCACGTCAGTTAAGGAGCCGCTCTTTCAAATGGGGCGCACCGGATTTGAACTTCTCATTGAAAGAATCGATACAAGAAGTAAGGCTTTCACCCCTAAATTTCTCAAGGTTAAGCCACAATTGGTTGCTCGTTCTTCCAGTGGGCCACGCAAAAAAGGCAGCAAGTAAGCTAACTATTGGCTATTTGACCACTGCCTCTGTTTCAAAACGAACTTTACTATTGCATCCATCTCTACTTCGTAACTTTTTCCGGTAGCTTCTACAAAAGCAGATTTCCAATCTTTTCCTTTACCAATATCAAGCATGAAGGTATTGACGCCTTCTACGCCGATTGTCCCCACTAGATACTCAGTAGCCATTCCACCAATTATGAAAGCGCCGTCTGGTCCACACACATCATTGGGCATGTCGAGTTCGTGCGACTTAAACCATTCGAGTAACTTCGTCTCAGACATTCCAAAGAACTTCGGATAGTCCACATTAAGTGTATTAATCTGCTCTTTCCAGATTGCTGACCACTTACTTTTATCTTTATTGGAAATTGCGTTTCCATAGTACGTAGCCTGACCTTCCTTGAACCAACAAGGCGCTTTCCGGATATCACTTGTCATCACATTTTGAGCAAAGTGAGTCCATTCATGGGGTCCGACTCCTATCCATCCGGATGAATCGGCCTTAGTCAACTTACCTGGAAGATAAAAGAAGAGAGCATTGCCTTGAGCGTCTCTTCCATTAGCTCCTGCATATGCTGCCTCTTTGCTCTCTGAAGCTAAATTCAAAATACGAGGAAGCCAAGATTCATTACCGGATTGAATCTGATTCATCTTTGTTTCGTACCATTTCAAATCTTCTCGATCTGCAAAAATCATATGGATTCCAGTAGTAGCAGGGGTATAAATCTGCCAGAAGCGAAATCCCTCTTGCATATCCTGCAAAGTAGCCTGAGATAACTCAACTGAAGCATTCGGGCTCAATTCCATAAAGACCGATGTAGTCGCAAGTTTTGGCTGAATTGATAAATAATTTTTGAGGGATTGATATGCAGTGTACGAAATACTTCCAGAGAGCCCATCAAAGGAGTCAACAACTTCCACTTGATTCGGAAGGTCTTTGACTATCGCTATTGGAAGCTGCTTTTGAACCAACTTGTAAATTTTCTTACCCGCAGATTTGGTACAGATAAAGCTCTTTCCATTTGAAGTTGAAATCTTTCCAATAATTTTGCATGAAGATCCAGATTTAATCGCAGCATCGGCGGGCTGGATAGAGGCAAAAATGAGAGAAAATACGAGGATTGCGCTGGCTCGGTTTCGCATGATGAAGCATGACATCTGCTCTTGATAGCGACAATAGAAAAGCAGATAGGACGCCTATGTGACGCTAAGATTTGCCCCGACGAGGCGGTAGCTCAGTTGGTTAGAGCCCCGAACTCATAATTCGGTCGTCGTCGGTTCGAGCCCGACCCGCCTCACATGGTTAAGCCGTTGCTCCTTCTGAAGATTGCGCTCTCGGTTTTCTTCTTCCTTGTTCTTGTTCTTCAGTTCTTCTCATTCCCTGGTCAATTTAGGTATATGGCAGAGCAGGAACCTGAAAATGCACACTTACGGTGGCCGCTGACCGTGCTCTTTGTTCTGATTTTCTTGGCTGTAGAAATTCTCATAATCACTGTTTGGAAAGTGGCTTCAAGTCTTGGTATCGCTTCGCATAGAGCTGTTCTGCTCAAATATGTAAATCTCAGTATCGGTGCACTCGCCTTTATCTGGCTAGTAATCGCTTCAGCACTTATCTGGTTATTTCTTAATGCAGATGACCCTGGACTTCCTTTGGTTATCACCGTGATTGAAGTTGGGGTCTCCGTTGTGGGACTTCTCTTTCTCATATACAGAAGTCATTTGATCGGAAAGAACTTTAAGGCATAAGAAAAGGCGGCCAGATTTCTCTGACCGCCTTTACCTTAAGTACTAATTAGCCAATCTTTGCTACCTGTGCGAGTGACTTCTTAAGAAGTTCGCCATCGATAACTGAGAAGCCGAGATCTGAACCAACATCCTTTGAGCACTTAGAGCTCAAGATGTAGTTTGCGAACTCTTTGACAGCAGCACCCTTATCTTTATTTGGGTACTTGGTGTCTGCAAGAAGGTAAGAAACGATACCTAGTGGGTATGCGCCCTTCTCCTTTGTTGCGAAGTCGTATGTGAGGTAACCATTTGCATCCTGTGAAGCTGATGCGAGGAATGCACCTACTCCTGGAGAATCTGGAGCAACAACCTGATCAGCTGGGTTGATGAGGTTTGCAATCTTTAGCTTATTTGCGGTTGCATAGTTAACTTCAGCGTATGTGATTGAGTAAGGAGTCTTTCCTGCAAGCTGTGAAACACCAGTTGATGATGCTGCTCCAACTACGCGACCGAGATTATCCATATCGTTGATATTTCCTGGGAATGAATCCTTAAATACCTTGTTCTTAGCCTTTGTCCATACTGATGGAGCTGACTTTGCTAGGTAGTTAGTGAAGTTCTCTGTTGTTCCTGATGAATCAGAGCGGTATACAACCTTGATCTTCTGGTTTGGAAGTGTGTAGTGACCTGAAACTGTTGTTGTGCGGCGAACAACTGGGTTGCCCTTTGCATCCTTTACAGGGTTGCCGTTCTTATCGAGCTTGTAAACAGTCTTCTGTGATGAGCGGTTATTGTCAGCAACGATTGCTGGGTCATTCCACTTTGTGATCTTTCCAGAGAAGATTCCTGCAACTGTTGCAGCTGAGAGCTGAAGAGTTGTCTTTGATGGAAGGTTGTGAAGAATCGCAATTGGAGCTGCTACGAGCGGAACGTGAATCAATGATGCGCGCTTTGTTGTCGCTGTGTATGGACCATCAGACATCCAGAAATCACCGATTGACTTATCTGAGTTTGACTGGCCTGTGCCAGAAGAAGAAGATGCATATGTAAATGTATGTGACGTGTTCTTTGCAAAGCCAGCCTTGCAGCCTTCGATTAGAAGTGCTGGGAATGATGCGCCTGAACCTTGAAGGTCTGCAGCATGTGCTGGTGTAGATGCAATCAAACCGAATGCGACTGCAACTGATGCAACTTTCGCAATTCTTGAAAACTTCATGTATTTCCCCTTGTTTGAGTTTGTCTAGTGTGAGTTTGAGTTGAACGTGCTTAACGTAGGACTGGGAAGTGAACTAACTGGTTTTCTATGGCGAACTAGAGATGACTCTTAAATGAACAAAAGGTTAATGAATTAACCGAAACGTCCAGTTACATAGTTCTCGGTGCGCTGGTCCTTTGGACGAGAGAAGATCTCGCTGGTGGGAGCGACCTCAATCATGTGGCCCGGTCCACCCTCGGAGAGGAAGAAGGCTGTGTAATCAGAGACGCGAGCTGCCTGCTGCATATTGTGAGTAACAATCACGATCGTCATTGAGTCCGAAAGTTCGCGGATTGTGTCTTCAATTCTTAATGTTGAACCTGGGTCAAGTGCTGAACATGGCTCATCCATGAGAAGAACTTCTGGGCGTACCGCTAGCGAACGTGCGATACAGAGGCGCTGTTGCTGTCCGCCAGAAAGTGATCCGCCGTATGCATCGAGGCGATCCTTCACTTCATTCCAGAGACCTGCGCGCTCAAGACATTCTTCGAGAAGATCATCTTGGTTATCCACCTTGAGCTGAGCAAGCTTTAAACCTGAAAGAACGTTCTCGCCGATTGTCATGGATGGGAATGGGTTTGGCTTCTGGAAGACCATACCGATGCGCAAGCGAATCTTTGTTACATCTACGCCCGGTGCATAGACATCTTTTCCGTCGAGGAGAACTTCACCGGCCATTACAGCACCTGGAATGAACTCGTGCATGCGATTGATTGTGCGAATAAAGGTTGATTTACCGCATCCTGATGGTCCGATCAGTGCAGTGACAGAACCTGCAGCGAAATCGAGATTGATGTCAGAGAGTACGTGGTTCTTACCGAACCATGCATGGATTCCTCGTGCCTCAAGACCTGTACCTAGAGCAGTTGCTGCAGGGACGCGTCCAGCACCAGCACTTGCAACATCGGCAAGTGAACTCGGCTTTACAGTTGTATCCATGGCTATCTCGCTTTCATTTTTCGAGTAGTAAGAAGTCGTGCAAGTGTGAAGAGAATGAGAACTACAACAAGAAGTACGAGCAAGCCAGCCCAAGCACGTGTAATTGCTTCAGGTGAACCTGCGTTAAATGATTTCCAGATGTAGTAAGGGAGCGATCCAAGAGAACCGTTAAATGGATTTGGATTGACCTTATCTCCGCCACCTGTGAGCAAGAGGATTGGCGCAGTTTCACCAGCGATACGCGCAACACCCAAGATCATCGCTGTAACCAAGCCGCTGCGAGCAGCAGGCAGAACAATCATCGCAACTGTGCGCCACTGAGTTCCGCCAAGTGCCACGCCTGCTTCGCGAAGGTCATTCGGAATTAACAGGAGAACTTCTTCTGAAGTGCGGGTAATCGTTGGAATCATCAAAATTGTGAGAGCAAGTGCCCCCATAAATCCTGAGTAAGACTTTGTAATTGGATAGAGAACAGCTGAGAGAATAAAGAGGCCGGCAACAATCGATGGCACACCGCTCATAGCCTGAACTAAGAAGCGAATTGGTCCTGTGAATTTGCCCTTAATCTCAGTGAGATAGAGAGCGGTGAGAATTCCGATAGGTACGCTCAAAACTAGCGAGATAGCAACCAAGGTGAGTGTTCCAGTAATTGCGTGGAGCAAACCGCCATTTTCAATGGGATCTGTCGGTGTCGCCATAGACATGTCATGAGTGAAGAGGCCAAAGTGAATACCAGGTAGGCCCTTTTGAATAACTGTAAATAAGATACTTGCAATTGGCAGAACCGTGATGACCGCTCCTGCAACTACGAGAGTCTTTACCACTGCATCTTTTGCTGCAGCTTTTCCGCGTGAAACATATTGAGCAGCAGCAGTGAGGAATGCGTAGGCTATAAAGAAAACCGCGAAGTACGCAAGCTTGCCCTTCATGGCAGTTGCTTGCACCAAGATCAGTGATGCAAGTACAGCACCGAGTAATAAGAAAACTTCTTTTGCGCGAGCCTTAGGGGTAAGTGCCCAAGGCTTAGAAGGAGTTGGTGTTGTACTCATCGTCCTGATTTTCCTGTTCGCTTAACAATGAAGTTTGCAAGTCCATTGACCACAAGTGTGAGCAGGAACAGCACAAGGCCAGCAGCCATAAGCGCCTTAATTTCATAAGGGCTTGCATCTCCAAACTTCAAGATGATTAGAGAAGCAACATTGCCGCCTGCACCCAAGAGAATGTGCCAATTAACTTGGAAGACAATATTGAGAACGGTAAAGACCGCAACTGTCTCGCCCATTGCGCGTCCAAGACCGAGCATTGCACCACCGATTACGCCTGAGCGACCGTAAGGGATAACAACAGCTTTAATCATTGCCCAACGTGTCGCGCCAAGTGCATATGCTGCCTGAACTCGATCAAGAGGTGTCTGAGCGAAAATTTCGCGAGAGACCGATGTAATGATTGGAATGATCATGATTGCCAATACAACGCCTGCAACAAATGGAGAACGAGTGACGATATATGGCTTGAGTTCAAAGATTGGAATAAAGCCAAGGTAACGATGCAGCAACTTCGCCCAGTATTCAACGCTTGGCATGAGGACGAAGAAGCCCCAAATACCGAAGAGGATCGATGGGAAAGCAGCCATCATGTCGATGATTGTTACAAGGAACTTCTTTAACCACTGTGGACAGTAGAAGTTTAGGAATATCGCCGTAAGTACTGAGATTGGTACAGCAATAACCACTGCTACAAGTGAGCAGAGAATCGTACCCACGAGCATCGCTGCTAATCCGAAGTTACTTTCTAAGACATTTCCTGCATCATCTGTTGAGATGCTCCAGTCGGAGTTGGTAATAAAACCAAGCCCTTCTTCCATAAATACTTCAAAACCTCGGTAGCCAAGGAAAATTGCGATAAGACCGAGAATGACAAGAGATGAAAGTCCGCCAGCTGTTACAACGCGACGAAAGACTTTATCCGACTTGCGCGGTTCAGTAGTTAGCTCGCGCGGAGCTGGAATGACCACCTCTGCTTGAGCTCCTTGGGCTTGAGCCATAGTTGCTATGCGAACTTTCCGGTGACAAGGAAGTAGACGCGACGAGAAACTGAAACGGCGTGATCTGCAAAGCGCTCGTAGTAACGACCCAAGAGAGTGAGATCAATCGCAGCTTCTACTCCATGTGGCCATGATGTATCAACAAGAGTCTTGATGAGGTTGCGGTGCAACTTATCCATCTCGTCATCATCGCGTTCAACTTCAAGTGCCATATCTGTATTACGCGTTGCAATAACAACACCTGTCTTCTTTGAAATCTTCTGTGCAGCTTCTCCCATCTCTTTGAAGATAGCTGTGAGTTCGGTTGGAACTGCAGCACTCGGATGGCGAAGGCGAGCAATCTTTGCAACGTGGTGGGACATATCCCCCATGCGCTCGAGATCTGCAGACATACGCAACGCAGTTACAAGTGCACGAAGATCTGATGCAACTGGTTGCTGACGAGCGATGATGTCGATGATTCGCGCATCGAGTTCATGCTGGAAGGTGTCGATGTGATCATCAGTTGCGATAACTTCTTCAGCTAACTTCAAATCAACTGTCAATATTGCTGTAGTCGCCTTAGCAATCGACTCGGCGACCATCTCGGTGAGGTCGACAAGTGATTGTGAAACGCCATCTAATTCATCTTGGAATACTGAACGTATGAGAGCCATGTCCGCGAAGGTAGGTCGGGCAGGTGAATGGAACCCTTCGTGAAGGTGAACGGAAGGTAAACAACCCTCAAGTAGAGATACTCTTACGGCATGAGGTTCCGACGCTCAGAATCCGAGCAGGGCAGAGAAATTCCTCAGATGCTGCTGCAGACTCTGGCTCAACTCGACCAGGATGCGATCATCTTGGCACCTGGCGAGGTCACAATCTTTGCGACTGAAGGTATCGATAAGTTGGGTCTCCACCGAGATGGACGACTCCAAAGCCCAGAACTCATCGCTCTTATCCGTGTTGTGCGCCGTGAAGGCCATGCGCAGACAGGAAAGATTGAACTTCCCCGTGGTCCAATCGGTGAAGGCGTTCGCGATCTAACGGTCAAAGTTCTTCCACTTGGGCAAGATGACTTGATACTTATTCTTATAAGTGATGAGAGTGAAGCTGCGCGAGTACATGAAGTGCGCAGAGATTTCGTGGCCAATATTTCTCACGAATTGAAGACTCCTATTGGCGCTCTATCGCTTCTCAGCGAGGCTGTCTTATCTGCAAAAGATGATCCAGGATCTGTCACTAAATTTGCAACTCGTATGCAGCATGAAGCCAAGCGCTTAACAGATTTGGTTCAAGAGATTATCAATCTCTCGCGTCTTCAAGATTCAGATCCGCTTCAGATTGCGCAAGAGCTAGAGGTCACTGATTTGATTCGCGAAGCAGTTGATCAATGCCAGACCATCGCAGATGCGAAGCAGATCGACGTCACAATTGCTGCAGAAGATGAAGCAGTGGTTCTAGGTGACCGCGAGCAACTCATCATGGCCATCCACAATCTGATTGAGAATGCCATTAACTACTCACCGGAAAATACCAAGGTCTCTGTGACCACAAAATTTGATAATGAAATTGTTGAGATTGCAGTAACAGATCAGGGAATCGGTATTCCTGAAGGCGAGCTAGAGCGAATCTTTGAGCGCTTCTACCGAGTAGATCCGGCTCGATCTCGAGAAACCGGCGGAACTGGACTCGGACTCTCTATTGTTAAGCATGTGGCGACAAAACATGGTGGCGAAGTAAATGTCTGGAGCTCTCCAAACGTTGGCTCTACATTTGCCATGAGACTTCCTATCTACCAGAGTGAAGATGGGGATCTATCGTGACCAAGATTCTTATCGTTGAAGATGAGGAATCGTTCTCAGAGGCGCTCTCTTTCCTTCTTACTAAAGAAGGATTTACGGTCACAGTTGCTGAAAATGGACGTACCGCTCTAGAAGTATTTAAAACCGAAGCTTTTGATCTAGTTCTACTTGATCTGATGATCCCTGAAGTATCCGGAACTGAAGTCTGTCGCGCAATTCGCACAACTTCATTAGTTCCTATCATCATGCTCACTGCAAAGGATTCAGAGATCGATAAAGTCGTAGGACTTGAACTTGGCGCAGATGATTATGTAACAAAACCTTATTCATCTCGCGAATTGGTAGCCCGCATAAAAGCGGTGTTACGTCGTGGAGCCAGCGACGAAGGTAAGGGCTCGACACAAACAGGAATTATTTCTGCAGGTGGTATTCAGATAGATATTGAACGACATCATGTTACAAATAAGGGGTTGCAAGTCTCTCTACCTCTCAAAGAATTTGAGCTTCTCGAGTTCTTGATGCGCAATGCAGGTAGGGTTCTTACTCGCGGACAACTCATCGATCGTGTTTGGGGTGGCGATTACTATGGTGATACAAAAACTCTTGATGTTCATATCAAGCGTCTGCGCTCAAAACTTGAAGAAGACCCAGCCAATCCACAGTTAATTCAGACTATCCGTGGTTTGGGATATAAATTCGAGGCGTAGACTGTTTATATGAAGTCGCAGAAAGTTTGGAGCTCAAGAGATGCAGCACGTTGCATCGTTATTCCAAGCGATCTTGATCATAAGTATTCACGCGGAGTTCTAGGAATCATCACCGGCTCTGCGCAATATCCAGGAGCCTCAGTTCTCACGACTTCTGCAGCGCTAGCTACTGGCGTAGGCATGGCACGCTTTCACAGTTCTTCAGGGCTTGCACATTTAGTTCTGCACCAATCCCCCGAGACAGTTGTACAACCTGGGCCTGTAACCGCATGGCTTGCAGGATCAGGAATTCATCACAAGAAGTACAGCGACTTCACCACTTTTCTACGCCACCGATGGTTCACGCTACTCAAGCGACAAACGGTTCCGACAGTTCTCGATGCTGGCGCGCTGCATCTTGCAGGAAAATTAGATCAACCAACTCTGATTACCCCTCATGCAGGCGAACTTTCTCGGCTATTTGCACTTCATGCAATCACCGTAAGTGCTGAAGCAATCGAATCCGATCCAACGACATGGGCGAAGAAATGCTCTGAACTTCTTGATGTGACAGTTCTGCTTAAGGGTTCCAAAACCGTTGTGGCGCAAGGAAATCTCGTGATTTCCCTACCTGCTGCGACGCCTTATCTGGCAACCGCCGGAACCGGTGATGTACTTGCCGGAATTATCGGAGCACTTATTGCAACCAACTACATCGAAATTCTCAATTCCAAAGAGCGATTGGCGCATGTTGCTGCAACTGGTGCATTTATTCACAACCAAGCAGCGCTGATTGCATCGAGTGGTGCACCGATTTCAGCATCGCAAATAACACTTCACATTCAAGAAGTTATTCGCAAATTACTAAAATAGTTCCCTAGGGATTCCCCTATTCTGATTACTTCTTGCTAGACCTACCTTTATGCATGCCTTCAAAAGCAGCACAAACTTCACGTGTTCTGCTTATAAATGATGATTCTTTTGAACTTGCGACAATGGCTGCATCACTTCGCCTGCACAGCATCAATGTTGTCGGTGAAGCTTCAAATATGTTACTTGCAGAAAATCTCTTCCGATCTTTGCAGCCCGAAGCGGTACTCATTGACCTTCAATTCTCGGGGGAAGAAGCGATTGGACTCTTGCAAAGGTTGCGCAAAGTCGCACCTACTCTTGGAATTGTGATTACAACTTCTTGTCCAGATTTACGACTCTTTGGACTCCTGGAAAAGAATATTCCGAGCGGGAGTAAGATAATTCTCAAGCGAAGCATCTCCGACTTAAGCGTCATTACTTACGCACTTAATGAATCTCTTGCTTCAGCAAGTGATGGGTCAAAGATGAAGTGGATCAACTTTCATAAGCTTGTTCCAGAGGAATCCTTTACTACTATCTTGACTGGACTTACTGATATTCAGATAGAAACTCTGCGCCTAGTTTCTCAAGGGCTGAGCAACTCTGAAATTGCCAAGGTTCGATTTGTTTCAGAGAAATCTGTCGAGCAGATTGTGGCAAGAATCGCACAACATCTATCGATTGTTCCTGATAGACGAAGAAATCTGAGAGTCGCACTTGCGGGCGAGTACTTCAAATGGCTTGGCGCACCTCGGCACTGAAGTAATTGCTGTAAAGTCGGCGCATGTCTTCAACGCTTACGCTCGCAAAGATTAGAGCTCGCTGGAATGAGTTGTTAGACCTCGTTGAAAAGCGAGATCGCGTTGTCTGGATTGCCTACTTTGATGCCCGCCTAGAGTCCTTCGAGAATGGCAGACTCACGCTCGACTTCAGCGATAGCAATAAGCTGGCGACAGGCCATGATTACCAGGAGGCTCGCATGCGCCATAGATCTCTTCTTCAGAGCGCATTCTTCGATATTTACCAAGAGTCTGTGGTTATCGTCGAAAAATGAGAAGTAGAGCCACATTATTTAAGTTCGCAGAAATCACCGCTTTTGCATTCTTCCTGAGCACTTTTCAAGTAGCTCCTTCGTACTCTGCGGAACTCAAAGTCTCGGGTCCAGCAGGCAAAATTCATGGCGCCGATATCAGTAGGTGGCAACATCCCTTCGATAAGGCAATCAATTTCAAGAAGATGCGTAAAGCAGGAATAGATTTTGTAATGATTAAGGCATCCGATACACGTGATGAATCTGATCTACTCGCGGTGAAATATTTAAAGCAGGATAGAACTGGGGCTCAGGAAGCAGGAATTCATACAGGTTTCTATCACTACGCACTTCTTCCCAATGTCACGACAAAGGCAGCCATTCAACGTGATGCTCGTGCCCAAGCTCAGAAGGTAATTTGGAGAATTGGGTCAATCGGCGGATTCAATGAACTCGATCTTCCGTACGCTCTAGATCTAGAAAATAACTGTGTTCAGTATGCCTCTTCAAATCGTTGCGTAAAGACAGCTACACGTTCGCATGCGACGCTCTGGAGCAAGACTTTCTTAAGTCATATTAAAGAGAAGACCGGTCGCACTCCTCTTATTTACTCATCTCCTCACTTTCTCGAGAATTCTCTAAAGCGCGATAAAGAGCTTTCAAAGTATCCGCTCTGGATTGCTCAGTACACAATCGATCCAGCAAAGCCTGGTGCAAAGCCAAATGTTAAATCTGGGGGCTGCTTTGTTCACTCTTGGACAACTTCGCAATGTTCTGCCAATTGGACTGTCTGGCAGTACACATCATGCGGAATTGCACCAAAGTACGGAGTTCCAGGTTCTCGATTAGATCTCAATGTCTTTGGTGGCGGAATCGAGAAATTCCAGAGCCTGCTGACAGGTACTTGGGTTCCTGATCCGCAAGATGAGATGCCAGTTGGTGAGACAACAACAATCACTATTTCATCCGTAACTGCGAGCACCACAAATAAAAAGGTAACGATTTCGGTTGATGTCACACGTCCTGATAGTTCTGCAGTTGTTACTGGTTCGGTTCAATTTAGATTTGCTCCAACGAATCTTCAGGCGCCAACTATTAATCAGGTGGTAAGCCGAGAAACTAGCGGTCGTTGGAAAATTGCAATTGCCGGAATAACCGCGGGTTCATGGCTTGGGAATATTGAATTTAAAGATGCATCCGGGACGCATAGCAACATTTTGGCTCCCGTCTCTTTCACGGTCGAGCAAGGCCCAACACCGACGCCTAAGCCAACCAAGAAGCCTGCTCCTAAACCTGCAGTCGATGGTTGCCGCAATCAGATTAAGAATTAATTTCTTCACGATAGGCTTCGACCATCATGGATGAGATTCTCGAACTAGCCGCCGGTGTCACTCGTACAACCCGCACCATGAATGATGGCCGCACAATTCGGTACTACGACACAGATGGCCAAAGTCGAACCGTCAAAGATCAGCGCCCTGAAGAAGAGCAGCCAGGAATCGGCGAACTTCGGCTAGATCCTCTTCTCAACGAATGGGTTGCAATGGCTGCGCATCGCCAGGGACGCATCTTCTTGCCGCCAAAAGAGCTGTGTCCGCTCTGTCCAACGACTGGTGATTTACTAACTGAGATCCCAGAGAACGATTTTGAAGTTGTTGTCTTTGACAACCGTTCTCCTTCATTGCGTCCACCTACGGGAGATTTTGCACTTCCGGATTTAGTGGGATCAGATACAGATGAAGGAGTTGCTGCAGGTAAGTGCGAAGTAATTTGCTTTACAGCAGATCATGGTGGCGCATTTAAATCTCTATCACCTCAACGCGTTCGTACCCTGCTTGAGGCATGGATTGATCGAACTCGCGAACTTTCCCAAGAAAAATACATTGAGCATATTGCTCCCTTTGAAAATCGCGGTGAGGAAATCGGTGTGACCCTTGCCCATCCTCATGGTCAGATTTATGCCTATTCATACCTTCCTCCACGCGTCTCAAAGATGCTTGAAGTTGCTAAGGCGCACCACCAAAAGACAGGCCGAGTTTTATTCGATGATGTCGTTGCACGCGAACTTCGCGATGGTGTTCGCATTATTGCCCGCAATGAACATTGGGTTGCCTATACCCCCTATGCATCACGTTACCCATTCGAGATTCATGTTGTTCCTCTGCAACCTGTCGCAGATCTTGCAGAGCTCGCACCTGCCGCATGCGATTCATTCCCATCCTTAGCAATCGAAGTCATGCAGCGTTTAGATGGAGTCTTTGGAATCGATATGGCTTACATTGCAGCGTGGCATCAGGCACCAGTACGCCAGGGTCGCAATCTACTTAGGCTTCATTGGCAAATTACCAGCGTGCGACGCGCACCTGGAAAGTTAAAGTACCTTGCAGGATCTGAATCTGCGATGGGCGCATTTATTATGGATATGAAACCTGAGCAATCAGCGCAGCAGTTGAAAGATGTGAAGCTTTAATTTTATGTCCTCTATCTCTCATGAATTCCAAACCCTATTTGGCCATCTGCCAGAGGTAACTTCTGAGGCGCCTGGTCGAGTTAATTTGATAGGCGAACACATCGATTACAGCGAAGGTTTCGTGCTTCCTTTTGCTATCGCCAACCGCACCCACGCCGCGATCTCTCGTAGTTCAGATGGCTTAGTCCGAGTCTCTTCTCATCAACGTAGAAATAACATCTTCTCGATCTCAATTTCAGATGTAAAACCTGGAAGTAAAGGTGATTGGGAGAAGTACGTACTGGGTGTCATCTGGTCCCTGGGCATTACTGAGGGACTCAATATTCTCGTTGATGGAAATGTTCCAGCAGGTGCGGGCCTATCATCATCAGCATCTCTAGAATGCGCAGTTGCCGTTGGACTCAATACCCTGCTCAACCTTGGCTTAAGCGAAAAAGAGTTGGCACGCGCTACTCAACGAGCTGAAAATGAATATGTAGGCATGCCATGCGGAATCATGGATCAATCTGTTTCAATCATGGGTAAGGCCGGCTCTGCACTTCTGATCGACTGTCGCGATCTATCGACTGAATCAATTCCCTTTAGCGTTGCTGATGCAGGCCTAGAACTTCTCATTATCGATACCCAAGCTCATCATGCACTTGTGGATGGCGGATATGCTGAACGACGCGCATCGTGCGAATCAGCAGCGGTAAAGCTTGGCGTTAAGTCAATGCGCGAATTGACGATGGAGCATTTGCTCGCTGAGAAAGATACATTGAGTGAAGTTGAGTTTATTCGCGCCCGTCACGCAGTCTCTGAGATTTCACGAGTCCTTGCAACGGTTGAATCCCTTAAAGGCGGAGACTTTGAAGAAGTTGGCGCCCTCATTAATCAATCACATAATTCTCTGCGCGATGATTACGCAGTCTCTTGCCCCGAACTTGATCTTGCAGTGGAGGCAGCTCGTAGTGCAGGAGCTTTGGGCTCACGCATGGTGGGTGGTGGATTTGGTGGCAGCGCAATTGCACTTCTTCGAGTTAAAGATGTTGATAAAGCTCGCACGGCAATTGCTGAAGCATTTTCGAATCAAGGATTTAAGAAGCCACGCTTCTTTACTTCACTTCCTAGCGCAGGAGCTAGCGCTTGGCTTACTACAAAGCTTCTATAGAGAGAACGCTTACTCCACCGATTGAATTAAGGATTTCAACAAGATCATCGGTATTAGTTCCAGGCACCGCAACTGTGATTTCATCAAAGCCGATTCCATCTTCAGTCTTCATCACCTGAAGTTCTCGAATGTCAGCACCCGCAGAGCCAATCGCAGATGCAAGCATGCCCAATGAACCTGGGCGATCTGGAAGAGAGACCTGCAATTTGTAGAGTGCCATGGCGCAAATGTACTGGGTTAGAGCGAAGGAGCGGAACCGAGCGTGACCTTGAAAGTCTTTGAGCCACCGGTAGGCAGATCAACAAGTACGTTGACGACCGTTCCGGGTACGTAGGAACGAATTCTTACGATTGCGGCTTCAGTATTTACCGTCTTTACTCCATCAATACTGCGGATGACTGAGTTGACTGGAATACCTGCCTTGCTCGCACCTTCATTGGCGCTAATCTGAATGATCTTTGCACCAATGCCGGTGTAAGAATTATCGAATACGACGCCAAGGACTGGCCGTGTTGATTTTCCTGTAGTGATAATTTCATCAATGACGCGCTTGGCTTCATTGATCGGAATTGAGAAGCCGAGTCCGATGCTTCCTGATGCAGAACCTGATGAAAGTGTTGCAATTGCAGAGTTAACTCCGATGAGTCGTCCCAATGAATCAACAAGTGCTCCGCCAGAGTTTCCTGGGTTAATTGCCGCATCAGTTTGAATTGCATTTACATATGATTGAGCTTCCGTTGTTCCGGTTGAAACTGGTCTATTTAAGGCTGAAACGATTCCGCTCGTAACGGTACTTGCTAGCCCGAGAGGTGAGCCAATAGCTAAAACTGGATCTCCAACGCTGACCTTTGATGAATCTCCTAAAGTAATCTTGGGAAGGTTTCCAATTTGAATTTCAAGGACTGCTAGGTCATAGCCTGGATCGCGACCAACAATCTTTGCTGTGTATTGGTCACCATTGGTGAGTTCTACTTTGATGGTTCCTGATTTAGCGGCAGATTCGATGACGTGATTATTGGTGATTACGTAGCTAGAAGTTGAAGAAGTCTTATAAATGGAACCTGAACCTGTTCCGCTACCTGCAGCTGCGGTGACAGAGATTGAAACGACAGAAGGTGTTACCAAGGAAGAAATCGCCTTTGTATTCATGGCGCTTCCACCAATCTCAACTAACGTTCTTGTTGCAGAACATGTTCCGTTAGGAGAAAGAAATAGAGCTTGGGTCTTATTGTCGGCACAAGCCTTTACAACGCTTGTATTTTGCGTTGTAGCTGCCGTTGCGAATGAGCCAGCTGCTACAGCGCCAGCGATAAATGCCCCAATGACCTTTTTGTTTCTCATAGCTCTAACAATTCCCTGTCTTCCTGAGATTCTCCTGTATTAACCTTGAGAGGTTAATTAAACTTCTACGACCCACCCACCACTTACCTTCACTGAAACCTTGGCAAGCGGGGTCTCGGCAGGTCCAGTCGTTACAGCTCCATTAGCAAATGGATCAAATTGAGCGCCATGACATGGGCAGACCAATTTTTTGCTTGCACTCTTGTAGGCGACGGTACATCCCTGGTGTGTGCAGATTGCTGAGTATGCAAATACTCCAGTCTTTGTTCTAAAGAGAACTGATGGAACACCCTGGGCCGAGTGGATGAAGTTGAAGCTCTTCCCCACCGGAATTTTTGATAATTTCACAATTTTCCTACCCGGAGTGCCAGCACTCTTGAGCGTTGTAGATGATGCAACGCTTCGTCCTGCAAGAGATGCGACTACGGCAAGTCCTGCAACTATTGAAGTGCGTATTACATTTCTTCGTTGAAAGTTTGTTGCTGGCATTCTTCTATTTCCAATCATGAGGAGAAGGTAGGTTAACCATAAGATTGCATATGCGGTATCGCTTGCGAGAAAGTACGGCGAAATATTAAATGAGCCCGCAAGCCACAGGCCCACTGACATAACAAAACCACTGAAGGCGGCGGTTGCCGGAGCAACATAGAGAAGTGTTGCGATTCCTATTGAAAATTCCGCCAAGATGATAAAAACACCAACCTGAGTCGAGTGTTCAACCAATCTTTGAAGCAGTGAAGAGATTGGAGAATCGGTTGAATATGCCGCAAGCGTGTTGCCAATAAATGTGGGTTTGCCCGATGTTAGGAAACCTGAATCACTCGCTTTATCCCAACCTGCATAGATCCAGGTGATGGAGAGGAAAATTCGAAGGAGTTTTTCAGCACGGCTCTGACCCCGCCAAGATGTACTGGCGGTCCGAGGGATGCTTCGAAGTGCGCTCACGGATAGAGAATAACCTCATCGAGAATAAACCGCGCCTTCTAAGTGCGTTCGATGGCCCGCTTCCAACCGACATACCCATCACTTCGTTGTTTTTCTGTCGAATTTGGAATCCAGCGACGAGATTCTTTCCACTGCATGGCGAGTTCATCAGTGTCACGCCAAAAGCCAACTGCTAGACCAGCTGCATAGGCGGCACCAAGCGCCGTCGTTTCCGTAATCAATGGACGGATAATTTCAACACCCATAATGTCTGCTTGCATCTGCATACATAAAGAGTTTGCAGTTATGCCGCCGTCAACACGCATCAACTTCAGAGGTACGCCGCTATCGGCAGACATTGCATCCATAACATCGCGAGTTTGATAACAAATTGCCTCAAGGGCTGCTCGTGCCAAATGTGCTTTTGTTGCCGCCCGGGTAAGTCCGACAATTACTCCCCGCGCATCTGATCTCCAATATGGTGCAAAGAGTCCAGAGAATGCAGGGACAAAATAAACCCCCGCAGTATCTTCAACAGTAGAGGCAAGTTCTTCTGTTTCAGAAGCGCTCTTGATAATTCCCAATTGATCACGCAACCATTGAATTGCAGAGCCCGTTACTGCAACCGATCCTTCGAGTGCATACATGGCAGGCTGATTGCCGAATTTGTAGCAGACCGTTGTCAGGAGACCATTCTGAGAGTGAACAATCTCTGTTCCTGTATTGAGTAGCGCAAAATTTCCGGTGCCATACGTTGTCTTCGAATCTCCACGATTAAAACAAGCTTGGCCCACCATTGCTGCATGTTGATCGCCGAGTATTCCAGCAATTGGAATGGATGAGCCGAAGGGTCCATGTGCGCTGGTGTGAGCATAAACTTCTGATGAAGATCTGATCTCAGGAAGTAATGTACGAGCAATCTGGAAGGTATCTAGAAGTTCATCATCCCACTGCAAATTCTCTAAATTCATCAGCAGGGTTCTACTCGCATTTGTCACATCTGTAGCGTGGACTCCACCTTCAACGCCACCAGAGAGATTCCATAGCAACCACGAATCAACTGTTCCGAACCGTGCCGAGCCGCGTTCTACAGCGCTAGCAACAGCAGTTGAATTGCTTAGTAACCAGTGCATTTTGCTCGCAGAAAAATATGGAGCGATTGCAAGCCCTGTCTTCTTAGTTATGGACTTCTTTAGCTTGTCATCAAAACTATTGAGGTAATCAGCTGTTCTTGTATCTTGCCAAACAATTGCATTGTGTAGAGGTAAACCAGTTTTTACATCCCATGCAATGGTAGTTTCACGTTGATTTGTAATTCCGATAGCTTGTAAATCTGATCCGATGAGGTTGGCTTGCCTTAGTGCGCCAGAGATAACTTCTCTGGTTTTATCCCAGATTTCAGATGCATCATGCTCTACCCAACCTGCCTGCGGGAGAATTTGTCTATGTTCCAATTGATGCTGGCCCACCACTTTTCCTGCGTGGTCAAAGATCATGAAGCGAGTACTGCTAGTGCCTTGATCTAAACTGCCTATAAACGACATGCATGAAATGGTACTGGCTCCCTGACTTGGATTCGAACCTAAAATCTACCGATTGAGCTTCGGCATACGAGCATTCTTATGAGGGCTAGATCAACCTTTTACACTGCCGCTGGCTAAGCCGGAAACAATGCGTTTTTGAATAAGTAGGAAGAATATCAAAGGTGGCAAGGTATAAATCATTGCGGCCGACATGACTCGATCGAGAGGGGTGGCAAGTTCTCCAATCAAAGTTGCTAGTCCTGTGGATGCAACGCGTTTTTCAGGATTGAGAATGAATGTTGTCGCAAGTAGATATTCATTCCAGGCGTGGAAAAATGCCATAACAGAACTTGCAACTATTGATGGAGCAATTAATGGCCAAATTATTCGTCGTTGAATCTGAAAGATAGAGCAACCATCAATCGTGGCAGCTTCCTCAATTTCATAAGGAATATTGTCAATGGCACCCTTCAAAATCCAGACAGTTATGGGCATGACGAATGCAGTATTTGCGATAATCAATCCAAAGAGGCTGTTGATAAGACCGAGTTTGATAAAAAGTGCATACAACGGAATAAGCAGTAGAGCCTCGGGAAGCATCTGTGTCGCAAACATAATGAAACCAACAAATCCCTTTGCACGGAATCTGCGTCTTGAAATTGCATAAGCTGCAAAAATACCCATAAGTAGTGAGGTTAAGGTACAGCCAGCTGCAATAAACGCTGTATTTTTCAACCATAGTCCTAGGTTGAGAACCTCAAATAAATTGTTATAGCCACCTGAAGTTCCAAAATTTGGGTAGAGCTGAGGAACTGATTGGAACATCTTACTTGTTGGTAGAAGCGATGTTGTGAGCATCCAATAAATTGGGAAAATAGCTATGAACGAAATAAGAATTGTGAATGTTCTTATTGAAAACTTGCCGATTAATTTTTTCATCGAGTTGAATCCTCTACACGTCGTGCTGCAAGGAAGTAGAAGACAGTACAAATGACCGAAAGCACAAAGCCCACTGTTCCAATTGTCGCCCCGTACCCTAAGTTGCCAAATTCGAAACTCTCTCTAAAGAGTCGTACAACCATTGTGGTTGTTGAATCTACCGGACCTCCCTGAGTCAGAACCCAAATAAGGTCAAATCTACGGAGTGCCCAGATAGATAGAAGTAGGGTCATTACATAAATTGTGGGACGCATAAATGGAAGAGTTACATATCTGAAAAGTTTGAAAGTCCCAGCCCCATCAATCTTTGCAGCTTCGTATAATTCTTTAGAAACTGATTGAAGTGCAGCCAAGAGGATCAAACTTGTAAGGGGGAATGTCATCCAAACTGTCACAAAAACAAGCGATGGGAGTGCAAGTGTTGGGCTATCGAGCCAATGAGTTTCTTTTGGAACAATGCCGATTGCATGCAGACCGGCATTAATGACACCGTATTGTGGGTTGAACATCCATGTAAAAATTAGAGCAACTGCAATTGGAGGAGCTGCCCACGGAAGGGTAATTGCAGCTCTAATAAAGTATTTCCCCTTTGCCGTGCGATTCATGAGTAAGGCTGTTGCTAAACCAAGAGCCAGCGCACCAACGACACTTGAGAATGCATATTTAATGGTGACGATCAAAGAATGTGTAAATCCAGGCGAATTAAAAAGGTTTTCATAATTCTTGAATCCAATGCCCTTACTGACAGTTGGCGTAAGTGAATTGGTTTCGGTGAAAGAAAGTTGTAGTCCACGAAGAAGTGGGTATCCCATAACGACGGCTAGGAATATCAATGAAGGAGCCAGCAGCACCCAATGTGCATATCTTCTCGAGAATTGGATAGAGGTACGACTTTGAGCCTTCCGCACTTATTAACTCTCCTTTTTAATTTGAATTCAGTTCTGAATGTGAAAGAAAATTGGTGCAAGCACCGGGAAGAGTATTTCTACTAATCCCGGTGCTTAACCATATTTGGCAGATGAAGATTACTTCCCGAGAATTGTCTTCACTTCTGCCTGTGCTGCATCAAGTGCATCTTTCGGACTCAAATTTGACCGTAGGACTTTATCCACTTGGGCAATTACAGCTTTCCGGATTTCTGCAGTCTTTAACTCTGCACCGGCAGGAAGTACAAGTACTCCGTTGTCAGCGAGTTTTGCGTAAATCTTCAACCATGGCTTGTCTTTCACAAGTGCCGCAGGTGGAAGAATCTTGGTTGCAATAGCTTCTGCACCCATTGCTGATTGGATTTTCTTCTGCATTGTTGACTGAAGCATCCAGTTCATGAACTTGATGCTAGCCTTTTGTTTAGACGAAGCAGCATTCACGCTTGTACCAATCAGAATCTGTGCATTCTTAGCGACTGGGAATGGTGTCTTTCCAATCTGAAGATTTGCCTTAATTGCGGGGTTCTGATCCGCAAAGATTGTTGGAACTGATCCGTTGTCTATGTTGCAGGCAACTTTACCTTCCCATGTCATGCGACGATAAGTAGTTGCATCTGCACCTTGCGGGATGTATTTAGCATCATAGAACTTTGCAAATTCAGTTACGCCCTTAACGTTTTCAGCAGAGTTAATTGTTGGATTACCTTTTGAGTCAGTCCAAGCTCCACCAAATCCATAGGTCCAGTTGCTGAGGTCGTACCACCATCCGCCTTCTTGTGGAGTGGTGTTACGCATTGCAAAGCCATACTGATCTGTGCCCTTTGTTGTTGCTTTCACGGTAGCAACAAATTCCTCAAATGTAGTTGGGAATTTCGCTCCTGCTGCGGCAAGTAGAGCCTTGTTACAAATCAGAGCATATCCAGTGCTTTGCCAAGGAATTCCGTAACGCTTGCCATCAATTGTAAATTTGGAGTCGTAAGCTGCGAATCCACTTGTAGGTGTGATTACTTTGCCGGTGATATCTGCCACCAACCCTGCAGCTTGCGCCTTAACCATTACGTCATAATCTAAAGTGACCACATCCGGGCCAGACTTAGCACCCATCTGAGTTAGAACAGTCGTTGCATATGATGCATATGGAATTGAAACTGCCTCCACCTGGATAGTGGAGTGTGTAGCATTAAACTGATCCACAATTGCGCGAAGCGCATCTCCTCTGCCAGGTTCTGCAAATTGCCAGTTGGAGTATGTAATTTTTGTAACTGCAGCTTGCGCCGCAATCGGCGATAGTGAACTTAAAGCAATCAATACGCTTGCAGCGATTAATCCGTAACGTGATCTACGTTCCATTATGTCCCCCTAGATTTTTTCTGTCATAGCACGCTCAAAGGTGCTATGTGATTATTTTAATAATAATTGGAGTGCTGGCTTTTGGGAATAGCAATTTTTTGCATTCACAATTTGATGAAAAACTGAAGACGAATGCTCTGAACGTTTAGCAAAAAAAACGAATTAATCAAAATAATTTTGTGAAGAATAAACTCTTTTTTAGGAAAAATAGGCGATTCTTGCACTCAATGAGCGTGAAGCGAACGGTTGCATAGGTTTTTCGATTCGCGGCATTCTCACCGTACTGACATTACTGGCTCCCTGACTTGGATTCGAACCAAGAACCTGTCGATTAACAGTCGACTGCTCTGCCGTTGAGCTATCAGGGAATGCAAGTGCAGACTCTACCGCAGTAGCTTACTAAGGCCAAACTTAAGCGAAAAAAGTTGCTAGAGAGAGCCGATGGAGAGTTCGTGTAATCCGCGCTTCTGAGTCTCTAGGGCGACGAGTTCTCCGAAGGCTGCGTTGTATTGCTCTTCATTTTCCAGCGGATTAAGACGCTGCAAACTCGATTTGAGATCTGCAATTTTTCGGCTGACCAATACTTCGCGAAGCCTTGCAACAATACTTGAAACATACTTCTCTGAAACTGCGCCATCGGTGCGAACTGGCTCAACAGAGAGCTCGGTAAATAACTGCTTCATTCGATCATCGGTTACTTTTTCGAGAGCAAGTGGCTCTGTTCCAAATGAATCAATGACGCGGCGAAGTTCGCGGTATGCCGGATGCGTAAAGGCATCTTCTTCAATTGTGGCCCATCCAAATACAAGTCCAGACATCTGCAGCTTTGCCTTAAGTACCTCACGCTCGAGCATGAGAGTTGGCTCAGTTGGATTTGGGCGCCAAGCATCATCTGATGATGGAACTTCTGCTTGTGGTTGATTCTGTGTAACTTTCTTTAGCGCCGTGTTGACGGCTGCTGTGACAACTTCAGTCTCTGTGCCAAGCCAACCTGAAAGAGATTTGATGTATTCGGGGCGAAGAGATTTATCTCGAATCGCAGCAACCAGTGGAGCTGCGGTGTTGAGCGCATTGACACGACCTTCTGCTGTCGCCAAATTATGTTTCTTGAGTTCAGTCTTAATCGCAAACTCAAAGAGTGGAACGCGCTTTGCAATCAAATCCTTCAGCGCTAGATCACCCTTATGTTGGCGAAGGTCACATGGATCAAGGCCATCAGGTTCAACTGCAACGAATGTCTGGGTAACAAATTTCTGATCATCGCCAAATGCCTTCATGGCAGCTTTCTGACCAGCTGCATCACCATCGAATGTGAAGATTACTTCGCCGCGGAATGCATCGGCATCCATCAACAACCTGCGAATGATTCGGATATGGTCATCACCGAATGCTGTGCCGCATGTTGCAACGGCTGTCGTGATTCCTGCTAAGTGGCAAGCCATCACATCTGTATAGCCTTCAACAACAACTACCTGCCGGCTCTTTGCAATCTCTTTCTTCGCCATATCGAGGCCATAAAGAACCTGACTCTTCTTATAGATTGGAGTCTCAGATGTATTTAAATATTTAGGTCCTTGGTCTTCTTCATCACTTGCAAGCTTTCGTGCGCCGAATCCAACAATGTCACCTGAAATATCTTTTATCGGCCACATGACACGATTGCGGAATTTATCGATTGGGCCACGTTCGCCCATCTTCGAGAGGCCCGCTTCTTCAAGCTCCTCGATAGTAAATCCCGCAGCGCGCAAATGTTTTGTTAAGCCATCCCATCCGTTGGGTGCATAACCGACGCCAAATAAATCGCAGGCTGCTTTATCAAACCCACGCTTCGTTAATAGGTCGCGCCCAAGTGCTGCATCTGGAGATGTATTGAGTAAATCTTGGAAGAACTTTGCTGCAGCTAAATTGGCTGCATAGAGTCGCGAACGCTGCGATGTTGGCTGAGTCGGGCCACCTTCTTCATAGCGAAGTGTGTAGCCAATCTGCGATGCAAGGCGCTCGATGGTCTCTGTAAAACTTAAGTGATCTGTCTTCATCATAAAGTCGATGACATCTCCACCTGCTCCGCAACCAAAGCAGTGGTAGTAATTCTTAGAAGGGGTTACGTGGAATGAAGGAGATTTCTCGTCGTGAAATGGGCAGAGCCCTTTCTTCTGTCCGCCGCCGGCGTTTTTAAGTGCAACACCTGCTGATGAGACGACTTCATCAATATGAGCATGCTCGCGCACATAGACAATGTCATCTGCCTTGATGCGTCCGCTCATGTTCCTACCTTACCTACGCTTCGATAAGTGCGCATGGAGCGCATAAGCGCCAGGGTCGGTCAGGCTCGCAATCTGGTCAATCACGATACGGAGCTTCTCTGAATCATTGGTAGCCCGCTTCCAGTCATCTTCAAAGATTGGATCGAGTTCGGCAGGGGCGGCTTCAAATAACATCTCAACGAGTTCGTGAATAACAACTTGCTGCTTTGCATAACGCTCTTGCGATGCAGCTGCGCTAATTAAGTAATGTCCAGCTACTGCTTTGAGGAAATCAACTTCAATTAACTGTTCGCGAGGAATTTCGAGATTTGCAGAGTATCGAGTCAGTGGGCCATCGCCATGTACTTTGCGGGTCTCAAGCTCTGCAGCAAGTACAAAGCGGCCGATCAATTGTGAAGTTGTATCTTTCAATCGAGCAAGGGCTCGGTGTGTTCTATCGAAATTCAGTGGCCAGCAAGATAGCTGCTGCAATCTTTCAAGTGCCTGCGCTGCCTCATCTTTGCTCGCATCGCTGCCGTAGCCATCGACCATCTCTTTATATAAAGTGTCGAAATCGCGATCAAAGTTCTTCACAGTTATCTGGCCAGCAAAGATTGCATCTTCAAGATCGTGCACTGAATATGCGCAATCATCAGACCAATCCATGATCTGAGCTTCAAGACATTTACGTCCTGCGGGTGCGCCTTCGCGAACCCAATTAAAGATTTCTACATCATCGTCATAGACGCCGAACTTACGTGGGTTCTCAGCTCGCGCCCATGGGTACTTAGTTGCTGCATCAAGAGATGCACGAGTTAAATTAAGCCCGAGGCTCTTACCCTGTGCATCAACTGTCTTAGCTTCAATTCGTGTTAGCAATCTAAAGCTCTGTGCATTTCCTTCAAAGCCACCGCAATCGAGCGCCGCAACAGCAAGTGCTTCTTCTCCGTTGTGACCAAATGGTGGGTGGCCCATATCGTGCGATAAACAAGCTGTCTCTAATAAATCTGGATCTGCACCCAGTGATTCACCAAGTTCGCGACCAATCTGTGCACATTCGAGTGAGTGAGATAAACGTGTGCGCTGAAAATCGTTCTCCCAAGGAACAGCAACTTGTGTTTTTGCCGCTAGTCGGCGAAGTGCCGCAGAGTGAATAACGCGTGCGCGATCGCGCATAAATTCTGTGCGACCTGGGCGCTTAGCTGGCTCGTCAAGGAAGCGCTCTTGATCTGCTGCGCTGTAGCTCTTACTTGACGAGGTCATGAACGTACCTTACAAGGCTGCTATTAGTGAGGTGGTCAGAGAGATGAATTCCTCGGCGGCCTAGCGTGATGTATGCCAGATATGCGCCGGCTTCCCGAATTAAGTACCGATAGCGCGATCTCTCTAATGTATTTGGTCCACTTTGAGATGGTGAACATGTGGCATCGGCACCGAAATCTTTAGCCATCGTTATTGCGCGATTACAGTGATAGGCATCGGTTGCAATGATGACGCTATTTACCTTTCGATCCTTGAGTTCACTTATATAACTCTTAGTCTGCGTCAAAGTGTCGCGACCAACTGGAATAGAGAGAACTTTGCTCTTTGGAACGCCATTACGTACTAGCCAATAGCGTCCAGCTGCTGCCTCTGTTGTTCGATCTCCTGGCGCTCCAGCGCCAACGGTAATTATTAACGGCGCATACTTTTCGCCATAAATTCTCTTTGCTTCTTCAAGGCGTGCAAGAAGTACATCACCAGGTGCACCATTTAGCTGAGCTGCCCCCGCTACAACAATTGCATCGGCACTAATATTTACTTCTGGATTCTTGGCAGCGTTCCACGTTACAAAGAGGGCATATGTTGGAATGATTACAGCGACAGCCAAGATAAGAGAAATAACGCGTCTAATTAACTTAAACATCAGCCACCCGAGAACATATCTTCTGCATCGAGATGGATCATCTCATCTGGATCATTGAGCCAACCATCTGGCAAAGTTGGCGGACGACCACTGCTGGTGCGACCACGGGGCTTCTCGCCGATTTCAACTGGGTATGGCTGCTCGTCGAGCTGATTGAGAAGCGAACGTAGCTCGTTAAGTGAGCCAATCATTCCAAACTGTCTACGAAGTTCTGATGGAACGCGGAAACCTTTGAGGTACCAAGCCATATGTTTACGAAGGTCGCGACATCCACGATCTTCTGATTCAAAGTATTCAACAATCAACTCGCCATGGCGGTACATAACTTCTCGCACCTGATGCAACGTTGGAAGCACGCGGTTATTGCCACCGCTAAATGCATCAACTAAATCTGCAAAGAGCCAAGGGCGTCCGAGGCATCCACGGCCTACAACAACGCCTGCGCACCCTGTCTGTCGCACCATTTCAACGCCATCTGCACCTGACCAGATATCTCCATTGCCAAGTACGGGTACGCCTGTTGGCTTCAAGTGTTCAACGAGGTTTGCGATTGCAGACCAATCGGCCTTGCCTTCATACATCTGCTGCGCAGTACGTGCATGAAGTGCAACCCATGCAACTCCAAGATCGGCCGCTGACTTTGCTGCTTCCAAATATGTGTGGTGATCGGTATCGATACCAATACGCATTTTTACCGTGACAGGAATTCCATAAGGCTTCGCGTTATCAACTGCCGCTTTAACAATTTCGCGGAAGAGATTTCGTTTAAAGGGAAGCGCTGCTCCTCCGCCTTTGCGAGTTACCTTCGGAACAGGGCAACCAAAGTTCATATCGATATGGTCTGCTAAATTTTCACGACCAATCATCTTTACCGCTTCGCCCATGTGATGTGGATCGACGCTATATAACTGAACAGAACGTGGCCATTCACCAGCCCCAGGTTCAATCATGCGAAGAGTTTCAGGAATGCGCTCTAGCAGTGCCCGCGCTGTAACCATCTCAGATACAAATAAACCGGCACCTTGTTCGCGACAGAGCATGCGAAATGGAGCATTGGTAATTCCTGCCATGGGCGCCAGAACAACAGGTGGATCTACTAGATGAACTCCATCTTTGAGCGGGAGCTTAAGAGGATCTAGCAGCCGAGTAGACGTGGGGCTAACCATGCTTCAACCTGATCGATTGCAATGCGCTCTTGCGCCATTGTGTCGCGATCGCGAATGGTTACAGCATGGTCCTCAAGTGTCTCGAAGTCGATAGTGATGCAGTACGGAGTTCCGATTTCATCCTGGCGACGGTAGCGACGACCGATAGCACCTGAATCATCGAAATCGATATTCCAGTTCTTGCGAAGTTGCGTTGCAAGGTCGCGAGCCTTTGGAGAAAGGTCTGCATTACGTGAAAGTGGAAGAACTGCAGCCTTCACAGGCGCAATACGGTGATCGAACTTCATCACGGCGCGCTTCTCCATTTCGCCCTTTGCATTTGGCGCTTCATCTTCTGTGTAAGCATCCATCATAAAAGTCAGCGCACAGCGATCTACACCTGCTGCAGGTTCGATAACAAATGGAGTCCAACGCTCATTCTTCTCTTGATCAAAGTATGAAAGATCTTTTCCAGATGCAGCAGAGTGCGCCTTGAGATCGAAATCTGTGCGGTTGGCAATACCTTCAAGCTCGCCCCACTCGGTTCCGTTAAATTCAAATTTATATTCGATATCTGTTGTGCCCTTTGAATAATGTGAGAGCTTCTCTTTTGGATGCTCGAATAGGCGAAGGCGCTCTGGATTGATTCCAAGATCCTTGTACCAATTAAGGCGAGTTTCAATCCAATACTTATGCCACTCTTCATCTGTTCCCGGAACCACGAAGAATTCCATCTCCATCTGCTCGAATTCACGAGTACGGAAGATGAAGTTTCCAGGTGTAATTTCGTTACGGAAAGATTTACCAATCTGACCAATACCAAATGGTGGCTTCTTACGTGATGTGGTCATTACCTGATCAAAGTTAATAAAGATTCCCTGCGCTGTTTCTGGGCGCAAATACGCAAGACCTGATTCATCTTCCACTGGCCCAAGGAATGTCTTAAGCAGACCTGAGAACTGCTTTGGTGTTGTGAATTGACCTTTATTGCCGCAAGCAGGGCAGTTCATATCTGCAAGTGAATCAAGCTTCTTCTTATGCTTCGCTTCGTATTGCTCTTCAAGATGATCTGCGCGATAACGCTTATGGCAGGCGGTGCACTCTGTAAGTGGGTCGCTAAATGTTGCAACGTGTCCTGATGCTTCCCACACTTCGCGTGCCAAGATCACAGATGAATCGAGGCCGACAACATCTTCGCGGCCCATGACCATCGACTTCCACCACTGGCGCTTTACATTGTTCTTTATTTCGACTCCGAGGGGACCGTAATCCCATGAGGCGCGAAGGCCGCCATAAATTTCTGATGACGGGAATACAAATCCACGTCGCTTTGAGAGTGAAACAATATTTTCTAAACGGTCTACGGCCATCTTTTTCTCCATCCGGCTGGCTGTCGGCGAATAACAACGGTCGTTGCAATCGTGTGCTTAGTTTACTCGTACGCTCTAGTCACTCGAACGCTCCGGGCTCATCGATCGCTCGAGCCAGCACTGGAATCGCTTCTAACTTTGCGCGAGTAGAACTCAACGCTCTGCGATATGAACCTACGTTCTCCCATTCGGTGGTCAGAACCCAGAGAGTCGGCTCATCGAGATTCTGCCCAACGATGCCTGAGAGAAAACCTTTCGCCTCAGCGAGAACATCGCGGACAGCCTCAAGTTCCCCACGGAATTTCTCGGCTTCAGCCAAGGGAAGCTCAAATCTGGCGATTGCGATCATGGGCTGAGCCTAGGGTGAGTCCGAACGGGAATGAAAATCATTTTCATTTGTGGTATGGTCTCGCCATGAATATCGCAATCGGCTTAGCAGCCTTAACAGCAATCGCAACTACGACGGGTGGTTACTTAGCAATTAGATCTAAGGATCGCCTTCATCTCGTTCTGGGCCTTTCCGCCGGACTACTTCTAGGCCTTGTCGCCTTCGACCTTCTGCCAGAAATCTTTGAACTCAATACCCAAGAGATTCTCCATGCGCCAGCTGCATCGGTTGCACTGATTGCTGGCTTCTTGCTTCTGCACTTCTATGAGCAGATCTTCGGTTCCCACGAACCAGCAGAATCTGATTACGGACATGACCATAAGCACTCATCAAATATCACAGGTGCCTTTGGTGCCGTTGCGATGGGCGGCCATGTGTTTCTTGATGGTCTGGCACTGGGTGTTGCATTTAAGGTCAGCAACGATCTTGGAATTGCAGTCTTTATCGCACTCTTAGTTCACGCATTTAGCGATGGCTTAAATACCGTTTCATTTCTCATTAAGAGCGGTTCATGGGGCAAGAAAGGTATCTGGCTTCTTGGTGTAGATGCTGTCGCACGAATCAGCGGTGCGGCACTCGGTGCTTCACTTGCAATCAGTGACAACTTCGTCGGAATTTATCTCGCAGTATTTGCAGGAATCGTTATCTATCTTGCGACTTCTCATATCTTGCCAGAGGCGCATTCACGACATAAATCTCGCTACACAATCCTTGCGACCCTGGTAGGCGTTGGAATCATGTGGGCTCTTGTTGGCTACCTGCACGGAATGGAATAACCCTGCATGATTTGGAATAAGTAAGTGTCTCGTTCCAACCCTAGAGTCTTAAGTACCCTCGAACGCGCTGGCGGATTTGCTAGTGCTCAAGAGGTCTACAGACTTATGCAACGAGAAGGCGAAAGTATTGGTTTAACGACCGTCTATCGCTCTCTGCAGAGTTTGGTCAACGACAAGATTGTCGATGTCCTAAGACGTGATGATGGTGAGGCGATCTACCGCCTCTGTGGAGAGGCTCACCATCACCACTTAGTCTGCAAATCGTGTGGAGATACCGTAGAAATTGAAGGCGGCGCGATTGAAAAGTGGGCGAAAGTTATGGCTGAAGAACATGGATTTCGAGAAGTGGGACACACAGCAGAGATATTCGGTCTCTGCTCCAAGTGCTAATTTCTTAAGCCTTTCCAAATCTACGGTCGCGTTCTGAATACTCCTCGATAGCTTTCCACAATAACTTTGGCGTCATATCAGGCCAAAGGACATCCATAAATACGAACTCTGCATAGGTTGATTGCCACGGCAAGAAGTTGCTGGTGCGCTGCTCGCCTGAAGATCGCAAGAACATATCTACATCGCGCATCTTTGGCGAATAAAGATACTTCTCAATAGTTTTTTCCGTAATTGAATCTGGCTTTACCTTGCCTCGTTTCACATCACGAGCCAGTGCAGTTGCTGCATCGACAAGCTCTGCTCGTCCGCCGTAGTTAACGCACATATTGAGAGTCAGAACTTTATTTTTCTTTGTTAGCTCTTGAGCTTCTTCAAGTTCATCAATAACACTCTTCCAGAGACGCTGCGGGCGACCAATCCACTGAACTTTGACGCCCATCTCGTTGAGGCGGTCGCGACGATTACGCAATACATCGCGGCTATAGCCCATCAAGAACTTCACTTCTTCAGGTGTGCGCTTCCAATTCTCTGTTGAGAATGCATAGGCACTTAACTCTTTAACTCCGAAAGAGATTGCAGCTTCTACTAAATCAAATAGGACTTTCTCGCCGGCTTCATGTCCTGCAGTCCGCGCTAATCCACGCTCTTTCGCCCAGCGACCATTTCCATCCATAACGATGGCGATATGTTGAGGGACTTGAATCTTCCCTTTTTTACTCATGCTCTCTCCACCATCGGCAAACTTCGTAGGCCACGTTCGAGGTGCCATTGTAGATAAGCAGTAACCAAACCACTAGCTTCGCGGCGATGGCGGGGTTCACTATCTTCTGCGCTCTCCCAGTCGCCCTTCAATAAGGCCTGCATCAGTGCGAGTGCTTCGGGTGAAGCGGTTGCCGATGCTGATGGTCTGCAATCCATACAGACCGATCCGCCACCAACTAATGAAAAGTAACGATGCGGCCCAGGTTTTTCACACCGCGAGCACGATGTCATCGAAGGTTCATATCCTCCAATGGAGAGCGAACGCAGCAGAAATGCATCGAGGATCAGTGATGAATCGAATCTCTTTTCAGCAAGTGCTTTCATTCCACCAACAACAAGTTGGAATTCCTGCAGCGCAGGCTCTTCTTCTTGCTGAGTAAAACGTTCTGCAGTCTCAAGAATTGCGTGTGCAATTGTCCAGCGCTGGTAATCATCAGTGAGCGCTTCTCCGTAATTCATGATCGCTTCAACTTGAGTAATGGTGTCGAAGGTCTTTCCTGCATGCATCTGAATATCGACATGGCTACCTGGCTCTAAGCGCGCACCGAATTTCGACATTGTGCGACGAACACCCTTTGCGACTCCACGAACACGACCATGTTCTTTAGTAAGAAGCGTGATGATGCGATCGGCTTCGCCGAGTTTTTGAGTGCGGAGAATGATGGCCTCATCGCGATAGAGCTTGGTTTGAGGCGCAGACATACTGCGTACGGTAGTTAGCGAATAGCGCGATTGATTGCAGACACGACGGCTTTAAGCGAAGCAGTCGTTGTATTTGGGTCGATTCCTACGCCCCAGAAGACCTGTCCTGAAATTTCGCACTCGAGATAGGCGGCTGCAGATGCATCGCCACCGGATGAGAGAGCGTGCTCGTGGAAATCAAGAACTCGGACATCGACGCCGTAGCTCTGCAAGATATGACAGAAGGCGGCGATTGGTCCATTTCCTGTTCCAGCTAACTCAATAGCTTCACCGCGATCTGTCATCTTTACTGCAAGCTGAACATCCTCACCCATGACAGAGTTCTGAGACATTCCCTTTAAGCGGAATCTTCCCCAAGGAGCAGAATCTGTTGGAAGGTATTCATCTTCAAAGATCTTCCACAATTGATCGGCAGTAACTTCTCCGCCTTCATCATCTGTCTTTGCCTGAACAATCTTTGAGAATTCGATTTGGTGGCGACGAGGAAGATCGAGGTGATGCTCGCTCTTCATCAAGTATGCAACGCCACCCTTGCCTGATTGCGAGTTAACGCGAATGACAGCCTCATATGAGCGACCAATATCTTTTGGATCAATGGGTAGATATGGAACAGCCCATGTGTGATCATCAACTTCACGGCCTGCTGCCTTTGCATCACGTTCTAGATGCTCAAAGCCCTTCTTAATTGCATCTTGGTGTGAACCAGAAAACGCAGTAAAGACGAGATCTCCACCATATGGATGGCGCTCTGCAACCTTAAGTTGGTTGCCATATTCAACAGTTCGGCGAATCTCATCGATATCGCTGAAATCGATATGTGGATCGATTCCGTGAGAGACCATGTTCATGCCGAGAGTAACAAGACATACATTTCCGGTGCGCTCACCATTTCCGAAGAGAGTTCCTTCGATGCGATCTGCGCCAGCAAGGTAACCAAGCTCTGCAGCTGCAACACCTGTTCCGCGATCGTTATGTGGGTGGAGCGAAACGATCACGCTATCGCGATTGTTGAGGTTGCGACACATCCACTCGATGGAATCCGCATAAACATTTGGTGTTGCCATTTCGACAGTTGCAGGAAGATTCATAATTGTCTTCCACTGCGGCGTTGGCTTCCAGACATCATTTACTGCGTTACAAACTTCGACTGCGAATTCGAGTTCAGTGCCTGTATATGACTCAGGTGAATATTCGAATGAAACCTGTGTCTCTGGAACAGTCTTCACAAGGTCGAGGCAGAGTTGAGCGCCATCTGTTGCAATCTTCTTGATGCCCTCTTTATCTAAGCCGAAGACAACTCGGCGCTGCAAAGTTGATGTTGAGTTATAGAGGTGAACGATTGCTTGCTTTGAACCCTTGATTGCCTCGTAAGTGCGGCGGATAAGCGGTTCGCGTGCCTGCGTAAGGACCTGGATTACGACATCATCTGGGATTAAATCTTCATCGATAATTTTGCGAACGAAATCAAAATCAGTCTGAGATGCTGACGGGAAGCCAACTTCAATCTCTTTGTAACCCATCGCAACGAGCAACTTAAACATCGCAAGTTTGCGAGGTGTATCCATTGGATCGATAAGCGCCTGATTGCCATCGCGTAGATCGACTGAACACCACTTAGGTGCAACTGTCATCTTCTTACTTGGCCAGGTGCGATCTTCAAGTTCTACAGGAATAAATGGCGCATAACGATGCACCGGCATCTTTGATGGCTTCTGCTTTGGGAAATTCATTATGAATACAGGATATCCCGTCTGCGCTTACCTAATCAAGGTGGCTTATTGAGGGATTAGGGTTCCCGAGAAGATTTGCCACGCAAGGGCAGATTTAGCAACGAGTGAGAGCGTTATATAGGTCTTCTCACCACGAATGTAATCAGACCACTTACCCACTTTTTTATATTGCAGATACTGCACGATGGCAAAGGTATTAAAGAGAATAAAGATTGAGAAGACGATGCCATATACAAATGCAGGTGCCTTAGTATCTCCTGGGCCACCGATTGCAAGAACATAAAACAAGAGCGCAAACCATGGAACAGCCCCAGCAATACAGCCGAAAATGTAAGGAAGCCATCCGCCATTGCCTGGTTGTTCATACTTCTCTTGCAACCATCCAAAGAGAATCATCGAAGCATTAACACCAAAGAGCGCGATGATTGCGACAACATCGGAGACACCTGTAATGAGTGCGATCAAAACAATCATTACTGATGAGCTAATTGAATATTCAACCCAGCGGAAGTAGTTGCGATATGCAGCAAGTCCTGCGGCGTATCGCGTGAAAAATTGTGGGCTAGCTACAAGGAAGTGGAAGAAGGCTGAAAGTCCCAAGAAGATTGCAACAGTAATCCCAATTGGTGCTTCAAGAAGAGTGACAGGTTCTGCAAAGACGCTTCCCGGAGGACCTGCCATGTAGCGAGCCACAATTGGCAAGGTAAAGTCATTGGAGAGGACTAGAACTGCCACCATTTGAATAAGGTGGAAGACGCCCGCAATGAGGTTGTAGTTACGAATCTTCTGAGCATTAATTTCTTTAGCCATGCAGCAAGGCTACAAGTGGCAGTGGAGAAAAATCGTTTACAGGACCGGCAAATACCGATCTAATTCGTAGGCGCTTACCTGACGGCGATAGTCCTGCCATTCAGCGCGCTTATTGCGTAGGAAGTATTCAAAGACGTGCTCGCCTAAAGTCTCGCGAACGAGTTCGCTCTTCTCCATGACAAGAATTGCTTCCTCGAGATTTGAAGGTAGCGATTGGCTATCTGTTGAAGGCTCGAGCACATACTTCTTTTCAATTCCCTTGAGACCTGCTGCGAGCATGACTGCATATGCAAGATATGGATTGCATGCGGAATCCGGAGAACGAAATTCGATACGAGTTGAGTTCTCTTTATTTGGCTTATACATAGGAATACGAACCAGTGCGCCACGATCGTTATGGCCCCAGTTGATAATCGACGGTGCTTCTCCCCCGCCTTGTAAGCGCTTATAAGAGTTGACCCATTGATTTGTAATAGCTGTAATCTCAGCTGAGTGCTTCAAAATTCCGGCGATAAATTGGCGACCAACGTTTGAGAGATTGAGCTCTGCATCTTTATCGTAGAAGGCATTCTTCTCTCCTTCAAAGAGTGAGACGTGAGTGTGCATTCCAGAGCCAGGATGTTCTGTAAATGGCTTTGGCATAAAGGATGCGTAGAAGCCCTGGTTCAGTGCAACTTCCTTAATCACATGGCGGAAAGTCATGATGTTATCTGCGGTACTCAGCGCATCTGCATAACGAAGATCAATCTCTTGCTGACCTGGTGCGCCTTCGTGGTGGCTAAATTCAACAGAGACGCCCATCGCCTCTAACAAAGTAATTGCTTGGCGGCGGAAATCGTGGCCAACAACTGCAGGTGTGTGATCGAAGTACCCACCTTGATCAACAGGAACAGGCGCGACACCTTTCTCGGGTTGTGATTTAAATAAGAAGAATTCAATTTCTGGGTGGGTGTAACAGGTGTACCCCATCTTCGCTGCCTTATCTAAAGTGCGGCGTAGAACATTGCGCGGATCTGCAGGAGATGGCTCTCCATTGGGCAGAGTGATATCGCAGAACATACGAGCTGCACCTTGTGCTTCTGCGCGCCACGGCAAGATAGTAAAAGTCGCAGGGTCTGGCTTTGCCAACATATCTGATTCAGATTGGCGAGCGAATCCTTCAATTGCAGAACCGTCGAATCCAATTCCTTCTTCAAAGGCATTCTCAAGTTCGGCCGGAGCAATTGCAACAGACTTTAAATACCCGAGTACATCTGTAAACCAGAGGCGGATAAAACGAATATCGCGTTCTTCAATTGTGCGAAGAACGAACTCTTGCTGCTTGCTCATATTTTCAGACTGTGGGGACATGGCGCCATCGTGCCAAATCGAAGTTACGGCAATGTTACAAAACTAGAGTTCGCGCCACTTTGACGTCATTGGCAAGCGTCGATCCTTACCGAATGCACGCTTAGAGACCTTGGTGCCAGGCGGATATTGGCGGCGCTTATATTCGGCCTTATCGACCATTGCGATAACTCGCTTCACCAACTCTTTATCAAAGCCGGCAGCGATTAATTCGTCGTGGCCCATATCTTCATCGACATATGCCATTAAGACTTTATCTAGAACGTCGTACTCGGGCAGTGAATCTGAATCTTTCTGATCCGGGCGAAGTTCGGCACTTGGCGCCTTAGTAATTGAATTCTCTGGAATCGGCGGAGTTTCACCTGCTGCAACGGCAGCCTGATTGCGCCACTTGGAAAGCGCCCAGACATCGACCTTGTAAATATCTTTAATCGGCGCATATCCACCGACGGCATCGCCATATAAAGTTGAATATCCGCAGGCAAGTTCAGATTTATTTCCTGTAGCCAGAACGAGATGACCCTCTTGATTTGAGATACCCATCAACGTTGTTCCGCGAACACGGGCCTGCAAATTCTCTTCAGCCAAACCGGTGAGCTCAACCTCAGTGCGGAACGCATCGACCATCTTCTGAATTTCTACAACGCGGAATCCGATACTTGTTCGGGTAGCCATTTCTTTGGCATCTGCTATCGAATGTTCGGATGAGTACTTACTTGGCATCGCAACTGCGTGAACTCGATCTGGACCAAGGGCATCGATAGCAAGTGCTGCAACAAGAGCTGAATCGATTCCACCAGATAGGCCAACCAAGACAGATTTAAATCCGTTCTTAGATACATAATCGCGAAGGCCTACAACGATGGCGTTCCAGATTTCTTCCTCATCACCTAAGCGGTTTGCTATCCCGGGGATTAAGGTTTTCTCAATTGTGATGGGTGATTCAGAGATAACAACATCTGGCTTTGATGTTCCAGCCTCGACATCAACATCGACAACCATCACGCCATCTTCAAATTGAGGTGCGCGTGCAATGACCGCGCCGGTGTGATCAACAACGATGCTATCGCCATCAAAGACAAGGTCATCTTGCCCGCCGGTCATATTTACATAGGCAAGTGGAGCCTTCGCCTCGCGAGCGCGCTTAGTTACCAAGGCAAGGCGCACATCATCTTTATTGCGTTCAAATGGTGAGCCGTTTGGAACAAGAACAAGTCCTGGGTTTCGAGCAGCAAGCTGTGCAGTTATTCCGCCATCAATCCAGAGGTCTTCGCAGATAGCGATTCCAACATCGACGCCGTGAATGCGGACAACCAAGGTCTCGCTGCCTGCCTTGAAATTGCGATACTCATCGAAGACGCCGTAATTAGGTAGGTGGCACTTTGCATAACGCGCTTTGATTTCACCGCCGCTGATCACTGCCACCATGTTCTGTGGCTGACCATCTACCTGATCTAAATATCCAACGATGCAGACAATCTCTGGCGCCAGTTCTTTAGCTAACTGTGTAATCGCTGCCTTACTGCCTAACTGAAAAGAGGGACGAAGGGCGAGATCTTCAACGGGATAACCGGTCAAAACCATCTCGGGAAATATCGCAATATGTGCGCCGGCTTTCTGCGCATCGAGTGCGGCGTTCTTAACGAGCGCAGCATTACCCGCAAGGTCACCGACCGTGGGGTTGATCTGTGCGAGCGCTAGCCTCAGCTTCCCCGTACCTGACTTCATTGTTCAAGAGTAGCGGGAGTAGAATTTGTGTCGACCCGGGGACTGCGCCAAGCGGCTTCGAGGCAGGAGATAAATATGAGTACAACCCTGTACGGCGGGGCGTCCCATCGTCGCGTCACCATTAACGACCTTCGCGATGCAAAGGTGCGCGGTGAGAAATGGCCGATGCTCACAAGCTACGAGCAGATGACAGCATCAATTTTCGACGAAGCCGGTATCCCTGTTCTTCTCGTCGGCGATAGCGCCGGAAATAATTTCTTGGGCGAAGAGAACACCATCCCCGTCACTGTCGATGAATTGATTCCGCTGACCCGAGCAGTTGTTCGCGGATCGAATCGCGCCATTGTTGTGGCCGACCTTCCCTTTGGTTCTTATGAATCTTCGCCAGAACAAGCACTTGCTACATCAACTCGATTCTTTAAAGAAGCCGGTGCGATGGCGGTCAAACTTGAAGGTGCCCACCTTGCAACTGTTGAAAAACTGACAACGTGCGGAATTCCGGTTATGGGCCATCTCGGCCTTACCCCGCAATCACTTCATCAACTTGGTGGCTACCGAGTCCAAGGTCGTACCGATGGAGACGCTGTTTTGGAAGCGGCGCTCGCCCTTGAAAAAGCAGGAGCATTTGCCATCGTTCTCGAACTAGTTCCAGCAGAACTTGCCGCCCGAATTACCGCAGCCCTTTCAGTACCGACAATCGGAATTGGCGCAGGATCTTCATGTGATGCACAGGTGTTGGTCTGGACAGATATGGCTGGATTTACTGCAAAGCCGCCGAAGTTGGCGAAGGCATATCGCAATATGCGAGCCGACTTACTTGCCGCCACCCAGGAGTTCGCAGAGGAAGTTCGATCCGGAACTTTTCCAACCGAGACCCAGACTTTCCACTAAGCACTTCTTTTTTACAATTAATTATCTGCGAATCTCCACGGTATCGCCTTCTGCGCTAGCTGCAATTACCTTGATTGTGACGCCTGAAACCTTCACGGATTCACCCACTGCGCGAGGTGCAAGCAGATACCTTTGATCGTTTTTAAGATCGGAAGGAAATACTTTCACTGGGCCTGCGCCGGATTGAATAGAGGAGTCGACTAGATAGACAAGGGCACCAGCCTTGTGAAGCGCCTTATCAATTCCGATTGCTCTTCGGCTCTCGACTACGACCGCCTTTGTCCGAGAGATGGGGATTACAACGGCCTTTAATCCTCCCGCCTTCTGGACAGGAGAAATTAGCGCCGTAGCTTTTGCCCCTTTGACGCACTCAATTTGATTGTCGCTAATCCATCCAAGATTCCATCGCTCAAAGGCAAGCAGGCTTGGAGCATTGCTCTGATAACTGCTTAAACCCATATAGCTAAATTCGCCAGTGAACCGGATACCGTCGTTCTGGTTTCTTTCATCACTACTCTTAAATGCATACAAATCAACAAGTCCGAGTGTGTGAGTTACCTCGTGATTGAGCCAAATCGATTTCCAATTATTTAGATCGTAAGCAGATGTGGCTCCATTTGAAATGTACTTTCCATCTAACTTAATTCCCCCGCCATTGACTGCTGCAAAGCCTGGTCCCGAATATCCCATTCCTTCGGCATCTGGGTTTGCGAGAATTATCAGGCTATCGGTCTTACTGAAATTTACATCCGAATCGGCCAATTTTGCTGCCTCGAGAATGTAATCCTTATGCTTCTGGAAGGTCCATCCACCAGCAACATATTGGGATGACTTCTTACTCATTCGATACCACTTAAGTTGGGGCTTAAATGTGTATTTCAGCTTTCCGTAAGACATCTCGCTAAATACATCAGCTGCCGGTGAAATCCTGGAGAGAGCCTCTTCCGGTGACATCGACGCTGGGGCATCAGGAAAATCCACCATTATGACCGTGGCATTGACGGTGCCCAGCGACTTCAGGCGCTCTTTAATTCTTGGCCATCCACCGATTGAAACATCTCCGCGACCGTCGGCCACGGGCAATTTGCACGCCGCAGTCTTATCGGCAGCTGCGTGAATCGGAGAAATGATGGTCAGCGAAATCACGACGGAACCGAGTACTGAAATAAGTCTCATGCTTTTCATTCTCAAAGCGTAAGTGAAGTGGTATTCAATTGTTAGGCTCTGAAGCGTGGCTAAGTTCGCGATCGACCTAACTCCGCTCAAAAAGTACCCGGATTTCCGAAATCTCTGGTCTGCTGGACTGATTTCCTACATGGGATCGATGATCACCTACGTCGCGATGCCATTCCAACTCAAAGAGTTAACTGGTTCCTACCTTGCAGTAGGACTTCTCGGCGCCGTTGAAATCATTCCGCTGATCATCTTCGGTCTCTACGGCGGCGTCCTTGCAGATTCGGTCGATCGAAAGAAGATGGTCTGGGCGACCGAAGCTGGAGCACTTGTCCTGGTCCTAATTCTGCTTGCCAACTCTTCGCTCTGGGAACCGAAGGTTGCTGTCATCTATATCGTCGCCGGACTCTTTGCTGTCGTCAGCGGATTGCAGCGACCAAGTATGGATTCAATTCTTCCAAGGCTGGTCAGTCATGAAGATCTTCCGGCAGCTAGTGCGCTCTTAAGTCTTCGCTGGCAATTAGGTGTGATCATCGGACCAACAATCGGTGGAATTATCTTCTCAACATTCTCCGTATCAGTTGGGTATGGATTAGATATCGCAACTTTCTTGGTCTCATTGGTTTTTCTTGCGATGGTGAAGAATGTGCCGGCTCTTAAAGAGGCCGAAAAGCCATCTCTGGCAGCGTTATTTGATGGTGTGAAATATGCATTTAGTCGCCAAGATTTAATCGGAACTTACGTTATTGATCTCGCAGCAATGACGCTTGCGATGCCACTTGCTCTCTATCCATTCTGGGCCGATGAATTAAATGCGCCGTGGGCCCTCGGTTTCTTCTATGCCGCGATCACCGTTGGCTCTGTCATTGTCACTCTGACATCTGGATGGACTCGTAACTACAGATTTCATGGCCGAGCGGTCATCATTGCGGCGATGGGTTGGGGGCTGGCAGTTGCCGCGGCCGGCTTGAGTAACTCGCTCATCCTGGTTCTACTCTTTCTGACAATTGCCGGAGCCTTCGACATGGTCAGCGCTTTATTCCGGGGAAATATTTGGAACCAGACGATCCCTGATTCACTTCGCGGGCGACTTGCAGGAATCGAATTACTTTCCTATTCAGTAGGTCCATTGGCAGGACAACTTCGCGCAGCTTCGATGGCAGCTGCTACTTCACTTACCTTTTCAGTAACTTCTGGCGGCCTTTTATGTGCCGCTGTGGTCGGAATTTTGGCGATTTTTCTCCCCAAATTCCGAAAATATGACGTTGAAACGAACGAATTTGCCGTTCGGGAGCGAAATTTGAGAAAAAATCTAGAAAATTCCTGATTTCGACCAAATTTTTTCCATTTTGGCGAATTATTTTCCGAAAAAAAGTATTTGAAATTTAAGAAATGCATAAAAAATAAAAAAAATAATTAGCGACACGCACTGCGAAATTTCTCACTATGTAGTGGCATTTTTTTCTAAATTCCGTCACACTTATCCACGAAACAGGTTTGGGTGACGGATCCGAACCCTTCCGATTAGGAGATAAACACATGGCTGCAGCAAAGAAAACTGCTCCAAAGCGTCGCAAGAAGGCAGCTGCTAAGTCAGCAGCACCAAAGCGTCGTAAGAAGGCTGCCGTAAAGGCAGCAGCACCAAAGCGCCGCAAGAAGGCAGCTGCTAAGAAGGCTGCTCCAAAGCGCAAGAAGAAGTCAGCTGCTAAGCCAGCTGCAAAGAAGGCAGCACCAAAGCGCCGCAAGAAGGCAGCTGCTAAGAAGGCTGCTCCAAAGCGTCGTAAGAAGGCAGCAGCGAAGTCAACAGCTGCTCCAAAGAAGCGCCGCAAGAAGGCAGCTGCTAAGCCAGCTGCTAAGAAGGCTGCTCCAAAGCGTCGCAAGAAGGCAGCTGCTAAGCCAGCTGCAGCTCCAAAGAAGCGTCGCAAGAAGGCTGCTAAGAAGGCTAAGTAATTTAACCTCTTATAAAAAACCCCGCCAGGTAACTGGCGGGGTTTTTTATTTCTCAATAATGTGAGTTACAAATAAAACGATTTATTCAGTCGGTGGATTCTCTTTCAATGAATCTGTAACGCGTTCAAATATCTCCGATAAAACCTTCTGATCTTCTTTACTTAAGTGATCCAAGAATCGACCGCGCACACTTTCGACATGATCAGGGGCAGCAGCCACAATCGCCTTCCATCCCTTGGCGGTCATCACAGCAAAGTAACCTCGCTTATCGACCGGGCATGCCTCGCGCTTTACCCAGCCAGCCTTCTCCATCACCTTGATTCGGTGAGAAAGGCGGGACCTTGAAAGCATTGCTACATCAGCTAGCTCGCTCATGCGCATCTTCCGCTCTGGGGCATCGCTGAGCTGAGCCAAAACTTCATAATCTGCCATCGAGAGTTCATGGTCTTCAAGATCTGAATCAAGGGCTTCCAATAGGCGGCGACTAGCAATGATGTAACGGCGCCAAGCCTTCATTTCGGCAGGGTTTAACCAGCGTGGTGTTGTAGCGTTTTGCCCTGCCATAGTGGCAATAGTACGGTAGAAATGGAAAACGTTGAACTTTCAACTACTTTTCACACCCTGCGTTACGACGAAGAAATGGACCTCATGAGCTCAGTTAAATCTGGAATCGATATCCCATCCTTGGACCCATTAGTGCGCCCACAAGATGACCTCTTCCGTCACTACAACGGAAAGTGGATTACCGAGTACGAGATGCCAGCCGATCGCTCGAGCGATGGAATCTTCCGCAAGTTACATGATGAAGCAGAGGCCCGCGTCCGCGAGATTATCGAGAATTCAACAGGCACCGGCGAGGCGCAGAAGATCGGCGACCTCTACAAATCATTTATGGATACCGATGCAATCAAAGCTCGCGGAATTTCTCCGATAGTCGAAGACTTAGCTGCAATCGATGGCATCACAAATCTAAAAGATTTCATCACCGTCATGGCACGCCTTGAGATGCGCGGAATCGGCGGAATCTTTGGAGCTGCAATTTATCCCGACGCGATGGATTCCAATACAAATATTCTCTACATGGGACAAGGCGGTCTATCGCTACCTGATGAGTCCTACTACCGCGAAGAACAATTCGCCGAGATTCGCACAGCGTTCCTGGATCACGTCACAAAGATGTGCGCCCTTGTCGGAATTGCAGATGGCGCAAAGATTGCAGACCAAATCCTCAAACTTGAAACTGAGATTGCAACCCATCACTGGGATCAGGTCAAAGATCGCGATGCGACCTTGACCTACAACAAGCACAGCCGCGCAGAGCTTGAAACCCTTGCACCACACTTCTTATTCGACCTCTGGGCAGAACATGCCAAGGTGCCGGCAAAGGCTCTTGAATCAGTCGTGGTCTGCGAGCCGTCTTACTTCACATCTGTCTCTGCGATGCTGGCTAACTTCGATGCCCATCGCGACTCATGGGTCGGATGGCTCAAACTCAACCTCGTCTCTGCGAGCGCTGCCTTTCTAACCGACGATATCGTTCAGCAGAACTTCGAGTTCTATGCCAAGACTCTTTCAGGCACTCCTCAGATTCGAGATCGCTGGAAGCGCGGAGTCTCGGTTACACAAGGCGCGCTAGGCGAGGCAATCGGTAAGGTCTATGTCGAGAAGTACTTCCCTGAAAAAGCGAAGAGCGAGATGAAGGTCCTCGTCGACTTCCTGCTCGAGGCATACCGCTTGAGCATCATCGACCTTCCATGGATGTCTGAAACCACAAAGAAGAAGGCCCTCGAAAAGCTTACGAAGTTCACCCCGAAGATCGGCTACCCAGATAAGTGGCGTGATTATTCAACTCTGCAGATTTCAGCAGATGACCTGATTGGAAACCTCTGGCGCATCGCAGAGTTCGATCATGCCTACGCCATTGCAAAGATCGGCGCTCCTGTCGATCGCGATGAATGGCATATGACCCCTCAGACCGTTAATGCTTATTACAACCCCCTTGCCAACGAGATCGTCTTCCCGGCTGCAATCTTGCAGCCACCATTTTTTGACCTCGAGGCAGATATCGCAGCTAATTACGGTGGAATCGGCGCAGTCATTGGCCACGAGATTGGCCACGGCTTTGATGATCAAGGTTCTAAATACGATGGCGATGGAAATATGGTCGATTGGTGGAGCGATGAAGATCGTGCCAAGTTTGAATCACTGACCAAGGTATTGGTCGATCAATTCGATGCGCTCTCACCAGAGAGCACACCAGATATCCACGTCAATGGCGCCTTCACATTGGGCGAGAACATCGGCGACCTAGGTGGGCTTGCGATCGCATATAAGGCATACAAATTGGCGCTCAACGGAGCCGAGAGCCCTGTCATTGATGGTCTTACCGGCGATCAACGTTTCTTCTTGTCATACGCACATTCATGGCGCAATAAGAACCGCCCCGAAGAAGTTCGCCGTCGTATCGCAATTGATCCGCACTCCCCTGATGAGTTCCGTTGCAACCAAATCGTTCGCAACGTTCAGGAGTTCTACGACGCATTTGCGGTCACAGAAAAAGATGAGCTCTGGCTGGCACCAGCAGAGCGCGTACGAATCTGGTAGCTAAACCTTCGCTGCTAATTTCTTCATCGCAATGAACAACGGAATCGCGACGAAGCTCCCTATAAACATGGTGGCAACCCAGACCATCTCCAAATGTGCGCCAAATAGAAGACCTGTGATCGCAGGTCCTAGTACACCTGAGACGCTCCACTGAAGGCTCATCCAGGCATTGGTGCGCCCGCGGATGTGTTCTGGTGAAAGTTCATTTGCAAGCGTCGGAATTGTGGGAGCTTGCACCATCTCGCCAAATGCAAAGATCAGTTGGCTAACGCAGATTGCGATCCCCGAGGCAATCAGCGGCAGATAAGGCGATATGCCAACAAATAACCAAGAGAGCGCCCAAATAACTGCAATCGAGATAAGGGCTGTGTATTTAGAGAAGCGCTCCAGGGTGCGAAGTACCAAAGGCTGAAAGAGAACAATGGCGAGGGTATTTACACCGAAGATGATGCCGAGCCAATTGGGTGAGAGATCGAGATACTGAGTCGCAAAGAGCGGAACGCCTGCGGTGATGGCGCCATAACCAAAGGTGAAGAGAATGATTCCTGAAAGCCCCAGTAAGACAAGAGGCTTATTTGCAAGCAAGTCACGATAAGAGCCTTGCTCTGGTTCGTGCTCTTGCTTTACATAACGCTTCATCGCTGGCCCGCGCATCGTAAGAACAATCGCGAGATAGAGAAGAAATGATGCGCCATCAATCCAGTACATCAATTGAAAGGATTGCAAATCACCTTCGCGAATGAGAAGTGACGAAATCAGTCCACCAATTCCAAGTCCAAGGTTGAGCAACATAAAGTTAAAGCCAAATATCTTCTGTCGATCTTTCTCGGGTGTAAGTCGCGTCAAGATAACCATCTGCGTTGGCCAAATCGCTTGGCCCGCAGCGTTAATAACTGTCAGAGCCAAAATCGCTTCAAAATGTGTATCCACGATCGATAGTGAAAATGCACCGCCTGATGCTGCAAGTAAGCCCGGGATAATTACCTTGCGCGGGCCAAATCGATCAACGAGGGCTCCCAGTGGTGTGCTTGCAACAATGCTGACAATCGATGCATAAGCAAGAAGAAGTCCACCAAAGGTATTTGAGAAGCCGCGCATATCGTGGAGATAGACGAGCAATAACGAGAGGGTCATTCCCCCACCTATTGCATTGAGGCAGATACCAAAGACAATCTTTCTCGACTGCGGATTGAGAAGAGTTGTAAATTCCTTAAAGAGCATTTACTTCAATAGAGCCTGTGCTTGATCGAGAATCTCGGAGCGATACTTTTCAACGAGTGAGATGTGGCCGTGGCCTGGTACAAACTTCAACTGTGACCCTGGAATATGTTCTGCCAGCCACTTTGAATGTGCATGCGGAACCATGAAGTCATCATCGCCCTGCCAGATAAATACAGGCTTCGAAATCTCGCTCAACTTAAATCCCCAAGGGCGTACAAAAGCAAGATCGTCATCGATCCATCCATCGAAACTAACTGCCATCGAACTGCGCGTCGACGCTGCAAGTTGATCAGCAAATTCGCCCTCAATGACTGCCTTGTCGGCATCACCAATGAGCCCACCAAATGCTTCGCGCACTTGTGTGCCTGTTACATTCTTCATCGCCCCTGCATTGTGATCCATCCATGCTTCAAGGGCTGCCTCGCCCTTAAGCGCTGCGCCAAATTCATCGTGATTCTCTGGTCCCATGCCGTCAAGGAAATCAAGGTCTGGTGCACCATATTCACCCACGCCTGCCAAGGTAATTACGCCAACGTTGCGATGATCAAATGCATTTGCAAGTGCGTGAGGGCCGCCACCTGACCAACCAATTGCAACAAAATTTGAGATGTTCTTGCCATCGAGAAGAAGTGAAATATCAGAGTTATTACTGAACACGCTTCTGCCATGGTTTCGGTCACTTGTTCCATATCCAGCTCGGCTATAAGCGATTGCGCGGATTCCGCGGCTGGCCGCTTCTTCTAGCCATCCGTTCCAGGCAGAGAAGTGGCTAGGAGTGCCGTGGTGAAAGATGATTGCTTTATCGGATGTAATTCCATTATCGAGAATCTCTAATTCGCGACCATCTTTGACTTTAAATTGAGGCATTTAGTAAGTCTATATCTCTGACACAATTGGCACATGAGTAAAGCCGATAACGAAAAGGGCTTCTCTTTTGCTATCAACCATGCGGCAGATTCAGGGCTCGCTCGCGTTGGAACTATCTCCACGCCCCATGGTGATATTCAGACTCCCGCATTTATCCCTGTAGGTACAAAGGCGACCGTTAAGACAGTTCTTCCTGAAGCGATGGAGAATTTAGGTGCGCAGGCGCTTCTATCGAATGCCTATCACCTCTATCTCCAACCAGGCCCAGATGTTTTAGATGAAGCAGGTGGCCTTGGTTCATTTATGAATTGGGATAAGCCAACCTTTACCGATAGCGGCGGTTTTCAGGTTCTATCGCTTGGCGTCGGCTTTAAGAAAGTGCTCGCGATGGATGCGCAGACTTTCCGCTCTGATCAAGTAATTGCCAAGAATAAAGAGCGCCTTGCCCATGTCGATGATGAGGGTGTGACATTTAAGAGCCACCTCGATGGCTCGATGCACCGCTTTACCGCCGAAGTTTCGATGCAGATCCAACATAAACTCGGCGCCGACATCATGTTTGCATTCGACGAGTGCACAACGCTTCACAACACACGTCCTTATCAAGAGCTTGCAATGTCACGCACTTACGATTGGGCTATTCGCTGTCTTGATGAACATAAGCGACTTACTGATTCACGAGTTGGTAAGCCATACCAAGCGCTCTTCGGCGTGATTCAAGGCGCTCAATATGAAGATCTCCGCAAGAAGGCTGCATCTGATCTTGGTGGGATGAACTCATCTGGAATTGAATTTGATGGCTTCGGAATTGGTGGGGCGCTCGATAAGGATTCACTTGGCACGATTGTCGGTTGGGTTAACTCAACTCTGCCTGAAAATAAGCCAAAGCATTTACTTGGTATTGGCGCACCAGAAGATCTCTTCGTTGGCGTTGAAAATGGTGTCGATACCTTCGACTGCGTATTGGCATCACGTATTGCGCGCACTAGCGCTGTTTATACGATGGAAGGTCGCTTCAACGTCTCTAATCAACCATTTATCCGCGACTTCAATCCCATCGATGATGAATGCGATTGCTATACCTGCACAAATTACACACGTGCATATCTCTGCCACTTATTCCGCGCTAAAGAGATGGTTGCAGGCACACTTGCAACGATTCACAATGAACGCTTTATCGTACGCTTGGTCGATCAGATGCGACAGGCGTTACTTGATGGCAACTTCCAAGATATGAAGAAGGAATTCATGGGACGTTATAAGCACAAGTCTGGCCAAGCTAGAGATTAAAGGTGAAGTCCCTTAAGAGTCTCTGCTTCGCTACCAACTGGTGCCCAACCGCCCGGAACCAAATCCTGTGCCTCGCTTGGTCCCCAGCTCTCGCCCTCATAAATAATGACAGGGTTTGGGTTCTTCAGTAGATCTTCAAGAATCTGCCAAGAGTGAAGCACTGCATCGATGCGAGTAAATCTAAAGTGATCACCCAACATTGCTGCACGCAGCAAGCGCTCGTAAGGTCCTTGACGGTCGCCGAATTCAGCAACGAATTCGACAGATAGATCAACAGTCTCGGTAACAAGTTTGGTTCCTGGCTTCTTAGCTTGAAGTGAGATATCCACGCCATCTTTTGCGCCTAATCTAAAGCGGACTTGATTGGCATCGCCCTTACCAAAGAGAGCACGAGGTGGTTGCTTAAATTCAACAATAACTTCGAGCACCGTTTCTGGCATCTTCTTACCTGTACGAAGGTAAATAGGAACTCCAGCCCAACGCCAGTTATCGATAAATAACTTCATCGCAACAAATGTTTCGGTATCTGAATTTTCAGCGACGCCGTTCTCATCTAAGTAGCCTTCAAATTGGCCTCGCACAACATCGTTCTTATTGATATCGCGGATAGCTGATAAAACTTTGATCTTCTCGTTCTGCATAGCCTCAGAGCCCATATCGATAGGTGGCTCCATCGTTAGCATCGTTAATACCTGCAAAATATGATTCTGCAGAACGTCACGAGTAGCGCCCACGCCATCGTAGAACTTCCCACGACCATCAATTCCGAAGTTCTCAGCCATTGTTATCTGAATATTGGAGACGTAATTTCGATTCCAAACTGGCTCAAAGAGGGTGTTAGCAAAGCGGAATACCAAGAGGTCTTCAACTGCTTCCTTGCCGAGGTAATGATCAATACGGTAGATCTGCTCTTCAGGGAGCAACTTCTTAAGTTCTGCATCGAGAGACTTTGCGCTCTCGAGATCGCGACCAAATGGCTTTTCTACAACTACGCGTGCGCGGCGGGTAATGCCTACAAGCGCGAGTGATTCTGTAATCTTTGCGAAATATTCTGGTGCAATCGCAAGGTAAATGACCGGCAACTTATAGTCCTTAATTGCTTCCGCTAGCGCAACGAAGGTTTGTGGATCCTCGTAATCGCCCACAATAAGCTGCATTTCACTGAGTAATTTACTCAGAACCGCCTCATCGGCATCGGGCTTGCGAGTACGAACGGCTTCTTCAACATTGGATTTAAATACTTCTTGGGTCCACTTTGATGATGCAACGCCAAAAATCTGTACATCGAGCTCGCCAAGATCTTCTAAATCATAGAGAGCTGGAAATAACTTCTTCTTTGCTAAATCTCCGGTCGCGCCAAATAGAACTAAAGCATCAGCCTTCATTATTTAGTGTTTCCAGGTGTCTGTGGCTTCTCATTATGTCCACCAAATTTGTATCGCATCGCACTTAATACGCGATTAGCGAATTCATCGTTGTTGCGTGATGCAAAGCGTGCATAGAGTGATGCAGTCAAAACATGTGCAGGGATTCCCGCCTCGATTGCCGCTTGTACAGTCCAGCGACCTTCACCGCTATCACTGACTTCTGATGAATACTCCTTAAGTTCTGATGATTCAACGAGCGCTTGCGCGGTGAGATCAAGTAGCCATGAAGCAACGACGCTTCCGCGACGCCAGACCTCTGTAATTGCTGGAATATCTAAATCGTATGCAGGAGTCATCTCATCGGCTGCTTCGAAGATTGCAAGACCTTCAGCGAAGGCCGCCATCATTCCGTATTCGATTCCGTTGTGGACCATCTTTACGAAGTGGCCAGAACCGACAGGACCGCAGTGCAAGTAACCGTATTCAGCCTGCACTGGCTCACCTGTGCGACCTGGCGTGCGATCTGCAGATTCGATTCCTGGGCAGAGTGCTTTAAAGATTGGATCAAGGGATGCAACAACTGCCTTATCTCCACCAATCATCAAAGAATATCCACGCTCTAATCCGTAGACGCCACCAGAAGTTCCGACATCAACGAAGTTGATTCCCTTTGCCTTCAAAAGTTCAGCGTTCTTGAGGTCATTCTTGTAATAGCTATTTCCACCATCAATGATGGTGTCGCCAGGCGATAGGTGCTCAGACATTGCGGCGATTGTTGAATCAGTAACTGATGCCGGGACCATTATCCAAATTGTTCGAGGTGTAGCTAGCTGTGAGGCTAGATCTGCCATATCGGATGCGCCAATTGCGCCTTCTGCAGCGAGTGTTTTAACAGCATCTGGGCTGACATCGAAGACTGCAGATGTGATGTTGTGGCGAGCTAGGCGGCGAACAATATTTGCGCCCATACGGCCAAGGCCGACCATTCCAAAATTTGTCGTTGTCATCTAAAAAATGCCTATTCGCTTGAAAACACTCAACGTTGAGGCTCGTAGTCTATACGATTTTGAGGCTAACTCTCGAATTATGCTTAATTACTCAGTAAAAAAGGCCTCAGTATCAACGATTAATCGAGTGTGTGAATTTCCTCGAACATAACTTGCAGGGATTGAAATATCTCCCTCAATTATTTTTGTCACTGCAACGGCTTTACTTTCGCCTGCTGCAACCATCCATACTTCTTGCGCACTATTAATATGCTTCATCGTAAATGAGATTCGCGATGCTGGAGGCTTTGGAGAATCTGTCATAGCAAAAATTGTGCGCTGGTCATCAATATCTGCAATCCCAGGAAAGAGCGATGCAACATGGCCATCAGGTCCCATACCTAAGATATTCAAATCTAGATCTACATTTTCAAGTGCAAGTGCGTAATCAGCGACAGCTTCCTCGATACTGGTCGCGACATCGCTGGCAAGGGCCTCGTGAACAACAATATTTTTATTCTTTAGAGTTCCGTGGAATGGAAAGGCATTTCGCTCCACGCTATCTGCTTCTACAAATCTCTCATCGCTCCACCAGATATGAAGCCCCGTAAATGAATCGACTTCTGCATTGAATTCGTTGACGAGAGCCTCAGAAATCTGCACTCCTAGAGATCCACCAGTTAGAACGAGATGGAAGGAATTCTTTAGCTTGAGACCCTTTTCGATGGCGGCAAGAATTTGAACTGAAACTTCCTCTGCTAACTCGACGGAGTCGGCATACAAGGTGAGGTCGAGCTCATCATCGATATCCCCCACTAGCTCATCGAATTCATCGCTCATAGGACAAGTATCGCATGGCTACAAAATGAACTTAGATTTAGCCTTCTCCACCGCTGACGCACGCCCATCAACCTCCATCTTGCGATAGAGATTTTTTAGGTGGGTCTTCATTGTGTTCTGAGATATATGTAAGGTCGCTGCAATCGCGCTAATTGGTCGCTCTGTTGCCAAATGACGAAGAACTTCAAGTTCGCGCTTGGTGAGGGCTGAATTCGAGCGCTCTTGATGCTCACGGTTCTCTCGAATACGTAATGCCGCAGCGTTGGCTAAATCTTCAAGGTAGAGGGTGGGGTTTTCTCCTGCAATTTTAATTATTAGATTCAGCATTGCTTCTTCTTGGCGAAGCAAGGTCTCTTTAAACCCATTAGCAGCGCCAATTTCGAGGGCAAGTTTCATCGACTTAATCGCCGCCTTCTCTTGGTCTAGAACTTCGCTTACATCTACCAGGTGTCTCCATAATTTCTGCTTCGGTGTTCGATTAGGTAGCTCCTTATTCTCTTCAAATACATTCTTCTTACCTGACCGATGGTCGAGCCTTAACTTAACCTGACGTGTAAAGGTCTGCACTGGGGTTCGATTAAGGAGTATCAGTAATCTCTCATCATCTTTCACCCAGTCACGAATAAAGATTTCACTTAGATCGATAAGGCTCGACAGATTTTCACCCCCAACAATCTTCTCGGCCATCTTTCTATCTGCGTCAATTAATGCCAGCGCTTCATTTGACTGACCTTTCACGGCAAGATCACGAGCAAAATATCCGTCAGCAAGAAAGTACCAAATCCATTGTTTCCATTGTTCGGCCAAGTTCTTGATCTGCGCCAGAATTTCAAAGGCCTCATCTGGCCGCGAAAATTCAAGTAAGCAACGGGCTTGTATATACATGGATGGGAGCGGCCCCATGACACCTACAAAACCATTTCTCCGGGCACTTGAAGTTGCAATAGTTGCTGCTTCAAAAGCTTTTCTATATTCACCGACTTGAAAGAGCGCCATGGCATTTATTTGCGCGAGGAGTATATGACTGGTGGAAATTTGTGCTTCAGTTGCTTTGATAAGACTCTGCTGATGTAGCGCTTCGAGTGCCTCAGTATCATCCTGGAGAAGCGCTGAGATGGCAGCAAGGCGCAGCATTCCAATCTGCTCTTCAACCCCGAGCATCAGTGGATCATTTACGGGTTTCATTGCAATTGAAAAGGATGAATCAAAATCTTTAAATCTTCCTTGCGCAATCTCAATATATGCCCTATTTCCAGCCGTAATCTGATTGATAAATCCTTCAATTACGGTTCCTTTGGCATCCTGGCGCATCTGATCGTGCATCGCCATGACTGCGTGATATTCGAGGGATGCTAGATGGCCAGCAATTTCAACGGTGGCACGTTGCAAGAGGCCAACCTGTGAATTATCTCCAGCAAAAACAGCCCAACGCACCAAGTCATTTCCTTGCCCTGTTGCAAGTAAAACTCGCGCTGCGCTTGGAAATAGAGCATTTATCTTCTCATTGTCATTAGCTAAAAATGCATGCTCGAGTGCGAGATTAGGTTGATTGTGATGTTCATAAAAATTGCATAGTCGTTTGTGAATCTCTCTCTTCGTCTCGGGCTCTTTAGAAAGCTCAAGCATGAAAATTTCGCGCATGAGTCGGGTAAATGAATAGGTCTGCTCTGGATCACTTGTCTGCCCAAAGAAATTTCCTTCGAGAGCAATTTCATTAATAAGATTGAAGTTATATTCTTCACCCAAAATGACTTCCGCTACCTCCTGGCTGAATTCTGGGACAGCAGATAGTTTTGTGACCATTTTCTTGATTTCACAATCTGTCGAATCAAGGATCGCAAGAGCTAGGGCGCGTAAAGGTTCTGTTTGCGTAGCGAGCAACTTTGCAAAATCAACGGATGTATTTGTCTTCTCTATGTGACGCACAAGAATTCCCACTGCCGCAGGCCACCCCATTGCTCCACTAAGCGACTGCTTTATCTCTTCGCTCTCAACATCAATTTTATGAATCATCGCCAATGACTTAATTTCATCATCGGTAAATTTCAACTCATTTAATCCAATGATGTGAAGGGGGCCTCGTGTAATAAAAGCTTGATACATGCTTTCGAGAGGATCTCGTCTAATCGCCACAAAACTGATATTTGATGGAAATTGTTCGACCAATTTTTCTGCAATATCTACATCGCTTGATGATTGGCTACGCAAATTGTCAATCACGAAGACATAGTTCTTTCCGGTTTCAAAAAGTTCATTTCCCCATCTACGGACTACTTCTGTTGGTCGCACAAGTTGGTCCCTCTCAAACCACGGGGCAAATCCTGGAACCACATTTCGAGTGGCTTGAATCAAGAGAGCTGACATCTCGTTTACTGAATCACTATTAGTGATCGTCATCCAGATGACAGGGTCGCTACTCTGGCTTGCCCATTCTGCGGCGAGTGAAGTTTTTCCATATCCAGCTGGAGCGATTACGACGGTCGTACTTGGGGCTGAATGTGTGAGTAGTGGAAAGAGATGCTTCCGTGAAATGTAGTTAGGAGAAAGCGTTGGAACCATAGATCGAGATAGGGTGATTCCGGATGTGATGTCGAATGAAGTTTGCTTATCACCCGTACTCTTTGGCGCCATTCGCTAAGGGTGAGGCTAAATTGAGTTGTTGGGAAGCCAAAATCACCCTAGTAGGGGTGAGAAAGGTTGGTGATTTCCCAGTTAGAGCGCTGCGAAGCCCTCTGCAAGAACACCAAGGGCATCCTTCAGAAGTTCGTCAGTGATGACCACAGGTGGCAAGAAGCGGATGACGTTTCCATATGTGCCCGCAGTCAAAATGAGTACGCCCTTGCTCTGGCAATACTTAATGACCTTTGCCATCGCTTCAGGATTTGGATCCTTTGAACCTGCGTGAACCAATTCAATTGCAACCATTGCACCGCGACCACGGACTTCGCCGATGATTGGGTACTTGGCTTTAAGTGCATTGAGCTCTTGGAAGAGAATCTTTCCAATATGTTCCGCGCGCTCAACTAACTTCTCTTCTTCAATAGTTTCGATGACTGCAAGAGCTGCAGCACATGCGATTGGGTTTCCTCCGTAAGTGCCACCAAGGCCACCGACATGTGATGAATCCATGATCTCTGCGCGGGCGGTAACTGCAGCTAATGGAAGTCCGCCTGCAATTCCCTTTGCAGAGACGATCATGTCTGGCTCCATGTTTTCGTGCTCAACAGCAAACATCTTGCCTGTACGAGCAAAGCCGGATTGAACTTCATCTGCAATAAAGACGATCTTATTTTCAGTAGCAAACTTTTGTAGGCCTGGCATGAAACCTGCTGGGGGAACGATAAATCCACCTTCACCAATTACTGGCTCAATAATGATTGCAGCAACGTTATGTGCGCCAATCTCTTTCTCAATCTTATGGGTGACCATTTCAAGAGCATCTTGAGTAATAGTTTCAGGGTTACCTAGCCAGCGATATGAATATGGCATCGGCATGCGATAGATCTCATTTGCAAAGGGACCGAAGCCTTCCTTGTAGGGAACATTCTTTGCGGTCAGCGCCATTGTAAGGTTTGTACGACCGTGATAGGCATGTTCAAATACAACTACCGCAGGGCGCTTTGTGTAATGACGTGCAATCTTGATCGCATTCTCAACAGCTTCAGCACCAGAGTTCTGAAGAATCGACTTCTTCTTAAAATTTCCTGGGGTTAAGCGATTAAGTGCTTCGCAGACTTCGATGTAGCCCATGTATGGCACAGTCGTGAAGTTTGTATGTGTAAATGTCGCAACTGCTTCTTGTACCGCCTTCACAACGCGAGGCGCTGAGTTTCCAACGGTAACTACACCGATACCTGCCCCAAGATCGATGATTCGATTGCCGTCGATATCTTCAATAATTGCATCTTGGGCGCGGGAAACAATCACGGGCATCGCAGTTCCTAGTCCCCCAGAAACAGCCTCTTTACGTCGCTGCATAGCTGCAGTTGATTTAGGCCCTGGAATTTCAGTGGCCAAGTGGCGTGATTGTGGGAGAGGATCCTTTGATGTCATGGCTTAATTCTAAGGCCATCATTTCTGAGTGCGAGCCCAACCATGCCTTGCTACAAGTTAGGCTTGCCACATGAGCGAACTGCGCAATATGGCACCTTTATTAGATGCCTACCTCTCTTACTTTGAGAGCGCTCGAACTCCCTTCACGATTCCGGGTCATAAGCAAAAGACATCAGCCCTCGATGCTGGGCTAGGGGCCGTTGTTGATTCCGATACGCCTCTCTACGGTGGTCTCGATGAAATCAAGTTAACGAATCAAACTTTGCGGGAAGCAGAAGGTTTAGCGGCAAAGTTATGGGGCGCCGATTACGCACGTTTTTCTACAGGTGGATCTACACATGCAAACCAAGCAATCATCTTCGCTCTCGGAAAGCCCGGAGATAAAGTTGCCGTTTCTCGCACCGCACATCGTTCGGTTCTAAGTGCGTTAGTTCTTGCAGGTCTTGAGCCAATCTGGATGTCACCGGAGATCGATGGTGCAACTGGAGTTCCAATTGGAATCGATATTAAAGAACTCAAAAAAGCGTTAGTCGAGAATCCAATTGCCGTACTTCTTACAGAGCCTGGTTACCTCGGAACAATCTCTGATTTACCTGCGCTCATTGAAGCAGCTCATGAGAAGCAGGTTCCTGTCATTCTCGATGCTGCATGGGGCGGCCACTTTGGATTTCATCCAAAGCTTCCTCGTCATGCAATTCAACTTGGCGCAGACGCTCTAATTACAAGCACACATAAGGCCCTTCCCGGATATAGCGCCTCCGCACTTCTACTTGCTCGCACAGAATTCTTAAGCGCCGAAAGACTTGAACAAAGTTTTGAAACAACACATACAACTTCTCCGGCAGGTGCTCCCCTTGCATCAATAGATGGTGTCCGCGCACTTCTGGAAACTCGGGGCGAGGAATTAATCGGCGTTCTGCTTGAAAATATTCACGCTTTCAAAGAGAGCGTGCAAGCAGAGTTTGCACTTCCAATATTCCTATACCCAAGTGATTTTCCTGCCGGCCGTTTTGACCCGACAAAGATAGTTCTACGTGTGCAGCAACTTGGTGCATCAGGCGTAGAGATTGAGGAAGACCTACAAGCGGCTGGAATCCGCGTTGAAATGGCTGATCGAGACACCATTGTGTTTCTAGGAACAATTGCAGATTCAAAGGAAGATTTCGCACATCTCGCCGATGTTCTTATTCCTATCCTTAAGCGTCGCCAAGAACAACGTCGCGAGAGTGCCACTGCACTGAGCTGGTCTGTTACTCCACAGAAGAAGATTTCAATGCGCAAGGCATACTTTGCAAAGACCGAGATGGTCGATGCTGCACATGCACTTGGTCGCGTATCAGCAGATTTGATTGCGCCATATCCCCCAGGTGTTGCTGTTGTTGCACCGGGTGAAGTTCTTACTCAGCAGATTATCGAGGGTCTTGCTTCATCTCGTGCAGCTGGAGTTCGCATCGCATACGCAACGGATTCAACTCTTGCTCAGTATCGAGTTGTCTTAGAGAGTTAAAGAGGCTGGCGATAAACCTTGTGTTGTGCCGCTTGCGCCAGTGGTCTGATGGTTAGTGAATCAACGTTGAAGTGGCTTGGAAGCATGACAGACCATCGAATAGCCTCGGCAACATCTTCTGCAATAAGCGGGCGAGTTACGCCTTCATAAACCTTTGCTGCCTTTTGTAGATCTCCATCAAAGCGTTGAACTGCAAACTCATCTGTCTTCACCATTCCAGGAGCAATCTCTGTAACACGAATTGGTTGTCCATTGAGCTCTAGACGAAGAGTTTCAACAAGTGAAGTCTCGGCAAACTTAGCTGCAACATAACTTCCTCCATTTTCATATGAACGATGTCCTGCAGTAGAAGAAATCATCACAATATGTCCACGTCCAAACTGCTGCATGAGCGGCGTCATCGCCTTAACCATGCGGACAGAACCAACGACATTTACATCGTAGGTCTTCTTCCAAATCTCTGGATCTGAATCACCAACGGAGGCAGCATCGAAGGCTCCGCCTGCGCAGTTGATAAGTACTGAGACTGGCTTACCTTGCAAGTGTTTTGCTAGAGCATCAACATCTGCTTGAGACGTTACATCTAATGTGAAACCTTCAATCGATGAATCTTCCTTGGAGAGCAATTCGAGTCGATCCGTACGTCGTGCTGCGGCGATAACGTGATAGCCATTCTTTGCCAGTAAACGAGCTGTCGCAGCACCAATGCCACTACTTGCCCCAGTAATTACGACATATTCGCGAGTGCTCATAGGTAAAGAGTATCTCGCTCGCTTAGAATCTACCCATGAGCAATCAAGTAGAGACAATCATCCAAGTACAACTCACTAACCGAGATAAGAAGACAGTGTTCTTCAGAGGTTTCCTGGCCGTTCCAGTGGTTTTTTTCATCGCATCGTTTTCGCAAGGTTCTGATGCCGCCTGGGCTTCAGGGCTCATTGCTCTACCTATCGTTCTGGCGCTTCTCGTCAGAGGTGTCTATCCAAGTTACTTGCTCTCCTTCAACCACGCAATGATGGAACTTAATGCGCGTCTCTCATCGTACGCTCTCCTTCTGACCGATGAATACCCATCTATTGAACGCAACCCAAGCGTTGCAATTCTCCTGCCTGATACAGAAGGTGGAAAGAAGCTAAGCCGCGGACTTCCTTTGATTAAATGGTTCTTTGCAATTCCACTTGTAGTCGTAGGTCTTGTTTACACAGTAATTGCACTGGTTTACACATTCATCGCATGGATTATTACTTGGTCAACAGGTAATTACCCAGCATGGGCACTCAACGTTGTTCTGGGAACTATAAAATATTGGAATCGTGTTTACGGCTATGCGATCATTCTCGTAACTGACGAATACCCTTCATTTTCGCTCTAGAGTCTCGATGCTGAATATTGAAATTCGCCCGGCTCAAGCTAGCGATAAGGAACGCTGGCTTGAGCTCTGGCAGGGCTATCTAGATTTCTACAAGACTGTCCTGACTTCTCAGCAGAGCGAACTGACTTGGTCAAGAATCATGGATTCAGAATTCAATATGAGATGTGCAGTTGCGGTTCAGAACAATCACGTCATTGGCTTTACAACCTACAACTTGCAGAACTCTACGTGGTCCGCAAATGGCCACTGTTACTTAGAAGATCTCTTTGTAGACCCAGCTGTCCGCGGTGCAGGCGCAGGGCGAGCTCTTATTGATTACGTCAAAGAGTTTGCAATCTCCAACAAGTGCTCACGTCTTTATTGGAATACAGATGAAGATAATTCAACAGCCCGCAAGCTCTATGACACATACACTCTTGAATCCGGAAAACGACAGTACAGAGTTCCGCTTACTTAACAGACCTAATCATTCGCTGGTAATACATCCCTGCTTTGCGCGAGCTTTCTTGAGGTTCACCCATCTTTTCAAAACCAATATTCTCGTACGCTGCAATTGCGCTGGAGTTATCTACCCACACACCAAGTCCTTGAACTCCCCAATTGCGCTCTTCAGATTGTGCATCTGCAAAGGTGAAGAGTGATCTCAGAACTCCGCGCTGACGAAATTTTGGATTCACCCAGCAACTACCAACCCAACAGGTTGCACCGAAGTCGCCTTTGAGATTTTCGATAGTCATAAAGCCGCAATCTTCGCCATCAATGGCAGCCAGGAGCCCCACATACTGTTGAGCTTTCTGGCGCCATTGGACTTCTGAATAGAGACTCTCGCTATCGTAACTACCGCCGAATGCGCTCTCATCGTGTGCAAGTGCAGCAAGGCGAATATCTCGATAGCGTGACCAGTCATCCTCGCTTAAGAGAATGACTTCCGCGTTACTGCTTTTTAAAGAGTTTGCGGGGGTCAACTTTTTTACCTTGTGCCTTTACCTTGTCGAGCATTCTGTCAGCCCATGCGAATTCGAGAGCGAGAACAAGAAGGCCAAGAATGACAAGTGGCAAGGTAAATGGTCCAGGTAGAACTACGAGCAATAGTCCGACTGCGATAAGAGTAAAACCGATCACAGAGACAATTGTTCTTCGAATAGCCGTCGGCAACGCTTTCCACGTTGCTACAAACCTACTTCTCATCACTCTCATTTCCCGTAATAGTTCCTGCATGTGCACGCGCAGCAGGATCTTTCTTGGATTTAATCAAACTTGCCACAGTCGAGACTACAAGAATTCCACCGATTACACCGAGTCCGACAGGAGTCGAGATCTTAGGAATTGAGTTGTACTGCTCGTGCAGGTAAGTCATGATCAATTTTACTCCGATAAACATCAGAATAATTGAAAGTCCCAAAGATAGATAGATAAGTCGGTCTAGCAGTCCCTTTACGAGGAAGTAGAGCGCACGAAGGCCGAGTAGCGCGAAGGCGTTAGCTGCAAAGACTAAGAACGGCTCTGAAGTCACACCAAATGTCGCCGGAATCGAGTCCAGTGCAAAGAGAAGGTCGGTTGAACCAATAGCGATCATGACCAAGAACATCGGGGTCGCGAAGCGAACTCCATTTTGTCTGATAAATAACTTAGAGCCTTGGAAATCATCAACCATGCGAATTCGAGATCTAATTCTCTTAACAATCGCGTTGTCGCTTGGTTCTGGATCTTCATCCCAGTGCTTGAAGAGGCCAATGCCAGTCCAGATAAGAATTGCACCGAAGATTACGAAGGTGAAGCTAAATGCGTGCAGAGCTGCTGCGCCCACCGCGATAAAGATTCCACGCAGTACAAGAGCCAGAATGACGCCGATCATCAGAATTCGCTGGTGGTAAATACTTGGTACTGCAAACTGAGCCAAAATGATGACAAAGACAAAGAGGTTATCGACCGAAAGAGATTTCTCTACAAGGTATGCAGCGAAGTATTCGGTGCCAGATGTCGCGCCATAACGCTGCCAGACCCAGATACCGAACGCCACAGCGATGCCAATATAGAAGAGCGACCACGCCATCGCCTCTTTGAATTTAACTTCGTGGGGTTTTGCACTTACTGTCAGTAAGTCGATAACAATCAATAGCAGAATTGCAGTAATTGTTACTGACCAAACGGTTAATGAAATATCCATAATGATTCCTCCTTGACTCGCGCGAATAGAACGTGGTCAAGGTCTTCCTAACCGATTTTCTCGGCCAGCGCCCCGGGTTTTTACACCGTATTGACGAGGTAGCTGTATCTAGGTACTCCCCTTAATTACTGCCGAGGCTACTGCATCTAAATTTTCATTTCAACATAAACTTAACGCGTGTCAACCTTTAAGCGCACAGTCCTCAATGACCTTCAAGAGATCTTGCCCTCCCTCGGAGATTCAAAGGTAGCGTTTGGTGCCCAGGCCTATATGAAGGGCATTGCACCATTTATTGGAATCAGGGCGCCTGAAAGACGGAAGGTTGCAAAAGAGCTAGCAAGAAAAGTTACTCCACCTACTTCAGATGAACTAGGCCTAACGGCCCGTGCTCTGTGGAAATTGCCCGAGCGGGAATATCAATATCTAGCCTGCGATCTCATCGACATCTTTATTGACTGCGCAGATAAGAATTTCCTCGCAGACCATGCCGAATTTCTCATCTCTCATAAGTCTTGGTGGGACACAGTAGACCTCTTAGGTAGCGCAGCAGTTTCGCCATTAACTCTTAAATTTTCATCAGTGACTCTGATGCGAAAGTGGAGTAAAGATTCAAATATGTGGCTCAACCGTGCAGCGATTCAGCATCAACGAGGTCGAAAGAGCGAGACAGATATTCCTCTACTTCTGGAATTCCTTGATTACCACTCTGATGAATCGGAGTTCTTTATTGCAAAAGCGATCGGTTGGGCTCTTCGTGATCTATCCAGAGTAAATAATCTAGAAGTAAAGAAGTTCCTCAGGGATCATCCTGAGTTAAATCGAGTCGCGGTTCGTGAAGCACTCAAACTTGGTTACAAATAATCCCAATCAACTCTAGAATTGCTCCATGATGAGAGCGATTTGGGAGCGTTCGCTTAAATATCCCATAGCTGTAATCTCAATCTGGATTTCAATTCTCGCTGGCGGAGCACTTCTTTCAACAAATCTCTCATCCCATCTAACAACCTCATTGACAGTTCCTGGTAGTGGTTCCGAAAAGGCTGAAGAGATTCTCAATAAGAACTTCTCTGAAAAGAGCGAAGGTTTCGTCACAATTATCTATAAATTTGGGACTCTTCCGAAAGGTGAAATCGAGAATCTCAAGGAAAAGATCGCAGCAAGTGCAGAAATATTGCCGGATTCAAGAATCATTCAGCAACAAGCGATTGCAGGAACCCTCATCACTGTTCTTGCAAGCGATGAGACGCTACAAGAATCATCAGCTCATATCTCCAAACTCAGATCCGCGCTTCACTCTTCGGGATTTAAAGGCGCACTGGTAAGCGGACCCCCTGCAATATTCCATGACGTTCGGCCCGTACTTGCCCAAGACCTTCATCGAGGCCAAATCCTTGCTCTACTTCTAGCAGGCCTCTTCTTATTCCTTGCACTGGGCTTCTCTTTTGCTCTATTTGTACCAATCTTCTTCGCCCTTTCTTCTGTCGCCCTTACATTGGGAATTCTCTCTCTACTCTCTGATTCCTTACTTCTGGTTCTTTACATCCCAAATATCGTCGAACTCATAGGTTTTGGCTTAGCGGTCGATTATTCACTGCTTGCGATTCATCGATTTAGAAGAGAAGCAAAAGAATCTCCGACCGCCTCAAACTATGAACTAGTTGCATCGACGATGCTCACCGCGGGAAGAACTATTCTCATCTCGGGATTAACTGTTTCAATTTCTCTGAGCACCCTTCTGCTCTTTCCAATTCCATTTATTCGATCCCTAGGCATAGCAAGTGTTCTCGTGCCTCTGGCATCCTCTCTGGCGGCACTTACTCTTCTTCCTGTACTTCTATTATCACTGGGCAGAAATGGCGCTCAGAGCTACAAATTCCACGGATTAATCGATCGCTCTTCGAGCTCTTGGATAGTCACTTCACTTTCTCAACTTTTACTCAAACGTACAAAACTTGTATTCATAGCTTCATTACTTTCCCTCATTGCAATTGCTGCTCCGTTATTGGCGCTGCAGGTGACTCCAAGTTCTCTCACTGCCATCCCAGAGAAATTAGAGTCAGCGAGAGCTCTGGATTACATCACTTCTCGTGCCGGTGATGGAGTGATTACTCCAGTAGTCGTGATGGCGGATGTTGGGAAGAATTACGCTGCTAAGACTCCCGATTATCTTCGCGCCCGAACTGACTTTGTCGAAAAGCTAAGTTCACACCCATCAGTTCTCTTAATCGCACAGGGCGAAAAGGAACCATATATAAATTCAACGGGGCGTTTCCTTCGAATTTTCATCTTCACTAAGGGTGACCTTGGCTCATTCCTGACTCAGAATCTGGTGAAAGATCTTCGCGAGGAAATCATTCCGAAATCTGAATTCTCTAACTTCGCCAAAATTTACGTAGGTGGTGCGCCGGCTCAAGGGTATGACCTGATTTCTGCGGTCACGCAGAGTGCGCCTACTGCCTTACTGTTTGCTTCAATGATAGTTGTGCTCCTATTAATGCGAGCATTTAAATCAGTTCTCATTCCCTTAAAGGCGCTCATCCTTGATTTTCTCTCCCTTGGGACCGCACTTGGAGTATTGGTTGCGATGATGAAATATGGCATTGCTTCAACCCTTTTCGGAAGTTACCAACTCCCACAACTTGAAATCTGGGTGCTGCTCTTACTCGTCGCAATTGTTCTGGGAATCTCGATGGATTATGAAGTATTCATCATCTCAAGGATGAGAGAAGCATGGCTGCGAAGTGAGAACAATGAGGTCGCAGTGATTGAAGGATATAAAGAGTCGATTGGCGTTGTAACTTCTGCAGCGCTCATATTTATTGGCGCTGTGTCAGGATTTATATTTGGGCATTTTGCGGGACTTCAAGAATTGGGAATTGGTCTCGCTTCTGCAATATTGATAGATGCAACAATAGTGAGATTCTTCTTACTGCCAAGTGCAATGCTTCTTCTTGGGAAGAGAAATTGGTCGTTTATAAATAACAAATCCCGCTAGCTCAATGAGTAGCGGGATTTGTTATTAGTTTTCTTCGGCTTACTTCACAATCTTGATTGCAAAGTTGAAGGTAGGGATTTGATAGCCGAGTGCCAATCCAGGGAGATCATTCTCTGAAGTAAGTATCGGAACCATTCCATACGGTGTATTAGCGAATGAAGGTTGCTGAGTGTAAAGAAGTGGTCGCATCGTAATGATGTGAGTTCCCACTCCGCCCATAGCCTTGAGATGTACAACTAGATAACCATTTGAATTAAAACCGCATCCATATCCAACATAACTGTTGTCATAGGCGACTGCCAAAGTGTTATCCATCTGAGTCCAACCAACACCCTTGAGGCTGATAGTGAACTCTTCGCCTTCCTTAAATGTATATGTAGGAGTTCCCTGTCCCCCACGAGCAAATGCTTCAGCAGATCCGGATAAATCAGCTTTTGCAACTCCCATGGTTAGAACTTTTCCAGACTTATCTAAGAGAGGTTGAATACTTTCTTTTACATAGAAGACTTGTTGAGCTTCAATCACATCCCCTTGCTTTACCTGAACAACATGGTAACCACCAAGGTGATCTGGGATTGTGATCTCTTTCTCAACAGTTCCATCTGTAACATCAACGGTTCCAAGAGGGATTGGGTTGTATACCCAACATGTACCTGTTGTGCAGTTAACTCGGTTTCCAGTAACAGTTGACCAGACCAAGGTATGTATTCCCTTTGTAGGAATTCCTGTCACCTTAATCTTTGTCTTACTTCCCACGATTCCTGAATCAGGAGAAAGGGTCATCTCTGCCTTAGTGCTTGGATCAAGTCCTGCATTTCCAAGTGTTGTTCGCTGTGAAACAGTTGGAGTCATCTTTGGTGGGTATTTAACGTAAGGCTTGAATAAGCCAGGATCTTTCGTCACCTTGAATGTGGCCATCTCGCTATTTGCAAATGGAACTGGTGATTGCATTACATTGAGATAAGAGAAGCTAATCGCTTCATTTGTCTGAATGTAGTGCTTTCCTACAGGTCCAGTTGCAAGAATCGTTGCTGTAGCTGTTCCACGAGTCCAGCGAGCTTGCATTGATCCTGTGTATTTTCCATCGTAATAAACCGCAGAACCTGCTGCATACAAAGTAGGTCCGAGGCCTGTGTATTGAATTGTGATTGGAGTTCCGATAGGTCCACTCTCGGGAGAAATCTTGAGGGTACGAGCCACTTGAACTCCGCCATGACCTAGCGCTACATCATTATTTACTGCGTAGATATCGTGCACGCCACCGAAATCAGATGGGACTTTGGTCTTGTATGAGAATCCACCAAGAGCATCTGTCGTGATTGTCGCTATGACTACGTTGTATTTAACGTAAGAAGTTCCCATGTAATTGACGGTATTTGGCTGAACATCTGCAACCCACGTTGCATCATGTGTAGACCATGTCAAAGTCACAGGAGTATTTGGCGTCATTCCCTTGCCTGTAATTGTTATGGCATCACCAATAACAACTAGGTTTGGAGTCACATCCAAATTCACCATCGTTGCAGGTGTAGAGAAGTTCTGTGCCTTAATTCCTGTAAAAGGAATTGCGGGAACTCCCACCAACTCTTTAGGTGGAGTCAGTTTTACAGGATTATCTGCGCCGTGAGCCGGGGCGACCAGGCCAAGTGCCAAGATTGCCACCGCACCCACTGCTAACGCTGAGCGTCTAAATTTCATTACTCTCTCCGATCTATCTCTAATTACCTAGTAGTTACTTCTTTGCAGGAACTGCAAAGAGTGAGAGCTGTGAGGTCTGTGTGAAGTTTGAACTCCAAGTTCCTGTAGCGCCCTTAAGTGAAGGATTTACCTTGACTGTGCGGTAATAAGTGACGCGGTCATAAACAGTGCGTCCAGTTGATGGATCTGTTACTCGAGCACCATCAGCAGTCTTCTTTGCAACCATCTTTGTTGAAAGTACCTTCATAGAATCTGAGTCCTTTGCAATCAATGTAATCTTGAAGTTAATTACACCGAGTGTCTTATAGAGGCCTTCAGCAGCACCTGTCTTCAAAATAGCTGTCCAGAATGCAACTCCGCTGTGGTTGCCGTAATTGAGGGTGATTGGATCTTTCACTCCGGCAACTTCGATAAATGCCTTTGCAGTATTTGAAGAATCCATTACCGCGCCGCCCTGATCTGCGTTATTTGCATAAACACGGAAGACGATTGTTTGGCCAAGAAGGTACTCGTTTGTAATTGCACAGCTATTAAATCGTGGGGCAATATCTCCGGAGGCACCTGATGCCAAAACAGTATCGACATAGATGTGGATTGGAGAAACAACTCCCTGTACAGGAACACCAATCTTCACATTCAATGTATTTGATACAGCTGATGTAAGACCAGCACCGCTTGGAGTGAATTCACCAGTTAGTACCGCCGCACCTGCTGCAGCAGGAATCCATGCACACTTGGCAACGAATGGAGCTGCGGAAGCAGTAGCAACTGCATCACAACCTGTAATTACTTTTCCGCCTAACTTAAATTTAACCGTTCCTGCAGAACTCGCAGTTCCGTTAATTGTGATTGGTCCCAGGTCATAGACGCCATTGCCACCACTGAGAATGAGCGTTGAATCTGCAGCACTCGCAGATCCCATTCCAAGAGCCATCATGGCGGATGCGACTGTAGTTATAACTGCGAACTTTCCTTTACTTATCTTCATTTTCTTCTCCTCGTGGGTAGGGTTATTTAAGATTTACTGAGCCTGTAGCTGTCATTGTGAAAGGTGCAGATTCTTTTGAACCCGCAGTGATCTTTGTGATGCTGAAACTTCCAGAGACTTTAAAGCTGCCTGTTGCTCCTGCATATTTGCCAGTACCGCTCTTAACCACAGCATTTCCATTGAACTTAACTGTTGTCGGTGCGCTCTCATCTTCAGCACATCCCTTTGCAGATGAATCAAATGCAACCTTTAAGGTGTCGCTTCCTGATCCAAGCGTGGCGCTTCCATCAAATGTGTCGCACTGAGAGGCAGGGGCCGCAGCTCCTGAGCCTGTGAGTTCAGCTAGATCAGCAACTGTTCCAGAACCAGTTGCTTTCACAGATGTAACCTGAACGTAGGTATCACCCCAGAGGAGGGCCACAGTTCCTTTATAGGTTCCATCGATGGCAACAGATTTTGCTGACGCACCTGAAGAAGGCTTTGTTGATGTTGGCTTCTTTGTGCTCCAACCGCTTGGGCATTTTTTGGTCGTGACTTTTTTTACAGCTGTGCCCTTATAACAAGTGATTGTCTTTGTCGCGGCTTGCGCGATGCCACTTTGAGAAATTCCAAGGGCCAGAGCTATGGTTACAACAAATGCTTTTGAGATACCGCTTGAGCGTGTGCTTTTCATTTTCTCTCCTAAAGTAAATTTCCTTACTTACGAGAGAATCCTTACAGTTTTAATTGTTTAGTTGTAAAAATATGCAAGTGCTAGCACTTTCGTACAAGTCAATTAGGTCACAACAAATTCACAACTTTTGTGTGAGTGCTAGCACTCAAGATGTAATTACTTTGCTCCCGTTGCTACAGGGTGCTCTTCGAGAATTTTCCATTCTTCATCAGTAAAAAGTCGTGATCGAATGAGAAATCTCTTTCCTTCTGGTGATTCGAGTGAAAATCCACCGCCACGTCCATCGACGACATCCACAGTCAGATGGGTATGTTTCCAATACTCAAATTGAGAAGCTGACATCCAGAATCCAATGGGCTCCTGGATGTCAGCTACCGTCAATTCTCCAAGCAGTACATCTTGTCCACCTACGCGGAATTCTCCTGCTTGGTAACACATTGGAGATGATCCATCACAACATCCGCCCGATTGATGAAACATCAATGGGCCATGAACTTTATAGAGCTGGCGAAGTAAATCTTCAGCAGCGCTCGAAAGTTCAACGCGCAGTGGAATCTCCATTTTTAGATTCTATCGATACTCAACCCCGTCGGCTTAGAAGAATCCAAGCTTGTTTGGTGAATATGAGACTAAGAGATTCTTAGTCTGCTGATAGTGATCGAGCATCATCTTGTGATTCTCGCGTCCGATACCCGATGCCTTGTAACCACCGAAGGCAGCTCCTGCTGGATATGCGTGATAGCAATTTGTCCAGACACGTCCGGCCTTGATCTCACGGCCTGCGCGATAAGCGGTATTCATATCGCGAGTCCAGACACCTGCGCCAAGACCGTAGAGAGTGTCATTGGCAATCTCCATTGCTTGGTCGTATCCATCAAACTTAGTTACAGAAACGACAGGTCCAAAAATTTCTTCCTGGAAGATGCGCATCTTGTTATTGCCTTCAAAGATTGTTGGAGTTACGTAGTAGCCACCTGATAGTTCGCCACCTAGATCAGCGCGCTCACCACCTGTAATTACCTTTGCTCCCTCTTTCTTTCCAATTTCAATATAGGAAAGGATCTTTTCGAGCTGATCATTTGATGCCTGAGCGCCAATCATTGTTGAAAGGTCTAGTGGGTGACCTTGCTTTACTGCTTGAGTGCGCTTTGTGACATCTCCGAGGAATTTGTCATAAATCTTCGCATCGATAAGTCCACGTGAAGGACATGTACACACTTCACCCTGATTAAGAGCGAAGAGCGTGAAGCCTTCTAGGGCCTTGTCATAGAAAGCATCATTTTCAGCCGCAACATCTGCGAAGAAGATATTTGGGCTCTTTCCGCCAAGTTCCAAGGTGACCGGGATGATGTTCTCTGATGCGTACTGCATGATTAGGCGACCAGTTGTTGTTTCGCCTGTAAATGCAATCTTTGCAATACGAGGAGAAGATGCAAGTGGCTTACCTGCTTCAACACCAAATCCGTTAACAATATTTACTACTCCAGCTGGAAGCAGGTCACCGATAATTTCCATCAAGAATAAAATTGATGCCGGAGTCTGCTCTGCAGGCTTGAGCACAACGCAGTTACCTGCAGCAAGTGCTGGAGCTAACTTCCAGACAGCCATCAAAATTGGGAAGTTCCAAGGAATGATCTGACCGACTACACCAAGTGGTTCATGGAAGTGATACGCAACTGTGTCATCGTCGAGTTCGCCAAGTGAGCCTTCTTGTGCGCGAATTGCGCCTGCGAAGTAGCGGAAGTGATCAATGGCTAGTGGAATATCTGCATTGATAGTTTCGCGAATCGGCTTTCCGTTATCCCATGTTTCAGCAACTGCAATTGCTTCTAGATTTTCTTCCATTCGGTCTGCAATTTTATTTAGGATAATTGCGCGTGCAGTTGCGGAAGTTTTACCCCACGCTGGCGCTGCTGCGTGAGCGGCGTCAAGTGCCTTATCGATATCAGCTGCATTTCCTCGAGCAACTTCACAGAAGACTTTTCCGGTAACTGGAGTTACATTCTCAAAGTACTGTCCAGATTGTGGCTTCACATATTCGCCATTAATCCAGTGGTCATAGCGAGCTTTAAATGTTGCCTTACTTCCGGGTTGGCCGGGTGCTACATAATCAGTCATTTCTTCTCCTTTGAAGTGAGCTGTTCTTGGAACATTTAGCTAGACGCTACTCCTGAGTAAAAGCCTTGAGAAGGTCTTTCTGGTAACGAAAATGGTGAATAAGGGCTGGCACCTGCCCTCCCGCTCTGCTCGGTCTCACTCCTCGGGAAGAGATCGCCGCCAATATTAATTACGCTCAAATCGCCCTATTATCGCCTTCTAACAACGGGGAGTTTTCGATGAGCAGCGTGGTTAACCACTGGATTAATGGGTCGGAGTACGTCAGTGAGTCCGGCAGAACATTCCCGGTTTATGACCCGGCGCTCGGAGTCGAAACGAAGAAGGTCGCTCTCGCTAACCAAGAGGAAATCGCCCTTGCAATCAAAGCCGCCCGTGATGCATTTCCGGGATGGCGCGATACATCTCTTGCCAAGCGCCAACAAATAATTTTTTCATTCCGAGAACTACTCAACGCACGTAAAGGTGAGCTTGCGGAGATCATTACAAGCGAGCACGGCAAGGTTTTATCGGATGCGCTCGGCGAAATTACTCGTGGCCAGGAAGTTGTTGAATTCGCTGTCGGAATTCCTCACTTACTCAAGGGTTATTACTCAGAAAATGTTTCAACTGGTGTGGATGTCTATTCAACTCGTCAGCCATTAGGCGTCGTTGGCATCATCAGTCCATTTAACTTCCCTGCGATGGTTCCAATGTGGTTCTTCCCCATCGCTATTGCTGCAGGAAATACCGTGGTTATGAAGCCATCTGAAAAGGATCCATCTGCGTCGATGTGGATCGCACAACTTTGGAAAGATGCCGGCCTTCCTGATGGCGTCTTTAACGTACTCAACGGAGATAAGGAATCTGTTGATGGGTTGATTGAAAGTCCAGATGTTCAATCAATATCATTCGTTGGTTCGACTCCGATTGCGAAATACATTTACGAAAACTCTTCAAAGCATGGAAAGCGCGTTCAGGCACTTGGTGGCGCAAAGAACCACATGCTTGTTCTGCCTGATGCAGATCTCGAACTCGTTGCAGATTCTGCAATCAACGCGGGCTTTGGAAGCGCCGGTGAACGATGCATGGCAATTTCAGTAGTTGTCGCTGTCGAACCAGTTGCAGATCAACTTATCGAAAAGATTGTCTCTCGCATGGGCAAGTTGGTCACCGGAGATGGTCGTCGTGGCTGCGATATGGGACCACTTGTAACGCGCGAACACCGCGACAAAGTTGCTTCATATATTGATATTGCAGAGAAAGATGGCGCAAAGGTCGTTGTCGATGGACGCAACCCACAGGTAAATGGTGAAGCCGGTGGCTTCTGGCTTGGACCAACTCTTATCGACAAGGTTCCAACATCATCGAAGGTCTACACAGAGGAAATCTTCGGGCCAGTACTTTCCATCGTACGCGTTAAGAGTTACGACGAAGGTGTCGCACTCATTAACAGCGGCGCATTTGGAAATGGCACAGCAATCTTTACAAACGACGGTGGCGCAGCTCGTCGATTCCAGAATGAAGTAGAAGTAGGAATGATCGGAATCAACGTTCCAATTCCAGTACCTGTTGCATATTACTCATTTGGTGGATGGAAGAACTCACTCTTCGGTGATACCAAAGCGCACGGTATGGAAGGCGTTCACTTCTTTACTCGCGGTAAAGCGATTACTTCTCGTTGGTTAGATCCAAGTCATGGCGGAATCAATCTAGGTTTCCCACAGAACTAATCGCATATAAATATGACTACCCAATGGTTCTTTAAGGATGGCGAGCTCGCATCAGGCACCTGGAGCGCCCGCGTTGATGCAGCCAATCCCCCTTCAAAGCCATGGGCATATACAGGTATTCGCATCGGAGAAGTCAGCACAGCGCAATCACTAGAACTTCCTGCAGATAACAATGAACGAGTCATCTTTATCCTTGAAGGTCCTGAGGTTTTGGTTCAGTATCAGAGTGCAGGAAATTCTTCAGCAGAACAGAGTCTTCGTGGACGCACTTCTGTATTTCATGGAGCAGCAGATGTTCTCTATCTTCCAACCAATACTTCAGCAACTATTTCAGGGAATGCGCGAATCGCGGTTGGAGAATCACCAGCTAAGAATCAGAAGTCTGCGAAGTTCACTCGTAAAGAGGATGTGCCAGTTCAGATTCGTGGTGCGGGACATGAGACCCGACAAGTACATAACTTTGGAATGCCCGATTCTCTCGATGCCGATCGCTTGATTGTCTGCGAAGTAATTGTTCCTGCCGGCAATTGGTCAGGTGCTCCTTCACATAAGCATGATCAGTACATTCCAGGTAAAGAATCAAACTTAGAAGAGATCTACTACTTTGAATCAGCAGTGACAAGAAGTGCAAATGTAAGCAGCGAAACAAACCCATTTGGATACTTCCGAGGATTTTCTGCAGATGAGCGCGAATACGATGTTGCAGCCGAGATTCACACTGGAGATATCGCACTAGTTCCTTACGGTTGGCATGGACCTGCAGCAGCAGGGCCTGGATACGACCTCTACTTCTTTAATGTAATGGCAGGTCCTGATCCTGAGCGCGAATGGAATGCAACAGATCATCCCGACCATGCCTGGATTCGCCAAGCTTGGCAAAGCCAAACTGCTGACCCAAGATTGCCCTACGGAGAATAGAGAGAGATCAAGATGGCAACGCGCAAAATGACTGTAAGCCAAGCAATCGTTGAATTCTTGGCGCACCAATACACAGTCGATGGCGAATATCGCGAACGCACTGTGCAGGGAATTTTCGGGATCTTTGGGCATGGAAATGTTGCAGGTCTCGGTCAAGCTCTCAAACAATTCTCTGTAGATGAACCATCTTTGATGCCGTATTACCAAGCACGTAACGAACAAGCAATGGTCCACGAAGCAACAGCATTTGCACGCATCAAGCGACGCCGAGCAACCCTTGCTTGTGCAGCCTCCGTTGGTCCTGGTGCAACAAATATGCTCACGGGAGCTGCGGTTGCAACGACAAATAGATTGCCAGTTCTTCTCTTTCCATCAGATACCTTCGCAAATCGCGCATCTGATCCAGTGTTGCAGCAACTTGAAGCTCCGCACGATGCATCACTTTCAGTCAATGATGCATTTAAGCCACTGTCTCGATACTTTGATCGTGTTCAGCGTCCTGAACAACTTTTCTCCGCGCTCTTAGGTGCGATGCGTGTATTGACGGACCCGGTCGAAACTGGTGCGGTAACGATTGCGCTTCCTGAAGATGTGCAGACAGAAGTAATTGAAGTACCTGAGGAATTTTTGGCAGATCGCGAATGGCATATCCGTCGCCCCCGCCCTGATCAAGGTTTAATGAAGGAAGTTGCTCGCCAAATTCGCGCAGCAAAGCGACCAATGATTATTGCCGGTGGTGGAGTCATTTACTCCGATGCGCACGATGTACTGGATGCTTTTGTTCGCGCCACAGGTATTCCTATTGCAACATCACAGGCAGGCGTGGGTTCACTAAATTGGGATCACCCACAATGCCAAGGCGCAGTAGGTGCAACAGGCACCACAGGCGCAAACCGCTTAGCGAAGGATGCAGATCTCATTATTGGCATCGGAACTCGCTACAGCGACTTCACAACTGCAAGCCGTTCTGCTTTCCAGAATTCAAACGTTAAATTCATCAATATCAATATCGCATCCTTCGATGCCTTTAAGCACGGTAGCGCTACCCCGGTAGTCGCCGATGCTCGCGTAGCAATTGCTGAGCTACATGAAGAACTAAAGGGCTACAGCGTCTCTGCTGAACATGCTGCGAATTCTGCACAGCAGAAGCAGGAGTGGGATTCCACCGTAGATACTGCATTTATTGATCAGAAGCGTGCACTGCCAAGTCAGACTGAGATTATCCATGCAGTGCAATCTGCAACAGATGCCAATGACACTGTTATTTGTGCAGCAGGTTCGCTGCCCGGAGATCTTCATAAGTTATGGCGCGTACGTTCTCCTCTTGGCTATCACGTTGAATATGCATTTAGCTGCATGGGTTATGAAATTGCAGGTGGCATTGGTGCAGCGCGTGCCGGAGCAACCCCTGTTGTCATGGTCGGAGATGGTTCATATCTCATGATGCATACTGAGATTGTCTCTGCAGTGGCTGAAGGAATTAAGTTGATCATCGTTCTCATTCAGAACCATGGCTATGCATCGATCGGCCATCTATCGGAAACAATCGGCTCTGAAAGATTTGGAACTAAATATCGTTTCCACGATGAAAAGGGAAATAACTTTGAGAAGGGCGACATCTTGCCCGTCGATCTTGCGACTAATGCGGAGAGCCTTGGCATTGATGTCATCCGCATTGATCAGAGCGCAGATGCAATCGCCAGCCTTCATGAAGCTGTTAAGAAGGCAAAGGCCTCAGATAAGGCAACTTTAATTCATATCAATAGCGATCCACTTATTTACTCACCTAGCGGTGAAGGTTGGTGGGATGTGCCAATTGCTCCAATTTCAACACTTAAAAGTACACAAGATGCATATAAGAACTACCAAGAGGCAATCAAGCTTCAACGTCCATTGCTCGGCAATGGTTCTAAAGATCGCGAATAGGGGAGAAAAATGACAGCACAGATCCGCGTAGGAACTGCTCCTGACTCTTGGGGAGTCTGGTTTCCAAATGAACCACATCAAGTCCCCTGGGATCGCTTTCTCGATGAAGCTGTAGAAGCTGGTTATCACTGGATTGAACTTGGACCATATGGATATCTGCCAACTGATCCGAAGCAGTTAGAAGATGAACTTGGTAAGCGCAATCTGAAGATGACTGCCGGAACTGTCTTTACTGGTTTCCATAAGGAAGATGAGAGCCAATGGCAGCGCGCCTGGGATCAAGCACTTGCAGTTGCAACTCTTGTTTCAAAACTTGGCGTTGAACATCTCGTTGTTATCCCTGATCTATGGCGCGATGACAAGACAGGTCAAGCTCGCGAATCTCGCACACTAACTAATGAACAGTGGAAGCGCCTTGCTGCTGGCCACGACAAGCTTGGAAAGGCTCTTTTAGAAGAGTTTGGAATTCATCAGCAGTTCCACTCACATGCCGATAGCCATATTGGTACTTATCAAGAGGTGGAACGTTTGCTGCAAGAGACTGATAAGAAGTACACAAATCTCTGTCTCGATACAGGCCACTTTGCATATTACCTAGGCGATAACATCAAGATGATGAACGCTTACCCAGAGCGCATTGGATACCTTCACTTGAAGCAAGTACATCCAGATATCTTGGCTGATACTTTGAAGAACGATCTTCCATTCGTTGATGCGGTTTCCAAGGGCGTTATGACTGAGCCAGGTTTCGAAGGTGTTCCAAAGTTTGCTCCGATTATCGAACGCGCACTGGAAATCAATCCTGAAATCTTTGCAATCATCGAACAAGATATGTATGGCTGCCCAGTAGATATGCCATTTGCAATTGCACAGCGCACTCGCGAACACATTTTGGCTGCGACTCGCGCAGCACGAGTTAAGTAAAGGCGACGATGACTACATCACCATTTCTCTATATGAAGGAGAACTCAAAGACTGTTCTCTGGAATGACTCTGCAGATCCAAAAGAGCTCACAGATGCCCTTACATGGGGCATCGTCGGTGCAACTTGTAATCCGGTTATTGCACTCAGCGCGCTCAAGGCAGATAAAGATCATTGGAACGCTCGAATCAAGGATTACGCAAAGGCTCACCCTGATGCAACTGAAGATGCAATCGGTTGGGCGATGGTGAAAGAACTTTCAGTCAACGCTGCAAAGCTCTTTGAAGGTGAATTTGAGAAGTACAACGGCCGCAACGGTCGTCTTTCGATTCAGACTGATCCACGTAACTTCAGAAGTTCAAAGGCGCTTACTGATCAAGCAGTTGAATTTTCCAAGCTTGCAAAGAACATTATCGTAAAGATTCCTGTAACTACGGAGGCAATTGCTGCATTTGAAGAAGCTACCTACCAAGGCGTCAGCCTCAATGCGACCGTTTCTTTCTCAGTTGCGCAGACAATCGCAGTTGCAGAAGCAATTGAACGCGGACTTAAGCGCCGCGAAGCAGAAGGACTTGATATCTCTCAGATGGGACCGGTCTGCACAATTATGGTTGGCCGTGTTGATGACTGGGTAAAGGTTTCGGCAGAAAAGTCTGGCGCCACCATCGATCCAGGTGTCATGGAGTGGGCGGGTGTGGCTGTCTTTAGACATGCGCATAAGATTTATCAAGAACGCGGATACCGCACTCGCTTATTGTCTGCCGCCTTCCGCAATCACATGCACTGGAGCGAGATCATTGGTGGAGATTCAGTTATCTCTCCCCCATATGCATGGCAGGTCCGAATCAATAAGTCAGGAATCAAGCCAAATCTCAATAGCGTCAACGAACCGATTGAGAATCGCATCTTGGAACCACTATTGACTCATGTTCCAGAGTTTAGAAAGATGTATGACGTAGACGGACTTAAGGTCGAAGAGTTCACCAACTTCGGTGCAACCCTTCGCACTTTGCGAGGATTCTTGCAATCCGTAAACGACCTCGAAGTTCTTGTTCGCGATGTCACTGTTCCAAACCCTGATAAATAAACCAAAATAGAAGGTAGATAGAGATGACCACGCTTCCAAAGCCACATATCTTTAAACCAGAAGATTCAAAGCCTCTACGTTGGGGAATCTTCGGTGCAGGTTGGATTGCAGAAGCGATGGTCAAGACTGCACAGAAGAACTCGAACCAGAAGTTTGTCGCTATCGCATCTCGCACGCCAGGTAAGGCAGAAGCCTTTGCTAAGACCTGGAATCTGGAGTTATTCCATGATTCATATGAGGAGCTAGCAGCTCGTGACGATATCGATGCAATTTATGTTGCCACTCTTCCATCTGATCGCCTTGAAGTGGCACTGATCGCAATTAATGCAGGTAAGCATGTACTAATTGAGAAACCAATCACAATGGATTTAGCTGAAGCAGAAGAAATCTACGCTGCAGCAAAGGCGAAGAAGGTCCTAGCGGTTGAAGCAATGTGGACCCGCTTCTTGCCCCAGATGGATATCGCTCGCCAATTAGTCGCAGATGGAACTCTCGGTGATATCGATCTTGTTATCTCTAACTTCTGCCAAGCAAATCTTGGCGTACCGCGCCTCTTCACACTTGGTGGCGGCAATCCAATTATCGATATGGGTATCTATCCAATCGCCTTCTCGCAGGAATTCCTTGGCGATCCAAATGAGATTCATGCCTTTGGAAAATTGCACCCAAATAAGATCGATGAAGAGACACATGCGTTTATGCGCTTTGCTAGCGGTGCTCGCTCTAATTTCGTTCTATCTGCTCGTACATCGCTTCCAATTTGGGGCGCAGTATCTGGTTCAAAGGGAAGCATCTCCTTTGGAACTCCTTGGTTTACGCCTACTTCAATAACGCTGCACGGAAATGGTTTGGATGATCCTTTAGCAACTTGGGTTGATGATCTTGGGATGCCTCAACACTTAGGTCTCATCCACCAAGTTCATGCCTTCGCTCAATATCTCGAGCAGGGCTTATTAGAAGCTCCCCTCTACTCTCATAAAGATTCTCTTGCCAATATTGAAACTTCGTTAAAAATCGTTGATCAAATCGGAACAATCACAAAGTAAAACTCTAAGTAGAGAATAGGATTTCGCACATGACTAAGAAACTTCGTTTTGCAATTATTGGCGCAGGTCGCATCGGGTACGTTCATGCGGGAAGTGTCTATGACAATCCCAACGCCGAACTTGTTTATATCGTCGACCCTTTTACTGAGTCTGCCGAGAAAGTTGCAGCTGCCTTTGGCGGAAAAGTTTCAAACGACCCTGAAGCGGTAATCAACTCTGGAGAAATCGATGCGGTAATCATCGGCTCTCCTACTCCAACTCACGTGCCACTTCTTGCAACGGCAATCAAGGCAGGCGTCCATGCGCTCTGCGAAAAGCCAATTGATCTCGATATCAAGAACGTTGATTCACTTCGCGATATTGCAAACTCTGCAAAGACCAATGTCACAATCGGCTTTAATCGCAGACAAGATCCACAATTTAAGGCGGTAAAGGCTCGCGTTGAAAAGGGCGAAATCGGCAAAGTGGAGCAAGTTGTTATTACAAGCCGCGACCCGGGACCCGCTCCACAGGCATATATAGCAATCTCGGGTGGAATCTTTAGAGATATGACTATCCATGACTTTGATATGGCTCGTTACTTCGTGCCGAATATCGTTGAAGTAACGGCCACAGGCACAAATAGTTTCTGCGATTACATCAAGGAAGAAAATGATTTCGACAATGTCAGCGTTGTACTTAAGGGTGCAAATAACGAGATTGTTACGATCATTAACTCACGCCACTCTGCATATGGTTACGACCAGCGCATTGAAGTCTTCGGCGATAAGGGAATGCTCCAGATTAAGAACCTCACCGATACAACTGTAGAACTCTTCTCAAAGGATGTTTCTAGTGCGGGAGAGCCTTATATGGACTTCTTCCTAGAACGATATGCAGCTGCATATCGCAATGAGCTCGCACTCTTTATTCAGGGAATATCTGAAGGAAAGAACCTCGGTTCAACCTACGATGATGGTCGCGCAGCGTTGATCTTGGCTGATGCAGCACATGAATCAGCGCGCACAGGTAAGAGCGTTAAGGTCTCGCTTTAATTCCTAATTAATCTGGGAAGTGACAAGCCACTTGTGATGCACCAATCTGCACCAAAGCTGGCTCAGTTGTGCGGCACTTATCTTGCGCCTTCCAGCAACGAGTATTAAAGACACATCCAGTTGGAGGATTAACTGGGTTTGGTATATCTCCGCTCAAAATAATTTGTTCACGCTTACGTTCAAGAATTGGATCTGGAAGTGGGATCGCAGAGAGAAGTGCCTTTGTATATGGGTGGTGCGGGCTCTTATAAAGATCTTCAGTAGGCGCAAGCTCCATAATCTTTCCGAGATACATCACAGCCACGCGATTTGAAATATGTTGCACGACAGATAAATCGTGGGCGATGAAGAGATAAGAAAGTCCGAAATCATCACGCAGATCATCAAGGAGATTGATTACCTGAGCCTGGATAGATACATCAAGGGCTGAAACCGGTTCATCGCAGACGATAAATTTTGGCTTGAGAGCAAGCGCTCGTGCAATTCCAATACGTTGACGCTGTCCTCCAGAGAATTCGTGTGGGTAACGGTTGTAATGCTCTGGGTTGAGTCCCACGCGCTCCATCAACTCTTGCACTGCAAGCTTTACGCCCTGGTCAGGAGTGATTTTCTGAATCTCATATGAGGCTGCGATGATCGAACCAATTGTGTGGCGGGGGTTGAGAGATGAGTATGGATCTTGGAAGATCATCTGCATCTGAGTGCGAAGAGGCTTCATCTTCGATGGAGAGAGCTTTGTTATATCTTCGCCTTCAAATTTAATTGTGCCTGAAGTTGGCTCGTAGAGCTTCAAGATCGTTCTGCCAGCTGTTGATTTTCCGCAGCCTGACTCTCCAACAAGACCAAGCGTTTCACCGGCGTTGAGGGTAAATGAAATGCCATTGACCGCCTTGTTATCGCCCTTAACCTTCGAGAATATTCCCTGAGATTGAATTGGGAAGAATTTAGTTAAATCTGTTACTTCAAGAATTGGCGTAGACACTTATGCGCCCTTCCCTTCACCGATAAAGCAGCGAACCACATGGCCATCTGTACGTGTTGTTAGCTCAGGAAGCGTTGTAAGGCACTGATTGCCTGGTACTTCGCTGATGCGAGAACAACGTGGTGCAAAAGAACAACCCTGTGGAAGTGAAATCATTGAAGGAGGCTGTCCTGGAATCGCAGAGAGGCGATCTGTATGTGGACGGTCAAGGCGTGGAATCGAATCGAGAAGCCCCCGTGTATATGGCATTGATGGCTTTGCATAAAGGTCAAAGACGTTTGCGCTTTCAACAACGCGCCCTGCATACATAACATTGACGCGATCTGCTGCACCTGCGACAACTCCGAGGTCGTGAGTAATCAAGATGATCGCCATCTTGAACTCACTCTGAAGATCTTTAAGCAGGGCAAGAATCTGAGCTTGAACAGTTACATCGAGGGCAGTTGTTGGCTCGTCAGCAATCAGAAGTGATGGGTTATTAACCAGAGCCATCGCAATCATCACGCGCTGGCGCATTCCACCTGAGAATTGATGCGGGAATGAATCGACTCGTGAGGCAGGATCAGGAATCCCAACGAGGCCAAGAAGCTCGATTGCGCGTTCACGGCTTACTTCAGGATCTACCTGATTGTGGACTTGGTGTGCCTCAATGATCTGATCGCCGATTGAGAAGTATGGGTGAAGTGATGACATTGGATCCTGGAAGATCATCGAGATATCGCGACCGCGGTACTTCTGTAGCTCATTTGGATCGATACCTAAAAGATCCATCTCGCCGGTGTGTGATTGGAACTTTGCTGTTCCTGAAATCTGCGCTGTGTGGGTATTTAGCAAACCCATTAAAGCTAAGTTGGTAACTGTCTTTCCAGAACCAGATTCGCCCACAATGGCCAGGGTTTCACCTGAGTTTACAGAGAATGAGATGTCATTCACTGCGTGCACAACTCCGTCGGGAGTTGGAAAACCGACGCTGAGATTCTTAACTTCTAATAGCGTCATGCGACACGAACTCTCGGATCAATAAATGCATAAGCAATATCAACGATCAGGTTCATTACAACCACAATAGTTGCCGCAAGCAAAGTTGTCGCAACGATAATCGGCAGGTCATATTCAACGACAGCGCCGATTGCAAGACGACCTAGACCGGGAAGGTTAAATACAGATTCAGTAAGAATTGCACCGCCGAGCAGACCTGCAAAATCAAGTCCCGCCATGGTGACAATCGGAGCAAGTGCGGCACGTAGCGTGTGTTTTCCAAGAATTGTTCCTTCAGGCAAACCCTTAGCGCGTGCTGTGCGTATGTAATCTTCATTAGAAGTTTCGATAACAGCGCTTCGAACAAACCGTGTGTAAAGAGCGGCGTATGCAAATGCCAAGGTGATCCATGGCAAGAACAAAATCTGCGCCCATTCGTACGGGTCTTCAAAAAATGGGGTGTAGTTACCTGCCGGGAAAGGCAATATGTGCCACTTGATAACAACGAATACTAAGAGCATCAAACCTGTAAGAAATGTTGGAAGTGATGTTCCGATAAGAACAAATACTGTGCTCGCACTATCGACGAACTTTCCGCGATAGCGAGCTGCGAGAACTCCGAGTCCCACGCCAATAACAAGCCATAGAACTAGGGCACCAAGTGCAAGTGAGAGAGTTACAGGGAGAGCTTCACCAATTAGACCGGTGACACAAGAGTGCTCCTGGAATGAATATCCAAGGCTTGGGGCAGGGCAATTGATAAGAGCTGCGCCTTCGCCATATGTACGGCCCAAGAAGAGGCCTTTAATAAATACCCAGTACTGAACTAGGAAAGGTAGGTCATAACCCAACCGCTTACGGTTAGCTTCAATGATTCCGGGATCATTGCAATTCTTACCGCATGTGAGCGCTGCTGGATCGAATGGTAGAAATGCGAAGATGAGATAGACGGTAAAGCTGACGCCGAGAAGGATGAGAAGAGAGACGCCTAAACGTCTAGAAATATATGCAAACACTTTTTATCCCTTCTCGTATCCCAAACGGAAATTTCTAATTAAGTACTACGTAGGTCTGGGTTTGAACGATTGTCTCGCCCAGACCTACGCAGTTTTACTAATTTACTTCGGTATTACTTGATGTAGATGTCACCGAATGAAGGTGCACCCTGTGGCTCCCAGAAGAAGACTCCACCAAGGCCTGAGCCCCAGATTTCTTGAGTCTTCGAGAAGATGCCAGGAACAATCCACATCTGGTCAACTACGTACTGATTAAGTTCAGCCCACATTTGACCCTGCTTCTTGCGATCTGGCTCTGCGAGAGCTGCATCTGACTTCTTCTTAAATGCAGCGTATGCAGCATCATCCCAGTTCTGTGACATTGGGAATCCGCCTTCCTTTGTGAAGAGTTCAGGGATAACTGTTGATGCGTTAGCCCAGTCTGGAGCCCAACCACCAGCAGAAATATCTGATTGCTTTGTAGCATCAAGAACAACTGCATAGTAAGAACCTGGCTCGATGAAGTTGAACTTCATAACGATGCCAGCATTCTTCATCATTGAGTCGATCCAGATTGCTGCACCCTTCTTATTTGTCTCTGAGTCAGCTGTGTCGAATACAAGACCACGCTTTGGATCAGTTACACGTGCGTACTCAGCTGGACAAGACTTCTTTGCCTTCTCCATGAGCGCCTTAGCAGCTGCTGCGTTTCCTGCTGGCTTGAAGTCTTCAAGGCCAGTTACCTTCTTGTAGTCAAGACCCATAAGTGGCTTGATTGCACCATCTGCTGGATCTCCACCGAATGCTGCTCCACCTGAGAGCTGTAGAAGTCCTGCTGCATCCTTCGCGAAGTAAACCGCGCGACGGATATCAAGGCAAGGAACCTTCTTTACGTTAAATGCTGCGTAACGAACATATGGATCGTAGACGTTAAGTGCACGTGTCTCATATGCCTTCTTTGGATCTCCCTTGTCATCAAAGACTGTTGGAAGGTTTGTAGGAAGGATTGAGTCAAGTGACATTGCGTTCTTTTCAGAATCACTCAAGATCAACTGATCGCGAACTTCTTCAGCAAGACCGAAGCGAACTACGATCTTATCTGGGTAAGCGTTGCGAATTGGATCAGAATCCTTTGACCACTTGTCGTTGCGAACAAGAACCATCTCGTCCTTAGCCTTGTACTTCTGGATCTTGTATGGTCCAGATGAAACTGGAGCTAGGTCGTACTGGTCGCCTGTGTCTTTAGCCTTTGGAACTGGGCTAAATGAAAGGTATGTAACTGTGTAGTTGAAGTCACCGACTGAACGAGACAAGTTAAATGTAATTGTCTTGTTGTCATCAGAACATGTAACAGCCTTGTCATATGCAGCAGTGTCGTTCTTATCTGTTGCGTATGGACCCTTGTAAACAGATGAACCATCTTCTGCCTTTGGAATATCAAGCATAGAGATTGCATATGTTGGGCCGTCTGTAATTACATCAGTTGCGAATGTACGTGAAACACCGTACTTGATATCTTCGCAAGTGATTGCTGAGCCATCTTCAAATGTAACGCCGTCACGGAGTGTGAACTCCCATGTCTTGTTGTCATTTGAGGCACGACCTGTGTCAGTTGCAAGGTCAGGAACAACAGCAGATCCTGCACTTCCCTCTGCGCGTGCATATGCAGTCAAAGTACGGTGCATATATGAACCGAACCAAGCGATGTGCTGGCCGGTGTAGTTACGGTTTGGATCTGCGTGAGTCCATGACTCAGAGTGAGTCAGATAAGTGATTGTTCCACCCTCTGAAGCGCCTGAACCTGAACGCACGACAAAGCCGCCAACAAGTAGAGCAACTACAGCTGCTGCTGCAATTAACTTACCGTTCTTGCCTTTGAGTTTAGACATGAGTTCTCCTTTGGTTTTGGGTACTACATCCCTGCTTCATGCATGAAACCAGGGAATTCTTTAGTTGATTTTTCATCAGCTGTGCTCACTCTTCGGATCGAGTGCATCGCGAACTGCATCTCCAAGCAAGTTGAAAGAAAGCACTACAAGAATGAGAGAGAGTGAAGGAATCAAGAAGTAGGTTGGTTCGCTCATTACATACTTAATTGAGTCTGAGATTAGAAGGCCCCACGTTGCAGCCGGTGGCTGAACACCAATACCGAGGTATGAATAAACAGCCTCGGCAGCTAGGTACCCAGGCAACGCAAGTGACAAATACACAATTACCGGAGTCCATAGATTTGGAAGGAGTTCCTTAAAAATTATTCGTTTGTGTGTTGCTCCGAGCGCACGCGATGCAAGTACGAAATCTCTTTCGCGCAGCGACATCGCTTGCGAGCGCATGATGCGAGAGAAGTATGGCCACCCAAAGAGAGCTAAAACTAAAATCAAATAAATAACGCGAGCAGAGTTATCGCGCGCAATTCCAGATTTCTCAATACGCGCAATCATGGGAGCGCTGAGGGCAATGATCATAAAGAATGACGGGAAAGCGAGAAGAAAATCTGTGAATCGGCCCAGGACGTTATCTGTCTTGCCACGGAAATATCCTGCGACTACGCCAATCATTAACCCAACAAAGACTGTAGTGAGCGTTGCAATGGCTGCGACAAGAAATGAAATTCGCGCGCCATAGATAAGTCGCGCAAGAAGGTCGTAACCAATTCCAGGTTCAACACCGAGCGGATGGTTCCAACTCATTCCACCAAAACGCCCAATCGTTTCTCCACGCGCAGTAATTGCACTTCCATCACGTTCATTTGGATCGATGTTGATCGCCCACGAAATAATTGGTGCAAATACAGCCATTGAAACAAGAAAGAGAGAAGATATGAGTGAAGCTATGCCAACCTTGTTCTTCTTAAATCGGCGCCAAGCCAGTTGTCGGGGGCTCCTACTGGTCAGTATCTGACCTTGGGGCGCATCAATTTCTGCGCCCTTCGCTCCCATAGCCATTTGGGTGACGGTACTCCCCCCGCTGGGGCTTGGCAATCACCATTTGGTAACGAAATGTGACCTAGAGCCAATACCGAGGGAAATAACCCTGCTGCCCTAACCTTTTCGCATGAATTCATTCCAGCTAACTTTCACAGGCTTTAATTTTTTTGCAATCGTCGCAGCATTTGGATTTTGCTTCGTCAGCGGCGCAATCTGGTTTGGGCCAAAGACTTTCTATCCGATCTGGATGAAAGAGCGTGGCATTGCATCGGGGCAGTTGAATGCACAGCAAAACAAGCCGGCACTTTTATTTGGCGGAACTATTCTCGGGCTTCTGATTCAACTTTTAGTCTTGGCTCTCGTCATTAATTCACTTGCAGGTCAAGGAGAAGCAACTGCACTTCAAGGTGCCACTGTTGGTTTAGCTCTCGGAGTCGGAATCTCGATGTTCTCATCTCTCTCACACAGATTATTCGGTGGAGAAAGTCTTAAAGTCTGGCTTATTGAAACAGCAAGTGATGGAATCAATCTCACTGTCGCTGGAGCAATTATTGCAATCTTGGGTTAATTAATAACTACCTAAGACGCGGAGTAGTCTATTCTTTAGGTAATCATGGCTAAGAATGACCTCATCGCAGGAGTTACCGTTGCAATTGTTGCGCTGCCACTTGCTATTGGCTTCGGTGTCACTTCAGGACTTTCTGCGACTGCCGGTATTGCAACTGCGATCGTCGCGGGTTTCCTAGCCGCAGTTTTTGGCGGATCACGCTTTCAGGTGAGTGGTCCAACAGGTGCAATGACTGTCGTGCTGATTCCGGTTATTGCGCAGCAAGGCATTGAAGCCATTCCGGTTCTTGGCATCATGGCTGCGCTGATTCTCTTTCTCCTTGCACTCTTTCGCGTCGGGGGTCTTATCAAGCGCGTTCCAGATTCAGTGGTTGAAGGATTTACTGTCGGAATCGCACTTCTGATTGGGCTCCAGCAGATTCCATACGCATTAGGGGTTGAAAAGGCCGATGGCGAGCGGACTCTTTCTGTTGCCGTCAATACCTTTAATAAAGCTCTGGATGAAGGACTTCACTGGCAGACCATCGCTGTCGTTTCATTAACGCTCTTAATTAAATTCAATATCGTAAAGGCTCTCGAGAAATTTCACATTAAGCCTTATGTGCCTGCCAGTTTCTCGGCGCTAGTAATTACTACCCTTACCGTGATCATCTTTGGTTTAGATGTTGATCGAATTGGTGATATTCCTCGAAATGTCCTGCATATTCAGGCTCCATCTATTTCTGGACTTGAGCTCACACAACTAATCTCCCCAGCAATTGCCATCGCCTTGCTGGCTGCAATCGAAGCTCTGCTTGCTGCGCGAGTTGCAGATGATTTAGCGAATGTTCCTAAGGAGAAGGAGTTTCAACCTAATCGCGAATTACTTGGGCAAGGTATCGCATCGGTTGGATCTGCCTTTGTGGGCGGTATGCCTTCAACCGGTGCAATCGCTCGCACAAGCGTCAATGTTAGATCTCACGCTCATTCACGTTTAGCTGCAATCACTCATGCCCTTGTACTTCTTCTCATCACACTATTTATGGCACCTATCTTCTCTCAAATTCCTACAGCTGCTATTGCGGGTGTATTAATTGGCACGAGCTTCCGCATTTTTAATAAAGCAACGATGCTTGAGATTTTTACCGCTTCTAAAGTCAATATCGCTATTTTTCTCACAACCGCTGCAGTCACCCTCTCAGTTGATCTCATTTGGGGAATTGCATCCGGCGTTGCGCTCTACTTCCTCGCTAAACTGGCTAAAATTAAAGTGTGAGTGATTTTCAAAAAGAAGCACAAGATCGTTGGGGCGATACCGAAGAATTTCGCCAATCGCAAACCCGTACATCCAAATACTCTAAAGAGGATTTTCAGGCAGCAAAGATTGATCAGGAAGCTGCAACCGAACTCTTTGTTTACGCCTTTGGAAATAGCTTGGCAATTGATTCAGAGAAATCGCAAGCGGCCGTTGTTGCCCATCGCCAGGCAATTTCTAAATGGTTCTACGAATGCAGTATAGAAATGCAGAAGAATTTAGCTCGAATGTATATCGAGGATCCACGGTTTAAGCAGTACTACGACGGTCGCGCTCGAGGGCTAGCCCAGTACGTCCACGATGCAATCATGGCTCAGTAAATGAACTTTGAGACCGAACGGTTACTCTGTCAGCCGCTTTCCCGGCAGGATTATTCTGATTTCGAAGAAGGCCGCAAGCCCGACTGGTCTCAATTTAGCAATCCTTATAAACATCTTCTTGAAGGTCCCACTCCACTTCCTTACCGAATTCCTCGGGTTAAACTCAATCCAGAATTTGCCGAAATTGCAATCGTTCTTGCAATTGAAAAGGCAACAAAAGAAATAATTGGGTCTGCTGGATTCCATGACTTTCCCAATGAAGATGGAATGATTGAAATTGGCTTCGGAATTGTTCCTGAGAAACAGAATCTAGGTTTTGGAAAAGAATTGCTGCATGGCATGTGGGGTCACATTGTTAAACGCCCTGATGTTAAAACTCTTCGCTATACGGTCTCTCCAACGAACGACGCATCAATGCACATCATCAAGAGTTCAGGGTTCGCACTAGTTGGCGAGCAAATTGATGAGGAAGATGGCCTCGAACTAATTTATGAGATGTCTTCAAAAGATTACTTATCGAAGCAGAAGTGCTAGCCCCTAAGGTTAAGGTCTACCAGCTTCTAGAAAGATATAGACTTACAAAAAAGGGGTAACTATGGATATCAAATCAACTCAGACTGGTTCTTCACTCATTGTGAATTTGGAGAATGTGGCCGATCAGAAGGCAGTTTTGGAGACTATTCAAGGTTGCGCTGATGGAAATTGTGCCTGCTCAACTGACGAGTATCAGAAGGTAGAAACCATGCAGATACTTCCCGGTTCTGATTCAATTCAGTTGAATATTGAAGTAAAGGCAGGGGAAGTTATCGATCCAAATTGCATCTCTGAATGTTTGGCTCCGCTTCAAGATTAGAGCTTGAGGCGTCTTTGCGCTTAAAGCGCTTCGAACTCAGCTCGACGAGCAGCCATCCAAGAGTCCATCTCACCTGATTTCATTAACTCCATCATCGCGGACATAGCTTCCATATGAGCCGCATCGCTGGCTCCAAACATCTCTTTTCCGTGTTGCTGGCTCTGCGCCGCTAACTCTTCGAAGGTTTCTCCAGAGAAAGTTACTTCGCAAGCCCCGCCGAGTTGGTTACATGTCATTGATTTCATGATCAAATTGTAAAGAGTATGCGCCCAATTATCTGGAATCTCTCAACTAAAGTATGTAGATGGCCAACTCGCTAAGCAAGACACAGCGGAGCGGTCTTCTCTTTGCCTTCATCGGAGTACTCGCATTCTCGCTCTCTCTTCCCTTTACAAAGCTTGCGCTCAAGAGTTTTGACCCGCTCTTCACCGCCTTTGCTAGACCAGTGATCGCAGCCTTCTTGGCAATCCCTTTGATGTTGATTTTCAAAGTTCCAGCACTGCCTCGCCATCTCTGGAGACAGACAGCTTTCACTGCACTTGGCGCTGTTTTTGGTTGGCCAATCTTGATTGCGATAGCACTTCATAGAACAACATCAGCACATGTATCGGTAATTGCAGCAGTCATGCCTCTCGTAACCGCGATTATTGCCGTAGTTATGAATAAGAAACATCCAGGCAAATCCTTCTGGGTTGCATCCACACTAGGTACAGCACTTTTGATTTTCTTCTCTCTGAGCAGAGGTGGCACATCGAGTGCCGACTTACTGACAGATTTAATAATCATCGGTGCAGTCATTGCTTCGTCATATTGCTATGTCGAAGGTGCGGGGCTCACCAATTACCTTCCTGGCTGGCAAGTTATTTCTTGGGTAGTTGTGATCAGTCTCCCAATTGCAATCCCCGGAGCCATCCTTGTTTACGCCGCTACTTCAGATCAATACACACTCCATCTTGATGCAGTTCTCGGAATGCTCGGTATCGGATTATCTTCTATGTATTTGGGCTTCTTCGCTTGGTATCGCGGACTTCGCGACTTCGGTGTAGCTCATGGATCACAAGTGCAACAGCTGCAAGCAATTATGACTTTGGGCTGGTCTGCTCTTTTATTGGGCGAAACTGTCACACTCACAATGGTTCTATCCGCAATTGGAATTGTGCTTTGCGTGCTGTGGGCCCTATCAAATGTCAATAAAGTTAAATCTAGTTAGCCATAGAAAAGAAGAATCGCATTGATTTAGATGCACTCGATGTCTAGACCTTCGGTAGCCAAAGAAAGAATTAGTGAAGCGGGCGAAGTTCCACTTTTCTATTGCATGCCTTTGATGCCTCATAAGCTAACTTCTTGGCTGTATCCGCATCGGCTGCTTCGATAACCCAGATCCCGCTGAAATTCTCTTTCGATTCGAATAGCGGCTTGCCTGTTTCAACATTTGCACCATTTCGATTATCAATCACTGTTGCTGTTTCAGGAGCATGCAAGCCCCAAGCGAAAATAAATTGATTATTGGCACGCAAACTGTCGTTGAATGCATCGACGGCAGCCATCTCTTCTTTTGTGCCCGAGTTAAAGAGATCGTCAATAACAGCAATTAGGAATCGCATACAGCAACTTTACAAGAATTCTTCTGCTTTGGCCGGCCTTAAGCCTTTCTGACAATTCTGGACTTTAAATTCATTGGTCCAAAACCATCGACCTTCGCTTCTATGTCATGGTCTCCGGGACCGTCTACAAGACGAATTCCTCGTACTTTGGTTCCGACTTTCAGAGTATTAGAACTTCCCTTGACCTTCATATCCTTAACGATTGTTACATCATCGCCATCGACAAGGACGTTTCCTGAAGCATCTTTGATAACACGAACCGTCTCAATTTCAACGTCATTCGGATTCCACTCGTGTGCACATTCAGGGCAAACGAGAAGTTCACTCATTTCGTATGAGAACTCAGATTTACATTCAGGACATGGTGGAAGTTGATCGCTCATAACTTGATTCTAAGTGATTTTGTCGAGACATAAAGAAGAGTCACCGTATAAGCCGGAATTATTCATGGCTTTGCTTTAAGACCCAATGCATCAAGAAGTGCGGCTTCTGTTACACCTAACCTCTTGGCTGCCATAGCGAGATCCGGTGGCATAGTTGTTCCAAAGGCCGCCTTCAAGGCATCTTCAGTAATGCCAAGTTTCTTGGCTGCTGCTGCGGTATCAGGCATCGGCATTCCTCCGCCGCCCATAGCAGGCATCGCTTGAATCTGACTTGCATCTACTTCTCCATGGAAGCAAGCAATTGATGAGCGCGCATCTGCTGTTCCTAGAAGTACGTAATGGTAGATACCTTTTGGAAATTCTGGTGTGGCACTATTTACACCATTGCACTGATCTAAGTTCTTAGCTGTTACTTGCTTACCCTTATTGTCACGGTCGCCATAAATTGGGAAACCATCGAGTGCAAAACCAATGATGTGAGACGGCTTTGAAACCTTATCTACCTTGGCAGTTACGCAATTAGGTAGGCCGTGATAATGATAAGCACCAATATCGGGGGTTGGATGACCAGCGCATTTATCTACAAATGATGCCGTAATTCCTGCTGAATTTGTGACGGTAAAGTTATTGGCCATCGCCACCGTCTTCCCATCTCCTTCAAAAGGATTGTAAAGAACAGCTCCTGAAATCATGACTCCAATTGAGCCTAACGAAGTGCTGGTTACCTTGGAGGAATACTTTGGTGTAGTTGGGATGGTGAATTTATATGTCTGTGCTTTCGTAGGATCGGCAATGATGTTCGCTGTTGTCGCATCTGGCACAACAACTCCAGCTTTAGGAACTGCGTAGTAAGCATCTCGCGCATGGTTTGGAATGCCAGTAGGTTGCATGATGATTGATTTACTGGAGTTAGTGAGCTTCACCGTTGGATTCCATTTTGCGGCTTTAACCGCAGCAGTCGTCGAGACGGCTGTAGAAGTTCCAGCCGCATTTGCCATATAAAACACAGCGCCGTTGAGTAAAGCAACTACTAGAGCGGTAATCCCAACTAAAGACTTTTTCTTCATTTCACATCAAGTTTCGACTTAAGTTCAGCTTCTGTCATTCCAAGATTCTTTGCAGCGGTTGCAAAATCTGGTGGCATCTTGTTTCCAAAGGCCGCAGTCAACTCAGCCTCAGTAATTCCCAATTTCTTTGCCGCAGCAGCAGTATCAATCGCTGGACCGCCTTGACCGCCTTGACCGCCCGGACCTTCATTAGCCGCTAGCGGATCTACAGCAGTCAGACCCTTCACACACTTTACGACCAAGTTCTTCTCTGCGGATTGGGCGTAGTAGTGATAACCATCTTTCGCTGTTGTTCGACCATTGCATTCATCAAGTTTGATTGTGCTCTTAGAGCTCAGAGGTGCAAAAACAGCAACGCCATCCATCGCATAACCAATCATTTTTGTCTCTGCATTCGGATTATCGATATGTGATTCATATTCAATACCCTCACACCCGGTATACGCGTGTAAGTGGTATCCGGCAGTCGGGTTGAAGTGCCCACCACAATCATCAAAAGCGGCGATTGTGTATGCACCCAAAATTGCGTCAACAGGGGCAGATGCCGAAATTACTAAACCGTTAATGGTGACTCCCAAATTTCCGCGAGGAGAAGAAGTCTCACTTGCCAGAACTGGTGTTACAGGCACAAGAATTGAAGTTGGTACTGGCTTTGTTGTTTCAGTCCACTCCCAAGTTCCTTCTACACAGTGATACTTATATGCCTCTTGGACATCTGGTCGAGCGGCTCCTTGAAATGCCTCTTTTGTATCTGTGACTTTTACTTTGCCGGAATCATCGTAAAGTTTCCACTTCACATCTTTATAAATCATTGATAAATCCATAATGAATTGGCCATCAGCGTTATACATTTTTTCGCCATCAAGCCAGATGCCTGAAACTTCAGCGGTTGAAGAAGTCGACTCAGGACAAAATGGCCCAATCTTCGTATCTACAGGTGAACCGGTAACTTCAATTCGATAGCAGGTCGTCTCCGTGCCATCTGAAAGGGTGCAGTCCTCGGTTGTGATCGCCTTTGTAAGTGACCCCTCTAGAAAGTTAGCTACTAGAACTCCAGGTGCTCCGAGATCAGAAGCCGACTCATCTGAACTAAATATGTTAAGACCCGCAAATGCAATTACTGCAGCTGCAAGAGATGCGATTGCTGTGATTTTTATATTCTTATTGATCCATCTAGTTGAATACTTCATTTTTCTCCTCAATCGATTGTTATTAGGTATGTTCATTAATTTTGCTCAAAGTTTCCTTTGATTTTCCTATGTTCGAGCCATGAAATTACGAATTAGCTTCTGATTTAGAAAGTTCAAACTGAATAAGTGGGCCAAGTGATTCAAACCATTTTTCGTACCCAAGATTATTTAAATGCAGCCCAAAAGTATCTGGATCCTCGCAATACTCTAATTTGAGTATGTTCTGTTCGTTATTTTTTAAAAGTGAAAACACGTCGTGATATATGAAGCCCAATCTTTCTAGTTCTGGGCGAATCTTTGCATTGACTTCGATCATGCTTTGTGAAAATTCATCACTTCTGGGTGTGAGCGAATGCCAAATGACAGGAATTTGGGTCAAATTCGCTTTTAACTTCTTAGCAACATTGAGAATATTTTGAATCACTTTTTCTTCGGAGTAACGATATTTTCCGAAATCATTTGTACCTATCATCACAATTAGAAGCTCTGGTTGTGATTCAACTATTTCATCCACAAGCATGTCCATATCAGATGTTGTGTGTCCTGGAAAAGCAAAATTGGTCACATAGTGTTCCTGTAACCAGTATTGCCATGGTCCACCATGGGTGATGCTATCTCCGGCAAAGACGACTCTTCTTTTCATTATTCTCCCGCTTTCATCCAGAAATCAATTGCTTCAGGAACATTTCGAGCCCAGGTTGCATTGCTATGAGCTCCATCAGAAATCACTTTTGTTTTGAAATTCTTTCCATCTACGTAACCACGTGAACGAATAATCCTGTCAGCCACCTTCTGCGACTCCTCATATTTAGAGTCAAGGCCCTTTGTTCCTCTACTCATCCAGATCTTATGGCGACCAGGAGAGGGAAAACGCTCCGCCATTTTCACTGCAAGCTCATCGCCACCTATTACCCAATGGGGTGAGAAGCTCAACGCTGCATTGAAGAAATCTTGATGCTTCAGTACGCCATAAATGGATGCAAGTCCGCCCATGCTTGCTCCAACTAATGCAGTGCTTTCTGGATTAAGGGTGTGATTAACTCTTGCAGCAATCTGGGGAACTATCTTTTGAGTAATCGAATCAAGAAGCTTATTTGCAGAAAGCCCCTCGATAAACTCATCGACCGAACCTCGATAGAGACCATAGCTTTCAATCAACCAATTCTTACTTTCACCCATAAAGTCTTCTGGTGTGTATTCCTTCAAGCGTCCAAGCGGATCTTGCGAATATGGAGTGTGATAAACACAGATGACGGTTGGAGGTGTAACTCCATTTCTCTCCGCCATACGAATGCCCGCCTGAGCGAGTTTCCATGTAGCGCGCTGGTGAGGATTAATCCCGATATTTCTTTTATCTAGGATATTTTGGCCATCGTGCGCCACAAGTAAGTGACTTCCAGCTTTTGCGGGCGCCCAGTAATCAACGGTGCGATCAGCGAATCGAACTTTATAAACATAACCGGGTAAGCCTCGGACCTGAAACTCTTCTACATCAATCATCGTCATCCCTTTGTCGATCCTGATACAAGTCCAGTGATCAAGTACTTCTGAAGGAAGATGAAGAGGGTTAATACGGGAACAGTCGCCAAAAGGGCGCCAGCTGCAAACGGCCCCCAATTCTTCGCGTATGAGCCATAGATAAATTGCTGAAGCCCAACAGCGATAGTCATATTTGGACCATCGAGACCGAGAATCACCGAAGAGATGAGGTACTCATTCAAAATACCGATAAATGAAAGCAGGAAGATCACAACTAAGATTGGTGCAGCAAGTGGAATGATGATTTTAGTGAAAATCAAGGCATGACTTGCACCATCAATCTTTGCAGCTTCATCAATCTCACTTGGAATAGTGTCAAAAAAGCTCTTGAGCATCCAGGTATTAACGCCTAACGCAGCTCCACCGAAGATGAGAATCAAAGGTAACTGACGACCAAGCCCTAAAAAGCCGAAAGTTTGGCCGAGGGAGTTAACAATCAAGAATAGAGTTGTTGCTGCGAGAAGTTGGGGGAACATCTGCACAATCAGGATGGTCGTCAAGGTAATACGGCGACCTCTGAATTTATGGCGACTTAAGGAGTAGGCAGCGAGAGCTCCAATAACTGTTTGAAGGAGAGCAGCAGCTGTAGCGATGATGAGTGAGTTCTTTACCCATGTCACATACGGTCTTTCGCTATTTGAAAAGAGCGCATGAAAGTTATCTAAACCTCTAAATGGTGGAATGAGCTTCTGAGTACTTAATTGGCTCGTTACGTCGAAAGCGGCAGAGACCATCCATACCAGGGGAAAGAGCGCAAATATCGAGACGAGAATGCCAACAATATGTCTCCAGAGGACTTTTCTCATCCAGTACCTAAATTTCTTGCGAGAGAAGATCATTTAATTAATTCCCTCCATCGTCTTAATTCTTCTTAGGCCATAGATTGAGATCAGGCCAACCATTAAGAAGTTGAGAATGGAGAGCGCACTAGCCAGGCCGTAATTACTGCCTTCTTGTGCGTTAAATGCCAACTTGTAAGTATAAGAAATCAAGATATCGGTAGCGCCGGCATTTCCATTTGAATTATCAAGAGTTGGCCCGCCACCTGTGAGGAGGTAGATAATTCCAAAGTTATTAAGTGCCATCGCACCGGAGGCAACCAGTAGGGGAGCGACGGTGCGGATAACGAGAGGTAACTTTATCTGGGTAAATGATTTGAAATTAGAAGCACCATCAATAGATGCCGCTTCAAGAATTTCCCCTGGGATTGATTGGATTGCTCCTGTTGAGATCAGGAACATATATGGAAATGAAATCCACAGTTCCACCACGAGGATCGCAATGCGAGCCCATGTTGAATCGGTAAGCCATGGGATCTCGCTATGAAAAAGTCTATTGATTACGCCATTTGAAGTCTGGAATAGACCAGCCCATACAAGGATAGAGAGAACGCTCGGAATGGCCAACGGAATGATAAAAATAGTTCGATAGAGCCGCTTACTGCGGAGGGCCGGAAAGTTAAAGATGAGCGCAAGGATTAAGCCCATTAAGAAGGAGAAGACGACTACCAGGATTGCATTAATGAAAGTCCATGCAACGACTGCAACTAGTGGCCTACGGACTTCTTCATTTGCGAAGATGGAGGTGAAGTTTCTAAAGCCAACATTTGCCTTCCAACCAGGGTAGAGCACTTCGCCAGAAGCGCTCACCATCTGCCCATTGTCATTGGATCGGTAGGTGGTACCGGTAGCGATATCGACAATCTCATCTCTGGCTTCTGAGTAAGTTTTTCCAGCTTTGAAGAGAGATAGGTAATCGTAATCATCGGGAATCAGCGCCTGAGTTGAGCCAAGGCGAATTTCCAAGGATTGGATCTCATCGCTAAAGAGAGAGTATTGCTCTGGTGGAAGGAGATTGAATTCTCGGACACTTGTGATTAATCCAGCACCATCGAGAGAAACTTCAGACTCGGCGATAAGAACCACTTGCTCACTATTTCCAGCAGCCAATCCAGGACCGGGATACCTAAAGAAAGCGAAGAGCTTCTCATCCGATACGCGTGTTGCCAATTGATACTTGATTGGTTCCTGGCCCTCGACTGGAATACGAGAGTCCTCGAGTATTGCGGCAATCGCCTGAGGTTTTGAAAGTTGATGGCCATTAGAGTCATTGGTAAATGCAACTTGGCCAGAGTAGAGCGCCGGGTAAATGTGAAAAAGAATTAACAAGGCGACACCTGGAAAGAGATACTTCGCATGAATTTTGCTGTTAGACCAGTATGTGCGAAGTGTGAGAACCGCCGTAACTACAAGGAAGAAGCCAAGAAACCAAGACTTATCTAGAAGAAGGGCAACTCCTACAAATGTGAGGAGAAGTGCGCATAGACCGGTGAGCGCAATTTGAAGATTACGGCCAGAAAATATTGTGGATCTCATCTACGCACCCTTCTTGTATGTAGTAATTAGATAATTAGGAAAGAGACCTTGGCCGCAATCAGCATCACGGCCAAGGTCTCTTCTTCCTGGAGGGACTAGTTTCCGAGCGCCGTATTAAGGTTCTTGGAAGCCGTCTTCATAGCATCGCCGAATTTCGACTTGCCAGAAGCCCAATCAGCAAATGCACCGTTCCAATAGGTCCAGACGCTGTTCATCTCAGCAACATTTGGCATTGGAAGGCAGATAGCGCCGTAGGCACCAAACTTTCCTGCAACACTCTTCTTATCAACAGTAGCTGCAGCATCAAGATGGGCTGGGAAGCTCTTATTTGCTGTGGTGACGCTCTTGCTAAAGTTCTTTGTCTGAACTACTTCAGTTAGGAACTTCTTTGCAATGAACTTGTTCTTGGAGAAGCGATTCAAATACATCGCAGAAACTCCGCTAAAAGATTTCGCAGATCCACCTTTGAGTGATGGAATGCCCGAGATCTCATACTTCATATCTGCATTATCCAAGCCAGTGATAGACCAGGGACCGACAAGTGCATATGGAGCCTTACCGTTTGTGAAGTTTGAAGCATCATAAGTATTTGACTTATCAAATAGCTTTGCTGCCAACCACTTATCCATCAAGGCTGCGTTCTTAGCCAGCTCTTTTGAGTAAATACCATTTGAACGAACGCTGGTGTACTTGCCATTCTTGCTAGGAAATACGTATCCACCGATTGATTGGAAGAATGGTTGCATGAAATAGCCATCGATATGAGTCACGATTCCAACATTGGCTTTACCAGAAGATACCAAGTTGGTTGCAGTGGACTCAAGAGCGGCCCAATCTTTAGGTGCGCCTGAAGGTACAAGCGCGAGATTTGTTGCGAGTGCAATATTGCTGATTGCAATCGGGATACCCCATGTTACGTAATTGAATGAGACGCCGTCCACCGCAGCTGAAGGATATGCAGACGTATCAATAACGTTGCTTAAGGATGTAACAACGCCTGACTTCACCAATGAACCGGTATTGTCATGAGTTGCCATGAATAGATCAGGTCCAGCACCAGCTGGTCCTAGCTTGCTCAACCCGCAATCGCCGAGCCCGCACTTTGCGAGGATGTTGAGCGTTACACCGTTCTTAGCTGCCCAATCAGCAGAGGCTGACTTATAGGCTGCCTCGTCGCCTGAATTCACCCAGATTGTCAATGTTCCTGCCGCTTGCGCTGGCGCAATCGACCCAAAGGCCAGTAGCGCAGCGCTCAAGAGGCCTACTCCCAAACGACTCTTTCTCATGTCTTCCCCTTATTTCGCTCAATCATCGACGCGCGTCGATAATACGGTAATGTACCTATGGCGTCGACGCGAGTCAATAGGTCTACCAGATATTTCTAAAGAGTCGGGAGGTGAGATGACTACGAGAGCGGATGTTGCGAAGCTGGCCGGCGTTTCTGAAAGCACCGTCTCTTACGTCCTCTCGGGTAAGCGGCCGATCAGCGATGCCACGAGAAAGCGCGTCCATGCCGCTATCGAGAAATCTGGCTACAAATCAAATTACGCAGCAGCAGCGCTAGCAGGCGGAACCCCACGCCTTGTCACCATGATGATCTCCAATCTCTTCAACGATCCAGGCTCTCGAATCATCGGAACTCTTGTTCAAGGAGTAGTCGATGGGGTCAGAGAACTTGGCTTTCATAGCGTTATTTGGCCGGTCTCAGAAGATGATGATGCTGATACAGAACTTCTCCTCAAGACAAATATTTCAGGCGGAGTGATACTGATGAACGTGGGCAAGAATGATCAACGTGTTCACTTACTACATCAGGAGAAGGTTCCATTTGTAGTTCTTGGAAGAACAGATGTTGGTTTCAAATACAATTTCGTTGACCGAGATTTTGAAAACAGAGACCGAATTGCTCTTCAAGAGTTGAAGAATTTAGGACATACTCACATCGGAGTAATGAGCTTCGGTATTCTTCAGAGGCCTCACCTCAATCAGCTTGCAAAGAGTCTGAATCTCACACTTCATATCATTCCGACAATCAACACCTTCGAAGGTGGCGCAGAAATCGCACGAGAAATCTCCAATTCTTTCCCACAGGTAACAGCGCTTATCTCGATGCTTGATCTTGCAACAATGGGTTTTGTGGAGAGCGCACCAACATTTGGAGTTTCAATTCCAGAGCAGATTTCAATCATCGGTCTCAACATGCTGGAAAGCCAAGCAGAGTCCGTCGAACCGAAGATTACAACCATCTCATTTGAGGCCTATGAAATGGCTAAATCATGCGGAAAGTTAGTTGTTGAGGCCATCAGCGGTGAGAAGCAAACCAAGCCGAAGGAAGAACTTTGGACCGGTGACTTAGTATTACGAGGCACCCTTTCGCATGCCAGGAGAATCAAATGAAGATAGCCGAGTCCCTCATTAATACTCCACACCATGATGGGAGTGAGCTGTATGTAAGCAATGCGGCACCTCAGATCGGCGAGCAAGTAACTCTGAAGGTGCGCGTGCCAAGCGGATATCAATTCAGTGAGGCATTTATCCGTGTGTATGAAGATAGCGAACCGCGAATCTATAGACTGAAAGAGAAATCAAGCTCCCGAACTGAGAAGTGGCTAGAAGTAAAGATTGTCATCCACAATATTCATACAATCTACCGCTTCGTATTTATCGGTGAAGGCAAATACCAGTGGCTTAATGCCTATGGACTATTTGACCACGATGTTCATAGCAACAACGATTTTAGGATTGTTGCAATACCTGCCAATCCTGAATGGATCAAGAAATCTGTCTTCTATCAAATCTTTCCGGATAGATTTGCAAAATCAGAGCGTGAATATGAAATCCCAGACTGGGCCGTTCCTCGCGAATGGAATGAACTTCCACGAGGCCGCAGTAAATTTACCGGCGTCGAGCTTTACGGGGGAGATCTCTATGGCATTGAGGAGAAGCTCGATTACTTAGTGAACCTTGGCATTAATGGAATTTATCTCACCCCCATTTTCCCATCACGTTCTAACCATCGATATGACGCAATCAGCTTCGACGTTGTCGATCCGATTCTCGGTGGCGATCAAGCTTTGAAATCTCTCGTCAAGAGTGCAAAGAAAGCAGGAGTTCAAGTATTAGGTGACCTAACATCTAATCATTGTGGAGTGGGCCATCACTGGCTTCAAACTGCGAAGAGAGATAAGAAATCAAAGGAGCGCGGATACTTTTACTGGGATAAATCAATCAAGTGGGGATACGTGGGTTGGTTTGGTCTCGCCTCACTGCCTAAATTGAACTTCTCATCTCAATCGCTTAGAAACGCTCTCTACCAAGGCAAGAATTCAATTGTGAAGAAGTGGCTTGGTCCGAAATTTGGTATAGCTGGTTGGCGAATTGACGTCGGAAATATGACTGGGGTTCAAGGAGCTGAAGATCATCATGGCGAGGTAATGCGTGGAATTCGTGATGCCATGTGCGAAGTAAATCCTGATGCCTGGTTAGTAGCGGAAAATGGAGATTTCGTCGCAAGTGATCTCGACGGACTTGGTTGGCAAGGTGCGATGAATTACCAGGGGTTTATGCGCCCATTCTGGAATTGGATCAATAAGAATCCCGAGATAACCGGTGGATTTCAAGGACTTCCTTTTGCAATGCCTAAAATTAATGGGCGCCAGCTGGTCTCATCAATCCAAGAATTCAATGCATCGATTCCATGGCGATCTCTGACTGCAAGCATGTTGCTCCTTGATTCGCATGACACGGCTCGATTTAGAACCGTTGTCACTGGTGACAAGAGCGCGCATATTGCTGGAATGTCGATGATGCTGACCTATCCGGGCGTGCCTTCAATCTTTGCGGGAGACGAGATAGGTCTTGAAGGATCATGGGGAGAAGATGCGCGCCGCACAATCAATTGGGAAGATCGATCGGGTTGGGATCGCGAATTTCTAGCTGAAGTAAAGAAGTTGATTTCAATCCGCAAGTCTCATGAAGCGCTCATTAACGGCGGGTTACGTTGGGTTGCAGCTGAGAATGATTACATCGCATATCTGAGAGAGTCGAAGAACGAGACAATATTTGTCTTCATCTCGCGAGGCGCTATTTCGACCACAATCGATCTAGGTAGTTATGGATATACGGTTGCCAAAACTCTGCATGGAGAGCAAGGAAGTGGAAAGGTACTTTCTATTAACTTCAAATCCGCATCATCGGGAATCTGGCTCCTAAAGAAATAAAGAAGAGTCGCCTTATAAGTCGGAAGAATTCGCTTTAGGCCTATTTCCTGGGTTTCCCCAAAACTTTATTCCGCAAAAACTCGTAAGTACTTTTTATTACTTGATATATCAAGTATATCTGATTTAATACTCTTGTGGCACAAACGGGAATGAAGGAGCTCGACTCCAATGCCTGGCGTGCATTCCACAAAATCGGCACCAGTCTGCTTCCTCACCTTGGTAGACAAATAACTAACCATTCGGGAATTTCTGGAACTGAATACGTAGTGCTTGTCGCTCTTTCTGAATTGACCGTCCCAAGCGTGAACCTGAATCGACTTGCACAGGGGCTTGGTTGGGAAATAAGCCGAATGTCTCATCAGATTTCAAGGATGGAAGAGACTGGTTTTGTTAAGAAATCAAGAAATACAGATGACTCTCGCTGCTTCGATGTCTCCATCACAGCTAAGGGAAGAAAAATGGCTGAAGCTGCAATTCCTCTCCAGTCTAAAGAAATCAATCACTGTTTCAGCGAGGTCCTAACCCAGGCCCAGATGAAGTCTTTGATCGAAATATCAGAAGCAATCTCAACTCACATGAAAGAACATCACCCCATAAACAAGAAGGAAAACAGACATGACGCAGTCACTCAACGTTCGTAAATTTGCAGGTTATGCAGCAATTGCTGCAATTCTTAACTCGATCATCTTTCTGATCGCCAAAGGTGCCGACGCAACAATGGTCGTAAATCAAGGTGGATCTCAAGAAATCGCTCTACCCATGGTCTTTGCTTCTACCTTATTAGGACTTGTCATTGCAGCTTTTGTCGCTTCGATAATTGGGAAGAAATCTCAGAGTTTCTTATCAAAGTCATCGACGATAGGACTCATTTTTGGCGTAGTAACCGCTGCTGCCCCATTTAGCGCTTCAGATGACTCCAAGACATCAATCGGATTGGCTTCTATGCACGTAGTTGCAGGTCTTATCTGGTTTGTCGGAACAAAACGCTCAACAAAGTAACTCCGTACTAATTTAAATCTGAAGCTACCTGCGCGACAGGTTGAGTAATAACTTGTACAACGATAATGCAGAAAGGTGGGTGCAATTCTTATCTGCACCCACCTAATAGAAAGAAGAGTCGCCCTGTAAGCCGGAGACGACATTGTTATGCGTGAAGCTACGCTCAAAATTTTCAATTGCCCTCAATTTTGCCCCCAAAGATTAATCAACCTGTAACAACTTCCAAAAGTTCAATTGGAATTCGGTTGACGAGTTTCGACGGATTGATACTCTTGTCTTATGGCCACAGAAAATCAGGTAAGAAAAGTCGCTCGAGACTGCTCATTAGTTTTTAATGCCCTTGGCGACCCCAATCGGCAAGATATTTTGATCATGCTTGAAATGGAAGGGCCGCTCAATGTCCTGCAGATTACTGAACGGCTGAACTTAGCTCGCCCGACTATCTCTCATCACCTAAAGATTCTGAGCAATGCTGGCCTACTCAAATCGACCAAGAAGTCTCGGGAGATCTTCTATGAGTCTGAGTGGTCTGATGCCTCTAAGAATCTCAAAAAATTTATGAAACTTCTGTGGGATTGCTAGTTGACTGCCTTCCAATAGGTTGATAAGTTTCGACTCATCAACGCATCAAGTACCTCAGGAGGCTCCTTGTGTCATTTTCAATAGCTAAAACTCCATCACTTAAAGGCAAGACAGCGCTAGTTACTGGTGGCAATATCGGTCTAGGTTTTGAAACCGTTAAAGCTTTAGCCTCTAAAGGTGCTCATGTACTTCTCGCTGCTAGAAATGAAGAAAAGGGCAAGGTAGCAGTTCTTGAAATTCAAAAGCTCGTACCAAATGCCCATGTGGAACTACTTCGCTTGGATCTTGCCTCTCAGCGCAGTATCAGAGCCGCAGCCACAGAAGTTGGTAACAATTTCAGCCAATTAGATTTCTTAATCAATAACGCTGGAATTATGGCCATGCCAGAGATGAAAACTGAGGATGGCTTTGAAAGTCAGTTTGGAGTTAACCATTTAGGCCATTGGAGCTTAACTGCCCTACTGATGGACAACTTAAAGGCGGCAGATGCTGCTCGAGTTGTCACAGTTACAAGCACCGCACATCACTTGATCTGGAATGTTAATTTCGATGATCCGCATATGCGCAAGAAGTATTCTGCATGGAATGCGTACAGCCAATCTAAGCTTGCAAATTACTATTTCGCTTTAGGCTTACACAAAATGTTTTCCGCTAGAGAGGAAAAGGTGAAGAGCTTTTTAGCCCATCCAGGTCTTTCTCATACAAATCTCCAAGTTAAGACTTATGAAATGGGTGCCGGCGGTTGGGCGGGGGGATTTTTTAAGAATCTAGCCGCAAAAACAGGAATGTCGCCTGATGATGGAGCCCTACCCCAAATTAGAGCCGCACTAGATCCACATGCAAAGAGTGGAGAGTTTTATGCTCCACGATTTGTAACAACTGGATCTCCAGTTAAGCGACCAATTCTTCGAATTAATAATCAACGAAACATCGCAAAGCTATGGGAACTATCTGAAAAAGAAACTGGCATATCTATTAAGCCTTGAGTAATTTATTAAGAAGAGTCGCCCTATAAGCCGGAAGAATTCACTTCAAGCCTAATTTGGCGGATTGCCCATATTTTTTCTCAAATAAAGTTGCATAACACTCGAGATGAGGGCCTATCAATAAACCGGCCTTATCCGATTCGTTTGAGCATCGCCTTCATCTGAACAATTTGGGCAGATTGATCCTTTACAACATTCTCACCGAAAGTCTTGATATCAGCGTTACTAGCGTCTCGAATCATTGTGGTCATATGGATTGCACCATCGTGATGTCCGATCATCCCTTTAAGCCAAAGCAAATCAAAGTTCTTTCCCGAAGCTGCCGAAAGTGCTGATAGTTCGGCATCATCGAGCATCCCACCCATTCCGTCCATTGAGTGGCCCATACCTGGATTTACATTCGCATCATTCAGCCAAGACTGCATTTGCACTATCTCTGCTGATTGGACTTTGATGATTGTGTTTGCAAGTGCAAGGAGTTCTGAATCTTTTGATGTTTTAAGAGCAATGTTTGAAATATCAATCGCTTGCTGGTGATGAGGAACCATCATCTGCAAGAACATCACATCGGCACCTGTATATGTGGCAGTTCCTGAGTTGTGACGCATACCCATGGAATCGTTTCCACGCATCCCAAAGAATCCTTCGTCGCTATTCCTGCTTATTGAAAATCCTAGAATTATTCCAAGCAGAACAACGATGATTGCAACGAGCGAACCAGTCTTCTTATCAATATTTATCTGCATCTCTAACCCCTTTGATATTGCAAGCATACTCGCAGTTTCTGAGAGTTTTCTGTCAGACTTAAGGAACTATGGAATATCCTGCCGCTTGCACTGCTCGCTCGATTGAGTCCTGTGGTATTTCTGAGTCAGCGCTGATAATGGCATTCCCATTTTCGGCGCTGGCAACGACTTTGATTACACCCGGAATTGCCATAATCTCCTTGCTTACACGGCCTTCACAGTGGCCACATGTCATTCCTTTTATTCCAACAGTCTTTTCTGCCATGTATTTCTCCTTTGATTACAAAACCTAGTCTGATCGCCATCTGCTATTGAATGCACGAAACAGAAAAAGGAAATTGCTTATTTTAGGAAATTTTCCTAAAAATCTTACCCATATTTTTTGATGTATAGATATCTGAGCCCACGGTCACCAAGATCAACTGGTCACTGGCGCTAAGAATTCCAGTAGCTCCTTTAAATATATTGAGCTTATTCCAGCTGTTTCCAAGGTCCGATGACATGTAAAGAGAAGTGCCACTTAAAGCGTAAAGGCCAGAATCGCGCCATTCGACCTGTGTAAATTTGAGAGTACTTTTCAATTCTTTTGTGGATTTAAGGGCATTCCTAGTGAGGAGCAGTTTAGAGCCCTTTATCGCCACAGCAATACCTGACATATCTGGCGAAACCGCAATATCTGTAAAGCTGTTTGCTCCTAGCGAGCTCCAACTCTTTCCAGAATCTGCTGAATACATCAAGTTTCCACTCTGCGAATCAGCACCATAAAGATCAGTCCCAGCACCTTCTAGAAAGTGGAAATCTACTTTCCCGACTAGCGAAACAGATTTCCAACTTAATCCGCCATCGGTTGACTTCACGAGGCCGATAGGATTTAACGCTTTTGACCCTTGAGCAGGGTGCCCGCTTGCAAATATATCCTTACCTGAAGTTGTAAACCCCATCACATCAATTTTATCTTGCCCAACTAACTTCATATTATTTTTGCCAACGAGCTCATAGAGACCTTCGTGAGTCATTACCAGAACTTTATTGCCCACAACTTTTACATGATGAATATGTGAGACGGAATCAAGTGTCTGAGCGATAGCGCCGTTGTTTACTGTCATCAGTGCAACAATTGCAAAGCAAGAAAATCTGAACCTAAAACTTTTAATATTTTGCGTTTTCATATTAATCCATTCTCTGTTTGATGATTTTCTTCTAAACTCGGCCAGCAAATGGCATCATTCCTTGAACACTATAAATATTGGAATACTTCAGGCCTGTTGCAGTAGACCTTGCTTCCCACATCATCCCATTTCCAGCATAGATGCTCATATGATGAATTGTGCTCTGGGTGCCTTTATAAGAGTAAAAAATTAAGTCGCCCGGTTGCATTTCAGCGATTGGAACTTGTTTTGTATAGGTGTAATAGAGTCCTGAGTTAAGTCGATCCCAATTAGGCCAGCCAAGCCCTGCGTACTTGTAGGCTGCATAAACTAAACCTGAGCAATCAAAAGAATTAGGACCTTCGCTACCCCACACATATGGTTTCTTTGCCAAAACTTGTCGCTTCGCAAATTCAACCGCCTTCAGACGTTGCTCAACAGTTGTTCTCGAAGATGACGCACCGTTTGGGCCACCGCCCTTCCAAACTTTAGCCTGGTTTGGAGCTTTGGTAGCTTCATTAGATCTTGTTTCTTCAAGGATGGCGAGTTGGCGTTTTTGTTCGAGTGTTAGCCTTACTTTTTTAGCCGAGGCTAACTCCTTTTGTAGCTTGTCCTGTACGGCCTGAAGCTTGTCCACTTCCTTTTGTTGAGCATCACGGACAGAATCTGCTTCTTGCTTTGCTATCGCAACCTTCTCAGTTGCTCGCAATTGGAGCTCTTTAGCGGCTTCAGCAACTTTTCTAGCCTCTTTCGCGATGATCTCTGCAGCCTTGAATTGTTCGAGAGCAACTTTGTTCTTAGAGCCCAAATTTTCGAGAATGGAAATAGTGTCGATTACATCTTGTGGACCGTTTGCACTAAGAAATGTTTCAATATTTCCCATATTTCCTCCCGTCATATATGCAGCGACAGCTAACTTTCCAATATTTCGGTGAGTTGCTGAGACCTCAGCCTCGGCAGCTTGAACAGCTTTCGTCGCTGAATTTAATTCTTTCACAGCTACTGCTAATTCATTCTTGGCAGAGAGGTACCTTTTGTTTACCTCCGCAGCAAGCGCTGCAAGTTTTCTAAGGCTTCCTTGTGCAGCTACAAGTTTTTTAGCAGCATTTGCAGCATTTTGTTTTTTCTGCAGTTCAAGTTTTTTGGCTGCTTCTATCTGTGCAAGCGTTGGTTTGTGATTAGCGCCAAATGCATTAGGCGAGATTGTAGTTAGGATAGTAAATGATAGGAGGACTGAATGTAACTTCTTCACACGCAATAGCTTCATAACCTAGTAGCCCCCACGAATGGTTTTCTTCCAAACATCTTTGTCAGTGGAACTACTTCAACCTTCTTCCCAGGCCGCGGTGCTTGAACCATTTTTCCACCACCCATATAGATCGAAACATGGCTAATTGGTTTACCAAAGAAAAGTAAATCCCCAGGCTTTAATGATGAGTAAGAAATGGGCTTCCCATATTTAATTTGAATGCGTGATGAATGTGGTAGCGAAACTCCTGCCGCCTGAAATGCCCGCATCGTCAGACCTGAGCAGTCCCAACGAGTTGGGCCCGCTGCGGCCCAAACATAAATATCACCTATTTGTTGGAGGGCGAACTTGAGGGCAATTGACCCACGTGTGTTGTCACCTTTGTAAGAAGCGGCATATCCTTTCGAAGCAATCAGAATCTTATTCTCTCGATCTGTTTCTTCTCGAAGAAGACGCTCTCTATCGGCCTTTGCAAGTGAATTAAGAAGTTTTTCTGCCTTCGCTAAGGCACTCTTCGCTTGGGTTACTTGTTGATTGAGTCGTTTTTGTTCCACAAGTAGTAGCGCAGTACGATCGCCCAAAACTAACTGTGTGGCTTGAACTCTTTGTTTGGTAGCTACGTACTCACGTAACTGCTTCGAATATCCTCGACTGACACTATCTAGTACAGATACATCCATCAGATATTTCGTTGGATCGGAGGAAAAAAGCAATTCAAAGGATTTACCAAAACCACTTCCTTGATATTCAGAAATCGCAATTTTTGCTAAAACTTTACTGACTGTACTCAGCTCTTTTTTAATTACTTCCTCGCGCTGTTGCAGCACCCCTTTCTCTTTTTGAAGTGCCTTAATTTTCAAGGTTGCTTCATTCGCGGCTTCATATTTTTCTGCAGCCAGAGTCCGCAGTCGGTCAATCTCGCGCTGCACAGATGCCACCGTTGGCGCAGCCTGTGCCTGTATCGACTGCGCCATGAAAACTGCAACGAGCAGTAAGGCAAGGATTCTTTTCATGAATTGACCTAGAACCTTACTTACTCTTAGCCAATAATTTCTTCATGAGAGTGATTTCAGCTGATTGTCCAGACCGGATACCAACCGCAATCTTCTTGGCTTCACTATTCTTTGTACCGTCGAGCATAGAAACCATCTCTAAAGCGCCTTCATGATGTGCAATCATCGATTGAAGAAACGCCGTGTCGAATTTGCCACCTTTGAGTTTTTTCAAGGTAGTCATTGAGCTCTCAGGAAGCATGCCACTCATCCCCATGTCGTGGTCCATCGTCATCGATGACTTAGTGGCAGTCAGCCAATATTTCAATTGGGCCATTTCTTTACTCTGTGCAGAGATGATCGCCTTTGCCAAATTCTTAACCTCTGGGCTAGCACTATTTTTGAGTGCCATCTTGGACATTTCTATTGCCTGTTGGTGATGAGGAGCCATGCTCTGCGCGAACATAATTTCGTTAATGCCTAAGTTCTTCAAGCTCTTGGCATGAGAACTTGCTGATGCGGGTTGGATAAAGAATGGAAGGGAAATTACGGTAAGCAGAAATACGATTTTCTTAAACATTTGGAATCCTTTTCGATGTGATTAATTGGTTTATTTAGTCAATAAAACAGTAACTTCTATCGAAGACGGATTAGATGCGGATAACTCCCAATTGTGCGCGGGATAGTGAAAGTTGTATAAATTGGTTTCGTTGCGCGCTAATTAAACGTCTACCATTTGTTAGATATTCTTTTAATTGAGAGCTTGGCGCTCTTAAATAATGGAGCTTTCGTCCGAGCAAAAGTACAACAATGAAAAGTACTGCACACCCAACATCCATTAATGCATTTGTGCTAGAAGCAAAGCTGAGCGGCTTAACTGAAGTTGTAGGAGCGACGTGATCTCCTGAATGGTTTGCTTGAATGGCTACTTGATCGCTTTGCATTGAGTGACATTGATGTGCAATCACGATGCCAGTTGAAAATACAGCCAATAAAATGGCAAGGAGCAAGCTCATTCGCTTATTGCTCTTGATTACCATAGCCATGATAATAAATTACCAGATGAGAACTTTTTTAGGTCTATTTGGAGACGGCTCGCTTACGAATTGTGATGGAAAGTACAGAAAAGTGAGCGCAGTTTTAACCTGCGCCCACCTAATTTAAAGAAGAGTCGTTCTAAGAGTTTCGGAAATTGACCGAGTAGGAACAACTTTGGGATGTTGTTTGTAGTTGAAATCTGCCCATCGAACTGCCCATATTTGCCCATGGTTTCCCCATGAAAACATTCAAATCTGCGACAGGTTATGTATCAACTTGTACAAGCAAAATGCAGAAAGGTGAGCGCAGTTTCAACCTGCGCCCACCTAATTGGAAGAAGAGTCGCCCTATAAGCCGGATCCTGTAGTTCTTGCGAACTGATCACCATCCATCTAGATCTGTAATTACTTACAGATTCAAGCAACCTACCCGATAGCTTGCGCGAGCAACGCACTATCTTCTTGGTCTTGCTTCAGGTGGGGTTTACATAGCTACATGTATTGCTACACGCACTGGTGGTCTCTTACACCACCGTTTCACCCTTACCAATATTGCTATTGGCGGTTTACTTTCTGTTGCACTTTCCCGCGGATTGCTCCGGGTGGGCGTTACCCACCACCTTGCTCTGTGAAGTCCGGACTTTCCTCGGTGCCTTGCGGCAACGCGGTGATCCAGGCGACTCTTCTTTAGCTAATGGTACGCGAGATTATTTAGTGATGTTCCGCGTAGCAAAGAGGCTGGTAATCGCTGTAACTGTAAGCGTGGTGATGATGACAGCCAAACTTAGTTCGAGTGAAATCTCTGGTACGTGGACTCCGAGGCTATGAATAGCATGGAGAACCATCTTGATTCCAATGAACGCCAGGATGAATGCGAGTCCGCGAGATAAGTGCACCAAGCGATCCATAAGTCCCTGCAATAAGAAGTAGAGCTGACGCAATCCCATCAGAGCGAAGATATTCGCTGTGATTACAACGTAGGTACTTGTTGTAAGTCCGAGGATTGCGGGGATTGAATCAAGTGCAAAAATTAAATCTGTAATTCCTAGCGCAACGAGGGCAATAGCAAAATTGCTAAACCCTTTCTTGCGCAAGAGTTTTACAATCTTCGACTCGTCGTCTTCAACATTTTCTTTCTCGTTGACCAACTTGTATGCGGTTAGGATGAGGAAGCCACCAAAGAAGAAGAATATCCAGGTAAAGCGAGTAACCAGCGCTACCCCTGCAAAGATAAGAATTGCTCGTAAAACTATTGCAATCATGATTCCGTAGAGAAGGACCAATTGCTGCGATTCTTTCTTGATCTTGAGATTTGCAAGCAAAATGATGAATACAAAGAGATTATCGACTGAGAGTGAGTACTCGGTTATCCAACCCGCGATGAATTCTTTGCGGTACTCCTGTGGCGCCCAGTGCGGTAGTAAATAACCGAACGCAATAGCCGCAACAACATAGAAGAGGGTCCAGCTAAGAGCTTCCTTTGGAGTTGTCTCCTTATTGCGTCGCGCAATGGCAAGAATGAGGTCCAGAACGATCACTACGCCAAGGACGCCAATGGTTACTGCCCACTCTGTTGATGAAATCATCGAAGATGTCCTCTTTCATTTACTGATCGAACTGCGCGTAATCCATCTGACGGCCAGATAGAGATAGATGAGATGGAACAAGGTGTTGCATCGACATGGAAGACAGCTTCTGCGGGAGCTCCCATTGCCAATTTAATCGCAGTCTTGATGACTCCGTTATGTGTTACAACAATTACTTTCTTACCTGGGTACTCGGCAACTAATTTTTCAAGCGCTTCTTCGATGCGCACAGATGCTTGGTCGTAAGACTCTCCCCCACCTGGTGCATATGAAGTCGAGTTAAGCCAAGCCTGATAAGCATCTGGATCTTCAGCCTTAACTTCTTCAATCGACTTTCCATCCCAATCACCGAATGAGAGTTCATACCAAGACTCGTCAAAGTTAATTTCAAGACCCGTTGTGCGTGAAATCGCTTCAGCGGTCTGTCGTGTGCGCTTGAGTGGTGATGCAATCAGTACATCTGCACCTAATTTGGCAGCTTCTTCGGCAACGAGATCTGCTTGGTCGAGTCCCTCTTGCATGAGCTCTGGATCGAGTGAACCTGTGCCGGAGAACTTACGAGTTGGAGTAAGAATCGTTTCACCGTGGCGAACAAAGTAGATAAATGTAGGAATCTCGGCGCTGCGAAGTCGATCAGTTAAGTAATTCTGCTGAATTACTGCAGCTGGCTTATGTGCGCTCTCGCCATCAAGTGCCTTGTTGGCAAGGCGATCTGCATGTGAATTCTCATCACGAGGAATCCATGAATAGGTAACAAGCGATGGTGAATGCGCATCTCGGCACTGCTTTGCAAGATCGCGCATATCTGCATGCTTAATCTGCCAGCGGCCCGACATCTGTTCGACAACTAACTTGGAATCCATGGCAACTTCAACCGTTGCTTCTTTATCAAGCTGGTGAATATGCGATAAGCCAGCAAGTAACCCGCTGTATTCGGCTACGTTATTGGTAGCAGTTCCAATGACATCAAAAAGTTCAGCAACAATCTTTCCATTTTCAGAAACAACTGCGCCGTAACCAGCTGGTCCTGGATTACCTCGCGAACCACCATCGGCAGTTAATCTGAAATGACGAGCCATTAGCGATCACGCACCAAGATGCATCTGCACTCTTCACAGCGAACAACTTCATCTTCGGCTAAGGCGGCGATTCTCTGAAGTTCAATAGTATTCAATGTTAAGTTGCAACCTTTGCATTGATTTCCAGCAAGTACAGCTGCACCAATTCCATTGCTCGCTTCGCGGATTTTCTCGTACAAAGCCAGGAAATCGGCCGCCACTGATTGAGTGGTCGCCTTTCTATCTACTTCGATTCCTTCAAGCTCTGTGTTGATGGCAGCAAGCGCATTCTCTTTACGGATATTGAGGTCGGCAATTACAAGACCTAGTTCCGACTCTTCCTTTGAAAGAGTTGTGATGCGCTCTTTAATTCCATCCACTCTCATCATGATCTCGAGCTCGACTTCTTCTAGTTCTGCTCTACGTGCACCTAAGGTGCCAAGTTCATGCTGTGTCTGTTCTAACTCTTTCGCAGATCCAGTTCCAGATGAGAGGCGTTTTTCATCCCGTTCAATTCTTGTGACGATCTGCTCGACATCGCCTTCTGCTCTTGCAAGCTCACGTTTTACATCACTTAGCTCTGTTTCAGCAGCGATGCGAAGGTCTCGAACATTGTTCTGCTTAATAGTGGTCGATGTCAGTTCAGCATGCTCAGGCAGATTTGCCGCTTTGTTCTTGAGGGTTGCGCTTTGAAGATCAAATCTTTGAATGTCGAGTATCGAACGCTGGTCGCTGGCGCTTGCTTTCACGGCGTTCTCCTCGAGGATTGAATGAATACTTTATGTAGTTCTTGAGGCTAACCCTACTTCATGCCAGCAGCTCTCGAGGGATACCGGGCTCGCTCGTCATCTGAGAGAATTTATACATGGCCAAGAGAATGCCCGCAGAAGTAAAGAAGCTATATGTTACTGCGCCCACACCGCATCAACAGACCATGCTTGAAATGCGCGAACGAATTCTCCAGATAATTCCAGATGCAGAAGAAGTAGTGAGCTATGGAATGCCAGCATTTCGAGTTGAGGGCACTGTCGTTGCTGGATTGCTCGCCAATAAAAAGCATGTTGGCTACTACCCATTTAGCGGTTCTATCTTGAAGCTATTTCCGAAAGAGTTAGAGAAATTCAGGCAAACGAAGGCTGCACTTCATGTGCCTATCGATAAGCCGCTTTCGAAAACTCTCTTGCAGAAGTTAATTAAAGCTCGAATTAATCTATGACATTCTTGAAATTCAAAGGCTCCGTGAAATCAAAAGAGTTCAAGATCCAGGTGTTGTTATTGCTTGGTTTAGTCCTGGCTACTTTCGCCTCTTCCGAATACTCAAAATCTCAGGATGCGCAGCAGCAACGAGTTTCCAAGATTGCGCTGCCTCTTTGGTGCTTCGATAGCGAAACTGAATCCCTCTGGAGGAGCGTGGTCAAGGAAGGTTGTGGCTCTGATGAGTCACTTGGTGCAGGGAAGATAAGCGCACCGAAGATTGAAGCATCGGATTTAAACAATTATGTAAAGAACAGATTCCTCGCCGCTCAATCGAAGGCTCGCAAAGAGGGCATTAACTTAATAATTACATCTGGATTTAGAACTGCTGATCGACAGGAGTACCTATTCAAGAGAGCCATTGCGAAATATGGTTCGGCACAAGAGGCAAGCAAGTGGGTTCTTCCACCAAATAAGTCGCATCACCCTGATGGAATCGCTCTAGATGTTAACTATCCGGGCAATCAAGTAGAAACAAAATGGCTGGAGAAAAATGGTTTCAAGTACGGACTCTGCCGCGTTTACAAGAACGAGTGGTGGCATTTTGAACCGCTTGTTGCCCCTGGCGAGACTTGTCCACCACTCGTTCCAAATGCTCTAACAAAAGTTGAGTAGGGGCTACTGACAAAGCCAACCTAGGTAAGTACCCTTTTCGACATGAAGAGGATGCTTGCCTTACTAGTTGCTATTTCTTTTGTCGGATCTTCTCTATCGATACCAGCTTTTGCTGCTGTAAAAGCTGGTGCCGTCTGCCCTAAAGCTGGAAAGACATCAGTTGCATCAGGTAAGAAATTTACTTGTATCAAATCTGGAAAGAAAAACATTTGGAATAAAGGAGTGGTTCAAGCTTTAGGTCTAAGTCTTGAGCCACCTACATCTTTCGAGAATCTATATCAAAACCGGAACGGGATCGCTTATGCAGCATGGAAATCCACTGCGGATTCCATTGCTGGTGGGAAGTCAAATGTCGTGCGCATTAACGTTTTTCTTGGTCCCACAACCGCGCACCCAAGATATAAAACTCCGGAAATAGCCATTGGCTTGGTCTCGCAAGCATTCTCTAATCACAAAACACCAGAAGATGTCTATGTAATTCAATATTCAAGAGGTGACATCAAGTGGGCTGAGGACAAAATTCGCTCGATAGTCCCATCAAATGTTTATGATGATTTAGATCGCAATGAAAATGGTCGCTTAGTGTCTAGCAATTGCGGAGAAACAGATTGTTATGGAGCTAAACAAGTTTCAACCAATTCAGGAATTGCTTTTGTTCTTCAAGGTGTCCAAACAGGAAGTAACAACGATCCCATGGGTGAGGCACGATGGGGACTAGGACATTTGGATGCACATGAGTTTACTCATGCAATGCAGCGAGCAACCATCACGGGGAAACCAACATCAGAGTGGCCGACTTCCTGGATTATGGAAGGTTCCGCTGAGTTAGCACAAAATCTAGTGATGTCGCATAAATCGTTTGCCGAATATATGAAATGGCGAAAATTGGACTCCTCTTCACTTTATGGCAAGGATACAAAGATAACTAGTAAGTTCATGACAAGTTATTTGGATTTGAAATCCAATTCTGATTACTGGAGATCTGTAGATACCTACTACGCATACAACTTAGGCAGTCGAATTATGGAGATACTTGTGGCTCTTAAAGGTCCAGGCGTGATGTTGGATCTGTTTAGAGAGACCGCATTACAAGGGTTTAATCCTGCATTTCAATCCATATTTGGGATTTCGTGGAGTCAAGCTTCTCCAATAATCAATAAGACAATTGTCGAACTGTTTCAGAGTGGCGAGTAAGCATGGCTAAAAAGAAGCGTGTCGTTCTTTTTTCATTGATTACTGTGACATTCTCGCTATTTTCAAACCCTGCGAGTGCCGCCGTTAAGGCCGGCTCACCATGTCCAAAAGTGGGAAAAGTTTCAGCTACTGCAAGTAAAACTTTCACCTGCATCAAATCTGGCAAGAAATTTGTATGGAATAAGGGCATCGCAGTCACTAAGCCAGCATCGTCAACTCCAGCTCCAAGTGTGTCTCCAGCGCCTCAAGTCGAACCCCTGCCTGCTGTACCTACATCATTTGCTGACTTAGTTACCAATTACAAAGGAATCTCGGTCGCAGTCTGGCAGGATGTCAGAAATAGATTGAAAGAATCTGCACCAGCAACTCAATTTGAAGTTCTTACCGGACCAAAGACAAGCCAACCAAAAGAGAAGCCGAGCGTTGAGGCGCTTCTCTCGAAGGCATCTTCCCTATTTTCAACTTTTGCCCAACCTAAAGTGACAAAAGTTTTTTATTTCAATCGCGATGATGTCTCTTGGGCACAAGAGCAACACGGAAAATTAACTAATCCAAAATTTAGAGCTCAGGAACTTTCTGATAACTGTCCAAGTAATTCAAACTGTGGAGCCTTTGGAAGTTCCTCGGCTGGAGTGGGTGCGATGTTTATGGGTGTGCATCTACAAGGTTTGGATCCTCTAGAAGTATTTGGGGGAACAGAAATTCACGAATTCACTCACGTAGTTCAGTACAGTTTCTATAGCGAATCTGTTTTCAATAATCCCAACAAATATCTCCCGGGTTGGTTCATCGAAGGTCAGGCATCTGCCATTCAACAAGCAGGTGGCACTTCGGATTATGCAGATTACTTGGGCAGCAGAAGGAAATGGTTTTCTCACTCACCGAAGTCTGTAGTCAAGAGTTATTCTGCCGAGGAAATTTTGAATTTCTTTGAACTTCAAGGTCCAGGAAAATTTGATCAAGGAACCTGGTCTCACGTTTACGACATCGGCAGCTTTGCTACAGAAGCGCTGATTGCAATTGGTGGTTTAGATTCAACTTTTGAACTCATCAAGCATGTTTCATTTGGAAAGAGCTTTGATGACGCATTCTTGGCAACATATAAAATCCCATGGGATGAGGCGAAGGTAATCATCGCTGAAGCAGTTTCAAGAGAATACGGAGATGCACGATGAAGAAATTAATCATCTACCCGATTGCGTTTGCAATGCTTGCAATGTCAATCGTGCCCACTGCAAGCGCTGCAGTTAAGGCAGGTGCCGTTTGCCCTAAGGCAGGAAAGACTTCGTTTGCATCCGGAAAGACTTTTACGTGCATTAAATCTGGAAAGAAGTTTGTTTGGAATAAAGGGGTAGCCGTTACAAAGCCTGCTGCGGCTCCCGCACCCACTGCATCGGCACTTCCTCAACCAGTAGCTGAAAAGATTCCTGCCATGCCTACTTCCTTTGCAGATTTGGAAGCGAACTACCAAGGAATCCCCTACGCAGTGTGGGAGAAGGTTCAGAGCAATTTAGCCCTGCATAAATCAACTGATTTGAAGATTTCCTTTCTCTTCGGACCAACTACTCCTCGGAGATATCCAGATCAATGGACTATTGATGCAGTAACTCTTGGTTCTCGCGTCATGGGTGCCCAAAAGCAACCTGCTGAAGTTAGATTTGTTGAATACAACAAAGAAGATGTTCCTTGGGCCAGAACTGAAGCTGCAAAGTATGTAAGCCCCTTTAGATTGGGAATTTCATTTCCTGATCAAGCATCTGAAAAATGCTCTGGGGTTGACTGCGATGGAGCCGTAACAAATATTGCAAGTGATATCGGGTTGGTACTTGTCGGTGTGTCTAATCCGGTAAATCGTTTCAATATCCAGAAATTCAATGGTCAAAACGATTTACACGAGTACACGCATGCAGTGCAAGGTATGGTTTTTAAGGGTAAGACACAATCTCCGCCACCGGTGCTTATGCCATGTTGGTACTCCGAGGGCCAACCTCAAGCGGTTTCTATTCCCACTGTCGCTAAGAGCGCTGACGATTATGTAAGAATTCGAAAAGAATGGATTACTAGTAACCGGTATGTCCTTAAGGACTATGAGCCTGAAACAATTCAAGAGTTCCTTCGAAACAATATGAAACTTCCTTGTGATGGAAATTCATATGCGATGGTCTTTAGCCTCGGGTACATCGTGATGGATGCATTAGTGGCGGTTGGTGGCCTCGATAAGACCTTTGATGTTTTAACTTCGATAGCCGATGGGATGTCCTTTGAAGATTCATTTAAGAAGACTTACGGCACTAGTTGGAGTGATGCTTCTGTCGCTCTTTCTAAAGCGGTATCAAAGGTCTACAAGGAGTATAGAAAATAGTCTCTTGAATCCAGAACTGATACCGTCCACGCGTGGCAACGCTGAAAGCACTTCTGGAATCGCCGGATAAATCAGTCCGCCTAAAGGCTGCGCTTGCAGCAGGTACATATCCAGATCCTGACTTTATTGATGTCCTAGTTTCACAATGCTCACATGAGCCAGACTTCTTTGTCCGAGATACTCTTTCTTGGGCACTTATTAGAAATGACATTCCAAAAGTAGTTGAACGCCTTAAATCTGAGTTGAACTCTGAAAACACACAAGCCAAGAGCCAAGCGCTACACACTCTTACCAAGATTGGTGACAAGCAGTTCTATTCAATGATTACCCATGAACACCTCTTTAACTCAAATGACAAGGTCGCGGTAACCGCATGGCGTGCTGCATCAGTATTGGCGCCAGAAAGTGAAGTACCTGCTCTGACAAAAATCTTGGTTACCCAACTCGGTCGAGGTGACTCTGATGTGCAATTCGATCTGACGAGATTTCTCTGTGCCCTTGGTGAACTAATCATTGAGCCACTAACTGAGGCAACGAACTCTCCGAAAGAGGAGATAAGTGTCCATGCCAGATTTACGCTAATGCGTTTTCAGGAGATGAATTTAGAGGATAAGAAGAAACCTATTGTGGGCGGTGAGGGTTTCGAACCCCCGACATCCTCGGTGTAAACGAGGCGCTCTACCACTGAGCTAACCACCCGGCTTGGTACTGCTCGCGAATACTACTTTATATAGGCGAAAGAGTGAAAATCGCGCTTAAGTTAAGCGAGATTAGAGAGCTGCAATAGCGGTTTTGTAATCGCCATTGTTACGAGCATCGCCAAGGCCCTGTACTACTGACCAGCGGACGATTCCCTCTTTATCAATGATGAATGTTCCGCGCATTGCGCATCCAATATCTTCATTGAAAATTCCATATGCCTTTGAAACTGCGCCATGTGGCCAGAAATCTGAGAGAACTGGGAATGTGTAACCCTCTTGAGCTGCGAAGATTTTTTGTGTGTGCATTGAATCGCAAGAGATTGCAAGGACCTGAACATTGTCATTTTCAAATGAAGCAAGGTCATCGCGGATTGCACAAAGTTCGCCCGTGCATGTACCTGTGAATGAGAATGGAATAAAGAGAACGACTACATTCTTCTTGCCCTTGAATGATGAGAGGGAAACCTTTGTTCCGGTCTGATCCTTTAATTCGAAATCTGGAGCTGCTGTTCCATTTGCTACTGGCGTCATCTGTGTCATAACGCGAATCTATCGTTTGCCAGCCTTTCGTGCCACTAGACGAGTAGCGGTCCAATCAGCAGCAACTGCAATTGTTGAAGTTTGGCTAAGCCCACATGTAGGTGCTGCATCTTGAATGTCGCTCGGTTCGACATGTCCATCGCGACCAACCTTTGGAGTTAGTACCCAGATTGGACCTGTCTCAGATAGGTACGCAGTTGCATCCATTAATTCATCGACGAGATCGCCATCATCTTCACGGAACCAGAGAAGAACGGCATCGACTACTTCATTAGTTGATCCTTCGAGGAATTTAGTCCCAGTAATTTTCATGATTTGATCGCGGAGAGCGGCATCACAATCAGCCCCATGTCCCACTTCGAGGACCAGCTCTCCTTTAGCAAAACCCATGCGCATTGCCACGGGAATAGTCCAATGGATGAGACCGATATTTACAAGGGTTTTTTCAAGGGGTTTTTCCTGTACTAGAGCGTATTTTTTTGTGCTCATCCCCGTTTTGAGCGAGAATACAGCCATGACTGAATTCGATGGATTCCCAGATCAGATTATTGACCAGCTTGTAGATACTGATCCGTCGGAAACGGCTGAGTGGCAAGCATCTTTCGACGCAGCGCTTACAGCTGCCGGTCCAGTCCGTGCGCGTTACCTGATGCTCTCACTTCTTCGTCGCGCACAAGAGAAGAACATTGGTTTATCTCAACTTCGTACAACTGATTACATCAACACAATTTCTCCAGAACATGAACCACAATTTCCTGGCGATGAAGCGATCGAACGCCGTATCCGTGCATTTAATAGATGGAACGCTGCGATGTTGGTGCACCGCGCACAGCGCCCCGGAGTCGGCGTCGGCGGACATATTTCAACTTATGCATCTTCAGCATCACTGTATGAAGTCGGTTTTAACCACTTCTTCCGCGGACAAGATCATGCCGGCGGTGGAGATCAGATCTTCTTCCAGGGACATGCAAGCCCCGGAATGTATTCACGCGCATTCTTAGAAGGTCGCTTCACAGAAGATCAGCTCGATGGATTTCGTCAGGAACTTTCACATCAAGCAGGCGGATTATCTTCATATCCTCACCCACGATTGATGCCTGACTTCTGGCAATTCCCAACAGTGTCTATGGGTATCGGTCCAATCAATGCGATCTACCAAGCTCGCTTTAACCGTTACCTACATAACCGTGGAATTAAAGACACAAGTGATCAGAACGTTTGGGCATTCCTCGGCGATGGTGAAATGGATGAGGTCGATACTCTCGGCGCAATCGGCCTTGCATCACGCGAGAAGCTCGATAACTTAACTTTCGTTGTTAACTGTAACTTGCAGCGCCTTGATGGCCCTGTTCGCGGTAACGGAAAGATTATTCAAGAGCTTGAATCGATCTTCGGCGGCGCGGGTTGGAATGTAATCAAGGTTGTATGGGGTCGCGAATGGGATCCACTACTTGCGCAAGATCGCGAAGGCGCTCTTGTTAACTTGATGAATACAACTCTCGATGGAGATTTCCAGACATTTAAGGCTGAAAGCGGTGCATTCGTTCGCGAACACTTCTTCGGTCGCGATCCACGTACAGCTGCAATGGTCTCTGGCTGGTCTGATGATCAGATCTGGGGCCTCAAGCGCGGTGGCCACGACTATCGCAAGTTGTTTGCTGCATACACAGCAGCAGTGCAGAAGAATGGAAAGCCAACTGTCATTCTTGCAAAGACAATTAAGGGCTGGACACTTGGTTCGCACTTCGAAGCGCGTAACTCAACACACCAGATGAAGAAGATGACGCTCGAAGACATCATCGAATTCCGTAATCGTCTCGATATTCCACTTACCGATGACAAGCTCGATAAGTACACACCTTCTTACTACCGTCCTGCAGCAGATTCTCCAGAGATGAAGTATCTCGAAGAGCGTCGACGTGAACTCGGTGGATCAATTCCAAGCCGTCGCAAGGTTTCACGTCCACTGACACAACCTGGTGATGAAGCGTACGAATCAGTCCGTCGTGGTTCAGGACAGCAAGAAGTAGCAACAACGATGGCATTTGTTCGCATGCTCAAGGATTTGATTAAGGATCCAGGTCTGGGTAACCGACTTGTTCCGATCATTCCTGATGAGGCTCGTACCTTCGGTCTCGATTCATTGTTCCCAACGCTGAAGATTTACTCACCACATGGCCAGCAGTACATGGCTGTGGACCGTGAATTGATGTTGTCATACAAAGAATCAACAGCTGGTGTAATCCTTCACGAAGGTATTAACGAAGCAGGTTCTGTCGCTTCATTTACTGCAGTTGGTTCTTCATACTCAACACATAACGAACCAATGATTCCGATCTACATCTTCTACTCAATGTTCGGTTTCCAGCGCACAGGCGATGCCTTCTGGGCTGCATCCGACCAGTTGGTTCGTGGATTCGTTCTTGGTGCAACAGCTGGTCGTACAACTCTTAACGGTGAAGGTCTGCAGCATGAAGATGGTCATTCACATCTACTTGCAGCAACTAACCCAGCAGTTGTCGCATATGACCCAGCATTTGCTTACGAAGTAGGACATATCTTTAAAGATGGTCTACGTCGTATGTATGGCGAGAACAGCGAAGATATTTATTACTACATGACCGTTTACAACGAGCCATATATGCAACCTGCAGAGCCAGAGAATCTTGATATCGATGGTCTTCTTAAGGGAATCTATCTCTACGCAGCAGCTCCAAAGCAGCGTAAGAAGAATGCGCAGATCCTTGCATCTGGCGTCGGCGTTAACTGGGCACTTAAGGCTCAGAAGTTACTTGCAGAGGATTGGGGTGTAGCAGCTTCAGTCTGGTCAGTTACTTCATGGAATGAACTTCGTCGCGATGGTCTAGCTGTAGATCGTCACAACATGCTCAACCCAAGAGATAAGAAGAGCGCATACGTTTATAAGAAGCTCGAAGGCACACAAGGACCTGTCGTTGCAGTCTCTGACTTCATGCGCGCAGTTCAAGATCAAATCTCGCCTTGGGTTCCAAATCAATTCCACTCACTCGGAACAGATGGCTTTGGTCTCTCTGATACTCGCGGAGCTCTTCGCCGCCACTTCAAGGTCGATGCCGAGTCAATCGTTGTAGCAACTCTTGCAGAACTAGCCAAGGCAGGAGAAGTAAAGGAATCTGTTGTTCAGGAAGCTATTGATAAGTACCGGATTTTCGATGTACGTTCAGCAGATGCTGGCAACACCGAAGGTTCAGGTTGATTAATCGAATCCCTGTCACTGATATCTCCCCCGTTGTCTACTTCGGGGGAGAATTTCTCCCTGTAAAAGCAATCGCCGGTGAAGTAATTCCAGTTAGTGCAACTATCTTTCGCGAGGGCCACGATTTACTGGGCGCTCAAGTAATTCTCTTCAATGCACAAGGTCGCGAAATTCAACGCAACATCATGGTTGAGAAGTGGCATGGTGGAGATCAATATCAAGGGTTAATCACGATACCCGCACAGGGTGATTTCACCTTTGCAATCGAATCTTACGATCACCCATTTGCAACTTGGATTCACGATTCTGAAATCAAAATCCCTGCTGATATCGACGCAGAACTTATGTGCACAATCGGCAAAATTATTCTTGAAGAGAAGTTAGCCGAAGACTCATCAGCAAAAGCGCTTTTAGCTCCAGCAATCAAAGTTCTCACGGATTCAACAATCTCTCCTATGAACCGTTTCTCACAGGCTGCGACAGAAGAAATCCGTAGCTACTTTGAAGCCAATCCACTTCGTCGCTTGGTAACTGTTACTGAGCGCTATCCAATCCGAGCAGATCATGCACGCTCTCTTGTGGGCTCTTGGTATGAGTTCTTCCCCCGCAGCGAAGGTGCAAAGATTGAGAAAGATGGCTCGATTACAAGCGGCACATTTAAGACAGCAGAGAAGCGACTTCCAGCAGTTGCCGCAATGGGTTTTGACATTCTCTATCTGCCTCCCGTGCATCCAATTGGGACAAACTTTCGCAAAGGTAAGAACAATTCATTGACGCCAACAACCGATGACCCTGGAGTCCCTTGGGCAATTGGCAATAAAGAAGGTGGCCACGATGCGATTAATCCTGCACTTGGCTCGATCTCTGATTTTGAAAGTTTTATTAAGGCTGCAAATAAATTAGGCATTGAAGTAGCAATGGACTTTGCGCTTCAAGCGTCACCTGATCATCCTTGGGTAACACAGCATCCTGAGTTCTTCTCAACTCGCCCCGACGGTTCCATTGCATATGCAGAGAACCCACCAAAGAAGTATCAAGATATCTATCCAATTAACTTTGATAATGACTATGCAGGAATTGTTAACGAGACTCTCCGTGTTCTACGGTTCTGGATCTCAAAGGGAATCTCAATATTCCGTGTAGATAATCCCCATACAAAAACGGTGCAGTTCTGGAAGGACGTTCTGGCGCAGATTCATCAAGAGTCTCCAGATGTAATCTTCTTAGCTGAAGCATTTACTAAACCTTCGATGATGCACGCACTTGGCAAGGCTGGTTTCCATCAGTCATATACATATTTCACATGGCGCACAAGCAAAGCAGAACTTACCGAGTATGCAAATGAAGTAGCCCATGGAACAAGTGCATTCTTCCGACCAAACTTCTGGGTCAATACTCCAGATATCTTGCCTTTCCATCTTCAGAGCGGCAATCCTGCAATCTTTGCAATCCGCGCTGCACTCGCAGCAACTCTTACTCCATCATGGGGTATGTATGCAGGTTATGAACTTTACGAACATCGAAAGTTTAAAGAGGGTGGCGAAGAGTATTTAGATTCAGAGAAGTATGAAATCAAGGTTCGCGACTGGGATGGCGCTGAAAAGAAGAAGATTACTCTGGCTCCATTTATCACTCAGCTCAATGCAATTCGTAAGAAGAATGTGGCTCTTCAGCGCCTGCGCAATCTTCGATTCCATACAACAGAGAACGATTCGATTATCGCTTACTCCAAGCGCGAGGGCGATAACCTCATTCTTGTCGTCGTAAATCTCGACCCAAACTTTGCTCAAGAGACTGTTGTTCATTGGGATATCAATGAACTTGGATTAAATCCTGGCATAACTAACTTCCAGGTAACAGATCTCATCGATGGAGTGACCTATGACTGGTCTCCTCATACATATGTACGCCTTGATCCAACAAGGTTGTCTGGCAAAGTTGTTCACATTGCGCAGGTAAAGCTTTAAGATTGCCTATGTCCTTCTTCTCGCGCTTCTTCAAATCTGGTGCGAATCCCGAAGGCGAAAATACATTTACTGGTGAAGCGTCATTTCTCAACCCTCATTCGACTCTTGGAGAATTAGATTTTCACTTAATCTCTGAAGGCCGCCACGAGCGTTTATGGGATGCACTCGGTGCACACATCATGCGAGATTCAGATGGTGCACTTCTCGGGACTGCATTCTCTGTGTGGGCGCCAAATGCTCGTGCTGTAAGTCTTGTCAGCGATAACAACTTCTGGGATCGCAATACACATCCCATGATCCGTCAGGGATCTTCTGGAATCTGGGAGATCTTTATCAGCGATTTGGGAGTAAATACCCGATATAAATTTGCAATCTGCGGCGTAGATGGAAATTGGGTCGATCACGCAGATCCAATGGCTCGCGCTACAGAACATCCACCTCAGACTGCATCTGTTGTTACCGAGAGCAACTACAGCTGGAAAGACAGCGCATGGATGGCGAACCGAAAGAAGTTCCAAGCATGGCGCTCTCCAGTCTCGGTCTATGAGGTCCACGCCGGTTCATGGAGACCAGGTCTTTCTTATATTCAGATGGCAGAAGAGTTAGTTGCGTATGTAAAGGAGCAGAACTTCACTCACGTTGAATTCTTGCCGATTACTGAACATCCATATTCGCCATCATGGGGATATCAAGTAACGTCATTCTTTGCACCAACGTCTCGCTTTGGATCACCTGATGAATTTAGATATCTCGTTGATGCACTTCACCAAGCAGATATCGGGGTCATCCTCGATTGGGTGCCAGCGCACTTTCCAAAGGATGAGTGGGCCCTGGCAAAGTTTGATGGCACAGCGCTCTACGAACATGCAGATCCACGTTTAGGCGAGCACCCTGATTGGGGCACGCTGATCTTTAACTTCGGTCGCAACGAAGTTCGCAACTTCCTTGTCGCTAGCGCTCTGTACTGGTTAGAAGAGTTCCATATCGACGGACTGCGCGTAGATGCTGTCGCTTCGATGCTCTACCTCGATTATTCGCGCAAAGATGGCGAGTGGTTGCCAAATAAATTCGGCGGGCGCGAGAATCTTGAGGCTGTGCAGTTATTGCAAGAGGCGACATCAACTGCTTACAAGCACCACGAAGGCATCATGATGATCGCCGAAGAATCAACTGCGTGGGGTGGCGTCACAAAAGATACTTCTGGTGGTGGCCTTGGCTTTGGTTTTAAGTGGAATATGGGTTGGATGCACGACACTCTTGAGTATCTTCAACACGAACCAGTGCATCGCGTTTACCATCACAATGAGATTACATTCTCAATTCTCTACGCATGGTCTGAGAACTTTATGCTTCCACTTTCACACGATGAAGTCGTGCACGGCAAAGGTTCACTTGTAAATAAATTCCCAGGAGATCGCTGGCAGAAGCTTGCAACCCTTCGCGCCTTGTACGGATTTATGTGGGCCCACCCAGGCAAGAAACTTCTCTTCATGGGTCAAGAGTGGGCACAGAATGATGAATGGAGCCAAGAGGCAGGACTTCAGTGGCATCTCACAGAATTCGATGAACACAAGGGCGTACAGAAAGCAGTTGCAGATATCAATGGTGCTTACAAAGTTCTTCCCTCACTTTGGGAGAAAGACACTTCCCCTGATGGATTTGGTTGGATTGTTGGCGATGATGGCGCAGGAAACACTCTTGCATTCACACGTTGGTCAGATAAAGGAATTCCAGTTGTCTGTATCTCTAACTTCTCACCAGTTCCACACGAGCAATACCGCTTAAGGTTGCCGGTTTCCGGTGTATGGCGTGAAGTACTAAATACCGATGACCTTAAATATGGCGGCAGCGGTGTTACAAACAATTCATTCGCAGTTGATGTCGATACCGACCTCTACATCACTCTTCGAGTTCCACCACTTGCAACAATCTGGCTGGAACGCGTTTAATGCGAGGCTTTTGAACTTTCTTTTAGGAACTTAACGAAGAAGACCGATCCCAAAATCATTGCTGTAGGAATCATCATCGCAAGTGCGATTGAGCCAGTGAATTGAATGGTCCAGGCAACTATAAATTTAATTCCAAATGTAAGTACGTTGTTCACTACTCCGAATTGCCCGACCACTACTGCGCTTGGTAGAGATGATCTCCGAACAGCTGCAGCGAAGAATGCCGGCCCGACAAATGAGGAACCTAGGCCTGCAAATCCAAAACCTAGAATGAAGAGTGCATATGACCACCACTTCATGTCAGCAGGTAGATGGGTTGCGGCAATGATTGATACGCCGAAACCAACGCCAGCTAAGAGAACTGCTCGCTTTACCCAGACGTCAATTGGGGCGCTCTTTAGCAATCTCTCAATTGCAAGGCGTCCAACAATCATCGTCGCTGTGAATACGACGAAGGGAGCAGCGCTCAAGCTTCCTGAAACATCAAGGCGTTCCTTGGTAAAGATTGTTCCCCAGTCGGCGAGTGCAAATTCGAGGTAAATCGCTGCAGCCATTCCCAGGCTTACCGGCCAATCAATTCTAAATCCAGTGAAAATTTCCTTTACGGAGTAATCGTGTTCGGTATCTTCATTCGGTGTTAGCAAGTCATCTTTAAGCATAAAGATAATTGCAATCATCGCCGTTGCAAGTACAACGGAAAGCACATTGATGTGGAGTGCTAGACCTACCCGTCCTACAAGCAGACCCGAGAGGATTGCAGTGCTGAGCGATCCGACGCTCCAGTAGCCTGCCGAAGTAGTGACTAGATTAATTTTGCTTCGCTCTAGGAAGTGGAATGAATGAGAGTTGAGAGAAACGTGGACGGCGGTAATTCCGAAGCCAAAGGTAATATTCAAGAAAAGGAAGATGAAACTTGAGTGAACGTGCACAAGCAGAGCCAGAGATGAGAAGAGAATAAGAATCGAAGCAACGGTTACTCGAAGCGCACCATATTTATGAATGATGTGGCCAACGGTAAGTAGGCCGAAGAATGCCCCGATTGATCCAGTGCTCATTAATGAGCCAAAAGCTCCATTTTCTAATCCAAGATTTGATTTAACTTCAGGAAATCGTGGAATCCAGGCCATGATTCCAAATCCGAAACAGAGAAAGAGGATGTGGATTAGCTTCTTCTCTCGAGCTTGAAGGCGTTGATTCTCCATTAAAAGAGAGCGTTCGCTAGCGCCGCTCTCGCCTTAATGACGCGAGGATCGGCAGGATCTACAAGCCCAAAGAGTTCAAGGAGACGATCCTTAACCAGCTTCTGTTCTGTTCCATCCAAAATGACAACTAAATGCAATAGGCGTTCAAATGCTGGTTCTAAATATCCACTCATCACTTCTACATCGGCACATTGCATTTGTACAACAATATCTTCTGGGTTACGTAAGGCATCTTCCATAATTTTCTGACCATCGATACCTTCGGTGCGAATCAATAATTGCACCTGCGCAAGACCGAGCTTTGCAAAGTTATCGTTTGGTTTGCGTGCCAGTAACTTCTTGTATGCCGCTTCTGCAGTTGCGTAATCTCCTTTATCAAGGGCTGCAAGTGCTTCATCTTCCTCAGGCTCTGTTGGCTCAAGTGGTTCTTCGCCAATACCTTGTTGCGCTGCAAGAGTCAGAATCTTTGTAATAACTTCACGAAGTTGGGCTTCGCTAAGAGCTTGTTCCAGGAACGGAATTGCCTGCCCACCAATAAATACAACACCGTACGGAATTGTTCGCGCTTGAAGAGCCTGAGCAACGGGTGCTTCTGTATCGATATCTACACTACCCAAAATCCACTTACCTGCATCAGTTGCCTCAAGGTTTCCAAGGGCACGAAGAGTTGAGACCGATTCAACGGATCGTGCAGACCAGCAGAGGATGACGACTGGTTTTGAATTTGAGAGCGGAAGAATTTCTGCCTGAAGATTCGCGGCCGTAACTTCAAGGCCTGGTATCGGTGTTGATGTATCAGCCGCTGGTTTACCTAATGAGCTTAGATCGACTGCTTGGGAAAAGTTTGGTGGAAGGCTCACTGTTGAATCATGCCATCTACCCGCACATCGACGCCAGAATCGCGACGGTAGGGTAAAACATCACTCACATAGGACTTTGCAGCAAATTCAAGTCCAACGTCATGCCCGGCTTTCTCGCTTAAGTACCATCGATGTTCGAGTGCTTCATGGAAGAACTGCGCTAATTCAATTCTTCCTTGAAGTTCAGGTGGAACAAGCGAAACGGTTGGAACAAAAACTTCATTGAGCCAACGACGTGCAGAATCTGCAACAGGTGGCTTTGGAGACTTTTCGCGCCCTCTAAATCGATCAAAAGATGCAAGCAAACGCTTTGCCTGAAGTTCTTCTGTTTCCAGCCCCATTAATTCACGGAGACGATTCTTGTGATATCCCGCAGCAACTAATTTTGGCTGGAAGACCAACTTGCCTGCATTCTCTCCTTCTTCCATAGAAACAGATACTTCTTCAACTGCAAATCCCAAATCGTGTAATTGTCGCATCGCACGTTCGACAGCGTGTCGATCATTTGGATCTAACATCTGGCGATCTTTTAGCGCTGACCATAAGCGGTGATAACGTTTTATCAGAGCCGTGCTTGCGCGGATTGGATCCATACCGGGATAGAGAACTCCAGAGAGTTGAAGGTCCTCTAGTTCTGCCGCCACATTGAAGTGTGCAATCTCTAGATCGTGTTCGCGTTGTCCAGCGGTAAGAGTCTTCTGAAATTCACCGGTTTCCGCATCTACCAAGTAAGCGGCATATCCTTCGGCATCCCGCCTAAATAGAGTGTTGGAAAGGGAGCAATCGCCCCACCAGAATCCCAAGAGGTGAAGGCGCACAAGCAAAAGCGCTAAAGCATTTGCCATCATCGTGACATCTTCGGCAGTTACATTCTTATCGCTTAAAACTACGCGGTAAGGCAATGAGTACGGCAAGAAGCGTGTTACCAAAGCGCAGGGAAGCTCTTCGTTATTTCCATCGGTACGGCCTTCAATTACTGCAATCGATTGAACGCTCGGTGAATCTAGTTGTGTAAGTTCTCGCAGAATTTTGTACTCGCGGTTAGCGAACTCTGAGACGGTCTCTTTGACTGCATAAACTTCAGAATCAGGTTCATCTGTGGATCGGACCAGGCGCACAATATGGCGCGAAATACCGCGCTTTTCAGCGAGCATCGGATCCTCAGGCCACTCCTCGAGTGGAAGGTTCCAGGGTAGGCCGGTAACAGCGGCAATTTCTTCACCGAGTCCTGTAATCCGTAGCGCCATGGGGGTTATTCTCTCTTACGCTTTACAATAAAGCATGGCTATTTCAGAGCGTATAAAGAAAAAGAGTAATAAATCACCTATTCCTGCAGATTTTGGGATAGCTGGAGCACCAATTGATCGGGGACATCCTTTCTATTTTGGATTTGTTGCAACCGTCGGAGCTCTTTCTGCCTTTGTTCTTATGCGTGCACTTGCAAGTGCAAGCCAAGTATTTGTCTTAATTCTCGTAGCTCTCTTCCTTGCAACTGGGCTCAATCCCGCGGTGGAAGCAATTCGTCGTCGAGGAACATCTCGCACAACTGCTGTAGCAATAATCTTTACTTCCGTAATTCTTCTTGTCATTCTCTTTGCTGCGCTCGTTGTTCCTCCGCTGGTATCGCAAGGAACACATCTCATCGAGAATGCGCCGACGCTTCTCAACCAATTGAAAGATAATGCAACTATCGCAAGCATTAATGAGCAGTATGGAATTATCGATACTCTGCAGAAGAAGCTGAGTTCAGTAACTTCAGATGGAACACTCCTCATCTCTGCATTTGGTGGCGTTATTGGTGTCGGAAAGAGCGTTCTATCAGGAACATTCACAGCGCTCACGATTCTGGTTTTGACCCTCTACTTCATTACATCGCTGCCACAAGCAATCGACCTTGGATTAAAGCTTGTCCCAGTCAGTCGTCGCGATCGAGTTTCACGTTTGACCGATGCAGTTATCGCTCGCGTTGGCGCCTTTGTGGGCAGCCAAATCCTTGTCTCAGCTATGGCTGCAATCTTCATGACTTTAATGGCGCTGATTCTTGGCCTTCCATCCCCCATTGCAATCGGCATCATCATCTTCGTCTGCGGTCTCGTACCGTTAATCGGGCACTTTATTGGTTGCGGTATTTATACGATTATTGCCCTCACGCAATCAGTATCCATCGGCGTCATCGCCTTCTTGGGTTATGTTGTTTACGTTCAGGTTGAAAATTACATCCTTACTCCAAAGATTATGAAGCGTTCTCTTGCAGTGCCAGGCGCGGTAACAATCGTGTCAGCGCTGATTGGAACATCGCTTCTAGGTCTTGTAGGTGGATTGCTTGCCGTACCTGTGGCTGCATCAATTATCTTGATTCTTGATGAAGTTGTAATTCCTCGCGCAGATAAATCCTAAATTTCAGTAGGTAACGGCAACCGTTGTGGTGCAACAACCTGAGTAATTTCGCTCAGAACTCTGTGGACATAGGGTTCGCCAACCCATAGATGTTTTGCACCATCGACGGCGATCAGGTGTGTCTGCGGAACTACTGCAAATCGTTTACGAGCTTCTTCAGGCTTTAAGTAATCATCATGTTCTGGAATAAGAGCAATGACGGGGCGTCCATCTTCTGCCCAAAATTCTAAATCTCCATCAACAATGTCGAGCAGCGTAGGGCTAAGAAGAATCAGCCCTTTAATTCTTGAATCACGTGCATGGCTAATGGCGATACTTGTTCCGAATGACCAACCAACAACCCAAAGCTCTGCTAGCCCTAGCGTCTCAAAACAGTATTTAATCATCGCTTCGACATCGAACTTTTCTGCACGGCCATTGTCGTAACTGCCAGTGCTTGTGCCCGCTTCGCTGGTCGTTCCACGAGTATTGAAACGAACAACTGTAATCCCAGCCATTGCAGGAAGGCGATTAGCTGCTTTCTTATAAATATGGCTATCCATCATTCCGCCCCCGGTTGGGTTTGGATGGCAGCAGAGAATCGCTGTAGTGGAGTTTGCAAGTGGTGCACTTACTTCGCCGACAAGTACTTCGCCATCTTCGGTGGTAACGGTAAACGGGGTGCGCAGACCCGGAAGAATTGTGCTGGGGCGGATTGGTTCCGGCATAGTTGCAGTCTAGTCTTGCCTTATGGCTCTATCAAAAGATGCGGTATTTGAATCTCTTAACCCTGCAACCGGTGAAGTAGTTGGAATTCATCCGCAGCAGAATGAATCCGAAGTTCAAAGCGCTGTTGCAACGGCAAGAGCGGCATCCGAAGAATGGAAAGCAATTGGTTTCCATGGCCGTCGGAAAGTTCTACTTAAGTGGAGCGATTACATACTCGCCCATATCGATGACCTTACATCTCTAGTCTCGCTCGAAACAGGCAAGCCCGTCAGTGATGCAAAATTAGAGGCTGCACTCGCTGCAGGACATATCGCTTGGGCGGCACGACATGCAGAATCTGTAATGAGAACTTCATATAGATCTCCTGGTCTCTTGATGGCCAACATGTCAGCAACTGTCGAGCGATCTCCTGTCGGGGTCGTTGGTGTTATTGGTCCATGGAACTATCCAGTCTTCACACCGCTAGGTTCGATCGCATATGCACTAGCTGCAGGAAATACCGTTGTATTTAAACCAAGCGAGTACACACCAGGCGTTGGGAAGTATCTTGCTCAAAGCTTCATTGATTCAACTCTCATGAGCGATATCTTCATCTGCATCACTGGGCTCGGCGAGACAGGAAAATTCCTCTGCGAGAGCGGCGTAGATAAGTTGGCATTTACGGGGTCAACTCGAACTGCAAAAATTGTCGCGGCAACGTGTGCGGCTCACATGACGCCAGTTGTACTCGAATGCGGCGGCAAGGACCCAGTAATCGTCGCCCACGATGCTGATATCAAGCGCGCCGCAGATGCCACAGTCTGGTCAGCTTTCTCCAATGCAGGACAGACTTGTATCGGCGCCGAGCGCGTTTATGTCGATGAACGAGTTGCAGATCAATTTATTGAGAAGGTACTCGAGATTGCTCGAAATATTCATCCTGGTGCACCTGGCGAAGGTAAGTACGGACCAACCACGATGCCAAAGCAGATACCGATTATTCAGAGCCATATCGATGATGCGATTGCAAAAGGTGCCAAGGTTTTGATGGGTGGATCAGATTCGGTGAAGGCTCCTTTTGTTGAACCTGTCATTCTCGCTGAAGTTCCTGAGGATTCAATTGCCATGACTGAGGAGACATTCGGTCCAACAATTGCAATCAATCGCGTGAAAGATATGGCTGAAGCGATCACTCTGACTAACGATTCTCGCTATGGATTGGGTGCCTCTGTCTGGTCAAAGCGAAATGGAAAGAAGATTGCTTCCCAATTGCACACCGGAATGGTTGCGGTTAACTCTGTAATCTCATTTGCAGCAGTTGATGCTGTGCCATTCGGCGGCGTGAAAGATAGCGGCTATGGTCGCATTCATGGCCCTGAAGGCATTCTTGAATTTACTTATCCCCGCACCGTAGTTCGTGCACGTTTTCAACTGCCAATTGCATTCACTAGCTTCTCAAGAACGAGTGGCAACGATAAGTTGATTATTCGTCTAACTAAATTGCTTAAGGGTCGTCTTAGTTAATTCTAAGAAATCTCAATAGCGTGGCGCGTTGCGGGTGCGTTCTGTGCGTGGGCGACGATTGTTTCTCTTCGTCCAACAAGCGTTATGCCAATGTCGACGGTTATCTTCATCTCCATCGAGCCAAGCAACGGTATGTGGCGTAGCCATTGGGATTACTTGATCGCACCCCGGGCATCGATACGGTTTATTGGCAGCCGATCCGGTTAACTTTCTAACAATCCAAAGACCATTTTCATCTTCTTCAAAACTTTGATTGGAAGCGATGTGAATTGCTTCATCATCACCGCTCTTTGGCCGGCGATTTTTTGGATAGTTCTTACGCGGGCTCATGGAGATATTTTCTCGCACTTTTGAAGTGAAAGTGACAAGATAGCCATATGAGTACAGTAATCAGCGTTTCGGGGCTCCGAAAGAGTTACGGTTCAACTGCCGCCGTTGCCGGAGTAGACCTCACTATCGAGAAGGGTGAGATCTTCGCACTCCTTGGTCCCAATGGAGCGGGAAAGACAACCACTGTAGAAATCCTCGAAGGATTCCGTGATCGCGATTCAGGTGATGTTCAGGTTCTTGGATTTGATCCTTCAACTAAAGGAGCTGCCGGACAAGCGTGGCGCGATCGAATCGGAATTGTTCTGCAATCAACGAGTGATGCCGGTGATTTAACTGTCTACGAATCTGTCTCGCACTTCGCACATTATTACAAGAGCGCTAAAGATCCTCGAGAAGTAATCGAGTTGGTTGGATTAACTGAGAAGGCAGATACCTTAGGTCGCACTCTTTCAGGTGGTCAACGTCGGCGCTTAGATGTTGCACTTGGAATAATTGGAAACCCTGAGCTGATCTTTCTCGATGAACCGACAACGGGATTTGATCCGGAGGCACGACGTGCTTTCTGGGCGCTGATTCGTAAACTTCGTGATGAAGGCGCAACGATTCTTCTGACAACTCACTACCTGGATGAGGCAGAGGCACTTGCTGATCGAGTTGCAGTGATCAACCGCGGAAAAATAATTGAAGTATCAACTCCCGCACAACTTGGTGGCAGAGCGACATCTCTTGCAACTATTTCATGGCGAGATGGCACAGAAGTAAAGACAGCTCAGAGCGCTGAACCAACACAATTTGTTCAGAACCTCGCCGCTCAATTTGGTGGCGAAGTTCCAGAGCTCAGTGTTAAGCGTGCATCTCTAGAAGATATCTACTTAAAGATGATTGGGGATCTCCATGCCTAAAGTTTCTGGGGCAAATCCAACTGCTCTCTCTATTGGTATCGAACGCGGTAAGTTAGAGATCAAACAATTTATGCGACAGCGTGAATCTGTGGTCTTCACAATGCTCTTTCCTCTGATCTTGCTGGCAATCTTTGGGTCAGTCTTCTCAGAAAATATCGCCAAGGGTGTCACCTTTAGCCAGTACTTTGTGGCGGGAATGATCGCCTCAGGCCTTGTAAATACAGGGTTTCAGCAATTAGCAATCATGATTCCCATGGAACGTGACTTCGGAACATTAAAGCGTCTTCGCGGAACACCAATGCCTGCAAGTAGTTACTTCATCGGCAAGGCAATCCTTGTTACTTTAAGCATGCTGATCCAAGTCGCTCTCTTGCTTGCCGCAGGCGTTGCATTCTTCGGGGTTGAACTTCCAGCAACAGCAGAGAAATGGCTACTGCTCGCAGCGCTTTTGGTTCTCGGTAGCGCATGTTCGACGGTTCTTGGAATCGCATTCTCAAATGTTCCAAAGAGTGGTCGCGGTGCATCTGCCGTCGTTTCACCTGTCGTCATCGTTCTTCAATTCTTTAGCGGCGTCTTCTTTATCTTCACAGATTTGCCACAGTGGATGCAGCAGGTAGCTGCGATATTCCCTCTCAAGTGGATGACTCAGGGAGCTCGCTCGATCTTCCTTCCTGACTCATTTGCTACGCGTGAAGTTGCTGGTAATTGGGAAACTGGCCGAACCTTTGCCATTATTACCGCATGGCTCGTACTGGGATTGATTTGGGCAGTTCGCAGCTTCAAATGGGAGCGCGACTAAAGAAGGTATCTCTTCTTCTCGCACTCGCTCTCCTAGCCTCATCTACCGCCTCTCTTGAAAGCGCAGATGCAGCAAAGAAACCAAAGCCAAAGGTTCTCGCCTCTCCATCTCCTAAATGGCCACCTGCAGGATTTGCCTTTGAATCTGGTGTCTATGCAAGAGTGCCTACGAGCAAGCAATTGGTATCTGCAATCTCTGCAAAGAAGTCGCTTGCTAACCAGGTAAAGAAATGTAAGGAATTTGTCTGCGGGGCTGTCCAAGTTGCTTCCGAACCTGGTTGCCAATGGTGGGAAGTTAATTCAAGCGTCTATTCCAAAGAGAAAGTTCTGCTTGGGACATTGAAGACAGCAGTTGGCACGAGTGCGCCATTTGAAATCAAGACAATTCTCCTTGTCTCTCCCGAACCGATTGAAACCCTTGAATTCATTACCGATATTGAAGTCGTCTGCCATCAAGATCCGAAACCGCAAGGCACTGCAGGTTCCACATATTCCAAGGTTGCAGAAGTTCCAAAAGTGAATGCGAGCGAGTAATTGTTAGGCGGAGTTAATAATCAGCTCTTCTTTATGAGCCTTGCAGGATTTCCTGTAATTCTCTTTCTTATCTTTATGCTCAAGTGGACGATGGCTCGAGGCAAATCTCTTGTTGAGCGAACTCCAATGGCAGGTGGCGATGATGAATACGGGATGCTCGTCCCGGTTGCATCACCAACTAATCACATAGAGGGCGAAATTTTGCGACAGAAGTTAATCGCGGTTGGTATTAAGGCAACACTCACCCAGACCAAGAATGGGCCAAGGTTATTTGTATTTCCGGAAGAAGAGAGCGTCGCTAGAGCGCATCTCAACAGCGTTAACTAGCGATTAGCTCCAGGAACCCAGAGCTGATCGCCGATCTCCTTGTTTGCATAACGAGCAAGGACGAAGAGAAGATCTGAACAACGGTTGAGATACTTCGCAGTCAGTGGATTTACTCCGCCACCAAATGCGTGGATTGCAGCCCATGTGCAACGCTCTGCACGACGCACAACAGTGCGCGCTACGTGAAGGTGTGCAGCAGCAGGTGTGCCGGATGGCAATACAAATGAACGAAGTGATTCCAGGTTTGCGTTGAATTTATCGATTGCTTCTTCAAGATAAACAATCTGAGATTCAAGAACTCGAAGTGGCTCAAAAGCAGGAGAATCGACAACTGGTGTGCAGAGATCTGCACCAACATCGAAGAGGTCATTTTGAATGCGGACCAAGAGTGCGCGAACTTCATCGGTTAATTCATCAGTAGAGAGCACAACACCGATAGTCGAGTTAGCTTCATCGACTGTTGCATATGCTTCCAAACGCGGGTCATTCTTTGATGTGCGGCTCATATCTCCGAGAGATGTAGTTCCGTCATCGCCTGTCTTTGTGTAAATACGCGTTAAATTAACCATGTCCGTAGCCTATAAGTAGTATTCGGATATGGCATCTTCGTCCTTCGACCGCTTCCGGATCACCGGTGGCTGCCGCCTCGTCGGCGAAGTAACTGTCACAGGGGCTAAGAACTCTGTCCTTAAATTGATGGCGGCATCCCTCTTAGCGGTCGGTAAATCGACCATTAGAAGCGTTCCTGATATTGCAGATGTCGACATCATGGCCGATCTCCTGACTCGTCTTGGCTGCACCGTTGTGCGCTCTGGTGATGTCATCACTATCGATGTACCCGAAGCTCCTGCTCATCGCGCAGATTATGATCTAGTTCGAAAGATGCGTGCATCTATCAATGTTCTTGGGCCAATCGTAGCTCGCATCGGAAAAGCTGAAGTTGCACTCCCTGGTGGCGATGCAATTGGCTCACGCGGTCTTGATTTCCACATTAAAGGTCTTGAAGCACTTGGCGCAACCGCACACGTTGAACATGGCTACGTAATTGCGGAAGCACCACAGGGTCTTACTGGCGCATCGATTGATTTAGATTTCCCATCAGTAGGTGCAACTGAAAACCTCATGACTGCAGCCGTTCTTGCGAAGGGCATCACAGTTATCAATAACGCAGCTCGCGAACCTGATTTGGTTGACCTTGGAGAATTTCTCATTGGAATGGGCGCAAAGATCGACGGTCTCGGCTCTCCGACAATCACAATTACCGGAGTCGAGAAGTTAGCACCAACAGATCACACAACTATTCCTGATCGAATCATCGCCGGCACTTGGGCATTTGCTGCGGCAATGACACAAGGTGACATCACCATCCATGGTGGACGTGCCGAACATATGGAAGTCATGCTCGAGAAACTTACTTCAGCAGGAGCGATCATCACATCAACGCAAGATGGTTTCCGAGTACAGATGAACCACCGCCCTAAAGCAATCGATGTTGCAACTCTTCCCTATCCAGGATTTGCAACTGATTTACTTCCATTTATTATCGGAATGAATGCAGTGGCAGAGGGCCATTCAATCGTTACTGAAAATGTCTTTGAATCTAGATTTATGTTCGTTAACGAACTTATGCGCCTTGGTGCTCAGATCACCGTAGATGGCCACCACGCCTCAATCGACGGTATTCCACAGCTATCTGGGGCACCTGTTGAGGCTACTGATATTCGCGCAGGAGCAGGACTTGTACTGGCTGCGCTTGTCTCTGAAGGTGAAACTACCGTTGATGGGGCCTTCCACATCGATCGTGGATATCCAAACTTCGCCGAGCAATTAGTTGCGCTCGGTGCAAAAGTTTCTAGAGATTAATCAACGCTCTCAGTAAGAATAGAGACGCGATCATTTGAAACAGATAAGAAGCCACCGCGGACGTTGAACTCTTTAAAGGAACCGTCGGTGCCTTTAATGCTGACAGCTCCGTCGACTAGTACGCCAAACAGAGGTGTGTGACCTGGAAGAACTCCAAGGTCACCTTCTGTGGTGCGAGCAGAGACAAATGTTGCCTCGCCCGACCACACCTGTTGTGTTGGCGATACTAGTGCGACGTTAAGAGCCATCTTTACTTCTTTGCCAATTCAGCAGCGTTGCGCTCGACATCATCGAGACCACCGCACATGAAGAATGCTTGTTCTGGAATGTGATCGTACTTTCCATCAGCCAGTGCTTCGAATGCTGCGATTGTGTCTGCAAGTGGAACGAATGAACCATCGATACCAGTAAAGACCTTCGCCACGAATGTGTTCTGTGACAAGAAGCGCTGGATTCGACGTGCACGTCCTACGAGTACGCGGTCATCTTCTGAAAGTTCATCGATACCCAAGATAGCGATGATGTCCTGAAGATCCTTGTAGCGCTGCAAGATCTGCTTGATGCGGTTAGCAACACGGAAGTGGTGCTCGCCGATGTAGCGAGGATCGAGGATACGAGATGATGAATCGAGTGGATCCACAGCTGGGTAGATACCAAGCTCTGAAATCGGACGAGACAACACTGTCGTTGCATCTAAGTGCGCGAATGTTGTGTGTGGAGCTGGGTCGGTAATGTCATCTGCAGGAACGTAAATTGCCTGCATAGATGTAATTGAGTGACCACGTGTTGAAGTAATGCGCTCCTGTAGCTGACCCATTTCATCTGCAAGTGTTGGCTGGTAGCCCACTGCAGATGGCATACGGCCGAGAAGTGTTGATACTTCAGAACCTGCCTGAGTAAAGCGGAAGATGTTATCGATGAAGAGCAGAACGTCCTGCTTCTGAACATCGCGGAAGTACTCAGCCATTGTGAGCGCTGAAAGCGCAACACGAAGACGCGTTCCAGGTGGTTCATCCATCTGACCGAAGACCAAGGCTGTTTTATTGATAACGCCCGTCTCAGTCATTTCGAGGAACAAGTCATTTCCTTCACGAGTACGCTCTCCAACGCCTGCGAATACAGAAACACCACCGAAGTTTTCAGCTACGCGGTAGATCATCTCCTGGATAAGAACAGTCTTACCAACACCTGCACCACCGAAGAGACCGATCTTTCCACCCTTTACATACGGTGTTAGAAGGTCGATAACTTTGATACCTGTCTCGAACATTTCAGTCTTTGACTCGAGCTGATCGAATGCAGGTGCGTTACGGTGAATTGACCAACGCTCCTTGATATCAAGTGATGATGTTGGAACGTCAAGGGATTCTCCGAGAGTGTTGAAGACGTGGCCCTTTGTAACGTCACCAACTGGGACAGAGATTGCCGAACCGGTGTCTGTTACTTCAGCACCGCGAACCATTCCGTCTGTTGGTTGCATTGAGATAGCGCGCACGAGGTTATCTCCAATGTGCTGCGCTACTTCGAGGGTCAAGGTACGAGTAGTGCCACTCATGGTGGTCTCTACGTGAAGCGCGTTGAAGATCGAAGGCATTGAATCTGCGGGGAATTCAATATCCACCACCGGTCCAATAACTCGGGCTACGCGGCCTTTACCTGTTGCTGACATCATTCACTCCCTGCACTAGCTGAGGCCAACGCATCTGCGCCGCCGACAATTTCACTGATTTCTTGGGTAATTTCTGCCTGACGAGCAGCGTTCGCAAGTCGTGTAAGCGACTTGATGAGATCCTCAGCATTGTCAGTTGCTGATTTCATAGCGCGACGACGAGCTGCATGCTCTGAAGCTGCAGATTGCAACATCGCGTTAAAGATACGTGCTTCGATATAACGTGGAAGAAGTGCATTAAGAACTTCGCCCGCATTTGGTTCGAATTCATACATTGGAAGCAAACCAGTTGGAACAGGCTCTGAAGATTCAACAACTTCCAGAGGAATCATGCGCTTTGCTGTGGCTTCCTGAGTCAACATAGATTTGAACTGAGTGAAGATGATGTGAATTTCATCGACACCGAGCTTTGAATCAGTTGAGTCAGCAAGGAATGCGCCAAGAAGTGCATCCGCTACTTCCTTTGCATTCTCGTACGTTGGGTTATCTGAGAAACCAGTCCAAGTTCCAGCCATCTCGCGATTGCGGAACTTGTAGTAGTTAACAGCCTTACGTCCTACGAGGAAGTTAGAGACCTCTAAGCCGCGTTCACGAAGAAGTGCTGCAAGGCTCTCGCCTTCCTTAATTGCATTTGTTGAGTACGCGCCAGCCATTCCGCGGTCTGCAGAGATGATCAAAATCGCTGCACGACGTGGATTTTCATGCGCTGTAGTCAACGGATGGTTTGTTGAAGAGTATGAAGCAACTGCAGATACCGCACGGGTCAACTCATTTGCATAAGGAGTTGACGCTGTTACACGTTGCTGCGCCTTAACGATACGAGAAGCAGAGATTAACTCCATTGCTTTCGTAATCTTTTTAGTCGCTTTAACGGAACGCATCCGTCGGCGATATACGCGAAGTTGAGCACCCATGAGTTACTTCTTCACCGCCGGTGGGACATGCTTTGTAATTGCTTCTGCGCCTTCGCCATCGAGAGCCTCTGCAGGCGCATCGTTGACAGCAGGTGCTACAGATGGCTTGAACTGCTTCTTGAAATCAGCAACTGCAACTTCCATCTTTGCAACAGTGTCATCTTCGAGCTGCTTTGTCTCTGAGATAACTGTGAAAATTTCCTTGCGTTCGCGACCAATGAAGTCGAGAAGTTCAGTTTCAAAGCGACGGATATCAGCAACTGCAACGTCATCAAGTCGACCAGTTGTTCCCGCCCAGATTGAAACAACCTGACGCTCTACTGAATATGGTGAGTACTGACCCTGCTTAAGGAGTTCAACCATGCGTGCACCGCGCTCGAGCTGAGCCTTTGAAGCTGCATCGAGATCTGAACCGAATGCTGCGAATGCTTCGAGTTCACGGTACTGAGCAAGGTCAAGACGTAGACGACCAGCGATCTTCTTCATCGCCTTTGTCTGTGCAGAGCTACCAACACGTGAAACAGAGATACCTACGTTAATCGCTGGGCGAACGCCTGCGTTGAAGAGATCTGTTTCAAGGAAGCACTGTCCGTCAGTAATCGAAATTACGTTTGTAGGAATAAACGCTGAAACGTCATTTCCCTTTGTTTCAATGATTGGAAGACCAGTCATTGAACCGCCACCGAGTTCATCCGAGAGCTTTGCACAGCGCTCGAGAAGACGTGAGTGTAAGTAGAAAACGTCACCTGGGTACGCTTCGCGGCCTGGTGGACGACGAAGTAGCAATGAGACTGAACGGTAAGCCTCTGCCTGCTTCGATAGATCATCAAAAACAATAAGAACGTGCTCGCCGTTGTACATCCAGTGCTGACCAATTGCAGAACCGGTATATGGAGCGAGGTACTTAAAGCCTGCTGGATCTGATGCAGGTGATGCAACGATTGTTGTGTACTCCATTGCGCCAGCTTCTTCGAGTGCGCCCTTTACAGATGCAATCGTTGAACCCTTCTGACCAATAGCGACGTAGATGCACTTAACCTGCTTCTTCTTATCGCCTGATAGCCAGTTTTCGCGCTGGTTAATAATTGTGTCGATTGCAACTGCAGTCTTACCAGTCTGACGGTCACCAATGATGAGCTGACGCTGTCCACGACCAATTGCTGTCATCGCATCGATTGCTTTAATACCTGTTGCCATTGGCTCCTTAACAGGTTGGCGCTGTACTACTGATGGCGCCTGAAGTTCTAGTGCACGACGTGCATCTGGCTTGATCTCGCCCTTACCGTCGATTGGTCGACCAAGTGGGTCAACAACGCGACCAAGGAATCCGTCGCCGACAGGAACAGAGAGAACTTCGCCTGTACGACGTACAGAAGTTCCTTCTTCAATACCTGCGTAGTCACCCAAGATAACAACACCGATTTCGCGCACATCAAGGTTGAGTGCAAGTCCGAGTGTTCCGTTCTCGAATTGAAGAAGTTCGTTTGCCATTGTTGAAGGAAGTCCTTCAACGCGAGCGATTCCATCGCCTGCCTGGCTAACTGTTCCGACTTCATCACGAGCCGCGGTGCCTGGATCGTATGACTTAACGAAGTTCGCTAAGGCATCCCGAATTTCATTCGGTTGGATCTTGAGCTCTGCCATGAGTTTCCCCTTTATTCCCTGTTATTTATTTCCAGCTAGTGCGCGTCCGGCGCTAGCAAGTCGATTTGAAACGCTTCCATCTACGAGTTCATCTGCAAACTTCACGGAGACTCCACCAAGAATTGATGCATCAATTTCAAGGTTTACGCGGATTGGCTGGCCAACCTGCTTCTCGATCGCGGTTGCTAGACGAGACTTCTGTGCATCTGAAATCTCAGATGCCACGCGAATAACCGCGATTAAACGATTGCGACGGTTTGCAAGTCCGAATAGGTAATCGGCAAATGCCGCTTCGATGCTGCGACCACGAAGGCTTGTCACGAGGGCAACTGCAAGCTTCACAGTTGATGGTGATGCCTTCTTAGCGAGCACTTCAGAGATCAAAGCTGACTTTGCTTCGGGTGTACCTGTTCCGACGAGCGCCTTACGTAATTCAAAGTTATCGACAACGAGATGTGATGTTTCGAAGAACTCATCTTCTACGCGATCTAGTTCGTTATTGATATTTGCAGCAGATGCTTCTGCCTCAATCGCTAACTGCTCAACTACGTGGACTAGGTCTCCTGCAGATGACCAGCGAAGAGCTGAAACATCTGTGAGTATTTCTAGCGCAAGTGCGTTGAGAGTCTTGCCGAAGAGATCCTTAACGAGAGCGGCCTTTGAGGCTGCCTCGCGTGATGGATCTGCAAAAGCGCGACGAAGTGAAGTGTTCTTTGAGAGAACATCAGCTGCGAAGAAGAGTTGAGTAGAGAGTTCAGAAGCAGAAGCTGCAGTTGCGCCCTTTACGGCAGCATCGAGCTTTACACGTGCAGTCACGAGTGACTGACGGCTACTTCCTCCGAGATGGATTCTCATACTCTTCTTTCTCTTCTCTTACTTCTTCTATATTACTTTTTTTGTGACTTCTCGAGGTCTTCGATAAATCGATCTACGATCCGTGATTGACGCGCTTGGTCATCAAGTGCTTCGCCGACAATCTTTGAAGCTAGCTCAACTGCAAGTGCACCAACTTCATTACGAAGTGATGTAACTGCCTGTTGACGCTCTGCCTCAATGGATGCGTGAGCCGCCGCAGTGATGCGAGCAGCTTCTTCTTGCGCCTTAGTGCGAAGCTCTTCGAGAATTGCTGCGCCTTGTAGGCGTGCATCCTCACGAAGCTTTGATGCTTCACCCTGAGCAGATGAAAGTTGTTCGTTGTACTGAACAAGTGCGCGCTGAGCTTCGAGCTGTGCCTTTTCAGCACGTTCGATTCCGCCCTCAATTGCCTCAGTACGAGCTGCATATGCTTTTTCAAACATAGGAACAACCTTGCTCTTGAGCACAAGGAAGAGAAGTGTGAAAGCAACAAAACCAACAATGATCTCCGCTGTGTGCGGGATCAGAGGGTTGATGCTCTCACCTTCTGATAAAAGACTAATTGCTTGCATCTTTTCTCCTTAGAGAACGAATGCGAGTACGAGGCCGAAGAGTGCGAGTGCTTCTGCCATCGCAAAACCAAGGAACGCAATTGGCTGAAGAACGCTGCGTGACTCTGGCTGGCGAGCTACTCCGCTGATGTATGCGGCGAAGATCATGCCTGTAGCGATTGCAGGTCCGATTGCAGCAATGCCGTAACCGATGACGTTAAGTGAGCCTGTCATGTTTTGTACCTTTCTTGCTTGAAGAGGCGAAGTTACCTCTCCAAAGTTAGTTGTTAGTGCTCGTCTGCCAGCGATCCAGCGACGTATAGGGCGGTGAGAAGAGTGAAGATGTAGGCCTGAAGGCACTGCACCATAAACTCAAAGAATGTAAGTAATACACCCATTGAGAATGCAAAAGGGCTAACCAATTTCAGGCCAATTGCGCCCTGCAGAAGATGTTCTCCACCCAAGATAAAGACAAGAAGGAGAAGGTGGCCAGCAAACATATTTGCAAAGAGACGAAGTCCGAGTGTGAATGGTCGAACGATAAAGAATGTTGCAATTTCAATCGGTGTGAGAAGTACGTAAATTGGCTTTGGTACTCCTGGCATAAATGCGATGCCCTTGAGGTAGTGGCCGACTCCTTGGCGCTTCATTCCGACGTAGTGGTAGACAAGATAAGTAATGATTGCGAGCGCATATGGGAATCCAACGCGTGACATCGCAGAGAATTGCAGAAGCGGAACAATTGAGAAGACGTTGTTTACGAGAACGAATGTAAAGAGAGTAAAGAGGTAAGGAACAAAGCGCATGAACTCTGGACCAAGAACATCTTTAGCTAGCCCATCGCGGATAAATCCGTAGATGCTTTCTCCGGCGAATTGGAACTTTGAAGGAACAATCGCTGCTTTACGTGAAGAGAGAATGAAAAATACAGAGATGAGAATGACTGCAAGAAATACGAGAAGGATTGGCTTTGTTAACCAAGGAATACTCTCGGTGATCGGCGGCAAAATAAAGTCGTTTGCGCTAGGCGGGACGAATCCTTCGCCTTCAGCAGCTGAACGAATAAACGTGCGCACACACACTCCTTGAAAGATAAGAAAGGCTTATAAATCATTCGCTGGGGAAGCGGTAAAGCAGGCCAACCTTATGGGGAAAACCTGCCCCCTGTGAAATCGAATCCGGCGGGTTTTTCGGTGGGGCTCATCACTTCCCCGAGCCCTTAGGGCTGGAGTCTGGACTCGTTACTCTCGTCCAAAGCGCAACCACACGAGGTAGAGCGCCCCACCCATACCGACCAAGAGGCCGATGAGGGTCAAATAACTAGTGTTGAAGAAGCGGTCTGCAGCCCAGCCGACTCCGCCCCAGAAGAGCAGGCCAGAGAGGAGGTATCCGAAGATCGTCCAGAGAGCATTCTCTTCACGTCGACTGGCCTTGAAATCCTTACTTGCTTGATTCTTATCAGGGTCTTGACTCATGCGGCAATGGTAGATGAGTTTTCAGCTTTAGATAACTAGCTACCTCTCCCCCTAGCCAAGCGAATGTCAGAGCCACGGCGGTAAGCCCAAATACTTTCCGGTCGAGATCGGCCTCGGTCGTGTACTGCCCCAGAATCCAGAAGAAGGCGCCTGCCAGTAGGAACTTGGCGAAGTACGAGAGCATCGCCATTGCCATAGTGCTCATTGGATCTAGATCACGTGAAAACTTTGAGACCAATAAGTGCACTAGAAAATAAATGATGACAACAACCTGAGCAAGAAGTGCTCCGACAAATCCTGGACGTCCACGGAAGAAAGTCGCCATTCCGATTGCAATAATCCCGATAATAAATGTTGGCGTCAGCGCACCTCTAAGAAGTTGGCTCTCATTACTTGGCTGCATTCTTTACTCCACTCTTAATTCCACTCTTAGAGAAGTAAAGGGTAAATGCCAACATCGCGCCTGCAGAAAGAGCGGCAACCCAAAGCGGAGCAAATGCTGAGACAACTCCTGGAAATGCAATCGTTGCGGTCCAGAGATACATAATCAACGTAGTTCGAAGATGGGAATTACCTGCACGCAAGATTCGATGATGAAGATGATCTTTATCTGAACTAAATGGCGACTGACCTGCACGAAGTCTGCGGAATATTGCTGAAAATAAATCAAAGAGCGGAATCGCAAGTACTGCGAAGGGAAGTGCAAGTGGAAGAAGTGTTGGCCCTAATTTTTCTGCAGAGATTGCATTGGGATCAATCTGTCCAGTGAGGGTGATTGCAGATGCTGCGAGGAGCAATCCAAGAAACATTGACCCTGAATCTCCCATAAAAATTTTTGCCGGATGGGCGTTATGGGGAAGAAATCCGATGCATACACCGATGATTACTGCAGTAATAAGTGACGGTGCACCTGCTCGATTGAAGCCGTAAACAACTGCTAATAGGTATGCAAATGCGAAGAAGGCAGCGCCAGAAATTGCAACAATTCCAGCAGCCAGCCCATCTAACCCATCAATAAAATTAACGGCGTTAATAGTGATTAAGACGATGAGCACTGTGACTAATTGACCGATGCTCGGTGGAAGGGTAATTACGCCATTAATTGGCAGCCAGAGAACTTGAATTCCAAAGAGGAGCAAGATTCCTGCTGCGAGCGCTTGTCCAGCCAACTTGGTTAACGCATCAAGTTCAAAGCGATCATCGATCAGGCCGATAGCCACCAAGAGAGTTGCAGCGAGAAAAATTCCAAGTGCTTCGCGGCCGAATGATTTTCCGACAAGCGAGAGGTGATTAACCATTGCAAAAGTTAGCGCCATAGAAATCCACATGGCCAGTCCGCCCCAACGAGGCGTCGGTGTCGTGTGAATATCGCGGGTACGTATCTGTGCAACCGCTCCGAATTTCAAAGCCCATGTGCGAACAAATGGAGTAACTACATAACAGAGCGCTGCCGCTAAGAGAAGGGTTACAAGGTACTCACGCATTGCTTAAAGCTTTTCTTTAAGCCTCGTAGATTGGGAATTTTGCAGTTAGTGCATGTACTTCGGATTTGATACCGGCATGAACTGTTGCATCATCACTCTTAATTGCACGGGCAATCAATGAAGCGATCGTCTTCATCTCTGGAGTGCCCATGCCCTGTGTTGTAGTCGCAGGTGTACCCACTCGAATACCTGAAGTCACAGAAGGTGCTTCTGGATCATATGGAATTGAATTCTTGTTGAGAACAATTCCTGCAGCGCCGCAACGTTCATCGGCTACCTTGCCATTGACACCTGTTGAGCGAATATCGATGAGGGCTAAGTGAGTTTGTGTTCCACCAGAAACAGCGCGCATACCTTCTTCTTCAAGTGCTGCAGCAAGAGTCTGCGCGTTGACGATGACATCCTTTGCATACTTTTGGTAAGCAGGTGTTGCACACTCGGCGAGCGCAACGGCTTTACCCGCGACAGCAGACATGATTGGCCCGCCCTGCATTCCTGGGAATACTGCCTTATCAATCGCAGCCGCATGCTCTGCCTTAGTCAGAATCATTCCACCGCGAGGTCCGCGCAAGACTTTATGTGTTGTAAATGAGACTACATCTGCATATGGAACTGGAGATGGAATTGCTTTACCTGCAACAAGTCCAATGAAGTGAGCAGCATCTACCCACATGATTGCGCCGACTTCGTCGCAGATTGCGCGTACTTTCTCGAAATCAATGAGTGATGGATATGCGGTTGCGCCAGAGCAGATCATCTTTGGCTTATTTGCAATCGCAAGGTCGCGTAGTTCGTCATAATCAATGAGCTCGTTATCTTGACGAACGCCGTAAGAGACGATGTTGAACCACTTACCTGAGAAGTTAACTTTTGAACCATGAGTGAGGTGGCCACCGTGTGGCAGTGACATTGCCAAGACGGTATCTCCTGGCTTTGTAAATGCTTGATAAACAGCGATATTTGCGCTGGCGCCCGAGTGCGGCTGAACGTTTGCATGCTCTGCACCGAAGAGAGCCTTTGCGCGATCGATCGCAATAACTTCGGCCTTATCTACCTCTTCGCAACCACCGTAGTAGCGCTTACCTGGGTAGCCCTCTGCATACTTATTGGAAAGCGTTGAACCGAGCGCTGCCAACACTGCACGAGATGTGAAGTTCTCAGATGCGATTAACTGAAGGTTGGTCTGTTGTCTCTTGAGTTCTGAAAGGAGCACACCTGCAATATCTGGATCTTGCTTCGATAGAAGTGTGAAATCTGGGCCATAGAAAGTTTCGGACATGGGCGTCAGCCTAATAGTTACTAGACAAAAATGAGCGGTACAACCTCTGTCATCTCAGCCACGGAGATAGCCCCCGCACGAAGGATTCGCGGGTGGCCCTCAGAGAAGTCGACGATCGAGGAGCTTGGTCCTGGCTTGAGAGCGCCATTATCGAAGGCGACGGCGATATCCCACTCTTTAAGTGCGGTTCTGTTGAGTTTGAGCATCGGCGCATTGCCGGCGCCTGATGCACTTGCAACTGCAAGTGGGCCTGATTCTTTGAGCAAGGCCTTTATAAATTTAGATTTAGGAACGCGAACATTTACGGCATCGAGTGCCCTGTCATCGCCAAGATCCCAATTCAGTGACCGATTTGGCTTCATCGTGAGAGATAGCATCCCTGGCCAGAAATGATCCATCATTGCTTGCGCATCTTCCGAGATATCGCGAGTTATTCCTTGAATTGTCTGTGCGCTGTGGCCGAGAACTTGTGCTGCAGTTCCAAGTTCATCTCCGCGCAGGACGTGCATTGCACGAACAGCAAATGGCGAAAATGCATCCGCGAGGTAAACATATCCATGTTCAAGTGGGGCAACGATGACGTAACCGTCGCGCAGAGATTTCAGTGCACGCGCAATGTGCTTCTTAGTCTCACCTTGTTTTAAATCTACGCGAGGGGCCATCGTTATCTCCTCACAGCTGTCGTAAATCGTGGACGTCCCGTTAAATCCTTATGCAGAAGAATATCGGTGAAATCTTCAGATAAAACCGCTGCGATTTCTAAACCTTGCTCTTCATGATGTTCGATTGCGAGGAATCCACCGCTTTTGAGAAGTCTTGATGCAGTTGAAATAAAGAGCCGTGGTGATTTCATCCCATCTTCTCCCCCAAAGAGAGCTTCTGCTGGTTCATGATCTTTTACATCGCGCGGTAGCTCCTGTGCATTTGGAATGTACGGAGGATTCGCAATAACTACATCGCACTTAACATCTATAAGTGCAGTCGCAACATCTGATTCGAGAATTCGTACCTTCTCGTCGATAAAGGAGACATTCTCTTTTAGCCATTCAACTGCAGCTGCGCTATTCTCGACAGCGATGACGTGTGTCCGTGGAGCCTCTGTTGCAATCGCAAGAGCGAGTGCGCCCGATCCAGCACCGAGATCTACAACGCTGATAGCGCCGTCACGTTTCTCAATATAGGAAAGAACGGCTTCAACGAGAAGCTCGCTCTCGGGGCGAGGAACCAATACACCAGGGCCAACTTTTAACTCAAGATTGCGAAAATATGCAACGCCCGTTAAATACTGCAACGGTTCATGTGCACAACGACGATCAAGTAACTTCCAGAAAGTCTCTTCAACAATTGTTGTATCGCCAATTGCAGTGAGTGAGTTCTCAACTGCAACGGGGTTATGAAGGTCCATCCGCGAGATTCCAAGGGTGTGAGCAAGAAGGTGTTCTGCCTCAACTTCCGCGAAACCTGCTGCAGATAATTGCTCTTTGCCACTGCGTAAAAATTCTTTAAAGGTGAGATCCATAAGAATAGTTATTTAGTAGATGAGAGCTTTGCTGCTCTGTCGGCATCGAGAAGTGCCTGTACTACTTCGTCGAGTTCTCCGTTGAGAACAGAATCTAGATTATTTGCCTTGTAGTTAACGCGGTGATCGCTGAGGCGATTTTCAGGGTAGTTATATGTACGGATTCGCTCTGAACGATCGACTGTACGAACTTGGCTCTTACGCTCTGCCATCGCTGCCGCTTCTGCTTTTTCCTGTGCATCTGCCAAGAGGCGTGCACGCAAAATACGAAGTGCTGACTCTTTATTTTGTAGCTGTGACTTTTCATTCTGACAAGAGACAACGATGCCAGTTGGAACGTGAGTTAAACGCACGGCAGAGTCAGTTGTATTAACTGACTGACCACCAGGACCTGAAGAGCGATATACATCGACGCGAACATCATTCATATTGAGTTCTACATCAACTTCTTCTGCTTCAGGTAGTACAAGAACACCAGCTGCAGATGTATGGATACGTCCTTGGCTCTCTGTCTCAGGTACGCGCTGAACACGGTGAACGCCACCTTCAAATTTCAGTCGTGCATAAGGTGTTGTTCCAGGCTCTGGAGTTCCCTTTGATTTCACTGCCATTGAAATATCTTTATATCCACCGAGTTCAGACTCGGTCATATCGATGATCTCTACTTTCCAACCGCGCTTTTCAGCATAACGCTGATACATGCGCACAAGATCGCCAGCAAAGAGCGCGGATTCATCTCCACCTGCTCCTGCCTTCACTTCAATAATCACATCACGATCATCGTTGGGATCTCTTGGAAGCAATAACTCTTCCAATTTATCTGCAGCTGCTTCGACAGCAACCTCCATCTCTGGCAGTTCTGCGGCAAAAGATGCATCTTCGGCTGCCATCTCTTTAGCGGCCTCTAAATCATCTGCGGCAGTTTTCCAAGCATTAAATCCAGCTACGACGGGACCAAGTTGGGCATAGCGTCGACCAAGTTGGCGCGCCTTGCCTTGATCCTCATGAATGGAAGGGTCGGCCATAAGAGTCTCTAGCTCTTGATATTCACGCACCATTTCATGTGCAGATGCAAAGCGATCGTTGCTCATATGACTCCTTCCTTATAAATCGTTGAGAAATAAAAAGACCGCGCCGCAACCTCAAGGCTGCGATGCGGTCTCTTTAGAAAGCTAGTTAGCTGTTTTCTTACCGAAACGCTCTTCGAACTTAGCGACGCGTCCACCAGTATCAAGGATGCGCTGCTTACCTGTATAGAACGGGTGGCAGACTGAACAAACTTCAACATAGATTGAACCGCTTGCAACTGTTGAGCGGGTTAGAAACTTTTCACCGCAACCACAAGTTACTTGGGTCTCTTTGTACTCTGGATGAATATCTTTCTTCATTTTTTATCCTCTTCGTTGGCTGGGTCCGCATCGTGCGGTGAACCAGGTCATCGCCAGTGGGGCCGGCAATAGGCGCTAATCCTCTCGCAAATGAGGAAAACCGCAAAATCCACGCGGAGAAAGTACGTGGATTCTGCGGCCTACCTTGAAGTTATGTTGCGAGTGCTACTTAGCTGGCTTAGCCGGCGCCACAGGCTTGGCACCGAGCGCTGCGATGGCTGAATCTTTTACTGCCTTCGCAGCCGCAACCGAAGATGTGAATGCGCTCTTTGCAGCACTCTTCGCTTCCGCAGTTGTTGCAGCTTTCACTGCAGCATCGCGTGTTGCCTTAGCTGAATCAACTGCAGCTTTATATGTCGCACGTGCTGCATCGGCTGAAGTTCGATAAGCAGTAATTGCGCTCTTGTATTGAGCAACCGCTGCCTTCTGAAGTTCTGCTGCAGCTTTGCGAGCTTCTTTCTCTGCGATAGTTAACTTGGGAGTAGTTGATGTATCTGCAATTGCAGATCCTGTTCCGGCCATTAACCCGAGTGCAACAAGTGCGCCAATGCTCTTCTTTGATAAAACCTTCATCTTTCACTCCTTTTATGTAGCGGGCTTTGTGCTTCCTGAGAGAACTATCTATGCCAACCTTGTGTTTCCTCTGTGCTTTACAGGCGCAGGCTCGGAGAAATAAGAAACCCCGCCCAGTAAATGAGCGGGGTTCCTTGTGAAAAGAGTGTGCTTACTTGCTGTCGTCTGGGCCTGACGTTGTCTTCTGGATCTGCATCAAGAATTCGACGTTCGACTTTGTGCCCTTCATCTTCTCGAGCAAGAGTTCGAGAGCTGCTTGTGGCTCGAGTGCATGAAGAACACGACGGAGTTTCCAGACAATGTTGAGCTCTTCTGTACCCATAAGAATTTCTTCCTTACGTGTACCTGACGCAACAACGTTAACCGCTGGGAAGATGCGCTTATCTGCCATCTTGCGATCAAGGATGAGCTCCATATTTCCTGTTCCCTTGAACTCTTCGAAGATAACTTCATCCATACGAGAGCCGGTATCAACGAGAGCAGTTGCAAGAATGGTGAGTGATCCACCATCTTCAATATTTCGAGCTGCACCGAAGAATTTCTTTGGTGGATAGAGGGCTGCTGAATCAACACCACCCGAAAGGATTCGGCCTGATGCTGGTGCTGCAATGTTGTATGCGCGACCAAGACGTGTGATCGAGTCGAGAAGAACTACAACATCGTGGCCCATTTCAACGAGACGCTTTGCGCGCTCGATTGCAAGCTCTGCGATTGTTGTGTGGTCATCGGCTGGGCGATCGAAGGTTGAAGCAATAACCTCACCCTTAACGCTGCGCTGCATATCTGTAACTTCTTCTGGACGCTCATCTACGAGAACAACCATCAAGTGACATTCAGGGTTATTTGTAGTGATCGCATTTGCAATTGACTGCAAGACCATTGTCTTTCCAGCCTTTGGAGGAGAAACAATAAGTCCGCGCTGACCCTTACCAATTGGAGCAATAAGGTCGATGACGCGAGTCGTAAGAATATTTGGCTCTGTCTCAAGGCGAAGACGCTCTTGCGGATAGAGAGGAACAAGCTTGCCGAATTCAACGCGTCCACGCGCTTCTTCGTAAGGCATTCCATTGATTGTTTCAAGAGTGATGAGTGGGTTGTACTTCTGACGAGTTTCGCCTTCGCGTGCTTGGCGAACTTGTCCTGTAACAACATCTCCCTTACGAAGGCCGTACTTACGTACCTGTCCTTGTGAAACGTAAACATCGTTTGGACCTGGAAGGTATCCACCGGTACGAATAAATGAGTAGTTATCCATGATGTCGACGAGGCCGCCAACTGGAACTAGAACATCATCTTCACCAATTACTGGTTCGCGCTCTTCGCGCTGTCCGCGATCGCGATTGCGGTCGCGTCCACGGTTACGGTCGCGACGGTTGCGTCCACCACGATCATCGCGGTCGTTGCCAGATGAGCTCTGTGGTCCATTGTTATCTGATGAGTCATCGTCTTCGTCATCTGAAGAATTATCTGAATTCCCATTGTTTGAATTTTTGGAGTCGCGATTGCTCTTCTTCGCGTTGCGAGCTTCGCGGCGAGCTTCGCGCTCAGCCTTTGCAGCTTCGCGGTTTGCAGCCTGAAGATCTGCGATCGCAGTTACAAGTGCATCCTTCTTCAGCTTTGCCGCACCGTCGATACCGAGGGCAGACGCAACTTCCTTTAACTTTGGAAGGGTCATTGATGCAAGCTCTGGACTGCTAGAACGAATTGGTTCTGTGGTTGTCATGTATTTCTTTTCACTTTGGGGCTAAGCCTTTACGAGCAAAACCCAGGGATTTATATTTTTACTTCTTGTGGATTATCAATTCTTACTCTGCCCTTACTTACCGGGTCGAACTGATGGCAAAACTATAGCAGGGCGGCTCCGCGTGCTGCAATTTCGAGAGATTTACCCTCAAATTTAGCCCCACCTGCACGGCTGAGCTGCTCTGTCTCTTCTTGATTGCCAGTGTGTAGAGCCATAACAGTTGGACCTGCACCTGAAATAAATGCAGCAACTCCTGCAGCACGCAACTTAGTCATCAGTGCAAATGAAGCTGCCATCGCTTCACTTCTATATGACTGGTGCAAGAAATCTTCTGTCGCTCTAAACAATAGATCCGGGCGAATTGTTAGAGCGTGCATCATCAAAGCTGTGTTGGTGCTATTTCGTTGCGCATCTGCAAAAGGAATTGATTCGGGAAGCATCTTGCGAGCCTTTGAAGTTGCAAGTGGATTTGCAGGGATAAATGCCATCGCACGAATTCGTGGATCTACTGGAATCTGGATTGAGCGAGCCTGCTGCTTTCCGGCAACATTTTCTGTCCATGCAACTGTTGCGCCCCCGAAGAGAGCAGCTGCAACGTTATCTGGGTGACCTTCCATCTCGTTGGCGAGATTGAGCAGAACCTCATCGCTCATTTTATCTGTGCCAGTAAGAACAAGTGCGCGAGCAAGAACAAGACCACCGATAATCGCTGATGCAGATGATCCAAGTCCGCGACCATGGGGAATCACATTGAGGGCGCGAACGGCAACGCCTTTTGGCTTTCCGCCTAGGTAATCGAAACCTTTATACATCGCCTTAACAAGCAAGTTCTTCTCTGTGCGAGGAACTTCATCTGCACCTTCACCAGTGACATCAATATCTAACCCAGCATCATCAAGAATTTGCGCAACGTAGCGGTCGTACATTCCAAAGGCTAAACCGAATGAATCAAAGCCTGGTCCGAGGTTTGCAGAAGTTGCAGGGACCTGAACCTGAATCGGATTTGCTTTGAAAGTTGGTTTTGCCATCGCTTATGCCAACCTTCCTAATTACTCTTCACGAGGCCGAGCGCTTTAGCTGCAGCATCAGCGTTAACTGGAACAACAACAGGATCGGCTGCGCCTTCAAGTGCCCAAGGAATATCTTTGAGGCCATTTCCGGTACATGTAATAACAATTGTCTTATCTTTAGGAAGCTTGCCAGCGTTCTTATATTTGATAAGCCCAGCAAGGCCAGCAGCAGATGATGGCTCGCAGAAGATTCCTTCTTTCGATGCAAGAAGGTGATAAGCAGCAAGAATTTCTTCATCAGTAACTGAGTCAATCAATCCGCCTGATTCATCGCGGGCAGCAATTGCTTGATCCCATGATGCAGGGTTACCAATACGAATTGCAGTCGCAATTGTTTCAGGCTTTGCAACTGGCTTTCCTGTTACGAGCGGCGCTGATCCGGCAGCTTGGAATCCCCACATCTGTGGCAGCTTCGATGAAATCTTGTCATTGCGGTACTCGTTATAGCCCTTCCAATATGCAGTGATATTTCCAGCATTGCCCACCGGAAGTGTGTGAATATCTGGAGCATCGCCCAACATATCTACAACTTCAAAAGCTGCCGTCTTCTGTCCTTCAATACGGTATGGGTTTACAGAGTTAACAAGTGAAACGGGATAGTGCTCGGATAAATCGCGAGCAAGAACGAGGCAGTCATCGAAGTTTCCATCAACTTGCAGAAGCTTTGCTCCATGCACAACAGCTTGTGCAAGCTTGCCCATTGCAATCTTGCCTTCAGGGATAAGAACTGCAGGAACCATTCCGGCTTTGACTGCATATGCCGCAGCCGCTGCAGAAGTATTTCCAGTGGAAGCGCAGATCACTGCCTTTGCGCCATCTTCTGCAGCCTTTGAAATCGCCATTGTCATTCCGCGATCTTTAAATGATCCAGTTGGGTTAATTCCTTCAAACTTTACCCAGACGTTATTTCCGAGCATCTCTGAGAGAACACATGCATAGACAAGTGGAGTTCCGCCTTCGCGAAGTGTGACGACTGGAGTCTTTGCAGAAACCGGCAGGCGGTGGCGATATTCCTCAATGACTCCGCGCCACTGGTGGGCACCTGACTTCTTTGAAAAGATTCCCATTACGAAATCGCTCCCTCTACACGGATCACACTTGAAATCTTTGTCACCATTGACATCTTTTTGAGCGCCTCAACAGTTGCCTTGAGTTCACCTTCTGTTGCGCGGTGAGTAACGATGATCAGCTCTGCATCAGCATCGCGACCGTTCTGATCGACAGTCTGAATGGAAACGCCTTGATCTGCGAAAACCTGCGCAATTGCTGCAAGAACACCTGATTTATCTTCAACTTCAAGACGTATGAGGAATTTAGTCTTTGTTGTTTCGATAGGTGCAATATCTCGATCTGCATAATCTGTCTCGCGTTGACCAATTGAGTTAAGAGCAATGTGACGAGAGACTGCAACAACATCTCCAAGAATTGCCGATGCAGTTGGCTGCCCACCCGCGCCGCGGCCGTAGAACATCAATGGTCCAGCGGATTCCGCTTCTACAAATACTGCGTTAAATGCATCGCGGACAGATGCCAATGGGTGGCTCTTATCAATCATTACAGGGTGAACACGGACTGAGATCTCATCAGCAGGTGTGAGCTCTGCAATCGCAAGTAACTTAATTACATGGCCCATTGATTTTGCGATCGCGACATCTTCAAGTGTGATCTTTGAGATTCCCTCACGGTAAACATCGCTGACTGTTACACGTGTATGAAATGCAAGGCCTGAGAGAATTGCTGCCTTTGCAGCAGCGTCGAATCCTTCAATATCTGCAGTTGGATCTGCTTCTGCATAACCAAGTGCCTGTGCCTCTTTGAGGACATCTTCAAATTCGCGATTGTCTTCATGCATCTTTGTAAGAATGTAATTTGTTGTTCCATTGACGATACCCATGAGTCGTGTGACGAAGTCACCGGCAAGAGAATCGCGAAGTGGGCGAATAATCGGAATCGCACCTGCAACAGATGCTTCGTAGTAAATATCTTCGCCTTTTGCATAGGCAGCAGTGAAGAGGTCTGCTCCGTGACTAGCGAGTAAAGCCTTATTTGCAGTCACAATAGATTTGCGATTGTTGATCGCTGTCATCGCGAGTTCACGTGCAGGTTCGATGCCGCCCATAACTTCGATGATCAAATCAATCTCTGGGTCATTAACAATTGAGAATGGATCTGTTGTGAAGAGCGCTGGATCTAGGCCTGGATACGGCTTGATAGTGCGCACTGCAATCCGAGTAAGTTCGATACGAACACCGGCACGAGTTGAAAGTTCAGCGGTATCTTCGAGCAGCAAACGGGCAACCTGGCTACCGACAACGCCGCAGCCGAGCATGCCGACGCGAACGGGTTTATCTGCTGGGCTCATCTGCCTATTCTTTCACATCAAGTGCGAGCAGATCTGCCTCATTTTCCCGGCGGACAATTACGCGGGCTTTTCCATCATTTACTGCAACAACAGGTGGTTTTGGCACATGGTTGTAATTGCTCGCCATGCTTCTGCCATATGCACCTGTTGCAGGGGTCGCAACGAGATCTCCGGGTGCGATATCTGCTGGAAGTTGGATATCGCGAATGATGATGTCTCCGGTCTCGCAATGTTTTCCAACAAGACGTGAAAGAACAGCTGGTGCTTGTGAAGATCGTTGTGCGATTACTGCCGTGTATTCGGCATCGTAAAGAGCAGTACGTGCGTTATCGCTCATTCCGCCATCTACTGAAACATATTTACGCACTGTCTTATCTTCAAGAGTTACATCTTTTACAGTGCCAACTTCGTAAAGAGTAAACATCGTTGGTCCAACAATATTGCGACCTGGCTCCAGAGAGACAAGTGGCATATCCAGGTTGTACTTCTTGCAAGCAGCTAGTACTGCGCCATGAATCGCAGGAAGTACATCTGCAGGTTCAACCGTTACTTCACCGGCGATGTATGAAATTCCGAAACCCCCACCGAGGTCGAGTTCTGGAAGTTGGGAGCCGGATTGATCGCGATACTTCGCCATAAATCCCATAAGTCTGTCAGTTGCTATTTCATGGGCTTCTGAACCAAAGATTTGCGAACCGATATGGCAGTGGACTCCACGTAGTTCTAGCTCTGGATACTTTGTTACAGCTTCGACTGCCAACCACGCAGCGCCGGATGCAATAGAGAAACCGAATTTCACATCTTCGTGGGCTGTGGAAATCTTCTCGTGGGTATGAGCTTCAATTCCTGGAGTTAGGCGCAACATGACACCTTGTCGGACCCCATGCTTCTTGGCGGCTGCTGCAACTCTCTCAATTTCAAAGAGCGAATCCATGACAATTGTCTTTACACCCAGTGATACCGCACGATCGATCTCTGCGACAGATTTATTGTTTCCATGCACTTCAATCTTTGAGGGGTGCACCCCACCGGCGATTGCAACTGCTAATTCGCCACCTGTGCAGACATCGATTCCGATTCCGATATCTGCGATCCACTGTGCAACAGCTGTGCAGATAAATGATTTTGCGGCGTAGTAAATAGTTCCGGCATTTGAACCGAATTGGCTTTGTAACCCGTTATGCCACGCAAGCGATCTAGATCTAAACGCATCTTCATCAATAAAGAATGTGGGGGTACCGAAATCCTTTGCTAACTGTGCAGCGGAGATTCCTGAGAGTGAGAGAACGCCGCCTTCAAGAGATGCGTTCTTTGACCACATATTTCTATCGTTGCTGCTCATAAGTTACATCCTCTCCGGCGCTGAAACACCTAGTAGATCTAAACCATTTGCTAGAACCTGCATTGTTGCTGCACAGAGAGCAGCGCGCGCTGAATGGATTGCAGAGATTGGCTCATCTCCCAATGGAAGTACGCGGCAATCGGCGTAGAAGCCGTGATAAACACCAGCGAGTTCTTCGAGATAACGTGCAACGCGGTGCGGTTCGCGAAATTCGGCAGCGCTTGCAACTACTCGTGGAAATTCTGCGAGTGCGCCCAGTAATTCATTCTCTCTATCGTGAGATAACTGAGATGGGTCAAATGATGCAAGGTCAGATTTGATTCCGAGTTCTGCAGTGTTACGAAGCACTGCAGCAATTCGCGCATGCGCGTACTGAACATAATAAACAGGGTTCTCGTTTGTGTTGCGCTTTAGAACATCGACATCCATCACCATTGGGGTGTCGACTGGATAGCGAATCAGCGTGTAACGAGCAGCGTCAACGCCAACTTTCTCGACCAGCTCTTCGAGGGTGATGATTGTCCCTGCGCGCTTTGAGAGCTTGAGCTCTTCGCCACCTTCCATAATCTTTACGAGCTGACCGATCATGATTTCCACGTTGTAGTCAGGATTATCACCAGCACAAGCAGCGGTCGCCTTTAAACGATGTATGTAACCGTGATGATCTGCGCCAAGCATGTAGATGCAGATATCAAAGCCACGTTCGCGCTTATTAATGTAATAGGCGGTATCTGAAGCGAAGTAAGTCAGGTCACCATCTTCTTTAACAATCACGCGATCTTTATCATCACCGAAATCAGTTGTACGAAGCCATACAGCGCCAGCATCTTCAAAGACATGTCCTTGTTCACGAAGCTTTACTAAACCATGTTCAACTGCGCCCGATTCGTGAAGCGAGCGCTCTGAGAACCAGATATCAAAGTTAGTGTGAAATGTTTCAAGAACTCGTTGCTGCTGAGCGAGCTGCACTTTGTACGCAGCTTCCCTAAATTCTTCACTTGTCGAAATCGCAGGGTTGGCAGCGACAACTTCCTTAGCTAAATCGTTGATGTAATTTCCCTGGTACCCATCCTCGGGAATTGGCTTTCCTTGGGCAGCAGCTTGAACGGATTGGCCGAAGAGATCCATCTGACGGCCACGGTCGTTGATATAAAACTCGCGAGTGACGTCGGCTCCTGCCGCACTTAATACTCGACCGAGTGAATCTCCCACTGCAGCCCAACGTGTGTGTCCGAGGTGAAGTGGCCCAGTTGGATTTGCGCTAATAAATTCAAGATTAATCTTCACGCCTTTTAACGCACTGCCATATCCGTAGCCTTTACCTGCGTTAAGAATGGTGCGAACAAGTTCTGCCTGGCTTGCACGGTCAAGAGTGATGTTGATGAATCCGGGACCCGCAATATCCACCTTGGAAACTCCGGAAATTGATGCAATCGCAGATTGAAGAATTGTTGCAATCTCGCGTGGGTTCTTACCTGCAGCTTTAGCTAATTGAAGAGCGATGGAAGTTGCATAGTCGCCATGGTCGCGATTCTTTGGGCGTTCAAGCGTTATTGAGGCTGGGACTTCTCCAGCTATTTCACCACCAGCAAAAGCTGCAGCGATTGCCGCTTGAATCTGCGCAGCCAACTGATCCGAGAGCGATGCTCCGCTGGATGAATGGTCTGGCGACATTGTGCAAGGTTACCGGCTCTGCGCTTGCAGCCGACCTCTATTTAGATTCAACCTGCATTGTGATTCCACCTGCATTTTGATTCAGGGGGCAGTTGCCCTTAACCTTCTCTCATATCCGTAGAGAGAAATCTCTGCCGATACGCGGGAGTGGTGAAATGGCAGACACGCAAGTCTTAGGAACTTGTGCTTCGGCGTGCGGGTTCAAGTCCCGCCTCCCGCACCAGAGTTACATGCCAGCAGACTTGATGTACTGCTTTGCTTCAGATTCAAATTGTTGAAACGAGCTGCCCAGGAATTTGGCGCATATCTCTTCGCTCCAAATTCCAGTTTTCTGAATTTCATTGATGAAACCTAAGGTCGCTAAGAGGCCCCGTTTCGCAACCATGTAGCGAGAAACCGCAACTCCAAGCGAGTAATCGCAGTGATTCTTATCTATCGTCTCGTAAGAAAAACTAAGATCTTTAAGTCGCACATCGATGCAGCGAATTCCTCCAGTGTTCTTTGCAACCCAATGATCTTCTCCCATGCTCAACATGTACTCGCCAGCTACTCCTTTCAGACCCCTGACAAACCAAGTTGGAATCTTTGACGTGTTGTCGCCGAGCCCTATTGGGATATATCCCATATCGCTCCCGATTGCATCGGCAATATGGTCGACTGCAAGTTCATTCTTTGGCATAGGAACAACCTGTACGGGAGTAGTTTCTAGACATCCAACGAAAGCCCATGTATTCCAATCCTCCATCCGAGTTCCCGAATTGGGAAACCAAGATAAATTCTGTTTGCAGTACTTTGAATACTCGCTCTTTATGTGGTTTTCGGTGAAACTTAAAATAACCACGGGAGGGTTAGGTAATTTCATAATTGGTTGAGCAGCTTTCAATTGCTTCAAAATAACCATGGTCGCGGTGATGTTCCCAGGATGAATTCCATCTTCTGCAATAACCGTTCCGATTTGGTCATCGTTTAAATTCTCTAAATTGATTTTGGGAATCTCCGAGTCCAGTGCTTTCTCGATTGCCGCTAAAAAGGGATCTCTGGATGGCTCCGACTTAGGCTGCTTCGAATTCTCTGGATCTGGGGACGGGGTTTCTGTTTTCTTTATTGCCTCGCCAGCATTCCAAGTAAGTTTTCCATTTTTCTTTACACATGTGTATTTAAGAGTTTTAACTTCAATCTTCTGCCCCAGTTTTTTGCAAGGAATTTTAGGTTTTGAGGCAGCGCTTGCCGAGAAAATTCCCATCTGAAGATTTGAGAAAATAAGTAAGCCACAAAGACTCAGGGCAAAAGCTCTTGAACGCTTCATCACGTGAACCTAATCGAGTGAGGGCACGAATGGAAGGGCTATTTGGATAGACTTGTTCTATGGCTAAGCATTCCCCTGCGAAAGCGAAGAAACTTCGGGGCGAAGCTATGCGCGCTGCGGCTGCAAGAAAAGCTGAACGTGCAGCAAGTAAGTGCCCAGTCACAAGAGGCGAGGTTGACCTCGATGCTTATGCAGATGTCGATGGTGCCTGGCGAGAAATCGGAATCTCAGCCCCTGCTCGTCGAGCTCTAATAGATGAAGGGCTCTACAAATTAAGCGACCTTAGAAAAGTCTCTTTAGATCTCGTCAAAGATTTACACGGAGTTGGGCCAAATGTCATCAGGATTCTCATTAATGAGATGAAGAAATCGGATCTCTCCTTCAGAAAATAGAGCTCGTCATCGATAAGGGCGTACCTGCAAAAGATATGCAAAAACAAGTTACCCGCAATTTTTAATTTCTAAATCCGTTGGCTATTCTTTCGCCGTTCACGAGTTCTACGTATTAGCCCCGGCTTAGTAGACGGCAACCCTCCACCGCGGTGGGGTGCTCCGGGTGACGAACAGGTCAGAGTTTTGACAAGCGTTGCGGTTTATTAACTAGAACGTTTCTGAATCTCTGACACCTACTGCGATGGAGATTAACTATGTCAAACAATTGGTCTTTTGAGACTCTTCAAATTCATGCCGGACAAACCGCAGACCCAACAACAGGTGCTCGTGCGCTTCCTTTGTACCAAACGACTGCATATGAATTTAGAGATACAACACATGCTGCAAATCTCTTCGGTCTTGCAGAACTTGGGAATATTTATACACGCATCATGAATCCAACTCAGGATGCAGTAGAACAACGTCTTGCTGCACTTGAGGGTGGCGTTGCAGCTCTGCTTCTTGCATCAGGATCTGCAGCAACAACATTTGCAATTCTCAATGTCGCAGAGGCTGGCGATCACATCGTTTCAAGCCCAAGTCTCTACGGTGGAACTTACAATCTCTTCCACTACACACTTCCTAAGTTCGGTGTAGAAGTTACATTCGTTGATGACCCAAGTGATCCAGAATCTTGGAAGAAGGCTGTCAAGCCAAATACAAAGGCTTTCTTCGGCGAAACTATTGCCAATCCTAAGAATGAAATCCTTGATATCCGCGCAGTAGCAGATGTCGCTCACTCAGTAGGCGTTCCGCTGATTGTTGATAACACTGTTGCGACTCCTTACCTCATCAAGCCAATAGATTTCGGTGCAGACGTTGTTGTGCACTCAGCAACCAAGTTCCTTTCCGGCCATGGAAATGCTGTTGTTGGCGCAATCATTGATGCCGGAAAATTTGATTACGCGCAACATCAAGATCGCTTCCCAGGATTCAATAAGCCAGATCCGAGCTACCACGGCCTTGTATTTTCACAGGCGCTCGGCGTCGGTTCAGCATTTGGAGCAAACCTTTCTTACATCTTCAAGATTCGCCTTCAATTACTTCGTGATGTTGGAGCAGCAGTTTCACCATTTAACGCATGGTTGCTTGCACAAGGACTTGAGACACTCTCACTACGTATCGAGCGCCACATCGAAAATACAAAGGCAGTTGCAGCATTCCTTGAAGCTCATCCTGATGTAGAGAAGGTTAACTATGCGGGTCTTGCCTCTTCACCTTGGAACGCACTTGCTAAGAAATATGCTCCTAAGGGATCAGGTGCCGTTCTCTCGTTCGAGCTTAAAGGTGGAATCGAAGCAGGAAAGAAGTTTGTGGAATCACTTGAGCTCTTCAGTCATGTTGCAAACATTGGTGATGTTCGTTCACTTGTTATCCACCCTGCGACAACAACTCACTCACAACTCAGTCCACAAGAACAGCTCGAAGCAGGAGTAACGCCAGGGTTAGTTCGACTCAGCCTCGGATTGGAAAATATCGAAGATATTAAGAGCGATCTTCAGACTGGTTTTGAAGCTGCCAAGAAGTAACAGTTTAAGGAACTGCTAAACGAAGAAACTGTAAGCAAGTAAGAGGGCGCCGCAAGTGAGTGAAATCGCTGCGGCGCTCTTGCTTTGCATCCAATTCTTTCCGACATTGGCGAAAGAAAGTCCAAGAATAAGCGCACCGGGAATAATGAGTACGAGGCTCTTACTTAGATTCGAGTCACTGCCTGTTTGGTACCGAAGATTAATGAGACCCGTAGCGAGAGCTGCGTAGGCGCCCATTCGAAAATTATTTACTCGCTGCATATTCATGCCACAACGATAATGCAGATTGTCATAGAAAAGCAGAAGGGCGCCGGTTTCCCGACGCCCTTCCCTAATTAATGGTAATTAATCCCTAATTAATGGTAATTAATTAGTGATCTGCTGCCATGCCTTCAGCTTGTGACTTCATGCGAGCGATCTTGAGAATTGTTAGACCGAATACACACTTAGCAAGGATGTCTGCAATTGTGTATCCAACCTGTACGCCCACGAATGATGAGGCAGTTGGATCGCCATTCATTCCGAGGATGTATGAAATTGGGTAAACGCCCCATGTAGCGATGAGAAGAAGACGTAGACGTCCGATTGTCTCTGCTACTCCAGCTGGCTGGCGCTCCAATGACTTTCCAAGCTCTACGAATAGTACGTAGAGGATGTAAAGGAATGGGATTGTTGAAAGAACACCGTAAAGGATTGCTGTGTTCTTATCTGATGTGATTTCACCTGGGTAACCAAGTGCGATCATCGCAGCTGATGCTGGAACAAGGCGCATGATAAGTGACTTTGAAACTTCCTTAGCAAGTGCCAATACAGCGATAACTTCTACGAGTAGAAGTGGAACAGTGAGAAGCCAGTCAACGTAGCGGTATGCCTCGTTGAATGCGCCCTGCTCACCTGAAACATTTACAACCATACCTTCTGATGCTTCACCGAATGAGTTGAAGATTCGGTAGTAGTGGTAGCCAGCAATGAATGTAACCATTGATGACATCACTAGAGCATTGCGGTACTTTGGAAGAACGCGTGACTGTGATACGAGGGTGTACACAGTGCATGCGAGCATTGAAATCAAACCAAGTGAGAACACGTTATAAACGAGGTTCCACTGGTTGCTATTAAGTGTTACTGACATGTATTAAGCCTCCGTGAGTGCTTCATCAGTGCGGACCGGTTGGCCCGTAAGATCGGTAACCCATGGAATCCTCGAGGAACTTCAACGGTCATCGACAGGAATAGTGTGCGCTTGAATTGGCACTTTTGCATCCTGTAACCGCAAGTGTTTTGCACTTTCATGGGGTGATTTGAGCGTGATTTGGAAAGTTTTTTTAGTTACGCGCCAGTAGGTACCCTTGCCAGATGATTGAACAACTTCGCGACCTAAAGACTTATAGGGGTTTCACTAGTCTGGCAATTTCGCGATTTATCTCCAATGTCGGCAATGGCGTCTCCCCGATTGCACTTGCCTACGGAGTTTTGAGTCTCGATGGGGCTAATGGAAAAGATCTCTCCATCGTTATGGCAGCTCGCTTTGTTCCACTGCTTGGTTTCATGTTATTCGGTGGAGTTATCGCAGATCGGTTCCAACGAAATCGCTTAGTCGGTGGCGCGGACATGATTGGTAGCTTCCTCGCAGCAGTTAGCGCAATCTCACTCATCGCAGGATTCTCATCTGTCTGGCTACTTGCGACGATGGGTGCGCTCTTTGGAATTCTCAATGCAATTTGGTGGCCCGCAATGTCCGGAGTGCTTCCAGAAATATTGCCAAAAGAAAAGTTGCAATCCGGAAATGCAATTATCGGATTGACAACAAATATCGGTTACATAGTCGGAACACTTGCTGGCGGAATTCTGGTTGCAACAGTTGGTGCCGGCTGGGGCCTTCTCGTTGATGCCACCTCGTTCTTTATTGCAGGAATGATTGTCTGGTTCCTTCCAATAATAGGAAAAGTGAAAGACGAGAGTCCAGGAATTTTGCATGACCTGATTGTCGGTTGGAAAGAGTTCATCTCTCGTTCGTGGGTCATTGCGATGGTATTTGCATTCTCATTGATCAATATGGCATTTGAGTCGATGCTCTCGGTTCTTGGGCCACTCAATTTCAGCGATCCTAAAACTGGACCAAAACTTTGGTCGTATAACTTAGCTGCGCTCACTATTGGAATGCTCATCGGTGGAATCTGGGTACTGAAAGTTAAATTCAAGAAACCTTTATTTGTTTCCATGATCCTGATAGCAATTTCATCAATCTGGGATTTCTCTCTTGCTCTAGATCTCCCAATCATCTTTGCGCTCGCCGCCGGTGTTTTTTCAGGAATTAGCCTTGAAGTTTTCATGGTTACCTGGAATACATCTCTGCAAAGTCACGTTCCTGAAGAGTCCTACTCTCGCGTTAGCTCTTACGACACTTTAGGTTCTTACGGAATTGCCCCGCTCGGAATTGTCGTGGCTGGACCGCTAGCGATGCACTTCGGGGTAAACACCATTCTCTTCATTACCGGAGTAACCACGCTTGTAGCGGCCGGTTTATCTCTACTCGTAAAGTCCGTTCGCGATCTCGAGAACCCCTAGTCTCAAATCATCTAGGCTTAGGGCTATGAGTACAGAGCCAGTGAATCAGCCGCCTAAGTTGCGCGGATGGTTTCACCTAATTGCAACTCCTCTTGTGATCATTGCATCGCTCGTTCTCTTTATATTAAGTCGCGAATCATTTAGATTTGCTGTTGCGCTCTACTCACTAACTGCGATTATGCTCTTTAGCGTCTCAGCCATTTATCATCGAGTTCCGTGGGTTCCGTCGAAGAAAAAGATCTGGCGTCGGTGGGATCACGCCAATATCAATTTGTTGATCGCAGGTTCTTACACACCTTTTGCGGTTGCTCTGTTAGAACCGCGTGATCGAAATATTCTCCTCTCTGTTATTTGGATCGGCGCTTTATCTGGAGTTGCGATGCGCGTTTTCTGGGTCGGCGCACCTCGTTGGCTTTATGTTGCTAACTACTTACTCCTTGGATGGGTGGCAGTTATTTACACCCCGCAGCTATATCGCGAGGGTGGTTTATGGGTGCTAATTCCCATCCTGGTTGGCGGGCTCCTCTACTCAATCGGTGCGATTTTTTATGCGCTTAAATTGCCTGGGCGCAATGCAAAGTACTTCGGATTCCACGAGCTATTCCATATCTTCGTGCTCGCTGCATGGATTTCTCAATACCTAGCAGTCTCTTTCGCCATTTACCGAAAGTAGGCAAATGCCCTAATCTAGGCCTCTGGCGAGGGGCAGCCCTTCGATAATGTGAATGTGAGTGACGACGATGGCCGAGAAGAATTTCCGCAACTGGGTTGGATTCCGCGATGATTCAGAGCGCGAACCTGTAGCAAATCCTGTTGATCGCATTCGCGATCTTGAATCTCAATTAGCCGACCTTCGTTCACGTCGCGACATCACCGGACTTTCTCGCGAAGAGTTTGAAATCCTCGCAACTGAAACTGCGATGGCGATGATCAAATCTGCGCAAGCTCGCGAGGCGAAGGCCCATTCAGCAGCAGACCGAGTAATTGCTGAGTCGACTAGAAATGCCAAAGATACTTTAGAGACTGCAGAGACAAAGGCGCGCAGCATTCTTGCTGGAGCCGAGAGCCGCGGTCGCAAATACATTTCAGCTGCAGAACTCGAAGCTGCAGAACTCATTCGCGATGCAAGCCGCGAGGCAGCGGCCGTTGCCGATGCAAAGGTTCGCGAAGCAGAATCTGTTGTAGATCTAAAGCGTCGCGAGGCTGCAGCGCTTGCTACAGCAGCTCGTCGTGAAGCAGAAAGAATCATTTCTGAGGCATCAGGAAATGTAAATGATTTCCGCGCATGGCTCGGAGATATGATCTCTGAATCAGAACGCCTATACCGTTCGCAGACTCAGGCTCTTTCCGCCGCAGAAGCCGCAATCGCACAATCTCGCGAGAAGCTTGATTCATCTTTTGCGCGCCTGAGCCGTATGCAAGAACTCGTTAGCGCATCAATTAATGAAGATGGAACTGTAAAGAAATCTGCTCCAATTAAAGTTGAGAGTAAGAGAACTACGCCAGCTTTAGAAGCGCCGAAGAAGAGCTCAAAGACTCCAGCAAAGCGCACAGCTAAGAAGACAACTTCAAAGCGTAAGTAATCTTCATGGCTACCAAACGCGGTATCCAATACATCCCTGCAATCGATGGGCTTCGAGCTCTTGCAGTAGTTGCTGTGATGTTTTATCACTTGGGATTCTCTTGGATTCCTGGTGGTTTCCTTGGTGTTGATCTCTTCTTTGTGATCTCTGGTTATGTAATTACTCGCCTCTTACTTGATTCAATTGAGCAGAGTGGGGGCTTAGATCTTCGAGGTTTTTATCTAGCTCGTGCAAGGCGATTGCTACCAGCCCTCCTCTTCACTGTCATCACTACAACAATTGCAATTGGAATTTGGGCTCCAGATACCATCAAGCGATTTGTTTCAGATATGCCTTTCGCCTTAACAGGGACTATGAATTGGTGGCTCGTTGCTCGCCATCAGGATTACTTTGAAAGTATTGGAAGGCCGCCTCTTCTGCAACACACCTGGTCACTTGCGGTAGAAGCGCAGTTCTATCTCGTCTGGCCGCTAATTCTCTATTTCATCTTAAAGCGACTCGGCAAGAATAGAATTCCAGTTGCCGCTCTTCTCATCGCAGCGGCCTCAGGTATTGCCCTTCTATTTGTATCGCTCTCACTAGATTCATCAAGTGCCTCAGAAGTCAGCCACATCTACTTCGGAACTGATACTCACAGTATCGGGCTCTTCTTAGGCGCCGCCCTTGCAGTGAGTTGGATTCCTCAGAATTTCACCACCAGCGTGACTAAGAAAGCCCAAGACTTTATCGATGGTGTTGGCGTCTTTGGATTTATCGGAATTCTCGCGACATTTCTACTTATTGATGAGAGCAAACCAACTCTCTACAAGATTGCATTTCCATTAGCCGCACTCTTTGGCGCTGCGATCATCATGTCTGTTGTGCATCCAGCATCACGTTTCGCACCGATTCTCGAGAATCCAGTTCTCCTATGGATCGGTCAACGTTCATATGCCATTTATCTCTGGCACTGGATTATCTTTCAGGTAACGCGGCCAACAGTTGATCTTGCCGGACAAGCATGGGCGCTGTATTCACTTCGTATTCTGATTGTCTTTGCACTTGCCGATATCTCACTTCGTTACGTTGAAATGCCGATTCGCAGAGGCGCAATCAAATATTGGTTTAAAGGGCTCAAATATCGAACCAAAAGTGAACGCACCCGCCAGACTCGTTTCTTTATCGCAGTCTTTTTCTGCGTTATGGCGCTGTCGACAGTAGTAAGTATTCGCGCCATCTCAATTGGCAACGAACAGAGGGCGGCGATTGAAAAGTCTCTCTCTACCCCTGAAAAACCTTTAGTAAGAGACACAGAAGGTGGAATCTGGCTCACCGGAGATTCAGTAATTCTTGGAATTAGGACCGCTCTCGATGAAGTTGCTCCTGTATCACTGATTAATGCACGTATTGGGCGCCAAGCTCCAGAACTCTTAGATGTCATGAAGCACGATAAAGTCCTAGCTGGAACATCGCCTGTGATCTTTAATCTAGGAAACAACGGTGTATTAAGCGCAGATACCGTTAAAGAAATCTTTGAGTTAGTGAAGGACCAGCCCTCCGTAATCGTTGTGAATACAGCAGTTCCAAGACCATGGCGAGAAAGTAACAATGCACTTGTAGCCCAACTGGCGTCCCAATACTCCAATCTAAGACTCATCGATTGGAACGCAGTTTCCAATGGACACCCTGAGTATTTCGCACCTGATGGCGTACATCTCGTGCCGGCAGGCGTCGCAGCTTATGTGAATGAGATTAAGAATTACCTGTAGCTCCAAAATAAAAAACCCCAGCTGATTTCAGCTGGGGTTTTTTATTTAATTCTTTATTCGAATTGACCGGCAAATCCGAATGCCTTTGCAACGCCGACTGATCCATCTGCGTAAACTGCAGAAACGCGGAATGATGTCGATCCATCAGTTGCACCCTTTGCAAACTCCGCAGAGTATGTAGTTGCTGAAACTTCAGAAACTACTTTCCACGCACCGAGATTTGAACGAGTCTCAACTTTGTATCCCTTGACATCTCCTGCTGGAGCCCTCCAAGTGATAACCATTACTGACTTCGAGCTATCTTTCCAATTTCCAATGAAACGTGAAGGTGCTTCACCTGTTGTTGCAGCAGCTGGTGACGCAGATTCAGTTGCCTCCATTGTGGCTTCTGGAGTTGCTGTTGCTTCAGGTGTCTCTGTTACTGCAGGAACTGGAGCTGGAGCATCATCTCCATCTTTATCTGATCCCGAGATTACGAATGCACCGATAAGGAGGATTCCAACGAGAACTGCGAAGAGAACCTTCGATGAACTCTGGCTCTTAGCAGCAGCCTTTGGAGCTGAAGTTGCCTTAGCCGCAGCTGGACGTGGTGTCGCAGGTGCAGGAGTAGTTGAAACATTGACGCGAGAAGATCCGCTTGAGGAACCAATAGATGGAACTGGTGGAATTACTACCTGAGATGCTGAAGTCTTACGTGCTGCAGACTTTTTAACCGTCTTCTTCTTAGCTGAGACTTTCTTGGCAGTTGCCTTCTTTACAGCAGACTTCTTAACAACTTTCTTCGCCGCTGTCTTCTTAACTGCTGACTTCTTCTTCGCCGCTGTCTTCTTAGCAGGAGACTTCTTTACAGCCTTCTTAACTGCCGACTTCTTGGCGGTTGATTTCTTCGCAGTTGATTTCTTTGGTGCAGCTTTCTTGGCTGCTGACTTCTTCTTTACTGCCACGGTGATCTCCTTGAGTTAATGAAGTGTTGATGATTCGCCTCGGAATATAGGAGAAGTTTAACCCAGGGTATTCAGCAAAGTGATCACATGGGGTGCTATTGCACGGAGTGATTTCCCTCTGTGGCTGATTGAATCCTTCTCTTCTGCGCTCATCTGCGCGCTTGAGATTGCAAAACCAGCTGGCTGAAATATTGGGTCATAGCCGAAACCTTGCTCGCCAACTGGGGCTAGCAATATCGTGCCGTGGAACTGAGCTTCTTCACAGTGGTTTCGCCCATCCGGTAGATAGAGCGCTGCAACGCAGGTGAAGTGAGCTCCGCGTGCTTCTTCAGGCACTCCATCTAATTGCTGAAGTACTTTCTGGGTGTTTGCTGCATCGTTCCCATGTGAACCCGCCCAGCGCGCCGAAAAAATTCCTGGATCTCCATTTAAGAAATCTACGCAGAGTCCACTGTCGTCGGCAATTGCTGGAATTCCTGAAGCGATACACATTTCGCGTGCCTTCTTTAGCGCATTTTCCTGAAATGTCTTTCCATCTTCCTCTACGTCATGAAGATTGGGGAATGAGTCGAGGCCGATAAGTTCGATTTCTCCAGGTGCAACTGCATCAAGAATTCTTCGGAACTCTTCTATCTTCCCTTTATTTCGAGTAGCAAGAAGAAGTTGATGTGCCATTTAGCGAGCAAGGGCTTTCTTCTGCAATTCGGTAAGAGTTGCAGAACCCGCAACTGCAAGATCAAGTAGCGAATCCAATAGGGCACGATCAAATGGTGCGCCTTCTGCAGTTCCTTGAACTTCGATAAATCTTCCATCTCCTGAGCAAACGACATTCATATCTGTCTCTGCTCGGACATCTTCTTCGTAGCAGAGATCAAGCATAGGAACGCCATCGATAATGCCGACGCTAACTGCCGCAACTGAATCAGCAAGTGGCTTAGCTGTCGCCCTTACATGGCCTTCCTTCTGCGCCCATGCGATTGCATCGGCAAGTGCCACATATGCACCTGTAATTGCTGCTGTGCGTGTTCCGCCATCGGCCTGCAAAACATCACAATCGATAACAATCGTATTTTCGCCAAGCTCTTTCATATCAACGATGCCACGAAGGGATCGACCAATGAGGCGAGAAATCTCTTGTGTGCGTCCGCCTAATTTTCCTTTAACGCTCTCTCGATCAGAACGAGTATGTGTTGCGCGAGGGAGCATGGAGTACTCAGATGTTACCCATCCATTTCCTGAATCCTTCAGCCAACGTGGAACACCTGGAGTAAATGATGCGACGCAGAGAACTCGAGTCTTTCCAAACTCTACGAGCACTGAGCCTTCGGCATGATCGAGCCATCCACGAGTGATTTTGATTTCGCGGAGTTGATCTACTGAGCGTCCATCATTGCGAGCCATTGCATTCCTCATTCTCTTTGTTGTTAAAAGCCTTGTTGTTAAAGATCTTGGTGCTGAACAGAACCAACTTCTGGTCCCAAGAATCGCCGGGCTAAAGTTTCAAACGCCTTTGCATCGCCCGTTGCAAGGAATTTATGTGTGGCAGGTGTTCCAGATGGTGCTCGAAGTAGATTCTTCTCGACCAAAACCCGGTATAAATCTTTCGCAGTTTCTTCAGCGCTTGAAACTAATGAGACGTTATTGCCCATGACATACGAGATGACGCCTGTCAGGAGTGGGTAGTGGGTGCAGCCTAAAACCAATGTATCTACATCTGCATCAATCATTGGCTTGAGATATTCGCGTGCAACTTGGGTAATTGCATCCCCTGAAGTTTCGCCGCGTTCAACGAATTCGACAAACATCGGGCATGCGATGGATTCAATCTTTAATTGAGGAGCTGCAGCAAATGCATCGAGATAAGCCTTTGATTCAATTGTTGCACGAGTTCCGATGACTCCGACTCTTCCAGATCGAGTAGCTGCAACGGCTCGACGTACTGCGGGCTGAATTACCTCAATTACCGGAACTGAATATCTCTCGCGAGCATCACGCAACATTGCAGCACTTGCTGTGTTGCAGGCAATTACCAGCGCCTTTACTCCTTGATCAACGAGGAAATCTAAAGTTTCAAGTGAGAAGTCGCGTACTTCGGCAAGCGGCCTTGGGCCATATGGACCACGTGCAGTGTCGCCGATGTAAAGAGTTGATTCGTTTGGAAGTTGATCGAGAATTGCCCTGGCAACTGTTAAGCCGCCGACGCCAGAATCGAAGATACCGATTGGGGCGTTACTCATGTCCCTAGTCTAAGGCAGAGAGAGCGTTAAGCCCAAAGAGTTCCGTCGAGTCCTTCTGTGGCTTCTTCAATATCTGAGCCGTAAATACCAGTTGATAAGTACTTCCACCCTGCATCACAGACAATAAATGCGATATCAGCATCACGATTCTCTTTTACCGCTTCATTGGCCATCGCAATCGCTGCATGCAAAATTGCACCAGTAGAAATTCCTGCAAATATTCCTTCAACTTCTAGAAGCTGGCGAACACGTTTTACTGAATCTTCAGCGCCAACAGAGAAGCGACGTGTCAAAACTGATGCATCGTAGAGTTCAGGTACAAAACCTTCATCGATATTCCGTAATCCATATACCAATTCGCCGTAACGGGGTTCGGCAGCAATGATCTGAACATCTGGCTTCTGTTCGCGTAAGTAGCGGCCTGCGCCCATAAGCGTTCCAGTTGTTCCAAGACCCGCAACAAAGTGTGTAATCGTCGGAAGATCTTTAAATATTTCGGGACCCGTGCCGTTGTAGTGAGCCGCGGTATTTGCAGGATTCCCATATTGATAGAGAAATACATATGAAGGATTCTTTGCGGCAATCTCTTTGGCAACGCGAACGGCTTCATTTGATCCACCTGCAGCGGGAGAAGCAATGATCTCTGCGCCCCACATCTCAAGAAGCTGGCGACGTTCTGGACTTGTGTTCTCTGGCATCACGCAAATTAATTTGTACCCACGCACCTTTGCTGCCATCGCAAGTGAGATTCCCGTATTGCCACTGGTGGGTTCAAGAATTGTTGAACCAGGCTTAAGCAATCCGTCGCGTTCTGCCGCTTCGATCATGGCAATAGCTGTGCGATCTTTAATTGAGCCAGTTGGATTGCGATCTTCCATCTTCGCCCAGAGACGAATATTTGGAGCAGGAGAAAGTCTCGGTAACCCGATTAAGGGAGTATTTCCTACCGATGATTCAAGGGAATCGTAACGAGCCAAAATTAACCACCAGCAACAGCAGGCAAGATTGTTATTGAATCCCCATCTTTAACTTGTGCTTCTAAGCTTCCAAGGAAGCGAACATCCTCATCATTGATGTAGACATTGATGAAGCGTCGCAGTGCACCGTCTTCAAGAAGTCGCTCACCAATTCCGGCATATTGTGTATCGAGATTACTGATGACGGCAGCGAGAGTTGAACCTTCTGCCTCTACAGTCTTCTGATCTTTTGTATACGGGCGCAGGATTGTTGGGATTCGAACTTCGATTGACATGGCTTAATTATGTCGAAAAAGTAGAACTATCTCTAATCGAGAATAACAACAGGCTCTTCTGTGACAACCCCATCGACTATTCGATATGAACGCAACTCAGTTGTAGGTGCAATCTCTTTGCGTGTAGAGACTAAGACGTAATGGGCGCCTGGCTCGCCTGCATAGGCGATATCGGTGCGAGATGGATAAGCCTCTGTTTCTGTATGCGAGTGATAGATAACAACAATCTCTTCATCGTTGTCATCGACTTCGCGATAGAGAGCCAATAGATCTTTAGGATCAAACTCGTAGAAAGTTGGTGAATGGGCAGCGTTAACCATCGGCTTATGGCGAAGTGGTTTATCCGAACCGATAGGTCCCAGAAATACACCGCAACATTCATCGGGATATTCTGCTCTTGATTGCTCAAGCATCGCATCTGCAAAAGCGCGTGAGATTTCAAGAACCATGGCTGTATCTTACTAGGAGTTACCCGGTCAGGAATTACCCAGTCAGGAATTACCCAACTGGGACTCTTCGTCCTCATCTGCATCATCAATGAGAGCAGAGAGCAGTGATTCTTGAAGCCAGCCCAACCATGTGTAAACGCTATAGACGCCACGTAGCGGATCATCAGGTGCGAGAATTTCAAGATGCTCATGCGAATTATTCTCAACTTTTAATCTAACGCCGAGAGCAAGGCGAATATCGTTTATTGCACCGAGCCAGGCATTTGCATTGTCGTGATCTAAATCCACAATCCCGTCATCGGCAGATTTGAGATGAATGCGCATAGAGATTGCATGTGCCTGCTTCTTGGCACGCAAGGTTGATTCCGTATAGCGCCGAAATTCTGAGGCATCTACGGTATCTGCATAGGCGTTAGGCAATAGGCGATGAAGCACTTCATCCTCTGGCGGTGAATCGTGTGAAGTAATTCCGACCATTGCTGCAAGTGGATCTTCATGTCCATGATCTACGCGCTCTGCAAGGAGTTCAATTATTTGCTCGCAAAGGTTGAGCAGGACTTCCTTCTCGCTATCTGCAAATTGAGCGATATATGAGTGATCGCCATGTCGCTTAAAACCTTCGGTCGATGTCACAGTTGATCACCGCGCTGAAGCGTTGCCCACAGCCCGTATTCGTGGAGACGAGCAACATCGTGCTCCATCTCTTCTCTGCTTCCAGTTGAAACGATTGCTTTGCCATCATTATGAACTTGAAGCATTAATTCAGTAGCTCGCGCCTTTGAATAACCAAACAATTCCATGAATACATAGACAACATAATTTTGCAGATTTACCGGATCATCCCAAACAATCGTTACCCACGGAGTATCGCCAGAAAAGATTGCACGAATCTCTTCTTCGATTTTATCTGCAGTCTTAACCATCACCGGATAATGATATTGAAGGTTGGGCTAGTAACAACCTTCCACGTTGCATCTTCAAGGGCTGTGACCCTGAAGCTGAATACGCCTCTGCTTTGACCGTTTATCCTCACAACGAAATTGCCCAGAGCATCCGTAGTTAGATCCGTTCCAAGTGGCGCCCACTTCTTTCCGGATAACTTCTCGATGCGGATTGTGGCCGCTGTGTTCCTCGGCTTAACATTTCCAGTGATATCGAAGGCGCTTCCAGATTTAACAGATGTTGGTGCATCCACAAAGAGATCTCGAGAGATTTCTACCGGCATCTCTGTCGAAATTCCTTCAGTACGCTCCCAGGAAGATTCTGAGTAGATACGTATAGAGGTCGATTTTCCAAGTAGAAGTGATTTTGCAATCTTTCCTTCTGCATCTGTTACAGCGCTGCTTAATGTGCGCCAATTTATATCGCTTGCAGAACGACCTTGGATCTTCACTGGCAAGTTAGCAATCGGAGACTTATCTTTAATTGTAAATTGTGCCGAGATGCTAACTGACTTGCCGTACTGAACTTCATCAACATCAACTGATGCAATGACATTTACTTGATCAGGTGCAATCTCTTTTGCAACTCCTCTGATTGCTTCCATGGCTAGTGGTTCTTCCATACCGAGCGTCCACGCGGTAATCCCACCAATTCTGTATTTGTTAACTAGCGCGGCACGAGAAGTCCAGCTCCGCGTATCTTGATACCAGGCTGTACGTGAGGCGGTACATGATGTTGCAAGTCCGCTTGCAGTTGTACCGTTATATGCCTGTTCATATGAGAATGTGACTTCTCCGAATTTTTCATCGTAAGTTGGAGTTGCTCCATATGTTGCTGCCAAAGTAACCGCGTCGCGCATTACAAATGTTGCCGCCTTGGCGCCTACCTTTACCGACTTTGCCACGCTTGCCGGACAGACACCAGTAATTGCTGTTATCCAAGATCGGCCATAGCCGGGGACTCCTACGAAGACTTTCGATGCCGGCATAATTGAAATCGCATACTGAACGGTGCGTTCTGTCCATACCAGAGGTCCGATAGGTCCAACCTTTGCGACCGAGTAGTCGTAGGTCATAATTCTCAATTTATCGATGGAAGAGGCAATCTCTGCCCATGCATAAACAAAATAGCCTTTTTGTTTACCAGCAGGGTCGAGAACATATGGCGTAGCTACCGACAAGATTTTATTTTCTGCGTGCAGCGCAACGCTGAGTTCTTTGATGAAGGCGACCCACGATGGTGCCGTCGCTTTCCAAGTCGTATTTCCGTCAACAAAGGCAAAGCCTTCGAAATCGATATCAATACCATCGAAGTTATTTGCTCGCACCAAATTCATGAGTGTATTAACAACTTGCGTGCGCGATGAAGGAGCTTTCAGAAGTCCAGCGAGAACTCCTTTCTCAGTTCCATCAGTAATAGTTGGAATAATCTGCAGATTTGCACTTCGCATTGCTGCAAGTGGTTCTGTCATGGGAATGCTCGGGTTTGCAGGCGTGTACAGATCAATAACGCTTGACTTCTTGCTCTTAGCTGAATATTTCAAGGTGTACCAAAATGGCATTACCTCTTTAATCAGATCGGTGTTATTCAGAGCTGCCGGTAGCGCAGTTTTCATAGAGTAATAGGGAATCCACCCAGTAAGAATTTTGCGCGGAACGTTCTCTTCAGCTTGCGCACCTGGTGCAACGAGAAGTGATGAGAAAAGTACGAGGGCGAGTCCAATGCGAGATAAGACTCTCACTTTTAGCTCCCCCAGATTCGATCGGTTACTGCAAAGAGCGCCATATCAATTTGGCGTCCATCTTCACGAGTTACCTTATTTTGCATTGTTCCTTCTTGTAGGTACCCCGCGCCGAGTAAGAGGCGTTGTGATGCAATATTCTCAACATCCACGAGTCCTTCAATTCTCCGAAATCCAATCTCACTGATTCCGTGCTCGGTAATCAGCTTGGCGGCAGTGGTTCCAATTCCTTTGCCGCGCTGGCTTGCATCCATCCAATAACCGATTTCTGCAGTGTGATTCTTAATATTTATTGTGTGCAAAGAGATTACACCGGCGAATTTTCTATCTGCGCCAGTTCCGTAATCAATGATGAATCGAAGTTCGCGGCGTTCGGCAAATGAGAAAGGATCGGAACGAACAAAATCAATTGCATGGTCGATTGTGTAATTAGCTGGAACGGTTGTGAACTCTGGGATTAACGGATCTTGGCAAGCTTTATAGATTGCATCAATATCGTTCTCATTACTGGGGCGAAGCGTGACAAGGCCATGAGTCAGAGTTGCAATCTCATGAGGCCACCAAATCATGGGCCAATCTTATGCTAGCCAATGAGTTCGGAGTCGCGAGAACGACTCTGATCATGCGTGCAGCTTAAGTTTGATGGAAGCGCTGCACAGTTATCGCAGAGCAGAATCAACTGGTGACATGAAGCGGTGTTGCAATTACGGAAATCCTTTGTTGGAGCGCTGCACTTATCGCACTCGCCAATGACCTTAGCCTTTTCTGAGAAGTCCATCGACATGCGATCATCAAAGATATAGAGAGAGCCTTCCCATGATGCTTCATCGCCGAAACGGTTGCCGTATTTCACGATTCCGCCATCGATTTGATAGACCTCGTTGAAACCACGGTTCTTCATTACAACAGAGAGGATTTCACAGCGAATTCCGCCGGTGCAGTAGGTAACGACGGGCTTATCTTTGAGGTGGTCATACTTACCGCTCTCGATTTCGCGGACGAAGTCACGTGATGATTCAACATCAGGAACGACAGCATTCTTAAACTTTCCGATCTTTGCTTCGTATGCATTGCGACCATCGAAGAAGACAACTTCATCGCCGCGCTCTTTAACGAGCTCTTCTACCTGCTCTGGGCGAAGGTGAACTCCACCGCCGACAACACCATTCTCATCGACTTTAATTTCATCTGGATTTCCAAAAGCAACTAACTCATCTTTGACGACAACGCGAAGGCGAGGGAATTCATCGCCGCGACCATCTGACCATTTGAAAACAATCTTTTTGAAACCTTCATACTTACGAGTTTCGCGGACGTACTTCTTTACATCTGCCATCTCGCCGCCAACAGTTCCATTGATTCCATGTTTTGAAATCAAGATGCGGCCCTTGAGGTTGTAACTTTCGCAGAGTTGTTTCTGCCATAAGCGAATCGCCTCGGGATCTGCAACGGGAGTAAATCCGTAATACAGAATCACCTTATTTAACTTTGGGGCGTGGCGGTTCATGAATGGATTCTAACTCGCTTACGGACTGTAAGAAAATCCCCGTTGAAGAGAGGCAGCCAATTACGCGCAGTTACTACCTAAAAAGTTCTCCACAATTCATTGGCTACTAAGGCTCTCTTGAGACCAAGTTGTCAGCGCCAGAGCACACAATCGCGCCATGACAACAGCCCGCCTTCTCAGAGTTGGCGACAGCAATCGCGTTGACGAGTGCACACTTGGTAAAGATTTCATTCTTATCGATGATTCCGCTCGTGTTGCCGATCAATCTGACAATGAAGATGTGGCGCAACAGGTCAGCGATTTGTTAATGGCAATCCCCAGTGCTCGCGTGCTTGAGAAACTCTCCTCAATCGATCCGTATTCATTGACTCCGACCTTGCGTATCGATTTTCTCTCCGCGCTCGAACGCCAGGATGGTTGGTTATTCGCCCTGAAACAAAGGGCCATCACCGCAGTAGCTGGCGCACAGGCATCTGTTGGCGAAGGTGCACTATTCGGCGTCGATGAAGCAGAGCGCGAGGATGTATCGACAGCGCTCCGGTTGGCGCCGTCGACTGCGCAGATGCGTATTGATGTCGCACGAAATCTTGTAAACAATCTACCGAACACTTGCTCTGCACTGGCGCTCGGTGAAATCTCATCTGCACATGCGACAGTTATTGCACGAGAGACCGCTTCTGCAATTCACGATGGAATGAGTGAATCGGCAATCTTCGATATCGAGACTCGCGCAATTGCTTATGCCGAATTCCATACACCTGGGCAAGTTGCAAATCATGTACGAAATTCAGTTGCCAAGTACTCTCCCGAAGAGTTCGAAGAGACCGTTGCTCGCGCTACATCGATGCGCCGCGTAACTTGCTATAACGATCCCGATGGAATCTCAACCGTTGTAGCAATACTTCCTGCAGCAGATGCCCAGATTGTTATGAACTCTATCGAAGCCTTCATCTTGCGGGCCGATCAGCTTTCGCAATCAGAAGAGAAAGGTCATGGCTCAAGAGATCGGGGTGGCCTAAGCTCTAAGATTGATGCATCTCTTACTAAGGACATGAAGAGAGCAGATGCGCTCTCATCAATCTGCGCACAATTTCTCTCTCAGCTAGATGATGTTGTTGCTCCACATCGCCGTCCACTTACTGTCAATGTCACAATCGATCTCCCAACGCTTCTCGGACTTGCTGAGAATCCTGGGCAACTTGCCGGGTACGGACCTATTCCTGCAGCAGTTGCTCGCGAATTGGCATCCGATGGAAGATGGAAGAGATTTATCACCGAACCGCAGACGGGAAATCTTCTCGACTTCGGGCGAGAAAGTTATGAACCGCCTCAACAGTTGAAAGATTTCCTCATTGCTCGCGACAGAACTTGTCGTTTTCCTGGTTGTCGAAGATCGGCCTTACTTTCAGATCTGGATCACGCCGAAAGTTGGGTTACTGGTGGTCGAACTTCAGCCGAAAATATTGGCGCACTCTGTAGGCGGCATCATCGATTAAAGACTCACGATGGTTGGAGTATTGAAAGTTTCCCAGACGGATCATGCACCTGGCGCTCACCTTTGGGTAAAGAGTTCTTCACACCCGCACGCTCAGCGAACGAGCCCGTCTAGGCGGTAGCTTCGGCTTGCAGGTAGTTGAAAGTTCAACTACCTTTGGGCTTACCGGAATCGTTCCTCGCAAGAAGAGTTCGACTTCGTTCACCAGCAGAACGTCAGGAGAGAAACGTGCCAGCAGTAACCGTTAGCGATGTAACAATTCTTCCGCGCATCAGTGATGCAACAGGTCTGCGTGCACGCAAAGTAAAGAGCATCACAACTGCTCCACAAGGTTTTGAAGGTGAAGGTTTCCCAGTACGTCGCGCATTTGCTGGCGTTGATTTATCTGAGCTTGATCCATTTATTCACCTAGATCAAATGGGCGAAGTTGAATACGCGCCAGGTGAACCGAAGGGAACTCCTTGGCACCCACACCGCGGCTTTGAAACTGTTACATACATAATTGATGGAATCTTTGACCATAAAGATTCAAATGGTGGTGGTGGAACAATTACTGATGGAGACACACAGTGGATGACCGCTGGCGGTGGAATTCTTCACATTGAAACTCCACCAGAGCATTTAGTCATGTCAGGTGGTTTATTCCACGGCTTCCAATTGTGGGTAAACCTTCCTGCAGCCAAGAAGTGGTCTCCCCCTGCATACCAAGATGTTCGTGCAAATGATGTTGCACTACTTACTTCAACAGACGGCGGATCACTTGTTCGCATTATCGCCGGAGAACTCGATGGACATGTAGGTCCAGGAACAACACAGACACCAATTACATTGATTCACGCAACTCTTGCACCAGGTGCAGAACTTCGCCTTCCATGGCGTAAGGATTACAACGCACTCGTTTACACAATGGCCGGTGCTGGTTTTGTTGGAGATGAACAGCGTCCAGTGAATATGGGTCAGCTCACCGTCTTCGGCGAAGGCGATTGCATTGTTGTTCGTGCAGCACAACACCAAGAGTCACGTTCACCAAACCTTGAACTCTTTATCCTCGGTGGCCAGCCAATCAAGGAACCAGTTGCTTGGATGGGGCCTTTTGTCATGAATACAAAGCGCGAAGTCCTTCAAGCATTTGAAGATTTCCAGAAAGGTCTCCTTGGTTCTATTCCAGCTATCTACAAGGAAGATGCCAAGAAGCCACTGCAGAGAACAGATAAATTATCTGGCGACATCAAGCCTGCATCAGCACAAGACGTTCTCGATGTGCACAATGCGCCAACCGATTTACAAGAAGGCTAATCGGGAGTAACAGAGGCCCTTCAAGGAAAAGCTATGAAATGTGAGGGCTAGCCGCGATTGTTAGCGGCGCCCTTACTTTCAGAGCTTTCTCTGACTAGATAGCTTTTGCTTGTTAGAGCGCTTTAAGCGCTGAAACAACCTTTGTAAGAGATGCCTTTGCATCACCAAAGAGCAACATTGTCTTTGGATCATAGAGAAGTTCATTCTCGATACCAGCAAATCCTGGGCGCATTGAGCGCTTTAAGAAAATGATGTTCGATGCGTGATTAACTTCAAGAATTGGCATTCCGTAGATTGGGCAACCTGGCGTTGTCTGCGCTGCAGGGTTAACAACATCGTTTGCACCGATAACGATTGCAACATCTGTCTGACCGAAAGTTGGATTAACTTCATCCATTTCTGCTAATTGATCATAGGGAACATTAGCTTCTGCAAGAAGTACGTTCATATGGCCAGGCATACGACCTGCAACTGGGTGAATTCCATATGCAACATCGATGCCTTTAGAGATCATGAGATCTGCAAGCTCGCGCACTGTGTGCTGTGCCTGTGCAACTGCAAGACCGAAGCCAGGAACGATAACTACGCGACGTGCATAGTTGAGCAAGATTGCAACGTCATCTGCAGAGCCTGAACGCACTGGGCGCTCTTCTGCTGAATCGGAAACAGCCTGTGGCTTTGCAGTAAATGCACCGAAGAGAGTTCCAAAGAGTGAACGTCCCATCGCCTCTGCCATCAAGCGGGTCAAGATTGTTCCTGATGCACCGACGAGAGTTCCGGCAATGATCAGAAGTGTTGATGAGAGTACATATCCACTTGCTGCAACTGTGAGACCTGTAAAGGCATTGAGAAGTGAGATAACGATAGGTACATCAGCGCCACCGACTGGAAGCACGAAGAGCACACCGAAGAGCAATGAGAGAAGTGCTAGAACTAGTAGCGGTGTTGTTCCAAGCGCAACAACTACCCATACTGAAACGCCAAGTACTGCAACGAGAGTTCCTGCAATCACAAAACGACCACCTGGGAATACAACTGGGCGGGTTGTCATCAACTCTTGAAGCTTCATAAAGGTGATGATCGATCCGCTGAAGGATACGCAGCCGACTACAACGGTGAAGACTGTGAAGATAACTTCAGCAGTTGTCGCCGTATCGCCAAGGTTTAGATATTCAACGATTGCAACGAGCGCTGCTGCGCCACCGCCGACACCGTTAAAGAGTGCAACGAGCTGTGGCATCTGAGTCATTTCGACTTTGCGAGCGGCTGGCACACCAATAATCAAACCAATAAGAATCGCACCGAGAATCCAACCAAGGTTATGAAGTGGGAGCGAGTGACCGGTTGCTTCACCATGTGATGGTGTCACATAGAGAAATACTGAAAGAGTTGCAACTGTGGCACCAAATGCACCGATGAGATTTCCGCGGCGGGCCGTCTTTGGATGCGATAGGCCCTTGAGAGCCAAGATAAATGCAACGCCTGCGGCTAAACCAACGAGGCTATAGAGAGTGCTATTCATTATTCAGCTCCTCCGTTCTTCTGAGGTGCTTCTGTCTTCTGGCCAACATCTGTCTTCTTCGGCTTAAACATCTCGAGCATGCGGTCTGTAACAACAAAGCCACCGACCATATTGATTGTTGCTAATACAATCGCTGCAAGTGAAAGTCCAAGTTCAAGATTGTTCTCGCTGTGATCGGCGACGATAATCGCACCAACAAGGATCACGCCGTGAATCGCATTTGCACCAGACATAAGAGGTGTGTGAAGGGTTGAAGAGACCTTAGAGACAACTTCAAATCCAACGAAGACAGCCAGGACGAATATCGAAATGATTGCAATTGCATCCATTAGTTGGCACTTCCCTTCTGAGCATCCGCCGGTGTGTGCTTTGACCCTGCATGGGTAAGTGCTGATTTATCAATGACTTCATCTTCAAAGTTGAGGTTGAGCGATACCGCTGCTCCATCTTTGGCAGGTGTTGTCATCAAAGTCAGAAGATTTACAACGTTACGTGAGTACAGGCTCGATGCGTGGAAAGGCAACTGACTTGGAACATCTTTTCCACCCCAAATCTTTACACCTTTAGCAGTTGTAACAATCTCTCCAGGCTTTGAACCTTCAACGTTTCCGCCAGTCTCGGCAGCAAGGTCCACGATAATTGTTCCTGCCTCCATCGCATCAACCATTGCAGCTGTCATCAATCGAGGCGCTGTGCGGCCTGGGACTGCAGCAGTCGTGATTACTACGTGCGACTTTGCAATGTATGGAGTTAGAAGTTCGCGCTGCTTTGCTGCACGATCTTCTGTCATCTCGCGTGCATATCCGCCTGCACCTTCGAGAGCCTCAAGTTCAAGGTTGATAAATGTTGCACCCATTGACTTCACTTCATCGGCAGATGATGGGCGAACGTCATATGCACTTACGACTCCACCCAGGCGACGAGCAGTTGCAATAGCTTGCAGACCTGCAACGCCAGCACCAAGTACTAATACTTGCGCCGGAGTAACAGTTCCTGCTGCAGTCATCAACATTGGGAAGAAGCGTGGTGAAAGTTCTGCACCCACTAGTGCTGCGCGATATCCAGCGCAGAGCGCTTGCGATGTAAGCGCATCCATTGATTGTGCACGTGAGATACGTGGAACAAGTTCAAGTGAGAATGCAGTTACTCCAGCTTTAACAGCTGCATCGATTGAATCTGTTGCAGTTACTGGAGATAAGAAAGAGATTGTGACGGCGCCTTTCTTCAAGGTGCCGATCTGTGCTGGGGTTAGAGAGGTAACCGAGAGAACAACGTCGGCGCCGCTAATGACATCGCCGCTCTTAACGGTTGCACCAGCTGCAGTGAAGAGATCATCTGTGGCCTGCGAGTGAACGCCGGCCCCAGCTTCAATGACAACTTCGTAACCAAGACGAGTCAGTTTATTTATGACATCTGGCACGAGCGCTACGCGCTTCTCGCCATCTCTAATTTCTCTAGGAACAGCAACTCTCATGTGAATAAAGGTACCGCCTTGGCTCAATATTTGGGATGTGAGAGTACCTTCGCCCCATGTCTAAATCGCTCCTTATTCTCATATCTGGCCCTTATCTCTCTGGCACAAACGGCGATGAAAGTTTGATCCAGGGGAATCTCAAAGCCATGGAGAGTTACGCGCTGCCGCTTTTTAAGAAGGGTCATTTGGCGATGGTCGGTGAGTGGGCTGCTTGGCCAGTAATTAAATCTGCCGGCGGTGACTCCCATGCTTCTGATCAGTTCAAGGAGTTTCAATATCCCGTTGCTCACCGTTTGCTTGAACATTGCGATGCGGTTCTAAGAATTCCCGGAGATTCGCAAGGAGCAGATCTTGAGATGGAGAAGGCTCGTGCGATGGGTAAGTTGATATTTACAGATGTAGATCAAATTCCTGATGCAAATACTTAGGAATTAATAAGTTAATTACCTTTTAATTCTCCGCGAGTTAAGTGATAAAGCAGCGCTTGAATTGTTGTTCGGCGGTGGAAAGCTTCACGCCAAATAACTGATCGCGAACCGTCGATAACAGATGCTTCAACTTCTTCTCCGCGATGAGCTGGAAGGCAATGCATAAAGATTGAATCTTTCTCAGTTAGCTTCATGAGGTTCTCTGTAATTGCAAATGGAGCAAGTGCTTTTACTTTCTCTGCGCGTTCTGCCTCAGGATCTCCCATAGACATCCAGACATCTGTGTAGAGAACTGATGCACCTTTCGCTGCTGCCTCTGGATCGTTTGTTACTTCGACAGTTGCACCACTCTTCGCAGCAATCTCTTTCGCCTTTGCAACTACTGCTGCATCTGGCGCCCACTTGCCGCTTGGCGTTGCAGCAACGACATGTGCGCCCATGATCGCGCCCATAATCAACCATGCGTGGGTCATATTGTTTCCATCGCCTAGGTATACAAATTTGCGCCCTGCAACATCTTTTCCAAAGTTTTCGCGGATGGTGACCCAATCTGCAAGAAGCTGTGTTGGGTGATCATCATCGGTTAATCCATTAATAACAGGAATTGATGCATGTGCGCCAAGTTCATCAACATCTGACTGCGCGAAAGTTCTAATAATTAATGCATCGCAATACCCGCTGATGATCTTTGCTGTATCCGAAATTGTCTCTCCGCGACCGAGCTGTAGATCATCGCCACGGATAAAAATTGGTGTGCCACCCAAGTGAGCGACCGCTGTCTCTGATGCAAGACGTGTACGAGTAGATGGCTTAGTCATATAGATGGCCACGGTCTTATTACTTAAAGCGGCATTTGAACGAAGTGGGTTCTTTGCGAAATCTGCAGCAGTGTCGAGCAATAATTCGACATCAGCACGAGAAAGGTGCTCGGTACGCAGTAGATCCTTCATTAGGAAATTCTACAGGCAAGAAATTCTCTCTCGTCGCGCAATTGATTGACGCAAGCAAGGGAAAAAGATTGACTGAGTTGCATGAGGGCCCTGCGAGTAGTCAGTTTTTGCACACTGGGAGATAATGCGGCTATGGACTTAAGGGCTGCGTCAAATATTCGAGCTGGGATCTTCAATCGCGGCCTACCTACTCTTGATGGCCCGATAACAAGTTCTGACACAGATACGCTCACAAAGCCGGTTGAGCAAGAAGATGATGGCGGCCATGATCGCTTCGCGCATTACATTAAGAAAGAGAAGATTGTTGAATCCGCTGTAACTGGTAAGAAAGTGCGTGCGCTCTGCGGAAAGAAGTGGGTACCTTCACGTGATCCGCAGAAGTATCCAATCTGTCCGGTCTGCAAAGAAATTTTTGAAGGGTTACGTCCCGGACCAGCAGATGGCGACGAGTCCTAAAGAGCAGAAATAAATAAAGCTAGTGGAGGTGCCGGGAATCGAACCCGGGTCCTTCAGAATTAAAACAGGGCTTCTACGGGCGTAGTGTGTTTAACGTTTTCTCAGTCCTGAATCTCATACACACAAGTATCCAACGAACTCATTTGCGAAACTGTTCTCTCAAGATATTCGCAACGCTATCTCGATGAAGAGCTCTCTAGCGACGCCAGGTTCCGGGACGAGAGCGCGCCCGGGCTGACGGATTCGGTACTAGCTTATGCAGCTAGGGCGAAATCACTGCGACTGTTGTCTGCAGTTATTTGTGCACAGGTTTCATGGTTTACGAGATCATCCCGGCTTCCTCGGCCCGCTTCCCCTGCCTCAACAACTAAAGTCGAGACCGTTCACCCCCAAGTTTTCTACCGTTGGTAGAAAGTTGAGTGAGTTACGTGGAAAACGTAATTCACACTATTTAGTTTTCAATTTTTTCGACACTTCACCCACGAAAAATTTAAGTGGATTTTTCTAACTTCCTCAGAAGGTATGGAGCGGCATTCTTGTCTGCACAACTCGATCTATCTGAAGCGATGTCCTTAGTATAGAGAACACCAACGACAAGTGAGAAATTCCCGAAATTGGGGGCTATTCACGCACAAGCCACACATCATGCCGAGCGCAATTTCGCCCGTGGTGGGGAAAGCGGAATTTAAAGGATATTAATCTTTTCCGGATTGGCGGCGTGAAAGCTCGCGATTTACTTCGCGGGTAGCTTGCTGCTCCATCAAAGTACTGCGCTTATCGTGCGCCTTCTTACCTTTGGCAATAGCTACTTCGATCTTCGCTTTTCCATCCTTAAAGTAGAGCTGCAAAGGCACGAGAGTGACACCAGAATCTTTGGTGCGCGCTGCAATTTTGCGAAGCTCAATCTTATTTACCAATAACTTTCGCTTACGACGAGGTGTGTGGTTCGTCCACGTTCCTTCTGTGTATTCAGGAATGTGAACGCCATGAAGCCAGAGCTCTCCATTTTCAACCATGGCAAAGCCATCGATCAGAGATGCACGACCTGCACGCAGTGATTTAACTTCGGTTCCCATAAGGACGATGCCACATTCATAGACATCTTCAATGGAGAAATCGTGGCGCGCTTTCTTATTCTGAGCGATGAGCTTCTGACCAACTTCTTTAACCATGAGCTCACCTCCCCCTTAAGTAATTCCTACTGGCTAATTAAACCTTTAAGTAGCGGCGAAGGGTAATGAGCGATGCAATCGTTGAGACCACAAGACCTGTAAGTAGTAGCCAGCCAGAAGCGACTGCAACTTCTCCCCATCCAAAGAACTTGGTAAAGGTAAGAAGTGGCGCAACCTTCGTTTCGACAACGTACTTGAGCGCAGCAAGGAGTCCTGTCGCAAGACCCCAGCCGACAAATGCCGAAAAGACGCCTTCGAGAAGGAAGGGCAGTTGGATAGACCAAGAAGATGCTCCGACAAGTCTCATGACTCCAGTTTCACGGCGACGGTTAAAGGCTGCGATACGGAGAGTGTTGCTTATTAGGAGTGCTGCAGTGAGAACAGATAGGAGACCAACAATGAGCGCGCCATTTCGAAGAACTCCAAGAAGCTTGAAGAACTTCTCAAGAATTGATCGCTGGTCTTGCACAATATCAACGCCAGGTCGTCCACTAAATGCACTTACAACAACATCAAATTGTGTTGGATCTTTCAACTTAACTCGGAAAGATTCAGGCAATTGATCTGCAGTTACATTCTGTGCAATTGCAGAGCTCTTAAAGCGCTCCTTAAAGCGTTCATAAGCTTCAGTCTGTGACTCATAGAAGACGCTATCGACAACTGGAAGTGCCTCTAAATCAGCCTTAATTGATGAGCGCTGCTCTTCATTTACTACTCCACCAGAACATGATGGTGATTCAGAGAGTGATCCGCAGAGAAATACAGATACTTCAATCTTGTCGTACCAATAATCCTTCATCGCACTTACTTGAGAATTAGATAAAAGACCGATTCCAAGAAGTGAGAGTGAAATTGCAACAGTAACTATTACAGCAAAGGTCATCGTAAGGTTACGGCGAAGTCCGATGCGGACTTCCTTCATTAAGAATCCTGCGCGCATGAGCTGCCCCTTATCCCGTGTATCCGTAGACGCCGCGAACTTGATCGCGAATAACTTGGCCGGCATCGAGTTCAATAACTCGCTTACGCATCTGATCCACAATTCCCGAATCGTGTGTAGCCATAAGAACAGTGGTGCCCTCGCGATTGATGCGATCGAGAAGCTTCATAATTCCAACAGAGAGCGCTGGATCCAGGTTACCTGTTGGCTCATCGGCGATGATGATCGCAGGACGAGTCACATATGCGCGAGCAATTGCTACGCGCTGTTGTTCTCCGCCCGAGATCTCTGATGGAAGACGATCGCCCTTATCTTCAAGTCCCACGAGTTCAAGCATCTCTGGAACTTCGCGGTTGATCTCTTTCTGAGAATATCCAAGGACGTGAAGTGAGAATGCGATGTTCTCTGAAATTGTCTTATTAGGAAGCAAACGGAAATCCTGGAAAACTGTTCCCAACTGGCGGCGAAGTTCTGGAACCTTATGGTTTGCAAGAGTTCCTAAATCTTTTCCTGCAACGTGAATAACTCCAGATGTTGGTCGCTCTTCGCGCAAGATGAGGCGCAAGAATGTTGATTTACCTGAACCAGATGAACCAACTAAGAAGACAAATTCGCCCTTAGTGATTTCAAGGCTCACGCTATCGAGGGCAGGTCGCTCCTGCCCAGAGTAAATCTTCGTTACATTTTCAAAGCGAATCACAACTGCTCCTTATTACATGCCCTCAACGAGACCTGCCCCTAGTTTAAGTAGGTAGGTAGAGATAACGCGGGAAATTCGCCCCTTTTGCGAGAATTCACAGATAGGAATAAATCACATTACGCGTGTGTAGAGCGGCGCCAGCGAATGCCAGCCTCGATGAAATCGTCAATTTCACCATTTAATACAGCAGCTGTATTTCCTGTTTCGTGGTTATTTCGAAGATCTTTCACCATTTGATACGGCGCAAGAACATACGAGCGCATCTGATTTCCCCATGATCCTGAGTTATCGCCCTTAAGCGCATTGATCTTTGCCTGCTCTTCTTGGCGGCGGCGCTCCAATAACTTTGATTGCAGAACAGCCATCGCTGTCGCCTTATTTTGAATCTGCGAACGTTCGTTCTGACATGAGACAACAATTCCAGTTGGAATGTGAGTCAAGCGCACAGCAGAGTCAGTTGTATTCACACCTTGTCCGCCAGGACCTGACGAGCGATACACATCGACGCGGACTTCCTTCTCATCCAATTCAATGTGATCACTCTGTTCCACAACAGGAACAATTTCAACGCCAGCAAAAGATGTATGGCGACGTGACTGTGAATCAAAAGGCGAGATTCGCACCAATCGATGTGTGCCTTGCTCTACCGACAACGTTCCATAGGCATATGGCGCACTGACTCTAAATGTCGTCGATTTAATGCCCGCTTCTTCTGCATATGAGGTTTCAAGTACATCGACCTTAAATTCATGGCGTTCGCAGTAGCGCAGATACATACGCATCAACATCTCTGCCCAGTCTGCAGCTTCGACTCCACCTGCTTCAGAGCGAATAGTGATCAGCGCATCACGCATGTCATATTCACCATTGAGAAGAGTTGTAACCTCTAACTCGCTAATTGCCTTCTTTGCAGAATCGAGCTCGCCTTCAGCATCCTGCAAACCGGATCCATCTGGTTCATCTGCAGCTAATTCAAAGAGAACGGGAAGATCATCAACGCGACGGCGTAGCCCTTTAAGTCTTGAGATAGTTCCTTGAACTCTCGATAACTTACTTGTAACAACTTGCGCCTTCTCTGGGTCATCCCACAAATTCGGTACTCCGGCAGCTGCCTCTAACTCAACAGCCTCTGCCTCAAGTTTCGGCAGATCCAATACCTTCTCAATAGAAGTAAGGGTCGCGCTTATCTCGTTTATTTCGAGGTTATATTCGCGAGCCATGGGCTAAGGATAGCGAGAAGTTTCAACCTGAATTTCTACACTATTGTCCAGATCGTTTAGCTTGCACCAATTCCTTGTCTTACATTAAACCCAGAAGCCAGCACAGAAATGGACCGACATTCGAGCTGCTGATTGGTCGAAAATCTAAATGAGCGGCTTTGCCCAGCAAGCCATGGCCCACTCGAACCTTCTTGTCCCATAAATTGAGGGTTGTCTTGAATGAAGAACATATTTCCCTGCAAAGTCGACTGAATGTTCACAATTGAACCTCTATGGACCACATAAAATGTCCATTCAACAAGTCGCAATGACATTGAGTTGTCATTTTTCATAGTTGCGATCGCACTTACGTATCCTTGTGCGTCTTTTTCCCACTGCATACTCAATATAGAAATTCTTTGACTTGAAATTGGTAGTGGGCTTAAGTAATTCACAGCGCAGCCCACCTCAGCCACGGCTGTTGGTGTTGGTGTTGGTGTTGGTGTTGGTGTTGGTGTTGGTGTTGGTGTTGGTGTTGGTGTTGGTGTTGGTGTTGGTGTTGGTGTTGGTGTTGGTGTTGGTGTTGGTGTTGGTGTTGGTGTTGGCGTTGGCGTTGGCGTTGGTGTTGGTGTTGGTGTTGGTGTTGGTGTTGGCGTTGGCGTTGGCGTTGGCGTTGGCGTTGGTGTTGTGGAGAATGCCACCGGTACTGCCCAGTTGCTCGTCCCGCTTTCGCCCGCAGTTTGAACTCGGACTTCAAAATTCTTTCCTAAGAATTGTGGGCCGATATCAAAGAAACCAGTCCATACTTCTTCGCCCTTTACCAAAATTGGCGTAGTTTTGATTGATAGGAAACCAGCATCTTTCCAGTCACCATCCACTGTCGCTGAGATATTGAAACCTGTAATCTTCTGAGAAAGCACCATATTTCTCGTTATTCCGTAAATACCTACGATAACGGCTGGTGTTTTCTCTGGACTCCCAGTACTACTGAAGTAAGCGGTAAAGGAAGGTGAAGAAAGCCTGATTTTTTCTGCAACAGGTTGCTTCTTCCACAGTTTTTTCCCTGAACTAAATTTACAAATGAGTTTCTTCCCAGAACTTATTTTGGTCGCATTCAATGTAGAACAGGGTTTATTCAAGAATTTATCCGCCGCATACGTGGGCGTCACGATGCCAAGAGTCAAGACGAGCGCCAGCGACATTGAAAAAGCTCGATGTATTGACTTCATGTTTTGATGATACTCGTCATCCACCTTGAGAGCCAGGAAAATTCAAATCGATACAATCGAATTTGCTGATAAAGTCAGATTCATGGGTAGCGAGTCAATCTCAAAGAGAAAAATGATTTTCTCGAATAAACGTTCCACTGTGGCAACTCTTCTTTACATAGAAGCCGGAATCGTGCTTGCCCTAGGTCTTTGGCTGGCGGTGCTGGGATTCACTCACGAAGAGAAAGAGATGGCTCCGCTCCTTGGAGTAATCACTTTTGCAGCACTTGGTGCTGCGGGATTATTTGCATGCGCTCGTGGATACATTAGGGGCAAGGTTTATGGAAGATCGCCAACGATTTTGGCAAACCTAATTGCAGTTGGTGTTGCTTATTATCAAATTCAAGGTGCCTTCTATATTGGCGCTGCAATTATTCTTGGGCTAGCACTTCCAACTTTATATTTCGCATTTATGATCGCAAAAGAAGAGGGCTAGTCACTCCTCTTTTGCGATATTCCTAGTGAAAAAACTTAGCTAATTACCAAGGAACAACGTTCTGATCTTCCCAGAGAACTCCGGTTACTTTCTCGGCATCCGTTGTTCCTGCGGCGTTAAATGGTCGGGTCGCTAACCAGATTGCGGTAGCTGCACCTTCCTCTGCAGAACGTGGTGCATCAGGGCCACCCATATCAGTTCGTGAATGATTTGGGCAGATTGCATCAACGAGGAATCCGCGAGCGCCGAGTCCTGTTTCGTGTGCAAGGTTGCGAACCAGTGCATTTACTCCAGCTTTACTAATTCTGTATGGAGCAAGTCCGCCAGCATTTCCTGGTCCTGACATTCTTCCTAAACATGCAGAGAAGATAATGACTCGACCGTTACGGGCATCAGCCATTGCTGGTGCAATTCCATTTACAAGTTGGAATACGGAATCAAGATTGATCGCCATCACTCTGCGCCATTCAGCATCATTTGTCTTTAAAGTCTTCGACATCTTCTCGCTCATAACACCGTGGGCAAGGATGAGAAGTTGTGGGGTAGGTCGTGACTGAGTGAGTGAATCGATAAGTTCACGGACAAGCGCTGGTTGCTCTAAGTCGCAGGTGAATGTTGAAATGCGTACCTCAGTGCCTTTTTCTGCTGTCTCAGCATGAATTAGGGCCGCTGCATTTTCCAGACGAACCGAATCTTTAGCTACGAGCGCTAAATCAAATCCTTGCAACGCCAAGGACTTTGCGGTCTCAAACCCAAGACCGCGACTTCCACCAGTTATAACTGCAGTCGGCTTCATAGGACAACTGTCGCAGTTCTAGCAGTGCGTCGCTACTCGACAATTTCCTTCTTTTAAGGGTATCGATTCGGAATTACTGGCGCCATCTATTTCGTGTGTCAGTTGCGGAAGTTTTGCAAGAAACTTGAAGTCCCGTTTTTGTGAGCCCACTGGCCCCCGCAGGCGCACAGAATGCGCCAGCGGTGACGTCCTTCATAACTTCATTTGAAGGTGATGGCGTTGGGGCCGGGGTTGCTTCAGGCGTTGGGGCCGGGGAACTTGAAGTTACTGATTCTGGTGTTTCTGAAACAACTGGCTTCGCTGCAGGAACGCCCTTTTTCCAAATTAACTTACCTTTGCTCTTTACGCAGGTGTACTTAATTCCTTTAACTACTTTGGAGGAAGCGACAGGCTTACATGCAGCACCCGCCTTCACGGCAGCCACAGCGTTTGAGCTCGGAATAATCAGCCCGAAAACAAGAATTAAAATTAGCCCAGTTTTTCTCACTTTAAACACCTGCTCCTTATAAACGAAAATTCAAATAACGCCCGACCCGATCTGGACCCGATTCACGCCCCATCTTTGCATTGAAAACCAGATATTTGAACAAAAACGTTTAGCCACTGGCCAGGCTCTGGGCTTGGTTTGGCCTTTATATAGATTGGGCACATTTTGAGAGGGTCGCCCGCGAAGCGGGCGGCACGAGGAAAATGTGCCCAATCTCGCGGAATTGGGCTTGTTCTCGCATTTATTTGCTGCGCATACAGCCGATAGTCTTACCCATGTTGAGCAGGATGAGGACCGCAGTAATAGATATGTACAAAGATCGATAAGTACAGAGATCGCAAAGGAGCGCTCAGTGTCGCAATCAGGTCAGGACTTTGGAGCAAATGATTGGCTCGTCGAAGAGATGTACGAGCGTTACCAATCCGATCCAACCTCAGTACCAAGCGAATGGGTAACGTACTTTCAGAATAATCCACAGGCAGGAAGTTCTGTTGCGCAAACTTCTGCAGTTGCAGGTGCACCAAAGGGCGGAACGCCACCAACACCAAAGGCTGTAACTCCTCCAAATATTTCTATGCCAGGAACTCCTGCGACTGTTGCTCCAGTTTCTACACCAGCTCCAGTTCAACAGGCACCTGCTGCTCCTGCAACACCAGCCCAACCTGTTCAGACACAACCTGTTGTTCGCAACGTTGCAACAACTCCTGCAACGCCTGCAGATCCAATTGCAAAACCAATTCCAACTTTAGTTACACCCGGCGCTTCAAAGCTTGAACCAATTCGCGGAGTCTCTGCTCGCGTTGTTCAAAGCATGGAAGCATCGCTAACAGTTCCAACAGCAACATCCGTTCGCGCAATACCTGCGAAGTTGATGATCGATAACCGCATTGTTATTAATAACCACCTCAAGCGCGGGCGCGGTGGCAAGGTTTCATTTACACACATCATCGCCTACGCAATGATCAAGGCCCTTCGTGCAATGCCAGAGATGAATGCCTTCTACGGCGAACTCGATGGAAAGCCCGCTCTCGGTACACCTGATCACATCAACCTCGGTATCGCTATCGATTTAGCAAAGCCAGATGGATCTCGTCAGCTATTGGTACCTTCAATCAAGGGTTGCGAAGCACTCGAATTCGGTCAGTTCTGGGTTGCTTACGAAGAGATTGTTAAGAAGGCTCGCGCCGGAACTCTGACAGTTGAAGATTACTTAGGAACAACTGTTTCACTTACTAACCCGGGAACTATCGGAACTGTTCACTCTGTTCCACGTCTTGTGCAGAACCAAGGTTTGATCATCGGCGTTGGCGCGATGGATTACCCAGCAGAGTTCCAGGGCGCAAGCGAAGAGACTCTTGCACGTATGGCAGTCAGCAAGGTCATCACGCTGACAAGCACATACGATCACCGCGTAATTCAGGGTGCGCAATCAGGTGATTTCCTTCGCCGTATTCACGAACTTCTTCTTGGCGCAGATGGTTTCTATGATGAGATCTTTACTGCACTCCGAATTCCTTACGAACCAATTCGTTGGGCGCCAGATTTTGCTGTTACAAAAGATGAAGAGATTGATAAGACAGCTCGCGTTCAGCAGTTGATTCACGCATATCGCACATGGGGCCACCTCATGGCAGATATCGATCCACTTGTATATATGCAGCGCAACCATCCAGATCTCGATGTCCGTACACACGGACTTACTCTCTGGGATCTTGATCGTGAATTCGCAACAGGCGGATTCGGCGGAAAGAGCTTCCTTCCACTTCGCAAGATACTTGGAATTCTCCGCGACGCTTATTGCCGCTCTGTTGGTATTGAATACATGCACATTTCAAATCCTGCAGAACGTACATGGGTGCAAGGAAAAGTTGAAGGTGTATCTGTAAATCCTGCACGCGAAGAACAGCTTCGTATTTTGCGTAAGCTCAATAGCGCAGAAGCATTTGAATCGTTCTTACAGACCAAATTCGTTGGACAGAAGCGCTTCTCACTCGAAGGTGGCGAATCTGTAATTCCACTTACCGATGCAATCGTTTCAGCTGCAGCTGAAAGTGGTCTCGATGAAGTCTGTATTGGTATGCCACACCGTGGACGCCTCAATATGCTTGCAAATATCGCAGGTAAGTCAGTTGGTCAGATCTTCCAGGAGTTCCAAGGACATTACGCAGAGAACCAAGTTCATGGTTCAGGCGATGTGAAGTACCACTTAGGTACCGAAGGAATCTTTACCGCTGAATCAGGAGCAACAACAAAGATTTATCTTGCGGCAAACCCTTCACACCTTGAAGCGGTTAACCCAGTTCTTGAAGGCATCGTTCGCGCAAAGCAAGATCGCCTCAATACAAAGGGTTCATACACAGTTCTTCCAATCCTTCTCCACGGAGATGCATCCTTTGCAGGTCAAGGCGTTAACGCTGAAACTCTGCAGCTTTCACAGCTTCCGGGATACCGCACAGGTGGAACTATTCATATCGTTGTAAATAACCAAGTTGGATTTACAACCTCACCACATTCTTCACGTACTTCTCGTTACTCGACAGATATCGCGAAGTTGATTGAAGCACCTGTATTCCACGTCAACGGAGATGATCCTGAAGCATGTGTGCGCGTTGCACGTCTTGCCTTCGAATATCGTCAAGAATTTAACAAAGATGTTGTCATCGATATGGTCTGCTACCGACGTCGCGGCCACAACGAAGGTGATGAGCCAAGCTTTACTCAGCCACTGATGTACAAGCTCATCGATGCAAAGCGCACAACTCGTACCCTTTACACCGATGCACTTGTTGGTCGTGGAGATATCACCCCTGCCGAGGCTGAAGAAATCGCTCGCGATTACCAGGCGCAGCTTGAAGAAGTCTTCGCATCAGTTGCAAACTACGAGGAACATAGCGATCCAAACTTCGTTGTTCCAGTTGTTCCAAATGCAGAAGATGTTCCAACATTTATCTCTGAGCAGTTGATTCGCGAGATCGCAGCAACTCAGACAGCGATTCCAGAAGGATTTAATATCCATCCGAAGTTACTACCGCAGCTTCAGAAGCGTGCAGAGTCAATCAACGACGGGACAATCGACTGGTCAACTGGTGAAATGCTTGCATTCGGTTCACTTCTGAAAGAAGGCCGTCCAGTTCGCCTTGCAGGTCAAGATTCACGTCGCGGAACATTCTCAAACCGCCACGCAGTCATCATCGATAAAGAAAATGGCAACGAGTGGACACCACTTCGTTCGCTGATCTCTGATGCAAATCAATTCTTCGTTATCGATTCGCTCTTGAGCGAGTATGCAGCGATGGGCTTTGAGTATGGATACTCAGTTGTCCGCGACGAGGCACTCGTACTCTGGGAAGGCCAATTCGGTGACTTCGCAAATGGTGCGCAGACAGTCGTCGATGAATTTATCTCTTCAGCTCTTCAGAAGTGGGGAGAGCGATCATCCGTTGTACTTCTTCTTCCACACGGATATGAAGGACAAGGACCGGATCACTCATCTGCTCGTATCGAGCGATTCCTAGCGCTCTGTGCTGAGAAGAATATGACTGTTGCACAACCATCTACGCCAGCTTCTTACTTCCATTTGCTCCGTTTTCACGCAGCAAATCCAAAGCGCCGTCCAATGGTTGTCTTTACACCTAAATCAATGTTGCGCCTCAAGGCTGCTGCTTCATCACTCAGCGACTTCACATCGGGAACATTCCTTCCAGTAATTGGCGATTCAACTGTCAATAACGCAACACGATTGATCTTCTGTTCTGGAAAGATTTATCACGATCTCGTTGCAGAGCGCGCTCGTCTTAACGACAGCAGCACAGCAATTGTTCGCGTCGAACGTCTTTATCCTTTGCCAGTAGCGCAGATGGAAGTCGAAGCGAAGAAGCATCCAAATGCAAACCTTCTCTGGGTTCAGGATGAGCCTGCAAACCAAGGTGCATGGCCACACGTTGCCTTAAGCACAACTGAGTCAATTGGTGGAACTGGAGTTGATTCACGAGTGCTTCGCAGAATTTCACGTCGCGCATCTGCATCTCCTGCAACTGGAAGCCATCACTTGCACGAAGATGAGGCAAAGGCGTTAATGGATGAGGCCTTCACTCGATGAGTAACTCATCGATAACGGATGCGCTCAATCTCGCAGGTCAAGAGTTTGTCATGTTCAGCACCGATTGGTGCGGATTCTGCAAGCGCCTTAAGAACCAACTCGGTGAAATCGGAATTACATTTCGCGAGATCAATGTCGAGCAAGAGCTTGAATACGCTGGCTTTGTAGAAGAAGTTAATGGCGGCAATCGCGTTGTTCCAACACTTCTCTTCTCAGATGGTGTTGCTCTGACTAATCCTTCTGCAATTGCCGTTAAAGATAAGTTAGCTAGCCTCGCTTAATTTTTATTACTACTTTTGCTTGGCCTTCTTAACTCGGAACTCCACGCGCGCCTTCACATAGTGAATCGGTAACCATCCCCAAGTGCGTGAATCTGTGCCTTCCGAGTTATCGCTAAGTACGTAGATCTTCGGGTATTTCTCGCTCGTTACATCAATCTCTGAGATTCTCTTGATGTAAAAAAAGCCGGGCTGCTCTGCGCGTTCGATTACAACTGCATCACCGGCGCGAACTCTATTTCGGAAGAGTGAGAAGCCATCAACTGCGTAATCTCCCCAACGCGCCATCAACCAATCTCCTGGGTTATATGTAGGAGCCATCGAACGCCCATCTACAAGAATCGTTGAGTACTTGGCCATTGCCCCATAATAGTTAAGCAAGGGTAATAAGCCGAGGTGCGCTCTCGCAGGGCTTGGAGTACCCTCGCGCACATGAGAAACTTTCTAAAACCTAAGGTAACTGTTCACGCACACTGCGATCTTCCATGCGGTGTCTACGATCCAGCACAAGCAAAGATTGAGGCTCTCTCAGTTAAGGCATGCATGGAGAAATATGCAGCTAATCCAGATGCAGATTTCCGCTCACGTTCTGTTGCAATCAAGGAAGAGCGTTCACATCAAGTTAAGGAGCACCTCTGGGTTCTCTGGACCGACTATTTCAAGGCTCCACACTTTGAGGCATACCCACAACTTCACTCACTCTTCAATGAGGCGACAAAGCTCGCAGGTGCAGCTGGAACAAAGGGAACTCAAGATGTAAAGGTTGCAGATGATTTGATCGCAAAGATCGATGAGATTGCAGAGATCTTCTGGGCCACTAAGAAAGCTTAAGAATTACTCGTTAATGAGTGATTGAGCGGCAGTTCGAGCGAGGAAAGATAATCGCTCAACTGTCGCTCTTCTTATTTCTGCTTGAGCTAAGTGTCGTTCGCCATCATAGACATCGCACTCAAAGGTTAGCTCGCGACCTTCAATATTAATAAGGCGGGAATTGGCTCGAATCTCAACTCCCGCTGTTGCCGAACCAACAATCTCAAGGGTTGAATGCGTAAGGAATGTTGTCTCACCTGCATCGAGATATTCGGAAAGAGATGCGACGCAGGCATTTTCCATCAGTGTTAAGTAATGTGAAGCTGCTGCCACCGGCAGATCAGATACACCCATTGTTACGCAGGTATCTCCGGGGCGAATAGTCATGACAGAGAAGCCAACTGCCCCTAAGACTTCTTCGGCCGGTTTCATGCCTTGAAGATTAGTCCTCGTCGTCGATGAAGTGTTGGATATGTGTCTGTTCTATTTGAATTTCACGGTGTTCAACATTTCCAAATTCATCGATCTCAATTGAGATTTCAGTCATGCTGAACTGGGTTACAACTTCTGTGCTTGCTTGTCCCGCCATCTGGGCACGGATTTGGCGATGAATGCTCTGGTGTAAATCTTCTGGAGCTTGCTCATCGCATGAACGCTTTAGAACATTTTGAAGCATCTGCTGCATTAGGCGTTCGTGTGCGATCTCTGCAGAACATGGCGCACATGTAGAAAGGTGTGAATTGATCGCATCAGCTTGAGGCAGCGCCTGCTGCTCGCCCTCAATAATGAAGATCACGGAGGAGAGAACATCGCCGCATTGAATCTCAATAAAACTCATTTCTCGCCTCCTTTTTCTTTAGAGGTGGCAACGGAGTAGCCAAGTTCTTGGGCATAACCGGCGAGCTTCTCGCGAAGTTGCTTTCTTCCGCGGTGAAGTCGTGACATCACTGTGCCGGCAGGTGCTCCGACAATCTCTGCAATTTCTTTATAGGAAAATCCTTCAACATCTGCAAGGTAGACAACGATGCGGAACTCTTCAGGAATTTCTTGGAGAGCCTTCTTAATATCGCTATCAGGCAGATTTTCGAGTGCAACAGTCTCAGCAGATTTTCCTTGATCGCTTGTGTGGCTCTGCGCTTCAGCGACCTGCCAATCTTCAAGTTCATTATCTGCAATCAACGGGCGGCGTTGATCTTTGCGATAGGTATTGATAAATGTTGTTGTTAGTACGCGGTAGAGCCAGGCGCGAAGGTTTGTGCCCTCTTCAAATTGATGGAAAGAGGTAAATGCTTTGAGGTATGTATCTTGAACTAGATCACGCGCATCTTCGGGATTCTTTGTGTAGCGAAGTGCTGCTGCATAGAGCTGATTGGTAAAGAGCAGCGCATCGCGCTCGAAGCGGATCGTGCGATCGGCTTCGCTCTCTAGGACCAAATCTTTCGATGACATTGATGCAAGGTTATATTAAAAAAGAGTTTCGGGCTCCCCGAGCTCAATTGGGGTAATTAACTCAGGGCCGTTATTGGCAACGAGATTTACGCGAGGCGAGACCGGAACGGCTTGCAGCCCTGCATCTGGCTCTTCCAGAACCATCGCTTTTATCAAGCGGTTAATATCTCTAGCTTCTGTATCGAGCCAACTCTCCCAGCGATCTTCCGGCATAAAGACCGGCATGCGGCTGTGAATGGTTGCAAGTTCACCAACTGCTTCGCGAGTAATGATTGCAGCGCTTTGTATTACTTCCCCGCTCTCGCTCTGCCATGAACTCCAAATTCCTGCAATTGATAGCTGTTTGCCATCGCGATTGGAAATATAGAAAGGTTGTTTCGGTGAATACTTTCCAAGCGAAGTTGCCCACTCGTAATAACCCGTTGCCGGAACTAAGCATCTCGATGTTCTAAATGCATGTCGGAAGGTTGGCTTCTCGTGAATGGATTCGCTGCGGGCATTGATTGCATGTGATTGCGAAGCGCGAGCATCGCCAATCTTCTTATGCCACGGAGCGATAATCCCCCACGATGCAGAATCTAGAATCCGAGATTGGGATTCACTTCTAATTATGTAGATCTCATTTGTCGGAGCGATATTCCAATTAAGTGGAAGTGATTGATCAAGGGTCGAGCCCGCTAAATCGAAGGCTTCAACAATCTCTTCTGCGCCAAGAGTTTGCGCATATCGTCCGCACATACCGGTAATCCTAACTTCCTCGCCACGCGTTAGACTCTGCTTATGACTGGGAAGCACTCGGAAGAACTGAACTTGTGGCCAGCGCCATTTCGTGGCGCTAAAGCTGTCGACGCTAGCGTCACAATTCCTGGATCAAAGTCTGTAACAAATAGAGCGCTCATCCTTGCAGCACAGGCGAAGTCTCCTTCTACTTTGCGCAAGCCTCTTATCTCTCGAGATTCAGAGCTTATGTCGGCAGGAATTCAATCTCTCGGTGTCGATATATCCGGCAGCGATGAAAGTTGGGTAATTACCCCCGGAGAACTCAAGGGGCCAGCAAAGATAGATGTAGGAAATGCCGGAACGGTAATGCGTTTTCTTCCACCACTTGCAGCTCTTGCAACCGGTGAAATCTCATTTGATGGCGATCCTCGTTCTTACGAACGTCCAATCGGTCCAGTTATTTCGGCATTAGAAGAGCTTGGGATTGAGATCGATCATGAAGGTCGTTACTCGCTTCCCTTAACTATTAAGGCGAAAGGTTCCATTCCTGGCGGAGAGCTAACAATTGATGCAAGTAAGTCGAGCCAATTCTTATCAGCGCTCTTACTTGTTGCACCCAGTATGGAGAAGGGAATCACCGTTCGTCACGAAGGTGGCACTCTTCCCTCCATTCCTCATATCGATATGACTGTGCAGATGCTCCGCGATTTCGGTGCAATAGTTCACGTTGATAAGAGCGCCCAGACATGGCGAGTAGAACCAGGCACGCTCAATGGTTTGGATCTGACTATCGAACCTGATCTATCCAATGCTTCACCTTTTCTCTCAATCGCAATGGTCTGCGGCGGAAAAATCACGATTGCGGATTGGCCGAAAGTTACGACACAGCCTGGCGATCAATTGCGAGAAATCTTTACAAGAATGGGCGCGCACGTCGAATTTACCCCGGCTGGATTAACTCTCACAGGCGGCGATGCAATCCACGGAATTGATATCGACCTTCACGATGTTGGCGAGTTAACGCCATCAATTGCAGCACTTGCGGCTCTTGCAGATTCACCATCACACCTTCGCGGAATTGGACATCTGCGCCTTCACGAGACAGATCGACTTGCAGCCCTTACTCGCGAGATAAATTCACTCGGAGGAAACGTTGTTGAAGATGAGACTTCATTGCACATCACGCCAGCGCCATTGCATGGTGGAACTTTCCATACATATGAAGATCATCGCTTAGCTACTGCTGGCGCTGTTATTGGCCTCATTACTCCCGATGTATTAGTTGAAAACGTTGCAACTACTCGTAAGACCCTGCCGGATTTCCCAGGGCTCTGGAATAGTTTGGTCATATGACCCCTCGCGAATATGACGAATCAGATGCTCGAATTCGACCATCTCGAACTACTCGCAGGCGCACCAAAGATCGTCCAACCCACTCTGACTCCATCACCGCTTTTGTCACCACAGTAGATCGCGGCCGCACAACGTGTGTGACAGATGATGGCGTGATTATCACCGCAATGAAGGCTCGCGAACTTGGGCCAAAGTCAGTTGTCGTGGGCGATCTCGTTGAAATTGTTGGAGATGTATCTGGAACTGAAGGAAGTCTTGCTCGCATAGTTGTAGTAAATGAGCGAACCAACTCACTGAGCAGGACAGTCGATGATGCTGCTCGAGTTGAAAGAACAATCGTTTCAAATATTGATCAGCTCCTTATCGTAGTCGCGTCAGCAAATCCTGAACCGCGACGAGGCTTGATTGATAGATTCTTGGTCAGTGCATTTCACGAATCAATCAAACCCATCATTGTTGTCACCAAGGTTGATGTATCGCCAGTTCCTGATTTCATCCAGGAGTACAAGGCGCTAGGCGTGGAAATCTTTACAACCTCATCAAAGCTTGAAGGTCGCAGAGAAGATATTGAAAAGTTGCTTGAGATTCTCGATGAAAAAATCTCGGTGCTCGTCGGCCACTCAGGTGTCGGTAAATCGACGCTGATTAATGATTTAGTTCCAAATGCGGATCGAATGACAGGTGATGTCAATGATGTCACAGGTCGCGGTCGCCACACATCATCAAGTGCAATCGCTCTGCCTCTTGCTAATGGTGGATGGATTATCGATACGCCAGGTATTCGCGCATTTGGTCTTTCTCATCTCAATAGAGATCGCATTATTGAATCTTTTCCAGATATCTATCAGGTCATTCAAAGATGTATGCCGAATTGTTCTCACCATGAAAACTCGTGCGCACTCGGACCTTGGATTGAATCAGAACCAGAATTACGTGCAGAGCGCTTAACGCGTGTAACTAGCCTTCGTTCCCTTCTTGAGGTGAAACCAGTGGAATCTGATGCTCCCGAGGATGGGCGATAGACTCACTCAATGAGCCAAAGTCGCGGAGAAGATCTCGCACTTGCACATCGTCTAGCTGATGCAGCCGATGCAATAACTCTCACCCGCTATCAAGCCCTCGATCTCACCATCACAACAAAGCCAGATAACACCCCTGTCACAGATGCAGATAAGTCAGCAGAGAGTGCAATCAGAGCCTTACTTCATGCTCATCGCCCTAATGATGGAATTGTTGGTGAAGAGTTTGGAAATGAAGGCCTAGAGAAGAATCGCTATTGGGTCATTGATCCCATTGATGGCACAAAGAATTTTCTTCGCGGTGTTCCAACATGGGCAACGCTTATTGCACTTGTCGAAAAGAGCACATCTGGAGAAGAGAGCGTTGTTGTTGGCGTTGTAAGCGCACCTGCCCTCTATCGCCGATGGTATGCCCACGAAGGCGGTGGAGCTTTCGTTGTAGTAAATGGAGATGTTCCTAAGAAAATTTCTGTATCTAGAGTTTCACGGATTGAGGATGCATCTATCTCGCACTCTGATTTCATTGGGTGGGGCGAGAGACTTAAAGCCTTTAACTCTCTTCTTCAATCTGCCTGGCGCACGCGCGCGCACGGTGATTTCTGGTCACATATGTTGGTTGCAGAAGGTGCCGTTGATATTGCTATCGAACCATCGCTTGCTCTGTGGGATATGGCGGCGCTCGATATTGTTGTTCGTGAAGCAGGTGGAAGATTTACCAATCTCGATGGAGTAGATGGAATCCACGGGGGTAATGGTCTATCTACAAATGGTGTGCTCCACGCAACCGTTGTAAATGCAATAAAGGTCGAGAGTTAGAGGGCGACAATGGCTGATATAACTATTGATCTTGAGCGACATAAGACTTCTGAGCTGAAAACTTCTGTCGATTTAAGTAAAGAACAGATTACGCCCCTTACATTTTCAATCTCTGGTATGACCTGCAGTTCATGCGTTAATAGCGTCGAGAGAGCAGTTAATGAGATACCTGGAGTCTCCGCTTCTGTAAATTTTGCCTCGGAGACTCTTCATCTCCTCGCTCCCGCTTCCCTTGATGCAAAGATCGTTATCAAGCAAGTGAAATCAGCGGGTTATGAGGCACATTTACTTGAAGATCAAAGTAATCCTGCTTTACATAGAAAGGGTGCAGCTAGAGCACTTGCTGCGGCAGCTCTCTTTGCAATTCCATCGATAGTGATTTCGATGGTAATGAGTTGGCATCCAGCAATTAATGATTGGCTGATTTCAACCTTTGAGAATTACAACTGGCCACAACCGCCTCATGCAGACCATAATTTTGTTTCGTGGTTGGTTTTGGTTATAACTACTCCCTTGATTCTCTTCGTTGCTTGGCCAATTCATCGCGCGGCAATTCGAAATATTTTTCACCCAACGATGGATACCTTGGTTTCATTGGGAGCGCTTAGTGCTTACTTCTGGTCGATTTATGCAACTTACTCAAACAGTGGAGAGCCATACACCGAAGTTGCTGCCGGCGTTCTCTTCTTTGTAATTCTCGGGCGTTACTTAGAATCTCGCGCAAAGAGACGTGCAAGCAGTGCACTCTCCTCACTACTAGCTCTCGGTGAAAAAGAAGTTGCTGTGTTGCGAAATGGTGTTGAAGTTGTCCTTCCCATCTCTCAGCTAGTCGCCGGAGATGAATTTGTAGTAAAGCCAGGATCACGAATTGCAACAGATGGCCTGGTCATCTCAGGTACAAGTTCTGTTGATAACTCATTAATTACCGGAGAATCTGCACCCGTTGAGGTTGCACCTGGTTCGCGTGTTATTGGCTCGGCGATGAATAACAATGGTCGCTTAATTGTTCGAGCAACACGCGTTGGAAGCGATACAGAGCTGGCGCGCATTACTTCGATGGTTGTTGCTGCTCAAGGAAGTAAGACACCTATCCAAGCTAAGGCAGATAAAATTGCTGCTTACTTTGTTCCAATCGTTACTGTTCTTGCAGCTGCCACCTTTGAAGGCTGGTACCTCTTTGGTGGAAAATCCCTCACTTACTCAATTTCAACTGCAATTACAGTTCTAGTAATCGCATGTCCATGCGCGCTTGGACTTGCTACTCCTGTTGCTCTCCTAGTGGCATCTGGACGAGGTGCACTTCGAGGGATAGTTCTACGTAATCCACGAGTGCTGGAAGCATCTCAAAGCATTGATGTAGTTGTACTAGATAAGACAGGGACTCTTACAGAAGGTGATATGTCGGTCCGTGACTTCACGCTCTCAGCATCTGCCAGCAAAATTCTTGGCGCAGAATTTAGGGCTTTGCTCTCTGAGAAGAATATTCTCTCTACCGCACTTGCACTTGAAAGTCAGAGCGATCACCCAACTGCAAGATCTATCGCAGCATTTTCGCTTGCTCAAGGCGCAGCACAACTTCCTGTTGAACAACTTACCCAGACACCTGGTGTTGGGGTAGCGGCTCGAGTAAATATTGGCGGGAAGTCGCCTGTAGTACTTATTGGATCTCCAGCATCTGTTGCCCATAGCTGCATCCCATTTGATTTAGAAATATCCGCCGCGATTCAGAGCGCAGAAAACAATTCCTATGCGGTATCTGTCCTCGCTTGCGATGGCGTTGCACTAGCGGTCTTTGCATCAGGCGATCTCCTGAAAAACGATGCGCTCGAAACTTTGAAGGAGTTACAAAAACGCGGAATCACTACTTGGTTAGTAACAGGCGACAACGATCAGAGCGCTGCAAATATTGGCCATAAAGTAGGAATCTCAACAACTAATATCATCGCAAAGGCAATGCCTGAAGATAAGTTGGCGAAAGTTAAAGAGCTTCAAGAGCAAGGCCATCGAGTTCTAATGATTGGCGATGGCGTCAATGATGCTGCAGCGCTTGCCCAAGCAGATTTGAGTATCGCGATGGGGACAGGTACAGATGCTGCTATCTCCAGCGCAGATATCACTTTGATGCGACCACAGTTGATGGCGGTCATTGAGGCGCTAGATCTCTCGAAGAAGACGTTAACTACAATTAAGGGAAATCTCACGTGGGCATTTGCATATAACGTCATCGGGCTACCAATTGCTGCACTTGGCCTTGCAACGCCAATCTATGCAGCAGCTGCCATGGCTATCAGCAGCCTCTTTGTAGTCAGCAACTCTCTGCGTTTAAAGTAGAACCATGCTTTAAAAAGTATGGGCGAGAATGAGAAAAGGCGCTGAAATCAGCGCCTTTTTCATGCATTCATACTTGCTTACCTACATTGGTAGCGGGGGCAGGATTTGAACCTACGACCTCTGGGTTATGAGCCCAGCGAGCTACCGAGCTGCTCCACCCCGCGTCGGAAGTGCAATCATAGGTGAAGGAACGATGCTTCACCAAATCCGATACAGATGTGTGAAATTACTTGCGTGATTGCGCAGCAATTGCGGCAGCAAGTGCTGCCTTGAGTCGATCTTGTGCGCGACCGTAAGCAGCGAAGTCTCCCTTTGCAAGTGCAGCTTGACCGTCAGAGAGAGCTTGCTTAGCGCGTTGTAACGCACTCGCTAAATCTGCTGAGCTGTTATTTGTCGTTGCATCTGGATTTGAATTTGATGTCGATGATGTTCCGGAGTTTCCGCCGAATACCTGATCAAGTGCTCCCTTGAGAGAGCTATCAAAACCAATGACATCTCCGAATGAGACAAGCACTTTCTGGAGCAGTGGATATGCCGCAGTGTTAGATGTTGCCATCACGTAGACAGGTTGAACGTAGAGCAATCCATTTCCAACTGGAAGTGTAAGTAGATTTCCGAGAACCACATCTGAACCGCCCTGACGCAATAGCGATAGAGCATTAGCAACTTCAGGTTTGGCTTCAAAGTTAGATGCAACCTGTGATGGTCCTGCAATATTTGTGCTTCGAGGAAGTTGAAGCACGGATATCTTTCCGTAATCTGGGCCTGCAGTTGAATTCACTGATGCAAATGCAGATAGGTTTTCACGACCGCCTCGAGGGACAAACGGTGTAGTCAATGAGAATGCTGGAGTCTTTGTTCCAGGCATCTGCAGTGTCATGTAGTACGGAGGTTGCGCTCCCGCATTTGCACCAAATGTTGAAGGGTCTCTTGGTACGCGCCAGAAATCTTGTCCACCATAGAAGGCGTCAGAGTTCTTGACGTGATACGAGCTCAAGATGTCGCGTTGAACGCGGAAGATATCTTCTGGGTAGCGCACATGCTCAAGAAGGCCCTTAGAGATTGCACTCTTTGGTTTTACGCTCTTTGGGAAAGCTTTCATCCAAGTTTTCAAGACCGGATCCTTCTCATCCCACTGGTACAAAGTCACAGATCCGTCATAAGCGTCGACAGTTGCTTTCACAGAATTTCGAATGTAATTCACTGTCTTATTAGCTTGAGCTGTGACAGAAGTTGAGTTCGTTGTCAGAGCATCAGCTGTCGCTGTAGAAAGTGATGTCGCCTGTGAGTATGGGTAGCCCGCGCTCGTTGTGTATCCGTCAATTATCCAAAGGATCTTGCCATCGACAACAGATGGGTAAGGATCTCCATCGAGTGTGAGCCATGGCGCCACCTTTGCAACACGTTCACGTGGTGAGCGGTTGTAGAGAATCTTTGAATCTGCATTGATGAGGTCAGAGAGAAGGATTCTCTGCTCTTGATACTTAACAGCGAAGAGCAACTTATTGAGCATATTTCCAACAGGTACTCCACCAGTTCCGGTGTATGTGTAATTCTTCTGGCCATTGGCAGATGAATCATCTGGGTAATCAAATTCAACCGGGCTCTTTGTCTTCTTGCCGCCGATAATTGAGTAATCAGGAACATTCTCGCCAAAGTAAATACGAGGTTCGAAATCACCTAGGCCTTTTGTTGGAGGAAGATCTCCAACAGCAAAGTTTGGCTTTCCATCAGCATCGACTGTATTTCCGTAAGCTGCAACAAAGCCGAAGCCGTGGGTATAGACAAGGTGGTCGTTAATCCAGTTACGACTTGGATTTCCATCGATATTTAATTCGCGAACAGCTACGACTGTGTCTCGGGATACGCCGTTGATCTTGTATCGATCCACATCGAGTGACTGTGGGAATGTGTAGTACGGCTTAATTTGCTGGAGTTGTTTAAAAGTCGCAGAGATTACATTTGGATCCATCAAACGAATATTTGCAATTGTTGCTGCGTCGTCTGCAAGTTGACCCGCACTTGCAGAGAGCGTTGCGTTGTAATCCTTGATCTCTACATCCGATAGATCGTATGCAGCACGTGTTGCATCGATATTACGTTGAATAAATGGCGCTTCCTTCGATGATTCCGAAGGCTTGACCTGGAATTGCTGGATAGCTGCTGGGTAAATTCCAGCGATAAGTACAGATGAGATGACAAGCAGAACTGTTCCTGCTGCAGGCAAGAGCCAAGAGCGACGGAGGATATTTGCAAAGAAGAGAAGCGCGCAGACGACGGCGATCGCAGAGAGGATCGCCTTTGCTGGCAGAACTGCGTTGACATCTGTGTACTTGAGACCGGTGATAAGGCTGCTCTCTTTGAGAGAGAGCGCGTAACGATCGAACCAATATGCAACGGCCTTGAGTAGAACTATGAGGCCTAGGAGTATTGAGATTTGAACACGTGCTGCGACGGTTGTGCGATCGCTCTGAACGGTAGTACGAATTCCACCATACATGTAGTGGATAAATGCGCTTGCGAGAGCGGCCAAGATGAGGGTGGAGATTCCCCAACCAATAATTGCTTGGAACATAGGTAACTTAAATACGAAGAAGGAGATATCCAAACCAAATTGTGGATCCTTGACTCCAAAAGAAGTTGAATTTGTAAAGAGAAGCCACTCGCGCCAGAAGGCCATGCCTGAAGAGCCGGCAAAGTAGGTCAGTACTAGGACAACTCCGAGAAAAACCCAGATGCGAATTGGCTCGATTTGGCCGCGCAATCTTTCAACGCCATTGATTTCGATGCTAGTTGGAACATAGAGAGGGCGTCGTTTGTATGCGATGAAGATATTAAATGAAATTACTAGCGAAGTAAGGAGCCCGACAATGAGGAAGAGCTCAATCTTTGTGGTGAGAACTTTGCTCCAGACTGATGTGAAATCTACAGATTTAAACCAGAGCCAATCGATATAGAAACCACTGAAGTAAACGAGAAGGGCACCGAGTGCAAATAAGATTCCTGCAGTAATTACAAGCGGGCTACGATTTCTATTCATGAAGCTAGATTAGTGCAACCCTTAACCCCTTGAAAATTCGAATTCTTGGGTGCCAGGAGCTCTTTATAGGCCTCTTCTAGGGTTGAGACAGCAATCACTCGTACACCTTCGACCTTTTCTGGAACTTCATCACAATTTTCACTGGAAATGAAGATGATCTCGGTGCCAGTCTTTCGAGCCGCGGTGATCTTCTCTTCTACCCCACCAATTGCCCCAACTTTGCCTAGCGCCGAAATGGTTCCGGTTGCCGCAATCTTTCGACCCTGCAAAATATTTTCAGGTGTTAAGAGTTCGGTGAGCCCTAATGCAAAAATTAATCCGCCACTTGGGCCGCCGGTATTCTTCAGCGAAATTTTTATTGAAGAATCTTCCAGATTAGTTAAATCGATATCTGAGTGATATTTGGCGAATAGTTTCTTTGTTGCAAGTAAGGCTGTGCTCTGCGACTTTGCCATTTCAATTTTGCCTTGCGCCTTCTCGGCCTCATCGTCTGTCTCGGCCTGGTAGATGACAGAACGCGGCACAACTACACAATCCTTCTGAGACCAGCACTGCAAGACTTGATATCCGAGGATCTCTGTTTCAGGATTTGTAACCCAAATAGATAGTAGATACATCTGTCCATCGGCTGGATATGTAGCAACCGGAGATGTAGACGTTGATTGGATATTGAGTAACTTTGGAAAGAGCGGGTTGCCCTCACCGGGGTTGATCAATACGAAATTAACTGGAAGTACCAGCGGGAGCGTCAGTACAGAAATAAGTAAGAGTTTTGCTAATCGTGGAGTTCGGGAGAAGCGAAGAGGCATTGCAGAAACTTCTAAGCTTGGCTTCCTGGAGTATCTGAGTTGCCTGTTGGCTCTTCTCGCTGGACTGTTGGCTCTTCTCGCTGGACTGTTGTTTCTTCTCTGAAAGAATTCTGAAAGCGCTGGAACTGGCCGACTGAGCGAGAAGTTTCAGATTCAAACTTTCCCTTGTACTTAGAAATCCAGATGACATATCCAATTCCGCCCACTAGCCCTGCTGCTGGAACCACCCACCAAATTAAGGCAGCGAATGCGCTGCTTCTGGCGGCATAGGCGGAAGTGAGTTCACTTGAATACATTAAAAGCGAAGGCATAAAAAGAGCCTACCCTTTCTGGGAAGAAAGTGCCCACTTGCATGGTTATACATACTGGTTAACCACTTGGTTAGAATCATTGGTATCGCTAAACGGTCATTTGAGAGAGTTGAAGGAGTTCCTGATGTCGCCTTTTGGATTTACTCCAGATGATGCCAATGAAGATGGCGAAAAGCCAGATGGTGATAAACCTGAAGATTTTTCGGCGATGATGCGACAGATGCAGGAACAGATTCAAAAACAATTTGAACAGATGGGGATTAATCCAGCTGGTTTCGTAAATCCATTTGCTGCCTTCACGGGCGGCGCAAATGAAACGCTACCTAAGAGCGTTGTTCGCGATACCGCAAAGAAGATTGTTCAGCTTCAAGGTTCACAGCCGGTTGGCACAAAAGATCTTACGGTCGTTGAGAACGCCTTCGAGATTGCAGATCTCTGGCTGAATGAGGCGACGGTATTTCCTGCAACCGCTGCAACAACTGCTCCACGAGTAATCAGCCGTCTCGATTGGATTGACCTCACCCTTGCGGGTTGGCACGAGACTATGGAGCCACTTGCAACTGGGCTTTCATCGGCAATTTCAGGACTCCTTGATCAAGCATCGGGTGACTCTGACGAGCTCAATAATTCCATGGGTGCAATTACCGGGCTTCTAAGAACATTTATCGGTTCGATGATTGCAACGCAGTTAGGCCAAGCTATTGGAGCAATCTCTGCATCGGCAACAGGTGCACATGATGTGGGTCTGCCACTACTCGATCCAGCGCAACCAGTTCTGATTCCCGAGAATGTTGAAATCTGGAGTAAAGATCTTGAAATTCCTAAGACCGAAATATATATATTCCACGCACTTCGCGAAGCCGCAATAGCACGTCTATTCGCACATAACCCATGGATAGTTTCTTACATTCGAAGTGCAATCGTTGATTACGGACGCGGTATTCATATCGATATGGAAGCCATTCAACGACAAGCAGAAGAAGCGATGTCGAACTTTGATCCCGCGCAAATGAATCCAGAATCTGGAGAAAATACTTTCTCAATTGCTCTCAACAACGGTGTATTTACACCTGAAGAAACTCCTGCACAGAGAGCAGCGCTCTCAAAGTTAGAGACTGCGCTTGCTCTTGTTGATGGTTGGGCCGATGAAGTTGCAGCACTCGCTGCAGGAGATCGACTTCCTGCACTTGCATCGCTGCGAGAAATATTTAGACGTCAACGGGCAACTAGCGCGCCATCACAACAACTCTTCAAATCACTCTTGGGGCTTCAAGTATCTCCGCGACTTGCGCGTGAGGCGAGCGCCTTCTGGCAGAAAATTCGCGAGACAAAAGATGTGAGCGCTCGTGATCAGATTTGGAGTGGAATCTTGCCAAGTGCAGATGAGCTCTTAGAGCCAGAGAAGTTCTTAAAGTCAGCTGAGATTCCTGATGACCTCAGCGGGCTGCTCTAATTCATGTGCAAGAGCGCTAGATAGAAAAGCGAAGTCCCCGGGCGCTCATTTTAATATCTGCCTTCCCCTTGCAGATATCAAACGGTTATCCGAGGACTTCGTAAGCGCAAAGTACGAGAGATTTAACGCAGAATCAAATGTAAATGACTTAGACACAACAAAAATTTCTTGTCAAGAAATGTTGATTCACCTCACCTTTTAACCTTTTTCTATTACATTTCCTCAATGACAACTCGAGACTTTTCACCTGCAGATGGCGAGGGTGAAAATCTCACACTTCCTGGTGTCGATGAAGGTGAGATTGTTGTTATCCGCTCCAATCGCCGAAAGAAGAGCATCTCGGCCTATCGCCAAGGTGGCCGGATAGTCATCTCTATCCCTGCAAGACTCTCAAAAGCTGATGAACGGGCGATAGTTCCCGAGATGATCGCCAAGATTCGCGATCAAGAGGAGTCGAAAACCCCAGGTGAGGCCCAATTGGCATCGCGAATCGACCAATTACTGACAGAGTTAGCCCCAGAGATCACCGCTCGCCCGGCATCTGTGGTCTGGCGCCCTATGAGAGAGCGTTGGGGCTCCTGCACCAGCGTCGATCGCAGTATCCGCATCTCAGATCGCCTCAAATTGGCCCCTGACTATGCCCTCGACTACGTCTTATTCCATGAAGCGATCCATCTTCAGCACTTCGACCATGGAGATGAATTCACCGCCATTCTTAACCGCTTTGAGGACTCTGAGCTCGCCAGCGCCTATCTCGATGGATATGAGGCTGCCGAGAGGGCCATTCTGCCGCCTGTGGAGCTAAAGAAACTTTCCTAAGCCCCGTGTGGAAACGGTATTTTGAGCGTGAGTGAGAGTATGGTTTTGACCAGTACGCATGGCGCCAAGCTCATGGGTCGAACGGAGGCAAAAATGACAGAGGTAGAGACATACAAGGGTGACGCTTACTGCGTGAAGTGCAAAGAGAAGCGTGATTTCGAGGGAACTGTAAAGATCTCAGACTCTGGTCGTCGCATGGCACAGGGCATCTGCCCAGTGTGTGGCACCAAGGTAAACCGCATTCTCGGCAAGAAGCCAGAATAAGTACCAGTCACTAAACGTAGTTATAACCCTCGCTCATTTGAGCGGGGGTTATTTCTTTTCTGACAGATATCAACTGGCTGTCACGCATGAGGTTCTCTGCGTGGATGAAGTGTGAGCTTCCCACAGATTCACCCGTAGCTCCATATTAAATGTGAGCGGTGTAAGCATCCTTGCGCGCTATGAGAAGAATAAAAGTCGGAGTTAAGTTCTATGAAAGTAATAAGCAAAGTGAATATTTCATTGGTAGGCCAAAGCAACTCATTCGCATCTGCACATCGGAAGAGAAAGCGCTCGCCCTTGAATTGATGAGCGGTAAGAGCGAAGAAGAGATCCTTCACATCGAAGGTGTGGATGTAAAAGTCTTTGAGAAAGTTTTGAGTGAGTTAGAAGTGGCTCAACTTTTGGATACAGAGCAGGGCGCTCTGAAAGTTTCGCAGAGATTCATCTCGAAGGTAGAAGAGCGAGTTGAGAAAAGTAAGAAAGGCTTTGTCGACGCCGCTCTATTGCAATTACAGAGTCGAGCGATTCCTGAGTTAACGCAGAGCACATGGATTGATGGTGTGCGCGATGGCGGGATTAATACTCTGACTAATCGTCAGAGCTATCTCGTTGAAATTTCAGGACAGAATCGAGTTGCAACGATCATCTACTCGCTCTTACTCGCGAGCGGATTTACTCAGGCGAGATTTGCGCCTGGCTCTCGCACCAGGAGCGCTCAGATTGGTGATAAAGATATTGGTGCGGCAACAATTGGAGCATCCGATGTAGGAAAAGCTTTCATTAACCATTGTGAATCGCTACGTAGAGAGCTATCGCTATTCCCACTTGAAAGAGAACACAACTATCTCGATGAGTTATCAACTCCCGATTTAATCATTCATTGCGGTGAAATCGATCCAGAGAAGTTATCGCTCTGGATGAGCACCGGTCAAAATTTCTTAGTGATTCCGACTCCTCAAGCAGATTCGGCAGAGATTGGGCCGTTGGTAATACCTGGAAAATCTCCGTGTCTGCGTTGTCATCTGCTTGCAACGCAAGAACAGAGTCAGCTGCAGCAACGCTTTGATACCAGCCAACCACGCGAAAGTGAGTACCCTCAAATAGCAGCTCATTTCATCGCGGCGATGGCTGCTTCATTTGTTGCAAACTTCTTTGATACCGTGGAGATCGATGGTGCAAAACAGGAATTGGTCGGCACCGTTGTAACCGTTGATTACCAATCCCTGTCGCACCCTCGAAGCGCTGTTATTCCTAGACACCCGCTCTGCGGATGCGCATTTCAGTAGCGCCTTCTCTAAGAATCTGGCGCTACTCGATCATTCGAGCAGCTGCGATCACCTGACGTGGTGGTCGACCTGCGCGACGCTTACGTTCGATGATGATGCCATCTTCAATAAGCTGGCCGCCCCAGACTCCGCAAGGCTCTTGGCGTGAGAGCGCCCCATCGAGACATTTATTGCGCACAGGACATTGTCCGCAGAGCGCCTTCGCTTCTGCAATCCCTTGATCTGTCTCAGAGTAGAAAAGGTCAGGATCTGCTACATGGCAAGGCAGGGTGAAGGCCTTGGCGTTGTCATATGTGAATGTCACATCGTTTAAGCCAATCTTCTCGCCGTTATCTGCCCAACCTGGAACCTGTAGTTCGCTGAAGAGAACTGTCATAGTCCTCACCTCCTCATATCTGATCTCTAGTGACTTGCTCTTGCTTGACTTGCTCTTGCTTGACTTGCTCTTGGGTAATAAAAAAGGACCTCCAAATCCATCGAGTGGATTTGAGGCCCTTGTGGGTCGTATTCGGTATTAGCCGATTAGTGCCCCCGTGGCCTCATCCACTGCATAAAAGTTGGCGTAAAACGCTGACTTTGTAGCTGTGGGCCAAGCTGCGCTGCGATGTGAGCGCTTAGCTGTTGAGGTTGTGTGGGCAGCAGAAGGAAGAGCAGCGCGTGCGCCTGCCCCGATTGTTGAAGTGAATACTGAATTCATCTCAACCCCTTCTTTCTGGTTAATTTATTGGCTGGCGTAAGGGTACGCGATGGATATCAGATGGCGCAAGCTAATTAATTTCAGGCTGACCGCTTCCGAAGATCGGGTTTTACGAACTGGCGAGTAGCCCTGATTCACGCAGGAATTGGCTCGCTTTTCCGCGGTAGGAGATATGGAGATCGGCTTTAGCGCGCGTGATTCCTACATAGAAAAGTCTACGTTCTTCATCGAGTGCGACATCTCCTGCGCTATTTGCAAGGGGTAATTGCCCGTCAGATGCGCCGATGAGAAATACTCGCTCCCATTCAAGGCCCTTTGCTGCGTGCAGAGTTGCAAGAGTTACAACCGGCATTGTTGGTGGATTGTTCTGCTGCACTCGATCTTCAACTTCTCGTAAGTAACCACGCAGGGTCTTCGGTGAGAAATTCTCATCACTTTCTAACTCACGAGCTAGATGAAGCAGCGCTGCAATTCCATCAATTGCTTCGCCGGTGAGATATGGCTGTGCAAGGGAGCGAAGTTCATCAATCCAACCTGAATCTTCTGCGGGAATAACGGATGCTTGGCGAACTTGCTTAAGGAAATCGCGGATTTCTCGGCGCTCAAAGAAGCGTTCGGTGTTGCGTACTTGGTAAGGGATGTTAGCCGCGAGCATCGCCTTCTCTGCACCTTTAAGTTGTGCATTTGTGCGAGCAAGAATTGCAATCTCTTGTGGGGCAGTACCAGTGCTCATCAATTGAGTAATTTCATCCATGACTCCACGGATTTCAGCAGCCTCATCTGCATAGCCTGTGACCATTGGTTTAGAGCCATGGCCATTAAAGGCGACGAGCTCCTGCCCCATAGTGCCAGCGCGCAAAAGTGAATTAGCTGCGAAGGTAATTTCAGGAGTCGAGCGATACCCAGTTGTTAGGCGAATGACCTCTGCCTCTGGAAAGCGCTGTGTAAATGAGTTGAGAAAGACTGGAGTTGCACCGGCAAAGGAGTAAATGGTTTGGGCGGGATCTCCAACAACGCAAATATCGCGACGAGTACCAAGCCAGGCATTAATCAATCGCTGTTGAATAGGTGAAATATCCTGATACTCATCGATGGTGAAATATCTATATTGATCCTGCACGCGTTCGCGAACTTCGCGTTCTTCTTCAAGCATCGCAGCGCAGAGCAGTAGTACATCTTCAAAATCAATTGCCAGCTCCTGCTTCTTAATTGATTCATAGGCGGTATAAATCTGCACCATTTGTTCAGGCAGAAGGCGAGGCTTCTGGCTGCGGCGACCGACTTGATCAACATAATCAACGGGAGTCACTTGGGAAACTTTCGCCCATTCAATCTCAGCTGCAATATCGCGCATGAGTTCGCGATTAGTCGCCCGAAGTGAGTCACTTAAACCTGCGCGATTAATTGCTTCGGTAAGAAATCCTGTCTTAGTCGTCATTAAATCTGGAGTTCTTCCGCCAAAGACGCTCGGCCAGAAGTAGAGAAGTTGTTTCAGCGCTGCCGAGTGAATCGTGCGAGCTGCAACGGTAGGAACTCCAAGTGTGCGCAATCGTGCACGCATCTCGCCTGCCGCCTTTGCAGTAAATGTAAGGGCGAGAACTTTCTGTGGATCCATCGTGCCGATTGCTGCTGCATATGCGATGCGATGAGTAATTGCGCGAGTCTTTCCTGTACCTGCACCTGCGATTACGCAGACAGGTCCGCGAGTAGCAATCGCTACTGCACGTTGATCTACATCAAGGGCAGCGAGAATCGAGTCGCCTATTTCCACGTTATGCCACCATATAAGTGGAAAAAAGTTATCGCCATGTTTCGCCGCCTTGTGCGCTCTCACCTAGCCAACGTTCAATCATCTTTCGTGCAACAGAGATTGATGGTGGAAGTAAGAGCGATCCATCTGCAGCTGCAGCCTTTAACTCTGCGCGAGAGAACCACCGAACTTCGGTGATCTCTTCGCCATCACCGCGTGCATCATCTGGATTATCTGTAACTGCCTCAAAGGAAATCATGATGCTTGCTGGAAATGGCCACGGTTGCGACCCTAAATACTTTAGCTCGGTAACGCGAATTGATGACTCTTCCAATACCTCACGTGCGACGCATTGTTCAAAAGTTTCACCAGGTTCAAGGAATCCGGCAAACGTTGAGAATCGACCCTCAGGCCAAATTGGTTGGTGGCCAAGCAAGATGCGATCTTGGCGATCTTTAACTAGGACAATGACAGCGGAATCTGTACGGGGATGGTGCTGGCTCTGATCTGCATCGCAGAAACGTGCGGCTCCACCCAGATCAACTCGCGTTGCTTCGCCACATTTAGGGCAACGTGGATGTGCACGGTGCCAATTGCTTAAGGCAAGTGCATGCAGACCAAGTTCTAACTCGCGTTCTGGAAGGAGTGAACCAATTTCGCGGACTGTAGAAAAACCTGCCGCTTTCTCTTCATCGCTTAACTCTTCAACCCATTGCGTATCCCACGCAAAGAATGGCTCGCGACTTTCGATATCAAGCCCCAAGAAGTAACGACTTCCTTCTGCAAATATATGAGATGAAATTTTTTCGGCGACATCAGCTGCAGAGAGAAAAGTAATTTCGCTACCGGCTGCCGCAATTCGCCCTTCAGACATATGAAGGATCTTCGCTTTACTCCAGAGTTGATCGAGTGACTCTTGGTTAACTCGTAACTCTCCGGCGCGGTCTATGCGGGAAGGGTGCTGATTTATCGCGCTCACGGGTGCAGGTTACTAGTGTGTGGGGGTGCGCATCACCTCGTGGAATCTCCTGCATGGAATGGCTATCCCGCCTGCCTCAAGTGGCGATCAACGAAATGGTGGCGGCGAGAATCTCACTGGCGCCATTCAGAAGCTCGATGGGCAGATTCACTCTGATATCTATGGATTTCAAGAAGTCGATCACTTCCTACCTCGATCTCATTCAAGGCCGCAGATGCGCGATATTGCAGAAACGTTAGGTGCGCGCGATTGGGCGATGGCGCCGAGCATTATCGGAACTCCTGGAGAAAAGTGGAGACCGCTTCGTAAAGATGAGCCAGAGATAATTACCAATAACTCTTCCCATCAAGAACTTATGCATGAGAGTTACGGAATCGGAATTGTTTCAAAAATTCCAGTGATCGCTTGGCATCGATTAAATCTTGGTAACTCGCCAATTGGAATGCCACTAGTTGTTCCAGGTGATGAAACAGGAAAAGGTCGTCCACGTTTTATCTATGTCAGAGATGAACCTCGAGTTGCGATTGCAGCAGTGCTAGAAAATGGTTGGGTTGTTATCAATACCCATCTCTCATTTGTTCCCGGTTTTAACTTTGCTCAGCTTCGAAAAATTAAGCGATGGGCACAGACGCTTGGCGCTGAGAATAATTGTCGAGTGGCAATTATGGGCGATCTCAACTTGCCGAAGAATTTGCCAGTACTTGCATCTGACTGGATCTCGCTTGTTCAGCAAAATACCTACCCAAGTTGGGGCGCCAAGATTCAATTCGACTACATCCTGACGCAAGGGTTACAAGAGGGTGAATATCACCCTCTAGATATCTCAAGCCTGGATATATCCAAACTTGGAATTAGCGACCACCTCCCGCTCGCTGTCGAAATTTTCAATTAGCACTTTCTACCTGCTCCATTAGGCTAGGGCTACCGCTAGAAACTCTCTCTGAATAAGACTCTTGGAGCAAAAATGACTGATGCAGCAAAGTGCCCATATACAGGTAGCAAGTTAAATCGCGAAGGAACATACAACGTTGATTGGTGGCCAAACCAACTCGACCTATCAGTTCTTCGCCAACACTCTCCTGTCTCAGATCCAATGGATGAGGACTTTGACTATGCAGAAGAATTTTCAAAGCTCAATATCAAAGCGGTAAAGAAAGATATTGAAGAGTTGATGACTACTTCACAAGATTGGTGGCCTGCAGATTACGGACACTACGGTCCTTTCTTTATTCGTCTTGCATGGCATAGCGCTGGTACATATCGCACACATGATGGTCGCGGTGGCGCAGGTGCAGGTATGCAACGTTTTGCTCCACTTAATAGCTGGCCAGATAACGGAAATCTCGATAAGGCCCGTCGCCTCTTGTGGCCAATTAAGCAGAAGTACGGCAAGCGTTTATCGTGGGCAGATCTAATGATCCTCGTTGGTAACTGTGCAATTGAATCAATGGGACTTAAGACATTTGGTTTCGGTGGCGGACGAGTTGATGTCTGGGAGCCAGATGAGACTTACTGGGGCAAAGAGCAAGAGTGGCTCGCCAATAATCGTTACAGCGGTGATCGCAAGTTAGAGAATCCACTTGCTGCAGTGCAGATGGGTCTTATCTATGTAAACCCTGAAGGTCCTGATGGAAATCCAGATCCACTTGCATCTGCTCGCGATATCCGCGAAACATTTGCTCGCATGGCGATGAATGATGAAGAGACAGTTGCACTCATTGCAGGTGGTCATACATTCGGTAAAGCACATGGTGCTGCAGATCCTGGCAAATATGTCGGTGCAGAACCAGAAGGTGCATCAATCGAAGAGATGGGCCTCGGCTGGAAGAACACATTTGGTAAGGGAAATGGCGCAGAGACAATTACAAGCGGCCTAGAAGGTGCTTGGACTCCAACGCCAACGAAGTGGGATAACACCTACTTTAAGACTCTCTTTAAGTACGAGTGGAAGCAGACAAAGTCACCAGCAGGTGCAACTCAATGGATTCCAACTGATGAATCTGCTGCAAAAGCTGTTCCTGATGCACATATTTCAGGTAAGACACATGCGCCAGTGATGTTTACAACCGACCTCGCACTTCGCATGGATCCTGCATACGAAAAGATTTCACGTCGCTTTGCAGCCGATCTCGATGCATTTGCTGATGCATTTGCACGTGCATGGTTCAAGCTCACACACCGTGACATGGGTCCAGTTGCTCGTTACCTAGGACCACTTGTTCCGAAGGAAGAACTCATCTGGCAGGATCCACTTCCAGCGCGTTCAAAGAAGGTAATCGGCAAGTCAGAGATTGAAGAACTTAAGAAGAAGATTCTTAAGAGCGATCTCACCATTGCAGAGCTAACAAGAACTGCATGGGCATCTGCATCAACATTCCGCGGAACAGATAAGCGCGGAGGTGCCAATGGTGCACGTATCCGCCTTGAACCACAGAAGAGCTGGGAAGCAAATAATCCTAAGGAACTCAAGAAGGTTCTTGCGGTTCTCGAAAAGATTCAGATCGCTTTCAATAAGAAGTCAACAAAGAAGGTCTCACTTGCTGACCTCATCGTTCTCGGCGGAACTGCGGCCGTTGAAAAGGCAGCTGCAAATGCAGGAGTTAAGGCGAAGGTTCGCTTTACTCCAGGTCGTACCGATGCAACGCAGGATCAAACGGATGTTGCATCATTTGCATACCTAGAGCCAATCGCTGATGGTTTCCGTAATTACCGAGGCGCAGAAGATACTCGCCCTGCTGAAATTGCAATCGTCGAGAAGGCAGCACTGCTAACTCTGACTCCACCTGAAATGGTTGTTCTCGTTGGCGGTCTGCGTGCACTTGGCGCAAATTACAACGGTTCAAAAGATGGAGTGCTGACAAAGGAGAAGGAGTCACTTACAAACGATTTCTTCGTCAATATCCTCGATATCAACACAGAGTGGGCGCCAAAGTCTAAAGATGCCAGTGAATTCGAAGGTCGTAGCCGTAAGAACGGCAAGGTTCAGTGGAGTGCAACGAGAGCAGATCTCGTCTTTGGATCTCACTCAGAACTTCGTGCGCTATCTGAAGTCTACGCAAGTGCTGATGCGGATAAGAAGTTTGTTGCAGATTTCGCAGCAGCATGGAGCAAGGTAATGGAGCTCGATCGATTTGATATTTAAGCTAGATATTTAAGCTAGATATTTAAGCTAGATATTTAAGCTAGATATTTAAGCTAGATATTTAAGCTAGATATTTAAGCTGTAAAACTACTTCAGCAGTAACAGATCGGTGAGTTGGTCTTCGGTAAGAAGATCTGCCCGCCGGTCTGTTTTATTTGTAGGAACATAATGGAATGCAGCAGATACATCGGAGACCGCAACCTTACTTAACTTCGCCCACGCCAATCGATAGACGGCTAGCTGTACGGCAGATGACTCACCGAGAATCTTTGAACCAGTCTTCCAATCGACAACTTCGTATTTGTCACCGTTCCTATAGACAGCATCAATACGACCGCGAACAAGAACACCTGCGATAACAGTTTCAAATGGAACTTCAACTGCATGTGGTTGCAACTTCGCCCAATCAGATGCGAGCCACTTAGCTTTGAGATCTTCGAGCGTTTGATCTTCTTCAAATGGGGTCAAGAGGTCGAAATCTTCATCATCGAAGAGAACCTTGGCGTTGAAGTGGCGTTCAATCCATAAGTGGAATGCAGTTCCGCGATGAGAGAACTCATCCATGGCTCTTGGCATTGGGCGACGAATAGTGAGCGCAAGCTCTGCAGGGTCTTGGTGCAGTGAAATCAGAGTCGATGTTGAAAGACGCGGTGGAAGTGCAACATCCAGTGCACCTCTCTTAAACTCTTCAAACTCAGCGATGATCGCTTGCGCATCTGTGGCCCATTCAGAGTTGTTGCTGCTTAGATCAATCGATTGCGCGGCATCTACCAGCGCAACTGCTGCATCAAAGGCTGAGCGCTTATCGCCCATCGAATCCTGTGGCCAGAGCGCTGTTATCTCGATATTTTCAGCTGGATTTCGATCTGAATCTGCAGGCGCCTCAGGGGCTGCAAGCACAGTTCCCACTTCGCGGGCAATCTTTTCAACGCTCTCAAAGATTATTGAAGGCGCAACGGGTTTAACTCCGTCTCGCCAGAATGATGTTGAACAGAATAAATGGGTGCGTGCTCGAGTCATGGCAACATAACCGAGGCGAATTTCTTCACGCTCTTTATATTCAACGCAATCACCAGCAAATTTCTCAATTGCAGCTTTTGCCTGTGCATTTGTTGTTGCGGCGTTCCATGAGAATGGAGGCAGAAGTGCGCCATCTCCACGAAGATCAAATGGAATGTGGCGCTCATTAGTAAGCCAATTATCTGGGTCGGATTTATTTGCACCTGGGAAAGTTCCCTTTGCAAGACCTGGAACCGCAACAACATCCCATTCGGCGCCTTTTGCCATATGGATTGTCAAAATCTGCACAACGCTTGCATCGATTTCTGGTGTTCCGGCCTTGAGCCCACCTTCTTCTTCACTTGCAATATCGAGCCACTGCAAGAATGAAGAGAGGGAGCCGCCGCTTCGCGCAAACTTGGCGGCTTCATCCATAAAGCGGTCGAGATGTCGACGGCCATGTGTGCCACCATCGCGCAACATAACTTCGCTCTCGAGGTTGAGGTAACGTTCGATTTCTACGATCAGATCAGTGATGGGCCCTGATGCACGTGAACGTAGGCGACGAAGATCTGCTGCAAAAGTTGTTAAGCGTTCTAAACCAACCTGAGAGAAAGACTTCTTATCGCACTTTTCAATCTCATCGAGTGCATCGATCGCACTTCCCATAAATTGATCATCTGCTTCAGCAGAATCTGGATTGCCAGCCACAATATTTTTAACGATGCTCCTGCTATCTGTGCGATCTGCCTCAGAACGCTTGCGCGTGTAACGACCGAGCGCTGCGATATCGCGAGCCCCTAAGTTGATACGCGGTCCTGTTAAGTGGCGCATAAGTGATGCACCAGAGTTAGGGTCATTGAGAATTTTGAGCATTGCAACAAGGTCTGCGATCTCTGGAACGTGGATTAAACCGCCTAAACCAAGTACTTCAGAAGGGATTCCCACCTTTGCAAGCGCCTCTTGAATTGGCGCTATCTGTGCACGTTTACGAACTAGTACGGAGAATGTCTTTGGAACCTTTGCATCCACCTCTAAGCGCTGCGGATTTTTCCAGAGTGGTAAGAAGTAATCGGCAATCGCTTGGCTTTCGGCCTCAAGATTTTCAAAGATTCCACAGGTGAGATCACCTTTACCTGCACCTTTACGCGCTTTAAGGGGTGCAACATCGAGATTTTCGAGTTCACGTACACTAGATGAGATCTCATTTGCGAGAGCTAATATAGATTGATGATTGCGATAGGTTGTAAGAAGTTCGTAAACGTTTTTGCCTGTTGAACCTTCGCTCTTTGGAAAATTCTTATTAAATGCGCCGATTGTTCCGGCTGAGGCTCCGCGCCATGTATAGATCGATTGGCATGGATCGCCGACTGCGGTGACCGGGTGTCCACCACCAAAGAGCGCAGACAACATACGCACCTGTGACTGTGAAGTATCTTGATACTCATCGAGCAGAACAACTGGATACTTTGCTCGTTCGAGCGCACCAACATCTGGGAAGTTGACTGCAATGTCGGCAGCAAGTGAAATCTGATCATCGAATGAAAGTTCTCCGGATTGTCGTCGAGCTTCAATAAATGCTTCGACCATAGGCAACATTGCAATGCGTTGGCCGAGAACCTTCGCAACGCGCCTGGTCTCTTCATTTGTAGCACCAGTCATTAGCGAGAGCTCTTGCAATACTCGCTCATCGATTTCGCGGATTTGATTGAGATCAACGCGATGTTCGAGAGCGATTGAAGTTAGACCCAGAAGATCTCTCACGACAGTGCTGACAGCGTCATCAGTTGAGAATGTTCCGTTATCCCACTCGCGAACAATCTTATTTGCAGACATCCAGAGCGCTGCCTCGCCAAGTGGTTGAACATCGGCATCAATTCCGTATCGGATTGCATGTTCGCTTAAGAGGCGTCCTGCATATGAGTGATAAGTAGTTACTGCGGTCTCGAGGCTATTAAATGTGCGAGGAATACCTTGCTTATCTTGAGCCTGCTGAAACTGGCGTAAACGCTTACGAATTCGTGCGTTGAGTTCGCCGGCTGCCTTTCGGGTAAAGGTCAAACCTAAAATTTGATCAGGACGCATAAATTCATTGGCAACGAGATACACAACTCGCGCAGCCATTGTCTCGGTCTTTCCGGATCCCGCTCCTGCGATGACTACTGCAGGTTCGAGAGGATTATCTGTAATTGAGATGATTGGACGTTGTTCATCGCTGGGAAGATAGAAAGTTGGGTCAATGGAGATGATCATCTGCGCAACTTGGTCAGGTGTGTACTTCTCTATCATCTCTTTATTGCTCATTGATGTACCGCCCTTCCCTCTAGATGGAGCGGACACGATGGCTTCACAGCACAGCGTGAACACATATCGTTCTTACGGGCGGTAAATGTTTGGGCCCCCATACCGTCTGCAATAACTTCAATCTTCTCTTGAATCTCTTGAGCATTGATTGGTTCGCGAACACGGGTGGTGACTTTCTGAGTGTTATTTGCCAAAAAGACAAGCTCAGAACCTGATACTTCCACGCCTTTAAGCTTCTTCTCAAAGCCATCCAGAATCACGCCTAGTTGATAGCAAGCTAGCTGCAAATTCTCTTGTGCATCTGCTTTAGAGATTACGTTCTTACCGGTCTTAAAGTCGACGATATAGAACTTGCCATCAGCATCAACTTCTACACGGTCTACATTTCCGCGGATTGTTGCGCGGCCAATCTGAATCGTAAAGTTAAGTTCCGCGCCCACAACTTCGCGAGTTGATTCGCGGTGGTATTGAGCAAAGCGTTCTAACATCTTCTTTGCACGAGCAAGTGCTGCTGCGCTGATCCATCCTTGGCTATCATCAATGAGAGGCCACGCTGCAATCAACTTCTCTGCAAGCTGTGAATCTGTAGTTGCTGGTTCATCAACCTTTAAACGAGCAAATTCGTGGATGACAGAACCAAGTAATTGCGCTGTGGAGTCGCCGTTTGTTCCACCACTCTTTTCAAGGAACCATTTAAGTCCGCATTCGTTAAAGCTCTCGGCCCCTGATGGTGAAACAGAGACAGGCTGGCCTGCATCAACGACAGGTAAATCAGTACTTACAGGGGCGCTTCCAAGCCATTGGCCTGGATCAGCTTGATGGATTCCAGATGCAGATAGCGTCTTTAAGATGCTTGCAGCATTTTTGTCGCCAGAGATATTTACTTCTCGGCGCAGAGTTGCAACGAGTGCTGGGGCTGTAAGTGGGCGCGGCACCTTGCTATGTGCATCCGTTTGACCCAGAGCATCTGCGAAATCTTCAAAGAAGATAGATGGGGTTTCATCTTCACGCGAGATGGCTGTTACTAAGAGCGATTGGCTTGCTCTGGTTGTTGCAACATGAAATAGACGTGCTTCATCTTCTGCCAATGAAGATGCGGCAATCATGTCGAGTTCGAGCTGAGCAATCTCATCACCGTGGCGAACTCGTTCGACAAGACGTTCTGCGCCAAGCAGGGAACTTCTCTGCTTTAAGTTTGGCCAGCTTCCTTCTTGTACGCCGGCAACGGCAACCATCTGCCATTGCCGACCCTTAGTCGAGTGCACAGTCAAAATCTCTACGACATCAGGGCGCACGCCTCGAGATGTGATGACATCCGAAACAATCGTCTCGTTCTCTATCTCTTTTAGAAACAGTTCCGGCTTTGCACCAGGAAAGCGTTCGATATGGCGGGCTGCTGTATCGAAGAGTTGAATCATCGCATCGAGGTCGCGATCTGCCGCTGCTCCACGTGAACCTCCGCGGAGTGCAGCTCTACGCCAAGCCTCGCTGAGTTTCTCGTTATCACTTGTAACTGCGTTGTTCCAGATTGCCCAGAGTAGATCATGAATTGTTGCGCTTTTCTTAGCAATGGATTTCTGCGCAGCAGACAATAAGTTGTGAACTCTCATTAACTCTGCTGAATCTTCGATTGCAATATCACCGGTCTTAATCGCGTCGATAATCAATTGAGTTCCAGATCGCTTATCGCTGGCTTCATCACGTGCGGATAAAAGTGCGGCGCGAGTACGACGAAGCGAGACAGAGGTTGCTCCCCCAAATTCGCTTGTTAGCAATTTTTCTGCGTTCTCAAGATTTAAGGGCGCTGCACCTGTTGCTACTCGGGCTAGCAGTAGAAATGGAGCAATGGCGGCGTTATTTGCCAGAGCTTCGATATCGCCAGCCACGGGGATAGAAACTTGAGCAAAAGCACGCCTAATAGCTGATGCACACTGTCCGTGAGATCTAACAATGACAGCCATCTGCGAATATGGAACGCCCTGCATGAGATGCGCTCTCTTAAATTGATGCGCAATAAAGTGCGCTTCTTCAGATTCTGACAACAAACGTGCAGTTGATTTTTCTGGGGTGCCACGGAAGTTTGAAGTGAATCCAATCTTTGTAGCACCGGCGGCGATGTACTTATCTAGGACAGCGCCAACACCTTCGGGGTCTGCACCTCTGAAGCGGCCTACTGCGCTTTGGGTATCAGCAACGATGATGAGATCTTGACCCGCAAGGAGATCAAGAAGTTCACGTTGCGAAGGATCGCTCTCTTGGAATTCATCAACGATGATTGTTGTAAATCTAGCTCTCAGTTCTGCAAGGAGCTCAGGATTCTTCATTAAGTACCGTTTTGCTAAGTTGATGATTTCAGATGGGTCTATACGCATCTTTGAATCACCGGCTGAGCTCTCTTGAAGAACCAAACCTTCAAGATATCGATTCCAGAAATCTGCAGCGCCTTCCCAATACTTTTCTCCAAGTTGGTGGCCACGCTTGGCAAGGTCTGTTGGAGTTAATCCCCGTTCATTGGCACGCATAATGAGATCGCGAAGTTCACGAACAAAACCTTGAGTTGTTAGTGGTTCGCCTAAACTCTCGGGGCTCTTCTGCAAATCCTTATGCCAACTTCGATATCCAGATGCAATATCTCCTTCAAGCAAATCAGCGATTAACGTCTCTTGTTCTGAACCCGACATCAGAACCAGATCGCGAAATTGATCAGCGGTGCGCATCTTCAGAATTGAATATGCAAGCGAGTGGAATGTACGAGCAAGTGGTTCGTATGCACTCTGATTTGATGCAATAACAATTGCATCTCGAAGCTCTGATGCACGGTCACGACCGTAGGTAAGTAAGAGAATGGAATCAGGGCTCTGGCCATCTTTAATACGCGATACCGCTGCTTCGATGAGTGCTCGGGTCTTTCCGGTGCCGGTTCTGCCAGTAATGATCAGGGGGGTTCCGCGATGAGAGCGGACCGCCTCTTGTTCCTCTGAAAGTGTGAACTGTGCGCCCGCAGCTTCGCTCCGCACGAGGCGAAGTTGGGCTGCAGATTGTTTACTCACAGTTCGTATTCAACCCTACAGGTATGACATTTAAGAGGAGCTGAGGGTAAATCTATAGCTTCCTGAAACTATGTGGCCATCGGGTGAGGCCATTCGGTAGGTAACGAGATACCTGCCTGGAATAGCCTCTTGATCCGAGAGCGCAACGATGAGAGATTTTCCAACGACCTTAGTTTCGCCGATTGAAATGACTTCTTTACGTGGGTTAGCAACTGAGATCAGATTTACTTTCTTCTTCTTGAAAGTAAGTGGCGACAAACTCATCAATTAGCGAGGCGAAGTCCTTCGCATTACAGGAAGATTGAAGATAGAAGTTGTTGAATTTGAATAGCTAGATGAGTTAGTTGGGGAGAAAACCACCGTCAGTGCGACATAGCTATGCGAACTGGGCTTGAAGCTACATGTTCGTGAAGTAGTGATTGCAAGTTTGATGCAACCGTTCACCGCTTTGCCATTTGCTCTAAGGGAAATTCTCCCTGCAACGGATGAGCTGAGCGTCACAATAATCGGCTGGCGATAAGTTGCCGTCGGGGTTGAGAAGGTAAGTCCTACGGTCGATAGTAATTTTGATATCTGAACAGTTCTGCTCGTTGTCGCTGCTGCAAAGGAAGAATCTGCTACAACCGAGGCTGAGATGGTGCAGATGCCGGCGCTAACAAAGGAGACCAGCCCTGATGAAGAATTGATTGTGCAGACACTGGCCGTCGATGACGCAAAAGTTGCAGCGCCAGTTCCAGCAGATACGTTAGCTACTACCGTGGGCGCGCTATCAGTTATCGAATATGACGATGCTAGTGACGCTCCATCAAAGGTGATTGTCCGAGGCGTGTATGTGAGTTCAACTGCGCTAAAAGCTCTCACTGGTTTTACTACAAAGGTGGCGGGTGACCCTGAGTCTGTCTTAGGAAATGATCCGCTGCTTCCACCTCCACCTTGTGTGTAATACCTAATGTTGTATCTACCAAAGTTGTAATCCAACTCTTCTGATGAACTCGCATAGGTCCATGCACCGAATCCGATGCTTCCTGTTGATCTCCACATTGCTTCTAGCTCATCAATTGAAGCCATGTACCAATCACTGACAGGCACCGGACCAATACCGCGATAGGCGCGGACTCGTTCGCCGGCAGGAGAAGTTCCTGCGCCCTGAGAGATAATGGATAAGGTATTGCGATAACCAGTTCCAATCGCCGTTCCACCTCCGGTGATTGAACCTGTCGTAACTGTCGACCAGACCATACTTGGTTCAGGATAATATGTATTCCAACTTGCTTGGGCAACTTCTAAATATTTGCAGGTCAAATTCAAGGTGGGGCCACATGCAAATGTTGTAGGGGCGACGTAATACACACGGCCACCACCTGGTCCAATATCGCCAACTTTGCAGAGACCGCCACCAGCACAGCTTCTAGAGAAGGATCGAATAGGTCTTACAGAATATGTAGAGTCAACAAGGTTTTTCTCGCCAGGAGTTTGATTACCTCGTCCCATCCAGGTTCGCCAAGCGTTTGAATTGTTGTATTCAGAAGATGTCCAATAATCTCCTGTGGAGAAATCGGCGTTGTTTGTTCCACCAGTACACACCTTCGTACTATCAAGTGGAACACCTCGCGCCCATTGGCAGAGAAAGTTCATCTCTGCATTATTGGGAAGGTACCAATCACTCTTAGATCCACCTGTATATGCGCGAGCCGCGCCTGCAGCTGTAGCGCTGCCATTTCCAGCATCGACAATTTTGATCGAATTTTTATATCCAAGGCCAAGAGTGGCAATACTGTTATTTGCTACAGATTCATCGACAACTTCGCTGATGTTTACCGTTTGTTGCGCGCCGAGCTGCCAAAACTTTGAAGGGTCTGAACCACTGCCCGACCATGTTTTTGGTGCAGCCTCAAGGTAATTACAGAGTTCACTCATGCTTGCTCCGCACGAAAAAGTTGCAACACTTGCATAGAAAACTCTGCCGCCAGCAGGGCCAATATCGCCTACTGCGCATGCTCCGCCTTGGGCACATGTCGCAACAGATGCAACTGCTGGAGTAACTGCCACAGTTTGAATTCCGACGAGACCGCCAATGAATAGTGCGATCGAAAGACCTGTAGGCAGCGCCCTCTTGTGCATAGGTTAAGTGAAGTTGAGGCTGAATCAGAAAGATATTTCAGGTGCACTAAACGAGGCTATAACTGGAAAAGTGTCGGGCTACCTACCCTTTGATTTCCACCCTCAAGAGGCAGCCATTCTCTACTTTTTTAAGGCTCCAATTGCCAGCACTTGCTTGATCCAGAAGAGCTGAACCGAGTGAGGGCACTCCACTGCCTGGACCAATTCCATCATCCACTATCCGAATCTCAAATGAATTACTCCAAGCTTTTGAAATCTCTATCGAAACACTCTTAGCGCGACCATGACGAACCGCATTAGAGATTCCTTCTTCCACTACACGACCAATCTGCGAAATCTTTCCACTATCTGCAATCGGTAAGTCTTGCGCGATAGTTAGGGAGATTGCACAGATTTGATCCCAGAGTGAAACCTTGCGAGCAATTTCTTCTTGAAGGGACTCGGTAACAATATTGGTAGAAATTGGTGTTGTAAGAACTGTAAGCGCTTGCGTGATTGCGAGGTCGAGCTTCTTCTCATCGCCTAGAGCCGCTGCATGATCGATTGCCATTGCACATGCCACGAGTTTTGTCTGGACTTCTCCATGCAGCACACGTGCCGCTTCTCTAGTTTGATCAGCGATATGACGGCTTGCTGCAATCGCTTCAATACGGCGGTAATCGATATCTTCGCTGAAGTTTGCATTCAATCTCTTATTGATTGCAGACCATGCACCAAATCCAGAAGTAGTAATAATTAGAACTAACCCGGAGAGCAGCTGCTGTATTTGCCACCCAAGTGATGAATTTCCGGGCGCCCATATTTCACGGAAGTGGACATTAATTGGAATGCTTAACTGCAAGAGGAGTGATGTTCCGATGAAGAATGAAGCGTGATGTTCTGGAAATCTCTTCATAAGTGAATTGGCTGTGAAGCCAAATACTGCGATGAAGATGTAGAGAGTAATCATGATTTTTAAGGCATTGCTCAGCCCCAAGAGTTCAATTTGATGGGCACCGCCACCAACGAGTGCAATTGCAATAATCATCACAACATTAATTGGCTGATTATTAACGATATTGATCGGCAATCTCCACCAGCGAATACGGGGGTAATTGATTGCCGCCAGTTTTGCCATCTCATGGCTGATGGGGCGTACTTTTTCCCTTGCAGTTCGTCGCAGAAGTGCAGAAACTGCCACATGATCTTCTTTGACAGCATCGCGACGTAATTCAGTTTCAGCTAAAGCCAACTCTGTGGCGACTTCACTGCGCAAGATTTCATCTAAGAGATTACGTGATTGCAATTGATGGATAGAGAGTGATTCCGTTGCTACGGCACGTTCAACTAGAGCTCTTCGTCGCTCCCCATTTTCAGTTCTGTGATCGAGGAATATTGCCAACATTGGCCCCCACCAGAGCGCTAACAAGACGGTCACAGTTAACTGATAAATCACATTTCCACTGTAGTTAAGCCCAAGTATCTTGGAGCCATCGTAGAGAGCTAACCCAAAGAGCAATCCATGCACGCCGTGATTTACAAATGCAACTACTGGTGAGACCGGTTCAGCGCCTCTCTTTGCAAAGGTAGTTCTCTCTAGAACCCAATTGAGAGTTCCCACGATTGCAATCGCTACAACATAAATCGCAAGCCACTTTAAGATCTCATCAGCTGCTAATGAGGCAATGTTTTGGACTTGCAAGAGATAAACCAGAGCAAGGAGGGATGTAATAATGAAAGCCCGGGAAGATACTGCATACGGTCCTCCGAGGCGTTCTTGCCAAGTTCGCTCTTGAAAAGCGTGTTCAGGAGTCTGTTCGGACATTCACAGAACCTGTGTATTGGTGATAAGCACTCGCGATTAAAACTCTCTGGTTCTGTTCTTTCCCGCTGGGTAATTCAAGGTTCTTGATTAAACGAGTGATTGCCTTCTCTACCGCTGATTCAGTCATCCACAATCGCCTTGCAATCTCAGAATTTGATAGTCCCGTTGCAACCATCCGCATAATTTCAATTTGCTTATCTGTTAGCCCACTGAGTCCAGAGAGCGCTAACTCTGTAACTGGGCTCGCCTTCTCAATCTCCATATTTACTAGAGCTTGGTTTAGAGCATCCCCTAGAACCTGGGGTGTACTGACGCTAGCTTTGACTAGATAAATGCTGCCCCTTGGAATCTCCGGCTGATTTGTACCGATCAACCGCGGATCTTGATATGTAGAAAGTAGAACAATTGCGAGAGTGGGAAACTCTTCTCGCAATGTCTGCGCTAAATCTAATCCAGTTGGTCCCTCACCTAAATCAAGATCAAGAAGTGCGACATTTGGTGGCATTTCTCCTGTGTAATTGCGCATCGCACGAAGAGCTGAGGAGACAGAATCCGCAGTCAAGACATAGCAGCCGAGAACTTGCAAGCTTGAAGCAAGAGTTGATCTGGTAAATGGGTCATCATCGACCATCAATACCCGAAGTGCATTACTCACCCCTCGAGTCTATGTCCGTATCTTCACTTCAACTCATGTGCAGCGAGTAAATCTATAGAAGACGCCCGACAGATGGGGAGTTATCCACCCACGGAGAAAAGAAAATGGACCTCAGGCGACTTGGCCTGCAGATTGCTTACTCACGGTTCGTATTCAACCGTAAGGCTCTGACAATTATCAGGATTGTCTTCTGCGCCTCACAACAAACCAGGCAGCGCCAAGCAGTAAGACCGCTATAGCTTGCAGGATATGTTCTTTATGGAGATGGAGAAAATGGGACCCCCACCACTGGTTCTCTTCAACTTCCTTTGTGGTTACAGCTTTAGAAGATTTCTTGAGATCAAAGCGATAGCTGCCCGAAATAACATGGCCATCTGCAGATGCCATTCGATACTTAACCGAATACGTTCCGGCAACTGCATCGACATTATCAACTTTCACAATCAGTTTTTCACCATCGATATCGGTGAGCTTCTGCGAAATAACTAAGCCATCTGGATTTACAACTGTAATTGAATTAATCGCCTTACCTTTAAGAGTTAATGGTTCTTCTGAGAATTGGATAGCGACCTCGGCTGGGAGTTCCTGAAGCAGGCTCTGATATTGAGGAATGGTCTTGACCACTGAAGAATGTGCAAGCGCTGCGGTGACGCTGCTGAGTGTGATGGCAAGAACACCCAGGAGCGTAGAAATCTTTCTCATATCGGTATCCTACTCGCATGAAGCTGACGCGAGCCTTGATGTCAGCATCCGCTCTTCTTGTCGGCGGAATCTTCGCCCACCATTTAGCTGGAGCATCTGTACCTTCTGGTTCGCATCTCCTTGGTTTTCTTTTTCTGGCCTTCGCACTGACACTATTTCTTTTAGATGAAAAATTGAGTGAAGAAAAATTATTTGCTGCAATCTTTATTGCACAAAATGGTTCTCACTTCTTGATGGGTGGGAAATCAGAGAACGCAACGGTCATGTTCGCATCACACCTTCTAGCTGGCGTGGCTACCTATCTCGTCATTGTTCGAGGTCGATTGTTGCTAGATTCAATTGAGTACGCGCTCGAGAGATTAACTTCACTCCTCACGCCAGATACTTATCCTGTACTTGCCTTTAGCGCCGAAAAATCTGGAGAGATTGCGGCAGCGGATCACATTTCATTTCGTCAGAGGCTGCGCTACAGCGCACTGTCTCTGCGTGCACCACCTGCACCTTAATAAATAGCGCTAGCCCAGAAGTCAGCCGACTCTCTGGATACATTTATTAAGGAGAAATATGAAAAAAGTACTTCTATCAATTCTTGCTGCAACCTTGCTCGTTCCTGCGCTCACTTCATGTGGGTCTAGTGAAGAAGCAGCTGCAGCAATCACAATTACAGAACCTGTCGCTCGTGCCATTGACGCAATGTCTCCGGCAAATAAGGAGACAGGCAAGTTCATGACTGGCTCATTTATGACTATCTCAAATAGCAGTGACGAAGATGTCACTCTTACAGGTGGATCAAGTGAGTCAGCTGGAATCATCGAAATCCACGAGGTAATCGATGGTGCAATGGTTCCGATGTCAGGTGGCTTGGTCATTCCTGCGAAGGGAAATGTGAAACTTCGCATGGGTGGATATCACGTCATGTTGATGGAACTCGCAGAGAAGCTCGCACCTGGCGATGAAGTCACCGTAACCCTTGAGTTCAGTAATGGCGAAACGGTGGATTACACCGCTCCTGTAAAGGAGATCGCTATGGATGACGAGGTCTACGGCGTTGAAGGTGGCATGTAAGTGAAGATAAGAAAAGTAATAGCGATATTACTTTCTGCTGTGGTCGGTGGTGGCCTTGTGGCCACCGCCACCTCGGTGGGAGTTCTGCCAATCGGCAAAGATCTCGATATCGCAACAGTGACTGAGCCTTTTTATGGTCTGCACCAAAATGGAATTGAAACAGAACGACAAGCACATTCAACGCTGGTTGCACTCGATCTCAAGGCAGATAAGGATCTCGCCGCTGTGGGTCGCATGATGCGTGTATTAACTAGTGATGCCGCTCTATTGACGCAAGGCTCACCAATTATCGGCGATCCTCAATCAGAGATGGCTGAAAATCCAGCCCGCCTAACGATTAATTACGCATTTGGATATTCACTCTTCGAGAAAGTTGGGGCTGAGAAACGCTGGCCGATTGCAGAGAAGAAAATCCCTGCTTATTCAATTGATAAGTTGGAGAAGCGTTGGAGCGATGGAGATTTCCTTATTCAAGTAAGCGGGGATAATCCACAATCTATCTTTCATGCGGTTCATACCCTTGTGAAAGAGAGCGCGCCTTTTGCCACCATTCGTTGGCAGCAGCGCGGATTCCTTGACCCAGCCCAGGTAAACGATGGCGAAAATTCGAGAAATCTCATGGGGCAGATAGATGGGACCGCAAATGCAGCTCTGTACTCCAAAGAATTTAAGGAACGAACATGGAGTTCATCTGGTGCTCTTAAGAATGGAACAACTGTTGTTGTGCGTCGAATTCAGCTCAACCTCGGAACCTGGGATCGCCTCTCTGTAAATAGAAAGGGTGACTCATTAGGGCGGGATTTAGCCGAAGGAGTGAAGCTCACTAAAGATGAAAACTTTTCAAAGTCGCACGTTGGCAGGGCTTTTACGACAAACAATTCAGGGATTACTCGACGTGGTTACAACTACGACGATAATTATCTGCCAAATGGGGTGCACGATGTTGGACTCATCTTTGTTAGTTATCAAGAGTCCTTATCTCGTTATTTAAAGATTCAAGAGTCTTTGAATAAACAGGATGAACTCAACCGTTGGACAACTCCAATTGGTTCAGCGCTATTCGTGGCTCCAGCAGGAGTCAACGAAGGTGACTGGATCGGAAGCGAACTCTTTACACAGTAAGAAGTTCGCCGGCGAATTAACTCTGGTTGCTCTTCTTAGCTCGTGAAGTTGCGCGCGCGCGTTCTGCACCGTCAAGAGTTACCTTGCGAATACGAACAACTGCAGGAGTAACTTCAACGCACTCGTCTTCACGACAGAATTCGAGAGCACCTTCCATGTTGAGCTTCTTAGGTGGAATCAGCTTCTCAGAATCATCAGTACCTGATGCACGCATATTGGTGAGCTTCTTTTCGCGAACGCAGTTAACATCCATATCGTCAGAACGTGAGTTCTCACCGATAACCATGCCTTCATAAACTTCATCGCCTGGTTCTACGAAGATTGAACCGCGCTCCTGAATTCCAGCAAGTGCATATGAAGTAACTGCACCAATACGGTCTGAAACTAGTGATCCTGTTGCACGTGTGCGAAGTTCACCGAACCATGGCTCGTATGAATCGAATACGTGGTGGAGCAAACCTGTTCCACGAGTTTCTGTAAGGAACTCGGTACGGAAACCAATAAGCCCACGTGATGGAACCTTGTAATCAAGGCGAATCCAACCGGTGCCGTGGTTAACCATTTGTTCCATACGGCCCTTACGTAGCGCCATTAACTGTGTAAGAACACCTAGGTACTCTTCAGGAGCATCAATAGATAGGCGCTCCATTGGTTCGTGGAGTTTTCCGTCAATCATCTTGGTAACAACCTGTGGCTTACCAACAGTAAGTTCGAAGCTTTCGCGCTTCATGATTTCAACGAGAACAGCGAGCTGGAGCTCGCCACGACCCTGAACTTCCCATGTATCTGGGCGCTCTGTATTGAGAACGCGCAGAGATACGTTACCAATGAGCTCTTTATCAAGGCGATCCTTTACCTGACGGGCCGTGAGCATCTTGCCGCTCTTACCTGCAAGTGGAGAAGTGTTGATACCGATTGTCATCGAAATTGATGGCTCATCAACTGTAATAAGTGGAAGTGCATGTGGGTTCTCAAGATCTGCAAGGGTTTCGCCCAAAGTAATTGTCTCGATACCAGCAACAGCAATGATGTCGCCAGGATGAGCTTCAAGTGCAGGAACGCGCTCGAGCGCTTCAGTCATCAAGAGCTCTGAAACCTTTACGCGCTCTGTTGTTCCATCTGTCTTAATCCAAGACACAGTCTGGCCCTTCTTGATAACACCTTCGTGAACGCGGCATAGTGCAAGACGTCCAAGGAATGGTGATGAGTCAAGGTTTGTCACGTGTGCTTGTAGCGGTGCACCTTCGTGATAAACAGGAGCTGGAATCGCAGAGAAGATAGTGTCGAAGAGAACGTCGAGATTCTCTTCTGCGGGCATTCCACCGTCAGCAGGACGAGTAAGTGATGCGCGGCCTGCCTTTGCAGATGCGTAGACAACTGGGAATTCAATCTGCTCTTCATTTGCATCGAGATCGAGGAAGAGTGCGTAAGCCTCGTCGACAACTTCTGCAATACGTGAGTCAGGGCGGTCAACTTTATTGATAACCAAAATAACGGGAAGATTCTTTTGTAGCGCTTTGCGCAATACGAAACGTGTCTGTGGAAGTGGACCTTCTGAAGCATCAACGAGAAGGATTACGCCATCGACCATTTCAAGTCCACGTTCAACTTCGCCACCGAAGTCAGCGTGGCCTGGTGTATCGATAATGTTAATAATTGTGTTGCCGCGCTTCACAGCAGTGTTCTTTGCAAGAATCGTAATTCCCTTTTCGCGTTCAAGATCCATTGAATCCATCATGCGATCTTGGCCTTCTTCTTGCTTCTTGTGAGCAGCGAAGGCACCTGATTGCCACAACATCGCATCAACGAGAGTTGTTTTACCGTGGTCAACGTGAGCGATGATCGCTACGTTACGAAGGTCATCACGAGTCTTCTTTGGAAGATCCTTGAGATGTGCCTGATTAAGGCGTGCTCTGGCTGTATTTAGCGAATGGCTATTGCTTAATGAATTATTAGACATTGAATCTGAACTCCACTACGTCTCCGTCTTGCATGATGTATTCCTTGCCTTCCATACGCACTTTGCCTTTAGCTTTCGCTTCAGCCATCGTGCCCGCTTCTACCAAGTCGGCAAAAGAAACGATTTCAGCTTTAATGAAACCTTTTTGGAAATCTGTATGAATAACGCCAGCAGCCATCGGGGCTGTGTCGCCTTTGTGAATCGTCCAAGCGCGTGCCTCTTTTGGACCGGCAGTTAAATATGTCTGCAGACCTAAAGTATCGAAACCAACACGTGCAAGAGTTGCTAGCCCTGGTTCTGTTAAACCAATTGCTTGCAAAAGTTCGAGTGCATCTTCATCTGAGAGTTCGGCAAGTTCTGCCTCTGTCTTTGCATCGAGGAAGATTGCTTCAGCCGGTGCAACGAGTGCAGATAACTTTGCGCGAAGTTCGGTATCTGCAAGTTCTGCTGCATCAACGTTAAAGACATATAGGAATGGCTTTGCGGTGAGCAGATGAAGTTCGTGCAGAAGTTCGCGGTCAATCTTTGATTGTGAAAGTGGCTTTCCAGATTGCAACCATTCATTGGCAGCCTTTACAGCTTCCAGAATCGGTGCCTTCTCTTTAGCAACGCGTGCCTCTTTCTCAAGACGAGGAATCGCCTTTTCGATTGTCTGAAGATCTGCGAGCGCGAGCTCCATATTGATGGTTTCCATATCACTGGAAGGATCAATGCGACCATCTACGTGAACAACATCGCCGTCGGTGAAGACGCGGATTACCTGGCAAATTGCATCGGTCTCGCGGATATTGGCGAGGAACTTATTTCCAAGGCCAGCTCCTTCTGATGCGCCCTTTACGATTCCAGCGATATCAACGAAAGAAAGCGCGGCAGGAAGTAACTTCTCAGAGCCAAAGACGGCAGCTAACTTGGCCAAGCGCTCATCCGGGACGCCCACTACGCCGACATTGGGCTCGATGGTGGCGAAGGGATAGTTGGCAGCTAGAACGTTGTTCTTGGTAAGAGCATTAAAAAGGGTCGACTTTCCAACATTCGGGAGTCCGACGATTCCAATTGAGAGGCTCATAAGTAGGACAGCCTACGCGGAATTGTCAGTGCTCCCTGCCACGATAACCCCATGTCCAGCGCACTCGTGACCTTAATAACTCTGATTATTGGCCTATTTATCGGCCTCGCCCTCGGTATCTGGATTTCCAGAATTAAATCTGCATCCATCGGCGGCGATTCATCGAAGCTCGCTCAAGAGCTCAACGATGTAAAGGTCCTACTTAAAGCATCTGATGAACGATTGAAGGCTGCTGAAGCAAAGACTGAATCAGAGATCAAGATTGCAGCGCAGATGGAAGAGATGAAGACGACTGTCGAACGCATGCGTTTGCAGGCACAAGATGCTGCAGAGAAGCGCGTTGCATCAGAAACTCAACTTATCGGCACCATCGATGAGATGCGCAAGGCATCAACGACCTTCTTCGATGAGACAAAGAAGATTGCAGGGGCTCTCTCAAATTCACAGACTCGTGGAAAATTTGGCGAGGCACAACTAGAGCTCTTACTGGAACAGGCAGGGCTTCGCGAAGGCCACGAATATGTTGCACAGCGTTCGACCACTGATGCAGATTCATCTGGAATTCCAGATATCACCGTTGCGATGCCAGGTGGCTCCAAACTATTTATCGATTCAAAGTTTCCCTTTGATCGCTTCCTAGAAGCATTCGGCACCGATGATCAATCAGAGCGCGATGAGCTCTTAACTGCGCACACCAAGGATTTACTTAAGCATGTCGATGCACTTGCAAAGCGTGGCTATCACAAATCTCAGAACTCACCTGACTTTGTAGTTCTCTTCCTCCCCTTTGAAACTTTGCTCGCAGAGTCTCTCCGCATCGATCCGATGTTGCTAGAGAAGGCCTTTAAAGTCGGTGTCACCGTTGCAACTCCAACTTCCATGATGGCGCTGCTACGCACCGTTGGCCATATCTTTACTCGCAACAAGCTTGCAGAGAATGCCGATGACATCACCAAGGTTGCAGCAACATTTCTAAAGAACATCACCTTGCTTCATACAAAGATTGTTGCTGTTGGCAAGGCAATCAATTCAACTTCCAAGGCTTATGAAGATCTCATTCCAACTGCCGAGAAGACTGTTCTTGCACCTGCTCGCCGAATCAATAAACTAGGCGTTGCTGGCGATAAAGATAAGCTTGCAATTGAATACCCCGAATCTCCCGCCAATGTGCGAGAGCTTCAAAATTCAGAGCTCGATAACGCCGATGACTTTATCGATGTTGAAGTAGTAGAGGAGTAAGAGATGGCAACTGCAGTTAAAGGTTTAAAGAAGCCTGCAATTCCAGGCCCTGGCCTCAATAAACAAGGCGTTGTCGTACTTCAATCTTTCTTCATCTTTATCTTTGCATCACTCGAGATCTGGATTCGCTCTGGTGCCGGAATCGTCTCTGGGCTCGTCATCGCACTCGTCAGCTTCGGTGGCATCAGTTATGGTCGCAAGGGAACCCGTTACGTTGCAGCAGTTACACCACCTCTCGCATTTGCAGCGACAGCGCTCTTTATGACAATTCTTAGCGACGGCTTAAGCATCTCTCGCGTTGGCGTTGATTTCATCGCAGCACTTGCAAGCGTTGCACCATTTCTACTTATCGGTGCCCTCTATACCTGGTTTGTATTCTTAAATGAGAAGGCCAAAACTCGACCTTCCAAGAAATCAGCTGCTCTTTAAATCTTTTCTAAGTTCTTTCGGCAGCGCAAAGAGCAGAGTCTCTTCTGTCGCTTTTACCTCTTCAACATCGTGATATCCATGGAGATCAAGATGCTTTAAGAGATCATTGACGAGAATTTCCGGAACAGATGCGCCACTTGTGACGCCGATAGTTTCAGCTTGCGAAAGCCACTCTTCCTTCACTTCTGCTGCATAATCCACGAGATAGGCGGCTTTAGCGCCGTACTCAAGTGCAACCTCAACGAGGCGCACTGAGTTTGATGAATTTGTAGATCCGACAACAATCACAAGATCTGCTTGTGGGGCAATCGCCTTGATCGCCTCTTGGCGATTCTGCGTTGCATAACAAATGTCATCAGATGGAGGGTTTGCAATCTCAGGGAAGCGATCTTTCAAGATTGCAACCGATTGCATCGTCTCATCGACGGAAAGCGTCGTCTGAGTCAGCCAAACCAACTTCTTGCCGGGCGTTGGAACAACGGTGCGTGCTTCTTCTAGGCCATCGACAACGCGGACTTTGCCAGGTGCTTCTCCAGCAGTTCCTTCGACTTCTTCATGTCCATTGTGACCGATAAGCAAAATCTCTGTCTCATCATCTGCAAAGCGCTTTACTTCGTTGTGGACTTTGGTCACAAGCGGACACGTTGCATCGATAGTCTTGAGATTTCGAGCGGCAGCTTCTGCATGTACAGCAGGTGAGACGCCATGTGCCGAGAAGACAACTGTCGCACCTTCAGGAACTTCATCAGTCTCGTTTACAAAGATGACTCCGCGTTGTTCTAGCGTTGATACAACATGCTTGTTATGCACGATCTCTTTGCGGACGTAGACAGGAGCGCCATAAAGTTCCAGGGACTTTTCAACAGCAATCACTGCGCGATCGACGCCGGCGCAGTATCCGCGTGGCGCGGCTAAGAGAACTCTCTTGCTCATGTGCCCCAGTCTAATAGGCTCATCCCATGTTCGAAACTTCAAGTGAATCCCCTGCGCCAGTGCGCGTGGTCTCTGAAGCAATCAAAGAGTATGTAGATCGCTTAGGCCCTATTTGGATTGAGGGCGAGATATCTGAGTTAAATGAACGTAGCGGCGGAATGGCATTTATGCGCCTTCGCGATACCAGCGCCGATATGAGCCTTTCAGTGATGTGTTACAGAACTGTTCTTGCAAGCGTTGCTCCACTTCCTGCCAATGCTCGCGTTGTGATTTATGCAAAGCCATCCTGGTTTACAAAAAATGGCTCACTCACAATGTCGGCAAAAGAGATTCGCCAAGTCGGAGTCGGTGAGCTACTGGCCCGTCTTGAGGCGTTGAAGGAGAAGTTGGCTGCCGAAGGTTTATTCAGCGCTGATCGAAAAGTTGCCCTGCCAAAACTTCCACGCAAAGTTGGGTTGATCTGCGGGAGAAATACCGATGCCGAGAAAGATGTTGTTGAGAATGCTCGCAGACGTTGGCCCTCAGTTGAATTTGAAATCCGCGAAGTAACTGTTCAGGGAGCTGCTGCAGTCGTTGAAGTATCTGCAGCCCTTGCAGAGTTAGAAGCAAACCCGGATGTTGAAGTCATCATCATTACTCGAGGCGGTGGATCTTTTGAAGATCTACTTCCCTTCAGCGATGAATCCCTAATTCGCTTAGCATCTGACTGCGTCACTCCTATTGTCAGCGCTATCGGCCACGAGAAGGATTCTCCACTCCTTGATTACGTTGCCGATTACCGAGCATCGACACCTACAGATGCGGCAAAGAGAGTTGTTCCAGATATCGCCCAAGAGATCAGCGATATAGAAAAGATTCGCGACCGGATGTTTCGTACCTTGCAATCAACCCTTGAGGTCGAACGCAATCTCATTAGCCAGTTAAGAAATCGTCCCGTGATGAAGGATCCAAGCGTGATGGTTAATTCACGTCGCGATGAGGTTAAAGCCTTGCGAGATCGATCAATCAGAGGTTTTGCTTCCCTTCTTGAAATTGAGAAGAAAGAGCTGAAAGGTGTTCAGGCACATCTTCGTTCGCTCTCGCCACAATCGACGATGGATCGCGGGTACTCGGTTGTGCAGTTAGAAGATGGCTCTATCGTCCGCGATGCATCAAAAGTGAAGTCAGGTACCCAACTGCGCATCCGTGTAGCCAAGGGTGAGACGACTGCAACGGTAAATACAAGAGAGTAGATTGTCCCTATGGCAGCCACAGAGAAGAAGCCTTCGTATGAAGAAGCTCGCGATGAACTCAGTGAAATCGTTGAATCCCTCGAAGATGGAAGCGCGACTCTTGAAGAGTCCCTCAAGCTCTGGGAACGCGGCGAAGAGTTAGCGAAGATCTGCCAGGAATGGCTCGATGGCGCGAAGAAGAAGTTAGACGCCAGTAAAAAGGCTGCCGAATAATGGCACCAACATTTTCATACTCCGATTTACTTCCGCTTGGTGAAGATACAACTCAGTACCGCTTGATCAGCAAAGAAGGCGTCAGCGTAGTAAAGCTTGGAGATAAGGAATTTCTACAGGTAACACCTGAAGCGTTAACGCTGCTGACTGAGACTGCGATTCACGATATCTCGCACTACCTTCGTGCAGAACATTTGGGACAGCTTGCAAAGATTTTGAAGGATCCCGAGGCTTCTGCAAATGACCGATTCGTTGCACTCGACCTTCTTAAGAATGCAAATATTGCAGCAGGTGGAATCTTGCCGATGTGTCAGGACACCGGCACCGCTCTGATTATGGGTAAGAAGGGTCAGTATGTTTTGACAACTTCTAAAGATGAGGTTGCACTGGCACAGGGCGTCTATGACGCATTTACAAAACTTAACCTTCGATATTCACAGATGGCGCCCGTTACAACCTGGGAAGAGAAGAACACCGGAAATAATTTGCCTGCGCAGATTGAGATCTATGCAGATAGTGATCACCAAGATGAGTACAACTTCATGTTTATCGCTAAAGGTGGCGGTAGCGCGAATAAATCTTTCTTGTATCAAGAGACAAAAGCTGTTCTGAATCCAACTTCATTTATGAATTGGCTCGATGAGAAGTTGCGTTCAATTGGAACAGCAGCATGCCCTCCGTATCACCTTGCAATTGTCATTGGTGGAACAAGTGCCGAACACACAGTAAAGACTTCAAAGCTTGCAAGTACTCACTACCTAGATAACCTGCCAACAACGGGGGACGCAGCAACAGGCCACGGATTCCGTGATCTTGCACTTGAAGAAGAAGTATTTAAGTTGACCCAGAAGTTAGGTATTGGCGCACAGTTCGGTGGTAAGTACTTCTGCCACGATGTCCGCGTTATTCGCTTGCCGCGCCATGGTGCTTCACTTCCTATCGCGATTGCTGTCTCTTGCTCTGCAGATCGCCAGGCAAAGGCGAAGATTACAAAAGATGGAATCTTTATCGAGCAGCTCGAGACAGAGCCAGCACACTTCCTTCCTGAGACAACCGATGAGCACCTCAATGACAACGTTGTATCAATCGATCTCAATCAGCCAATGGATGCGATCCGCGCAGAGCTTTCAAAGCATCCAGTTAAGACTCGCGTCTCATTGACCGGCACAATTGTCGTTGCTCGCGATATCGCACATGCTCGAATTAAAGAGATGCTCGATGCAGGTAAGCCGATGCCCGAATATATGAAGAAGTACGCGGTTTATTACGCAGGTCCAGCAAAGACTCCAACTGGAATGGCATCCGGTTCATTCGGCCCAACGACAGCTGGCCGCATGGATTCATACGTTGATTATTTCCAAGCAAATGGCGGTTCATTTGTCATGCTTGCAAAGGGCAACCGTTCAAAGGCTGTTACCGATGCATGTGCAAAGCACGGTGGTTTCTATCTTGGTTCAATTGGTGGCCCAGCAGCTCGCCTTGCTCAAGATTGCATTAAGAAAGTTGAAGTTCTCGACTTTGAAGATCTTGGAATGGAAGCTGTCTGGAAGATCGATGTTGTGGACTTCCCTGCATTTATCGTTGTCGATGACAAGGGAAATGATTTCTTTGCAGAGTCTTTGAAATTGATCACGCTGAGCACCAAGCCGGAAAATTAATTTAGGTTTGTAATTTGAGGGTTTGAAAGACCTCAGCCAATGAAACTAGCTCCTAGTAGTAGTGGCTACGGCTGAACTTTGACCATGCGCGGCATGGAGTCTCGTAGCGGATATCGATATAACGAAGTCCCCAACGGATCTGAGTGACTGGGTTTGTGCGCCAATCATCTGCGACAACATCCATCTTTACCGCAGGAAGGGCTTGAGGAATTCCGTGGGCACCTGAACGTCGGTTATGAGCTTTGTAATTCCAGTGGCTCTCACGAGTCCAAAGCTTTTCGAGGCAGCCGTATTGATACTCGCCCCACTTGTACTCGCTCTTCATGATCTCGCGGGCAACCTTCTTGGCGCCTGACTTTGTGCGGGCTAGTTCAACCTGGCGACTGAGTTCGGCAACGATCGCCATCTCGGACATCTGGCTTGAGAGCGAGACCATTGGAAGGCCGCTCTTGACAGTCAGATTCTTGCTCGTCAGGTTGGAAGAGTTTGGAAGCACCAAACGGGTAGTCATGGGAAATTCCAGACCGTAGGCCGTTGGCTGAGCGGTTCCGAGGAAGATCATCGAAGCGATGACTGCCCAGAGAGCAGGAGCGTTCTTCTTGGTGATCTTGAGAGAGAGCAGGGCAGCGAGGAAGTCGCGAAGTGCCAGGTTAACTCTAACTAGCGCCAGCTTTGCTTTGGCGAATAACTCGTTGATCATCACTGCTCCTTTCTTTCTCTAACCATGGCTTCAAGACCTCAAGAGAGGTCTAGGGGCCTGCGGGGAATGGGTAAAGAGTTGCAAGCATGAGGGGGTGTCGCAAATTTTGCCCCGCGTGGGTCGCAAATTCACAGAAATCTATTGAACTGTGGATGGGTAAAAGCGCAGGTCAGATAGGGGAAAGTCCTAAATGTCCGATTTGTGACTGTGAGATTTAAATAGGGGGTAAATCGGGGTGAGAGGCGAGCCTTAAGCCTGCGGCCCCTCGAGCATCTCGGTCACCAGGGCTGCAATAGGCGAGCGCTCAGATCGTGTCAGGGTCACATGGGCGAAGAGTGGGTGTCCCTTGAGCGTTTCTACGACAGCGACCACGCCATCGTGGCGTCCGACTCGCAAGTTATCGCGCTGGGCTACGTCGTGGGTCAGAACAACCCGTGAGGATTGGCCGATACGCGACAGGACTGTCAGCAGCACGCCGCGTTCGAGCGATTGCGCCTCGTCGACGATGACAAATGAATCGTGAAGTGAGCGACCTCGGATATGGGTCAGGGGCAGAACCTCGATCAGGCCGCGGTCGATGACTTCATCGATGACCGCCTGGCTAACGAGAGCGCCCAAGGTGTCGAAGACAGCTTGGGCCCATGGCGACATCTTCTCGCCTTCACTGCCCGGCAGATATCCGAGCTCCTGTCCCCCAACTGGATACAAGGGGCGGAAGATAACGACCTTCTTATGAAGGCGCTTCTCCATCACAGCTTCAAGTCCAGCACAGAGAGCGAGCGCCGATTTACCTGTTCCTGCTCGACCGCCGAGAGAGACGATTCCGATTGTTTCATCGAGTAGAAGATCCAGGGCGATTCGTTGTTCGGCGCTTCGCCCGTGAAGACCAAAAGCTTGTCTATCTCCACGAACTAGTTGGAGCTGCTTTCCTTCTGTGACTCGAGCAAGCGCGCTTCCCTTTTCAGAGTGGAGAACGATTCCGGTATGGACAGGAAATTTATGGGCCGCTTCGTGGTCTGCTCGATCAGATGCATAGAGCTCATCGATGATGTTATGTCCGACAGAGAGCTCTTCTATTCCGGTCCAGCCGCTGTTGGAGACAAGCTCGGCAAGATATTCCTGCGCCTCAACTCCGACAGATGATGCCTTAACGCGAAGCGGAAGATCTTTAGTAACGAGAATGACGTGCTTTCCATCTGACATCAAATTCTTTGAGATTGCCAGGATGCGTGAATCATTGGTGCCATCGCGAAGGAAGCCATGCGGCAGAGTGCTTAAGTCGGTGTGATTGAGTTCGACTGAGAGAGTGCCACCTTCGGGTGTAACCGTGAGGGGCGTATCGAGGCGTCCATGTTCGATCCGAAGATCATCGAGGGCGCGAAGGGCTGCTCGCGCAAAGTATCCGAGTTCAGGGTGGTCGCGCTTGGTCTCTAACTCGCCAATCACCGCAATCGGAATGATGACTTCATGTTCTTCAAATCTAGATAAAGCTCCGGGGTCTGCCAGAAGCACTGAAGTATCTAAAACATAGGTCTTTCGAGGGGCTTTACTCTTGCTGCTGGCTGCTGACTTTGAAGTGGCCAAGGCCTAACCATTCTCACCGGGGGAAGTGGTGGGATTTGCTTCTGACTCACAAAAGATAGAACCAATAAATAGGAGTTCTACTTCGACACGCCATTGGGTGGGCAGATGTAATACAACCTTTACCTAAGCCAAGAGCATCAGGCCCCGAGCCTTCTCTGGCGCTGAGAATATGCGCGAAGGGCTCGAAGGAAATCCACGCGTCGGAAATCTGGCCAATAAGCTTCACAAAAGTAGAACTCAGAGAGAGCTGATTGCCAGAGCAGGAATCCACCAAGACGCTGTTCACCTGATGTGCGAATTAAGAGTTCTGGATCTGGCTGTCCCGCTGTGTAGAGAAACTTTGAAATCTCATCTGCAGTTAAATTCTCAGTTGCATCGATGAGCGAGTGTCCGGCGGACTCTTCAGCTGAGAGATAGCTCTTAACTGCGTCTACAATTTCGCGGCGGCCGCCATAACCAATTGCAACATTTACTTCTACGCCGCCATCAACAACTTCTGGAAGGTTTGCTAACTTCTCGCGAAGCCAGTCGGGTAGAAGATCAAGGGCTCCAACGGCCTTAACATTCCACTTTCCCGTCGCGCAGAGCGCATCAACGGTTTCGCCGATGATGCGAAGTAAGCCATCGAGCTCTTCGGGTGTGCGCTTGAAATTTTCCGTCGACAAGAGCCAGAGCGTGACGAGTTGTACATCGGCTTCGTCGCACCAACCAAGAAATTCGGTGATTTTATCCGCGCCCCTCTGGTGCCCCTTTGGATCACCGGGGTGGGGATGTTCCTTCGCCCAACGACGATTTCCATCGAGAATCACACCCACGTGATGAGGAGTCTTACTGAAATCTAAATCCTTAACTATCCGCCACTCATAAAATGGATAGAGAAGTGATTTGATTGAGTTACGAGTACTTCTTAACAACTTTTCGCTCTGCTACAAAAGAAGCAAATGGAAGTGTGCCTGCTGCAATGAGCGCAATAATCGTTCTAAATCTCATTCGCTTCTGAACGCCTATTTGAAGCGCCGTCAGAATGTAAACGATATAGAGATAACCGTGAGCAATGGGGATCGCAATGAGCCATTTGTTGTTATCAATCGCTTCAAATAAGTACTTTGCAGGCATATAGGCAAAGATCAAGAGGAGTAAGTTCACGCCGCATAGAACAGCCAAAAGACGGAACCTGGTAAGCGCGGGATTAGAGGTACTTCTTAATGGACTCTGACTCATAAGCGAAGCCTATAACTTATCTTCACGTCTCTTGTAGAAAGGCATCCAAATAACTAGGCCAGCCATGAACCACCAGACGACCACATAAGAAATATGTTGCCAGTAATACCCTGGCACTCCCGAGGTGAGTTTGGGCGGAAGAATTCTTTCGCGGTCAATGACCCCACTACGGATGCCCTCACTCTTACTCAAGATAAATCCATCGTAGAGTTGAAGATCAGTTGTGCTTACGAGAATACTGCTATCTAGGCGAGATAGTTGTGATGGAGAATTTGAAGCACGATCATCAAATTGATGGGGCATCAAAGTTCCAACAATCTCCACGCGGTTGGACATTGCAAGATTTGGGGCCTTGAATCGATCTTTCCAAAGTCCACGAACTACGAGAATTGCCGTATTGGTCTCATTCTGCAGAAGTGCGACTTCCCAATCTGCGATGACGCCATTGCCATCGATCTGATTGGGGGCTTTGTAATTTGCGATGTAATTACCTGAAGTTTTTGCAACTTTACCGATGCTAGCGACCGGAAGAGTTTCAATTGGTTCTGTGAGCTCTGTCAGTGAATAGATTTTCGAATCAACAGGGACAACTTCTGGATTCTGCATTTCATTGGCACGTGATAGCTGCCAAAAACCTAAGGCAAGAAAAATAGAAACCAATAGAAGGACTGAAAAACCTTGCAGGACTTTCTTAATTGTCGCCTTCGTTCTCGCGTCCTGACTCATTCTCATTCATCCGCGTATAGCGCTTATAGAAACTTCTCATTAGTAGTGCAACTGTCGAGAAGAGAACAATCATGGTCAATGAACCAGCGACACCTACTTCTACATCTTTGCTCATGAGAGGATTCTCCCATGTCGCCCGTACATGACCAACATGAATCTGAGCACTTTAATTTCAATGACCGCTATGGAATCAAGCCTGCGCAGCTCTGGAAACGTTATGCAATCGCTTTCGGCATCGCTGGCGGCGCATGGCTTCTCTGGGCAGGTCTATACCAAGCAACACCTGTACTTAGATCCGAACTAATCTCCTTTACAACCGATGATCCCAGGAAGCCTGTCATTAGATTCCTTGTAGAGCGCGGAGATGGTTCAGATGTTGTCACCTGCACTTTGACTGCACGAGATTACGAGAAGAACGTTGTTGGCCAGATTGAAGAAGTTATCCCTGCGGGTAAGCGATCCGTACAAGTAAATGTCGTAATTCCTACGCGTGCGCCCGCCGTCAATGCGGGAATCTCTAGCTGCCGAATTCTCTAATCAATTCCCATCGCGTAGCATTACGCCTTATGAGTTCACAACAAACGTGGTTAACACAAGAAGCAGCTGATCGTTTAGCTGCAGAACTCGCGCACCTTGAAGGCGAAGGTCGAAAAGAGATTACAGCCAAGATTGAAGCAGCTCGCGCAGAAGGCGATCTCAAGGAGAACGGTGGCTACCACGCAGCTCGCGATGAGCAAGGCAAGATGGAAGCGCGTATTCGCCAGTTAAAGCAGATGTTAGAAAACGCTCATATCGGAACTCCACCCGCAAGCGCCGATGGAAAAGTTGGCGCTGGCATGGTTGTTACTGCAGTCATCGCAGGCGATGAGATGAAGTTCCTTCTGGGTTCTCGTGAAATCTCTTCAGGCGACCTCGATGTTTACTCTGAAAAATCTCCATTGGGTTCGGCTGTATTGGGCGCAGAGATCGGTGCAACGGTTTCGTACACGGCGCCAAATGGTCGCGAAATTAAGGTCGAGATTAAGGCTGCTGAGTTCTACGCTTAATTAGAAATTAATCAGCGTAATTGCGGTACTTGCGAACGCTCAGCGGAATAAAAATCACCATAATCACGACCATATAGAACAGAGATGTCGTTAGTGGATGTTCGCTGGGAAAAGATCCGGCAGTTGCACCAAATTGATTCTCTAAACCGAATAGTTCGCGACATGCAGCAACCATTGTTGAAACTGGATTCCACTCTGCAAAGTACTGCAGCGCACGTGGCATTCCTGTGGTTGGTGCAAAAGCATTTGAAAGGAATGTCAGAGGGAATGTCACGATAAAGCTGACATTTTGAACAACGCGAGCATCTTTAGCTGAGAGTCCAACAAGGACTCCTACCCAAGAAAGTGCGTAGCCGAATAGAAGCAAGAAGAGGAAACCGAGAGCAACATTTCCTAGGCCACCGGATGGTCGCCATCCCACTGCATATCCTGCTGCGCCCATCACTGCGAGAACAACAATGTTGAGAAGTGAATCCCCCAGAGTTCTTCCGATGACAAGTGCTGATTGAGAAATGGGTAGAGATCTAAAACGATCGATAAGACCTTTCTTCATATCTTCAGCAAGTCCTGAAGCAGTTCCTGCAAGAGTAAAAGCAACTGTTTGTACGAAGATTCCAGGCATTAAGAGCTGTACATATCCACCAGGCTGACCTGTATCGATAGAACCGCCAAAGACATAGCGGAAGAGCAACACAAACATTACGGGTTGAATAGTTGAGAAGATTAATACTTCAGGGACGCGAGTGAGCAAGAGCAACTGTCTGCGAGTGATGATGAAAATATCATTAAGAGTTCTCATTACTTCACCTCTTCATTCTTTACTTCAGCTGCATGGCCCGTAAGTGCTAGGAATACATCGTCTAGTGAAGGGCGCTTTAAACCGACATCTAGTGCGTGGATTCCAGCTGCATCGAGTGACTTCAAAACTTCAAAGAGTGCGACAGAGCCCGTTGAAACTGGCGCCGTTACCTGGCGCAGGCCTTCGTCGAGTGATGCCTTATTTCCACTGACTGCGGAGACAATCTCGAGAGTTTTTGCCACATGTTGCTGTTCTACAACTACTTCCAGACGCTCTCCGCCAACCTGCTTCTTAAGAGCATCCGATGTTCCGCGAGCAATAACTTTTCCTGTATCAATAACGGCAATATCGTCTGCAAGTTGATCGGCTTCTTCTAGGTACTGTGTTGTAAGTAAAAGAGTTACGCCACCCTTCACAAGTTCTTGGATGACTCCCCACATCTCTTGACGACCACGTGGATCAAGGCCAGTAGTCGGCTCATCAAGGAAGAGAACTTTTGGTTTCACGATCAGTGATGCAGCAAGATCTAATCTGCGTCGCATTCCACCTGAGTAAGTCTTAATGGGGCGCTTTGCAGCATCTGTCAGCGAGAATCTTTCCAGGAGTTCATTTGCACGAACTACAGCTTGCTTCTTTCCTAGGTGATAGAGCTCTCCGAACATGACAAGGTTGTCATAACCAGTGAGAATTTCATCGACAGCAGCATATTGACCAGATAGTCCGATTATTTCGCGAACTTTCTCTGGATTTTTCATGACATCGATTCCTGCAACCTGTGCGTTTCCTGAATCTGCACGCAAAAGCGTCGTGAGGATGCGGACACATGTTGTTTTTCCAGCGCCATTTGGTCCAAGTACGCTCAGAACAGTGCCCTCTTCAACATCGAGGTTTAGCCCATCGAGTGCGCGAACTTTTCCATTGTCATAGGTCTTAACGAGGTTCTCGGCGATAACTGATTTCACGCGGTAAACTTACCAATCTATGATGACTAACGCACCCACTAAGGAACATTCACACCGCGAGATTATGATTATTCTCGGCGGTCTCATGACGGGAATGCTTCTTGCAGCCCTCGATCAGACAATCGTCTCAACTGCTCTTAAGAGCATCGTCGAAGATTTCAATGGCCTCGACCATTACACATGGGTAGTTACTGCATACCTACTTACTTCAACAGCTTCTACTCCGTTATACGGAAAGATTTCAGATCTCTACGGACGTCGAATCGTCTTTCAGTTTGCGATCGTTACATTCTTGATCGGTTCTATCGCAGCTGGCGCAGCACAAAACATGTCGCAGCTGATTGCGACTCGCGCAGTTCAGGGACTCGGTGCAGGTGGCCTTATGGCCCTTACCTTCGTCATCATCGGAGATATCGTCCCTCCTCGCGAACGTGGCCGTTATCAGGGTTATTTTGGCGCTGTTTGGGGCCTCTCATCAGTTGCAGGCCCATTACTCGGTGGCTTCTTCTCAGATCGCGACACAATTCTTGGTGTTACAGGTTGGCGCTGGATCTTCTATATCAATATTCCATTCGCGATTGCAGCTCTGGTAATTACCTCAGCAGTGCTACATATTCCAAAGGTGAAGCGCGAACATAAGATTGATTATCTCGGTGCGCTACTTCTTGTCACCGCAGTTACAACAACGCTTCTAGCTGTCTCCATCTACGGACCACAAGATGGTTGGGGAAATTCGAAGACGCTGACTTATCTTGCAGTTGGATTGATTCTCACAGTCGTCTTTCTTAAGTGGGAGTCAAAAGCTGTCGAACCAATCATCCCTTTGACACTCTTTAAGAATCACACATTTACATTGACATCAATTCTTGGCGCAATCATCGGCGCTGGCATGTTCGGTGCAATTGTTATGTTGCCTCTATATATGCAGGTTGTTAAGGGTTACTCAGCAACTGAAGCTGGCCTTAAATTAATTCCCCTGATGCTCGGAATCGTTACAACTTCAATCTTGAGCGGTAAGTTGATCTCAAAGCACGGCCATTACAAGCGATTCCCAATCATGGGTACTGCCATCATGACTCTTGGAATTCTTGCAATGGTTCGTCTCGATATTGATACACCATTCTGGGAGCTCTCAATTTATGCGATTATGGTCGGCGCTGGCCTAGGTCTTTCAATGCAGACCATTGTTATTGCGCTGCAGAACTCAGTTGATTTCAAGGATATGGGCGTTGCTACAAGCTCAAATACATTCTTCCGCTCATTGGGCTCTGTATTTGGAACTGCGGCATTCGGAACCATCCTCACAAATCGCCTTGGGCACTACTTACTTACATCTGGTTTTGAACCAGAGCAGGCAGAGTTAATTCAAAATAACACTGCAGCTATTGGGGCTCTTTCTCCAGAAGGACGAGTAACTGCACTCAATGCATTTGTGGATTCATTCCAGATGGTCTTCCTTGTTGCAGCACCTGTTGTGGCAGTTGGATTTATCGTCGCCCTCTTCTTACGCGAAACTCCGCTACGTACCAATGCAGATTATGCAGCGGCGCGCAGTGATGCAGCTGGCGAGGCGCTCGGTTAAACCGAGCGCAAGATAGGCAACCTTGAAGAACAAGTTCTCCAACCCGCTTGCGGAATTTCCACGCGAGGTTGGAGTTCTTGTCTTCGCATCTTTCTTCGTTGCAGTTGGTTTTGGAATTATCTCGCCAACCTTGCCACTCTTTGCGCGTTCATTTGGGGTAAACCATGCCCAAGTAGGCGCCATCGTTTCGGCATTTGCGCTTGCGCGATTTGCAACCGGTCTGGTCTCTGGAAAACTTGTTGATCACTTTGGCGAAAGACTTGTATATTCCTTCGGTATTGGTTTTGTTTCACTTACATCTTTCGCTGCAGGGTTAGCTCAAAATTACGAACAACTCCTGGTATTTCGCGCAGTAGGTGGATTTGGCTCTTCGATGTTCTCTGTTGCTGCGGGCTCTATCTTGCTTCGAGCAGTCGATGATGATCACAGAGCGCGTGCGCAATCTCTCTACAACGGAACTTTCCTTGTTGGAATGATGGCAGGTCCAGTTGTCGGTGGCGCACTATCTGGCTTCTCACTGCGCGCACCATTAATAATCTATGGATTCCTACTAATCATTTCAAGTGCCAGTGGTGCATTCTTACTTCGCAATTCAGTACTTGCTGCAAAACCAACTGCTAAGCAAGAGCGCGAGACGATCACTCTGCGATCAGCACTTGCTCTTAAGCCTTATCGCATCGCACTATTCATCTCGTTCTGTAGCGCTTGGGTTCTTTTCGGAATGAGTCGTTCGATCTTGCCGCTCTTTATGGTTGAAGAAATTAAGGTCAGCCCAAGTTTTATGGGCCTCGGATTTACCATCACAACAATCGTCAACGGCGCCCTTCTCTTAAAGGCTGGAAAGCTCTCAGATTTAAATGGTCGTCGATTCTCAGCAGTCACCGGTACATCCTTCTTAACGCTCTTTATCCTTGCGATAGCTTTCACAACCGAGCCTTGGATGTTTATCGCTGCAAGTGTCATTGTGGGCTTTGGCGGGGCGTTTCTTTCGACTACCCCATCGGCAATTGTGGGAGATGTCCTTGAGGGTAAGGGCGGGCAAGTAATTGGTTTATTCCAGATGTCAGGCGATGCCGGGGCGATGATTGCTCCGGTTGTCTTAGGTGCGATTGCAGATGGCTATGGTTTCCGACCAGCATTCCTAGTTAGCGCAGTCTTGATGGTTATTGCAGTTGCTGTATCAACAAAATTGCCCGAGACGCGTAGTTCGCATCTCGGGCAATCTCGATAATTACTTTTTTAGATTAATCGTCACCACGAAGGATTGAGATTAAACGCAAGACTTCGAGGTAGAGCCACACGAGTGTGACCATTAGGCCAAATGCCATACGCCATGACTCTTCTTGAGGCACACGTGCAGCAACTGCCTTCTCGATTTGATCGAGATCCATCACGATAAACATTGTTGCAAGACCTACAGCTGCAACAGCGATGAGGAATCCAAGTCCACCAGTTGGGCGACCTGTGAAGAGTGTGATGAGTCCGAAGACTAGGTAACCAACAAGTGCACCCATCATTACGCGAGTGAACTTAGGTGTTACACGGATCTTTCCGCTGCGGTATGCAAGGAGAACTCCACCGAATGCACATGCTGTGCCAAGTACTGCTTGGCTAACGATGCCTTCGTACTGCGCTTCAAAGACAGCACTGATTGTTCCGAGTGCGAGACCTTGTGCCGCTGCATACGCGATGATTAGTGCAGGGCGGACTTTCTTAGAAAATGAATTAACCATTGCGAGTACAAATCCACCGAGGAGCCCGACAAGAGCGAAGGTTGGATTATTTGCTTGCCACGCAAAAGCTCCGACTGCTACGAGAACTGCAAAGAGTCCGGCAGTCTTGATGACAACATCGTCAATAGACATAGGTGCAGAAGTTGGGCGGCCTTCAAGTGTGTTGAGGTCGCGAGTTCCCACTGCATCTGGGTTGATACGAGCGAAACCGCGGCCGCTAAGGACTGGGTTAGAACTGCGCATTAATCTCTCCTTCTTAGATCCGGGAAAGTCTTTCCCGAGGTATATATAACTTACGGCAAGTTGAGAATATTTCCAGCCAGAAAGGGCCTATCGACGCTCACCAAGGCTCATGAAGTGCCTTGCTCACATGGAATTCACAATCAAATTCCCTAATTCTTCAGGTACGAGTACGCCCCGGCAGCTACTGCCAATGAATAGATGGAATGAAGAGTCATAAATGTTGCATCTACCGAATAGAAAAATGTCGAATCTACAATGGGAAGAATCCAGACAAGGGTAAAGAGTCCGGTCAAGATTCCAACATATGAACCAGAATCAAATGCCTTCTTCGCAATGAATACACCAGAGACCAAAATCAGCGCACTCATCCATTGCTTATATGGCGCCTCACCTGATCGCAAAGTTTCAGCAGCGGTAATCACAGCGAGAATGATTCCAAAGGTGTTGACCTTTGCTTCTTTCTCGTAGACTCCTAAAGCACTCCAACTCTTCTGGCTTGCCATCAAGAATCCCCCTTGAGTAAGCAGCACTATCAGTAATTACGGCAGACTAACACAATGGAGTTACCCGAGAAATAATTTTTCAGTAATTTCTAGTGCCCCTGGTGGACACGAACCAATACTGGAAGGATTCTTTAGGACTTCTTCTTATACCCTTTGGGACACTTAGGATTCTTCCCGCTTATCTTCAAGGAACTCTTACCTTTGATGCAGACGATTTTCTGATCTTTAGCTACAGTTTTTGGTATGGCTTTATCTGCTTCTTTGACCTTGGCAACTTCTTCAAGTCTTTTCATCCGCTCTTCATTTCGAGTGGACTTGCCCTCAACATATTTATCGATAAGTTCTTTACCCTCAACAAAATTGGGAATAACCGCAGGTTTTGAGATTTGTACTCGATATTCTGGTTTGACTCCACCCTTAATCCCAATTCCAGTCTCTACTCGCAGCCAAGATCCTTCTGGTGAAATCGTAAACTCATTTGGAATGCCGTCACCAGTTGGATTATTTGCTGCGATATACAGGTTGGTAAAAACCTCTCTCTTTCCTTCTTCATCCTCCAAAATCGCTGGACCTACCAAGTAACTTCTTTGTGAGTTCGCATTTCCTGCAACCCAATTTTCCACAAAAGAATAGCCGCCAGACATTCCCACGTCATACCTCGTCGGTACATAAAAACTCGTCATAAATTCCCAAGGTCTATCTCCAACTTTAAACGCAGCCGATATCAACGAGCCTTTTCCCGCTGGGTCAACAGCAGTCAACATCGCAATTTTTTCTCCAACTTTCCACTCAAATCCGGAAATCATTGAGTTCATTCCAGTGCCTTCATATCCAAACGGCCTCGTCGTTGTGCGACTTCCTTTGGCCCAAACCGAAACTTGATTTTCAGGTGCAGCTGTCCCCGGTAGGCAGGTTGAACAAGCGCCGTTTGAATTGACATCCCAAGCTGAAAAGATTGCATATTTACTACCGTCTTTGTATTGCTGTACTCCTCCGTAAAAATCCGGATAACCTCCATTCGCACCTGTAATTGCAAAGTAAGTATCACTTGAGACAGCAGTTGGAATTATCTCCCGGTACAAGAACCTGAATTTTTTTGCTTCGTAATAGGTTTTGAGTGTTTGGCCAGCAGGTAACGGGAACTCCGGGTCGAACCAAACGTTGACAGAGTCAGATCTCAAAGAATCCTGTGCTTGAGATGGCGATAAACCACAAATCATCGATAAGACGATCAAAACTCCAGAAGCCAAAAATCTTCTCATGAATAGGATTGTACGCTTTAGCAAATTTTTTGTATCGGTAGCACCTTGACCGGGGCGCTCAGGGTTAATAACTTGCACTACGTGCCCCCAGTCGGACTCGAACCGACACTGGAAGGATTTTAAGTCTTAGGATTAATCTTTACGGCGTGCTGAACTTCGAGCCACAGCTTCTGAAAGTCTTTTTTTCCTGATTTCAATCTTAGCCATCTGTGCATCAATTGCTTGCTTGATCGCCAGATAGGAAGATCGATCAGACGCGGGTAGCTTGCGCACGGCAGCAGTAAGTGTGGCTTTATGGGCACTTTCTTGGGGAATCAAACCTACTTCTTGAAGCATTGAGGAATAAATCCGATTGCCCGATGCAACTTTATCTACAACCTCATACTTGCGAACTATTTTAAGTACCGCGGTCAGGTCTGATCGAGAACCAATAGGTAATTCAAGAATCTCTCGTTCTATGGCTTCTATATTCTTTGATGTCACACCTACGATTGATGCTTTAGCAAAAGTTTCTAAATCTATTTTCTTGGAAACCTTCAATCTATCCATAATCTCATTTCTTGCCGCTGTTTTCTCAATCTCACGTTGCTTCTCGACGACTTTTTGAATTTCAATTCTTATTGCTTCAGAATCTAAAGTCTGTGCACGAAATCGAACTTTACCTACGCCAAAACCACTTTTTGATGAGCGAACTTCTACATTTACAATTCTTGAAGCATCACCCAAGCCAGTAACTTTTCCTCTCGCGGTTTGCGTATCAATCGAAACTTGACCTGCATTAGTGATTATTGAATATGTTGATTCCGTATCTATGTTCCCAACAGCGAAGCTGACCTCTCCTACCTTCGAGACGAGATTCTCAATACTAGGATTTTCATTTTTTGCCAATTGTCCAAATTGTGAAATAAACAGTTTATAAAGACCGCACTCCCCAGGCACGCAATAGCTGGAACTATATTGTGTTCCGTAAAGCAGGAACTTATTCAAATCTATTCCTACTACTCCGGCTTGATAATCATAGTTGACCCATATTTTTCCACCGGTGCCAAAAGTCGTATCAATTAGGCCATCTTGATCTAATCTAACGACCACAGACTGCCTCTGCCCACCAACGAATGTGTCTGTTCCAATAGAGACCAGAACTCGCCCATATTGATCGACGGCAAAATCACCCGAACAATAACCACACGGATCAACGCCTATTGCTAAAAGTTGATCCCGGAGATAGCCGCCATAACTTTGATCTCGTGCGCCATTTTTGTTCACGCGAATAGCTTGAATCTCATAAGTGGAACCATTTAATACACCTGCAACGATATAGACGTATGGGCTTAAATACTTAGGTTGAACAAAGATCCCCTCTTTCCTACCAGTTGAGTATTCATAATTATTTGAACCCTTGAAATTCTCTAACTCGTTTCCCTGCAAATCTATCGAAGATATCGCCCAACGATTGGCACCATCGTCATCGGGATTGAATTTATCCCCGAAAAGAATGATCGTTGAGTCTGTCTGAATAGCTTTGAAAACACGCATATTTGATTTTGAGAGCTTCACCAATCCTTCATTTCCGAATGCCGTATTGGTTTCGCCTGTCGCAACGTCCAACGACAAAAGATCGAAACCTTCACCTTCATAAAAAGATACTAAAATCGCTCCGTTATCGAGTATAGATAAGTTGCCAGGGTAACCCGCTTGAACCCCCATTTCCAGGTCTCGAAATCCGTCCACTCCAAATGCGAGATCTACAGTTCCAGATTCGTCTAGTTTGACCACGTAGACTCTTTTGGGATTAGATGTGCAAGACACACCATCAGATCTATTGGTCTGAATTATTTCTTGTGACACGCCAAGAAGAAAGATTTTCCCCTCAGCATTTTCGGCGGCAGAGACAAAAAAATCTTGGTCGGAGAAATTCATTGACACAGAACCTCGAGAACCAGAATAAAAATTGAAATTCAAATCTACCGATCCAGCTGTATCGGTTTTTACGGCCACTGCTGAACTCTTATTTCTGGAACAGAACGTTGAAGAGTCACCGTCGGAGATTGATCCGAAGTGGAGCAAATTCCCATCTGATAGCTTTATGACTTGAACTAGATTTGCTTCGACATTTTCGTTCCAGCCGATGTATCCCTCAGTTCCCAAAGTTGTATCAAGGATTCCATCCAGCTCTGTGGCCGCACTTGAACTGACAAATGGAAAAGTAAGCACAATTAGAATGAGGAGGACAATTCGCTTCATACGGGAATCCTAATCCAGCGGCAGAGACAAACGGAGGGCGAGCTCTGTTCGAGCGCAGATACTCTGGGATGAGAGTCATCGAGGATCAGAGCATCGCCTTGGAATCCTTCAGCGGTGTGTATTAATTGTGTATGAGTTAGGAATTCATACACCTTGAGTAATCGGGAATAGATGTCATAATTTACGCACGAAGATAACTAAATAGCTCGCATAACGTGCCCCCAGTCGGACTCGAACCGACACTGGAAGGATTTTAAGTCCTTCTTGGGAACTTTCTGGGTTCTTAAATGTCGGGCAATTGAGCGTGGCTCAAGCCCGAGTTCTAAGAATCTGAAGAATGTGTATGCATTTGTGTATGCATTCTCAATTTACAGGGGCGCAATCTCACAACTGCAACCGCAGTTGGCGGGATAAAGGAAATACAAATGGCGAGAAGAGCCAACGGAAATGGACACACATACAAGGTAGGAAATTCATATAGAACTGTGATTCGCAAGAATGGCTATGTCATCACAGCAATGGCGAGTAATCCTCAAGAGTCGAGGAAGCGGGCAAAAGAGAAACTTGCAGCTCAACCGAATATCGGTAATTCCGAGAACCAAAGTGAAGCACGAAAGCTAACGCTTGGAGCATTCTTGTTGCAATGGCTTACTGAAGAACACCAGCAAACAATCGCACATTCGACTTTCAAGCGCTATCGCTCATTAACCCAACACCACATCAATCCCATTATTGGAGAGTTGGAGCTTCAGAAAATTACGCCTCAGCACATATATAAAACACTTCGAGTGATGAAGGATGCAGGGCAAGGCGTACGTTCAATGCAACAGGCACGAGCCTTGCTCTCAATCGCATTGGCTGCAGCAGAAGATAAGGGATTCATCGGCAGCAATCCAGTTAAGAAAGTGAAGAATCCATCAGGCTCTCAATCAACTTTTACCCCACTTACAATTGAAGAAGTCCGACGATTGCTGGAAACATTCTCTGGCACGTATATGTCAGCTAGGCTTCATATTGCACTTATCTGTGGACTTCGCCAGGGAGAGTCGCTTGGGCTTCGTTGGCAGGATATAGATTTCGAAAAAGGAATGCTCCATCTCAAGATGCAGATTCAAATGGTGGATAGAAAGCCAACCTTCACTCAGCTCAAGACATCACGTTCACAGCGTTCTATAGCACTCACTTCGGAGACAGTTCAGGCGCTCTTGACCCACAAGGTCTTGATTCAAAGAATGCGTGAGCAGGCACCCCAAGCGTGGGAAGAATGGGACTTAGTATTTCCTAGAGTTTTAGGTTCGCCTCGTTCTGCAACTGTGGATTCAGATGAATGGCATAGAAGTTTAAAGCTGTGTGGAATATCAAGAAGAAGATTGCACGATGCAAGGCATACAGCGGCTACTTTGATGTACTCGCAGGGAGTCGGGATTGAGACCATTAGCAGAGCGCTCGGGCACTCCTCTAGTGCGATTACATCACGTCTTTATGTTCACTCAGCGGAAGAGCCACTTAGAGTGGCGGCTGAGAAACTAAATCAACTTCTAGTTTAAGCTAACTAGAACTAACGTCTTTGCTGCGCCATTTGATTTGTGAGTGCATCCATTTCCAAAAAGGAATTCTGAGATTTACAATTTGAAAGTTGGACCTTTAGCTGTTGAATTTGCGACCTAAGCTGAGTTACTTCTGAAAATGGAGAACTTATTGATGTTTGAGACTGACCTATCAAGACATTTTGCTGGGTGGTTGCGCTCGTCTCTTCCTGCGCTGAAAAATCAATCCCTGCTAGTGCGCAGACAAACACGGCGACCAAGGCGCCAATTGCCCCCGTTAGAATTTGAATGATTCGACCAGTCTTCACTTTAGTAACCCCTGATTCTCAAGAATCTTAATTGCTTTCTTGGTTGCTTTGGCTTGCGTGTTCTTTCCTTTTCCAACAAGTGATAAGAATTCTTTATCCCGCATTTTCCGAACTCGCTCCTTTGCTTTTAGGGTATCCGTCTTCATATCACCCGCCAACATCTCGATGATTCTTGGCTCATACATAGAAGCTCTCAGTTCAAATAAGTAGGAAAGGCCTGCCCACACCACTTCCTCGACTGCTTGCCCCCTGCGTACAGCCCAGAATCTTGGCTCCACCCAGGTTATGGCGACATTCAGTTCAGACTGCCAATTCTCTAGTCGAGTTTGAATCTCGTCGATTACTGAGGCCACCGCATCGGCTTCTGATGTGTACTGATACCAATCCTCTGATGAGAAATCCGACTGAGTATTAAATGGAACTATGTCCCCGTCTGGAGTTCGCACCACTTGAAAGTTAATGAAGTCCATTGCATAGTTACTAATTTCGACATTTGCAAAGTCATTAGTTTCCGCCCAGCTTGAGCACTGGATTGAGTCAATCGACCAGAATGAGGCTTCCGCTAATCCCAATTGACCCTCCAAGGTCTACGCGTGTCGGCGTTGCTATCCGAAGTGAAAGCCAAATTAATGCTAACTTGGGCAATTAAGTGGACACTATCAATATTAGTTAAGGTGTCCAGTTATAAGCAAGCACCGACACGAAATAATTGGAATGAAGGTAAGTAATGACATCACCATCGGAGCGCTGGATAACCCTCAAGGAAGCCGCAGCGCATCTCAATGTAAGCCGAAGCTGGCTCTACCAGCGAGGTTCCCAAGCTGGAATCCCACGGGCAAAGATTGGGAATAAATACCGCTACCAAGTCTCGCAACTAGACCGCTGGATGAACTCTCAAGGGCAGAGTGAGTAAGGAGCACAAAGCCCGCCATAGAAATCCAAGAAGCAAACTCTTGCTAGAAAACAAGGAACAGGTTTGTACTGGGTGCTTCGAGAATTTTGGAACTACGGAGGCGGGAGATGCACACCGAGACCTTACTGGCGTTGAATTCATCTGCATCAGACCAGAACAAGTGGGATTGATTCCCATTGAGAATAGGTTTGGCACACTTGTTTGGAGGATTCCTTCTTGAGAATTATTCAAGGGAGTGAATGGATTGAAAAAAGCGAAGAGTGGTTAATTCCCTCGCTCATCTGCGACTCGTTAACTTTGCTATCGGGAGAGCCAAAAACAGGAAAAACTTCTCTCGCCTGCCACATTGCCAGAGCGCTAATTTCTGGGACTGAAATCCTAGAAAGTCAACCAAGCGTAAGCAATTATCGGATTGGTTGGATGGGTTTTGATAGTAAGTGGCGGCGAGAAATTCAGACGCGAATCCCCGATTTAATGACAAGTGTTTTCTTTATTGACCCAATTGGGTACAAAGACTTGACCCAATGGAGCCAGCTCACTGCAGAATTTCAGAAAATGAATCTAGATTTCTTAATAATTGACCATCTCTACGGTTTCGGCGCTGGTGCTGACCTTGATAGGCAGTACCAAGTACAAGAAGTGTTAGTTCCATTGAATAGGTTTATGGCTGAAACAAATGCAGGTGTTCTCCTTTTGGCGCACGCACCTAAAGGAAGCGATGGAAGAGCGGCTCACTCAATGGCTTCAGAGGGCGCTGCTCGGTGGTTATTGCGACTAAGAGGTTTTGGCAAAGTTAGAACTTTGGATTCTCTTGGAAACAATGCGGAAGCAGAGAAGAGAAGAATCAAACTCACTCCTCACTTGATTTCATTAGCAGACGCTCCAGAAAAGAATCCAGATAACTCGAAGCCTGCTAATGGTGGATTACCAGAGCGTGCCAGGTTCATATTGGAAAACTGCCCTACTGATATCAGAAGTAACGCCAGAGCCATCGGCAAATGGTTATCAGAGCAAGGCATTGGAATTGAAACCGCTGAATCTGGACGTACTGCCGTGAATGTCCTATTAAAATCGAAATTACTAAAGCGGATTAGCGCGAAAGGAGAAATAACAGCTGGTCCAAAATTGGTTCAGGAACTAGTCGTGTAGTCGTGTAGTCGTGTAGTCCTTCCCTATTACTTCGTAATACACCCATCCTGGACTACACAGGAGTCTTAATACCAGAGCGAGCATTAAGCTCGCGATTAGGGGTACTGAAACGCCTACGCTAAACGCTTCGGCGTAGAGTAAGCGAAGCCGAAGTTAACAGAAGTAACTTGTATTGGTAGATACAGAACTAATCGCACCTTAGTAAAGGTGCTTAGCAGGACTACCTGACTGGTAGGTTTTCAAATCTCCGACTTCCACTATTAGATATTCTTATCTTCGTGACTAACCGCTCTATTAGCGGTTTAGGTTTATCATCAATAGAGAGGGCAGGGACTCCGCTAACGCGAAGTCACCTGACACGTAAAACTATGCCAGAGCGTTTCGCCTGAGACACTGGGGCTATCCCTACGAAGTACTAATTCTTAAATAACTTCTTGATGGTGCTGTGATTACCAAAATATGAAGGTGTTGGCAGGACATTCTCAAAGGCAATTTCTGCGATTCTGAATGTGGAAGAAATCTCGCTTCTCTCATCCAGGGCTTTGGAGGCACAACTAACAGTTTCGCAGTTCTCGAGTGCTGAAAGTTGCTTTATCCAAGCTTTCATATGGTCTCGATATCTAGCAATCGGCTCGGCAAATTCACCCCCAAATGGGAAAGGCTCGACTGTAGACAGACTGTAAGACTGCCATTCGAGCTCTGTCTTAAGTTTTTCGCTTGATGGTGCAAGTTTGGATGTAACCCATTCATTGAGTTCCAGGCCGCAATAAACCCTGCCGATTCTTTTACCCGCTCGTACGCAATTATCCGAAGTCTTAGTGAGGGTCATTGAATTATTGAAGCTCGACATCGCGTCTTCAGAGTTTTTTACTAAACTGAGAACACTCTTCAGATGGTAATTTGAAAAGATGTTGTTGGCTAGATATACCGGTATTCCAAGTGCGAAACTCCAAATGAGGATTCCTTTAAAAAAGAGCCCTCTGTTCGAAGCTAAAAATTCACGCATTGTCATCTACTCTCTCTTTTGAAATTTAGGGCTCAATCCAGTCGTTGAATTGCTGTTCGTACTCCCATTGCTGCTGTGCCAGGTCTTCATTTCTTGAAAGTTCAGAATCAGCTGAAATACATTCCGAGCCGTAGCAAAGATATGGAACTTTGGAAAAAACTTTTTCTCGCGAATCCCTATAGCCTAGGTTCTCACCTTTCTGTTTTGCAGATTCAACGCTCGAATAAGGCGCCATTTCCAGAATATTCTCTGCTTGTGCTGAAGACTCACCTGAGCCGCTAAGCCGCATTCCTTTGCACCAGCCACTGTCATAAGCATAACTACCTGCATAAAGATATCCATTTGTGCTTACCGAACCCAAAGAGAAATCAAAAATCTCATCGCAGTAGCCATCCCAGCCTGTCGCATACCCAGCAATAAAGGATTGAAGCTGCTGAGATGCATCTTCCTCAGCTTTATATGGGAGCCACGAACCTGCCCAGACGGATATCACAAGCGAGGTTAGAGCAATCCCCCCAAAGAACTTTCTATCGCCTTTATCTGTATTTATTCGGAAAATCTCAATTGACTCTAATTCGCTCTCAGGCTTTGAGAATATCCCTGGAAATTCCTGAATTATTTTCTTGCGGCGGGAATCATATTTGTACCAACTCCAGCTGCAAGCTATGAGCATAAAAATCAACCAAGGGGTTTTCATTTATGAATCCTTTAGTTAAATGGGGACTTATAGGAGTTGAATTGAAAATGGCTTGCCCAGGCGCTGGCATCTGCGAAAGTTGAATCCGTTCCACTGAGAAGTCTCAGTTCTTGTTGCCAGCCACACTGACATCCGAGAAATATTCGACGCTTCTCAATGTCAGCGATTACTTTTTCAATATGGCTCATCTTAGAGCCCACTTCCGCAATAACGACACTTGATAGCTTGATACTTAATCTCTTCTGCACAGAATGGACATATCTTGGTTACAGGGTCAGGGGATGCAGGAGGAGTTAATTCTTTTGACTCAGCCGCAGAAATCTTCTTGTGAGTAAAAGTAGTGCCGTTGCAAAGAAAACATTTCTGGTACTCCAGCGGAACAGTCTTCTCGCATCGGTCACAAACTTTCACTTGAAATAACCCTTCAGGATTAGTCAAGGAGACATTCCACCAGGTGGGGTTAGCCTCTGAGTTATCTCGAGATTTGGGGAGAGATTTACCTAATTCTGGATTGAAGAATTTCTTTGTATCTAAGTAGCGAGAAATCTCATTCCAATAAATGAACACGAGTATTGCGCCGCCAATGAACAGAGCGATGAGACCCGCAGTACCTCCTGACATAGAACCATACGAGTCAGAACGACAAGTAATCGTGGAAACTCGACCTCCGCCGAAGTCAGCTGAATTGCAGTCAGGGTCAGAAGCAACCTTTATTCCTGTTATCAGGAACGATGAGGCACCTATAGTTCCGAGTACTCGCCAAAGCATATTTCTCTACTCTCTATTTTTGGACTGTGTTTTGGTTCTGATATCGAAGTAAATGGTCGCTAGCTTTCATTTGGAAATATGAGGCCAATCCTCGAATAAGTGATGTCTGAACGTAGGCGAATGCCCAAACAATGAGAATCACTACCCAATAAATGAATTTAATGAATCCAGGAGCATCAATAAAGAAACCGGCAATTAACAGAACTACCGCTCCGACGGAATTCAAAATCTGCATAATTTTTCCAATATTCTCAAAAAGTGTTGAGTATTTCTCGGTTCTGTCTGCTGCCTGTAGGCCAATCTGAATTTGGTCTATTTTCTTGACATCTCTGGTCGGCAAGGCAGGACGAGGTGGTTCAACAGAAACTCCAGAGCGTTGTTCTAGGTCATCGGATAACTGTTCACAGAAAGAGCAGACTATTTCCCCCGAAGAATTCTTCTCCGTTCCCCAACTATTCCTTACGCTTGGTGAGCATTTACAAGCATTATCGGCCACTTGACTTCCCTCTCTAGAGACTAATTATTGAAATTATTCTTTTTCAATCTGATGCTTGCGTATCTCCTGAAGTAAATTCTTCATCTCTTCTTGTTCTTCGTGAGTAAATGCGTCCCTGTTAACAATCAGTTTCGAGGCGATTGAAGCGGTAATCATAGGAATCAAAAACAGAATCATCCCTAAAACTAGGGTTACAGCAACGAATCTTCCGCCAGTTGTAGATGGATATGAATCTCCGTAGCCAACAGTTGTTGCAGTAATTAATGCCCACCAGAGAGAATCTAAGAAATCCTTTTTCTCAAATAATGCGTATATTCCACTTTCTGCAAATAAGAAAAATAATGAAAACAAGGTCAGTAACTTCGGGGAATTGACCACCTGCACGAATCTCTCAGGTTTGTTCATTATTGCCTCCATCTATTCTTGTCTTCAGTCGGGGAAGTCTTACAAGTATATGTAATTCCTTTTGCCGAATTCGCTGTTGCGCCAGCAGGTTTGCAGAATGCCCCTGGAGTGATAGTTCCTGTCTGAGTTGTCGAGGGAGATGACGAAACCGTTGGTGTTGGTAACGGTGTTGGTGTTGGAGAAGCCGTTGGTGTTGGAGAAGCCGTTGGTGTTGGTAACGGTGTTGGTGTTGGAGAAGCCGTTGGTGTTGGAGAAGCCGTTGGGGTTGGTAACGGTGTTGGTGTTGGAGAAGCCGTTGGTGTTGGAGAAGCCGTTGGTGTTGGTAACGGTGTTGGTGTTGGAGAAGCCGTTGGTGTTGGAGAAGCCGTTGGGGTTGGCGCCAATGCATTTCCAGCATTTTCAAAACCTTGCAAGACTTCGGAAGAAATATTTGTAATCGGGCAAGATGTGAAATAGTTCTGAACAACCTCTAACTCACCTTTATCAAATGTCAAGGTGTATCTAACTTTCACTGCTACCCAGGCTTCAACATAAGAACATTTATTCCTAGCGGGTAACCAGGTTTTTAAATCCTGGTCGCCCTTGGAGCGATTTGAAGATGCGCTAACCGCGATAAGTACTCTGGAATCGATTAAGTCATTTGCAAAATCTTGTCGTTGCTGAGGAGTCCAAGCCCAGGCGCCAGAGCGCCAGGCTTCCGCGAGTGGAACAACGTGGTCTACATCCAAACCGGAATCTTTTGAATAGGACTTCCCGTCGTATGAACTAATCCATTTACCTCCAGTGAGGGAGCACTTGGGTCCAATTTTAATTTTGCTTTGAGATTCGGCGATGAGAACTTCTTTGCGAGTATCGCAGCCATTTTTGTTCGCGTCTATCCAGTGTTTGAATAAACTTCGGTCGTAACCCCCAAGATGCTCTGAGGCACTTCTTAGGAGAATTTCATCCGCTGCTTCAACGCCCGTACTAGGGATTACTAATCCAAATACAAGGGCCAGACAAATATAGAATCGTCTCATTTCTTCACTTTACTCAGTTCTAACACCTTTGCCCATATCGTTGGGAGGTCTATCTCAGAAGCGTCCACGGTCTCGGTGTGGCCTCCCTGTGGCATCAATTTTGCTGTTAGAGGGAATGAAAGTCCCACGTCGATTCGGAGCCATTTCAAAATTTCGGTTTCAATATCTGAAGCTTCCTTAACCGTTGTAAAAGTCTTGGTTTTGTATATCTCCCAGCCTTGTTTTTGGTGTTTGTACATTCGGTCATCAAATTTTCGACTCTTGTAAGAATTTGCAATACCGATTTTGTGGGCTTGCATTTCAGGGTGACTGATTAAATAGATGTAGCCCGGTTTTTGATAATTCAAGCCATAATCTGCGCAGTTTGAACAACCACCTTGCCCCCTCCTTAAGTCACTCCACCTTGGAGCTACCTCCGACTTGCAGACTAGGCACATAGATTTCCAAGGTTTGTTAGTACCGGGAAATTCAACTAATGGTTTGAGTGAAATAGTTTTCATAAATTTTAATGCTGCCGGAATGTCTACTCGTCTTTGTGAGCAATAAGCGCAATGACCTCTCCCACTCTTAATGCGACTCCAAGTTGGCTGGACCACGTGGTTGCAGACTAAACACTTACATTTCCACGGCGTAGTCGCAGATTGATAGCGTTCAAGTGGTTTGAGTTTTAATTCCTTAAGACGTAACAATAAATCTTCTACGTCTACAGCAATACTCTGACAGTATTTACATCTTGCATTGTTATTCAGACTTCCAAGAACTGAATTGAATTTTTTCTTGCAGCCCAAGCATTGCACCATCCAAGGTTTTGATGCTCCCGGATACGGTTCCAGAGTTTTGAAACCACGTCTTTTCATAGCTGCGATAGCATCTTTAGGGTCAACTGCAGCGTGATTGCAATATCTGCACCCAAAACCCATTTTAATACTTGTGAAATTAGGTGAAAATACTTTCTTGCACTTCAGGCATTGCGACTTCCAAGGCTTATTGCCACCTGGGAAAGTTGCAATAGGTTTGAATCCAGCTTTCTGCATTATTGCTACTGCATCAACTTCGTCAGTTACATTCTCGGAACAGTACTTGCAACGATGACCATTGTCTCTAACTTTTCCATAAGTAGGTGATACAACTTTGCCTGTAATTAAACATTTTGATTTCCAGGGCTTCTGAGAATTAACGAAGGGCTCTAAGGGTTCGAGTTTATTTTTTATAAAGAGTCTCCTCGCCGCACTCTCACTTATTTTCGTATTGCCAGCACAATAAGAGCAACCTATGCCGAGTTTAACTTTTGCGAATTCCGGTGAAACTGTTTGTCCACAAGGTTTATGGATGCTCTTCCACTTCTTTCTTGAGCTTCCGGGGTATTTTCCAATCGGTTCATATCCGGCTTTCTTGTAGATTTTCCTAACGTCCAACTCGTCAATTCGTGTCCCGGCACAATATCCGCAGGCTGAGCCATTCTTGATGCTTGATAAATGCGGGCTTGATTCTTTCTTGCATTTTGTGCAACGAACCCTCCAAGGTTTGTGACCACCAGGAAACTCTTCAAGAGGAACAAAATTAGCTTTCTTGAGAATTTCAATATTCGCGGCTTCAGCCTTAGCTCTGCGTCTTGCACCCATCTCTAAAGCTGCGCATTTCTGGCAAGGGCCGATGCCCCGATTCTTAATTGGGGCTAGCGATGGATAGATTATTTCTTTGCACTTTTTGCAACGACACTTCCATTTAGTTTGTGAACTCTTATACGGCTCAAGGGGAATCGCTCCAGCAGCACGCATAATGCGTTCTGCTTCCTTCGGGTCTTGATATCTTGGCACTCGCCTATTGTCCCTCTGGCCACTGACAAATAACACCGAATTTCAATGAGAATAATCGTGGTGCTATATAAGCAGCTGCCTGTTAGTGAGTTTGTTCAGGGCTTGGATTGGTCATCAAAAGTTCCAGAGGACCCGTCTATCGAATTATCTTGGGTCCACTCAGACGTTTGACTACCACCTGAGCTCCCTTCCGGCTGAGCGATTCCCACTAGTGCAACCCCGACCCAAAAAATTACGAGGATTGCGAAGCCAATAATCACCGCGTTTGCATAGCTCTCAGTTCTCTTGGCTGCACTATCGTGGGAAGTTTTCCCAATTGATGCGTCTGGTACTCCTCGCACTCCGCATTTGGGACAGTTGTAGTGATTATTTAGATTATATTCCCAGGCGCAATTTCGGCAAGAGTATCGATTGCTCATTGGCGGATACTAGCAAAATGGAAATAATCCGAAATAGAGTTAGCTATGAAAAACTACAAGAATTACCTAATCGCAATACTCACAGGGCTCTTTGCGCTATCACTTTCAACGCAATCTTCTATCGGTGCTCCCGCAAAGTCATATGACGCAGTTAAGCTTGAAGAATACTCAACTTGTTTGGCTGCTCAATACTATGCAGAAACCTCGCAGATGATGTCGGCTGGCAGAATCAATTTCAATGTGAATAGTGATTCTGCTCGATATCAATGCCGCCTTTTAAAACCGTGACCATTTGAATACCTTCGCAATGGGGTACGCACTCAAGTAAGCCGTGCCCCATAGAGGCAAGATTTCCTTGATGTTGAAGCCAGTTCACGGTCAATGACTCGCGGATATAGAAGAGTGTAAGAAAGGAGTCCATCTCGATGGGAATTAACTCCTATTAACTTTTCTCAATTCCCAAGAGTGGCTAGGGTTTATAAATCGTTGCATAACATCCTCGAAACGACCCACTGTAAACGCCGGTAACGGCATTCGTTTGGGGGCTTCTGGAAACCTGGGAAACGTAAGTCACACTTCCGTTGGTTGACTGACAAATATCGTTAGCTGATAGATAGTAAATTGTTTCGGTTTTAATGCCAGAAATACTCCCCGCCGCACCCGTGAGACCAACCGGTCCCCGCTCTCCCTGGGCGCCCGAACTCCCGGGTTCACCCTTCTCTCCTTGCTCACCTTGCGGTCCTGGCCCACCAAGCACGAAGGAATTTTCCGTTGGCTTACATTTATTTCCTGCGCGAAGAACTCCTGATTTCTTATCTATGCACACCTTGAGCAAATCTCCCTGAGCGGTCGTAGTAACTCCCACGGGGTCAGCGGCTTTTGCGCTGCCTATGGTTGAAGTCCCCAGAATGAAACCGATAAATAGCGTTAAGAGAGATATGGACCAATGAATTCTTTTCATTTTGAAAGAATACGGCTTTGGTAGCCAAATTGATATAACGGAAATTTTTCTCGGGACTATACATACATAGTCAGGATTCGTTTTTAACACCCGGGGTCAAACTTTCGCTTGCCCCCATAGTCCAATGACAGAGACAGTGGAGTTCTCAAGCGAGCCAAGCGAAGGTTGAGAATAAAGGCTATGTGCCTTTGCCTATAGGGCGAAGCACGTAGCCGTCTTCAAATCCTTCCAAGATATGTATCCATTTATGTATGCATTGAAAATTCAATGCTGGCATTTTTGTCACTAGTGCGAGATGATTTACGCACAGATTGTGCCCCCAGTCGGACTCGAACCGACACTGGAAGGATTTTAAGTCCTCTGTCTCTGCCATTGGACTATGGGGGCCAATGAGATTGCGAAGTCTACTATGCGAAAAGTTAAAGAATTCCCGCGAATTTAGCGGCTTTCTTCAAGACTGAATCGAGCATTGGCTTCGTGAGCTTTCCAGTAAATGTGTTCTGCTGACTTGGATGATAACTGCCAATAATCAAATAGTTAGTACCCTCATGTGAATACTTAACTGTCACGCCGTGACCAAATTTACTTGTTGGGATTTTGTGTCCTTGAGACTTCAAGGACTTGATTAATACCTGCCATCCAAAGTTTCCAAGTGCGACAAATGATCTAACGGTTGGTGCAATCAGTTCTAACTCATTCTCAAAATATGGTGCGCAGGCATCGCGTTCTTGCGTAGTCGGTTTGTTTTCAGGAGGTGCGCAACGAACAGCCATAGAGATTCGGGTATCCCTCAACTCTTGTCCATCATCGCGTGATGTTGATGTTGCAATCTTTGCGATTCCAATGCGGTGAAGTGATCCATAGAGCCAGTCACCAGATGAGTCTCCCGTGAAGATACGTCCGGTGCGGTTTGCACCATGTGCACCAGGAGCTAATCCAACAATAAGCATTTTTGGTTTAGATGATCCAAACCCCGGTACTGGTTTACCCCAGTACTTTTCGTTCTCATAAGACTTGCGCTTAGTTACTGCTACTTCTTCTCTCCACTCAACAAGTCGTGGACATTTGTGGCACTTAACAATCGCCTTGTCGAGAAGTTCGATCGACTTATACAAGCGACCAAGCCATTCCATCGAGAATGTCGGATTCAGAGGCAACAAACTCTGTTGCTCCGGTTGCGAGCATTATTCGTGAGAGAACAAGTGATCCTGCGCCGATAACATCGACGCGACCTGGGTGCATGTATCCAAGAGCTTCGCGGTCTTCGCGCTTCATCGATAAGAATGATTTAGAAATTGCATGAACTTTCTCAGCAGGAATTCGCGATAAATGAATTGCATATCGATCGTAAGCTGGAAGATCGAGAGCAGCTGCGGCAACTGTGGTTGCGGTGCCGGCAACAGCTATAAGAGTCTTTGCTTGAGTAATGGGAACAACTTTTGCCGCCTGTTTGATTGCTTCATCAATATCTTCAATCGCTGCAGCAATCTGTCCTGGGTCAGCATCTCCACCAGTGAAGTGGCGTTCAGACATACGTACACATCCGATATTCATGCTCTTTGCGAATTCGACGCCATCTGTGCCGAATACAAACTCAGTAGATCCGCCACCGATATCGATGACAAGAAATGGACCTTCTGCCTTGTTGAAATCCTTCGTTGCGCCCTGGAATGAGAGCGCTGCCTCTACTTCTCCTGGAATAACTTCAGGTTCAATTCCTAAGCGTTCTTTAACACCATCAATAAAGAGATCTCGGTTTGTTGCATCGCGAGTAGCGCTGGTTGCACAGAAACGAATCTTCTCGACGCCCTTTGAAGCGATGAGCGCTGCATATTTATCAACCGCAGCTAGCGTGCGAGCGATTGCATCTGGATGAAATTGACCGGTCTTATCGACTCCTTGACCGAGACGAACAACTTCCATCTCGCGAACGATTTCCCGGAAGTTAGTGCCATCGACATCTGCAATAAGTAAACGAATTGAGTTAGTACCACAATCGATTGCTGCTACTCGCATGACAGGTGCTTCCACCAGTCAGGAAGTTCAGCAAGTGCTTCATCGCCAAGAGGGTTTACTCCCGGGCCGGCAGAAAGTGAATGTGCAATAAGTGAGTGAAGGCACTTCACGCGATTGGGCATTCCACCAGCAGATACATTTTCAACTTCTGGAACATCCATCTTCAGCACAGATCGTGCGGCGATGTAATCGTCGTGAGCTGCGGCGTATGCGCCAGCAAGTTCTGCGTCGGTTTCAAGGCGTTGATTCATCTCCCCCATCATGCCTGTGGTTTCCAAGGTAGAAATTGCGGCGGTTAAGCGAGGGCAAGTTGCATAGTAGAAAGTTGGAAATGGTTCACCATTGCTGAGGCGTGGTGGAGTTTCAACAACAGCTGGCTTTCCGCAAGGACAGCGATAAGAGATTGCGTGTACATCACGTGGGGTGCGGCCGAGTTGGGTCTCGATAACTTTGAGATCTGCCTCTGTGGGTGTGCGGCTTTCAATGCTCATTGCTTACCTGCTTCTGTAATCGAAGCAATCATGCGGGTGTACCAAGGTTGGCCCTCAGGAAGATTCTTTACAACCTCAGTGGTTACTTCTTCATCAGAGTTCTGACCATCTGCACCGGTGACGATGTATTGACGTTCACCTGGCATCACAAAGTGAAGTCGTTCGCGTGCTTGTGACTTCACATAATCAGGATCTTGCCAGAGAGATAACTCTTTGCGTGCGGCATCGAGCGCCGCATTGTCACTCTTTAGCTGCGATTGCAGAGCGCTGATCTGCGCACGTTGTACAAAGTAATTCTTAATTGGTGGCGCCAGAAAGAGCGCGAGCATAAAGAAAATCGCTGCAACAGCAAATAAGCGCCCAGATCCCCGGTTGCGATTGAAGTTGAGATTCCGCGAACGGTAACTCTTCTTTCGCTTTCCAGAAGGGGATCTGCGCGCCATTTGTTAATTAGCCTTTGAAACGTGGGAACGCTTGGCGACCTGCGTAAACAGCGCCTTCAGCGAGTTCCTCTTCAATACGAAGAAGTTGGTTGTACTTAGCAACACGCTCTGTACGAGATGGTGCTCCGGTCTTAATTTGACCGCAGTTAGTTGCAACAGCGAGGTCAGCAATTGTTGTGTCCTCTGTTTCACCTGAACGGTGAGACATCATGCTGCGGTAGTTAGCGCGGTGTGCAAGATCAACAGCATCGAGAGTCTCTGTAAGAGTTCCGATCTGGTTCACCTTAACAAGAAGAGCATTGGCTGTATCTGTCTCAATTCCCTTTGCAAGACGCACTTGGTTAGTAACAAATAGGTCATCTCCAACAATCTGAATCTTTGAACCAAGTGAAGAAGTCATTGACTTCCAGCCCGCCCAATCTTCTTCATTGAGTGGATCTTCGATAGAAACGATTGGGTATGAGTTAACAAGCTCTGCGTAATACGCGATCATTTCGTCAGATGAACGAAGTGAACCTTCGAACTTGTACTTTCCGCCTTCGTGGAACTCTGTTGCCGCAACGTCCATCGCAAGTGCGATATCTGAGCCTGGCTTAAATCCTGCTGCAGTAATTGCCTCGAGGATTAAGTCGAGTGCAGCACGGTTGCTATCAAGGTTTGGAGCGAATCCACCTTCGTCGCCGACGGATGTTGCAAGTCCGCGCTTCTTAAGAACCGCCTTCAGTGCGTGATAAATCTCTGCACCCCAGCGAAGTGATTCGCGGAAGGTCTCTGCACCAATTGGCGCAATCATGAACTCTTGAATATCAACGTTTGTATCTGCGTGCGCTCCACCATTGAGAATGTTCATCATTGGAACTGGAAGCACATGCGCATTTGGTCCGCCTACATAGCGGAAGAGCGAGAGATCTGAAGATTCAGCAGAAGCCTTTGCAACTGCGAGTGAAACACCAAGAATTGCATTTGCGCCGAGGCGTGACTTATTAGGTGTGCCATCAAGTGCGATCATCTCTGAGTCGATGAGGCGCTGATCTTGTGAATCGAAACCTTCAATTGCAGGAGCAATTTCTTCATTTACATATTTGATTGCCTTGAGGACACCCTTGCCAAGGTAACGGTTCTTATCACCATCGCGAAGTTCTGACGCTTCAAATGCACCAGTTGATGCACCGCTTGGAACAGCAGCGCGAGCCTGTGTGCCATCTTCGAGCTGTACTTCTACTTCAACAGTTGGGTTTCCGCGCGAATCAAGAATTTCACGAGCGCCGATTGCTTCGATAATTGCCATGAGGTGTCTCCTGTAAATAAGAAATTTTTATAGAGCGCTCGACGTTGAGGGCAGGAGCCCATCCTACCGTGAGTACAGCAGTACTCGTTATGAGCCTGATTTCTCCTGGCTTTGAATGGCTTCAATCATCTTTCTCGCCTGCGCACGTAGCGCGTTCTCGGGATCGATTCCATTTGTGTGAGCCCATGCGATAACAGATGCCAGAGCCTCACCGACAGATTCATCGGTTGCAGCTTGAGTTGAATCAAATGAAGGGATATCAACTTCAACGTCGTACTTCTCTGCTCGGTAGAGAATCTTTGAAACGAGCGGAAGTGCGGGCTGTGACATTGCAATTCCGTCGATTGCAGATGTGCGACCCTTCTCGCGAGCTTTGATTGCTTCCCAATTCTCAATGATTTCATCTGTGCCACTTACTTCAAGATTTTCAAAAACATGTGGGTGGCGGCTAATTAATTTATCTGCAATCCCGCGAGCGACATCTTCAATGGAGAATGGATCAGTTGGGTGGTCTTGCGCCATACGTGAGTGGAAGTAAACCTGAAGAAGAACATCCCCGAGTTCTTCGCGCATACCTTCGCGATCATTAGTTTCAATCGCATCGATAAATTCGTAAGACTCTTCGAGTAGGTACTTAATCAACGATTCGTGTGTCTGCTCGGCATCCCATGGACATCCGCCCGGAGAGCGAAGGCGATCCATGACCTCTACGAGGCGCTGGAGTTCAGACTCTGCCATTGCGATTAACTACTCAATTAATTAGATGAAGGAAGAACTGCATCTCCTGCAGAATCTTCTGGGATTAGCTCTGCTGTTGCTTCATCCCAGCGACCGTAACGAGGGTTAACAGATACCTTCATCTGCTTAGCCTTCTTCTGTACAAGTTCGCTGATCTTAGACTGAACATCAGCTTCGGCAACGCCTGCGATAACTAGAGCTCCAGAGAGCTTGTTAGAAATAATTGTTGCGCGCATGTAGCGCTCGAAATTAGTTGGTGCAATCTGAGCAGCAACGAGGTTCATTGGAAGTTGGGCTTCGCCACCAATCTGCTCGTAAATGCCTGTACGGGTTTTTTCAATTTCAGAAGATGAAACCTTGATTTTCAACTCTTTAGCAATCTCGTCAAAGATTGAAGTAACGATAGTGAAGCGAAGTTGTGAGCGATTAAGGGCATTACCTGATTCCAACTGCATCTGAGTTGTATCGATTTTTGCGCGCTCTGCAAGAATTTCGTCGACCACTGATTGTGCTTGTGCCTGTGTAATCTTTGTTTCACCGAAGCTAGCAGCGGTATCAACTTGCCCGCATGCGGTAAGTGTGAGCGCTGAAATAACAGCCATGACGGTGAGGATCTTCTTCACGAGGTACTCGCTTTCGTTAATTCATCTAGGGATTTAGCAGCCCATTCCAAGAGAGAAGTATCCCCTATTACCGCCGAGCCTTGTGCAGTCGGAGTCCATGCAGCCGCTCGTGGAATGGCAATCATCACTGTATTTGAAGCCGTTTTATAGAGAGAACCAGGGAAAAGGCGGTTCAAACGCAACTGCTTAGACTCAGGTAGAACCAATGGTGAAATTCTCAGATATTTACCAGCAGCCACTACTTCACGGACGCCTAGTGATTTAGCAAACGCTCGAAGCTCTGCGACGCGAAGAAGAGATACAGCTTCATGTGGAAGTTCGCCGAATCGATCGACAAGTTCTTCGCGAATTGATTCAACTTCTGCTGAGCTCTTCACATCTGCCAGGCGTCGGTACAAATCTAAACGTAGGCGTTCACCTGGCACATATTCTTCCGACAAATGTGCATTAACAGGAAGTTCAACTTTGCATTCATGGCTCTGCTCTTCAGTTTCGATGATGCCAGTCTTGTAATCATTGACCGCCTCTCCGACCATTCGCATATATAAATCAAAGCCAACGTCTGCAATATGCCCTGATTGTTCTCCGCCAAGTAAGTTTCCGGCCCCACGTATTTCGAGGTCTTTCAGTGCAACGCGCATACCTGAACCAAGATCGGTATTACTCGCAATTGTTTTTAGGCGATCAATTGCTACTTCTGAAAGAGGCTGATCTGGTGGATAAAGGAAGTATGCATATGCACGATCTCGTCCACGACCCACGCGGCCACGCAACTGGTGCAACTGCGACAACCCAAAGTTTTCGGCGCGTTCCACAATTAAGGTATTTGCATTTGCAATGTCGAGGCCGCTCTCAACAATTGTTGTACATACAAGCACATCAAAATCGCGATTCCAGAATGCGAGGATTACATCTTCTAGCTGTCCCTCACTCATCTGGCCATGCGCAATGCGGATTCGAGCCTCAGGTACGAGCTCTTGTAACTTTGATGCAGCACGATCAATTGATTCGACTCTGTTGTGAATGTAGAAGATCTGACCATCTCGCAGAAGTTCGCGGTGAATTGCAGCTTTTATCTGCGCATCTTCAGCTGGGCCAACATAGGTAAGGATTGGATGGCGCTCTTCAGGTGGAGTCGTGATTGTGGACATCTCGCGAATTCCAGTCACTGCCATCTCTAGTGTGCGCGGAATAGGCGTTGCAGACATCGCAAGGACATCTACGGTTGTGCGCATCTTCTTTAAAGACTCTTTCTGCTCAACACCGAAGCGCTGTTCCTCATCGACAATAACAAGGCCCAGGTCTTTGAATTGCACATCGGTCGAGAGAATTCGATGCGTACCGACAACAACATCTACTGAGCCCGCCGCGAGCTCTTGGAGAATCTCTTTACTCTCTTTGGCAGTATTGAAGCGGGATAAGCCAGCAACCTTGATTGGAAAACCTGCATAACGTTCTGCAAATGTCTTTGAATGCTGCTGAACTAACAACGTGGTTGGGACAAGAACTGCAACTTGTTTTCCATCCTGCACAGCTTTAAAAGCGGCACGGATTGCAATCTCGGTCTTTCCATACCCAACATCGCCGCAAATAATGCGATCCATTGGATATGGACGCTCCATATCGCGCTTCACATCTTCAATGGTGGAGAGCTGATCCGGAGTTTCAATATAAGAAAATGCATCTTCAAGTTCGCGCTGCCAAGGAGTATCCGCCGAGAATGCGAAACCTGGTGCACTCGTACGTGCTGCATAAAGACGAATTAACTCGCCAGCAATTTGGCGAACAGCTTTACGTGCGCGCCCCTTCGCCTTCTGCCACTCACCACTTCCGATGCGATGCACTGTTGGAGTCTCTCCACCAACATACTTACTTACCTGTTCCAAAGTATCGGTTGGGACAAATATCCGATCGCCCGGTTGTCCGCGCTTTGCCGGTGCATACTCAATAACTAGGTATTCGCGAGTTACTCCACCAACTGTTCGCTGAATGAGTTCAAGATATCTTCCGATTCCATGTTGTTCGTGAACAACAAAATCTCCTGTGCGAAGTTCCAGCGGATCAATTGCTTGCTTTCGCTTTGATGGCATGCGTGCGCCATCTTTACTGCCAACCTTACTGCCGGATAAATCGCGTTCGGTGACAAAGAGAATTTCGGCATGGTCACTTCTGAAGCCATAGCCGAGTGCAGATTGAGTTATATGGATTGAACCTTTAGTTGGAATAGCTGCGAGGTTAGTAACCATCTGCACAGGTAAGTTAGAGTCCCGAAAAATTCCTGCATAACGCTCAGCCATGCCGTGGCCAGTTGTAGAGAAGATAACGCTCTGATGCGCTTCCAACCCAGTGCGCAGTACTTCGCAGAGCGCTTCAACGTTGCCTCGCATCGGATCAATCGGTGAGATATCCAGGAATGCCGAATCAGTATCGAGATCGCTTCCAAAGGAATTTAGAGAGTATGTATCAAGGCTGAGTGAGGAAATCTCTGCCTTAAGTTCACTCCAATCAAAGTACGTCACGCTTTCAACAGGAAGAGGAGCAACCGCACCAATTGCAGCGTTCGACCAAGAGGCCGCTAAGAACTCAGCATTAGTCTCGATCAGATCTGCAGTTCTAGATCGCACCCGCTCTTCATCGAGAAATATTACTTGAGTGTTCTTTGGCATGCGATTGAGAATTGTTTCGAAATCATTAGTGAGAAGCGGGATTAGCGACTCCATGCCTTCTGTGATGATGCCTTCAGCCAACTTGCCCAGGATTTCAAGGGCGGCTGGATACTCATCTTTAATTGCATCTGCACGAAATTTGATTTCATCAGTAAGTAATAGTTCGCGGCACGGAAGAATGGAAAGCTTTCCAACCACCGCATCTGTCGTTCGTTGATCTGAGACATCGAAGTAAGAGAGATCTTCAACCTCATCGCCGAAGAAGTCGATACGAACAGGATGCGCTGTAAGTGGCAGGAAGATATCGACGATTCCGCCACGAACTGCGAACTCGCCACGCTTTTCAACTAAGTCGGTGCGAGTAAATGAGAGTTCTGTTAAGTGGTTGATGAGATCCGTTAGTGCGATCTCTTGGCCAACTTCTAAAGTCCACAGTGGAGATTTAGCAAGAGATGCAATAAACCTATGAATAACTGCGCGGATGGGCGCAACAACAATCGGATTCTGTAGCTCTTCAGTGAGCGAATAGAGAGTAGAAATTCTTCGAGCAACGGTGTCACTGCGGGGACTTAAACGTTCGTGCGGAAGAGTTTCCCAGGCCGGAAATTCAAAGACATCGTTGTGAAGCGCCTTTAATTCATCGCTGAGATCTTCAGCGCCTCGACTTGAGCTTGTAACAACTAGTAAAGGAGCAGCGCTGGCTTTCATTGCAAGAAGGAATGGATAACTCGATGTTGGAGCAATTACCTTCGACTTTTCAGCAAGGGCTGATCTGACTTCAGAGTCGTTCTGAAGAAGACCAAGCAGTCCTCGCATTTCATTTCTCCTTACTCGCCGGTAAATGCCATATGGCCCCACTTCAAAAAGAAGGGGGGCTTACAAATGACAGTCTAGCGACCTCTGTATCTATGTGAGAATTCTCCCGTGAGCACCCAACCCTCTGCGACGCAGCACCTCGTCGCATCTGATGATGCAACGCTTCGCAGCGACGTTCGCAGATTAGGTGACCTCTTAGGCCAATCACTTGTGCGCCAAGAAGGAACAGAGCTCTTAGATCTTGTTGAATCGGTACGTAAGAGCGTGCGCGAAGGTGGCGGCGTCGAAATTCTTGAGAAGTTATCAGTTGAAGAATCTGTGCAGCTTGTTCGCGCATTTAGTACTTACTTCAACTTAGCTAACGTTGCCGAACAAGTTCACCGTTCTAGAATTCTTGCTGAAGTTCGAAGCGAAGGTGGATCGTGGCTTACACGCGCTGTAGACAAGATTGAAGATGCGATTAAGAATCCAATCGCGGGCCACGAGATTTCACATGAAGATTTGGTGAAGTGGATTAGCGAACTCGATGTCCGCCCCGTCTTTACTGCGCATCCAACCGAGGCTGCACGTCGTTCTGTCTTGAGTAAGTTAGGCCAGATTGCCTCTCTCCTCGATACTCCAAAGGGTGCAACACAAGATGAACGCCTTGCTGAAACTGTAGATCTCTTGTGGCAGACAGATGAACTTCGACTCGATCGTCCAGAGCCCCTCGATGAAGCAATGAACGCTCTCTACTATCTAGATGATCTTGCAACGCATACAGTTCCAGAGGTTCTCAATGATTTCGCACGCGAATTAAAGCGTTTAGATATTCAACTTCCGGCAACTTCTCGTCCTCTTACCTTCGGAACCTGGATCGGCGGAGACCGTGATGGAAATCCAAATATCACGCCGCAAATCACAGAAGATGCAGTCACTCTTCAGGTAAGCCATGCAATTCGCACGACAATCGCTGCGATGAACCGCCTTCGCCAGATGCTCTCAGTTTCAACTCGTATTGCAGGTGCAACTCCTGAACTCAGCGCATCTGTTGAACAGGATCTCAAGAACATTCCTGAATTTGAAGAGCGCTTCTTGCGCCTCAATGTTCAAGAGCCATATCGACTAAAGGCGACTGCGATTGTGCACCGCCTGGCATTTACTCGCGATCGCCATGCTGCAAGAAGTGCACATGTTCCAGGCCGCGATTACAAGAACACAGAAGAACTTCTTGCAGACCTTACTTTGATGCGCGATTCACTCTTTGCTCATAAAGGCGAACTACTGGCGACAGGTCTTATCGAGCGCACAATTCGCACAGTTGCAGCGTTCGGGTTAACCCACGCAACTCTCGATATTCGCGAACATTCCGATGCTCATCACGCAGCGATAAGTCAGATGCTTGGTGGAAATTACATCGAACTCTCACATGACGAGAAGTTCCCAATTCTTACCGCTCAACTTGGCTCTTCTGCAAAGTTAGATTCATCGAAGCTCGATGCAGCTGGCAGTAAGACATTCAATACCTTCATCGCCATTGCTGATTTGATTGAACGATTCGGCCCTGAAGTTATCGAGACTTACATTGTTTCTATGACAAAGGGTGCAGACGATCTCATTGCAGCAGCAGTACTTGGTAAAGAGGCAGGACTTGTTGATATCGATAAGAAGGTTGCAAAGATTGGTTTTGCGCCACTTCTTGAGACCGTTGCAGAACTTCGAGCAGCGGGTGAAATTCTCGAGAAATTACTCTCTAATCCAACTTATAGAAAAGTTGTTGAGCTCCGAGGCAATGTTCAGGAAGTCATGCTCGGATATTCAGATTCAAACAAGGATGCAGGAATTGCAACTTCACAGTGGGAGATCCATCGTGCGCAAAGAACTCTTCGCGATGTAGCGATGAAGTATGGAGTAAAGCTTCGTCTATTCCATGGTCGCGGTGGCTCTGTAGGTCGCGGTGGCGGACCTACATACGATGCACTTGTTGCTCTTCCTTGGGGATCTGTCGACGGCCAGATCAAAATGACCGAACAAGGCGAAGTTATTTCAGATAAGTACGCACTTCCAGCGCTTGCTCGTGAAAATGTTGAACTCACACTTGCGGCTTCTCTTGAGGCAACGATTCTTAATCGTGGCCCGCGCCAGAGCAAAGAGGACCTTGCAAAGTGGAATGAGTGCATGAACCTGGTTAGTGATAACTCGTTTGCACGGTACAGAACACTGATTGATCACCCTGATCTTCCTGCATATTTCTATGCATCAACTCCTGTTGAGCAACTTGGAAACCTCTTCTTAGGATCACGTCCATCTCGTCGCCCTGATGCATCTGCTGGACTCGATTCATTGCGTGCAATTCCATGGGTGTTTGGTTGGACCCAATCACGACAGATTGTTCCGGGTTGGTTCGGAGTTGGTTCAGGACTTAAGGCTGCACGCGAAGCCGGAAAGTCTGAAGTCCTTGCACAGATGCTTAAGGAGTGGCACTTCTTCTCAACCTTTATAAGTAACGTTGAGATGACACTTGCAAAGACTGATCTTGAAACAGCTTCACGATATGTCGAAACACTTGTTCCAAAGGAACTCCATCACTTCCTGGGCACAATCTGCGAAGAGTTCGAACTCACCGTCGCAGAAATTCTTACTCTAACAGGGAAGAGTTCACTTCTTGGAGATCAGCCAGTACTTGCTCGCACACTTCAGGTACGCGATACCTACCTGGCTCCACTTCAGTTATTGCAGGTAACGCTCCTTAACCGAGTCCGTGAAGAAGGTGAGAAAGCAGATCCAACGCTTATTCGCGCGCTGCTTCTGACAATTAATGGTGTTGCTGCAGGCCTTCGCAATACTGGCTGATTAACTACCGAGCCAAAGTGCTCCCTCTCGCCAAAGACCTTCTCTACACCTGGGGGTAGCACTACGATTGAATCATGATTAACAAGAATGTTTCTGTTCGAATCTTCCTCAGCAGTCTGCTAATTGCGATCTCGCTCACCGTTCCGATGCACTCCGCCCAAGCTGAGAATTGTGGCTGGGCAATGGTTAATGCTGATGGCGTCAGTGGTGCTGTGTTGGTTGGAGACTGTGGTGGATCTTTTCTCGCTGAGTGGAATGCGCTCGGATTAACCGAGGGTGTGTTTAAGAGTTACGGTTGTAAGTTACCTTGCACATTTGTGATTCAAACTCGCCAGTCAGAAACTGGAAACGTGGCTGGTTACAGCAGTTCATTCGATCAACCAAGTGATCAATCCAGAGTAACTTACGACGCAACAACTAACTCTTTCACTGTGGCAAATGGACCAACGTCAAGCCCGAGTATTTCTTTAATCATCAAAGACGGAATAGCCACTGACTCAACGGGTAGAAGCTTCAATACCGGGACCGGCTTGTCTGCAACCACGACTTTGACTGCAGAACAATTCAATAGCTTTGTTCGAGAGACAACAAGAATTGAGTCTGCCAAATCTCAACAATCTATCGCAAAAGCTAAATCTGTAGAACTTGCTCTTCAAACACCAGGAATCGAAAGATGTGTCACATGGCAGGGATTTCTTGAGAACGGCAAGGAATGTTCAATGGCAATTAGTTTCGATTCTTCAACAGTGACATCAGTCTCGGAAACCAACTCTCTCGTTTCAGAGAGCACCACAGTTTTGAGCATTCCAGATTCTGCGACTTCACTTTCTGAGTCTGTCACGGTAAGAGTAAAGGGAGACAACGAGTTCAAAGTTGCTTCACTCGAAATCAATGCAGTTCAATTTTCTGGAAAAACTTCCGAAATTGTTTCACTAGTGACAAAACTTGAGACTGAGAGGCCCGTATCCCAGGATATTTCTAGGAATTTTGAGAAGCTAAATCAATTACGTTCTAGAACTTATTCTTCAGAAATAAAGCTACCTAATTCCAAATTTTCGGATGAAACTATTATTGTTTCCACGCCAAAAGTTTGTAGGGCTGAAGGAATTTCAATTGTTAGAATTGCAAAGGGAAGTTGTGAAATTTCTTATTCCCTTTTAAGTAAATCTGGAAATGAGTACACCTCGAATAAGAGCTGGATGTTCAAATAAAAAGTTGTTGATTAACTATTAAATTTGCTCTGAGTTAAATCAAGACCCTTTTCAATCAGGAACTCAACGCAATCTGCACCGCGATCGATAAATTCCTCGAGATCTTTCTTCTCTTCCTTGCTGAATTGCTTAAGCACAAAATCACCTGGATCTTGTTGACCCATGGGGCGGCCAATACCGAGGCGAATACGGAAGTAATCAGCAGTGCCCAGAGAAGAGGTTAGTGATTTCAAACCGTTGTGGCCGTTATCGCCGCCAGCGACCTTTGCGCGGATTGCTGCATAAGGAATATCGAGTTCATCGTGTAAGACAATAATTTTTGTCGGTTCTACAGAATAGAAAGAGGCGAGCGCCTTAACGGGCCCGCCTGTTTCATTCATATAGCTCTTTGACTTCGCAACAATTACTGAATGCGCATCAACGCCAACGCCTAATTTAAAGGCAGCGATATCGCATCGAGATTTATGTGAAGAGAGTTTTGCGCTGTGACGCTTCAGGAGATGGTCGATAACCATCTGACCTACATTGTGACGGGTGGCAGCGTATTCATCGCCCGGATTACCGAGCCCCACTACCAACCACGTCATAATGGAAAGTCTAAGTGTTAAGCGTCCTTCTTCTCTGCATCCGCTGCAGGTGCCGCAGCATCTGTTGCAGCTGCCGCAACTGGTGCTACTTCTTCAACTGCTGTTGAACGCTCAGACAAGTGAACGATAATTGTGTTCGCTGGGCTTACGAGAGTTGTGCCTGCAGGAAGAACAACATCTGATGCGTACTTAGAAGTACCTGATGCCATGCCTTCGATATCGAGAACGAGGAACTTAGGAATAGCTGTTGCTTCCGCTTCAACTTCGATTGAGTTGTGCTGAGTCTCAAGGATTCCATCTGGATCGTGCTTACCCTCTGTGTGAATTGGAACAGAGACTGTTACCTTCTCGCCGCGACGGACAAGTACGAGGTCGATATGCTCGAGGATCTGCTTGAGTGGGTGACGTACAACTGACTTAGGAAGTGTGAGCTCTGTCTTTCCATCGATATCGATGTTGAGAAGAACGTTTGACTCCTTGAGTGCAACGCCGAGTTCGCGAGCTGGAAGAGTGATGTGAAGTGGCTTCTCACCGTGGCCGTAGATAACTGCTGGAACAAGTCCTGCAACGCGTGCGCGACGTGATGCACCCTTACCAAATTCGGTACGTGATGTTCCCTTGATTGATACTTCTGCCATTGTGAAACTCCCCTAATAATTTTTAATGAACTTCTTTGTGAAGCGAAGTTCCAGCAGGAGTTGATACCTACGCCGTCGATCACGGATAAATTTCACCCTCGCCGGAACGGGTGAAGGTTACCGCGACTTAGCTGTGGCCGTCAAAAAGGCTAGTTACAGAGCCATCTTCGAAGACTTCGCGGATTGCGCGAGCCAGAAGAGGGGCAATTGAGAGAACGGTCAACTTATCGAACTTCTGGTCATCCGAGAGCGGAAGCGAGTCTGTAACGACTACCTCTACAGCACGTGAATCCTTGAGGCGTTCGACTGCAGCGCCCGAGAAGACTGCATGTGTTGCCGCGATGATGACATCTTTGGCGCCCGCTTCGAAGAGCGCATCTACTGCCTTAGTAATTGTTCCCGCTGTATCGATCATGTCATCAATAACTACACAAGTGCGACCTGCAACATCTCCGACAACTTTTCCAACGACTGCCTCGTTAGGAATGAGTGGATCACGAGTCTTATGGATAAATGCGATTGGGCATCCACCGAGAAGTTCTGACCAACGCTCTGCAACACGTACACGACCTGAGTCAGGTGAAACGATTGTGAGCATTGAGCGATCTACTTTGCTGCCAACATAGTTAGCAAGCATTGGAAGTGCGAAGAGGTGATCTACAGGACCATCGAAGAATCCTTGAATCTGTGAAGTGTGGAGATCGACAACCATGAGTCGGTCGGCTCCAGCTGTCTTAAAGAGATCTGCCATCAGGCGCGCAGTAATTGGTTCGCGACCACGGCTCTTCTTATCTTGGCGGGCATATCCATAGAAAGGTGCAACTACAGTGATGCGCTTTGCTGATGCACGCTTAAGGGCATCGATCATGATGAGCTGTTCCATGATTTGTTTATTAATCGGAGTCGAATGCGACTGAATTACAAATGCATCGCAACCACGAACAGATTCTTCAAAGCGGACAAAGATTTCGCCATTGGCAAAGTCATATGCAGAAGTGGGAGTAAGTGGAATACCTAATTCAGTGGCAACTTGCTCTGACAACTCTGGGAATCCGCGGCCTGAAAAGAGACGTAGTTTTTTCTCTGAGGACAATCGGATCTCGCTCAAGGAAGTTAGCCTTTCTGCTCGTCACTGCTGTGGCGCGAAGCCGCCTCAGCAGATTTAGTGCCAGGGCGCTTACGCAGAACCCAACCTATTACATTTCTCTGCTTTGTTCTGCCAACGCCCATCGCGCCGGCAGGTACATCTTCTGTAATTACTGATCCAGCCGCTGTATAGGCGCCATCTCCGATAGTCACTGGAGCTACCAACATTGAATCACTGCCGATTCGAACATGATCGCCAACCACGGTGTAATGCTTCTCGACGCCGTCGTAATTTACAAAGATAGTTGCAGCGCCAATATTGCTTCCTTCGCCAATTACTGCATCTCCGACGTAAGAAAGGTGCGGAACTTTTGAACCTTCGCCTAAGGTCGCATTCTTCATCTCGACATATGCGCCAGCTTTAGAACCTTTAAGAAGTTTTGTGCCGGGGCGCAAGAATGTATACGGGCCAACATTTACAGATTCACCAATAATTGAATCGGTGCACTGTGATTCAAGTACGCGTGCACCACTACCAACTGTGCAATCATGCAGAGTTGTGCGAGGGCCAATGACCGCACCAGTTGCAACTGTTGTCTTTCCGGTAATTGCAGTGCCAGGCATCAAAATAACATCTGATTCAACGGTGGCTGTCGCATCAACCCAAGTGCTGAGTGGATCAACAATTGTTACGCCATCGCGCATTAAATCTTCATTGATGCGGTCTCGTAAAAGTGCTGCAGATTCTGCGAGCTGAACTCGATCGTTGACGCCGAGGATTTCAATAAAATCATCGATAAGAACTGGCGCAATTGTGCCGCCCTCGTTTCGCAAAATTTCAATAACATCAGTTAGGTAGAGCTCGCCTTGTGAATTATCTGCTTTTAACTTTCCGATTACTGCGGATAGCTTTGCAGCATCAAATGCATAAACGCCAGAGTTAACTTCAATAATCTCGCGCTGGATATCATCTGCATCGCGCTCTTCAACGATACGAACAAGTGACTGATCATCGCCGCGAATGATGCGACCGTAACCGGTTGGGTCTGGATGTTCAGCAGTAAGTACAGATGCAGTAAAACCGCCAGCATGGTGTGCATCAAGAAGCTGCATTAATGAATCTGAAGTCAGCATCGGTGTATCGCCAGCAAGGATCAAAATAGTTCCAGTGGCTTTCAGGCCATCGAGAGCTAACTGAGTTGCATGACCCGTACCGCCACGCTTTTCCTGAAAGACGGTAACCGCATGTGGAGCAATCTCCGCGAGATGCGCTTCAACTTCTGCGCGACCTGCTCCAACTACGACGCGAACTTGCTTTGCTGCGAGCGCATCGACTGCGTTAAGAACGTGGCCAACAAGTGTGCGACCTGCGATTGAGTGGAGAACCTTCGGCGTAGAGGATTTCATACGCGTACCTTCGCCCGCAGCGAGAATCACTACGGTTTCGAGGCTCATGCATGAAGTGTAACGGTGGCTCCGCCACCAGGTATCGATCCTGGACCCTGGGCTTCAAAGGCCCATGTGCTAGCCACTACACAATGGCGGAACCTATATTCTCCCTTATATTCGGTAGTGCTCGCGACCACTAAACTCACTTCTTATGGATGCTAAATCTTCAGAGCACGAGCGGGATGAAGTCGACCGCCTTGTCGCCGCATGGAAGCGCGAGCGCCCAGATTTAGACCTCTCTCCCCTCTCGGTTCTAAGCCGCATCACCAGAATTGCCCGCCATCTCGATATCGCCCGCCGCGATGCCTTTGGAGATCTTGAGAATTGGGGATTCGATGTTTTAGCTGCGCTTCGCCGTGCAGGTGCGCCCTATCAACTATCTCCAGGTGCACTGATGCAAGAGACGATGGTGACTAGCGGAACGATTACTAATCGTCTTGATCGCTTAGAAGAACTTCAACTCATTACTCGCGAACCAGATCCAAACGATGGTCGCGGTTCACTTGTGACACTTACAAAATCAGGAATCCGCGCAGTCGATGCAGCGATGGAAGATCTTCTTGAAAATGAACGTCAGCTTTTAAAGGATTTATCTAGTAAGGATCGCGAACAACTTGCCGCGCTCTTAAGCACTCTTGTTACTGAATTTGATTCAGCAGAAAGTTAAATAACTTTTGCGCCGTGCACGGGACCATGTGCGCGAGCAACGCTTCCAACAACTCCGCTAGCAGTCAGTGCGACCGCCAAATCTAAACCTGCATCCTCATCAGCAACTAAGAATGCAACAGTCGGACCAGAACCCGAAACAATTGCACCGAGTGCTCCGTAATCGCGGCCTACTTCAAGTACAAGACTTAGCGCAGGACGCAGCGAGCAAGCAGCGTTCTGCAAATCATTAACGAGCGATCTACCAACAGCTTCTGCATCAGCGGCAAGAAGTGATTGCATTAGCGAATCTGAAACAGCTGGTGCTGCAATCTCGAGCTCTGCACGCATGCGATCGCATTCGGTATAAACAGCTGGAGTTGATAATCCGACACTCGAAAGAGCGAGCACCCAGTGGTAGGTGCCTCGTGAAAGTGCCGCTGTCAGTTGGTCACCATGACCTTGGCCAATCGCGGTCCCACCTGAAATCATAAAAGGCACATCACTGCCAAGCTCTGCGCCGAGTGCGTGCAACTCTTCTCGTGACATCTGCAAATCAAAGAGAGAATCCATCGCAACTAAAGTCGCTGCTGCATCGGCACTTCCGCCTGCCATTCCGCCGGCAACAGGAATAGATTTCTTCACATCGATATGAACATCGACATCAAATTCGAATTTAGAACCAACGAGTTTTGCAGCTTTTGCTGCAAGGTTTGTGTGATCTTCCGGAACTCCATGCGTTTGTTCGCCGGTGACTGCAATAGTTATTCCATCACCAGGTTTTGTCTTTGTAACAGTCACATCATCAAAGATAGAGATTGCTTGGAAGACAGAGACGAGGTTGTGATACCCATCTGCTTCGCGAGGGCCAACTGATAGCTGGAGGTTTACCTTCGCAGGTACCCGCACAGTTACAGAATTCTTAGCCACCTGAAAACTCTACCCTTGTTTAGCAATCGCGCAGAAGCTATGAATGTCGAGGGCTTCACCGCGCAGAGTTGGGTTGATACCGGCCGATTGCAGAACTGCTTCTGCAGCCGCAGATCCACCATACATAGATGAAAGCGCAGAGCGGAGCATCTTTCTGCGTTGAGCAAAAGCTAAATCGATAATCGCAAATACCTTTTTACGTAACTCTTCATCTCCAGGAGTCGCACGGCGAACGAAGCCAACTAACTTTGAATCAACATTTGGTTGTGGCCAGAAGATGGAACGAGATACAGAACCCGCACCTGTGACATCGGCCCACCATGCAGCTTTAACTGAAGGAATTCCATACTCTTTTGAATTTGGTTTAGCAGCTAAGCGATCTGCCACTTCAGCCTGGACCATAACGACGCCGCTACGAAGGGTTGGAAAGATTTCAAGGAGATGTAAGAAGACGGGTACTGAGACGTTATATGGCAGGTTTGCAATAAGAACAGTGGGATCGACTGGAAGTGATTTGAGAGTAAGAGCATCTTGATTTATAACAGTTAACTTATCTGCACGTTCTGAATGTTTGGTTGCTGTAATTGGTAGCTGAGTTGCAAGGCGATTATCAATCTCGACTGCCACAACTGATTGCGCCTCTTCCAGCATCGCAAGAGTGAGCGACCCAAGACCTGGACCAATTTCTAGTGCAATATCTGTTGGTGTAAGCCCTGCAATACGAACAATCTTTTTGCAGACATTGCCATCATGAACAAAGTTCTGACCCAACGATTTAGAAGGCTTTAGATCAAGAGTGGCGGCGAGTTCGCGGATCTCTGCGGCCCCAAGCAAACTCATGCGAAAGATCCAAAGATACGCTCTGCATTAATTGAAAGCGCGGTAGCGAGTTCTGCAACATTTTCATCGCGTTCTGCCGCCATTGCTCGCACAATATTTGCTATCTGTGCAGGTGTATTCAGTGCTCCACGGTGGGGGGTCGGAGCCAAGAAAGGTGAATCTGTTTCAACTAGAAGCTGATCGTGCGGGACAAGCTTTACTGCCTCGCGTAACGCAGGTGCATTCTTAAAAGTGAGAGTTCCGGCGAAAGACAAAATGTAACCGCGATCAATACAGGTCTTCGCCATCTCAACATCACCAGAGAAACAATGGAAGACGGTCTTCTCGGGAGCGCCAACTTCTTGCAATACAGAGAGAACATCGTCATGAGAATCGCGATCGTGAATGACCAGTGCTTTATTGGTGCGCTTTGCAAGATCGATATGCCACTTAAATGACTCTTGTTGGCGCTTTCGCAATTCAGGTGGGGTGCGGAAGTAATCCAAACCTGTTTCACCAATGGCGCGGACTCGTGGGTCTTGTGCAAGTTTTTCAATAATTGCCCAGTCGGCTTCTAAATCTTCAACGATGGGGGCTTCATTGGGATGCAGAGCAACGGCTGCAAGAACGCGTCCTGGAAAAGCGTTAGCGAGATCAACACACCACTGAGATTGTTCTGCTGAATAACCAACCTGAACAATGCGATCTACATTGACTGACTTTGCATCATCGAGAACTTTTCTTACTGCATCTGAATCCGGTGCTTCATTGGTAACGATTTCAATATGTGCATGTGCATCAACGGTCGGAACCGGAAGTGGTTCAGGTAGTGGTGCTAGCTCGCGTTCAATATCGCGATTGTGGCGGTCTGCCATAGAAAATTACTCTTTAACTTCTAACCGAGGAAAGAGAACCGGAGTCTTTGTCACAGTTGCACCTTCTGGAAGTTGGCCCCATGTTGCAACCTTAGAAATCTCTTGAGCTCCGATTGCACCGAGTGCAGCGTTTGCACCAAGTGATTCCCAGAGAATCTCAGTTGTTGCAGGCATTACTGGGTGCAGTAGTACTGCGAGTGCGCGAAGTGATTCAGCGGTGTTATAAAGAACTGCCTCAAGAGCTGCCTGGTTTGCAGGATCTTTTGCAAGAATCCAAGGCTCCTTCTCTGTTACAAACCCATTGACCTTCTTGCAGTAATCCATCACTGCGTTAATTCCACCCTGGAAATCAAGGGCAACCATCGCTGCATCTGCCTTCTCGACAGTTGATTTCAGTGCTTCTGAAAGACCCTCATCCTTAGCAACGGCAGGAACTTTGCCACCGCAGTACTTCTCGATCATCGCAGCAAGACGTGAAGCAAGATTTCCAAAGTCATTTGCAAGCTCTGATGTATAGCGCGCACTCATATCTTCCCAGGAGAAGGATCCATCGCTGCCAAATGGAATTGCGCGAAGGAAGTAATAACGGAATGCATCGACTCCAAAGTGGTCTGTGATATCTGAAGGTGCAATACCTGTGAGCTTTGACTTACTCATCTTCTCGCCGCCGACTAGGAGCCAGCCGTGGGCAAATACCTTCTTAGGAATATCTACACCTGCTGCCATCAACATAGCTGGCCAAATAACCGCGTGGAATCGCAAGATATCTTTTCCGACGAGATGAACGTCTGCAGGCCAAGTTGCTGCAAACTTCTTGCCACCATCTGAATCAGGCGCATCTGTCAGGCCAACTGCAGTTGCATAATTTAGAAGCGCATCGAACCAGACATAGACAACTTGATCTGTATCCCACGGAACAGGAATACCCCAGTCGAAAGTTGAGCGAGATATAGAAAGATCAGATACACCACCTTCAAGAAATGAGATAACTTCATTACGCGCAGATTCTGGTTGGCAGGCTTCAGGGTTCTTCTTGTAGTGATCAAGAAGTGGTTGAGCGAATTCAGAGAGTTTGAAGAACCAGTTGTTCTCATTTACTAATTCAATGGGCTTGCTGTGAATTGGGCAGAGCTTCTCGCCATCTGCATCGATGAGATCGCCAGGTAATTTGAATTCTTCACAGCCGACGCAATATGGGCCTTCATATTTTCCTGCGTAGATATGTCCAGAATCCTTTAGTGATTGCAGGAACTTCTGCACTCGTTCTGTGTGACGTGGCTCTGTTGTACGGATGAAATCATCGTTGGCGATATTGAGTGCAGTCCAATTCGGTTTCCAAGCTTCTGCAACTAACTTATCAACCCATGCTTGAGGCGCAACGTTATTTTGCTCAGCGGTACGCATTACTTTCTGACCATGTTCATCTGTGCCCGTTAAGAACCAGACAGATTCTCCGCGTTGGCGATGCCAGCGAGTAAGCACATCACCAGCCACTGTTGTATATGCATGGCCAATATGAGGCGCATCATTTACATAGTAGATAGGCGTCGTGAGGTAGAAAGACTTCATTTGCTCATCTTATTCGCATCGACCACGGCTGCATAAACGATCTTCTTCGGAATCCCGAATTCTTCTGCGACGGTAGCGATTGCACCCTTGCGATCCATGCCCGCTGCTTCATATTCGCGGACGCGAGCAACAGCATCTTCTGCAGTCTTGCTCTCTGAACCAACTTCAACCCCCGCAAAGACGAGAGTGATTTCGCCGAGAATTTCACGATTTGATGCCCATGTTTTGAGTTCAGAGAGAGAGCCGCGGACTGTCTCTTCATAAGTCTTTGTCATCTCTCGACAGATTGCGCCTGAGCGGTCATCACCCAAAATTAAAGCTGCATCCTCTAAAGATTCCAGCAAACGATGAGGCGCTTCAAAGATCACCATAGTGCGCTCTTCAAAGCGAAGTTTCTCGTAGAAAGCTCTACGAGCACCTTGTGCGCGAGGTGCAAATCCCTCAAAGGTAAATCGATCTGTTGGTAAACCAGATAGCGCAATCGCCATTGTTGGAGCACTTGGTCCAGGAATAACCACTGTAGGAATCTTCTCTGCAATGGCATCACGCATTAATCTAAATCCTGGATCGCTGATAGTTGGCATTCCAGCATCAGTGACGACCAATACTTCTTTTCCGCTTCGCAGTAAAGTCAATATTTCTTGGGTTCTATCTGTTTCATTTCCTTCAAAGAAAGAGATGATGCGCGCAGTAAATGTGACACCTAAATCTGATGCCAAGCGATGAAAGCGACGTGAATCTTCGGCAGCGATTATTTCAGCGCTCTCGATTGCGCTCTTGAGGCGAGTGCTTGCATCGAGGGGATTTCCCAGCGGAGTCGCTGCAAGAACTAGGGCCATATGCGAATACTCCCATATTCTTTACACATGACAGCAGCGATCGCTCCAATTGCCATCGCGCTCATCTCTTTCTTCTTGCGGGTAGTCAATCTTGATTCAATCAAGAGTTTTATCTTTGATGAGGTTTATTACGTCGATGGTGCCAGAGATCTCCTGGCGTATGGCGTCGAAGTTGCTGGATCTAAGCCAGAGTTTGTAGTTCATCCGCCCGTAGGTAAATGGATGATTGCGGCAGGAATTCGATTATTTGGAGATAACCCATTTGGATGGCGCATTGCAACGGCGCTCATCGGTTCGCTGATGATTCTCTTAATTGGTCTTGTCGCACAGAGACTATTTAGAGATCCGCTCTTAACTGCACTGGCAAGTGCTCTTGCCGCACTTGATGGGATGGCATTAGTGCACTCCAGAACTGCCCTGCTAGATAATTTCTTAGCATTCTTTATTCTCCTTGCAACGTATTTTTTTATCCGAAGAAACTATTGGCTATCGGGGTTAATTCTTGGAATTGCGCTAGCAACGAAGTGGAGCGCTCTTTATTACATCGCAGCCTTCGGATTAATCGCTCTCTACCGAGCCTTTTCACACCACACGGGACGAGAATTAATTCGGCCAACACTTGAAAGATTTACTCAGTTTGGTTTGCTGCCAATCGCGGTCTATCTCACTTCATGGTCTGGATGGTTTCTAAGCGATAGAGGTTGGGGCCGTGATTACTCTTCACATGCGCTCTCGTCGTTTATCAATTATCACCAACAGATACTTGGTTTCCATACTGGCCTTACAGAGAGACACACTTACGAAGCAAACCCCTGGAGTTGGTTATTCATGGGGCGACCAACTTCATTCTTCTACGAATCTCCAACAGGATGCGGAAGTAAATCCTGTTCTCAAGAAATCATTGCACTTGGTACACCATTGCTCTGGTGGCTAGCTCTTGCTGCCTTAGCGCTAGTTATCGGAATGTGGTTTCGCTCTATAGTTACAAGACATTTTGATCCAGCAATAACAATCATCTTTGCTGGAATATCTGCAGGCTATCTACCGTGGTTCTTCTTCCAAGAGAGAACTGTCTTTACATTCTATGCAATAGTTTTTCAGCCATTCTTAATCCTGGCCCTGGTTTATGCGGTACGAGCGATACTTCTGAGGTTTGAGAAAAGCGGCGAGATTATCGTTGCAACTCTCTTTATTCTTATCTTCTTAAACTTCGTCTACTTCTTGCCGATTTATCTAGGTGATGTAATCACTTACGAGGCATGGCGAAGCAGGATGTGGTTTCCAAGTTGGATTTGATTGAACTAGCGGATTTAAATTAACTACTGATTAGCGGCGCGGATTTCGCGAAGACGCTGCACGGCTTCATCTGCAAGCTGCTGATCAAAGATCTCATCGCGTGAAGGTGCCGCTGCAGCGAGTGCCTCGCGCTCAAGACGCTCTTGCTCTTCAGTCCACTTCCCTGGCTCAGTTAAATCAATGACTCGCTTCGAAGCGACTGCCTTTGGTGCATTTACATATGTTGGAACTGGAATCTCATTTGGTTGCCACTCAGAACGTGACTGCGCTGTGCCCTTTGGAAGGAGTGTGACTCCTGAAAGTTCGCGTTCTGCAAATGGAACCCAGTGGTCTTGTGAAGTGCGAACTTCGGAAGTATGTGAAGTAAGAACATCAGAAAGATTTGTATGTGAAACGCCCTCAGTTGTGCGGTGCAACTGATCAACACGACGACGTTGAATGCGTTCGCTATTGGTCTGTCTGCGCACGTGAGCAACATAAATAAGAAGTGCGGTTACTGGGATTGCAATTGAGATAGCAGCAAAAGTTTGCATGATGGCACCTATCATCGTAAGGACGAACGTTGTGAAGATAAGAGAGAAGACAATTCGGCGGCGCATAAGTTGTTGGGCAACTCTTCCGGCGCGATCAACATCTGTGTAAATGACTCCGGTACCTGGTTGTGCACCAGGAGTGCTACTTGCAACTACGCGGAGAGCGCTCTTGTACCGTTCCACACTTTTTCCAGAGAATTCATTTTTGTTATGCACCCAGCGAGGCAAGAAATAGGCAACCCACATGCCGATAATCGCTAGATAGATGATTCCTGAAGCCATGATGGGTAAAGGTTAGTTGTGACCCTCTTCTTAACTGTGGATTTCGAGGGGGGTTTACTGAACTAATTCGTTATTTTTTACAAAGCATTTATGGTCTCGCCAAGCACCATCGATATGTAAATATGCTTTACGGAATCCTTCAAATTCGAATCCAGCCTTCTCGGCGACCCTGCACGACGCCTCATTTTCGGGGCGAATATTGATCTCTATACGATGCAATCCCAATTGATGAAAACCAAATGCTGAAAGTAGCTTGACCGCTTCGGTTGTGTAGCCGCGATTAGCAAAATTCTTATCAACCCAGTACCCAATATGCGCACCACGGAGCGCGCCATACATAACACCGCCCATAGTTATCTGGCCAACAAGGTTCTTATCGCGCCAGATCAGAAATGAATAGGAGCGTCCAGCACTAGCTTCAGATCGAAGCACGCGAACCATCTCGAAGAAGGATGGGCGAGTGTGAGGCCTCTGGCTTGCAGGACTATCACCCGGAATTCTCGGCAGCGTTGCTTCCCAAGGGGTTAGCCACTCTCTATTTTCTGCTCTTACGTGGTTCCACTTCGCACGATCGCGATAGCGCATCGGCCTTAGAACAATCTCATTACCTGTGAGCTTTATTGAAGTCATCATCTTTGCATTAGAGATAACGGCGCTCAAGCACCACAACCGTTACGAGGTCTCCGGTTGATAGTGATGTTTCGCCTTCAGCCACGGCAATTAATGAGTTTGCATCGGAAAGAGTTGCTTGTTCATCCTGGGAACTTAGCGGTGTAACCGATTTCCCATCTTCACTTAAGATCGCACGAACATAAGAACGCACTCCACTAGTTGAAGTGATTGCCTTCTCAAGTTTTGCCTTCAGAGATGGGCGATGGATTGTTGCTGTTCCGAGCATTGTGCGAATCATCGGACGGACAAGGAGTTCAAATGAGATATAGGCAGCGATTGGATCTCCAGGCAGAGTGACAACAGGTGTTTTATCTGGACCAATTGTTCCGAAATTATGTCGTCCACTTGCTTCAATCGAAAGTTCTACCGTCTTAATCTCGCCGATTTTTTCGAGAGTTCTTGTAATTAAATCAAAGGAGTCATCATGGCGTTCGCCACTGATGATAATTAAATCTGCACGAACTAATTGATCTTCAATAACGCTCTGCAGCGCTGACTCGTCATCAGGAATCGAATGAACACGGTATGCGACTGCCCCGACTTCACGAACAGCAGTTGTCAGCAGCCAAGAATTTGTTTCGTACTCTTCATCATCTTTAAGCGGCGTTCCGGGTTCGACAAGATCGGGGCCAGCTGAAATGACAACGACGCGCGGATGAGGACGAGTTGGAAGATGATCGAGTCCGATTGATGCCGCTAAACCAATCTGTGTTGAGCGGATGCGGCTTCCCGCCTTCATGACAAGTCTTTCGCCCGCGTAGATATCTTCGGCGAGCGTTGCATCATGAGCATCCAAGAGAGGCATATCGAAAGCCTCGAGGGGGCTGCAAAGTTCCAAAAGAGAAGTTAATACTTCATCGACTCGCGCGCGCTCTGACATAATCGCTAACCTTACTTGCACCGCTCGAACTTCTAGGGGATTTACATGGCTATAGGCGATGAAAAAGTTGCGTTACGCAATCGCTATCGCCGCGAACGCAAAGAGCGTTACCTAGACCACTCCTTTGAACATCTTGCTACATCCCAAGAATTTGAAGTAGCAAAAGTAATTGCAAGTTACTTTTCATACGGAGATGAGCCGCAAACATCCCAACTCAATGCAGCGATCATTAAATCTGGAAAAGTTCTCTTGCTTCCACGGATTAACGGCGAAGAACTTGAATGGGTGCAGTGGGATGGATTAGAAAATTCTTTGAATACTCACAAGAAAATTAGCGAACCTAAAGGTGAACTTTTTCAGGATCTGCAAGGTATCGACCTGATCGTTGTACCCGCACTGCGCATCGATCGAAGTGGCTATCGCCTTGGACAAGGTGGCGGTTATTACGATCGCGCACTTCCACAGCTTCGCGCATGGAGTATTGGATTAATTCATGCAGATGAAATTTCAAGTGAAGAACTTCCACGAGAAGAGTGGGATATTCCCCTCAACGCTGCAGCTACTCCAGATTTAATCCTTCGCTTTAAGCGATAGTTACGGAAGATTTCGCGCAATCACGATGCGCTGAATCTGATTAGTGCCTTCATAAATTTGAGTAAGTTTCGCATCTCGCATCATTCGCTCAACTGGATAATCAGAAACATATCCATAACCACCAAGAATTTGTACTGCATCTGTAGTCACCTGCATTGCAACGTCAGTTGCATATGTCTTACTTGCAGCGGAGAAGAATCGAAGATCTTTATCTCCGCGTTCGCTCTTTGCCGCGCCCGCATAAGTAAGTTGCCGTGCAGCCTCAATAGCAATTGCCATATCTGCCAACATAAATTGAACGCCTTGGAAATCAAATATCTCTTTTCCAAATTGCTTGCGCTCGTGCGAGTACTTCTTAGCTACATCAAATGCGCCCTGCGCTAGCCCTAGAGCTTGCGCCGCAATTGTGATGCGTGTGTGATCGAGAGTGTCCATCGCTAATGCGAAACCTTTACCTACTTCGCTAATACGGCGATCATCTGAAATCTCTACATTGTCGAAATAAACCTCACGAGTTGGTGATCCACGGAATCCCATCTTCTTCTCGGGTGCGCCAAAGGAGATGCCGGAATCTGACTTCTCTAATACAAAAGCAGTGATTCCCTTTGATCCAAGTGAGGGATCTGTTTGTGCGATGACGGTGTAGAACTCTGATTCACCGGCATTTGAGATCCACTTCTTACTTCCATTAATGACCCAGCCGTCGCCTTTTCGTTCGGCTTTTGTCTTGAGAGCTGATGCATCAGATCCTGCTTCAGATTCTGAAAGGCAGTAAGAAAAACCTTTTCCTTGAGTAAGAGGCTTGAGCCAGCGTTCTTTCTGTTCTTTATTTCCACCAAGAATGAGTGGAAGAGAACCCAATTTATTAACAGCAGGAATAAGGGATGCTGAACCGCAGACGCGAGCCACTTCTTCAATGATGATGCAGGTAGCAAGAGCATCTGCGCCATCGCCACCGAATTCTGTTGGGACGTGAGCTGCAAAGAGTCCGGCTTTAACAAGAGCATTATGCGCCTCTTGTGGGTAGCGGTGATCCTCATCGACGGCATGTGCATGTGGTGCAATTTCGTTTTCAGAGAGTGCGCGCAGGCTCTCGCGGAGATCGTTGTACTCAGATGGAAGAGTAAAGATATTCTCGAGGCTCACTTCTCTCCTGCTTTCTCATCGCGACGTTGCAATTGATTTAGATAATTATTGTATTGCGCCAAGTCATCTGGTTCACCCATCGCTGCCATACGAGCTTCATTGCGGTCTATGCGCTTGGCTTCACGAGAATCATCACGCATCCACTGAATGAAAGTGGCAGTAAGCGCAAGAATAATTGGAATCTCCCCCATGGCCCATGCGATTGAACCTGCCGCATGTTGGTCTCCTAAGAGATCGCTAACCCATGGAGTTTGAATTGATGCGTAGTAGCCACCGTCAATAAGGGTTGTTGTGGCAAGGAGTGCAATTGCGAAAAATGCATGGATGCTCATCGCAGCAAAAAGCATCACCATGCGAACAAGATGTGGGATTCGTCTTGGATTTGGATCGATTCCGATGATGACATGGAAGAAGAGGAATCCTGCGAGCATAAAGTGAATATTCATAAAGAGATGGCCAACATGGTTCTGCATGAGATTGCCAAATAGATCAGTGAAGTAGAGAACGAAGAGCGACCCATCAAAGAGAGCAAGGGCGACTATTGGGTTTGTGATGATTCCTGAATAACGTGAATGAAGTGCGGCAAGAAGTGAGCCACGCACTCCACGTTCGTCAGGAGTTCTTCCTTGCGGCAGAGTACGAAGTGCCAAAGTAATCGGAGCACCAAGAACCAATCCAATTGGTGCAAGCATTCCTAAAATCATATGAGCAATCATGTGATACTCGAATGAGAAGAGTGCATAGACGCCTAGGCCGCCACTTGTTGCTAAATCAATTGCAGCGATTCCGAGTGCGAATGCAATAGTTCTGCCAACGGGCCATGAATCGCCTCTTCTCTTTAATATTGCAACGCCCTTTATGTAGAGAGCAACGAGAGTTACTAGAAGCGCAATCATCAACGCATCTGGATCGTAGAGCGTCAAGATTCGAGCGAAGGTTGGAGCAGGTGGGGCTTCAAAACCAACAATGGAAATTGCAGGACTTGTAGATAGTTCTCCACTGCTTGGCGGTTGGGCATTTGATAACCAGCTTCCAAGAATGAGAACAAGCGTCATCAGAAGCGCCTCAACAACTATTAATTTTCGTAAGAAATTCCAACCTGTCTTCTCGCTCTTCGCGAGTTCCCGGCGATTGATAAATCCAATAACTATGAGCAGTGATGTAACTACAGCCTTAAGAATAATAATGCGGGCATATGAAGTCGCCCAGGCTTCTGAGAAATTCAAGCGCGCCCAAGAATTTGAAACACCGCTTACTACAACGGCAATTGCTGCCCAGAGCGCTAACTGACTAAATCGCGGCAGAGCAATTATGCGATCGACATCAGAGAGAAGTGCAATTGCAAGAACTCCACCAACCCAAAGAGCCAGCGCAATAACGTGAACAACAAGTGATCCAATTGCGAGTGCGTGGGAACCAGATGAGGCAGAGTGGCTTTGGAATACAGGCAACACGAGAGCAAGGAGCGCAATCACAAGTGTGACAATTGATTGAAGAGATGTGCGAATAAATCGGAACCAGAGTGAAATTCCGACAGCAAGAAGAGTCTGGGCAAGCAAGAATCTTCCTAGATCTATTTGAGTGACAAATGAGCGGAAAGTTGTCGAATCGAAGGCAGGTCCAATAGAGGTCCCGAGGATATTTGCCAGTGTAAGAATAATCTGAAAGAAACTTGTAAGTGCCCAGACTGCAACGCTGACGCTTCCAAATTTACGTAACTTATTGGCAGATTCTTGAAGCACTCCTTCACGCTCTAGAAGTAAGAAAGCAAAGGCGAGCAGAATTCCGACAAGTGCGAAGGAAGAAAAGATAAGTAGAGATTTATTGACTGTAGCTAATGTGCTTACAAGCGAATTTGTTGCGGTCAGATTCTCTGACAGTAAATTCATCGCTCGCTATAAATCTTTCGCGCATAACGAGCGAGCGCAAAGGTCACGACTAGCGCTGCAAGTAAAAGTCCAAGAACGAAGATGGTTGTTCCTAAGTTATTTCCTGATGGTGTTGGTGTTGGCTTTACTGGTTCAGGAGCCACTGTCTCTATGACGGACGGTTCAATAAAATTAAATGTAAATTTTCCGATGAGCGGGACATCATTTTCTGCCAAGAGTGAGTAATTAACTGTGTAGATACCAGTCTTCACTAAAGGCTTAAGGCCAATATATGCGCTATCAAGATCAATGCTGAGCGCTCCATCATCGACGCGAGCGCCAGTTGGATCGGTTACTGTAATTTCATTTCCCACATCGAGAAGTGGAAGTTCTGTTGTAACGGTAACCGCGCTAGGAGCGCTCTGAAGAGCTGCTCCTGCAACCGGAGTCGTTGAGACAAGTGTGTTGGCGAATAGAGATTGCGGTGCAAGCAAGAGCAGACCGGCAACTAGTGCAATTCCTGCTATTCGCTTCATATCGTCAATCTCCCTTGCGCTCATGAACCCCGTGGATTCGCGCCTATCGTCTCACTTCTTTAGACTTAGGCATAGATACCGCTCTTGAGAAAGGTCACACTTCATTGCCTACATATCAATATCTATGCAACGCCTGCGACCATGCCTTCGAGGCTTTCCAGAGTTTCTCTGAAGAACCACTAACCGAGTGCCCAGAATGTAAAGGTGAGGTTCGTAAGGTTTATTCCACTGTTGGCGTTGTCTTTAAGGGATCTGGTTTCTATAAGACTGATTCAGCTGTAAAGCCTGCTTCATCTTCTGAATAATCTAGAAAAATCTGATTAGCCGTGATGTGGGGGTTTATCCCCTTTTATCTCTGCTTCTCGCTGTTGGTCCGCTCTTTCATCTTCGCTCGGATCGCGTTCATCATCGGTTGTTACCGGAAACACATCGCTCATTCGGAAGAACACCTGTGACTGAATTCGAATTCCATAATGCAATCCTACATACTTATACCTATGTTTGAGCGCCTAGGTCACTTATTAGTTCGTCGCAGTAAGAGCGCAGTTGCACTCTTTGTCATTGGAATTCTTGTTGCGGGCGCAGTTGGGTCGCTTATCTTCACGCGCCTTGATTCAGGTGGATATTCAAATCCGAATAGTGACTCTTACAAGGTCTACGAATACTTGCGCGATGATCTCAAAGTTGAAGATCCATCGGTTGTTGTTGTAGTCGATGCAGGTGCTACCGATGTAACAGATCCAGTCGTAACTCAAAAAGGTTTAGCGCTTGAAAAGAAGATGGCCCAAGAAGAAGGTGTAACCAAGACGCTCTCATTCTGGAGCGCAGGTGGCGATGCGACTCTGAAATCGAGTGATGGAAAAGCTGCTTATGTTCTTGTTTACGGAAAAGGCGAAGCTTTCTCACCTAAGAGCCAAGAGCTCGGTGCAATCTTCCAAGAGAAGTACGATGGAAAGATCGATGGCTTAACTCTCTATGCCGGCGGTGTTGGCGTAGTTGGTAATGCGATTACAGAGAAGATTTCAAAAGACCTCAAGCTCTCTGAAGCAATCTCAATCCCACTCACCTTTGTACTTCTCGCTTTTGTCTTCGGTGCTCTAGCTGCTTCTGCAATGCCACTTATTGTTGGAGTCGCCGCAATCCTCGGTGCTTTCTTTATTCTCTATTTGATTTCGCTCTTCACCGATGTCAGCGTTTATGCGCTGAACCTAACTACAGGTATGGGACTGGGACTTGGCATTGATTACGCCTTATTAATGGTTAATCGCTTCCGTGAAGAGATTCACCATGGCAAGAAGGTTGAGGATGCGGTTGTTACAACAATGGCAACTGCTGGAAAGACCGTCTTTTATTCAGGTTTAACTGTGCTTGTCACAATGGTTTCACTGACATTTTTCCCACTTCCATTCCTAAAATCATTTGGTTATGCAGGTGTCTCTGTTGTTGCACTTGCTGTCGTTGGCGCAATTCTTGGTCTGCCACCGATTCTGGCTCTGATGGGTCATCGAATTGATAAGGGTGTTATTCGTAAATCTGCAATTACTCCAAAGGAAGAAGGACGCTGGGCAGATACTGCTCGTTTTGTAATGAAGCGACCTGCTGCAGTTGTAATTCTCGCTCTTATTATTTTGGGAATCCTTGCAGCTCCTGTCCAGAATATTAAATTTGCACAAGGGGATTCACGAATGTTGCCTGCATCGAATCCTGCTGCAGTTGCAACTGCTCTACAAGCAGAGCGTTTCCCTGGTCAGACCGGAACTCCTATTGAAATCATTACCTTTAATGGAAGTTCTAAGCTTGATCAAATCACTGCATACTCTCAAGAGGTTGCGAAAGTTTCTGGTGTTATGAGCGTTCTTCCACCACAAGTTATTGGTAAAGATGTTCGCGTAGTTGCTTACCAATCTATGTTGCCGCGTACGCCAGAGGCGCAGAAGTTGATTCATGACATCCGTGATATCCAAGCACCAAGTGGAACTCTGATTGGTGGAGTTGCAGCTGATTACACAGATTCGCAAGATGGAATCTCATCGACTCTGCCTTGGGCACTTGGATGGATTGCTTTAAGCGTTCTCGTCTTGATCTTCATCTTTACCGGATCAATCATCTTGCCTATCAAGGCAGTGCTCCTCAACGTTCTTTCACTCGCAGCAACAATGGGTGTGCTTACTTGGGTATTTATCGATGGAAACCTTCAATGGCTCGTTGGTGATTTCACCTTAACTGGAACTCTCGACACTTCGATTGTCATCTTGATTGCCGTTGTAGTTTTCGGTCTATCTATGGACTACGAACTCTTCTTGCTCTCACGTATCCGCGAAGAACATATCGCTGGTAAATCAAATGTTGAAGCTGTTGCAACAGGTCTCCAACGTTCTGCACGAATCATCACTGCTGCAGCGGTTCTACTTGCAGTGGTATTCGCAGCCTTTATTACTAGTGGAGTCACATCAATTAAGTCGATGGGCTTCGGTGTTGCACTCGCAGTAATCCTCGATGCAACTATCGTTCGTGCACTTCTGGTCCCTGCGCTAATGCGCCTCTTCGGAGAACGTAACTGGTGGGCGCCAAAGTGGATGCAGCGATTTACCATTACCCACTAGTTACCTTTACTCTTGGACAATGGATCTCATCGCTTCCCTGCAATGTGCTGATCAGCCTGGCATCGTCCATGCAATGACCACATCTGTCTTGGCCTGCGGTGGAAATATCATTGAGAACCAGCAATTCACAGATCACGCAACTAATACATTTGTAATGCGTACCCGCTTTGAGACTGCGCAAGGTTTAGATGCAGCTCAGAAGAGTCTGAATGACGGCCTCGGAAAGTTCTCGCCCGCGCTACACATCCGCCCAACAGATCAGAAGCCTCGCGCACTTGTACTTGTCACTAAAGAGAGCCACTGCTTGCGCGACTTGATGTATCTACTTGAACTTGGCGAACTGCCAATCGAAATTCCACTCGTTATCTCAAACCGCGAAGATTTAAAGCCGCTCGTTGAGTCTCATGGCATTCCATTCCTTTTCCTTCCCGTAACAGCAGAAAATAAGAAGGCACAAGAGAAGGTCATGTTAGAGAAGATCGCAGAGCTCAAGATCGATTTTGTAGTTCTCGCTCGCTATATGCAGATTCTTTCATCTGAATTCTGCGCTGCGATGCCAGGAAAGATCATCAACATTCACCACTCATTCTTACCTGGATTTAAAGGAGCAAAGCCTTATCACCAGGCTCATGATCGCGGCGTAAAGATCATTGGAGCAACAGCTCACTTTGTGACTGCTGATCTCGATGAAGGTCCAATCATTGAACAAGATGTTGCACACGTGACCCACACTTCGACTCCTGAAGAGATGATTGCCCGTGGCCGCGATATCGAACGTCGTGTACTTGCTCGCGCAGTGAAGTTATTTGCCGAAGACCGCATCTTTATTGTCGGTCAACGCACGGTTGTATTCTCGTAATACTTCCTTTTTCCTATTGATTTAACCTTGCACCGCCGAGTACTTTCCGGCATGACCTCTAAATCCAAGAAGTTCTTGGCGATTCTAATCTCTCTGACTTTCGCGCTCTTTTCTCTCCCTAATGCACTTGCTGCAAATGTGGCTAACGGTAAATGTCCTAGCGCTGGAAAGGTAACGGCGATTGCTGGTGCCAAATACATCTGTACCAAAAGCGGTAAGAAGTTGATTTGGAAGAAATCGACCTCGAAACCAGCGGCATCAACTGCAAGTCAGTCTGATGCGATGGCACAACTTGAATCTATATTCAACGCGCTAAAACCTAAGTTGGATAAAGCCACACAGCAATACGATTTAACTATAAAGCGTGATCCTCTTCTTGCAAATTCACAGTGGACAGATGACAGCGTTGCAAGCATCGGTACTGCAACGAAATTATTGCAAGTGCTTGGCGTCGCACCATCAAAGAAGATTCAGATATATCTCTCATTTGGCCCTGAGTTTGCAGACCCAAATCTTCCCGAGTATTGCCGCGGTGGTTCGCAAGGTGGAGGTTATTGCGGACAGACAGGAATACTTTTCTCAAATATCAAATCTTTCCTCAATGGTTGGGGTTACGGAGATATAGAGAAGCCATATAAATCGGAGATGGATAAATTCATAAGTATCGGAAATGTTCCTCACGAACTTGGGCACTACGGACAAGATGCCACAGCTACCGATGCAAACAATTCTGATTACTGGATGTACGCGCCAGGGTGGTACCGAGAAGGTGGAGCCGAATACTTCAAATTCCTTGCTTATGCATATGACAATAAAGTTACCTACAAGCATCTTCACGATCTGTATTTATCAGGCGGTGCAGAACGTTGTGTTGGATACCCACTCCTAGAGATGTCGAAGGAAGGTAGCAATTCAAATGGGTGCGAATACACAAAGGGACTCTTTGCTATTGAATATCTGGTTTTAAAGACAGGTAATCCGAGCACGATTTTCGCGATGAATAAGACTGTCGGTGGTGATACTGCATCTATCTTCAAGAAAACATATGGCTTTACTCTTGAAGAGTTCAGTAAAGAGGCCGACGCATATTTTGCTCGAGTGATAGCTGCATATAAGAAATAACTATCAACTGGTGTCCCCGGCGGGAGTTGAACCTGCGACCTACCGCTTAGGAGGCGGTTGCTCTATCCACTGAGCTACGGGGACGTGGGCATCCTCACTATCGGGGGATGCTTGGCAAAGGTTATCGGTACGACTAACCTTCCCTAAACACACTTACACGAAGTGAGTTAGAACAAATATGAGAGGCCACCCATGAAAGCGCTCGTTATCGGCGCAGGCGGAGTTGGCAGTGCTATCGCAAATATCGCATCACGTAGACCATTTATTACATCAATGGTCATTGCAGATCGCAGCCTGTCTCGCGCCCAAGCAGCCGTAACAAAGGTAAATGACCCACGATTCTCTGCGGAGGAGGTGGATGCCTCTGATGTGAACGATATTCGCGCTCTCATTCGTAAAGCAGCTCCCGATATTGTCGTGAACGCGGTAGATCCGCGTTTTGTAATGCCTATCTTCTTGGCATGTGAAGAGGAGAAAGTTAATTACATGGATATGGCGATGAGTCTTTCAAAGCCACACCCTGAAGATCCAATGAATAAACCTGGCGTGAAGTTAGGCGATGAGCAATTTGCTCGCGAGAAGAATTGGAACAATGCAGGAATCTATGCAGTAGTTGGTATGGGAATTGAACCTGGCATGAGCGATGTCTTTGCTCGTTACGCCCAGGATGAACTCTTCTCCCGCATCGATTACTTAGCTGTGATGGATGGATCAAACCTGACAGTAGATGGTTATGACTTCGCTCCATCGTTTTCAATTTGGACAACGATTGAAGAATGTCTTAATCCCCCACTGATCTTCGAAGAAGGTCGTGGCTGGTATACAACTGAGCCATTTAGCGAACTCGAAACTTTCGATTTCCCTGAAGGTATCGGACCTGTTGAGTGCGTCAATGTGGAACATGAAGAAGTAGTTCTGATTCCACAGAAGGTAAAGGCGAAGGAAGTCCGATTTAAATATGGACTTGGTGCGCAATTTATTGAGACCTTAAAGACAATTCATACACTTGGAATGGATAAGAAAGAGAAGGTCAGGGTAGGAAACGTTGAGATTTCTCCTCGTGACCTACTTGCATCTCTCTTACCCGACCCAGCAACAATCGGTGATCTCATGCACGGAAAGACATGTGCAGGAACGCTCGTCAAAGGTCTTGATAAATCAGGAAAGCCAAAGGCTGTCTATATCTATAACGTTGTAGATAACAAATGGTCTATGGAGAATTACGGTAACCAAGCAGTTGTGTGGCAGACCGCAATTAATCCGCTGATTGCAATGGAACTCATCGCAAATGGAACCTGGAAGCCTGCGGGTATTTCTGGTCCAGAGTGGTTCCCTGCACAACCTTTCCTTGACTTAATTAAGGAGTACGGATCTTCATGGCATATCCGCGAAGAAGATCCGAAAGGAATAGTGGCTTAGATGGCTCAATGGGCGCTCGTAACTGGAGCAACAGTTGGAATCGGCGAGAGTTTCACTCGCTTCCTAGCGTCCAAGGGTTATAACGTCGTACTCGTTGCGCGCGATGAAGCTCGTCTTCATGAGCGCGCAGCGGGTCTTCGTGAAAAGTATGGCGTGCAGACATTTGTACTTCCTGCAGATCTATCAACAAATGAAGGTTGTGCCTCTGTCGAGGATTACATCAAAACATATGAGATTGATGTGTTGATTAATAATGCTGGTTTTGGAATCAATAAGGCATTTAGCGCAAGTGAGTTAGTGGCTGAGCAGCAGATGTTTGATGTACTTATACGTACTCCAATGCGTTTGATGCACACAGCAATTCCTGGAATGAAGCAACGAAATTCCGGCACGATCATCAATGTGTCATCAGTTGCCAGTTTTATTGCGGGTGGTACATATAGCGCGGCAAAGTCTTACCTGACCGTGCTCTCTGAATCACTCAATACAGAACTTGCCTCAAGCGGCGTAAAAGTTTCAGCGCTCTGCCCAGGATTTACTCGGACTGAATTTCATCAACGCGGTCGCATGAAGATGAAGGGGTTGCCAGGATTTATGTGGCTTAACTCAGATAAATTAGTTGAGCAATCTTGGAACGATGCTGTGGCCAATAAGCCTGTAAGCATTCCTGGATGGCAATACAAACTTCTCGTTGCAGTTATCTCAACTGTTCCAAGAAAGTTTGTACGCCAAATAGGAATGAATGTACGAAAGAAGCAGCGTTAACTAAATCTAATTAATTAGCGACCACGACGGCTATTGCCACCACGGTATCCACCACTGCTACCACCGCGACGATTTCCGCCGCCAGAACGTGATCCGCCTGATGAGCTCTTACGTTCAACGATAGGTGGGACATAAGGAATACCTGATGGCTCTTGCGCACCTGTAATCACCATGAGCTTCTCATCCAATGGACGAACATCATGGAACTTAGGTGTCACACCTGCGCGTGAGAGAAGTCCTGATACTGCGCGTGAATTCTTTGAAGAAGACAAGGTAACTACAGTTCCTGATTCGCCAGCGCGAGCTGTACGACCTGAACGGTGTAGGTAATCCTTGTGATCTTGTGGAAGATCGACGTGCACTACAAGTGAGATTCCATCAACGTGGATTCCGCGTGCTGCAACATCTGTTGCAACGAGCGCTGAATTCTCTTGCTCCTTGAAGAGTGCAAGTGTGCGAGTACGAACAGCTTGTGACTTTCCACCGTGAAGTGCTCCGACAGGAACACCAGCATTTGCAAGTTTGTCAGCTAGACGATCTGCACCGCGCTGAGTCTTAACGAAGAGGATTGTCTTTCCGTTACGAGCAGCGATCTGAGAAGTAATGTCATCTTTATCGCCAGGGTGCATCTGCAGAACATGGTGTTCCATAGTTGAAACTGATGCACGGTCATTCTGAAGTGAGTGAGTCTTTGGGTTCTTCAGGTACTGACGAACCAATGAATCAACTCCGCGATCGAGAGTTGCTGAGAAGAGAAGACGCTGACCATCGAGATGTGCCTGATCAAGGATCTCCTTAACTACAGGAAGGAATCCCATATCTGCCATCTGATCTGCTTCATCAAGAACAGTAATCTGAAGTTGATCGAGCTGAACTTCATTCTTATTTAAGAGATCGATTAGACGACCAGGGGTTGCAACCAAGATTGCTGTTGATTTACGCATTGCAGTGATCTGCTTTGCATAAGGCATTCCGCCTGCGATAACTACTGACTCGTGGCCAACTGCGCGTGCAAGTGGACGAAGAACTTCATCAATCTGCTGCGCAAGTTCGCGAGTAGGAGTCAAAATCAAAGCCAGTGGCTTATGTGGGCGTGCAACCTTATTTGAGATATTTGTAAGGAGCGCAAGGCTAAATGCAAGAGTCTTTCCTGAACCAGTCTGTCCGCGGCCCAAGATATCGTGGCCTGCAAGTGCATCTGGAAGTGTTGCAATCTGGATTGGGAATGGATGTGTAATTCCCTGTGCATTCAGCGCATTTGCAAGCGCTGGTGCAATTCCGAGATCACGGAAAGTTGTTGTTACTTCAGTAAGTGGCGTTGCTTCAACAAGGTTTGCATCAGCAAGATTTACCGAAATGTAATTGTCATCTGCACCAAAATCTGTTGCTGCATTTGAATGAGTTTTCGATGCGCGACGATCATCACGAGCATATGCAGGTGAATCATTACGGCGATCGCGTGCTGGACGCTGTGAAGTCTCGAGATCACGAGATGGAGCGGCTTTACGAGGAGCTGCCTTACGTGGCGCACTTGGATTAAATTTTTCGCGCTTCTGCGGAATAAAGTTTGGACGGCCATCGTCGCTACGTGCAATCTTCGCCTTTACAGCTTCGCGACGATTTGTTGGACGTGTATCTGACTGAGTTGGACGTTCTGGGCGATCTGGACGGAACGGACGTGATGCGCGCTCTGCACGATCTTCTACGAACTTCGCTGCACGTGACACTGGCTTAGAGGTTCTCGGTGCTGAAGTTCTTGAATCAGATGTACGTGACGTTGTTGACTTAAATGCCTTCTTTGGCTTTTCAAATGTGCGCTCTTCGCGGCTCTGCTTTGGATTTCCCTTAGGAGCTCCTTCAACATGCTTTGACTTTGATGCAGTGCGCTCCTGGAAACGTTGCGCACGAAGCTTTGAACGATCAGCTAAACGAACTTCCTTCTTTGTAACTGTTTCGCGATCTGAATAGCGAGTAGTTGTTGATTTAGAAGTAGTTCTAGTTGTTGGCTTTGAGGTAGCAGCAGCCTTTGCTGATTCGCTGCGCTTAGCTGTTCCGCGAGCAGCAGGCTTAGAGACAACTGCTTTACGCGCTGCCTTCTGTGCTGTTGTGTGGCGGGGCTTTCCTTTTGCGGCGCGACGAGCTTTTCCGGGCGCGGCAGTACGTGTTTGTAGAGACATGAAAATAGACACCAATCGAGACGACAAGCGCGTCTCGGTTAGATCGACCAATTAGATTCTCTGGATTACCAGTTATCTAAGGCCATCAGGGTCTTGATAAGACTCGCAAGTAAGTGGCCATCTGGCGCACTTTGGGGGGAAGTACATCGATGCGGGATGCTTCGATGGGTCAATCATACACTGACTTTTCGCACCAAAAATTCACATGATTTTCCATGCTCAATCAGGCTCGTTTATGCGGGAATCGCAATTGACGTAGATATCATTGGCGCATATTCAACGGAGGTTAGTCATGGCCCGCAAAATCGCAATCGCTGTACTTTCTGCAGCTCTCATTTCAGGTGGGCTAAACGTCTCTCCTGCATCTGCTGCAAAGATCAGTAATGGTGTCGCATGCTCGAAGGTTGGTGCAACGACAACTGTCTCTGGCTTTAAGTACAAGTGTGCGAAGAACACAATGGTTAAGAATTCAAAACTTACATGGCTCTCTACTGAATGCCTCACAGCAATCACTCAATACAACGCAGCAGTAAAGGCGCGTGCGAGCGTTTCTAATGCAGGCGAACAACTTGCAGAACTCGATGCTGAGTATCAGAAGGCTGTAACTGCACTCGCAAGCGTTACAACTGCTTATGACAATGCTCGAGCACAAGTAACAAAATCTCAGGCGGCGATGAATGCGGCAACTGTCGCATCAGAGAAGCAGGCTCTTGCAACAGCGCTTTCAAAGCTTGCAAATGCAGTACTTGTTTTGAGCGGTTCTAAGTCGAAGCTTTCTGCACAGGTAAAGGATCTAGAAGCAAAGCGCGAATTGATCTCATCTGCTCCAGAGACTTTCAAGGAGAGCGTGACAGAAGCGAAGGGTTCAGCGAGCCTGCTCTGCAAGAAGGGCTTCTAACTCCGCCACACAGCTTTACAAGTAAGGCTTCCCCTATTTAACCGGGGAAGCCTTACTTATTTAATTTCTAGGTGTTCCGCATATTTCGATGGCTGCCCGCATCGCTTTTGGCAACTCATTTTCTCTTCAAAGTTGTGACTTCGGAAAATTCTCTTCTGATCGACCTCGTTCTATACAACGCAATTTGGATTGCAGCCATTGCATCAATAACTCAGGCGCCCTTAAGTAATGACCCAGTTGCAATTGCAACATGCGCCCTGGCAATCGGATTCTGGGGAATCGGCTCGCTTATTAATAGCTACGGAGATTTCTATTCGTTGCCAGATAGCTCGAGATTCATTGCGCAATTAAGTTACGCGTTCTTCTATCCCCTGCTCTTAATTGCAATTCCTCGAACTCTCTCGCGAGGCAGAAAACTCAATCCGATTGAACTTCTGGATTCAATTATCTTCGCACTCGGAATCTCATCTATCGCTACTGCGCTCTTTCTAGCTCGGGTATTTCCTAACTCCTTCGTCGATATCCGCGATCAGTTCTTCGCTCTTCTCTTTCCTGTTTCAGACTTACTGCTGCTCACTTTTGCAGCGATTGCCCTCGTTACACATCGAGTTCAGATGCGTGCAGCGCTCTTATTTCTAGGTATCGCAGCCTTTAGCGCTACAGATCTATTCTTCTTATGGCTTGCGGTAAACAGTAGGTATGTCTTTGGTCAAGTAACTGATGATGGATGGCTCTTAGGTATTGCACTCATCGCAGCCGCGTTCTGGTACCAACAGAGCAAGAACGAGATAGATATAACTATTCATCCCGTCTTTATCGCACTTTCAATCTTCATTAGCCCAACGCTCCTTGCCCTCAGTGCACTTCGCCCAGGTTTGTTCTCTATATACATATTAATTCCCACAATAACAACGCTCTTCCTAGCATTTATTCGCATGACAATCGTCATTAGACAGGCTCGAAATCTGGGAGAAGAGAAAGTTCTTGCGCGCACTGATGAGCTGACGGGGCTACCCAATCGCAGGCGATTAGTTGCAGAACTTGCGATGTATTCCAAGACAGAAGGTGCGCTACTACTTCTCGACCTAGATGATTTCAAACCCGTCAACGACCGATATGGCCATGAATTTGGTGATCAGATTCTGCAACAGGTCTCGCAGCGCTTTAGTAGATCACTGCCAACGGGTGCAGTACTTGCCCGACTGGGTGGTGATGAATTCGGAGTTCTGATCAATGGAAGTTACGAAACAACTTTAGAAGCTGCCTACGCGCTGCAAGCAACTCTGTCATATCCATTTCTGATCCGTGGTCAATCAATCACAATCGGGGTCAGTATTGGCCATGCCCACAACGATGGAAGCTCTAACTTATTAGAACGTGCAGATGCTGCAATGTATGAAGCTAAGCGAAATAAAGTTGGAGTTATGCAGGCTTCTCAGGCTTATCAGCCTTGATTTCCTTCAATCGTTCTAACGATTCAATTCTTTCGACGGCGTGATCGACGATGCGCTCTGGATAGTTATGTGAATATCCATCGAGGAATAACCATGGCTCGTGAATCTCTGCACCGCTTAAGTGGGCAAGTTCAGGGACATACTTACGGATGTAATCACCGTTCTCATCAAAGCGGCGACCTTGTTCTATTGGATTAAAGACTCTGTAATACGGAGAAGCATCGGTGCCTGTGCCCGCAGTCCATTGCCAACCATGAGCATTTGATGCGACGTCATAATCAACCAGGTGCTGCGCAAAGAAACGCTCACCTAACTGCCATTCAAGGTGGAGATCCTTTACTAAGAATGAGGCGACAACCATACGAGTGCGGTTATGCATCCAACCTTCGACAAGTAACTGACGCATCGCTGCATCGACAAATGGGTAGCCAGTCTTTCCTTCACACCAAGCCTGGAACTGCTTGCCGGGCTTGTCATAACGCATCTCTTTAAATTTCGCTGCATAGTACTGAGTATCGGTATCAGGATTATTAAAGAGAACATCGGCATAGAACTCGCGCCAAGCGATTTCTTTACGGAAAGTATCTTGTGCCTTCGTTTCATCTAACCCATCAAGAAGTGTGCGCGGATGAATCTCGCCGAATTTCAAATACGTACTCATCTTTGAAGTGCCATCGATGCTCGCGAAATTTCTATTCTCGTCGTAGCTATCGAGGCCTTTCTTCTTAAACTCTTTAAACCTACGTAAGGCAGCTGCTTCGCCTGCCTCGATTACGTGAACACCGTCAGGAAATGGGAAGTCAGGAAAGTTTCGATATTCAGCAGGTGGAGTTGGTGCCTTAATCTCTTTTGGCGCAGCAACAGGTCCGCGATATCCATGAGTGCGCCATGCTCGATAGAACGGTGTGTAGACGCGATACGGAGTTGCATCACTTGGCTTAACTACGCGACCAGGTTTAACTGCATAAGGACTTCCGGTGCGTACAAGTGGAATTCCTGCAGCTTCTACACGTGCATCCCGAGCTGCGCCATAGCGTTCATATTCATCAGAGATATGAACCTCTTTGACGTTGTAACGCGCGATGAGATCTTTCAGTACTTCGACTTGATCGCCTTCAATAATGTGCAACTTATTACCGAGCGATTCATCAAGTGCGCGAAGGGATTGGCCCATATATGCAAGTAACTTTGCGCCAGCTTCTGCAATCTGTGTCTTGTCGAGAATAAAGAGCGGCACAATTTCGTCGCTATTTTTTATCGCTTCTAAGAGCGCAGGGTGGTCGCCAATTCGTAAGTCACGACGAAACCAGATGATGTTTCGTGCGAGAGTCATGAACTACTTGTGTAGCTGCTCGACAGTTGCATCCCAGCCCTTTACATCTTCAGGCTTACGTGAAGCCTTTCCGACGTAGCGAGCTGATGGACGAATCAAACGACCTGTGCGCTTCTGCTCAAGGATGTGTGCAGACCAACCCGCAGTGCGAGCTGCTGTAAACATCGATGTGAAGAGTGGCGCTGGTACTTCTGCGAAATCAAGGATGATTGCAGCCCAGAATTCAACGTTTGTCTCGAGTACGCGATCTGGTTGACGTTCGCGAAGTTCCTTAAGCGCTGCCTTTTCAAGCGCTTCAGCAACTGCATAACGTGGAGCGTTAAGTTCCTTAGCTGTGCGACGAAGTGTGCGAGCGCGTGGATCTTCTGCGCGATAGACGCGGTGACCAAAGCCCATGAGACGTTCCTTGCGATCAAGGAGTCCCTTTACATAAGCCTCTGCATTACCTGTCTTCTCAACTTCTTCGATCATGTGCAAAACGCGTGATGGAGCTCCACCGTGAAGTGGACCTGACATCGCACCGATTGCACCTGAAAGAGCCGCGCAAACATCTGCACCTGTTGATGCAATGACGCGGCCTGTAAATGTTGATGCATTCATTCCGTGCTCTGCGGCAGATACAAAGTAAGCATCAATTGCGCGAACATGTGCTGGGTCTGGCTCTCCGCGCCAACGAATCATCATGCGCTCTACGACGGTGTGTGCCTTATCAACTTCAGCTTCTGAAACTGGTGTTGCAACAATTCCGCGAGCTGCTTGTGCAAGGTATGAAAGAACCATGACAGATGTACGTGCAAGATTGCTGCGCGCTTCTTCATCTGAGATATCGAGAAGTGGCTTAAATCCCCAAGCTGGTGCAAGCATCGCGATTGCAGATTGAATATCTACGCGAACATCACCTGAGTGAACAGGTAGTGGGAATGGCTCAGCATTTGGAAGTCCTGGATTAAACTCATCATCAACAAGGAGTCCCCATACATTTCCAAATGAAACGCGTCCTACGAGATCTTCAATATCAACGCCGCGGTAACGAAGAGCGCTACCTTCTTTATCTGGCTCTGCAATCTCTGATTCGAATGCAATTACGCCTTCAAGACCTGGCTTGAAATCATCTGACACGTCTGGCTCCTTCACGATTGTTGAGGCAATTCTGCACCTAGAACGGGGGTGCTGACCACCGGCAGAGCAGGGGATGCACTCATGACGAAAGTGAGGTTCGATACACCTATGAGCAAAATGGAACGGGATGCGATTCGAGCGATGCGCAGGTCCTATGGCGAGGCCGGTCTTGAATCTCTGCCTGCCGATCCCTTCGAAGCCTTCCATCTCTGGCTCAGTGAAACTGCCGCAAATGACTTTATCGTTGAAGCAAATGCGATGGTTCTGACAACTTTGGGCAGCGATTCCACGGGCGCAGATGCGCTGACAACGCGAACTGTCTTATTGAAAGATGTCTCGCAAGGTGGATTTACATTCTTTAGCAATTACTCATCTCGAAAAGCGCAAGCGATTGATTTAAATACTCAAGTCACTCTCCTCTTTCCTTGGTATGCCATGGAGCGACAAGTTTCGATTGTTGGATTTGCAGAAAAGATTGAACGCAACGAATCCGAAGATTACTTTGCAACGCGTCCATGGGGTTCACAGATTGGTGCATGGGCATCTGCGCAATCTGCACCCCTTGCATCTCGCGAAGAGTTAGAGCAGAGATATCAAGGAGCTGCCGAGAAGTGGCCAGAAGGAACAACGGTTCCATGCCCACCACACTGGGGCGGATATCGTGTGACCCCAATCAGTATCGAATTCTGGCAGGGGCGTTACTCGCGACTGCATGATCGCTTGCGCTATGAGCGGGCTAACACAACTTCTAATTGGGAGCTTGGGCGCTACTACCCGTAGTCTTGGCACATGAGCGCAGAAATTATTATCCCTGAGAACCTCAAGCCACGCGATGGACGTTTCGGATGTGGCCCTTCAAAGATTCGCCCAGAATCACTTGCCGCACTTACTGCGCCAGGCAGCGAATACATTCTCGGAACATCACACCGACAGAAGCCAGTTAAGAACGTCGTTAAGAGCGTTCGCGAAGGTTTAACTTCACTCTTCTCATTACCTGAAGGTTATGAAGTTGTTCTTGGTAACGGTGGATCAACAGCGTTCTGGGATATCGCAACATTTGGTCTCATTGAAGATCGTTCACAGCACTTAGTTTTTGGTGAATTCTCATCAAAGTTTGCAGCAGCTTCAAAGGAAGCTCCATTCCTTGGCGAGCCAACAGTTATTAAATCTGAACCAGGTACACACCCAACAGCAACTGCTGAAGCCGGTATCGATGTCTACGCGTTGACACATAATGAGACATCAACAGGTGTTGCGATGGATATCAAGCGCCCTGCAGGTACAGATGGTGCGCTCGTTCTCGTTGATGCAACATCAGCAGCTGGCGGACTTGATGTTGATGCTAAAGAGTTCGATACCTATTACTTCGCTCCACAAAAGTCTTTCGCATCTGATGGCGGTCTATGGCTTGCACTCATGAGCCCAGCTGCAATCGCTCGCGCAGAGAAAATCAAGGCTGGCGGACGCTGGATTCCTGCATTCTTCGATCTCATGACTGCAATTGAAAATTCACGCCTAGATCAGACTTACAACACACCAGCACTTGTCACAATGATCTTGCTCGATGAGCAAATCAAGTGGATGAATGCAAATGGCGGATTGAAGTTTGCTGCAGGTCGTAGCGCAGATTCAGCATCACGTTTATATGGATGGGCTGAGAAGACAAGCTACACAACTCCATTTGTTACTGATCCTGCACAACGTTCAAAGGTTGTCGGAACAATTAACTTCGACGATGCAATCGATGCAACAAAGGTTGCAGCAGCGCTTCGTGCAAATGGAATTGTGGATACAGAGCCATATCGCAAGCTTGGTAAGAACCAGCTTCGTATTGGCATGTTCCCTGCAATTGACCCAGCCGATATTGATGCACTGACAGCATCGATCGACTTCGTCGTTTCAAACCTCTAAGAGTGACTCATAAGATAAAGCGCGACCGTTACTTCTGGACGGTCGCACTGCAAACTGTCTGCGTCAATATCTTCCTTGGAAGTTTCGGACCCTCACAACCTTTACTACGCGCCGACCAAGGAACATCGCTCACTGTCGCTGGCCTTCACGGCACAGCACTTGGTATCGCATCAATTCTTGCTGGGGCATTTAACTCTCGATTAGCCCATCGCTTTGGACGATCAAATTCAACGTGGATCGGAATTGCGATTTTCTGTATTGGGTTAAGCGCTTTTGTCGCTTCTCCTACCGTTTACTTCTCGATTCCTGCAGCGCTGATTGCAGGCATCGGAGTCTCCATAACAATTAATAATTCTCTTACTGCGATAACTGGCCACTATCACGAGATGGCGCCTATGGCACTTACACAGGCAAATGCAATTGCCTCATGTGGTTATGTCACTGGAACGCTTGTTGTTGGAAATATTGCCAATAATTTCCGTGACTACTGGCGCTTTGGAATGTTAATTGCCCTTCCACTTGCGGCTTGGCTTTATCTCACCCGTCGCGAAAAAGAGCAAGAGGCACATATTCCCGATGAGAGTGGCCCACAAACTGGAAAACTTTCTAGCGAGTATTGGATCTCTTGGTTCGGATTCTTCTGCATGCTTGCTAGTGAATTTGCAATCTCATTCTGGGCTGCAGCGCTCGTTATTGATCGCACAGGAGCAACACCTGCTATTTCAACGATTGCTGTTGCAGCGCTAGGTACCGGTATGGCCCTTGGTCGCTGGTATGGCGGTCGGATATTAAAGAGTTTGGAACTGGATCAACAGCTAAAGATTTTTATTCTGCTTCAAGGCGTTGGCTTCACGATCTTATGGTTCTCACATAATTTGCAACTGAGCTTTATAGGAATACTTATCGCAGGCATTGGAATGTCTAACCAATTCGCACTTGGTGCTCTACGTGGAATCGGATTTAGCGAGAACCGTCCAGATTTAGCAATCGGCAAGATTTCTCTAGCGGCAGGAGTAGCGATCGCTGGTTCACCATTCTTACTCGGAATTCTCGGCGACTCATTTGGAATTTCACGCGCTTACCTGATGGTGCCAATTCTTATCGCGCTCTCATACCTTGCGGTGAAGATTGCACCTTCCCATGTTCCACATAAGGTTCTGGAAGATAATGAACTTTAAGAGCCGCAGATTAATTACCGCACTGACCCTAATTGGTCTCATTCTTATTATCTTGCTCGACAAATAATTCAGTTTCAGGAGCTAGGCTTATTCCATGGCAAGTAATATCAAGAGCGTCGTCCTTCTAATTACAGTCGGAACTATTGGCTGGATGGCAGCAGGCGTTGTTGCCCTTGCAATGGGCGCAGAATCTAAAGTGATCTGGGTATGCGTCGTCGGTGCAGCACTTGGCTTTATAGGAATTCGTTACTCAATTCGCCGTAACCGACGAAGCGCAATTTAGGGAACTGCAAGGGTTCGGATAATCATGAGGGTGCTAAAGCAAGTATCCATTCTCAGCGTAATTGCATTGTTCTTACCAATTTCGACTTACACATCTTTTGCCGAGCCAGAGTCCAACCAACTTTCGAGCTGCCAGCTGAAGAGAACAAGCACATGGCCATTAGCCCCTGGCTTTCCTAGAAGTGATGTTCTAGTCAACCCAACTGGAATCTTGCGACACCTTTTTATCTATGTAGATTTTCCTGACAACAAATCAACCTCAGCTTCTAAGAAGTTTGCTGATAAATACTTCAAGGAGAGCAAAAAATTCATTGAGGCTCAGAGTTACGGAAAGCTGAAGTTCGTCTCTGAAGTTTCACCCAAGGTTTTTAGAATCAATAAGAAATCCAATATCTACGGCATGATTGAAGATGGAAAAGGCGATGGAATGTTGCTCATCCAAGATGCTATTTCAGCGGCTGATTCCGAAACCGATTTCTCAAAATATGATTTTGTCACCGTGTTACCACCTATAACGACGAAGACAATTAAGACAGGTGGAACTATCGGCGGTGGAAAGGATGCCTACAAATCTGATGAGAAGAGTTTCTCCACCGGCGTCGCAATTGGCGAATGGTACTTAACGGATCTTTCTGCGCCCGGTCGCGGGTGGACGATGTTTTCCCACGAAGTCGGTCACGTTCTTGGACTAACTCATCCCTACTACCAAAAGAATGGTGGTCCCGGAGCTATTTGGGATTTGATGGGTAACGGTGGAACATCTGTCCGCGAATTTCTTGGTTGGCATCGTTTCCTTTTGTCATGGATCACTGAAAAAGAATTAGTTTGTATATCGTCTGAGAGAGTTCAACCCAAATTGGTCAATCTTCTTCCAATAGGTTCCCAGAAGGTTGGGAAGAAATTCGCAATGGTCAGGGTTGATGAATCTAAGGCAATAGGTATTGAAGTTCGGCGTAAGAATGTTTATGACAATTTGAGTAAGAATGAGCAGGGAGTCCTGGTTTACTTAATCGACACAACTAAAGGTGACGATGAGGGAATTATTTCAATTCTTGGAAACAAGAAGACAGTAAAAGAAGGTCAGCAATTGGGCTCCTTGAATCCAGGCGAAAGAGTCACCTACAAAGGCGTAACTGTAAAAGTTTTAGCGTCGAGTAAAAATGGAGATTCAGTCGAAATCTCTAAAAACTAAGCTTCGAGCTGAGAGGCGATACCGCGAAGAACGCGACCAAGGCGCTCTGCTTCAGTACCTGATGGATGGCGTCCCTGACGAAGACCATTTCCAACGCGATCAAGAATCTTGATTGTGTCTTCGATCATCGCAGCGAGATCATCATTGTTAACGCGTGAATTTTCAGCAAGTGAAACTGGCGCATCAACAATATGCACTGACATTGCCTGTGGTCCCTTACGTGAATCGATCACGCTGAACTCAAGCTTTGTTCCTGGCTTTACCGTGGCGACGCCTTCAGGGAGTGCAGACGAAGCGAGATAAACATCTTCGCCTTCATCAGATGCAATGAAGCCAAAACCTTTTTCGAGCGAAAACCATTTCACTTTTCCTGTAGGCATTGCACTTACTCCTTAAATTTGCGGTACTCGTTTAGTGATGCGAGCCGGGGGGATTCGGACAGGGGGCTAATTTATCGTAGAAAGAGGTGGCCTTGCGACCCAGTTTTACGCCTGAAGGCGCTTACAAAGTGGCTTCGCTATGGGCGCCGCAGCCATGGTCGACTGAAACCACGCGTGCATCATCAGGTGCAATCGCATTTGCGCAGACACCGAATGCAGAGCGAAGGGAACCTGCAATTGGAATAAAGAAACCACATGATGCACATGGCTTTGGTGCACCTTGTGCAAGCGGTGTATTTGGTCCGCGATCACTTGCATACCAACGCTTACTTGCTTGATCGCGACCTTCGATTGAAAGAACGCGAGGGCGCATCAAACCTAAATCAAAGTTTTCTGTTGCATCGAGTCCCTCATCTTGAACAAGTGCATTAACACCTGGAACAAGACGAGTATCTTCAAGAACGCTTGGAACAATGACACCAGGTGTGATGTCTTCAGGCAAGATGCGATCCATATATGGAATGTGATCCGGTGCAAGAAGTGAATCTGGGCCAGGCAAGATAACAACATCGCAGACTGTTGGAGTTGCATCTTCATCGACCTTTGCAACGGTGATGCACCAACGCCATCCGCGGTAACCAGCGATATTTGCTACAAATAAATATGTTGCTACGCGATTATCGTCATCGTATTCAACTGAGACTAAGTCGCCGACCTGTGTTGCAAATTCTGCGTCCGCAAGAGCGGCATCGCGTGCAACGGATTCTGCATCAAAAGTCTTCATGTTCTAATCGTAAAGCAGAAGGCCCCCGAGACGTTAATCTCGAGGGCCTTCGTAACTATTTACGCGGGACTTTAGAAGTCCATATCTCCGCCGCCCTGAGGCATTGGATTAGCACCCTTAGGTTCTGGCTTATCTGTAATGACAGCTTCTGTTGTAATAAAGAGAGCTGCAATTGATGCTGCATTCTGAAGTGCAGAACGTGTGACCTTAGCTGGGTCGATGATGCCAGCCTTAATCATGTCTACATATTCTCCTGATGCTGCATTGAGACCGAAACCTGCATCGAGGTTACGTACCTTCTCGACAACGACTCCGCCTTCAAGGCCAGCGTTGATTGCGATCTGCTTTAGTGGAGCTTCGATTGAAACTTCTACAATCTTTGCACCTGTTGCTTCATCGCCTTCAAGCTTGAGCTTCTTAAATGCTGCTGTTGCTGCCTGAAGAAGTGCAACGCCACCACCGGCGACGATTCCTTCTTCTACTGCAGCCTTTGCGTTACGAACTGCATCTTCGATGCGGTGCTTACGCTCTTTAAGTTCAACTTCTGTTGCAGCTCCAGCCTTGATGACGGCAACGCCACCAGCAAGCTTTGCAAGACGCTCTTGGAGCTTCTCTTTGTCGTAATCAGAATCTGACTTCTCGATCTCTGAACGAATCTGTGCAACGCGTCCCTTGATCTGTGCATCGTCTCCGCCACCTTCAACGATTGTTGTCTCTTCCTTAGAGATAACAACCTTGCGAGCGCGACCAAGAAGTTCTAGGCCAGCTGTTTCAAGCTTCAAGCCAACTTCTTCTGAAATAACTGTTGCACCTGTAAGGATTGCAATGTCCTGAAGCATCGCCTTACGACGATCTCCAAAACCTGGCGCCTTAACAGCAGCTGATCGGAATGTTCCCTTGATCTTATTCACAACGAGAGTTGCAAGTGCTTCTCCCTCAATATCTTCAGCGATAATTGCAAGAGGCTTACCTGATTGCATTACCTTCTCTAGTACTGGAACAAGATCCTTGATATTTGAAATCTTTGAGTTAACGATCAATACATAAGCATCTTCAAGAACTGCTTCCATACGATCTGTATCAGTTACGAAGTATGGTGAGACGTAACCCTTATCAAAGCGCATACCTTCAGTGAGCTCGAGTTCGAGACCGAATGTATTTGACTCTTCAACGGTGATAACGCCTTCCTTGCCGACCTTATCCATCGCCTCTGCGATCATCTCGCCGATAGTTGCATCTGCTGCTGAAATCGATGCAGTTGCTGCGATCTGCTCTTTTGTCTCAACGTTCTTAGCCATTGATCCGAGCTCTGTAACGATTGCAGTTACTGCCTTTTCAATTCCGCGCTTAAGTGCCATTGGGTTTGATCCCGCTGCAACGTTGCGAAGACCTTCGCGAACGAGTGCCTGTGCAAGAACAGTTGCAGTAGTTGTTCCATCGCCTGCGACATCATCTGTCTTCTTAGCGACTTCCTTAACTAGCTCTGCGCCGATTTTTTCCCATGGATCATCAAGTTCAATTTCCTTAGCGATTGAGACGCCGTCGTTAGTGATTGTTGGCGCGCCCCACTTCTTCTCGAGTACGACGTTACGTCCGCGAGGTCCAAGGGTTACCTTGACTGCATCAGCGAGTACGTTCATTCCGCGCTCTAATCCGCGGCGGGCTTCTTCATTAAAGGCAATTTGCTTTGCCATAGTTGTTAGCTCCTAGTTGTCGATTACCTGTGGGCCGATCGAAGAATTATCACTCTCGACCCGTGAGTGCTAACGCCAAATCTAGACGGTCTTATTCCCGCTCGCAAAACGAGAGGGTGGTCCGAGCATGGAAAGGAGCACGAGCCCCCGCCCCCGCCCAGTGCCTTCCCCCGTGGTCTAGAAGGTAAGTACCCTTCTTCCATGAGGCATATCCGAGTACTTAGTTCAGCGACCATCTTTCTACTGCTCGCCCTAGTCGCTCCGCTGTCTCAAGCGGGGGCATCCCTAAATGCGCTCTCGCTGGTGCTCACCTCAAGTAGCGCTTCCTCAACTTACGGATCCCCGGCGCCCTCAACCACAGTCGACGTCAGTTTTATTTCAAGTGGGGCTACCGACGAATATGTGAGAGTTTCTGCGCTGATCGCATCTATGCCGGCGGGACAGATAGTTCAACCTTCACTAGGCCTGCTTTCTTCATCTAATTCAAATGTTCAAAGCTCGGGAGCAGTTTCCAGCATTTATCCAACCACCGCTGGAGTAGTCAATTCGAAATTTACAGTTTCAATTACAAGTGTGAATCAACTTCCAGCTGGAACTTACGTCCTGATGGTTGTTGCGAATTCATCAACTTCGCCGGACACGCTTCGCCAGAATGTCACCTTTACAATAAATCCCGCTCCAACTCCTGCCCTTTCTGTTGGCCTTTCCAAAATTTGGATGATGTCGGGAACAACGAGTGCTTCCGAATCTAACTATTCAAACTCAATCAGCGCACCTGCAACCGTAAATACTTCAATTCCTGTGGCCAATATTTCGGTTGACCTACGCGATACCAATAATTCTCAAATAACTAATCTGCCTATCGTCGCCGCGGTTACTGGCCCCGGGTTAATTTCAATTGGTTCTTCACCTGGATCAAATCTTGCACTCGGGCGTGCTGCGCTAGGGCAAGCGGGACAATATTCCATTTCGCTCTTTGGTGACGGAACCTATGGAACTTCTACAATTTCAATTTACCAAAATGGGCAACTAGTTGGAACAAAGTCAATCACATTTGTTCAGAGCACACCATTGCCTCAATCAGTTTCAATTGCTAACGTAAACGTTGATAAGACAAGTGTTTCAGCCAATGGAAATATCGCAGTGCAATTTACGACCACAACTACATCACTCCCGACAGGACAATTAGCGTATGCAAGTCTTACTTACGGAGAAGATTGCGCCGATGACAACTGTAATGTCACCGTACCTGCTGACCTGATAGCAGGAGATTCCAGCAGTGGAAAGTGGATTGCGAATCTCAGTGTTCCATCCACTGCTCTTTCTGGGATTTATGCAGTAACTATCCACATTCCAAAATTAAAGGGTGTCGCGGGCTTCTTCTATCGGCACCCACAAACAATCACTGTTGCGGGCATCGACCCAAAACCTGTTCCACCACCTGCCACAATCTCAATGAGCAATCTTACTTTTAACCAAACGTCTCTGAAAACCGGGGAAACCTTGATCGTGCGTTTGAATGTTTCCTCATCTAATTTGCCAACTGGCGTACCGATGCAAGCAAGTATTTACTCTCCTAATGATTGTGAGGATGAGAGTTGCATATCCTATGGGACCGGAAAATTAGTTTCTGGGAATTCAGAGCAAGGAATCTGGGAAATACAGATTCCGATTCACTCCACACTTATAACTGGTACCTATTCACTTAACTATGGCTTTTTTAAACTTAAGGGGACGTCAGGGGCAATTGGAACCTACAGTGACGTTTTTAAAGTTTCTGGCGTAATACCTAAACCTGTACCACCGCCAGTGACAATTTCAATGAGTAATCTCATGCTCAGCCAAACAAAGTTAACCACCGGCGAAACCTTAGTTATTCGACTCAATCTAAAGTCAACAAACATGCCAGCTGGTGTACCGCTGCAAGCAAGTATTTATTCTCCTAATGATTGTGAGGATGAGAGTTGCATTTCCTATGGTGTAGGAAAGTTAGTTTCTGGGACTTTAGAACAGGGAATTTGGGAAATTCCGGTTTCAATTCACTCCACTCTCACTTCTGGGACTTACTCGATTAACTACGGGTTCTTTAAGTTAAAGGGCACTGCAGGTGCGATCGGAACCTTGGCTAATATCCTTGTTGTAACTGGGGCGGGAACCATAACAAGTCCGCCAACTTTTCAGTTCTTTAACTTGGCTCCTACAAGTGCAAAAGTTAAGTCGGGTGGGACGTTAAATGTTCAATTTGACTTAAAAACAACAGGCGTTGATTCTGGTGAATTGCTTCAGGTTTATCTCACTGACCCAACAGGCAATAGCTGCATGGATGGGTGCGGATTGGGTTACGCAAAATTGATTAAAGGATCAATATCTGGTGGAAGTTGGTTAGCTTCGCTCTCGGTGCCACAGAATCTGAGAAGTGGAAGTTACGATCTGATTGCCGCATTCCCGAAGTTCAAGGGTGTGGCAGGTTCTTACTCGGTTAGCCCCGGCTCAGTTTATGTGGATGGTTATTCCCAAATCATGCCTACATACATATTTTCATCTGGAAAAGTTTCTTCCAACCTCGTTAAAGCTGGGCAGACAATCAAGGGTTACTTCTCCCTGAAGACCAATGATGAGAAAGTTTCAACACCAGCCTGCATAATTGACGGGGTTTCTAATTGGGTAGATGCAACTCTGATGAACGGCTCTTCGATGAGTGGCAGTTGGGAATGCACAGTGGATGTGCCGGCGAAAACAATATCTGGCTCCTATAAACTTCAGGTGGCTGTTGTTGGATACGCCAACGGTAACAAAAATGAACAATGGGCAAACCTGGGAACCATGGTGATTTCAGGGGCTCCCAAAGACGCCATTTTCACTCCAACGCCCATTGACGACGTTCCGATTGAAGATGACGGCGTAGAAGAAGAGCCGACAGGAACTCTCAAAGTGAAGAAGGAGCCTTCCGGCAAGTATTTACTTACCGTGGCTTCAAATCTAGAAGAAGAGAGTATTTCAATTGTTGCGACTAAAAAGGGCAAACCATCAATAAGATTCTCGGTTTCGACAAAGGTAAATGGTTCCATTCAGATTCGAACATCCAGAATTCTTTCGGGCTACACCTTAAAACTCATGTTTGACGGGCAGACTCTGAAGACAACTAAGGTTGCTTAGCGGGCTGTACGGGCTTGCATGCGGGCTTCACGCAGGCGGCGAAGGCGCTTAACCAGCATCGGTGAGGCCTCGAGGGCATCTTCACGATCGATGAGGTCGTTGAGTAATTGGTAGTAACGAGGAGCTGTGAGGTCGAAGAGCTCTTTAATTGCAGTCTCTTTCGCGCCAGCAAAGCGCCACCAGTTACGTTCGAATTCGAGGATGCGTGATTCAAGGTCAGTCAAAGTAGAACCGACTGTCTCTGGATTTTCTAACGCAGACATATCCCAAATCTTAGGTGAGAGTTATGCAGAAGTGTGGGATTTCCGGGCAGCTTTCACAATATTGCGGGCCATCGTCGGAAATATAAAGAAGTGGAATGGTGAAACGACATACCAATAAATCTGACCACCTAATCCGCGAGGTTCAAAGAGGGCATCTTGAGTAAGAACGGTCTTTCCATCTTTAACTTCTAGATGAAATTCCAACCATGCTTTTCCGGGCAGAATCATTTCTGCATAGAGACGTAGATGTTCTTGTGGAACTAATCCTTCTACGCGCCAGAAATCTAAACTGTCACCGATACGTAAATGATCTGGATCGCGACGTCCACGACGAAGTCCCACGCCACCAACCATGCGATCGAGTAAGCCGCGCAAGAACCATAACCATCCAGAACCGAACCATCCGCGACTTCCGCCAATACCTTCAATCTGTTCCCATATATATTTCAGCGGGACATCAGTTGTAATTTCGCGATGATCTTTAAGTGTTAACTCACCAGCCCAATCGGGATCGCTCTGTGCTTTCTGCCAAGGCGCAGTTGGAAATGCCGCATCTGACCAACGTGTAGAAACAGAGTTCTCTGCAGTGCGAGTAAGGGCCAAGTGAATCGCTTGTGAGACTGTCAGCAAACCTTCGGTGGGCACAGGAATTAAATCGTTGATGCTTTTACGAGGATCTGCAACAACTTCACTGATGAGTGACTCAACAAGTGGACGTGCAAGGGAAGTTGGAACGGGAGTTACAAAACCAATCCATAAACTTGAGAGCTTTGGAGTAAGTACCGGTACCTGAATAATGATGCGCTTTGGTAGCCCTGAGATATGTGCAAATTTCTGCATCATCTCTGAATACGACATTACCTCTGGTCCCCCAATATCGCAGACGCGATTCTGAGGCTCCTCCAAATTTGCAACGTTACGCAAGTAGTAGAGAACATCGCGGATAGCGATTGGCTGAGTGCGGTTTGAAACCCACTTCGGCGTAGTCATTATCGGCAAGCGGTGAGTTAAGTGGCGCAACATCTCGAAAGATGCAGAACCTGAGCCAATAATGATTCCGGCGCGAAGTTCAAGAACTGGCACTGATGTCGAAGCAAGTTGAATACCTGTATTCATTCGCGATGCAAGGTGGCGACTGCGGTTCTCATCGTTTGCAATTCCACCTAAGTAAACGATCTGCTTAACGCCGACATTCTCTGCAGTATGTGCAAAGTCGTGCGCCATCTTCGCTTCAACATCTTCAAAATCTGTTGCGACGTTGATTGAGTGCAGCAAGTAATAAGCGGTGTGGATACCTGTCAGCGCGCGTTCAAGATCTTGCACATTACTTGCATTACCTTCGCAGATTTCTACCTGCGAGCTCCATTCGTGGCCCTGAATCTTCTTTGCATCGCGCACCAGCACGCGTACGCGCTTTTTATCTTCGAGTAATACCTGAACCAAGCGACCGCCAACATAACCGGATGCACCAGTGACGAGATAGAGACGATCTTGATTCTGCATATTCATGTAAGTGAGCCTAGACTTAGGAGATGGCGACTTCTACTCAAAAAGGCTCAAAGCTGCCGAAAGTTGTAATTCTCGGCGCAGGCTTTGGTGGCTTAGGTGCTGCAAAAGCACTTGCTGGAAAAGCTGATGTCACAGTCGTCGACCGCCACAACTTCCAAACATTCTTACCGTTGCTCTATCAGGTATCAACTGCCGGCCTTGCAGCCGACCACGTTGTTCACCCCGTCCGCGGTGCACTTCGCGACTCTGGTGTGAAGTTCCGTATGGGTTCACCGATTTCGGTTGATCACAAGAATAAATCTGTAAAGCTCGATTCTTCAGAGACTCTTGATTTCGATCATCTGATTGTCGCCCTCGGTTCTGCTACTGCTGATTTCGGAGTTCCAGGTGTAGTCGAACACGGACTTGGGATGAAGAGCGTTAACGAAGCAATCACTATTCGCGCAGAAGTTATGCGCCGCTTCGAAGATCTTGCACGCTTTGATGATGAGACTCGTTTATCTATTGCCGTCGTTGGCGGTGGCCCAACAGGCGTTGAGATGGCTGGCGCACTTGCCGAGCTCAAGCGCGGACCGTTGAAGAACGACCTTGAGAAGGCAGCAGAGCACATTGATATCTATTTGATCGAGGCAGGTCCACGAATTCTGCCGATGTTTAGCGAGAAGTTATCTGCACGCGCAGAATCAGATCTTCACAAACTCGGTGTCTTTGTCCGCACCAATACTGCAGTGCGCGAGATCCAATCACGAAAGATTATTCTTAAAGAAGGTAATCCAATTCCTGCCGAGGTCACTATCTGGGCTGCCGGAGTTAAAGGTGAACCAACCGCTGGGCTACTTAACTTGCCACTTGCTGGAACTCGAATTGATACCGATGAGAACCTAGAAGTAAACCACTACCCAAATATCTGGGCTATTGGAGATATCAACGGCACACGTGGTGCAGATGGTCGCTTCTTGCCAATGGTTGCACCAGTTGCACTGCAACAAGCTAAGTGGGTTGCAAAGCAGATTCTCCGTCGCGAAGCAGGGCAGCCACTTAAACCATTTAAATATTTCGATAAGGGTTCTATGGCAACTATCGGTCGCCACAAAGCAGTTGTGCAGTTCCGCGGATTTAAATTAGCTGGCCCACTTGCATGGTTTGCCTGGTTATTCCTGCACTTGTTCTACCTACTTGGTGGACGTAACAAGATCGGCACGATCGCAGACTGGACTTGGAATTACCTGACCTTCGATCGCGGCAATCGCCACATCATGGATACTCTCTGAATAATCCTCCTATGCAAGAAAAATACATTGAAATCGCAGGCCATCAGGTTTATTGCTACGAATGGGATAACAATGGCGAGGCAGTTGTATTGCTCCATGGCGGTTTAAGCCAGACATCACATTGGGATGAACAAGTTCTTCCTGCAATTGAAGAACAATTTCACCCATTTGCATACGATCGCACCGCACATGGATTTACAGGCGATCGCGTTGGCAGCTTGCACTTTGATTACCAAGTTAAAGAAGCGATTGCATATTTAGAGACTGTTGTTAAAGAACCCGCACACATCATTGGTTATAGCGATGGCGGAATCATTGCTTTGCTTCTTGCAATACAGCGACCAGAACTCGTGCGATCCGTTGTCACTCTAGGCGCAAACTTCCACCACACGGGTACCTTGCCGCTACCTGATTTTGATGGAGTTGTTTCACCTGAAGATCAAGAGGAGTACAACAGAACATCACCTGATGCACCAGAGACTTTGGTACAGAAGATCGAGCGGATGATCACAATCTGGCGCACAGAGCCTGAACTCACAACAGATGATTTAGCAAAGATTGAATGCCCAGTACTAGTTATGGCAGGCGATGACGATGTCATCGCGCATACCCACACCATCGAACTCTTTGAAAATATTCCGCTGGGACAACTCGCTGTTCTGCCCGGAACGTCGCATCAATTTATTAAAGAGAAGCCAGGACTTGCACAGTTACATATCCGTGAGTTTTTAGAAGATATGAGCTATCCAGTTACAAAGATGCCGATTAGGCGTAAAGGTTTAAATTAACCTTCGTAAGGAGTGATCTTGCCTGTCTTAACATCATAGATAGCGCCAGCAACAACAACGCCATCGCGAAGTAATGGGTATGAACGAATTCGATTGATATCTGATGCAAGGGCGCCAAGCTGATCGGAAGTTGTTCGAAACTCCAAGCTAGATGTATTCACACCATATTTATCATCAATAAGTTTATGAATTGCTGCTTCATCACCACGCGCCATCGCGCAATCTGTATGAGGCATCACCAAGATTCGATTTACATTTAAGAGATAGGTTGCAAGAACCAAGGTACGAATTACATCTTCTGTTACTCGAGCACCTGCGTTACGAAGAATCTTTGCATCACCTGATCGAAGACCAATCACTGAAAGTGGATTAATACGTGAATCCATGCAGGTGACAATTGCTAAACCTTTTGCCGCCGATCCTGTGAGATCTGAGTACTTAAAAGTTTTTTGGTACTCGGTATTTGCCGCTAATAAATCATCAAATGATTCGTGAGGGAATTGGTCCTGTGACATTCGGACTCCTCACCTTTTGCATCGGAGTAATACTGGAGCCCCCCATCCGGATTGAACGGATGACCTGCTCATTACAAGTGAGCTGCTCTACCACTGAGCTAGGGAGGCGTGTTGCAGGCGTAATTATGGCAGTTATCGCCCAATTGTAAAAATCAGCCCTTCTCGCCCTAAAAATAGTCTCTTGGGGGACTTTTCTACGTACTCAGGTAGAAGTCAAAGGGTGGGAAGATTGCGAGGTGTTGCCAAACTATTGGATGAGTCCAGAGACAAATTCGGTCAATCGACTCCCGATGCTCAACATCGAACATTTTGAAACAGTCTCACTTGATGGAGTCTGGCGCTTTCAGCTTCTAAATTCTCCCACCGATGATTCACGTAAGCGTTGGGGAAAGATCGATGTTCCTGGTTTATGGACAATGCAACCTGAAGACGATCTCTTCTTTGATAAACCTATATATACAAATGTTCAGATGCCATGGGATCACATAGCGCCAGAAGTTCCCAAGAAGAACCCAACGGGAATTTTTGAGCGCGACTTCAATGTTCCAAATTCGTGGAGTTCTAAACGAATTGTCTTGCACTTAGGTGGATATGAGTCGGTAGCGCTCATATCTATCAACGGCACAGAAGTTGGTTTAACAAAAGATTCAAGACTTGCAGCCGAATTTGATATCACTGAATTTATTAAGCGCGGCAAGAACACTGTTCGCATCACAGTTACAAAGTGGTCAGATGCAACATATATTGAAGATCAAGATCAATGGTGGCATGGCGGAATAACTCGTTCGGTGAAAATCTTTGCAACTGAAGAAATCTTTATCGAACGCTTTAGCGCCAACGCTGGCCTCAAAGGTGATGGCACAACAGGAACGCTTAAGGTGGAAGCGTTTATCGGCGCAATCAACGGTAAGAGCACTGATGGATATACCTTGCGTACATTTATCGAGGAATTACCCAAGGTTAAGAGCGCTTCGCTATCAAAGACCTTAAAAGATCATGTTGCACCTGTCTGGACAGAAATTTCAGAAGAGCTACGCGAGGCGAGTAAGAAACATTTCTTTGGCGAATACTGGGATGGCAATATTCCAGCCCTTACAACTGAAGCATTGACTGAGCTTCGACAACCAGCTCCGGGCAGAATCTTCCTTGAGACCACTATTCCTAAGGTCCTTGCCTGGTCTGCAGAAACGCCTGCTTTATACACACTTCAAATTGAGCTCATTAATCCGCAGGGTGTGGTCATTGAGATGTCTCAGGTAAAGATTGGATTTAGAAGTGTTCTGATCAAGGGCAAGGAGCTTTTAGTAAACGGAAAGCCAGTCATTATTTATGGCGTCAATCGCCACGATTTCAATCGCCACACAGGTCGCGTACTGACTCGCGATGACATGCGCCAAGATTTACTCGAAATGAAGCGTTGGAATTTCAATGCGGTGCGAACATCTCATTACCCAAATGATCCGGCTTTTCTCGATCTCTGCGATGAACTTGGATTCTATGTAATCGACGAAGCCAATGTTGAAGCGCATGCCTTCTACGACTCAATTTCTGATGATCCGCGTTATGCATCTGCATTTATCGAGCGAGTTGGTCGAATGATACAGCGCGATATTCATCATCCATCCGTGATTATCTGGTCACTGGGCAACGAGTCAGGCAAGGGAAAGAATCTCATTGCTGCTGCAACATATGCCCGTGCACTTGATTCTTCTCGCCCACTTCATTACGAAGGCGGCATCAGTGGAGATTGGCGCGGAGGACATGCGCTGACCGACATCGTCGCGCCGATGTATCCATCAATCTCAGCAATCGTCAGTTATGCAAAATCTGGAAAGCAAGATCGTCCTTTGATTATGTGCGAGTACTCGCATGCAATGGGTAATTCAAATGGAACTCTCGCTGAATACTGGAAGGCGATTCACTCGACTCCAGGGCTGCAAGGTGGATTTATCTGGGAGTTCTGGGATCACGGCCTTGTGCAAACTCTTGCCGATGGCAGCACACGTTATGCATACGGCGGAGATTTCGGTGAAGTTCGCCATGATGGAAACTTTGTCTGCGATGGAATGGTATTTCCAGATCGCGCACCAAAACCTGCAATGTATGAATTCAAAGCAATTGCAGCGCCTGTCGAGATAACCGCGACCAAAGCATCTGCTGGTCAATTCATTATTCGCAATAAGCAATTCTTTAAGGATTTCAGCGACTTTGAAGGCTCTTGGAGCATCACCTGCAATGGAGAAGTCATCGACAAAGGTCATCTGGTCCTGCCAAACCTTGCAGCACGTAAGAGCGCCAAGCTAACTATTAAATCTAAGAATCTACTGAAGCCAACTACCGCCGGAGAGAGATTTATCAATTTCTCTATCTCCCAAAAGAACAGAACAGATTGGGCGGGAGCTGGGCACGAAGTTGCATGGGCACAGTTTGCACTTCCATCAAAGAAGTTCTCTATCTCTGCAGGTAAGTCGAATCCTCTCTTTGAAAATGCAGTAAATGAATCTGGTGAGATCAATCTTCCCTTTGGCATTACCGCACCTGAGCCATCTCTATGGCGCGCACCAACAGATAATGACCGCATCGGCCACATTGCAGCTAAGTGGGAGCGCTACGGCTTTCGTGAGCTGACTCGTACTGATTGCACAATTTCAGAAAGTGCCAAGTCATACAAAATTGATAGCACTTGGCAGACAAGTACTGGTTTGATTATTAAGGAACAACAAATCATTACCGCCGTTGAGAATGGTTTCTCAGTCAAAGAGAAGATTACAGTTCCGAAGAAATGTGATGATCTTGCACGCGTAGGAATCGTCTTCGAAATTGATGGAGCAATTGAGAATTACACATACTTTGGAACCGGGCCTCAGGAGTCCTATCCAGATCGAAAATTAGGGCGTGTGCATAAGTGGGCCTCGACTGTTGCGCAACAGTATGTTCCATACATCCGCCCGCAAGAAAATGGTGGCCATGCAGATGTGCGATGGATGCAATTGAAAGATAACGCAGGCAATGGAATCCAGATCAATCTAGATTCACCGCTGCAAGTATCTGTAAACCCATTTACTGCGGCTCAATTAGCTGATGCAACCCACGATGTTGATTTGATTCCATCTGGAAATGCCGTTGTCCATATCGATGCTGCACACCGTGGATTAGGAACTGCATCCTGCGGGCCAGATACCTTGCCTCAATACTTAGTTCCTGGCGGTACTTACAGCTTCACTTGGACCGTAAGAACTATTTAACTGGCCACTTCACCGGCGTTGGGTACTTAGCGCTTCTGCCATCGCCCGATGACTTGCCCCGAATTCTGCGGAAAATCCATGGGAGTGCGAAGACGAAGAACCATGCAACGGTAATTGCCTTCTCGATAACCCACGGAGTTTTCTTTGCTGGCGGCAGCGGTGTTCGCCATGCAGGATCAAATGGCAAATCCAACTTTTCAAGAACAGCTTGTGCGCATCGATTATGGCCTTCTGCATTTAAGTGCAGACGGTCGAATGCAAGGAAGCGGCGATCACTAAAGAAGCGCTCTTGGTTTGCATCAACAACAATTGCACCAACTTCAGCGCCAACTTCGCGTACGCCCTTATTAAATTCTGAGAAGCGCTTCTGCCAAACCTCTGCACCGCGTCCCTTATTGCCGGTATTTTCTAAAACTGTAAAGAGCATCAACTGTGCACCAGACTTTGCAATCAATCGAACCGCTTCTTTATAGAGAGCGATTGCAACATCTGCCTGATATCCAGGACGTAACGCATCATTTGCACCAGCATGGAAAGAGACCAAAGTATCTGGACCTGTCACAAATGCGAGCGCTGTTGGAACTTGGTCTTCTACAACTTGACCAAGAAGCTTGCCACGGATTGCAAGATTTACATATGTGAAACCTGCATGCGCCTTCGCCATCTCATCTGCAACGCGATCTGCCCAGCCACGATACTTTCCATCAATGACTTCATCGGTCATTCCTTCAGAGTAGGAATCTCCGCAGACTATGAAACGTTGATATGCCATTTGTTACCCGAATCGCTTATCCGCGACGACGCGCCTCATCGACTGCGTAGAGCGCGATAGATGTAGCAACAGATGCATTAAGCGATTCCGTTGATGCGCTAATTGGAATTGAGACAACCAAATCACACTTTTCACGTGTAAGTCGCGCAAGACCCTTACCTTCAGAGCCCACGATGACCATCAAATTCTCAGTTGCTACCTTCATCTCTGAGATCGAGACATCAGATTCTCCATCGAGACCAACAACAAAGCAGCCCAGCTTCTTAGCTTCATCGATAGTACGAGCAAGGTTTGTTACCTGCGCGATTGGCAGACGAGCTGCAGCGCCGGCAGAAGATTTCCATGCAGATGCTGTCATTCCTGCTGCGCGACGTTCTGTCATCAAGACACCTGATGCACCAAAGGCCGCTGCGCTTCGAACGATTGCGCCCAAGTTACGTGGATCAGTTACACCATCGAGTGCAACGAGCAACATTGGGTTCTTTGCGCGCTGTGTGATCTCTTCGAAAGATGAATATTGGAATGGCTTAATCGAAAGAATAATTCCCTGGCTATTTGGCGAGATTCCTTCAACTTCTGCGCGATGAGCCTCGCGAATTGAAAGCCCGTGGTTCAGAGCAATCTGCAATGACTCTGCAACGCGATCATCGACATCGATGCTGCGAGCAACAAGAAGTTCAGTTGCCGGAACTGACTCGCGAAGCGCTTCTAGAACTGCGTTACGACCTGCAACGATTTCACCGCGCAAGCCATCTGTCTTTGTAAATTTACGTGGAGCTGGCTTCTTTGCAGCAGACTTTTCGGCAGCTTTTTTGCGCTTTGCAGCTGCGTGATAGGGACGGTCTTCAGCCTTTGGTGTCGGACCTTTACCTTCAAGACGGCGCTTATTATTTCCGCCGGTGCCTGATGTAGGACCCTTCTTAGATTTACGAACTGCACCGCGTGGTTTTGCATTACCGGCCATCGCTATTTACTTCCATTTCCAGTAATCGACCAACGTGGCCCTTGAGCTGTATCTTCAATAGTAATTCCAAGTGCTGCTAAGCCATCGCGAATCTGATCGGATGCTGCAAAATCTTTTCGCTCACGCGCTGCTGCACGCTGAGCCAGCGCCAATTGAATAACGCCATCGAGGGCTGTATTCATATTTTCCGATGCACCAGCAGATGCAAAGGCTGAATCAAATGGATCGCAGCCAAGAACTTCGAGTGCTCCACGGATCTCATTTGCGCTGCTTGCAATAATTGCCTTATCTCCTGCAGTAATCGCTGTATTTCCAGTACGTAGAGCCTCTGAGATAGAAGCAAGCGCTGTTGGTACAGCTAAATCATCATTCATCGCATCGGTAAATGCTTGGCTGATTACCGGAGTTGGCTGCACTCCAAGAATTTCAACAGAGCGATTTAGGAATCCTTCGATGCGCTTAAATGCAGTTGCAGATTCTGCCAATGCATCATGTGAAAATTCGAGCATCGAACGGTAATGAGCAGAACCTAAATACCAGCGAAGTTCAATTCCGCGCACAGTCTTTAAAAGTTCATGAACCTGTAGTGAATTACCCAGTGACTTCGACATCTTCTCGCCAGATGCTGTAACCCAAGCGTTATGTAACCAACGCTTTGCAAAGGCATATCCCGCAGCCTCTGATTGCGCGATCTCGTTCTCGTGGTGAGGGAAGATCAAATCAAGTCCGCCGCCGTGAATATCAAATGCTTCACCTAAATAAGAATGCGCCATCGCAGAACATTCGAGGTGCCATCCTGGGCGACCTGGTCCCCACGGAGTTGGCCATGAAGGATCTCCTGGCTTTGCAGCTTTCCATAGAGCAAAGTCGCGTGGATCTTTCTTATAAGTCTCATCGGCATCAGCTGCCGGTTGTAGATCATCAAGCTTCTGACGTGAAAGAGTTAGGTAAGAAGATAGTTTGCGAACTTCTAGATAAACATCGCCATTGCCGGGTGCATATGCAGCGCCGCGTTCAATGAGCTTCTGCATTAGTTCAATCATCTGAGTGACATGGCCGGTGGCTCTTGGCTCATATGTCGGTGGCAATACATTTAACGCCGCATAGGCATCGGTAAATGCGCGCTCGTACTTCATCGCAACTGCCCACCAAGGCATTTCTTCGTGCACAGCCTTATGCAAAATCTTGTCATCGATATCTGTGACGTTACGGATAAATGTGACGTTATATCCGCTCTTGGCTAACCAGCGACGCAAGATGTCGAAGTTAACACCTGATCGCACATGGCCGATATGAGGCGGCGCCTGAACAGTTGCACCACACAAATAGATTCCAACTTCGCCATCTTTTAAGGGAACAAATGGGGTCGTTGTTCGAGTTAGCGTGTCATATAAAGATAGCGAACTCATTAGGCAATTCTACTTTAACTAAGCCGACTTAATAACAAGGGCTGATGCAATAGCTGCGATGCCCTTGCCTTCACCGGTAAGGCCCATTCCATCGGTAGTTGTTGCAAGGATTGCGACTTCTGCGCCCCCAAGGGCTGCTGAAATTGTTGCAATCGCTTCAGCGCGACGGCCACCGATACGTGGACGATTTCCGATGATCTGCACAGATACATGCGAAATTGAAAATCCTGCGCGAGAAATAATTGCGGCAGTCTCTTTCAAAAGCGTGACACCTGATGCACCGGCATATTCAGGACGAGATGTTCCGAAGTTACTGCCAAGATCACCAAGACCTGTTGCTGCAAAGAGAGCATCACAGATTGCATGTGCTGCAACATCGCCATCAGAGTGGCCTTCTACGCCGACTTCATCTGGCCAAAGAATTCCAGCAAGCCACAATGGACGACCTTCAGCGAATGCATGTGCATCAACGCCAACGCCTGATGAGAATGTCTGCGCAGCACCCAAGAATTGCATCGCTGTAGCGAGATCACTTGGAGTTGTAATTTTTAGCGCTCGTTCTTCACCGTCAATAATCCGCACCTTATGACCAGCGTTTGCAACAAGTACTGCGTCATCTGTTGCATCGCTAGGCGTTGCATGAGCTTGCTTCAATACCGAATAAGCGAAACCTTGTGGAGTCTGCACTCGGCGAAGTGCTGCACGATCGGGTGTAGAAGTTACATAACCATCTGCGCCAATAACTTTGACTGTATCTACTTCAGGAAGACCTGGAATAACTGCAACATCGCCGCTCTTTAAAGCTGCAACAACGTTTGCTGCGAGTTCACGAGATGCAAGCGCGCGAGCTGCATCGTGAACCAGAACAAAATCTGCGCCATCGATTGCAGCAAGACCCAAGCGAACGCTTTCTGAGCGAGTTGATCCACCAGTTACAACAGTGACTGCATCTCCTACGAGATTGCGGATTTGATCTTCGTAACCAGCGGGCGCAGTAACAACAATCTGATCTACGACAGATGAAATCGCAGAGACGGCATGTTCTAGAAGTGTGCGGTCGCCAAGTTGAATGAGCGCTTTAGGAATTGATGCACCGAAACGTTCGCCGCTACCTGCAGCAGCGATAATTGCGGCGATCATAGGAATGGCTAACTAAAAATTAAGAAGCGAGAACCTCGTCAAGGAGAGTTGCAGCCTTCTCTTCATCTGTGCGCTCGGCAAGTGCGAGCTCAGAGACGAGAATCTGCTTCGCCTTGGCGAGCATGCGCTTTTCACCAGCAGAGAGTCCACGATCGAGATCGCGACGGTAGAGATCGCGAACAACTTCTGCGACCTTGATGACATCTCCGGATGCAAGCTTTTCGAGGTTTGCCTTATAGCGACGTGACCAGTTTGTTGGCTCTTCGGTATATGGCTGACGAAGTACGTTAAATACACGGTCTAGACCAGCTGAATCCACGACATCGCGCACACCGACGAGATCTACATTATCTGCAGGTACACGCACAGTGAGGTCGCCTTGAGCAACCTTGAGAACTAGGTAGGTCTTCTCTTCGCCCTTAATTACTCGAGTTTCGATTGCCTCGATAAGAGCTGCTCCGTGATGGGGATAAACAACGGTTTCGCCGACCTTGAATGTCATGTATTGCCCTTCGTTAGACGACCAATTCTACCAGCCATCACCGACATAGAAAACCCCGCTAATCGGGCCTAAACCAGCGTCAAATAAGAGTAATTTGACATGAGATAATTTCGCCCATGCGCCAGACATCATTGAAGAAAATTTCTATTGCATTTATTACATCAGCTCTTGCACTCACATTGACATCATGTGCAGGTGCCGGTCCCGATGCAGCAACTCGTCTTATTAAGCGAGTAACAGATGGTGCAGAAGTAACTCTTAAAGATAACGGTGCGAACCTCTCGGTATCTAACTTGCTCCTTGTGGCAACAGAAGATGGTTCAGCAGTTGTCGTTGGAACGTTCGTCAATTACGCAGAAGAGAAAGATTCACTTATTGGGCTCTCTGTAAATGGAGTTCCTGCAGTAATAACAGGTGCAACAGATTTGAAGCTTAATCAGCCACTTCGCTTTGAAGGCGACTCAGCAACCTCAAAGGGTGTCTTTAGCGGCGTTGGCGCAGTGCCAGGTGTAAATGTTCCACTAACTCTGACATTTGACCGTGCTGGCGAAGTAACAACAAATGTAATCATTCGCGATCAACGCGATGATTACAAAAACGTTACTAAGTAGCTGTTACTTCTTACCCTGATTTGCCACTGCTTTAATTGCATCGGCTGCAGCTGCAGGATCTAAGTACTCTCCACCCTTTTTAACTGGCTTCAAATCTGCATCGAGTTCATAGAGCAGTGGAATACCTGTCGGAATATTCAAGCCCGCAATATCTTCATCGCTTATGCTTTCAAGGTGCTTAACAAGTGCCCGCAATGAATTTCCGTGAGCAGTCACAAGTACTGTCTTGCCCGCCTTAAGGTCAGGAACAATGCTTTCGGTCCAGTAAGGAATCATGCGTACAACGACATCTTTAAGGCACTCAGTCATTGGCAGATCTGAACCAAGGTCTGCATAACGAGGATCTGCATCTTGCGAAAATTCTGATCCCTTTTCAATTACCGGTGGTGGGGTATCAAATGAACGACGCCACAACATAAATTGCTCTTCACCGTATTCAGCAAGAGTCTGCGCCTTGTCCTTACCTTGCAGTGCGCCGTAGTGGCGTTCATTGAGGCGCCAAGAGCGCTTAACCGGAATCCAGTGGCGATCACATGCATCGAGCGCGAGCTGCGATGTATGAATCGCACGGCGCAGAAGCGATGTGTGAACGATGTCGGGCAAGAGTCCGCGCTCTGCCAATAACTTTCCTCCGCGTGCAGCCTCTGCCTCGCCGGTCGCTGAAAGTCGCACATCGACCCAGCCGGTAAAGAGATTGAGGGCGTTCCATTCGGATTCGCCATGGCGCAGAAGGATTAATTTGAAGTCGGACATGGGTGAATCTTGCCATGTTCCGATAGTGTTCTGCACACTTCCCCGAGTAAATCCCTCTGATCCATAGACCCTCACATTTGGAGTACTCGTGTCACTTACACCTAAAGATGCAGTCCTATTCGATCTCTACACATCCCTAGCTGAAAGAATTGCTGGCGGCGCACGTAGTGCCCACGAGATGGTTACTGGTCCTACCGAGAACCGCAAGGATTTGGCAAAGCGCATTGGCGCAATTGAGTCAGAAGCAGACGATTTGCTCGGAAAAATTATTCGTCGTGTCGACGATATGTTCGTTACTCCATATGACCGAGGAGATCTTCAAGAGCTAGCAAATAAGCTCGATGATGCGATGGACGAAATCGAAGAAGCAACAGACCTTATTATTTTGCATGACGTCCAGGAATTTCCACAAGGACTTGCTGATCTTGTAGATGCAGTTCGCCGTCTTGCAGAGCTGACAGCGAGCAGCATGCCACGACTTAAGAATCTTAAAGATCTTGATCATTACTATGCAGAAGCTGACAGAATTGAAACAGAAGGCGACCGAATTCATCGCCGAGTCACAGCAATGCTCTTCAGCGGAAACTTCGATGCTCTTACAATTCTTCGCGTTAACGGTGTAATTGATGCATTTGAAGAAGCGCTTGATGAAATGGCACGTGTTGCACGAACAATTCGCACAATTGCTCTTAAGGAGTCCTAAACCGTGACAACGGCTCATCTACTCGTTGTACTGATTGTCATCATTGCCCTTACATTTGACTATACAAATGGTTTTCACGATGCAGCAAATGCGATCGCAACGACAGTTGCGACAAAGGCACTTTCCGCAAAGAAGGCCCTCATGCTCGCTGCCGTTGGAAATCTCATCGGAGCATTTATCAGCGAAGGTGTAGCAAAGACGGTCGGTAAAGATGTCATCGATGTCGAGCCTTCTAATGCCGGGCTTGTAGTCGTTATGGCAGCTCTGCTTGGCGCAATTGCCTGGAACTTGCTTACCTGGTGGAAGGGTCTGCCTTCTTCATCATCACACGCACTAATCGGTGGTTTGGTAGGCGCAGCACTCGCATCAGGAGAACTTGTTCATTGGCTTGGCGTGAAAGATAAAGTCCTTGTTCCGATGGTGATCTCTCCTCTGATCGGAATCACAGCCGCATTCTCATTAACTTTGGCTCTTCAATGGCTCTTTAGAAATGCGAAGAAGTCACGTGCAGGTAAAGGTTTCCGTGTTGCGCAAATTTTTGCCGCTGGATCAATGTCGGTCGGACACGGCCTTCAAGATGCACAAAAGACGATGGGTGTGATCACGCTTTCACTTGTTGTCGGTGGAATGCATACTGGTGATTCAATTCCGATTTGGGTGAAGGTTGCTGCAGCAACTGCAATTTCACTTGGAACATATGCAGGTGGATGGCGAATCATGAAGACTCTAGGAAAGCGAATGGTGGAAATCGATCCTGTTCGCGGAGTAGCTTCACAGACCGTTGCATCAACAGTTCTCTTCTATATGGCAATCCACCTAAAGGCACCAATTTCTACAACGCACACAATTACCTCATCAATCATCGGTGCAGGTGCAACTCGTGGGCCTAAGTGGGTTAAGTGGGGAGTTGTCGGAAACATTCTTACCGCATGGGTTCTGACACTTCCTGCAGCGGCAGCATGTGGAGCAATCTTCTACTGGGGATTTCAGCTCCTTGGTATGCCTTAAATCAGATGCTTAAAAGCTTCTAGGTTTGCAAGTGATTCACCACGGCTTACTCGCCATGCCCATTCGCGGCGAATTGCATCTGCAAATCCAAGTTCGAGAAGCGGATTAAATGATGAATCTGAATACTGCAGTACTGAGCCAATGATGCGATCAATCTCTTTCGCATTCACCGCATCAAGCGGGAGTCGACCTACAAGGTAGATATCTCCGAGTTCATTGATAGCAAAGGCAACTCCATACATCTGCGCATTCTTCGCCATGCACCAGGCATGAACTGCATCGACATGAGTATCGGGCTTTCGAATAACAAAGGCATTAATACTTAAAGAGTGATCACCGATAACGAGTGCACAATGCGTCTGCAACTTTGCGTCACCAGGCAGAGTCACCATAAAGGTCTTTGCATCTGCTCGTTCGAAATCTAGATCGTGCGACTCTAGGAATTCTTCGATTACCGCAGTTGGATCAAGTGCCATTTAACCGATGTTCTTCGCAGCTTCTACTCGCGCAGAAAGCACACGATCATAGATATCAAGCGTTCCGCGAGATGTTGCATCCCAACCGAAGTGCGATGCATGTTCGACTGCGCCCATTGAAAGCAGTACACGGCGCTGTGGTTCTTGAATCAAACGAGCCAAAACAGATGACCAAGCACGTGGATCGTGACCATCGACAAGTACGCCAGAGATACCGTCTGCAACTGCTGTGCGAAGGCCACCCACTGCTGTTGCAACAACGGGCGTTCCGCACGCTTGTGCTTCAAGTGCTACTAAACCAAAGCTTTCAGAATAACTTGGCACACAGACTAAATCAGCTGCGCGATACCACTGCGGTAAATCTTGACGCGCAACTGGTGGTGCAAAGCGAACAACATCATCAATACCGAGCCACGATGTGAGTTCCTTTAGGCGTTCGACCTCTGACTGGTTTGCACCAGATGCTCCGCCGATAATGTTAGTAACAAGCTTTGCGCGAAGATGCGGTGAATGTTGCACCATCTCTGCAACCGCACGGATCAATACTTCAGGACCCTTATGTGGCTGGATACGACCTACAAAGGTAATGATGTGGGCATCTTTTGGCAGCCCCACAAATTCACGTGCTGCAGCCTTGCCAGCACCCGCAGTAAAGACCTTGAGGTTCACTCCAGGGCTAACAACAGAGACATTATCTGGGCAGGCTTCATAAAGCGATACAAGGCTTGCTGCCTCTGCATCGGTATTGGCAATCAAAGAATCCGCAGCGGCAACAACCTGTGTCTCGCCCTGCACGCGGATCATCGGCTCTGGCATCTCGCCTTCAGCCAAGTTCAAATTCTTTACTCGCGCCATCGTGTGCATGGTGTGCACCAACGGAATATTGAGTTCCTTCGCAACAGGCATCGCTACTTTTCCAGAGATCCAATAATGCGAATGGATTACATCGTAATGAGTCGCAACCAGTGCCTTCTTAAACTCTTCAGAAAGCGCCGGAATAAAAGTTGGAAGTTGTTCTTTAGTCACACCCGATACTGGACCAACATTAAGTTGAATAACGCGAACTCCAGGAGAAACCTCAACGATATCTGCAACTTCAGTATTAGTTCTGCGAGTAAAGATATCTACTTCAACGCCCATCGCCGCCATATTTTGAGCAGCTTCGCAGACATAGATATTCATTCCACCAGCATCGCCAGTACCCGCTTGATCAAGCGGAGATGTATGCACCATCAAGGTTGCAATACGGCGATTGGTTCTGCTCACCCCTTAAGGGTACGCGCGATTAAAAGGTTGCGCGAATAGTGCCGATAACGCGATCGCCACCGAGCACATTTTCAGCTTCATACGGGCTATCGATACCAAGGTGCTTTAAGCCCGCATGAACAAGGACTCTAAATGGACGTAATGAGCCATCAGAGACCTTAAAGACCAGAGTGCGTCCATCAGGCATCGATGCAATCTCAACTGCCTCTGCGCCATCTTTCATATAAAGACCAGGGACAGCTTCAATCATCTGCGTTGTAAGGCGACCTTTACCTGCAACCATCTCAGGAAATGCGCGAGATGCATCAAGAATGCTCTGATGAATTGGATCTGTTGAAATAGTAATTGCGCGAATCGCACGTGCTAAACCAAGCACAGACATTAAGAAGAGCGGTGCGCCACAACCATCAGTTGATGTCAGGGTAATTGTTTCTCCAGCAAGTGCTTCCAGCTCTGCCTTAATTGCAACCTGCAGAGGATGTGCTGGATCTAGATAGTTTTCGATTGGCCAATTATTTGTAACGCAGGTCAGCAACATCGCTGCATGCTTTCCACTGCAATTCATTGAGATGCGAGTCGGTGGGTTATCTCCCCATGCACGACGCTCTGCTTCGCCAAGTGGCTTATCAAGCATGCACTGCAGCGCAGTTTCATCTAGCTTTGCAAGGGCAAGGATTTCGCGGACAGCTGCAATATGTTCTGCAGATCCTGAGTGACTTGATGCAGAGAGTGCCAGTAAACGTGGCTCTAACTTCAACCCCGAACGAACCATTGCAGAACCCTGAATACATTTCACTGTTGAACGCGGAAAAATCAAATGTTCAGATGTACCGAGAGCGAGATTTACCGAACCATCAGAGTTCAGTGCAACTAAATATCCGCGGTGTTCAGATTCAACAACGCCATCACGAACGTATTCAGCTAAAACTGCATCTGACATTTATTCGGCCTGACGTTCTAGAGTTGACCAGATATGCGCCTGAAGTTCTTGTCCTTCTGCCGCCATGTCGTATGCGAAGAACAATTCACCTTCAACAAGACCATAGAGACGAACTCCTGCTGTAACAATCTTTGCACTTGGCGCCGAATAACCTTGATCCATTACAAGTTGAATTTTTGGACCATCAAACTGTCCGACCCAACCTTCAGAGATTCCGGTGTTATGTGAAATCACAACTTCCAAAACATTATTTGGTTTTACGCGCCAGAAGCCAGCTTCTGATGCAGCGGGGCGAATGATTTCGCCATCTGCATCAATAATCCATGATCGTGAGTAGTAATTAAGAAATGGTCGACCATCATGGTTAAAGACAACTTCGTGTGCATATTCAAATGTTTCAATCGTTGGATATTCACCGCGACCTTTGCCGCGCCATGTTCCAACCATCCACGCAAGAGGATTGAGATCAGGATGAAGTCCTTCTGGGATTGTGAAGGCCATTAGAGCCTGCCTCTCTTATATGTGCGCCCATCGCGCGCCTGTGATTCCCGGCGTCCTTTGACGCCATAAATAACGAGCCCGATACCAACAACCATCGCAACAAGTGCAAGAACGACCGTTGTGAAGAGCTCCATGGGGCAAGAGTAACTCTTAAAGCTTGCGAACGGCCCACATAATTGCAAGGCAAGCCAGCCCGGTAATAAAAAGTTGGCCTATGAATTTCATTTATGCCTCGACGATAATCTGTTGGGAAGCAGCGACACCCTCAACGGTTAATTGGGCATCGACCGGTGTATTTCGCTTCACGATCGCAAGAGCAATCGGCCCGAGTTCATGATGACGAGCAACTGTGCCAAGGAATCCAACTTGGTTCTCGCCATTCATAACAGGTGTACCTGATGGAGGCATTACAACTGCATGCCCATCGAGATGCAACATCACTAAACGACGTGGTGGCTTTCCTAAGTTATAGATCTTTGCAACGGTCTCTTGTCCACGATAGCAACCCTTATTCATATGCACTGCGCTATGCAAAACACCGAGTTCATTTGGAATCGCTTTGAAATCTGTGTCTATTCCGTGACGAGGACGACCAGCTGCAACACGTTCTGCATCAAGTGCCCATGTACCAACCTGCATCGCAGTGGAATCAAATGTCTGCTTCATCTCTTCAAGTTCATTACGTGGAACAAGTGCAAATGGTCCACCAACTTCATTTGCAGCACCTGGGGCACGCAATACTGCGAAATCACTTGAAGCATCCTTCACTTCAACATTGAGCATAAAGCGCATCTTGTTGAGGTAATTGATTAGACCTTCAGCAAAGTGTGGATCGAGAACTAAATATGTCGCATTCCCATCATCGACAAGCGAGAATTGATATTCAACATGTCCTTGCGGATCAAGCACCAGCGCTGATGTCCAAATACCTACACCGAAATCAACTAAGTACTGAGTTGTTAAATCGTGTAACCACTTGAGGCGATCATCACCGCTAACCTCGATTACAGCTAGGTGAGATAAATCTGCCCATGCTTTTCCTTCAAGCAGTGCTTTTTGTTCCTTATTAGGTTCGCCGAAATGCCAAATAGCTCCCTTATCGGGACCTTCTTCGACAAATACTGCTGTCATTGCGATTGCTTACTTAACGCAGGCAGCGCATGTGCCATAGATGGCAAAGTGTGTGACATCTGTTTTGAAGCCGTAATCATCAGAGAGGTTCTGAACAAAGTTCGCTGCAACATCGATTGGCGCATCGCCAACTGATCCACATGTTCCGCAGACAAGGTGAAGGTGAGTTAACTCTTCTGCCGCGTGATAGGTAGCTCCACCATGGCCAAGGTGGGTGTGCTGCACAAGGCCAACATTTTCAAGTGTTTCAAGGTTGCGATAGACGGTAGATAAGTTGATGCCAGGATGTGTCTGGCGAACTTTCTCTGCAACTTCTTCAGGTGTTGCATGTCCTAACGCACGAACAGCAGAGAGAACGAGCTCGCGCTGAGGTGTAAGGCGTAAGCCCTTTTCATGTAATTCGTGCTTTTCAACCATGTGTGAAGTCTACTTTAGATATGAATAACGTGATCAACGGGAACGCCTTGTGCGGCAACCACGGTCTGTTCTACGCGAGCACCTGGTGCCTGAACTACAAGAGTCCAAGTACCAGGAGCTGCGAAGAAACGAAATTGACCCTCTAAGTTCGTTGGAACTTCAGCGGTGAATTCACCTGATGCATCAAGTAGACGCACATGGCCATTTGTAACCGGTGCGCCATTTGGCACTGAATCTTCAACGCCAGATTTCAAGATAACGCCTTGAATAACTGTCTGAGTCTTTAGATCAACCCCATCAAGTGATGGGCCACCAGGTGTTGCACCGCATGTACGCATATTACTTACGCACCTACTGCAACAGGAACGCCGACGAGTGAACCGTATTCAGTCCATGAACCGTCGTAGTTCTTTACATTGTTAACACCTAGAAGCTCGTGAAGTACGAACCATGAGAAAGCTGAGCGCTCACCGATACGGCAGTAAGCGATTGTCTCCTTTGCAAGATCAACACCTGCACCCTGGTAAATCTCTTTTAGCTCTGAATCTGATTTAAATGTGCCATCTTCATTTGCAGCCTTAGACCAAGGAATGTTCTTTGCAGTTGGGATATGGCCCTTAATCTGTCCGCCTTCTTGTGGAAGATGAGCAGGTGCTGCAAGTTCTCCTGAGAATTCAGCTGGTGAGCGAACATCAACGATGTTCTTTGTACCAATAGCTGCAATAACTTCATCGCGGAATGCGCGGATAGTGTTATCGCCATCCTTTGCAACATAACGAGTTGCGGCACGTGATGGCACCTCAGTTACGAATGGGCGAGCATCGAGCTCCCAGCGCTTGCGGCCACCATCAAGTAAGCGAACATCAGTATGGCCATAGACCTTGAAGTACCAGAATGCATAGGTGGCAAACCAGTTGTTATTGCCTCCGTAAAGGATCACTGTTGAATCATTTGAGATTCCGTTCTTTGAAAGCAACGCCTCAAACTTCTCCTTTGAGATCAAGTCGCGGATAAGACCATCTTGAAGGTCATCGCGCCAGTGGAAAGTAATTGCATTTTCAATATGACCCTGCGAATAGAGGGTTGTATCTTCATCGACCTCGACGATTACTACCTTTGGATCGTTGAGGTTTGAAGCTACCCAATCAGCCGTTACTAGCGAAGTTTCACGTGACATTTTAATCTCCTATTAGTAATTGAATTTAAATTTAGATTTTCTTATTTAGATGTAAAGCGGACGATCAGTAGGTACATCTCACAACCCAAACAATAATTAAATGCAGAGTTCAAAAAGGCTGCAGCGAGTGCGAAGCCAGTTGCGATTGTGAATACGAGATCGGCGCCAGCAAATGCACCAAGCGTTCCAACGAGAGCAAAAACAAATCCAACAGCTTGTGCAAACTTCGGTGGTCGAACATCTTCAGTAGGTGCAACCTTGGAAAGACGTGGCTTAACAACGTTCTTAAAGAGCAACCCATATGGAGTGAACTGTGGGCCACGAACTGCACCGATGAGAAAAACTAAACCTTGTGCAAGCAGTACCCACTTATTTTCTGTAACAAGTGCAACCGCAAGAACTGTCGCTGTAATGGTGGCCGCAAAGCGAGGACCGCGCGCATCGATATAGATCTTCTGTACTTCTGGAGTATCGAGAACTTCTGACATGGCTGTAGGTTAGAGAAACGCAATCAGATATGCGAGTTGCGAATAATTCGCAGTAGCGAATAAGAAGTAATTAGCGAATGTTTGCCAGCGCTGCAAGCACTTGCTCGCGCTTTGGAGTTCCCGCAGCACGGCCTACTTCGACGCCATCCTTATTAATAAAGAGCGTTGTAGGCGTTGATCGAATATCTAATTCGCGGACCAATTCAAGATGTGATTCAGCATCAATATGGATGTGCTTCACATCATCCATAGAGAGGACCATCTGCGAAAGAAGAGAGTGAGTTGCTCTGCAAGGAGCGCAAAACGCTGATGAGAACTGAACCATCGTGGCTCGGGATCCCAGCGCCTCACCTAACTTGGCAGCAGTGAGTTGATGGCCAGGAATAGCCTTATTTGAGCGAATCGCCCCACGAGAGCGCTTCCACCAGAAGCCATACGCTGATGCAAGCACCAGAACGATGACGAGTGGTAGATACGTTTTCACAAGAGTATTCTCACACAATGGCCAAGGTGTTGCTACTTACTAATTCGCAGGGAGCGAGCGCAGAAGTTCTGCCTGCTCTCGGCTTGCTGCAACACACTTGCAAGGTGATGCCACTCGAAGCATCTGTTCTTGTTGATACACCGATGATGGATATTGTCTTCATCGATGCGCGACGCGATTTTCCTGCAGCTAAATCACTCACACGACTTCTCTCAACAACCGGAGTCGGTGCACCCATCATTGCAATTACAACAGAAGGTGGCCTCTCAGCATTCACTGCAGATTGGGGCATCAACGATGTCATCCTCGATACCGCAGGTCCTGCAGAAGTAGATGCACGTATCCGTATCGCAGTTGGTGCACACGCTGCCCACATCGAAGCATCTGACCCAACTTCGTCAGAAATTCGCCAAGGCGATGTTGTTATCGATGAAAACTCTTACACAGCAAAGATCAAGGGAACTTCACTTGATCTCACCTTTAAAGAGTTCGAGCTATTGAAGTACCTTGCACAACACCCTGGTCGCGTCTTTACCCGCGCACAGCTGCTGCAAGAGATCTGGGGCTACGACTACTTCGGTGGTACTCGCACTGTGGACGTTCATATCCGTCGCCTACGCTCAAAGCTTGGCCCTGAATTTGAATCAATCATCGGCACTGTTCGCAACGTTGGCTACCGCTTCACAGTACAAAACGGTGGCAAGGAATCTGCTATCTCTGAACTCGTTTAACTGATGCGCCACATTCTTAAGCTCTACCGTTCACTAGAAGCACCCATCGCTCATATCCCGCATAATTATCAATTCATTACCTTTGACCCTGAAATTCATTCAGAAGCTTGGCTTGATTTAAACAACCTCATCTTCGCAAAACATCCTGACCAAGGTAATTGGGCGATGGCAGATCTTGAGAACCGCATGAGCGAGCCTTGGTTTGATCCCACTGGTTTCTTCCTCTGCGTTCACAACGAGAAGATTGCCGGTTTCTGCTGGACCAAGATTCACCGCGACTTCGTTAACCAAGATCCAATCGGTGAGCTCTATGTAATCGGCGTTGATCCTTCGGAATCGGGCAAGGGAATCGGTAAAGCGGTCTGTACAGAAGGCTTGATCTACCTCAAAGAAAAGGGCATCAAACAAGCGATGTTGTACGTCGATGAAGAAAACGAAGCCGGTAAAGGCCTCTACAAAACCTTAGGTTTTAATTAACCCTGTACTAATTCAGCGCACATTGTTCTAAATGCGGCTGTATGCCCATCAACATCGGCCTCTGACGTATCAGGACACATCAGAGCCATATTGTGGAACGGCGTAATCAAATAGCCATCATTAAGTAAACGCAGGTGAATGTACTGCTCGAGTTCAAAATCCCCTGATTCGGCTGCTTGCTTGCCGGTTATAGGTGCTTTGCCCTTAAAGATGTATTCCCCACGGGCGCCAAGGCGATTGCAGTGCCAATCAAGATCAAACTCTTTAATAGCTGCATCAATGCCATCGCACCAACGATTTCCAAGTGCGATCATCTTTGCGAAGTTGCTTTCAGTTAATACATCAGTCAAAGTTGCCTTCATCGCAGCAAGTGAAAGCGCATTTCCAGCAAGAGTTCCGCCGATTCCACCAAGGTCGATGATTTCAAGTTCAACCATCTTCTTAATCGCATCTGCGATCTCTTGAGTCATTCCAAATGTTCCAGTTGGAATACCTGCAGCAAGCGCCTTGCCAATAGTGAGGAAGTCAGGCTTCAAACCAAGTGCCTTCGTCATTCCACCAGGGCCTACTGAGATTGTGTGGGTCTCATCGATAATCAAATATGTGCCGTACTTCTTCGCAAGATCTTCGACACCCTTGAGATAACCATCAAGTGGCAGAACGATTCCGATATTGGTCATCGCAGGTTCCATCAAAATAGCGGCAACATCGCCTTGTGCAAGGGCCTTCTCCATCGCAGCTAAATCATTAAATTCAACAACGCGAGTAGTGACATCAAGATCAACAGGTGCGCCGATATTTCCCTCGCGCTTTACTGTAAATCCTGCATCATCCAAAGTTGCAAATGTTTCATCGACAGAGCCGTGATAGCAACGATCGATTACAACAATCTTGCTGCGCCCTGTGATCATGCGCGAATAACGAATAACGTGGCGGTTTGCATCGGTTGCAGAGACCGTAAATTGCCACTTTGGTAAACCGAAGCGTTCCTTCAACAAGCCAGAGACAATTGCGGCATCCTCGGTTGGCAACATCGCTGTAATGCCTTTACCTACCTGCTCGCGAATGGCTGCAACAGTTGCATCAGGTGAGTGGCCTGTCATCGAACCGGTATCGCCCAAGCAGAAATCAACATAGGTGTGGCCATCAAGATCGGTAAAGCGGGCACCCTTCGCCTCTTTCACAAAGACTGGGTGAGCACCTGGCCACTTAGCCATCCATGACATCGGAACACCCTCGTGCATAACCTTCTTCGAATCTTCAAAAGCTGTAGCTGATTTCTTATGGGTATCAAGAAAGCGCTGTTCTTCCTTTGCGCGAAGTTCCTTAAGGTGCTGACGATTGATTTGAGTGCTCATAGTGAAATTCTATTTAACCTTGTGAGAAAACAAAGAGCGCTTCTATGTAGTTCTCACCACTTATTCCTAGATTTGCAGCATCGGGTGGCGCAGTTTGTGGCTCGATGCAGACGCCGTCTGGATCTTCATCGTAGACAACCCACCATGGCGCATCGGATTCGATTTCAATACGTGCAACATCTTCCCAAACAACAGCTGGAGTTCCGCGAATTTCAGTAAATGCATCATCCCAAGGACGAGCAGTCGGAGAAATCATTTCACCAGTTGGCAGACCATCAGAGCCACGCTTTAACATTTTCTCTGCCGTGAATTCAATCTCAGCTGTTCCGCCACGATCGAGATCGCGAGCAAACCATGGATGCATTCCCATCCAGAACGGAAGATCGCAACCGTTATCGTCATATTCAAGTGACCATCGGATTGCATCATCTAAAACTTCAATCGTCTGTTCGACAGTCGCGCCCATATATGGCTTCGGTAAATGCAATAGCGAACGACCTGGACCAATCTCTTGCCATGATGATGTAAATCCAAATCCATGAATCGCATTAGGTGGATCAATATTTGTTGGAAGCTGATGTTCAACGCCAGAACTAGATGTAATCAAACCATCACGAATTCGCCCAGCCCACGGTGCCATTGGATACCAACCAGATGACAAAACGCTTCCACGAAAGGGAACCGCGAACTCCATCTCGCGCCAGATAAGCGATGTGATTTTTCCGCCGCCATCGAGATCGATAGCAACTTGAAACTCTGCATCATCAATGAATTGCATTAGATCTGCTCTCTAAACATTCTTAAGTTCATGCTTATACGGTGGCTGTGCACCTTTACGCGAACATGTGATTCCCGCAGCAACTGCTGCGCGGTGCAGAGTCGCCTTCAATACATCGCCTGTCAGAGCCAAAATTCCCTTTTCAACCATCGCTTCAACGATGATTGCACCGACGGTATCGCCTGCACCGACAGTATCTGCCACAGTGATCTTTGCTCCATCGACTTCAACTGCGCCATCTGAAGTAAATCCAATAATTCCATTTGATCCGCGAGTGACTACAACTAGCGCTGCACCATCGTTTAACCAGCGCTGTGCAACATCTTCGTACTTCTGGCCTGGATACAGCCAAGCCATATCGTCATCGCTGACCTTGATGACAGATGAGAGTGCAGCCCACTTTTCGACCGCAGCTTCATATAAATCGTGATCGCCCATGACAGATGGACGAATATTTGGGTCAAAGACAATCGGTGCAAACTCTGCAACTTGCATAGCCCAGTCGTATAGAACGTCCGCACCAGGCTGAATAACTGTGACCAGCGTACCGATATGCAATACCTGTGGCTTATATCGAGAAGGATCTGGCAACCACTTGAGATCAAAATCAAAGGTTGCCGTTCCATCAATCTTGAATTCATACGATGCTCCACCATTTGCATCGAGTGAAACGATTGCTAAACAAGTTGGCTTGTCACTTGTCAAAGCTAAATCAAGTTTTACTTCGTCATCAATAAGTTCTTTACGGGCCGCAACACCATATTCATCAGTTGATATTCCATCGATAAATTGAACGTCATGTCCCAAGCGAGCCAGGGCCTTCGCTGTATTTGCAGGACCTCCACCAACGTGCGGAACACGAACACCGTCGGCACCAGGAATTAAATCAATCAAAACTTCTCCGCATACCCAGATGCTCATAGCTCTTCTCCCTTGCGCGCTAAATACTCAGTCAAAATTTCTACACCCAGTAAGTGATCATCCACTTGCGGCAAGCCGCTAATAATCAGAACACCTGTAAGCCCAAGACCTACAACGTTCAGTGCAAGCCCGCCACCGTGAGTGGCATGTAACTCTTCTGATAAACCCGTTGATTGATACCAATCAATTCCTTGCTCTTCAGCCAACACGCGTTCGTGCATCGTCGAACGACCTGTCGCATTAACAACATTTGCTTTGCGTCTAATCCAAGAATCATTTTCAGGAGACGATCCTGGAAGAGAAGCATGAAAGACAGTCCAATCTTTCATCCGCACTTCTATTGCAATCGCTAACTTTCGATCAAGACCAAACTCTTGCGCGATGCCACCAATCTCAAGTGCCTGCGCCTGAGTAAGTGATGCCAGCGTCAAAGCTTTAGCTTCAAGTGCTAAACCCTCGCTAGTAAACCCACCCGTTGTCTCAACCACGCGCCTATCTTGCCGTAATTAATGGCCCAACGCCCCATGCTCCGCCGTCATTACGTTCGATAACCCATGCCGAATAATCAAGGAGCTCTTCACGCCCAAACCAATTGGCACCATCATCGCCACTGACCATTAACGCTGTCGCCATCGCATCAGCCAGCCCACCATCGGGACCAATAACTGTCGCTGACTTCGCGCCAATTGCAATCAACCCTGAATGCGGATCAACAATATGGGCGCCTCTTTCATATGTACCCGATGTAGCAATAGCTCCATCGGTAATTTCAAATACTCGCAATACCTCTTGGCGATTATCAGGATTTACAACGCCAATCTTCCAGGGCTCTTTAACGCCTTCAGGAGTCAAGAATCCACCGCGCAGAGTTAAATCACCTGCTGCATTTACCTGCACATGTTCGACGCCAGCCTTAATCAAAATATCTGCAACGCGATCTGCAGCCCACCCTTTTACATATCCTGATGGATCAAAGCCTCCAGCAACTGCCCACGGATTAAATGCGCCATCGGAAAGTTCGGAAGCCAAACTGCACGCGTTCCAGACCTTAATCACATCTTCGCTGCAGCCACCGATTTCAATTTCGCCTCGGCGCAGCTTTGAGATTACAGACTCTGATTTATATGTGGAGAAAACTTCATCGACTTCAAAGACAAATTTCTTTACATCTTCAATTGCACTATCGATTGCGCTCTTATCTAAAGTTGTAGAGATTGCAGCGATATAAAGTATGGTTCCCCATACTTCGATTTCATACTGTTCGCGAACCACAAGTGAAACTTACAGGCCGGCTTGCTTCAAAGCGCTGACCAGCGATGTGTACCAACCATAGGAAGTGTAAGAAGCACCAGATACACCATTAATATTCGCGCTCTGCGCTGCCAATGTGCGCTGACGCAGCACTGGCACCGACATATTTGTGTAACGATCATTTCGCCCACTTGGCGCCTGCACCGCCTGCGCATCAGTGATCTTTCCATTTGCCACAGTAATTTTTACTTGAACGATTCCATATCCAACATCAACAGAGTTTCCTGTAAATGTTCCATTAACGTTTTTGCCCGCAGCTGTTGTGGCAGGAGCTGTAGGAGTTGTCCCTGCAGCAGTCGGTTTTGAACTTGCTGTCGCCTTACTTGTTGGCTTCACACTTTGCTTCGGAGTACTTGTCGCCTTAGGTGTCGCAGCAGAGACAGGAGTCTTTGTTGTACTTGGTGTTGTCGCAGTCGGAATACTGGCGCCAGGCATATCGCTAACACTCGATGTTGATGACAGCTGAGGCGGTGTAATAGCCAAGACAGCCCCAAGGCCACCAACGGTTCCACCAGCGATTAACAATGCGCGTTTCATACCTGAACTATCCCTAACCTTCCTGAGAAGAAACTGAGCCCCATCTGCACCATATCTACGAATCCCTACGATGCGTGGAACTCAAAGGCTTCATCATGGAAGCGGTTCTTAGGCACACCTAGTTCGGCCGCAGCGGCCTTTACAGACTCTACGAGAGGCGCAGGGCCACAGATATAGATATCCGAATCGGCAACCCGTGGAACAAGAGCCTCAAGTGTCTTCGCATCCATCGGATGCTCCCGACGAGATCCAACTAAGTAATGAACGCGGATAGTGCCATTTGATTTCTCTTCCAAGTAATCAAGTTCTTCTTTGAGAACTAAATCCTCTTCGCGGGATACGCGATAAATGAGATCAATCTGCACACCATTCTTAAACTCATCAAGGAGCGCACGCACAGGTGTAATGCCAACGCCACCACCAACTAAAACAATATGTTTCATCGTTGCACGCCCTGCAGTAAATGCACCATAAGGGCCTTCTACGAAGACTCTTGTGCCTGGCTTTAAATATGCAACCGAACGCGAGTGATCACCTAAATCCTTAACGGTAATACGTAAGTGGCTTTCAGTAGGAGCCGCCGATAAAGAATATGGATGCGACATCAGGGCATGGCCACGAGTCAAAAAGCGCCAGCTGAAGAACTGTCCGCCCTCTGCAGCCAACTTATGAAGCTTTCGCCCCTTCATTATGATTGAAATAATTCCAGGGCCTTCTACAACAACTTTCTCCACAACCAAGTTATGTCGCAGCGAGCGCACAATCGGAATACCAAAGCGATAAGTGATGATCGATGCCGCCATCAAAACATAGAGCGCAGTCCAATAAAAACGATTGAGTGGATGGTTAACAAACATCTGACCATTGAGCACTTGGTGCATAAAGGATGCTGCGATTGCAAAGTAGGTATAGATATGGATGATCCACCATGTTTCGTAACTCATCTTTGCGCGAGCCTTCTTATATGAAGTAACTCCCGCCATCACCATCAATACAAACCCAGCAAGTGCCAGCCACATCCAATCGAATGTATTGAGCATCCGCCACATCTCAACTGCCAGCATCACATTGTCTTGCCCAGCAAAACTCAGAACAATAAAGAAGACATGTGCACCAATGAGATACAAACTCCATGGCCCAAGCTTTCGATGCCATGTCACCAATCGATCATGGCCAACTCCGCGCTCCACCCACGGAATACGCGAGACCAAGAAGATCCCAACAATCGCAAAGTAAGTACCCGTAAGAGCTGCCACACGAGAGATAGATGCAATCGCCGCATAAGGCGTTGAGATGTCGCTCCAGCGCATTGTGGTGACCTGCAGAGCCAGCGTCAGCCCCAACCCAATACCGAGAAACCACGATGCCCAATCGGCGCCTGCCGATGAATACTTTCTAAAGGTCGCACCCGTGCTCTTCATGCCCAAACCATCCCTTACTTTCCTGAGAACCTCCTGAAAGGCAGCCGTGGGCGAGCCCCGAAAGATAGACTCACCTCATGCGCGCTTTCATCACCGGTGGTGCCGGATTCATCGGTTCTCACCTGGCAGATTCCCTCATCGCCCGCGGAGATACCGTCACAATCCTCGACAACATGAGTACCGGCTCTCAAGCCAACATCGCTCACCTCGATGGAAAGATCACCATCCACACTGGCGATATCCGAGACCTTGCACTCGTTGAAAAACTCGTCGCAGATTCAGACATCGTCTTTCACATGGCTGCAGCTCTTGGCGTTAAGAACATCATGGAACACACCATCGAATCTATCGACCGCAACTTCAACGGTTCTGAAGTAGTTCTCAATGCAGCGACTAAACACAACAAGCGCCTGATCATCGCCTCAACTTCAGAGATCTACGGTAAGAACCCAAACCAACCACTACACGAAGAATCAGATCGCGTTGTTGGCGCCCCACAAAAAATTCGCTGGACATACTCAGATGCAAAAGCACTCGAAGAAGCAGTCGCCCACACTCTCCACAAGACCCACGGCCTCAAAGTCACCACCGTTCGCTTCTTCAACACCGTCGGCCCACGCCAAACAGGCCAATACGGAATGGTTGTTCCTCGCTTTATTCAGGCTGCTCTCAATAATGAAGACATCATCATCTACGACGACGGCAGTCAATCTCGGGTCTTCTGCCATGTCGAAGATGCCGTCCGCGCCGTCATCACTCTTTCAGAAACTGATTCAACAATCGGCGATTACTTCAACGTCGGTGGTGTTGGCGAAACAACCGTCAAAGAACTCGCAACCAAAATCATCGAACGCACCAATTCAAAATCAATACTCAAGCACATCCCGTACACCGAGGCATACCCAGCAGGCTTCGAAGATATGCAACGCCGAGTTCCAGATATCACCAAGATTAAGAAAACGATTAACTGGCAACCAACTCACACGCTCGATTCAATTATCGATTCTGTTGCTGCAAGTCTAAAAAAATAGCAACCAACTTCTTAAAGGCCGTGAGCCTGCGGCAACTTTCCTGTTGTATCAAATACATATGGAGCGCTAGCCATAATGGCCTTTGCGTCAACAACATCATGCTTAGTAATGACAATCGCAATATCTGCACCACTTAGGTCAGATGACTTCTCTCCATGCCAAGTGCCCACGACATCATCGTGCCAAGCCACAACTGCACCACGCGCACGAAGATGTTCGATAACTAGCTCTGCCGCTGTCTCCCGCACATCCGCCACATTCGGCTTATAGGCCACCCCAACAACCAAAACACTCTTACCTTGTAGCGATCCATCGTGATCGACTTCTACTCGGTCAACCACATACTTGGACATCTCAAGATTGACTTCGTTAGCTCGGCGAATAAATGTTGCTGGGACTCCGCGCTCTTCAGCAACCGCAGCCAAATAGCTTGGGTCTACTGGAATGCAATGACCGCCAACACCGGCGCTGGGCGTGAACTTCATAAACCCGTATGGCTTCGTATTGGCTGCTTCGAGTGTTTCATAAACGCTAATTCCGAGAGCATTAGTAATCTGCGCGAATTCATTTACAAGTGCAATATTCACCTGTCTAAATGTGTTTTCAAAGAGCTTAGCTGCCTCGGCCACCTCAGGTGAAGATACTTCAACAAGCTGGTCGCAGAACTTTGAATAAAAGGCTCTAGTTTTTGCTGATGCCTCGGGTGTTAAGCCTGCATAAAGACGGGGCGTATTCTTCTGATTGAAATCTCCACGACCTGGATCGACTCTCTCCGGCGAGATTGCATATAGGTGTTCAAGGTTGCCACCTGAATACTTCTCGATAGATGGCTTGATGTAATTTCTAATGGTTCCCGGGAAAGAAGTAGATTCATTGATTATCAACGCTGGGTTCTTGAGATTCTCTCCGATTGTCTTACAGGCAGAATCAATGAAAGTTAAATCAGGTTGGCGCTCTTTCGAAAGCGGCGTGGGCACAGCTATCACCACAATATCCGAACCGTTAATGTCGGCACCGCTCGTAGTTGCCCGATATCGTCCTGCCTTAATCCAGGTTTTGAGAACAGAGCTCTCAACGCCTTCAATGTGAGAAACGCCTTGGTTGAGCTGATCCACAATCTTCTGATTGTTATCAAACCCGATAACCTCATAAAACTCACCAGCAAATGCTGAAATCGTGAGCCCTACGTAGCCTTGCCCAATTATTGAAACTTTCATCTAGCGAACAGTTACATCCGGATTAAGTGGATCAAGGCGCTTCATATTCTTAAGCGCAAGCGCCTTCTCGTCTTCTGTTGAATTTGGAAGTGAGTACAGCTGTGCCCAGGCATCAAAATAATCAGGGTTGAACTCGACACCCTTCAGTGCAATCTGACGGGCTTGATCTACAAGGTTGCTATTTGCGAATAGTGAGACGGCCTGCACAAGGCGCGCGCTATCCGTCGGATTCATATATCTGGATTCCAAAGTTGCCATCACCTTGGTTGCATCCTTCGATTCAATTGCACTTCGCCATTTTGTATCTGCGCTCAGTGGAGGAACTGCAATCAAAAGGCCGACAACAGCACCAATGCCAGCAACAAGCTGCGGGGAGATGATTCCGGTAGAACGTGCGCCCTGAACCCTAGTTCTCACAGATGCAGGAGCTGCTTCGTTACCTGATTCAGGTCTCGTGGCTACTTCGTATGAGATTAGGGCTCCGGTTAGCAACCATCCCCAAACCGCAAGACCAATCTGGTTGATACTGATCAAGGATTGAACTTCATAACAAGTCCAGGCCGCCACCATCGCCACAAAAACCGGGTTGTAGGACTTGGTTCTGCGTAAGACCTTGATTACAGAAATAGCCGCAAGCAAAAGCATCGCAAGATAAGCAAGAAGCAAAGGCCAGCCACCATAAGCAAAGAAATCAATTACAACATTATGAGAAGCGTTCGTTACCGTTTTAGGCCCTGGCAATACCGTTGCCGCATTCTCTGATCTAGCTCTGCGATACCAATCACCGTATGAATCCATACCCACACCGGTAAGCGGATGCTCCGAACCCATCTTCAGGCCAGCACGCCAATATTCACCGCGTAATGAGACAGATGTCTTATAGACAAATGCGAGCGGACCTTTTTGCAAAGTTCCAAAAATCGCAAAAACACCAACTATGGAAACTGAGGCGAGATATAGATAAGTAACAAATGCTTGCTTGATATATGTCCGAACTGCAAAGAAGCCAACTATGGCAATTCCGCCAAAAGTAACAACGATCCCTTGAATTGAACGTGACTCCACAACTTCATAGAAAGCCAGGGATCCAAGAAGCAAAGAAATGATTTGATATTTCCAACCAGCATTTTTTGAAGCAGCAAAAGCCATGAGGGTTGTAATGAACATGCCTAGAAATGCCGAGATGAAGTTAGGATTTCCGAAGAACCCAAGAATCTTGCCATAAGGATTTGACCAAGAAAGAAAATCTCCAAAGGCAATAACCCAGGCGCAGTACAGGACATTTACTACACCAGTGAATTGAAGGCCCCAAATGATTTTCTTGAAGCTTACTTCTGACTTGAGAAACAGCGTTCCAATAGCAACCATGGATAGAACCAAGTAGGCGATCAGGCCGGTATTTCTGCCGTAGGCACCGTAGAAATTTTGAGCCAGAGGAGCGTCGCTGTTTATAGCCGCGTTTAATGAAGCTACGAAGAAGAATAACGACGACAGAAGGAAGTACCTGTACTGGACAAACAAGGCCCTGCCTGCAAAAACAACGAATAGTGAGAAGAGGGAGAACCCAAGAGCTCCGGCTGCAGCCAATTTCGTAGCATTGACGGGATCAGTGACTGAGTTGAGAACGATAAAAAGAGATATAAGCGGAGTCCCAAAGAGCACGTAGTTTGAAGCGGTCTTCTCTGCTGCCTTATTAAACATGGGCTAATCCTAACGATAGAAAGGCCGAAACCCGGCTCTCCCGAAGGAGAACCGGGTTTCGGTTCTAGAACTTTCCTAGAAAGTTATCGCTTTTAAGCGATTACTTTAGGAGCTTGTTCACAAGAGCAGTCAACGCTGTGATCTGCTTCTTGAGGTTCTTAAGTGCTGTGTTAACAGACTTAGCAAGCTTTGCAACCGCTGCTGATGCATCTTCAGCTGCAGCTGTTGCAGCATCTGCTGCATCTGCTGCTGCTAGCGCTGCATCAGTTGCTGCGTTAGCTGCATCAGTTGCCTCGTTAGCTGCATCAAGTGCTGCATCCTGTGCTGCGTTTGAAACAACTACTGTGTTTGCAACCTTTGCACGTGTGTATGTAGCTGATGCTGCGATTCCTGCGATATAAGCATCTGAATCGTTGCCTTCAACTGTTGTGATTACGAAATCACCAGTTGTTGCTGGAGCGAAGAATGTTCCAGTAGCAACGCCACCCTTGAATGTGAGAGCGCCTGATGGGATACCAGCAGGTGCTGTCAAGTTCACTGTTGATGTTTCGATTACTGCACGTGAACCGTCCGCAATTGGGCGTCCGGTCTTTGTAGTTGCAGTTACTGTCCAAGTTACAAGAGCTCCAGGAGCATATGAAGCTGCATCAAATGCAACCTTGTATGAAGCTGCTGTCTTTTCTGTAACTTCGATTGGGAATGTGTACTTGATTGTTGCTGCTGTACAAGCTGAAGTATCGCAAACGTTAATGTTTGTCTTACCTACTGCAACACCAACAATGTAGACCACGCCACCTGAAGTGGTTACTGTCGCGATTGTCGTTGTATCAGATGTTACATAGAAGGTACCTGGAGCCATAACAACCTGATTTGAGTCAAGACCCTTGATTGTTACTGTTGCAGATTCTGCTGAACCTGTATTGATGTAGCTCTTGCTCAGTGTTTCACCGGTTGTTGTAGAAGCAGCGTATGCAGCTACAGTTCCGAAGAAGTTAACATACTTAGTATCAACAAGAACACCGTTAACAGTTACTGTGATGGTTGCCTTGCCGTTACGACCGTCTGCGAATACGCGGAAGACAGAGTTTGTCTCTGTTGCGGCTGCAACTGTTGCAGAAGCACCAGCTGATGCCGCAGAGGCACCAATGAGACCTGCACCTGAGATCGCAACTACAACTGATTTTGCACCAGCAGTAGTTAGATTTGTTGTTGTTGAGGTATCAGCTGCATTGAACTGGCGTACAGCAACTGATGCAAGTGCTGAACCAGTAATTGTTGAGCTGAATGTCAACGCAGTTGTTGATGAATCTACACCAGCTTGGTTATCGTAGAGAGTTGCAGCAGCCGTTGTTGAATCTGAGCTGATGCGAGCATATGAGTGATCATATGTTCCCTTAGTTGTAGCAGTTACCCATGTAACAGTCTTTGTAACGGCTGTTCCTGGAGCACCTGTTCCAGCTGTAAGAGGTGTTGCTGTAACGGTTGTTACACCTGCAACAGCAGATGTCAACGTAATTGTCTGCTGTCCAGCAGTGATAGAAGCTGTTGAGCTATCTGACCATGATCCTGAAGTAGGAGTTCCGGTTACAGTAATTGTCTCAGTTGGTTGTGTTGTACCAAGAACTGAACCAACACCTGTAATTGCAACAGTTGTGACTGTAGCTGTATCAAGTGTGATAACTACAGTTGCCTGACCACCAATGATGGCCTGACCAGCTGTTGAGTCAGCAATAACGCCGTAAGCAATTGTTGGAGCTGCATTCGATGGAACTGACGTGAGAACGCCAAGACCCAAAGCAGCAACAGCAACAAGCGCTACGCGCTTGAAAGTTGTCTTTGTAGACATTTGTTTCCTTTCGATAGTCGATCCACGGAATTTCCGCAGGTCGGCTTGGAATTGGTTGCCCAACTCCGCTCGATTCATCGCACGTGCTGATGAATCAAATTCCCCACCGTGTATCCGGACGCGGTGAAGAAACTTATTTGTTAGCTGAAGTTTCACGTGATCAGCCCTTTGCCTTAGTGCCAGACTCAGGAATTAAAATTGCCTGAGCCAAAATTTGGGTCTTGCTCGAGTTGAGCAAGAGACGAGTTGTAATCGTCTTAGGTGCGCCAACAATGTCGTATCCGCGGTTACCCACTGGAATTGACAACTCTGAAGTTGGGGTTGAGAGTAGGGAAATTGTAACGGTCATAAGGTACTGGCCATTGGACATACGCTCAAAATCGACGTTCGTGGCGCGAGCCTCAGCTACCGCCCAAACACCCCTAATTCCGAAGGAAATGTACTCAACCTCATACTTTGTGCCGTTGCCATCGACTGTCACGACCTGATCGATCGAGACATTTGGTCCACCCCCAGATGTGATGGCCTGGGTGGCCAAAATAGTGCCTTGCTTGGTCGCCTCTGGAACATTGTGATTTACACGGATGTCTCCAGCTGGACCCTTCTCACCTGTGACAGTGAAACCTGTTGGGATGCCCTCTGAATCAAGGCCAGGCCATGTTGCCTTGCTGCTCTTGATATACAGGCGAGGGCCCATAGTTGATGACTTCTTTGCTGGCATCGAGATAGATGGTGCAGGTGCTGCTGAGTCAGTTGATCCAGCTTTAGCAACCTCGCCTGTTGAATCCTGAGTTGTGACAGCCGGAAGGACCCCTTCTTGACCAGTCATTGAGTTGAAGCCAAGGAAGGCAGTTACTACTAATAATAAGGAAAGAGCAACCTTTGAAGACTTCGCTGCAAGCTCTGCCGCCTTCTTATAGGTAGTTGAGAGCATGTCGAGAGCTGTAAGACCACGCTCGTGATCGATAACAAGCTCTGAGAGAACGCGACGAAGAGATGTGCGAGCTCGAGAAACAGTGTGGCGCACGGCAGATTCCTTGATTCCAAGCTCTGCTGCGATTTCCTCTGTTGAGCGGCCTTCCATCTCCCACATGACAAGAGCAGCGCGCTCTGCAGGCGAAAGGAGAGCCAAAGCCTGGCGAATAATCGCTGCATCTTCAGCCTGAGTAAGAACCTCTGAGTGATCACCTGAGACCTGCCATGCAGCTTCAACTTCAGCCTGGGCATCGTCGATAACTACAAGGTTTGGACGGCGACCTTCTAGGCGGAAGTAGTCGATGCAGAGGTTTTCAATGGTGCGGTGTAGATAAGAGAGTGCGTGCTCAGCTGATTCAAGCTCAGGGGCAGCGAGCATGAACTTAATAAGAGAGTCTTGGGTGATTTCTTCAGCCTTAGCTGAATCCTTCAAAACACGATTGGCATGCGCGAGTAGCTCTGAACGGTGCTCAGTGTAAAAAGCCCCCAGTTCAGCAACTGTCCATACGCTAAGTGCCACTTTTTAGATCCTTCATTAACCGGTTTGGTCCTGCCGAGCCAGCCGTCGCTGCCTCTATCCACTACTACGAATCCCATCCTAGTTTGTAGCGGAAAGGGGATAAAACGGACATTTGACCCACTTGCCCCTTGGAGTTGAATTAACCGCGTCCGCCTAAGAGAGAATGACCCAATGCCCCCATTGAGAGCTCGAATTCAGTCGTTTGCATCTGCAAAAGTTCTTGTCTCCGCATTGCCTTTGGTGCTCTTTTTTCTAGTACGTCAATTTCAAATACCTAATTATGACTCCATTGGAATTCTTCCATACAAGGATGCAAATGCATGGCGACTATGCGCAAAATCTTTGGCTCTTACAGGAGTGTTTCCCGATGGATCTGGAAACTGGTGTTACCGCAGACCACTTTTTGCTGAAGTTAGTTCAATACTATTCAAATTGCTTCATTCTGACACTGCAGTTCTCGCAGCCTATACCTTGTTGTTCGCGGTCTCCATATTTTTTTTACTCCGGGAACTTGAATTTTTATTTGGCCTTGTACCCCAGGTGGCAGTTTTAGCTCTTGTATTTTTTTTATGGTTACTTTTTGGATTAAATCTCTTTTTATCAGAAGCATTGGGTATCCCACTTGGAGTCATATTCACTGCGTTTATGTTGCGTTTCCTTAGAACAAATAGTTTGATTTCCATTAGCGCGGCAGCATTTGCGATTTCAATGCTGCAAAATTTGAGGCCATCGAATGTGTTCTTTATTTTGATTCCGCTTTTGTGTCTTTCATTTACCCCTTTTTTGTATAAAAGGGTTGCGGTGGTCATTTTGGCAACAATTGCTCCATTTGGATTAACGGTGGCAGCTGGAAAATTGCTCAGAATCCCCGAATATAATAACGCCGGGAATGCATGGGCCACGCTTTACGGCTTATTAAATAATAATAGTGATTGGACCTTGGCTTACAACAAAGTTGGGTCTCTAATGGATCCAAGCGATTATGGGATTTCTATGGCCATCAAGAAAATTACCCTTGAAGACTTATGGAGTCATCCATTCAATCTATTTTCGAGCCTACTTTCTAACTTGGGACTGATGTCAACATCCCACCACCCTTTCTTCCTTCCCGATAACCTCCATCTAGCGTTTTTTGGGCGAGTTTTCTCATTAACGCTTATGAGTGTCATTGTTTGGAGCGTCTTTCGGAAACCATCTGAAATTCCTGGGAATCGCACAAGAGTTATCTACATTTTCGCAATTGTAACGTCGCTACTTTTTTATTCGGCCTACTGGCGGAGCGAAGGGCCAAGAGTTCTTTCTTCACTAATACCCTTCACTGTCATTGTTGCCTTTATGAGTTTTTTTAGAAATCAAGAAAATCGCAGTGAGTTTACAGAGGTGGGAGTTCGACAACGGGTCGTTTTGGCTCCACTAATTATTCTTGGAACAATAGTTTTTTCCCTAAGTACTATCGTCGTCAATCATGCAAAAGTTGATTACGACGCTATAAACCCGCCCTTAAAGTGCGCTACGAATGAGTTCTTTTTTATTGAAGACTCTCTCTTGTTGCAGCACACTAAAACTCTAAAGTTCTTTAATCTGTACGAGTGGGAAAAGACTGTTAAGCAGTTACCAGACGGATTTCTGATTTTAGGGGTAGGAAAAAGTGATCAGGGATTCATTTCTATTCGTGCCTTTGCGAAAAAATCAATTAGCGCTAACACTTGCTATCGCTTTAACTCTGAGTTAGATCAGTCCCTGGGCTTAACCGCACTGGATTTCCGTTATATTAAATAGAGACTTTTCTTTCTTATAATCACAATTTGACGAGAAGCGATTAGTTTCAAAATTGCTTGTGGGATTTTGTCTTCAATTGCAAGCGCAACTTTAATTATTTTTGGATTGAGCCGAATAGGCTTGTTGATACCACCGGTCAAAAAGAATGAAATGGGTGAGATATATCTTCTCGTTACATCTGTTTCGTCTGGTAATACTTTCTCCAAGTTTCTTCTTCCTAGTCTAGAAAAAAACAACTTCTGACAGATTACCTGATTTCCATCCGATGCCAGAGTGCTAACGATTGGCTTTTCTGGTGAAATTTTTATGCAGAGAGATGTTTTTTCGGAGTGGAATATCTTGTAGATTAAATATGAGGTAATTGATACGTAGGGTTCAACTAGAATCACTTTGCCGTTTGGAGAAGTTGTCCGAATTGCTTCTGCTATAACCTTATAAGGGAAGGGCACATGATGGATCATGTCCATTGCAAAGACGGCATCAAATTCTCCAACCCCGAACGGAAGATTCTCTGCGTTCACACCTGATTGAACTTCTGCAAGTCCATGGTCAAGTAAATCCGTTCTTAGTACATCAAAGTCCGAAAGGAAAAGTTTGCTAATCCCTGCTCCTGCACCAATTTCAAGAACCTTGTCTTTGGGTCTCAATTCACCTGCTACTTGAATGTAAAGCCAGCGTAAATATTCTCCAACGGCAGGTGATTCCGCATTTTTTAGTTGGGTGAAAAGTTGTGACTTATATTCGTTGTCATCCATAATTCCAACGCTTTTTCTGGACAAACATCTCTTTATAAACTAGCAGAGTGGCTTTTAAGAGCTGAAAACCTCCGCTCCAACGGTGAATATTAGTCTCTCCATAGGCTCTAGCTTTGTAATCAACAACGTGACTTACGACAGAATAACCTTTGAGACGTGCAAACCCGATTAAAGCAAAGTCACCGTATGGGTCACCTTGGATAAGATCTTTGGGTAATTCTAGAAATAACTCCCTAGGTAGAATTTTAGTTCCGCAAAGCATATCTGTAGGTTTCTTGCCCAGGATTGGGGCCCAGAGAATTGCAAAGGCCCAGTTTCCTATCCAATTTAGTGGTCGCATCGCTCCAGGCGATATTTCGCCGCGTAATCTATCTCCCATGACTGGCAATTCTGTTTTAACGCAAATTTGAATAATTTCTGAATTATTCTGCAAACTTACTGTTCCGTCTGCGTCCCAGATTGCAATATATTTCCCTAATGAGTTACGGGCGCCGAGTAGTACAGCATCAAATTTCCCACGTCCAACTTGTTTAAAAACTTTAACTTTTTTTGGATTCTCTTGACCGATTTTCTGTGCAACATCCCAGGTGTCGTCGGTCGATCCACCCTCCACAATGATTATTTCCTCGATTTCAGCGACCTCTAATATATGGTCAATGACTACCTGAAGATGGCCAGATTCATTTCTGGCTGGGACCACACAGCTCACTAGTATAGAAATTGATAAACCTCGTTTTCGTTAGCGTGGGAACCAAGTATAAGACTATAACCCCATCAACCCTGCTTGCGTATCAAAAGATGGAACAATTCTTCGCAACTCATCAAAACTGCCACGTGCCTTAATTGTTCCATTTTCAAGGTAGATAATTTGGTCAGATGTCTTAACGGTCGAAAGCCTATGAGCAATCATTACAATTGTTATTTTGCCTCTCAATTCTTGAATTGCCTTTGAAATTAAGTTTTCCGTTTCGCTATCGAGGGCACTTGTTGCTTCATCGAGGATAAGAACTGATGGGCGGCTAAAAAGTGCTCGTGCAATTCCTAACCGTTGACGCTCCCCACCGCTTAGCGAAATCCCCTCTTTACGCAGATCGGTGTCCATTCCTGCTGGAAGATCAGTTAGCAGTTTTGTGAGTTGGGCATTAGCGATACATTCCAACAAATGAGATTCATTTTCAGTTGTCTGCGGAACCCCCAGAGTTATGTTTTCTCGCAAGGTCCCGTTGATTATTGGGATATCTTGGGGTACGTAGCCAATTGTTCCGGGAAATCGACGTGAAATTTCCGATGGAAGGTCGTTTTGAATTAAAATTATGCCTGTTGTCGGGATGAGAGAACCCACAAGAATACTAGCCAATGTGGACTTTCCGGAACCCGATGGCCCAACAATAGACATCATCATTCCAGGCTTTAACTCAAAATCAATATTATTTAGAGCAAATGCGCTCTGTTCAGAATATCTAAATCCAACTCCGCTCGCTTTTACGGAATGAGTAACAACTCCAGGAATACATTCCGAGTGACTTTCATTTGCAGAATTATAATCAAGATCTCCGATTTGATCGATTAACTCAAACGCATTCTTAGATAAAGCCTCTGTCAATCTCAACTTCATAGAACTTTGTTGCAATCTCAAAAGAGCCGGCATAATTCTTGTTCCGGCAGTTAAAAATATTGCCAGAGAAGCGATTGCTTGCTGGGAGTCCTTGAGGATAAATTCCACTAAGCAAAGCAAGATTCCACCGATGACTATTCCAGTCTCCAGAACATATTTCCCAATTAATGGGAGAAAAGCAATATCCGCATCATTGCGAGTTTTTTCGCGCTGAAGTTGATCAAATTTTTCTAAGAAATTATCTTGTAGGTTTCGAATTCGAATTTGCTCGATTACATCTGTCAGGTCAATCATAAAGTCACCTGCAGCTATCGTTAACCTTGCCTCATCGCCCCCCAACCTTCTTGCCCTTTTGTGTAGCAATACATAAAGAACAACGGCCAAAGAAGAGAAAAGGAATAGTGAAAAGATGGCCGTTATAGGGTCTAGTATGAGTAGGCCAATTACTAAAATTACCAACAAGCTAAAGTCTGCAATTAAATTTAAAATGGACCCCAATAGACCTACGGAAATTTCAGATATTCCTCGTACAAAAACAAAGACGCTTTGTTGTGGTTCTGGCAATACTAATTTGATATTTTTCTGGCGCAGTAAATTACTCAATAGTTTCTTTGACAAAACCCTACCTTGATTGCTCAAAAAACGAAGCGTTCTCCTCGTTATCCACATGCTGGCTAAGGTTTTAGTTATTAAAAATACTGCCGAGAAGCATCCAAGGATTGCAATCTGCTTCTGAAATGAAAAATTTGATATTCCGATTAAATCAGTTAACCGCATCGCGATTTTTGGATTTTCGAACCCGGAAATTCCTGCGACAGCCAAGCTACCAATTATTCCAACGATAAGAATTGCGAACAGGTCGAGTAGGCCGATTGCAATTTGAGAAAAAGCAACTATCAGAAAGGTTCGCTGGGCGCGCGAAGAAAGCAGTCTAAAAGATCTTACGGTTACTGATTGTTCTAATTCTTTTTTGAGGACAATTTTATTTCGTCTCAATTTATTAACCTAAGCATCTCTAAAGATTTCTCAAGGACTTGGCTTTCATTGAAATAGTATTTTTTTTCTAATTGTGACGATGTCGGGGCAGGTGAACTTGCTATTGAAATTCTAATCGGAGGACTTTTAAACACAACTCCTTTTTCTACTAAACCTGCGATAACTTCAGCGCCGACTCCGTATTCTTTCCATCCACCGTCAACTATCAATAATCTGCCTGTCTTTTTTACGGATTCAACTATTGCTTCCGTGCGCAATGGGTTGAGCACTCGCAAATCTATAATTTCAGCTGCAACCCCTAATCTTTGTAATTCCTCACCAACATTCTTTATTAAATTAACCGTGTAACCACTGCCAACAATCGTTAGATCCAAACCTGGTACTACTACCTTAGGTCGTTCATCGGAGAGTGGAGGAAGATTTAAACTTGGTTCAAAATACTCCTCTAGCTCATAACTCCATCGATCTTCAATAAATAAAACTGGGTCGGGAGATTGAACGCTTTGGATTAACAACCGATACGCATCGCTTGGGCAACTCGGCATTACTACTCGTAATCCAGGTATATGCGCGTACCAAGACTGGAGAGCTTGGGAATGTTGCGCTCCTTGTTCACCTCCCCTGTTAATAATTGCTCTTACCGTCAGAGGAATTGGGGATTGGAAATCTAAGCTGTATCTCCACTTTGCTGCGGCATTTGTCAAAGCATCCGCCGCAAGAATCATAAAGTCCATTCGTGGATGTATTACGAGAGTGGGAGAGCCCATAATTGCAGCCCCAAGTGCAGCAGCTGTCACCGCGTTCTCGGCCACAGGTGTATCGATTACCCGATCGCGCCCAAATTCTTTCTCCAGCCCATCTAAGGTTGAGCCTACGTAAAAAGGACTCCAGACCCCTTGACCTAAGATTTGAAACTTTGAATCTGAGCTGAGTAGATCGTACTGCGCCATGAGAAGGGCTCTTGAAAATTTGATTGGTTCATTCAAAGTAAACACCTCTTAAGAGGGAATCATCTTCTGGGTAGGCTTCATTCAGGGCGAAACTCCAACTATCAGCCACTTTTTTTTCAATCGATTGAGCAATGTCTTCTAATTCAACTCCACTTGCTTGGCCATTAATGAGTATTTGTTCTCGAAGCTTAGAAATTGGGTCTCTTTGGGACCACATTTTGAGTTCACTTTCTCTATTTAGCCCAATTGAATGGTCAATTTCCCCTCCAACGTGCCCGTACAGACGGTAAGTGTGCGCTTCCAGAAAGACTGGCTCTCTTCTTTTTCTTGCTATTTCTATTAAATCGTATGATGCCCTCTGCACTTCGAAGACCGAATTCCCGTCGACCGATTTGTTAATTATGTCATTTGCGATTGCAAACCTGGAAACCGAAGATGAACTCTGGCGCTCACTAATATGCAGATGCGAAGAAAATTGATTGTTTTCGCAAATAAATAAAACGGGAACATTCAAGATTTTTGCTAGATTTAATGACTCATGGAATACGCCTTCCTCGGTGGCGCCATCCCCAAAAAAAGCCACAGCTATGCTGGAACTGGAATTTCTCTTTAGAGATAATGCTGCTCCAACTGCAATTGGTATTGTGCTTGCAACAATTGGCATGGTTCCAATCAGCCCATTTTCTGGTGACTTAATGTGCATTGATCCACCTTTGCCGGACGAACATCCGCTGGCTTTACCTAATATCTCTGAAAACAGTTTTTCTATGCTTCCCCCAAGTGCCAGGTAGTGCCCGTGTGATCTATGGTTACCAAATACAGCATCAGTCTTTTGTAAGTTTTGAGCAACCCCTACTGGAATCGCTTCCTGACCTATCGTTAAGTGAATTGGGGTTTGGAAGGTTTTTTTCCTGAACTCTGCAGCAATTTTTAACTCAGCCTCTCTAATAAGAAGCATATCCGTTAGTTGCTTGATTTCGACAACCGTGTCTATTTTTTTCAAAGTTATTTGGTCCCGGAATAGAAACTTAATATCTTTTCGGCAACGTATTCAGCATCGGACGCGCTCAGATATTGGTTCATTGGCAAGAGAAGCATGTTTTTAACTATTCGGTCCGCGTTGGTCACATCTCTTACTACCACACCTGGAAGTCCAAATTCGTGAACCATTTTGCCTCCCCATTGGATAATTGTTCCAACTCCATTTGCGGTCAAATACTTTCGTAGCTCATCCCGGTCTTGTGCTTCAACTTCATAGTTCTGAAAGCTATCAAACCTAACGCTATCGTCCTCTTCAAATTCTGGCAGCACCAGATTTAAACAATCTCCAAGTAGTGAATTATATATTTTTGCCACAGCTCGACGTCGAGAAATATCAATTGAAAGATTCTCGAGTTTCGCATTCAACACAGCCGCTTGAAGATTATCTAGCCTCGAATTGAATCCCCATTCGACCACAAGATTTTCCCTATTTCGCCCATGACTTCTTAGGCGAAAAATCTTTTCAAATATTGACTCGTCATTCGTCAATATTCCTCCTCCGTCTCCTAAGCCTCCTAGGATTTTTGCCGGGTAAAAACTTAATGAAGCTGCAAGCCCAAACGTGCCCGCTGATTTTCCATTTATGGAGGCACCGACTCCTTGGGCATTATCTTCGATTAATAGAACTTGGTTTTCGTCACATATGCTCTTTATTTTGACAAGGTCGCAAGCTCTACCATTGAGATTTACGGCAATCACGGCCTTGGTTCTAGGGTTTATGGCGTCAGAAATCGCAGCCGGAGAAATTGAATGATCATCTAGAATGTCTACCAGTACCGGGACAGCTCCGATTGCCCAAACAGCATCAGCGGTGGCAACGTAGGTGTGGGTCGGGATTATCACTTCATCCCCTCGTTTCACTCCTGCTGCGATTAATGAAAGCCAGATTGCATCCGTCCCGTTGCCCACTCCAATGCAAAATTTTGAACCTACAAATTTTGCCATCTTCAGCTCAAAATCTTCTAAATCTGATCTCAAAATGAAATCTGCACGCTGCAATACAGAATCTAATGCGCTTTTATAGATCGGGTAATCTTGCTTGTAAATCTGGGTGTAATCAAAAAATGGCACTTGCTTCAATTTTCTCTCCTTTGCGGCAAGAATGGTAATTCTTGTAATAAATCCTTAAATTGGCTGTTCGCTTTTTCATAATCCGCATGTGTTCCAATATCAATCCAATAATATGGACCGTCACTTCTAAATGCCATGACTTTTTCGCCAGCTTCAATTAGCCGATGAATAAGAATGTTTACATCAATCTTTTCATTATCTTTAATATGTTCGAGAGCCCGCTGTGAATATACATACGCACCTATATTGTCAAACAAGGTATAGGTGGGTTTTTCCTGAAAGTCTTTAACCTCAAGTGTCTCGCTTAGAATAAGTGACCCTAAGGGAAGGGTATAGCTCGTTGTGCGCGTCGCAACAGTCATCGCTGCTCCAGATTTTTCATGTTCCGTAAACATGTTGTCCATGTTAAGGGTAGTTAAAATGTCACCGTTGATCACCATAAAATTTTCTTGATCCGGTTTGATGGCTTTGACAGGACCGCTTGTGCCCAAAGGGGATTTTTCTAGATAGTAAGTAAAATTAGGAAGATTCGTATCTTCGGGAAGGGATTTCAAGAAAAGTTCTATCATCCCAGATAAATGTCCAAGTGATATGGTCACATCCGTAAATCCAAAATGCGCGAGCTGTCGGGCAATAATTTCAATAATCGGATAGTCGCCGATGGGTAACATTGGCTTAGGAATTACGACTGTGTAGGGAAGAAGTCGAGTTCCTTTTCCTCCTGCCAATATGAGCGCCTGACGGCCAGGGGCTACCTTAGACATGGTACTTCTCCGGTGAATTCAAATAACTAGGTTGGAGTCTCATCCACTTGGCTGTATTGGCGATTCCTTCTTTCAAAGTTACTGCTGACTGCCAACCTAGGAGCTCATTTGCTTTGGCGGGATTGGAGTGAAGAATCATTACCTCACTGTTTTTGGGTCTTTTCCGTTCATTTTCTACTTGAATGTCAAAATCTACATTAAATACTTCCTTGCAGATTGATAATAAGTTCCCTACCGACGTAATCTCTCCTGTTCCAAGTTGAATCGTTTCGCCAGTTATACCTTCAGTTGACCCAGCCAAAGCTAACGCTCTAACCGTATCTGTCACATAAGTAAAATCTCTAACTGGATCAAGTGATCCCACTCGAACTACTTTAGGATTTGTTAATACCTGTGACAATAAGGTGGGAATAATTGCTCTAGTCGACTGCCTTGGACCAAAAGTGTTAAATGGTCTTACAACTACTACTTCAAGATCAAAGGAATTAAAGTAGGAATGACAAAGGCTATCTGCTGCCGCTTTGGATGCAGCGTATGGTGATTGTGGTTTGATGGGGTGTGTTTCAAGTATCGGAGTTGTATCAGGGGTTCCATATACCTCGCTGGTTGACACATGTATTACGCGAGAGCTTGATCTTCTTGCGGCTTCAAGAATATTCAAAGTTCCCATTAAATTTGTTTCAAGATACAACCGCGGAGATTTATAACTAAAAGGTATAGCTATCAACGCCGCTAGATTAAAAACTGTGTCTTTATGTTCAGTTAAGGCCGCAACTGCTTCAGTGTCAGTAATGTCTCCAAGAACTACTTCTATCTCGCTCTGAATTTCTTGAGATAAATCCTTAATCCAGCCGGTACTCCCAGCCCCGTTATAGTGTGTCAGGGCAGTCAATTCTGCCCCTTCTCGCACTAAATGCTCAACCAGGTGGCTGCCTATAAAGCCACCACCGCCTGTTACGAGGATCTTTTTTGCTTGGTATTCATTTTTGCGCCCCATGTCGCCACTATATATGAGTAGGGAAGTAGATTGGGTTAATCTTGGCAACATGCGACTAATTCGAGCAGCTAAAGCTATCGTCCGACTCGCCTTGCTGATGTTTCAGCGATCAGCCACAAAAAAACGATGGGGTTCAAGAACCTCTGGCGAGGCAATTAATGGTTATCTCTCTCAGATTGATGGACCAAATTCATATTTTCTAGTTGATTTCTTTGGCGCCATGCAATTTAAGTCTTTCCTCGAAATAGGAAGTAATTGCGGAAACAGACTGATCCCCCTTGCTCTAAAATTTCCTAATACCCATTTTGTTGGTGTTGATATCAATGGAGACGCAATCATTATTGGACAGGAATATACGAGAGAACATGCAATTCCAAACATAACTTTACTCCAGTTTGATATTACTTCTGAAGAATTTTATGAATTTTTAAAAAGCAATGATTTCGACATCGTTTTTTCCTGGGCCACTCTAATTTATTTGCACCCAATTGATTTAGTTCGATTGCTTAAATCATTGCTTATTGCGACCCAAAGATTTGTATTCATTGAGCAAATGTATCCCCGGAAGAATAGATTTTTCCCTAGGTCGCTTCCGGCTCGAAATTTTCTTCAGTGGAAACATGATTTTGTTGGCATTATTGAAGATGGGCTAAATAGTGATCAAACTTTGGTTTTCGACTCTTCGTCAGTGCCTAATCATATTTGGAGTCCTGCTGGTGGGGGGGCGGTTTTGATTTCGGGTGAAATAGTTACACCAAATCTAAGGTCTTTCTAGGGCTTTCCTATAAAGCCCGACTACCTTAGTAATTTCAATTTTCGAATTATTCCGAGAAGAAATTATCTTTCTGCCTTGATTCCCTAATTTGGTTCGCAATTCTGAGTTTGAAGCTAAGTTGAGCAATATTGATGCAAGCTTCTGGTCATCTCCAATTTCGAAGGAGAATCCGGCCGTAGAATCATCAAGCCACTTAGAGTTGTCGCCAAACTCAGTAATTACGACCGGGATCCCACATGACATAGCCTCGGCGACACTTGCTGCTAGACCTCCGTCAGAGGTAGAAGTTGAAACGTATATGTCCGCATTCCCCGTGGCGAGTCTAAAGTCTTCGTCGCTGAGCCGTCCTAAAAAAGTCACTTTGTGGGAAATATCCAATTGCTGGACTAGCTGCTGCAATTCTTGGAGCAAGGGGCCGCCTCCTGCAATTAAAAAACTTACGTTCTCATTTACTTTCAAGACGTGCTTAGCCGCGAGAACGAATGTTTTTACATCGTAAATTGGTGAGAGGCCACGATTAGATAAGATGATGATGTCGTTTTCATATATTCCAAGCTCTTTTCTAAAACTAGTAGATTTCAAAGAAGGGGAAAACTCCTCTGTATTAGTTCCAAAATAGATAATCTCGACATCTTGAGAATTGGCACCAAGTTTGATTAATCTTGTCTTAAGATGAGCGGCATCGCAGCAAAAATATTTAGCGCGACGAACAATCGACCTTGTCAATAGGTAATTAATCATTGACTTAAGAAAATTTTTCACAGTCAGTCGTGAATAAAGAAGTAGATCGGACCCATAAGGGGTTGCAATTATGGGTACATTTGAATTTCTGGCTGCAGCAAGTTGTGGTAAGTCAAATAACCAATGTAGATGGACAATGTCAGGCTGTTCTTTCAGAATTGCTTCTCTCACAGTGCTTTTAAAGTAGAAATACCTCTTGATACTCATAATCGGGTTTTTCGATAATTTCTGCTCCGCTAGGGAGTAGGGGTTTCCGCCATTAATCACCCTGGCGGAAGTCGGCAGTAATTCATGGTTAGGAATGGAATTAAGCAGGACGCAATCTATTCCCTGCTCAGCAATTCGATTAATCCACCTAATTGCGTGGATGTCATTACCGGGGGCCACATAAAGAACTTTCATTTTTTAATCCATTTTCTTATTGAGCGCTTAATTCTTGAAAAAATTGCCCAATACTTTGCATTCGACTTATAGTAATCGTGATTTATTCCAGGACGGCTCAAGTAATTTTCTAATTTAGCGGCTTGCCAATTCATTTTTTTTAAAAAGAACCTGATATCGTTTTTTAATTCTTTCGTGCTTGGGTACGGACTCGATTGTAACTGAATCTCAGCATCCGCTCGGCTCATCTGACCGCTTAAAATCAAATTACTAAGGTGCACCTTTCGCTTGTCTATACCGAACTTAGATGGCAATAGATACCCTTGATAAAAACGTGTAAATACAGATTCATAATGTTTGTATGGGTATGGTTTAAAACCGAAATTTTCCTTCAGGTAATTAACGGCAGATTCTTTGTTGTAGTCCATCAGGTCAAGCATTGAAACCCAGGAGATTCTCAAGACAAACCTGCTCCACAAATACTCAATAATTCCAATTGATGGAAAACTTCCCACCTTCATTCTATTAGGGTTCAATCTATGAATTGCTCGTATATTTCTCTTATCATATTTAAGCCAGCTCCAATTTGAGGGCATTCGGAACCCCTCAGTTGCTGAATTAGTTCCACCAATGATGTACCTAATTCTGTATTTTCGTGCCAGCTCGTAGTTCACAGCCAACATGGCATTGTCATATAACAACTCAATATCAACAACATCCGCTGAGAAAAAAGATTCCATCAGTGAGCGATATTCGGGCCAGTAGATCACGTGAGACAAGTAATCAATCTTCAGCGCGGTAACAATATTTGCAATATTATTTTGAGCAATTTCGGAATTCCAGCCATTGTCCATGTGGACAACCAATGGATTAAGGCCCATTTTAATCACTTGGGTGAGTAGGAACGAACTATCTACGCCTCCAGATACTCCAACGATACAATCGTAACCTTTTGAAGTTCTTTTGCTTCTAATTTTTTCTACCAAGTTGGTTAGCGATTTTGCTGCCACTTCTGGAGAAATTTTAGATTTATGTACCTCTGAAACAAAATTTTCGCAGTAATTACAGACACCCTTTGAATCAAAGAGGATATCTGAAGCAGATTCATCCATTAAACACCTGTTGCACACTTTAAGTTTAGGTTGATTCATTTTTGTGTCTCATTTTTGATTGGGTAAGTGATAAGTACTGAGTTGAATTTGCCGTAATAACAAAAGAAGGCCCCAACACCTACGGCTGAAAGCCCATCAAGAAATCCATTTTGAATATCGTCTAGGGAGTTGAAGCCGCCTGCCCATATAATGGGTATATCGCTAGTGACACTCACCTCTCGGATGATTTCGTGCCTAGCGCCAGAAAGAGTTCCATCTCGGTTCTGATCATTTATAAATACTTCACCTGCGCCAAGTTCTATAGCCTTCCTAATTTCAGAGCTTAATTTATCGGTAATGACTTCTTCGTGTTCGCTAATTTCAACCGCTAGATCAATCCCCAATATCAAACTTTGTCGTCCGTATTTAGTAGTTATTTGGCTGACTAAATCGCGATTTACTTCAATACCTCTTCTTACTAAGACCTTTTCGAAGCCCAATTCGAAAATTTTATCCACTTGGCGGATGTCGCTTATCCCGCCGCCGTAAGTTAGAGGCATATTGCACTCTTCGGCGAGTTGCTCCAGGAGTGGGTAATTGATTTCACTGCCCATCGAGATAGTGATATCCAGAATTATTAACTCGTCAACTTCCTTATTATTGAATATTCGAACCACATTAAGTGGGTCACCCACATATCTTGGGTTTTTAAATTTTGTAGTCTTGACTAAATCATTTCCATCAATAGTCAAAATTGGAATTGTTCGATTTTCAAACATTTAAGTTCGCAAAATTCGTCAAGAGTTGAATTCCTTGTGAATGACTTTTTTCTGGATGAAACTGAACTCCATAACAGTTATCTTTTTGTATTATCGAGCTGAATCGTCCACCATAGCTAGTTTCAGCAATTGAATGAATCGGATTGTCAGTTGTCATATAAAAACTGTGAGCAAAATAGAATCGCTCATTATTTTCAATCTGACTTGTTAATTCAGAATCTCGAATCTGATCAACAGAATTCCATCCCATATGCGGAACTTTAAATTGACTTGACTTCACAAACTCCTTGGATGTTCCCGGAATTAAGTTTAGCCCGGGCAATACTCCTTCGTCACTACCACTTAAAAGTAGTTGAGCACCAAGGCATATACCTAAAATCAACATTCCTTTATTGTTAGCTTCCTTCAATACGTCAGGGAAACCTAATTCATTTAAAATATTCATATTGGCGTCAAAAGAACCAACACCTGGAAGTACTACCTTATTAAAGCTTTCCAGTTCCCGAGGGTTGCTAAATAGCTTAAAGGGGACGTCTTCACGAAGGAGTACATTTGCGACAGATTTCGCATTGCCTATCCCGACATCAACTATGCCAAGTTTCATATCTTAGATTTTCGCCAACGTTACCTTCGGAGGAAGACTTGCTGGGTTAACCATTCCACGCCCATCAAAAATTAGGTGGCAATTAGGAAAACTTTTCACAAGGTTATCTAGTAACTCCTCGTAATGCGTATGGATAATCACAATTCCCACATCTGGATTATCTTCCGGTGCTGGTTCAAACCCCAGTTCTCTTAGTTCATTGGAGGTGTAAAGCGGATCAATAAATACAGGCTTTGCACCTAGAACTTGTAGCTCAGTTTTCAATCTAAATGCACCAGAGAAAGCTGTCTCTTTGACACCGGGTCTATAACTAACGCCAAAGACAGCCACTACCTCCCCAGATAGATTCCCTAGTACTTCTTGAATTCTCTTAATTGCTTTGGCAGGCATCTCGTTATTAAGTTCACGTGCTACTCGAATTAGATCCGCACCGGGATTCGTGCTGAGATATAGAAGTGGGTAAACAGGAATGCAGTGACCTCCCACTGAGATTCCTGGATTGTGAATCATCGAATAGGGTTGTGAGTTTGCAGAATTAATAATTCTGCCAATATCCAATCCTCGGGTGTTGGCATCGAGAGCAAATTGGTTAGCGAGTGCGATATTAACGTCTCTGTAGGTAGTTTCTGCCAGTTTCACAAATTCTGCTTCCTCACTTGATCCCATTTTCCAGACGCCATTGGTTTCGCCTAAGTCGTTTCTAACATCGAAATCAAGAACTGATTCATAAAATTTCGTGGCTCTCTCGGTACATTTATCGGTAATACCACCAACAATTTTCGGATACCGTCGAAGGTCTGAAAATATTCTTCCACTTGAAACCCGTTCTGGAGAAAAAACCAAATTGAAATCATTGGGGCAGCTTAAACCAGAAATTTCTTCAATCTTTCGGAGGAATCTATCTCTAGTCGATCCTAAAGGGAGTGTCGTCTCGTAGCAAATCAATGTACCTTTGCGAATTGACTTTCCGATTTTAAAGGTAACGTCATCTAGATAACTGAAGTTTGGTTTGCCTTCGTCGTCAACAATTAAGGGCACCGCTACAACAACTACATCGCTCGAGCCAAGTGCGCCTGCATCATTTAAGCTCGCCTGAAAGTTTCCATTCTTTAGTGTGGTTTTTAAATTATCGGACAAATTTAATTCTCCGGGAAAGGGCTCTTCGCCTCTATTAATGGATTCTACTAATTCGGGTTTTACATCAATCCCGACAACATCGCATCCCTTTAAGGCGAATTGGACCGCTAATGGGAGACCAATTTTCCCAAGGCCGAAAACAGTTACGCCACATCTATTCATCTCGCCCATAGCGCAAAATTATAGACCTTTAAGTGAATTTATTGGATTTAATACTTAGACGAGTGATTGGATGAACTCGAGCCTCTTTAACTCCACCAAATTCACATCAATTTGACTGATTTGCTTCATTGATATCTTCTGAGTTCTCCAAATATTTCGAAATGCTTCGAATTCTTGTAAATTAGAAATGTTCCCAGATTCATTGAATTTCAAGATAAAGAAAAAGTCAGAATTTACCTCAAACCCGGAATCGGGCGAAGTGCCAATTATGGGCAACCCATGAATTAGATATGTTCTATTCTTAAGTGGAGCCGCCTCGGTTAACCCTGTATTTTCAAGGGAAAGTGTTGACAGTCCAAACGTGGATTCAATCAAGAATTCCTCTAGCTTCTTGTCTGAAAGGTAACCAAGGATATGAAGATTCGCGGCGAAGGCCTTGTACTTCGATTCTCCCACAAGGTAGAAGTCAGCATCTTGGGTTTGAGACGCAAGCAACTCCAATTTTGCGTAGCCGTTCCATGAAAAATCCCCGCCGGCCAGAAATACAAACCTGTCTCTTTTGGACTTCCTTGGGGCTCTTTGTCGCCGGTTCTTGATCTCAATTCCATTTGTAAAAACGGCAATTTTGTTGAAAATCTGCTTATTCTGATCCGCAATTTCTGGTGTGACAGCACACGCTCCCAAAGACAAATGTCCAACGGGCTTAACTTGGAGAATGTGCCAAATCCAAGGTAGTAACCCCCGTTTCCTATAGAAGAAATTATTATTTGTATTCAATTCTAAAATATGCGGGCGTCTCATTAGAAAAATTTCAAATGGGAGAAACAATCCATACCTTCGGTAAATCAAATCGATATTTTTGTTTTCTTTGAGATATGAGTTGGCCTTCCAACGCGCAAGAACTCTCTCTAATTTCGTGTGGTAGAAGAAAGGGCGTGAGTTGATATTGATACCCTGGATTTCGGATGATCTCTTGCCTATGTAAACTAATTCAACTGTGTGGCCCAACTTCTGCCACACAGTAATTTGGTCAAGAATCTTCGTGGCGACACTTCCACTTTTCTTTCCTTGCCAATCTACTACGTATGCGATATTCAATTTGGTCATTATTTCAATTTCTTCCTTCAGGAAGAAGAACGGTTTTTAAATGTTGATGTCTCAATCGCTCAGACATTAACTGAATTTCCTAATTGGGAACTTTTAAAGACTGCTTCTGCAACTTTTATAGTTTCTGCACCTTCAAGAATTGTTACGATCTCACTTGGTCTTCCCAATAGAAGATCGATAAATGTCTCGTGTTCTACTCTTAAAGGTTCTGGTTTTTCAAACGCATATGTGTGAACTTCACCTTGACTAACTCCTACAAAATGGGACAAGGTGTTTTGCGTAACCTTATGAGAGCCGTTTGCATAAAAAGTGAGATTTGAACTCAAAGTATCTATAACCAGAGCACCGCGTTCTCCTAAAATTTGAACTGACCTTTCTTTCATCGGTGATAGCCAGTTTACAACGTGGTTTGCAATAACCCCTGACGAATATTTCGAAGTTATACAAACTAAATCTTCGAACTCGCGCCCTGAAGTTTTTGCGGTCTGTGCAAAAACATTTATACATTTGTCGTCTAGAATCCATCCCGCTAAATCAATATCATGAGTGGCTAAATCGAATATGACACCTACATCAGAGATTCTTGCAGGGAATGGGCCTTGACGTATTGTTCGGATTTGATAAACCTTCCCAATTTCGCCATTCTTGATTCTGGCTTTAGCTTCACGCGCGGCTGCATTAAATCTTTCAATGTGACCAACACACGCAGGCAGGTTGATTGAATTGGTTTTTTCAGAGAGCTTGAGCGCCGTTTGATAGCTAGATGTCAATGGCTTTTCAATCAAAAATGGCAATTTTCGATCTATCGCCCAATTAGCTATTTCAAAATGAAAATTAGTCGGGGCTGCAATCACACAATAGTCCAACTCGATTTTTTTGAGCGATTTCAATTCGGAGAAATAATTTGATGTACTAATTGAGTTGATTTCTGATTGGAGCGGGTCCACCACAGCCACCAACTCGACGTTAGGCATTTCATTGAGCACTCGCGCGTGGTTTCTACCCATGACTCCGAGTCCGATTAGTGCGACTTTCATATTATTGACTTTCATAAATCTGGTGTAGTGCCTCGATTACGCGGGATACTTCCCTTTTTGTTAGTGCTGGGTGAACTGGTATTGATAGGACTTCCTTTGTCGCCATATTTGACTCCTTAAGTTCAAATGAGCAGTTATAGGAAGGGAGTTTATGTACTTCAATTGGGTAATAAACCCCGCAATCAATTTTGGACTGTTCTAAACCACTCATCACGTGTTCCCGGTTTCTCTCAACTCGGATTGTGTACTGGTGAAATACATGTTTGTAGCCACTTGGTGTCAATGGCGTTGTAAAATACCGCAACTTTTCTGAATACGTGTTTGCTATTTCAATTCTTTTGTCAGTCCATTTTTGAAGTTTTTGTAGCTGTTGTCTGCCAATAGCTGCATGAATATCCGACATACGTAAGTTATATCCAATTAGCTCATTCTTGTATCGAACTTCCATCCCTTGGTTTCTTTGCTTCCTACAATAGTTCGCAGCTTCAGAATTGTTTAGAACTATCATTCCGCCTTCCCCTGAGGTCATATTTTTAGTGGGATAAAATGAAAACACCGCCGCATCTCCAAAAGTGCCAACGGGCTTTCCATCTATTTCTGCCAGGTGAGCTTGCGCCGCATCCTCGATAACCAACAAATTATGCTTTTTTGCAATATTACTTATTGCAGGCATGTTGGCCGCTAACCCGTAAAGGTGGACAACCATGATTGCTTTCGTTCTTCTCGAAATCGCATTTTCAATTAGATTTTCGTTTAGATTATATGTTGCTGGTTCAATATCAATGAATATCGGAGTTGCACCCGTTAATGAAATCGCGTTTGCCGTTGCTGCAAAAGTGAATGAAGGTAAAATCACTTCATCTCCGGGCCCAATGCCGAGACTAAGGAGAGCAAGATGAAGACCGGAAGTTCCAGAATTTACTGCAACGCAAATTCGTTCTTCTACAAATCTTGAGAACTCTAATTCGAAATTTTGCACTTCTGGTCCTTGCGCAAGATTTCCGGATTTTAGAACCTTTATAACAGCCTTACGTTCAGCTCTTCCTATCAACGGTTTGGCAAGTTTAATTCGCTTCATGTGCTTCAGACTCTCTCAAAGTGTTGTCGACCAATGTGAATTGTTCTTTGGTTTTGGGACAAAAGAATTTGCCATCTTGTTCAATCAACCTTATCCCTGCTTTCCCTACCCATCCTATTTGCTTTGCAGGCACCCCTAAAACCAGGGCAAAATCAGCAACATCTGTCGTTACAACTGAACCCGCCCCAACCATGGCCCATTTTCCAACTTTGACTGGTGAGACTAAAATTGCTCCAGCGCCTATTGAGGCTCCATGGTGAATTTCCACAGTAGTTGCCTCCCATTTATCAGAAGATTTTAGTTTTCCATGCTCATCTATTGCTCTTGGATTGTGGTCATTAGTAAAAATCACTCCGGGGCCGATAAAAACTCCATCTGATATTTTACTGGGGCCGTTAATCTCACAGGCATTTTGAATCTTGCAATGATCCCCGATTGATACCCTTGGACCTATATTCACATTACGACCAACGATGCAATTTGATCCAATTACTACTTCACTTCTTATCTGAGTGTTTCCCCAAATCTTTGTTCCTTGGCCAATCAGCGAAGTGGGATCTACGAATTGATTCAACTTTTCCATTTAGGCACCAATTTTCTCTTCAGCTGGGGTGTCTCTAATTATTCTGCGCAAGTCGTGGTCTACTCGAGATGCAATAGATGTATAAGAATAATAGGCGGCAACCTCATCGTTCCTCACAGTTGAGATTAGTTTAAGACGGCTAAATTCAGATATTCGTTCAACAATTTTTTCTTGGCTTGAAAGGGTTTCGGTGTATCCAATTCTATGGAGGATTCTTGAAGCTTCATCATTTGTTGTTGCCCCCACCCGCAGAATTGAGCTTCCCGATGCCACATATTCGTAAAGTTTTGTGAGTAATACGCCTTTGATTTCAAGATTGCTGCATTCGAAATACAAGAGTAGGTCGGCTGATTTCTGCAGTGAAAGTGAAGTTTCTCTAGAAACATTCCCGTTCAAGTGAATGAAGCTTGGCACTGTTTTAGATCTTCCGCTGTAAAACTTTCTCACATCGGTGCAGGATGATCCTACAAAAGTTACCTCGGTCTGCGTGCGCTCTGAATTCAATTCCTCTAACGATTTCAAGAAAAGTTCTAGATTCTGGAAGCCATTCTCAATTGTGCCGGTGTACAGTATTTTTATAGGACCATCAATTTTTACTTTTTTACAAGGGCTTAACTCTCTGTACCCATTATTCACGACGATAATTTCACCTGGGTAAACTTGTTTTTGGGATTTTGCAAATCCCTCGCTGACCGTTAGTAAGGCTCTAGCCGATTCAATTAGTGATGATTCAAAAATAATTGCATCATCACTAAGTGGGTTCGTATGATTTAAGCTATATAAATCACGGTAATCGGCGACCCAAGGGATATTTAATTGCTGAGCAATATTGCGAGCTATTATATGCGCAGTGAATGGGGAAGAACTTGACAAGACTAAATCGTATTTTTTAGTCTTCAGCAAATGCCTGACTGCTCGATTGACGTGCCTCTCCCAGCCTGCATGATCTGAGAACCCATACTCTTCCGGAGATTTAAGAATTAATCTTCTATGCAACTGTCGAGTTCCATCCACCAATTTGTAGCCAAACTTGAATAGAGCCCTTAATAAAATTGTCGAATTGGCAATTCTTTTATATCGCATTAGAAACCAAGGGGTCTCAACTAAATTCCATTGCCTGTCCTCGTTGAACAAGAAATCATTCTTTTGACGAGTGCTCATTCGGGGCGTAACCAAATCAATCTCCCAGCCCAACTGGCTTAGCTTTTGACAGATGCCTGGAAATCGTGGAGAAGCGTGGCCTAGGTCAGCAATTACAAGCAGCGTTGGCATTCTTCGCTCCCCTATTTCAAGATTTTGCTCATTAAACAATTGCTTAAACTATACTTTAGATTTAGAGTATGGATTGCTCAAAACTCGGTTCCTTTTCATGCCTGACTGATTTTATGGTCTGCGGGCACAAGTTTTAATTCGCGTAACAAAAACTGAGTTCAAGGTTTGATCAGCAGTCCTGCTGGGTACAAGTCTTTCCGGAAATTGGGGAATTCCCCGATTTCGCTTCCAAAGCTTAATTAGGCCAATGAGAATTGGAGTTGAGCTCAGCTGACTTTTAAGTCGGCCCAAAGTAAAGCATCTGTTTGGCGCAACAAGATTTCCAATAATTCTTTTGCTAATTCTTATTTTGATAAATTGCAGTATAGGAAAAATCTTTACGAGAGAAAAGCGAAATCAATCTCGCACTCAAATACATACTACAGAAAACAAGTACCCGCGATAGGAAAATCGGATTAAATTTTTCTATACTTGATTTATCTCGGAAACCCAAGAAAATCTCTGATTCCGCGATTTCATATGAAAAATTACTCGGTCCAAACCAACAGTCTATTTTCGAAAAACCGTTCTTGTAAAGCAGGTTGTCTAAGTTACTCGACGTGAAATATTTAATATGATGTGGGGGTGTTAGGTAAGCCTGAGGGCAGAAATTCCTAAATAACTTGTGGTACAAATTTGAGATGTAGACATAGGGACAATCAATTATTGGTGTAGTAACGATAAAGAATCCATCGTCAGAACATATCTGCTTTACACCGGAAACAAGGTGTTCAGGTTTTTCTAAGTGCTCAATTACGTCGCCTAAGTTAACTAGTTCGAATTGCTTTTTTTCATAGTCCCCCGGGTCAAAGAAACCTTTTTTGATGGAAAATCTAGGTGACTGTAGGGAAATATCTCTTGCAGATAAACTTGGTTCAACTCCAAATAATTTCCAGTTGAAATTCATGGGAAGTTTTTCTAAGAAATCACCATTTTGAGATCCAATATCCAGAATATTTGCATCTTCCGATATTGGGAGTGACTTAATTTTTGAGACCAGTTTTCCAAGTTTTCTTTGAACTGAAGTTTCAATTTCTTCCTGCTGAACGTAAAGCTCGTAAATATGCGACGATGAAGGCTCGGGGAAAATAAATAGAAACTTACAATTTAAGCATTGAAAGTAGTTGAATTCATTCCGATTGGCGGCGTAAACGACACCTTGACCGCACAATTCGCACTGGATGGTGGGGGACGTACTTGCTGGCATTATTTTTTGCTCTCAACCAAAATACTCGCGTAAGAGTTTAAAAGTTTAATCAATTTCGGACTCCCTTGGTTGGTTGATTGGCGCTTTGATGTCTGCTAGTCGAGTATTGCTAAACCAGCAGGCGTTAAAAGATGTACCGCAACTATCCCTGATTGATCATCATTGGTTGAAGGATCAACCCATTCAATATTCACATCACCTAATGAAGCCAGGATGTCTTCTTTGAACCAAGAATCCGCCAATTGATCTTTGTCAGCGATAACAATCTTTTCAATTTCTGACAATGGCGTTCCATCCTGTGATGGGTGATCTGCAGATAACCATTGAATAAAGAATGGGAATTCACGAGTATCGGCAATTTCTTTGACTCCGATTTGTTTCCATTTTAGATCTGTTCCATTTGGGCGGGTGCGATGTGCTTCAACTGCGTCGCGGCCGAACTTTGAAGCTATCGGTGCAATGTCTTTAGTTGAGAATACCCAAGTAAACCAACCGCCGCCTTCATTAGCTTTCTTTAATACGGCCTTGCCCCAAGGTGTTTGTTCTGTTGCTGGATGATCAAGCGGACACACAACTTCGATGTACTGACCATTCTTAAGTGAAGCCGTGAAGTTACGTGTGCCGAAACGTGGGTGGATACCACCGTCTACAAATGTACTGCCTAGGCGCGAACCTAGTCTTTGCACAGTGTCAGCTAGTTGGTCGTGGGAAGTCACATAAGAAACATGATCTAAACGCATGGTGGAATTCTGCACCATTGGCAGGGGTGCAAATGACCACCGTCAATTACAGGTTGAGGTTGTTGGCGCTTTTCCTGTGAGGTAGAAATCATCAATTTGGTCATCTACACAGGCGTTGCCCTGGCCTTGGCCAGTGTGGCCTTCGCCGGTCAGCGAAATCAGTCGTGAATTTGTTAGGAGTTCGCTTAGTCCCTGTGACCATTCGTAGGGGGTTGCTGGATCGCCGGTAGTTCCAATGACTATAACTGGGTTTGCTGTCGTCATTGGCTCAATAGTTACTTCGGTGTCTTGGTTAAAGAATTTACAGGTAACACCACCGTAGGCGAGATACGGGCCGAAGAGAGGCGCCTTTGCTTCGAATGCTTTCGCATCACGTCTAATTCGTTCAACACTACGAGGTTCATTAAAGTCTAAACAATCAATGACGGCACCAGAATCGAATTCGTTGTTTGGATAACTTCCATCGTTTTGGCGACCGGTGTACTCGTCTGCCAGCTTCATGAAAGTGTCTCCGTAACCTTTCTGTGCTTCTGTAATTGCTCTGCGCAATTCAGGCCAACCTGTTTGGCTGTCATACATCGCAGATGCGGTGCCAAGAACCATCATGGATTCACTAAGTGTTCTCCCGGATTTCTTTGTTGGCAATGGTTTATCAGCTGCTTGGCTAAAGAGTTTCTGCATTTCTGCAACTGAAGCTTCCTTATCTTCCGGAAGCGTGCAGTTCTTTCTCTTGTTGCAATCGTTGGCGAAGGATGTAAATGCCTGATCAAATCCAACCGCTTGGGTCAATGTTTGTTGGAAGTTTGAGATTGATGGATCAACAGCCCCATCAAGAACCACTCGTCCAACTTTTTCGGGGAAGAAATGTGCGTAAAGTGTTCCAAGATAAGTTCCATATGACTTGCCCATGTAATTAAGTTGCTTATCGCCAAGAGTTTCACGCAAGATGTCCAGATCACGAGCAACGTTTGCAGTGCTGTATGAGGTTAGGTATTTGTTTTTATCTTTACATTTCTCAACATACTTCTTTGTTTCTTTCAGAATCTGTTGGAACTCTGCCTCGTTATCTGGCTTGCTGTCGGAATTGTTATTGGTATCGAGTTCTTTATCTGTAAGGCAACGAATAGGAGCGCTGCGCGAGACTCCGCGGGGATCGAAGCCAACGATGTCGTAGCGATCGAGGATTGCGGGGCTGAAGATGTATTCGGCAGCATAGGCGTAATCAACGCCTGATCCGCCCGGACCGCCGGGATTAACGATAAGGCTGCCAAGCTTTTTGCTTGTTCTGGCTTCATATTTGAGAAGGGCTATTTCAAAGGTCCCGGTAGATAGTTTTGTGTAGTCGATAGGAACGGCCAGGGTTGCGCATTGGAAATCTTGGCGGCAGTTCTTCCAATCAATCTCTTTTGCGTAGTAGCCAGCTAAAGTCTTTGGGTAATCGGGTTGTGATTGTTGGTATGCGGTAATTGACAGCGCAACGAGGGCGATAGCTGTTGCGAGCGCCGCAATTTTTCCAGAGCGCGAGAAGAGATGTCGAAATGGTGTGGTGGAGAAGGTTTGCATCTACTGCTTGGCCAGTCGGCACATCAGCGCTTCACAGGTAACAAGGGGCGCTGCGTTGCGGGCAAGGTTGGTACGCGCATCCATGATTGCGTTGATCTTATTGATTGTTGAGTGTGCTGGGTGTTTTGCAGCGTATGCCAAGATGGCATCGCGCATATCGGTGTTGATCATTGAATCTGTGTTTCCGGATTGGACCATCATCACATCGCGGTAGAAAGTTGCAATATCTAGAAGTGCTCCATCGATTGAGTCGCGGACCATTCGGGTGGAACGTGACTTCTGTTCTTTCTCTAACTCTTTAACTGCCTTAGATCCGCCAGTGGCCATACCGCGACCAGTTGCGCCTTTTCCGTAGGCTTCTTGTAACTTCTCAATCTCTTTTTCGTCGCGTTCATCGGATGCGGAGTTGGCTTCCGTTGTTGCAAGGTCGACGAGAGTTTGTGCTGCTTGAAATGCCGCGGCAAGTGAACCAAGTTGTAGCGGCAACTGCATGATGCGTGTGCGGTTGCTGCGAACGCTTTCGTTGAGCGCTAGATACTTTGCGCGGCCAATATGTCCTTGTGAAACGCGAGCTGCGAAGTCAGCCATTGCCGGTGAGATCTTGTCGCGGTTGATAAGGACATCGGTGACTGCGGCAAGAGATGGTGTGCGCAGTTGCAGGTGGCGACAACGTGAGCGGATGGTGGGCAGTACATCGTGCAGAGTCGGTGCGCAGAGCAGCCAGACTGTGCGTGTGCCGGGTTCTTCGATCGCTTTAAGAAGTGCGTTGGCGGCAGATTCGGTAAGGCGGTCGGCATCTTCCATAACGACTACGCGCCAGCCGCCCATTGATGGCGCCCATGCGACGCGGGTCAGGAGCTCGCGGACCTCTTCGACCTTGATTGATAGGCCTTCGGTGCGGATGATCTCGACATCGGGGTGGCCACTTGAAGCAGCTGAGCGGCAATCACTGCAGGTGCCACAGCCATTGCTGGGGCAAATGAGTGCTTGAGCAAAGGCGACTGCAGCTGAGGAGCGGCCAGAACCTGGTGGGCCGGTAAAGACCCAGGCGTGAGTCATCTCTTGTGATTCCTCGCCTGTGCGACTGGCGGCGACCGCGCCTTTGAGAATTTCGATGATGTGTTCTTGACCTACGAGGTCATCAAAGACGGATGACATTTACTTCTTCTTTTTCGATCCAACAGAGTGCGTTGCGCGAGTTACGGCAGTTGTTGCGATGCGAATTGGGCGGAGCATCTTCTTGGTCTTGGCTCCATCTGCATTGCGCTTGAGTGCAGGAAGTTCTGCAACGCGAGCGATGATCTCAGCGTGGATCTCTTCTACTGTCTGTGTGCCATCGACGACTAAATATCTTTCTGGATCCATCATTGCAATTTGTAGGAACTCTTGGCGAACGCGTTCATGGAATTCAGTTGGTTCTGCTTCTAAGCGATCGAGAGATTTGAGTCGAGCAAGGCCGATAGTGGCCGGAACATCGATAAGGATTGTCAGAGTCGGATACAGACTCTCTGTTGCCCAACGAGAGATACGTGCGACTTCTGATGGATTAAGTACGCGACCTGCGCCTTGATAGGCAGCAGATGAATCGAAGTAACGGTCGGTAATGACAACATCTCCACGATCAAGACCGGGGCGGATTACTGAGAAGACGTGGTGTGCGCGATCTGCGGCATACAAGAGTGCTTCTGCGCGTGGGCTAATTACTCCGGTTTCGTGGCCGAGAAGAATCTTGCGCAGATCTTTTCCAAGTTCAGTGCCGCCGGGTTCGCGAGAGAGAACAACAGTTTCGCCTTCTTGCTCTAACCACTTAGCAAGAAGTTGTGACTGTGTTGATTTGCCGGTGCCTTCGCCGCCTTCGAATGCGATGAAGGTTCCCTTTGCAGGTGCGCCGGTGATTGCACCGAGTTCTCCTTGCAGAGCTGCAACAACATCAGACCAGAGAGAGACAGTTGGACGATCGCGCATCTGGCGATATGAAACGACGCCGATAAGCGCTGCAATCAGGCCGGCGATCAACATCGTGATTTGTGCGCCGTTGTAGTCGAGCTTTACATTCTGGAATTCGTAGCGGTGCTCGCCGATTGTTGCGGCGATGGCTGGGGCGATTGCTAAAACTGCAACCAGGGTAATTCGAATAAGGGATTGCACGAAGGCGAAGGTGCGACCGCGGACCTCGTCGTGGACCTCCATGCCGAGCATGGTGAAGCCGGTAACCCATGTGATCCCGCTAAATGCGCCGAGGATGATGACGATAAAGATTGAGAGTGTGAGGTTTGAGATTGCAGCGAGCAATACAAGAAATACGCCAGCTGCTGAAAGTGATGCGCCGAAGAGACGGCGGCGAGAGAACTGTGCGAAAACTTTTGGTCCGAGTGCGATACCGAGTGCAAGGCCGGTAAAGACTGCGCCGAAGAGAACACCGTATGCCGCATCTCCGCCGCCGAGATCGCCGACAAATGTGCGGGCAAGGCCAATAACAGCGCCAGCTGCTGAGAATGCACCGATCATTCCGATAATTAGCCCACGAATAATTTTTGATTGCGAAACAGATTTCCAACCGAGTACGAGAGATTGCGCGATGTTCTCATCTGCCGTCTTTTTATCAGAGCCGTGCTTTGAGATTTCTTTCAATCCGCGGATTGTCCATGCGGCGAAGAAGAATGAGAGTGCGTTGAAGTAGAGCGCGATATCAACAGAGTTACTTGGAAGCAGTGGGCTAATTGCAGCGATTGCGCCAGAGAGCAATGTGAGAAGCGAGAAGAGAATTGCGGCAACTGGTGCGGTGCCGTAAGCAGCAAGTAGCGAGACTTGATTTGCATTTTCGAGTTTTTCACGAGGCACAAGGTTAGGAACTGATGCTTCCTTCGCAGGTGACCAGAAGAGCGTTAAGCATTCGACCAAGATCATTGCGGTGTAGAGCCAGAAATATGTGTGGACAATTGGAATAGAGATGTAGAGAGCCCCGCGCATGAGATCGACTGCGACCATTAAGCGGCGGCGATCAAAGCGATCGGCGATTACTCCGGCGATGGGGCCAAGAAATACTGCGGGCAGCAAGCGTGCAATAAAGACACCGGCGATTGCAAAGTTTGCAGTTGCGTAAGAGCCGCCAGAGAGTTGTGCTGCGAGCGCAGTTGTTGCAAGGAGGCCGAGCCAATCTCCAAGTGAGGAGAAGAGCATCGAGTTCCAGAGTTTGCGGAAAGCTGGGATTGCGAGAACGCCACGGGTCTCATCCTGTTTCGGAGCAGCAGGGTTTGGAAGGCTTGCGGGCATAAGGGCAGTCTATCGGGCGGGGCTTTGGCGCCTAGGAGGGGCTGGAAGTGGCTGGGGGCGCTGGCTTTAGGGGTTTTGTTGGGGTGCGCGCTTCACCGCCGGAAAAGGGTGCCCTTTGAAAATGTAGCACATTGCGCAAGATGTATAACATCTGTAATAGCCTTTAACTATGTCCACATCAAAGAAGTCGCAGAACGTTCATCAACAGAATCGCGTTGGTATTCGCGAGCTGCGACAAGATGCATCGAAGATTCTCTCTCGCGTTGAGGATGGAGAAGAGTTTATGGTGACAGATCGCGGTGTGCCAATTGCGCGATTGGTTCCGATCTCTAAATCTCCTGAAGAGTATTACGAAGAGATGGTTGCAGCGGGCGAGATCATTCCTGCATCTCGACCTTTCTTCACCAAGGTGCCGAAGATGGCGCCTCTCGGTGGAAAGTCTGCTCTTGAGCTCTTCTTGGAAGAACGCGATTCATATCGATGAGCAGTTACTACATCGATAGTTCTGCGCTGATCTCGATTATCTTCGATGAGCCCGATGCAAAGGCGATGAAATCATTTGTCGGGTCTACGCTCTTCACTTCGCAAATCACTCGCGTAGAAGTTATCCGTGCCGTCTATCGCATCGCACCTGCCCGCGAGAAGATAGCGAGAGAGTTATTAGAGACGCTTTCGATGGTTCCGCTTCGACCAGCAATCCTTACTCAGGCAGAGAGACTTCCTGAGAAGATAAATATTCGAAGCCTTGATGCTATCCATTTAGCGACTGCAAATACTTTGGATTTCTTACGAATCAATGGCCTCATCACTTACGACAAGCAGATGGCAAAAGGTGCAAAAGAATTAGGTTTTGAAGTATTTACTCCACGAGTGAAGTAGCTACACACGCTGAGTTTGATTTAGAAGAGGCTGCGGATACTGGCTTCGAGTGAGTATTGGGATTCAAATCCCATCGCGCTCTTGGCGAGTGTTACATCGGCGCAGAGGAAAGCGGGATCGCCTGCTCGGCGTGGGTTTTCGATAACGGCGGCATCTGATTTATTGGTTGCATCGAGAACGAGTTTGATGATCTCGCGCACTGATGCGCCGCGGCCTGTGCCGATATTCATTGCTGGTGGAAGTTTTGTTGTTGCATTTGCTGCAGCTAAATGTGCGCGGGCGATATCGCGGACATCGACATAGTCGCGAATACATGTGCCATCTGTAGTTGGGTAATCGGTACCGAAGATAACTGGGGCTTGCCCCTTGTCGAGTTTGCCCAAGACGATAGGAACTAAGTTCTCAACAGAGTTATCAAGTAGTTCTGGGGCGGCGGCACCAACGACGTTGAAGAAGCGAAGTGATGTGCCGTGGTTACCTGGCTCGTTGATAAATGCCGTGACAGATGATTCTGCTTGATACTTAGAGTCTCCATATGGAGAGATTGGCGCTTTAGGGCCATCTTCCTTGCAAGGCTCCATTGAATCTGGGCTTCCGTAAACAGCAGCAGTTGATGAGAAGATAAATTTCTTTACGCCGTTGCGCTTTGCAATCTCGATAAGTTCTTTAGTTGCATCGAGGTTTACCTGGAAATACTCATCTGGCTTCTCCATCGATTCACCAACTGCCTTCAGTGCTGCGGTGTGGACGATGCCATCGACTTTGTGTTCGCGGATAACGTTTTCGATCTCGTTGTAATCGCGGATATCGCATTTGATAAATGGGATCTCAACGCCGTGCTTTGCGCGTAGGAAGGTGATGCGAGATTCGAGGCCTTGATAGAGCGAATCGACGATGACTACCGATTTACCGTTGCGGGTGAACTCATCTGCAATGTGTGTGCCGATATAGCCAGCTCCACCTGTCAGTAACCATGTTTCGCTAGCCATGAGTGCAGTCTACTCGTGGTTTTTAAGCACCTGTTCCGATATTCGAAGAACCAGCGATTTTTATGGTGATTTCGACGCGGCGAGCCAACTCGTTTCGTTCAGAGGCGTAGCCCCCAGATGAAAGGGTTGGCTTAACTTTGATTCCAAATTGCTTAATATGCTCGGCAACTTTCTTGGCTCGCATTTTTGGAAGCTGAAGATCGTTCACTTGCTTCAAAGTCTTCTGAACAAAGCCCTTGATGCTGATGTCAGTAATCTTCATCTTCTTAAGGACTGTCAATTGGCGATCTAGATCTTTCGCTTCAGCCACAGTAATTCTTGCTTCACCAAGTGGGAAGTAAACTTTTATAACTTTTGTCTTTGAGGCGTTCCTGACAAGCACAGGCAATGAAATTGTTGTAAGGGTGCCATCAGATATATATCCGACCAGCTGAATTGTGTGCATGCCGAGTGATAATCCATCTGGTGACGGGAATGCAGTTGTGTAATTACCCTTGCTATCTGTGAGCGCTTTACCTAGGAATGTTGGCGTGGAGAAGATATAGACCGAGACTTCTGTATTTGGCATGAAGCCTTCAACTCCGAATTTCACTGCGTCACCTTTGGAGAGAATCAAAGTTTTTTCTTCTGGCGCTACAGGTGAACCATTCGGTCCTACAGTTGAAAGAGTTGCTTGGCTAGATTGGATTTTAATGACAAGCACAGATGGTGCACTTGGTGCTATTGCTACCTTCGTGGAGAGTGAAACAGTTTCGCCGCCTAGGTTCGTTGTTGTAACTAACGCTTCGCCACGTGGAACCGAGGTTGCTGGTGCAGTTGGAATGTAGGGGGCTTGTGATGGTTTTGCTGGCTCTGTTGTTGGCTTGGACTCAGTTGAATCTTTTGGAATCTCGGTACGAGGAGTTGAAACGCTTCCGCCGGATGACCCTCCACCTGATGTCACAACAGGGGGATTTGCGATGACAATCTCTGGATCTTCTGAGAAGACCGCTGTTGCTGAACCATCTGTGGATGCGGTTCCGAGAAGAGTTACAACATTTCCAACAAGGCTATAAATCTTTGCGCCTGCCTTGATTGATGCATTTGTAATCGTCATCGTAATCGGGCTGCCTGAGACAGTGTTTGGAACTGATCCATCTGCTGCTTTCCATGCGACAACAACTGATAGCAAGAGGTTGCTGGCGTCGGTGATCAAGCCTGCAGCTCGCGCTGGATTGCTGAGTAAATAGGCGTCAATCACTGTCGCGTTGGGAAGTGAATCTGCGATGTAGACAATGTTTACATTTGTTCCAGAGTTACTGACTGAATAAGTGTTTCCGTTACCAGCAGAGGTAACAATTGTTCCAATCTTTGTTGCTCCATCTAAACCAACTAGTGATAACTGAGTCCATTGCGCAAACAATGTGCGCGTAGCGGTTGGTGTGTGTTGCTGGCCTGCTGAACCGATTCTTACTCCACCGGTATCTGCTGTGTACCAGCCTTCAAATTGGTAGCTGGCGCGAGTTGGAGTTCGGAGTGTTATATCTGAATCGCCGTAGGTGTAAACCACAGTGCTTGTGTCGACTGAGCCGCCATTACCGTTATATGTATATGTGTAACTATTTATGAGCCAGCGTCCATACAAGGTGCGTGATTGTGCAGCTGTATAGGCAGCTCCACCATCAGCGATTTTTGATCCTGCAGTTGTGGTGTCATACCAACCGGTGAATGAATATCCGGTTCTGGTTGGGTTGTTTAAAGTAAGTGTGTTTCCGTAAAGGAATGAAGCTGACGTTGTTTCTCCGGTTCCTAGATTTGCATCGTAGGTAATCGTGTAAGTGTTACCTGTCCACTTTGCAAAGAGAACTGTGTCTGCGGCAAAGGTTTGATTTGTTGCACCGACTGCATATTGGGTGCCTGTGCCATCTGCTTCGGTTGCCCAACCGACAAATGTGTAACCAGTTTTCTGTAAAGTTCCCGTATTGCCGCTGATTGTGATTCCAGAGCCGCCGTATACAAGTGAGTCTGTAGTCGGCGCTGTTCCACTGGTGTGGCCGTTGCCGCTATAGAGGATGTAATAGGTAGAGCCAATCCACTGTGCATAAAGAGTTGTGTCATTTGTGAAAGATGAATTCGATCCGCCCGTTGCATATGCGCGACCTGTGCCATCTGCTGCAGTGTTCCAGCCAGAGAAGGTGAAACCTGTGCGGGCTAAATTGCCTGCGTTATTGGAGACGGTAATCGTTGGCCCGCCAACGTAATACGACTGCGTTGTCGGTGTATCTCCGGACGTTGCGAGATTGCTTGAGTAAGAGATTGAGAGGTTGCGGCTCCAGATCGCGTAGAGAGGCAAACCTGCGGCGAAGCTATAGGTGTAACCGCTGCTGTAACTCGTACCGGATCCATTTGCTGCGGTGTTCCACTTTAAGAATGTGTATCCATCGCGCACAAAACCATTGGCGCGAAGTGTTGTACTTGAACTTGCTGTTTGTGAGGCGGTTGTACCGCTAGTGGCGCCGTTTCCATCGAAAGTTACATTGTTAGGTGCTTGTGCAACCCAGATTGCATACAAATTTGCATTGCTCGAGAAGGCATATGTCTGTCCATCTAGGTATGAGGCTGAGCCAGAGTTAAAGGAAGTGTGCCAGCCTAAGAAGTTATAGCCAGCTCGAGTAAAGCCACTCAGTGTGAGAGCTGTAGGAGTATCGGCGGTCTGTGAAGACATTGTGCCTGATGCATCTACAGCATTTGCATAGAAGGTAACGGTGTAGGCGGTTCGGTTTGCTCTCCACTGTGCGTACAAAGTTGTATCGGTTACGAATGAATAGACTGCAACGTCGTCATATCCATAGCCAGTGCCATTAGCTGCAGTATTCCAGCCGGTGAAGGTGTAATTAGTTCTTAAGAAAAGATTTGCGTTAAGCGCAGTTGCTGTACCCGCGGATTGCGCGCTCATAGATCCACTGCTAGAACTATTTCCATTAAAGGTCACTGTTTTGTTAACGCCGGTGATCCATTTTGCATAGAGGATTATGTCTACCGATGTAGTTATGTTGTTTGAATCGGCGTAGCTGGTTCCAGATCCATCTGAAACTGTTGTCCAGCCAGAGAAGATGTATCCACTTCGCGCGAATGTTCCAGCGTTAAGTTGTGTGGAGACACCGCTAACTACGCGCTGTGTTGAAGTCTCTGATGTTCCGAAGTTTGAATCAAATGTGACTGTCTTAAGACTCGTCGAAGCAATCCAGCGAACGATAACAATTCCAGAACCACCTGCTGCCGCATTGATATCTTCGGGGTCTGTTCCACCGCCACCACCACCGGTATTAGCAGTACCTGGCAATGGGTTTGTATAGCCCTGGGCACCTGCACCGAATGAGCTGCCTCGGCCACCACCACCGATTCCACCCTTACCGCCACCATTTGTATATGCAGTTCCGTTTGCTACAGCATTAACGTTTCCACCATAAATTAAATTTCCAGCGTCATTCAACCCGACGTACTGACCATCGTTGCTGTTGATACCACCACCGCCACCGCCAGCGAAGTAATAATTTCCGCTGGAGAGCACACCTGTATTTGTTGCCGCAGCGAGCGCGTTGATTAGTGCGGAAGTGGCACCGATACCACCGTTACCGCCGATGTAATTTCTTGTTGTGTTAAATCCTGCACCACCTGCACCACCGCCACCGCCACCAGCGCCGTAGCTGTTATACGTACTGTAACCACCGTTATTTCCTTGGCCAACAGTTCCTGCACCAGCGCGACCACACGGACCAGAAAAGTTATCGGTACAGTCGAATGAAGAACCACCACCGGAACCACCAGAAGTAACAGTTCGGTTTCCGCTGTTACCTGCGCCGCCACCAATTGAAGTAATTGATCCAAATGAAGAGTTCCCACCGTTTACTCCGGCGCCTCCATTACCGACACCGCCTGCTCCGCCGCCGCCGACAGTTACAGTAAGTGAACCGTTAGGAGTTACAGAGAAATTTGAACCTTGGCGAAGACCACCTGCACCACCACCGCCTGATGCACCACCACCGCCACCTGCAACCACAAGGTAATCAACTGTGCTTGCAGTAGATGGAACTGTCATCGAATATGTGCCGACAGTTTTAAATGCAGCGAGACAGTAGATGTCGCTCAGGGTTACGGGTACAGAAGTCGAATTGATTGTTACGCCGGTGCTGCTTGTTACTGACAGCTGGCAGATCGATGAAGGATCTGAAACTGTTGCAGCTTTTGCTTGGGGGATTTGAAAGATTGTGAGTGGGATTAAGAGCGCAACTAGAAGAGTTTTGAGCGTGACTTTAAAAGGAATTGACCTCGAAATAGATGACATCCCAGGCTCCCCGAACGAATAAGAGAATGGGATTTCTCCTAAGGGTGAAGCGTAAGGGTGAAGGGGATTTGCTGAAAGGTGAAAAGCAATTTTTCCGAATTAAACCTTCGGTTTACCAGTTGCCTTCTTTGCTGCCTTCTTCTTTGTTGCAGCTTTCTTCACAGTGTTCTTGGTCAGCGTGGGCGGGGTTTCCCCAGCCTTTACCTTTGCTGCCTTCTTACGTGACTTCTTTGGAGATGGACCGTTCTCGGCCTCCCATGCGCGTCGGCCAGCAAGCAGTTCGAGACCGCGCTCGAGAGTCATTGCTTCTAAGGTGTCACCACGACGAAGCGTTGCATTGGTCTCGCCATCAGTGACATACATACCGAAGCGCCCATCTTTAATGATTACTTGCTTCTCGCTGCCAGGATCAACACCGAGTTCTTTCAGTGGTGGCTTTGCAACGCCGCGGCGGCGCTCCTTTGGCTTTGAGTAAATCTCAAGTGCTTCATCTAAGTTAATTGAGAAGAGTTGTTCTTCTGAAGTAAGTGTTCGTGAATCGGCGCCAGCCTTTAGATACGGACCGTAGCGACCATTCTGCACAGTAATTTCATCGCCTGCGCTATTGGTACCAAGTACGCGTGGAAGAGAAAGTAGTTGCAGTGCATCATCCAGTGTAATTGTGTCGAGGTTCATTGTTGAAAGAAGGGAAGCGGTTTTTGGCTTTGGTGCATCCTTTTTCTTGCGCTTCTTCTTTGGTTCGCCCTTATCGTTAAGCTCAACAGGCTCTTCTGGGAAAATTTCTGTGATGTAAGGGCCGAAGCGTCCTGACTTCGCAACAACTTCAAGACCTGTAGTTGGATCGATACCAAGTTCGCGTTCGCCTGAAGGGGCCGCAAGAAGTTCGATTGCCTTTGCAAGTGTTAATTCATCTGGGGCTAAGTTCTCGGGGATATTTGCCAGCTTACGATCTTCATCGGGCAAGTTCTCTTGCAGGTATGCGCCGTAACGACCAACGCGAATTTCGATGGTTTCAGATAAGTTCATTGTGTTTGTTGCGCGTGCATCGATAACACCGAGATCTAGTGCAAGTTCATTTAGTCCTGGTTCTCCGTTAACACCGTAGTAGAAATCGCGGAGCCAATCGACGCGACCTGCTTCACCTGATGCAATCTTGTCGAGATCTTCTTCCATGGATGCGGTGAAGTCGTAATCAACGAGCTTTGTGAAGTGAGTTTCTAGAAGACCGGTAACTGAGAATGCTAGGAATGTTGGAACCAGTGCGCGGCCGCGCTTATAGACATAACCGCGATCTTGAATTGTTTGAATAATCGATGCGAATGTTGATGGGCGGCCGATACCGAGTTCTTCAAGTTTCTTAACAAGAGTTGGCTCTGTATATCGAGCGGGTGGCTTTGTATCGTGGCCTTCGCATGTGTATTCATCGACCTTTACCGCTTGGCCGATAGACATTGCTGGCAAACGACGATCTTCAGATTCTTCATCCTTGTTTTCATCTGTTGCAATATCGTCGTATGCGGCTAAGAAGCCTGCGAAGGTGATTACAGAGCCATTGGCGCGGAAAATAGTCTCTTTGCCATCAGTGGTCTTTGCATCGAAATCAACGCGCATCTGCATCTTCTTGGCATCAGCCATTTGTGAAGCAACTGTGCGCTTCCAGATGAGGTCATACAACGCGAATTCATCGCGTGAAAGTTCTGGTGCAAGTTCGCCGGGAGTCTTAAATACATCTCCTGCTGGACGAATAGCTTCGTGAGCCTCTTGTGCATTCTTTGATTTACCTTGGTACAGACGTGCTGTCTCGTAGACGTGATCTTTTCCGTATAAAGCGGTTGCTGCAGCGCGGGCAGCTTTAATTGCTTGATCAGATAAGTTGATTGAGTCGGTACGCATATAGGTGATGTAACCGTTTTCGTACAAGCGCTGTGCGATACGCATTGTGATCTGCGCGCCCCAACCAAGTCGGCTTCCTGCATCTTGTTGCAACGTCGAAGTTGTAAATGGTGCCTTAGGACGTTCAGTGCGAGGAGATTCCTCCATCGACTTAACTGTGAGCGGTGTGCCCTTAAGTGAATTGGTGAGTGCATTTGCTTGAGTTTCATCGAGTAACAAAATATCTTTAAGTGACTTCTCTTTTACTGCACCATCTGCGCCAAAATCACTTGTTGCAGCGACTTTCTTGCCATCGACAGAAAGTAAGCGCGCTGTGAAACCAAGATCTGTCTTTGCATTGAGGTCCCACCAAGATGATGAGATGAAGGCCATGCGTTCGCGTTCTTTCTCAACAATCAGACGGGTTGCAACAGATTGCACGCGGCCTGCTGAAATACGCGGCATAACTTTCTTCCACAGAACTGGTGAAAGACGGTATCCGTAGAGACGATCTAATACGCGACGAGTTTCTTGTGCATCAATCAGGTTGTAATCAAGGTCGCGAGTATTTTCTACCGCAGCTTTGATTGCCTCTTCTGTAATTTCATTGAAGACCATTCGCTTGATTGGAATCTTTGGTTGCAAGACTTCAACTAAGTGCCAAGCGATTGCTTCACCTTCGCGGTCTTCGTCAGTTGCTAGAAGGATCTCGTCAGCGCCCTTCATCAACTCCTTCAGCTCGGCAACTTTCGCCTTTTTGTCGGGGTTGATGACATATAAAGGTGCGAAATCGTTCTCGATATCGACGCCCTCTTTAGACCAGGCGAGCTTCTTTACATCCTTTGGGATATCAGCTGCGCGCTGTGGCAGATCGCGAATATGACCGACGCTAGCCTCGACGATGAAGTCATCGCCGAGGTAGCCGCCAATTTTGCGAGCCTTTGCCGGTGACTCAACGATCACCAGCTTCTTTAAGTCTGCCGTGTCCTTTTTATTTGGCATAAGTCAGTGGGGGAAGTCCTTTTGGCTTAGTACTCGATAGTTGTCGATTGACGACGATTGCGAATAAGTGCTCCGATGATGATTACAACTGCAACGAGAGTGGTTGCTACAAGCTTCCAGCTCTGATCGTTAAGTGAGAACTCAACGATTGCAGGTGTAATCAAGAGACCAACAAGGTTCATCACCTTGATGAGCGGGTTAATTGCAGGACCTGCTGTGTCCTTAAATGGATCTCCAACAGTGTCTCCGACAACAGTTGCAGCGTGTGCATCTGTTCCCTTTCCACCGTGGTGACCATCTTCAACCATCTTCTTCGCGTTATCCCACGCGCCGCCAGAGTTTGAAAGGAATACAGCCATCAGTGTTCCGGTGCCGATTGCACCTGCAAGGTATGCACCAAGTGCGCCAACGCCGAGACCGAAACCAACTGCGATTGGTGCCATCACTGCAAGCAGCCCTGGTGTTACCAATTCGCGAAGTGAGTCGCGAGTACAGATATCAACAACGCGACCGTATTCAGGCTTCTCGGTTCCGTTCATGATTCCTGGGTGCAACTTAAATTGATTACGTACTTCAACAACGACTGCGCCCGCTGCACGAGAGACAGCATTGATTGCAAGTCCTGAGAAGAGGAATACAACTGCTGCGCCGATGATGAGACCGACGAGGTTACGAGGGTTCGCGATATCAAGTACACCTTGGTATTGAAGAGCAACATCTGCGCCTTCGCCAACTGCCTTAATAACCGCTTCCTTGATTGCATCGGTAAATGCACCGAAGAGCGCTGTTGCTGCAAGAACTGCTGTAGCAATTGCGATTCCCTTAGTGATTGCCTTTGTTGTATTTCCAACTGCATCAAGTGAGGTAAGAATCTGTGCGCCTTCACCCTTAACGTCGCCTGACATTTCTGCAATGCCTTGTGCGTTATCTGAGATTGGGCCGAATGTATCCATCGCAACGATAACGCCGACAGTTGTAAGTAAACCTGTACCAGCGAGCGCGATTGCAAAGAGCGACAGGACGATTGATCCGCCACCGAGAAGGAATGCACCGAATACCGCTGCTGCGATAAGAAGTGCTGAATAAACAGCGGATTCGAAACCGACTGAAATACCAGCCAAAATCACTGTTGCTGCGCCAGTCTGTGAAGAAGCCGCAACGTCATTTACTGGGCGCTTACCTGTCTCTGTGAAGAAGCCTGTAAGGATCTGGATTGCAGCCGCTAGTGCGATTCCGATAAGTACTGCGCCAAATGCAAGAACGCGAGGGTTGATATTTCCAGCCTCATCGAGAACGTTTGGTGAGTAATTTGTAAGGAGATCGAACTTACCTGGAAGGTATGTAAATGTTGCAAGACCTGTTAGGCCTGCAGAGATAATCGCTGACATAAAGAATGAGCGATTAATTGCTGTCATCGCTGACTTATCTGTTGAGCGAAGACGTGTTGCGAAGATTCCGATAACTGCAGTCACGATTCCGATTGCAGGAACGATAAGTGGGTAGATCAAACCTTCGTCACCAAATGCTGCCTTTCCGAGGATCAAAGCTGCAACAAGTGTTACTGCATATGACTCGAATAGATCTGCAGCCATACCAGCACAGTCACCAACGTTATCGCCAACGTTATCTGCAATTGTCGCAGCGTTACGTGGGTCATCTTCAGGAATATTCTTTTCGACTTTACCGACGAGGTCTGCTCCGACGTCAGCTGCCTTGGTGAAGATACCGCCGCCGACGCGCATAAACATCGCGAGCATTGCAGCACCGAAACCGAATCCTTCGAGAACAACTGGTGCGTTCTCGCGGAAGAGAATTACAACAAGTGATGCACCAACGAGTCCGAGACCAACAGTTGTCATACCGACAACGCCGCCTGTGCGGAATGCGATCTGAACAGCCTGGGTGCCATTCTTCTGACGTGCAGCTTCTGCAACGCGAACATTTGCGCGAACTGCGAGCCACATACCGTTATATCCAACTAGTGCAGAGAAACCTGCGCCGAGAAGGAAGAAGATTGAACGGCCGACGCGAATCGCCATTGTGTCGGCTGGAAGCGCGAAGAGTAGGAAGAAAACAATTCCTACGAAATATGAGAGTGTGCGGAATTGGCGTGCAAGGTATGCAGCCGCGCCTTCTTGAACCGCCTCAGCGATCTCGCGCATCTTCTCGGTGCCATCGCTTGCAGCAAGAACTTGCTGGCGTAGAGCGAATGCGATTCCGAGCGCCCCGAGGGCAACCGCAAGAACGATGTAGGTGATATTTAGATTTGTGCCTGTTACTTGCACGTTTGTCAGAGCAGCAGAAGCTCTCATGTTTTCTCCTCCGTTGGAGAGTCAGGGCGCCCCGATACGAGGTGGGGTGCGCAGATTGCCCGAGTGTACATATACATATCTATTACAGGGAAAAACCCCGCGTGATTGGTGCCCATTGATTTTTGCAGTTTTTTGCATACCCTAGAACTCTTATGTCAGGCATCGTCGAAATCGCAGAGAGGGCTGGAGTTTCTCCTGCCACTGTCTCTCGGGCTTTGCGCGGTCTGCATCATGTCAATGAGCGCACGCGAAAGAAGATTGTAGAAGCGGCGCAAGAGCTCGATTATCCGATCCGTCCAGATTTATTGCCGCGCAATGAAAGTTCGCGCACAAATACGATCGGAGTAATCGCGCCATTTCTTTCGCGTTGGTACTTCTCGCAATCGGTAGCTGGTGTTGAACAAGCTTTGCGTGAAGCTGGAATGGATCTACTGCTCTATAACTTTGCACAAATCGATGCGCGACAACGAGTCTTTCAGCAGAAGAAATTAGTTGGCATAGTAGATGGCTTGATTGTGATGTCACTTCGCCCGACGGATAAAGAGTTTCATCAGATTCTAGGTCTTGGTATTCCAGTTGCACTTCTTGGTGGCGTTGATGATCGTTGTTCGTGTGTATCGATTGACGATATCAAAGCTGCAGAGGTTGCAACTCAGCATTTGGTTGATATGGGCCATACCAAGATTGGCATCGTGGTCGGTCAAAGAGAACTTGCTTTTAACTTTGAAGTCGCGATTCAGAGAAAGAAGGGTTTCCTTAACGTTCTAAGGCGCAACGGTATTGAATTCAATCCCGCGTATGAAATCACAGCAGATTTTGATAACCACACAGCAGAACTTGCAATGGATGAGTTCTTAGGGCGGAAAGATTTACCCACTGCAATCTTCTGTGAATCTGATGAGATGGCATTTGGTGTCATGAAATCAATTCGCAAGAAGGGTTTAAGGGTTCCTGAAGATATTTCGGTAGTCGGCTTTGATGATCATGAATTTTCAGCAACGATGGGGCTTACAACGGTTGCACAACCGCCACGCTTCTTAGGTCAGCTTGCAGCGTCGCAAATCTTGGCGGCGATTGAGAAGCCAGAAAGCGCGCTTGGAAAGATTTCAGTACCGACAACTCTTGTTATTCGCGAGAGTGTTGCCAAAGTAAATTAATCTAAATTACTTAACAGCGCCTTGTGAAATGCCTGAAATAAACTGCTTTTGAAGGATCAGGTAGAAGATAACAATTGGGATAACTGCTAGCGCAAGACCTGCCATTACCTGTCCATATTCAACTGTGTACTGACCGTAGAAGCGGTAGGTAGATAGCGGAAGAGTCTGTGAAGCTTCATCGAGTACAAGTCGTGGCAAGAGGAAGTCGTTCCAAATCCATAAGGCGTTAATGATTGCAACCGTTGCTGTAATTGGGCGCATCATAGGGAAGATAATTCTCCAGAATGCGACCATATCTGAGGCACCATCGATAGAAGCTGCTTCGTCGATCTCGGTTGGAATAGTGGAGATAAAGCCGTGATAGAGAAATGTTGATAGCGCTGTTCCAAATCCAATATAGAAGAAGATCAGAGCGCCGCGATTGTTATATGAGACAAGAGGCGCAAAGCGGGCCATAAATGGAATCATCAAGGCCTGGAAAGGAACAATCATCGAAGCCACGAGAATCAAGAAGATATATTTTGAAAGCTTATTCTTTGTGCGAGCTAAGTAATACGCCAGCATCGATGAGAAGATGATCAGTAGTGAAACGCTCAATACTGTAATGATTAATGAGTTGGTAAGCGATCGGAAGAAATTCATCTTAGCAAATGCTTGTTGGAAGTTTTCCCAGGTGATTTGAACTGGTAGCGCAAGCGGGTTGGCCAAGATGTCGTACTTCAACTTAACTGAGTTAACAAAGACTAAGAAGAATGGGAAGAAGTAAGCGAAAGCTATAGTGATTCCAACTCCGAATGTGATTTTCTTACCGAGGCGTCCGCGAAGTTTCATCGTTGCACCTCGTATCTCTTAGAGACTGTGACTTGAACTAGGGCGGCAAGTGCAACAACTATGAACATGATTACAGCCTTAGCTTGACCCGTGCCGAAGTCTCCTTCGAGGAATGCATCTTGGAAGATATGCATCGAGATCAACTCGGTTGTGCGGTATGGGCCGCCATCGGTTAGCGCAACGTTTACGTCGTAAGCCATAAAGCCACTTCGAAGGGTTAAGAAGAGCGCGATAGTAAATGCCTGTGCCATAAGCGGAATCTTGATTGAAAATAGCGTTCTAAGAGGAGATGCTCCATCAATTTGAGATGCTTCAAGGACATCATTTTCAATTGATACAAGTCCGGTGATGTAAACAATCATCATGTATCCAGATGATTGCCAGACAGTCACGATGATCAGCGCCCAAAATGCTTTATTGGTGTCCTGTAGCCACGACTGCTTAAAAAGTTCCCAACCGTATTTATTTGCTAGCGATACAAGTGCGCTATTGAAGATAAATTGCCAGATAACGCCGAGGACGACGCCACCGATGAGGTTTGGTACGAAGAAGAATGTGCGTAGGAAGTTTTTGCTACGCAACTTTGAGGTAACGATGAGCGCGAGCCCAAAGGCAACCACGTTTACTAAAATCAAAGAGACAACTACAAAGAGAGCTGTAAATCTAAGCGTGACCCAGAATTTTGGATCTGCAAATGAGTCTGCATAGTTCTGGAAGCCAATAAGTTTTGTTGTTTTGAATCCGTTCCAGTCTGTAAAGGTGTAATAGAAACCATTTACAAAGGGAACAACGAGAACAATGATGAAGATCGCAAGTGGTGTTCCAGCAAATTTCAAAAATTTCTTCGTAGTTCTTGCTGACGGCACTTGAATCTCCTTTTCTTCTTAAATTCTTTGTTAAGCAGAATCATCCTGAGGCGAGTTTCCCCGCCTCAGGATGATTCTATTTACTTATTTTTAGACTTAAAAGTGTGAAGCGCTATTAAGCAGCTTCTCCACGCCAAGTCTTTGGCTTGCCCTTCCATGCATTCTGAATCGCTGTAGCAAGTTCAGCTGCGCTGATCTTGTCAGTGAAGTACTGCTGCATAGATACCTTGCCGACTTCCTCCTGGAGGCCTGCTGGGTAGTAAGTGTTGATCCACTCAAGAGTCTTTCCTGCTTCAACGAACTTAGCGATATCGCCAGCCATGCTTGTTGCAGGCTTTGTCTTGAAGCCCTTGTAGACAGGGATGAATCCCATTCCGCCTTCAGTTACAGGATCTGCAACGAAGCGCTGTCCTTGAGGTGATGTGTAGAGCCATGTAAGGAAGTCAATTGCTCCCGCACGCTCTGCCTTTGTTGACTGCTCCTTATCGATCATGAAGTAACCAGGAACGCCGACAGGGATTGAATCGTTTCCGTATCCCTTTGCATCGTTGCTCATTGGAAGGTTCATGAGACCGAACTTGGTGCTCTTTGCAATTGTGTTGAGGCTTGGCTCAGTCCAGTTACCCTGGAACATGAATCCGTAATCTCCGCTTGCAACGTTTGCAACAGATGCATCGAATTCAGTATCTGTAAGATTTACAGGTGCTGAGTTGTTCTTCTTAAGGAAGTCATATGTTGCTAACCAGTTCTTGAATGCAGCGTTCTTTGAGAGATCCATCTTTCCATCTACAAGTGAATCAAGAACCTTGAGGCGTGCCTCGTGAGTTGTTCCTGCAGTTGTGTGGAACATGTTTGTGAAGTGTGCACCAAGTGACCACCAGATAGCTGAGAAGTGAAGTGGCTTCTTACCAGCTGACTTAAGCTTCTTAAATGCTGCGTCTAGATCGTCACGTGTCTTGATCTTTGTGACGTCGATTCCTGCAGCCTTGATAACGCTCTTGTTGTAAACAAGTCCGAAAGCTTCAGCTGTTGATGGAACACCAACTTGCTTTCCACCGACATTTGCTGCTGCAAGAAGTCCTGGTGATGCAAGTGACATGAGCTTTGTGCCCTTCCAGTCCATGACCTTGTCAGCCATGTCAGGAATCTCTTGGAGTGTGTACATGATTGTTGGAGCATCCTTAGCAGCGTACTTTGGAGCTACGTTCTGAAGGAATGTAAGCTTCTTATCGCCTGAGATTGACTTCAGGTTGTAGCAGTTCTGGCTACGGTTGTAGCTTGCTGCTGCTGCGAGGAATTGATCCTTGATTTCATCTTTGATTGTTCCGAGCATTGTTACTTCAGTCTTCTTCTTACATGTTGCAGCTGTTGCTGATGGTGTAGCAACTACAACAACAGATAAAGTAAGTGCTGAAGTCAGAGCAAGTGCTCCGAATTTCATTGACTTCTTCATATGAAGTGTTTCCTTTCGAGGGTTAACATGGCCAGCTAGGTAGGCCTGTTGTGCCTTAAAGGTAAAGGTGGGCGCTGGCCAAAGGAAGGCAGACGCAATAACTCTCTTGCAACACATTTTGCAGTTTTTTGCAGTTTGAGCGCGCTTTTGGAGCGTGAATCAGCCGAGCTCGATTACTTCCAGGTCACGTATCTCGTCCTGGCTCGAGACCGTGCTCAAGGCGGTTTCGACGAAGACGAGGTTGGTAATTGCGACCTTGCCACCATCAGCGAAGAGTTCGATTGAGCCGCGGTCGATATAAATTTCAAAGTCAACAATTTTTTTATCTGTTGCGATCTCTTGGCGATGGAATTTGAGATTTTCGTACCAGGTATTTGTTGCATCCATAAAGATTTTTCCATCGGCGAGGCCAACTTCTATAAATCGATCTGCGCTTTCAGAGATTCGCACTGTGCCGCCGCTTGTTGAGAATTTAACTGAAGGTAACTTCCTGTTCGGTAAAACTTTCTGCACCAGGCGATCGCCTTCAATTGTTAACTCGCGAGGTAAAGTCATCGCACTTCTCCAAGGATCTGTTGGAACCTTGTTTGCGTACTCCCAATTGCTCATCCACCCAAGAAAAATTCTTTTGTTATCTGGCGCATTATTAAAGGTAACCCCTGCATAGTTATCTCGGCCATAATCTAACCAGCGGGTTTCTACATCATCCGCGATGAATTCTTTGCCGTTCCATTCGCCAATAAAGTATTGAGTTCCGGAACCTACTTGGTATCCACCAGGGTTGAGTGAAACTATCAATACCCATTTGTTATTTAACTTAAATAAATCTGGACACTCCCAGCAGCCGCCAATTTCCGCTGCAGGCCCAAAGTTACTTAAGTGTGTCCATTCTTTTAAATTAGGTGAAGAGTAAAAAGCGATTTGATGAAGGTCGGGATATGCAACCGTCATTAGCCATTGACCATCTAGCCATTGCACCTTTGGGTCGCGAAAATCGGGGCTCTGCAAATCTAATACTGGGTTGCCTTCATATTTTGTAAATGTTCGTCCATTGTCGAGGCTGAATGCTAAGCACTGTGTTTGGCTGCTTTTATCGTTCTTATGCTCTGTGTAGATAGCGACCATCGCAAGGTTATCTTTGCTGCCAAAACCTGAAGTGTTCTCGTAATCAATGACTGCGCTACCTGAAAAGATTCCAACTTCATCGGTGCATGCGATAGCGACGGGAAGCTCTTCCCAGCTATATAAATCACTACTTACAGCATGCCCCCATGACATATTCCCCCAGATATTTTCTTTTGGGTTATGTTGATAAAAGAGGTGGTATTCGCCCTTGTAGTAGAGAAGTCCATTTGGGTCATTCATCCAATTGCGCGCAGGGGTGAAGTGAAACTGAGGACGATATTTTTCGTCCTTTAGCGCGCCAGTTGGATGCGTAATCATGGCGGTTACCTTATCCTCGCTGTTATGAATCTTGCAGCCAATCTCTTCGATGCCCACTCAATTGTTGGAGATCTCGGTCTTATCGGAATTCTCGCGATCATCTTCGCTGAGACAGGACTTCTCGTCGGCCTCGCATTTCCTGGTGATTCACTCCTCTTTATTGCAGGAGTGGCTGCATCTGGATCAGGGGCAGCAATTTTGGGCGGGGCATCCCTAAATCCAATAGCGCTCTTTATCGCAGCGCCATTCGCCGCAATTATCGGTTCGCAGGTCGGTTACTGGTTCGGCGAAAAGTATGGCCGTAAGTTATTTACTCGTCCTGATGGTCGTTTCTTTACCCAAGCAAAGGTTGAAGCGACAGAGAAGTGGTTAACCAAGTACGGCACAGGTAAAGCTCTTGTACTTGCTCGCTTTATTCCTTTTGTTCGCACCTTGATTAATCCTCTTGCAGGAATTATTGGTATCCCAAAGAAGAAATTTATCTTCTGGAATATTTTGGGCGCAGTTGTATGGACCCAGCTAGTAATTGGCGCTGGTTACATTCTTGGTGAGCGCTTAGAGGGATCTGTAGACAAGTACCTGTTGCCAATTATTGGTTTGATTATCTTGGTAAGTGTAATTCCGGTGGCGATTGAATTCTTCCGCGAATGGAATTCGCGCAGACATCACTCTTAAATCTGAGTAAAGAAGATTTACAGACCGAGATCTTCTAACGAGTATGCCGCGTAGTACTTGTAGCCTGCATCAAGAATCTTCTGCTTCGCGCCGCGCTCGACGATAACTGCAACGCCAACAACGATTGCACCCGCCTCGATAAGTGCTTCAACTGCGGTTAATACAGATCCACCAGTGGTTGAAGTATCTTCAACAGCTAATACTTTCTTGCCTTTTACATCCGGGCCTTCAATTCTGCGCTGCAGGCCATGTGCTTTTTCGGCTTTACGAACTACGAAAGAATCAATTGCTTTGCCGTTCTTGGCAGCAACATGCATCATCGCTGTTGCAACAGGGTCTGCGCCAAGAGTTAATCCACCAACTGCCTCGTAATCTAAATCTTTTGTAAGTTCGAGCATTACTTCACCAACAAGTGGTGCGGCAACATGATCGAGTGTGACGCGGCGAAGATCGACGTAGTAATCAGCTTCTTTTCCAGAAGACAAAATAACTTTGCCGTGGACAACAGCCTTATTTACGATTTCACTCTTTAATTGCTCGCGTGCGCTCATGGGGCGACCTTATCTCTACTAGTTCTCTTCTTTGTAAATGATGACATCGCCTTTTTTACGTGTTGGAAGCCCTTTTACTGGGTTCTCTTCCAGAAGCGCATCTACTTCGATACGTAGCTTTGCGACTTCAACAGCCATATTTGCCATAGCTGTTTCGAGTTCGATGATGCGCTTAATACCTGCATGGTTGATGCCTTCACCAACAAGGCGCTGAACCATTCGCAGCGATGCAATATCGCGCAGCGAATAACGGCGGTTGCGGCCAACTGTGCGATCTGGTGAGACTAAACCTAAACGATCATATTGGCGCAGAGTTTGTGGATGAAGCCCAGAAAGTTCTGCAGCAACTGAGATGACATAGAGCCCTGCATCGTCATCTGGATGATCTTCTTGTGGCAAGTCTTTTGTCATTGTTTTGCCTTTGTATTGAACTCTGCGCGAACATCATCTTCTGCAGTAGCTAGTGCGAAAGCTTTAATTGCTTCCTCTGCCTTGCCTTCAACGCGTCGTGGAACTTGTACTTCAATAGTTATTAAAAGGTCGCCTGTTATTGCGCCTTTTTTGATGCCGCGACCTTTAACGCGAAGAACACGTCCTGTTGGCGTACCTGGTGCTAAACGGACGGTGACATCATCGCCAGAAAGTGTTGGAACTTTGAGATCTGCACCTAGCGCTGCTTCTGCAAAAGTTACAGGTAGCGTCAAAGTTAAATGCTCACCTTTGCGAGAGAAGATTGGGTGTGGTTTTACATGTAGCTGAATAAATAAGTCGCCAGCGCCACCTTCACCGGGTGCACCTTTACTTTTTACGCGAATTTTTGCGCCATCATTTACGCCGGCCGGAACACGTGCAGAAATATTCTGTGGACCATTGCCATCTGTATTTAGCTTGAGATCAAGTGTTGTACCGAATACTGATTCTTTGAATGTAATTGTTGATTCAGTCTGTAGATCCGAACCTTTACGTGGTCCGCGTCGACCGCCACCGCCAAATAGATTTGCGAAGATATCTTGCGGGTTTCCACCACCGAACATGTCGGAGAAATCTCCACCTTGGTATTGACCTCCGCCAGTTGGTGCGCGGAAGCCACCACGTTCAAACATTGAACGCGCTTCATCGTATTCCGCACGCTTCTTTGAATCAGACAAGATGTCGTAAGCCTCAGAGACCGCTTTAAATTTCTCTTCTAAAGCAACATTGCCTTGGTTCTTATCTGGGTGTAAATCGCGCGCTAAAGAGCGGTATTTCTTCTTAATCTCGTCGGCAGATGCTTTCTTATCTACACCTAAGACTTTGTAGAAATCCTTCTCGTAAAGGTCTTTAGCGGCCATTTCTTTTACTCTGCCGGATCTGTAACTGCTACTCGCGCTGGGCGCAAGATGCGTTCTTTGTACTTATATCCAGGTTGCAAAATCTTGGATGCAGTCGCAACAGCAACATCTGCCGATGTGTCATGCAGAAGCGCTTCGTGAATCTGAGGATCGAAAGGTTCACCTTCTGTTCCGTACTTTTCTAATCCGAAACGAGTTGTGATTGCAGCAAGTTGGTCAGCGACAGCTTTAAATCCGCCTGTGAGTTCGTTGTGGTCTGCAGCGCGATCAATATCATCGAGAGTTGCAAGAAGTTCTGTAAGAACAGAACCGATAGCGAGCTCATGTGAAACTGCGCGATCGCGTTCTACACGCTTTCGGTAATTTGCATACTCTGCCTGTAGGCGTTGTAGATCAGCTGTAAGGGCTGCAACCGGATCAATTGCTTGATCCGGCGCAGCCTCTACTACAACAGGTTCAGACTCTTGGGGCTCAATCAAAACGCTATTTTGTTCAGTTTTGATTTGATCATCTGTAGTCATCTAGTTGATACCAATTTCAATGCTCGGCATTTTATGCCTCACCCTCTTCAACAACTTCTGCATCTTCAACATGATCTTCAGCTCCCGCTGATTCTCCTGCTGCGGCAGCGCCTGCACTTGCGTACATAAGCGCACCGAGTGCTTGTGAGATTGTCGAGACCTTTTCAGTGTTCGACTTGATTGACTCGAAGTTTGCACCGCCAAGAGAAGTCTTGAGTTCAGCAAGTGCTTCATCAAGTTCTGTCTTCTTTGTTGCAGCTTCACCTTCGGTGAATTTATCTGCATTCTCGGTGAGGAACTTCTCTGTCTGGTAGACAAGTGAGTCTCCAGTGTTACGGATTTCAGCTTCTTCGCGGCGCTGCTTATCTTCGTTAGCGTGCTCTTCGGCTTCGGCCATCATGCGATCGATCTCTTCCTTTGAAAGAGCAGATCCACCAGTGATGGTCATACCTTGCTCTTTACCTGTTGCAAGATCTTTTGCAGATACATGAACGATTCCGTTTGCATCGATATCGAATGTAACTTCGACCTGTGGAACTCCACGAGGAGCAGGTGCGATACCGGTGAGCTCGAACATGCCTAGCTTCTTGTTGTAAGCAGCCATTTCACGCTCGCCTTGGTAGGCCTGGATCTGCACTGCTGGCTGATTATCGTCAGCTGTAGTGAAGATTTCGCTTCGCTTTGTTGGGATAGTTGTGTTGCGTTCGATGAGTTTTGTCATCACGCCACCCTTGGTTTCGATACCAAGAGATAGTGGAGTTACATCGAGGAGCAATACATCCTTAACTTCACCCTTAAGAACACCAGCTTGAAGTGATGCACCAACTGCAACTACTTCATCAGGGTTTACACCCTTGTTAGGTTCTTTTCCACCAGTGAGTTCGCGAACGAGATCTACGACAGCTGGCATACGAGTTGATCCACCAACGAGGACTACTGATTGAATATTTGCAATTGGGATTCCTGCATCCTTAAGGACTGCCTGGAATGGCTTCTTGCATCGCTCTAGTAGATCTGCTGAGAGTGATTGGAATTGTGCGCGAGTGATTGTTTCATCTAAAAACAATGGGTTCTTCTCTGCATCAACTGTGATGTAAGGAAGATTGATAGTTGCTGATTGTGAAGATGAGAGTTCGATCTTCGCCTTTTCAGCAGCTTCACGAATACGTTGCATCGCCATCTTATCTTTTGTGAGATCGATGCCGTTTGCAGAACCAAATGTCTTAACGAGGTGATCAACAAGTGCTTGATCCCAGTCGTCTCCACCAAGGTTGTTATCGCCATTTGTTGCCTTAACTTCTACAACACCGTCGCCGATTTCAAGAAGTGAAACGTCGAATGTTCCACCGCCAAGGTCGAATACGAGAATAGTTTGTTCTTTATCTGCCTTATCAAGACCGTAAGCAAGTGCTGCAGCTGTTGGCTCGTTGATAATACGAAGAACGTTGAGGCCGGCAATTTCGCCAGCTTCTTTTGTTGCTTGGCGCTGTGCATCGTTGAAGTATGCAGGCACTGTAATTACAGCATCTGTAACAGTTTCACCGAGATACGCTTCTGCATCGCGCTTTAACTTCTGCAATACGCGCGCTGAAATTTCTTGTGGTGTGTACTTCTTGCCGTCGATATCCATCGTCCAGTTAGTACCCATGTGACGTTTTACGGAACGGATTGTGCGTTCAACGTTTGTCACTGATTGACGCTTTGCAACTTCACCGACGAGAACTTCGCCATTCTTTGCGAATGCGACGATCGAGGGGGTTGTGCGAGCGCCTTCCGCGTTTGCAATAACCGTTGGCTCTCCGCCTTCGAGTACTGATACGCAGCTATTTGTAGTTCCGAGGTCGATTCCGACTGCTCTAGCCATTTATTGCTCCCTTTAATTTCGTACTGTCGCTCGAGCCGAGGTGGGTCGAGGTTTTGTAACCTGAGTCGATTCTAGCCAAAGAGTTGAGTCGAGGCGACTCAGGTTTCATACAATTGAACAGCCGGAGCCCTTGGTTTATTCCTTACCCGTAGGTGTCGCGGGGGCCGCGGCCGTTGGAGATTGTGCGCAGGCCGCGTTTCCAGCTTGGGGCGGTCGGCCCGATAAATTCAAGAGATTCCACGAGGGCGCCGGGGGCACTGGCGCGGATCGTTTCGAGCAGGGAAGTGCCGACGAGATTGAGTTGGGTTGCCCAGGCAGTCGATGAACACTGAACCAAGAGGCGGCCATCGAGCATTGAAAGTGGTGTGGTGTGCTGGGCGATCTCGGGGCCGACGACCTGTGGCCAGGTGGCGAAGAGGGTTCCTTCAGCCAGGCCAGAGTTCCAGTCGCGTTCTTCAATGAGATTGCTTAAGACGTTGGAGATAAGGGTTGGGTCCCCGGGAGTTTGCGTGCGCTCTTCAACTGTTTTCTTCTTCTTTGTAAACCCGGTTTTGTAGCTGCGAAATAGGTCGAGTGCGAGATCGCGCTTCTTTGGCTCATCACTCATTGCGTCACAACTCCTGGGCTGACATAAAACTTAGTAGATAGTAACTCTGCAGGTAAATCACTTTCAACTGCTGCAGTAATAAAAGTTTGTTCCGCCATCTTTGTAACCGATGTTAATTGCAGGCGGCGAGCGGTATCGAGCTCGGCAAAGATATCGTCGAGGATTAACACTGGTTCTGCGCCATTTGATTTTAACAAGTTATATGAGCCGATACGTAGTGAAATTGCCATCGACCAAGATTCGCCGTGGCTTGCATAACCTTTTGCTGGGAAATCTCCGAGTTGTAAATGTAGGTCGTCTCGGTGCGGGCCAATTAAAGATACGCCGCGTTCTTGTTCTTGGCGGGCAACTTCTAATTGGCGCTCTGTTAAAACTTGGTGGTTATGTTCGACATCTGCCGATAAGTTCTCTGTAGAAGATTTATAAGAGATCGAAGCGCTCTTTACTTCGTTGAGGTTTGCATAGTTTGCATTTACATATGGGTTGAGGTCATCGACTAATTTGATTCGCTCTGCAGATAATTGTGAGCCGTAGGTAATGAGTTGTTCTGTCCAAGGGATGATCGCATTTTCTGGTGCGCGTGTTTTTAAAAGCGTGTTTCTCTGTTTTACAACGCGTTCATAATCAGAGATAACTCCAGCAAGGCGCGGTGATTGGGTGATTAACAATTTATCCATGAAGTCGCGGCGGTGTGTTGGTTCACCGCGCACAAGATCTAAATCTTCAGGTGAGAAATAAATAATTTGCAGCGCGCCCAATATTTCGCGTTGTGATTTAACAGGGTTACCGTTGAGGCGTGCGCGGTTTGCTTTGCTTGCATTGATCTCTAGATCAACTTGTAGCTTTCTTCCATCGCTCTCAATTTCAGCGCGGATGATTGCTTGTTCGCTGCCGAGTGAAAGAAGTGGTTGGTTATTTGAGACGCGGTGTGAAGATAGGTATGCAAGGTAGATCAAACTTTCAGCGATGTTGGTTTTACCGCTTCCGTTGTTGCCGATGAAGGTAATGGGGCCAGCAGGTAGCTCGAGCTCAAGTGTTTTATAGGAGCGGAAATTGGTGAGCGCTAGCCGGGTTACACGCATGGTTAAGTTTTACTACTTCTTAATTAAGAGGCGTAGCGCATTGGCATCAACAAGTAGCGGTAGTTTTCAATAGATGGGCTATTGGGTTCTGTGCGGCCTGTGAGGATTGCCGGTTTATTAGATCCGGTAAATGAGATTTGTACAAAAGGTGTTCCAACAGCTTGAAGACCGTCAGCGAGAAATACTGGGTTAAATGCGATCGAGATTGGTTCGCCGTTTAATAGAACGTCAATTGTCTCAGTTGCTTGCGCTTCTTCACCGGCGCCTGCTTCGAGCGAGACCCCACCATCTTTAAATTCAAGACGGAGAGGCACTGTCTTATCTGTAACAAGTGCAACGCGTCGAACAGAATCTAAGAACGGTGCAACTTCTACAACAGCTGTAGTTGTTGTTTCAGTTGGTAGAAGGTGGCGGTATGGAGGGAATGTTCCATCGAGCATACGAGATGTCATTGTTTTGCCGTCGCCACTGAAACCTGCAAGGCGATCATTTGATGTTGTTGGCGCAAATGAGAGAGAGACGTTCTTTGTTCCAACAAGTGACTTTGCTGCATCTGCCAATGTGCGGGCGCGCATTAGCGCTGATGTTGAAACTCCAGGTGTTGCAGGGTTCCAGTTAAATTCGCGAACCGCTAGGCGGTAGCGATCTGTTGCAGCAAGTGTGATTGTCTCTTCAGTGATTTCAACATGGACACCAGTAAGTGTTGGTAGTGAATCATCGCGGCCTGCAGCGATAGCAACTTGTGCAACCGCTGTTGCAAATGTGTCGCTTGCGACTGTGCCGGTTGTTTCAGGAAGCTCTGGGAGGTTTGGGTATTCGTTAAGTGAAAGAGTTGGGAGTGTGAACTTTGCAGCACCTGAAGTAACAAGTACGCGTGTTCCATCTAAAGTAATAGTGATTGGTTTATTTGGAAGTGAGCGACAGATTTCCGCAAGTAACTTTCCAGGAACAAGCACTGCGCCCTTCTCTAAAATATCTGCTTTAAAGTGAGATTTACTTGAGGTTTCTAAATCTGATCCAGATAGAACAACATCATCGCCGGTTGCATCGATCTTAATTCCGAGGAGCTCGGTTTTAATTGGGCGTGTAGAAAGTGACCGGGATACCCAGTTGACTCCATCAGTTAAAGAATTTTGATCAACAGTAAATTTCACGCCGTAGCCCTCGCACTCATCAGATTTAGTAGTAGACGAACTGTAATTTGTGAACGGTCCGCTTGGAAACGGGATTTATATATATAAAGGTAGTAGTAGTAACCGCAGAGGTAAGCTGTGGATAAAGTATAAAAGCGCAGGTCAGAGCCTATATTTAACCCGTTTTCTCTGTGGGAAAACCCGGTAAAGGTGTGGAGAAGCGCTGTATATCTATCGATCACTTACTACCCCCACCTTCTTAATACGCTCAAAGAGAGCTGTTACCCACATATTTAGCGGTTCTATCCACAGTTATCCACACCTTATCCCCACCTTGGGGGTAAAGAGGGTGAAAACGGACATTTCATCCTTCGGCAGTTACGCCTTTGTCTGCTGCTTAATTCTGGTTGTGAGTTCGTTGACTTGGTTATAGATCGAACGACGTTCAGCCATTAACTCGCGAATCTTTCGGTCAGCATGCATCACTGTTGTGTGATCACGACCGCCGAAAGTCTGCCCAATTTTAGGAAGTGAAAGCTCTGTCAGCTCGCGACATAAGTACATCGCAATCTGGCGAGCATTAACTAGTGCACGAGAACGCGAAGTTCCGCAGAGATCATCCAACGTCAGGCTGAAGTAGGCAGCTGTCTGAGCCATGATGGTTGGCGCAGTGATTTCAGAGGTGACATCACTCGGGATTAAATCTTTAAGAACAATTTCAGCAAGACCCATATCAACCGGCTGACGGTTAAGAGATGCAAATGCAGTTACGCGAATAAGTGCACCTTCAAGCTCGCGAATATTTGTAGAGATCTTACTTGCGATAAATTCAAGAACATCATCTGGCGCATTTAACTTATCCTGCGCCGCCTTCTTACGAAGAATAGCAATACGAGTTTCAAGTTCTGGCGGCTGGATATCTGTAATCAAACCCCACTCGAAGCGAGAACGTAGACGATCTTCAAGAGTTGTTAATTGTTTCGGTGGTCGATCTGATGAAATAACTATTTGTTTATTAGCGTTATAGAGCGTATTGAAAGTATGGAAGAACTCTTCCTGGGTACGTTCTTTATTCTCTAAGAATTGAATATCGTCAACAAGCAGAATATCTAGATCGCGATAACGACGCTGAAATGCAGTTGCTTTATCGTCACGGATTGAGTTAATAAAGTCGTTGGTGAATTCTTCAGATGAAACGTAGCGAACGCGCACATTTCCATATAACTCTTTTGCATATGCACCAATTGCATGTAACAAGTGAGTCTTACCCAAACCTGATTCGCCATAGATAAAGAGTGGGTTGTATGCCTTAGCTGGCGCTTCAGCGACTGCGACGGCAGCTGCGTGAGCAAAACGGTTTGATGCACCGATAACAAATGTTTCGAAGATGTAGCGAGCGTTTAATTGTGAAGGCTCGTCGGACTTACGAACTTCAGAATCGTCGCGACCAGTGCCAGGACGTGCAGGAATTACTTCGACTGCAACTTGTGGCGCTGGAAGATCTGCGAGTTCGATTGTTTCATCGACCATCACCGCAATATTTGCCTTCTCGCCAAGCTCTTGTGTGAGAACTTCATTAATCACAACGCGAAGACGGGATTCAAGGACATCTTTTGCGAAGGCATTTGGGGCGGCAACCAGGAGGCTGGTTGCTCCACCCTCTTTCTGTAGAAGACCTAGGGGCTTAGTCATGGCTAAGAAGGCGCGATGTTGAGGTTCTCCAGAGGAGACATGCTCAACCACCCGATCCCATAATTGGGAGAGTTCGACGTCTACAGCAGCCAT